>CP070684.1:0-4140 GCA_020352775.1 Candidatus Omnitrophota bacterium
AAGAGTATCCCCATAGAAAGTATTTATTTTAAGGGAGCACGAAGTAAAATCCGTCCTGTGGCGGATACATTGCGGTTCTGGAGGTTTCTTCGTAAATTAAAACATGAAGGAAAACAAGTTTAACGAGCGCCGCAAAGACATGGTTGCGCGCCAAATAGTTCAAAGGGGGATTACTGAGCCTAAAATAATTGAGGCTTTTAGTTCTGTCCAACGCCATTTATTTATTCCTGAATATCGGCGAATTTTCGCTTACAATGATTATCCGATCTCTATTGGAGAAGGCCAGACTATTTCCCAGCCTTACATGGTAGCTTTAATGACACAGCTCCTTGAGGTTAGAGCGGGACAGAAGGTTTTAGAGATTGGAACTGGTAGTGGCTATCAGGCTGCAATCCTTGCCCACATGGGAGCGCAAGTCTACAGCATCGAACGCATAGATTCTTTAGCCCAGAATGCAAAAACGACCCTTGATTCTTTAGGCTACAATGTCCAGGTTCATGTAGGGGATGGAACTTTGGGTTGGCCAGAACACGCTCCTTACGATAGAATGATTGTTACTGCTGCTGCTCCTAAAATATCACCCTGTTGGGCCCAACAGCTTGTGATCGGAGGAAAGATTGTAATTCCGTTAGGAACTCTTTTTTACCAAACCCTTACTGTGGCTGAGAAAGTCTCTGAAGAAGAGTTGAAAGTTAAGTCACACTCTGGGTGTGTGTTTGTTCCATTAATAGGAAAATATGGATATCGCGAATGAATTGTGGATTGTTTTAATTTCTGCCTCTCCTTTTGTGGAGCTAAGAGGAGCGATTCCTTTGGGTATTGCCAATGGTATGGGAGCGGCTAAAGTATTTTTCCTTGCGATTATAGGGAATACTATTCCAATCATTCCGCTTCTAGTTTTCTTAAAATGGTCCGTAAATAAATTAGAGAAGATGAAGGGAATCGGTAAGGTTTTGCGTTGGTGGTTTGAAAGGGTTGAGAAAAAATCAAAGATGGTGCAGACTTATGGGTTTTGGGGATTGGTTTTATTTGTTTCAATTCCTTTGCCTGGTTCAGGGGTGTGGTCAGGGTCGGTGGCTGCGACCTTACTCGAATTTAAATTTGGCAGGGCGTTTTTAGCAATATTTTTAGGGATGTTAATTGCGGCTGTTTTAGTTACTTTTGCAAGTCTGGGGGTAATAAAATTATGGTTCATGTTTATATAGGTGATGGCAAAGGTAAAACCACTGCAAGTCTAGGGCTGGCATTACGTGCTTTAGGTTGGGGTAAACGTGTATATATCGCCCAATTTTTAAAAGACCCAAACTCGCCCTGCGGAGAAATAAAAGCCCTTAAAAAGATTAAGATAAGAATCGACAGGTTTAAAAATCAAATTCATCCCATATTTTTAAAAAAGGGTGAGTTTGATCATGCCGAAACAAAAAAGTCAGTAGAGCAGAGCTTAAAGAAAATTGCTGAGATACTACGGGGGAGAAAATATGATGTTATTATTCTTGATGAAATCTTAAATGTACTAGCTTTAAGGCTTTGTTCTCAAAAAGATTTAAAACGGATTATAAATAAAGCAAAAGCTACAGAGCTTATTTTAACTGGCCGTAGCGCTCCTGGGGTATTGTTAAAACTTGCCGATTATGTATCATGCATTAAAAAAGTCAAGCATCCTTTCGATAAGAAAGTATCCGCCAGAAAGGGAATCGAGTATTAAAAGTGGATAAAAAAGTGGCGATAGTAGGCGCTGGGATAGGGGGGCTGACAACTGCAGCACGTCTTGCCTATAAGGGGCACAGGGTAGAGGTTTATGAAAAATTGGATCGCTGCGGGGGTCGTTGCAATATTATTGAAGATAAAGGATTTAAGTTTGATACTGGCCCTTCCTTTGTGTTGATGCCTGATTTTTTCCAAGAAGTATTTTCTTATTGCGGCCAAGACTTAAAAGATTATCTTGATTTAGTTGTTTTAGATCCCAGCTATAAAGTATTTTATCCGGACGGTGATTGCATCACAGTTTATAAGGATAGCGAAAAGACAAAAGAGGAGTTGGAAAGAATTGAGAAAGGAGCTGCGCGCTCTTTTGATGCTTTTATCGAGGAAGTCACCCGTATCTATAATGCAACCCGTCCATTGCTCTATAAGTGTTTTTCACCAAAAGATTTATTAAACCCCTCTTATTTAACGCTTATTAGTAAGCTTAAAGCACTACAATCTTATTGGCAATTAGCAGGAAAGTTCTTTAAAAGTGATAAGTTGCGTTATCTTTTTACTTTTGAGGCGATGTTTATCGGGGTTTCTCCTTTTGAATCTCCAGCCTTCTACAGTGTGATTTCTTATACGGATCATGTCCAAAAAATATATCATCCTATCGGGGGGATGTATTGTATTGCGAAGGCCTTGGAGAAGGTGGCTAGAAAGTTTGGGGTCTCATTAAACTATGAGCGTGAGGTGAAAAATATCGCAGCTTCTAAGGATGGAGTTTCGCTAAGGTTTGATAATCAAGCAGAGGTTTTTGATAAAGTAGTGGTAAATGCTGATTATGCGTATTCGCAGAGTACGTTGCTTAAGAGGCGGATACCAAGATATAAATATTCCTGTTCAGTGTATCTTATGTATCTGGGCTTAAAGCAAAAAGTCAACGGCCTTGCGCACCACAACTTATTTTTCTCATCAGACTTAAGGAAAAACTTAAATCAGATATTTAATGAAAAGACTGTGCCGCAAGAGCCTTCATTTTATGTGCATGTGCCTACTGTTACTGATCCTTCTCTTGCACCTGAGGGTAAAGAAATATTATACGTTCTTGTTCCAGTGCCGAATCTAGAAGGAGGCACTGATGCATCAATGTCAGAACAGAAGCTAAGAGAACATGTATTTAGTGTTCTTAATAAGAATTTAGGGACAAACATAGAAGATTTAATAGAAGTCCAACACACCTTTTATCCCCGTGATTTTATAACCCGCTACAATATAAAATATGGCGCCACCTTTGGTCTTTCTCATAATCTGATGCAGAGTGCATTTTTTAGGCCTTCCAACCTAGACCGGCGCATAAAAAATTTATACTACACCGGAGCAAGCACTCAGCCTGGCGGAGGATTGCCAGTTGTTATTGCTAGTTCGCGGATAGTGGCAGATTTAGTGGATGGTAATTAAGAAGTTATTTTTTTAATGTGGTTGATAACTTCTCGTATTGTTGATTCCGGGGTTGAGGCCCCTGCGGTGATTCCTACGCTTTTTGCCCTCCTAAACCATACCGGATTAATATTCTTTTTTGATTGAATCCAGTGACTTTGTTTATTTAATGATTTTGATATTTCATATAGTCTTTTTGTGTTGGCGCTTGTTTTTGATCCGACAATAAGCATTAAATCATTCTCAAGGGGCATTTTTCTTATTTCTTCTTGTTTCCTTCTGGTAGGGTTACAGATCGTATTAAAAAACTTAAGATCCTTGATGTATTTTTTTAATTTCTCGCTAAGCTTAAGAACTTTTTCTGTATTTTGCGTTGATTGTACGACTATTGCAGCCTTTTTGATTTTTTTAATTTCTTTTAGGGGAAAATAAGAAGTGTTTATTACCAGGGATTTTGTTTCAAGCTGTCCCATGATGCCGCGTACTTCGTCGTGATTTTTGTCTCCAATTACAATAATTTTATAGCCCTTGTTTTCGGCATCTTTGGCGATTTTGTGTATTTCTTTAACCATAGGGCAGGTTGCATCCACGATATTATAGTTAAGTTTTTGCGCTTTTTGATAGGTTCTTAGTGGAGTTCCGTGTGCCCGTATAAGAAGGGTGGTGCCATCACCTTTGGTGAGCTTGGTGGTTTTTTTTATCCCGACTTTTTTTAGGGAGCGCACCACATCTTCATTGTGCACAATATCGCCAAGGATTACAACTTTTGAATTTGATTGTGCAGCTTCAAGGAGCTTATCCAGTGCCCGTTTTACCCCAAAGCAGAAACCCGCTGTTTTTGCCAGAGTGATTTTCATAAGAATTGACCCGTAAATAATATTTTTAAGGCAATCAATGTTTTACCTTTATTATTTACGTGAGCTCGTTTGTTGAATACATCAAAGCCATTTTTTTCGATAGCGGATAGTATAGCAGCATACATATCTTTCATAGCACAGGTAACAAAACGGCTAG
>CP070684.1:4240-7675 GCA_020352775.1 Candidatus Omnitrophota bacterium
GCATTTCTTGTTTTGTAAAAAATGCTTGACTATTTTAATTAAATTAGTAAAATTTTACTAATCAAATTTTACTATATATTTGGAGGTGTTTTATGAATATAAAAGAGTTGTTATTACAGCAGGCTCAAAAATTTGACCAGAAGCCAGCCCTAATTTTTCAAGACAATCGAATAACATTTTATCGGCTTAAAGAACTCTCTTTTAAGTTTGCTACCCACTTGATAAATAAGGGGATAAAGAAAGGCGATAAAGTTGCGGTTTTTCTTCCTAACATCCCCGAAGCGATATTTAGCTTCTTAGGTTCTTTAAGCATTGGGGTAAGCATTGTTCCTCTTGATTTTATGCTTACCGAAGAAGAAATAATTAATTTCATCAATCATAGTGAAGCCAAGATTTTTGTTGCATATCCAAAGAAAGGGATTGAGATACCTAATGTTAAGAATAGATGTCCTAGCCTAAAAGAAGTAGTCATTTGCGGAGAAGAACAAGATGGATTTACTTCCTGGAATCAAATTTTGGCGCATACCGAAGAGATAGAGCCTTGCGCAGAAATAGAGCCGAATGAGCTTTCTTCTATATTTTATACTTCAGGTTCAACCGGCCACCCTAAAGGGGTAATGCTTGATTTTAGACATCTTAATAATCCAGTACAGACTATCGATCACTTTTTAGGTGTTAAAGAGGACGATGTGTTTTTGTGTGGCGGGGTTCCTTTTTCTCATGTAGGCGGATTGGATTATATTTTGTTGATGCTTTACTTTGGAACCACTCTTATTCTTATGGAGCGATTCCAGCCCTTAGAATTCTTAAGACACATCGAGAAATATGAAGCTACGATATTTTGTATTGTTCCGGCAATGTTTGTGGCTATTCTTTCAATGAAAGAATATGATAAGTTTAATCTGCGTTCCCTTCGCTATGCAGTGGTATTCGGAGCTCCTTCATCACCTGCACTTCTTAATAGATTTCACCAGGCTTACCCCAATGCTAAGTTACTTAATGGCTGGGGGCTTACTGAGACTGCCGCTCCCAATACAATTTCTCCTGCCAACATCGATAAGGTTAGAAGCATTGGTAAATTTTCTCCTGCTATGCAGACAAAGATTGTAGATAAAGAAGAAAAGGCTTTAGGCCCTAATCAGGAAGGAGAGCTGTGGGTAAAAGGGGAAGCTGTAATGCGGGGATATTTTAAGGAAGATGGTTTAACCAAAGAGGTGCTTACTTCGGATGGGTGGTTTAAAACTGGAGATATCGCTTATTATGACGATGAACACCTTTATTATATCGCCGGCAGAAAGAAAGAAATGATAAAAGTTGCGGGAGAGATTGTGTTTTCCGCTGAAGTAGAAGAAAAAATCCATCACCATCCTAAGGTTGAGGAGGTAGCAGTTATCGGGGTGCCTGATAGATTAAGGGGAGAGGTTCCTAAAGCATTTATAGTTTTAAATCATGGCGGAAATCTGGAGCCGGATGAGTTAAGGGAGTTTCTTAAAGAGCATCTGGCCCATTTTAAAATTCCTTACCACTTTGAGTTTGTTAGCGAATTGCCCAAAAATAGGACAGGAAAGATTGATAAACAACTTCTAAAGCAAAGGAGCTTATCATGATGCAAAGAGACGTTCATATGAGCGCAAAAGCACTGCTTGATACTTTACAGTTTAGGCCGGGAGATTTTGGTAAGATTGCTATCATTAGCGGCCAGCCGCAACGCGCCAAAATGTGCATGGAGCAGCTGGAAAATCCAGTAAGGAATTTTACCTTTTTAGGATATACTTTTTGGACAGGAACATATAAAGGTAAGAAAGTAACTGTGGGAAACGGAGGATTTTATGCTCCTGATTCAGCATTTGCAACTGAGCTCGTATGTGAAGGGGGAGTGGAGACTTTGATTAGGATTGGTTCCTGCGGTGCGCTATCTAAAGACATTCAGATCGGTGATTTTATTGTTGCTGATAATATTTTACGCGGAGACGGGGCCACTAAATATTATGTGGATGATGGTTATATGGCTAAAGTCGACAAAGGGTTAACGGATAAATTAGAGAATGTATTTAAGAAAATTAGTGGTACACATCGGGGTGGGGTTTGGACCACAGACGCAATCTTTAGAGAAACAAAAGAAATCGTTAATGGTTATATAAAAAAAGGTGCCGTTGCGGTTGATATGGTGACTAGTCCTTTTGTTACTGTAGCCAACCTATATAAAACGAAGGTGGCAGTGGTAATGGCGGTTTCAGATAATCTCATTACCGGTGAGATGGGGTTCACTGATTATCGCTATTTTGAAGCAGAGATGAAGATGATTAAAGGGGCTTTGGAGTTTGCCTCTTAAAGGCAGGAGAAGGGTATGGCTGAAATTATATGGAATCACGAGACTAAAGAAGTGTTTGAGAAAGTGGTGGGCAATCTGCCCCAGTTTCATCGCTCTATTGCCCAGAGATTGGTAAAAGAGTCTGCCGAAGAGCTTGCTAAGTCTAGAGGCGGTGGGAACGTGGAAGATGAGGATTTAATCCAAGCTTTCTTTAAAGAAGTGCCTCCGGCATTTAAAGATATGATGAAGCGTCTCTTTTCCCAGCTGGACGTAGATTATTCGCAGTATGTCAAGGAATGAGATGATTGTGCAGGAGGCTATGATTGCCTCTAGCCCTCAAGAGATTTTTGAGGAATTGCTTATTTGGGGAGAGGCCAACTGGTGGCCTAAAAAGTCCCTGATGCGATTCATCAATCTTTCAGGAGCAAGAAAACAATCCACAGTGTATCTTCAAAAGACAAAATTGCCTTTTGGGCCAGCTTGGCATACACGAAATGAGATCGTTGACAGCCAGAATTTACGCCTAAAGCGGATTTTTCTGGACGGGATGTTTGATGGATTTGAGGAACTAACAGTCGCAAAATCCAAAGATAATGCATTTAAAGCCATTTATGCATTTAATTATCACATCAAGGGGCTGATTAATAAAATAATGTGGAATCTTATATTTAAGCGTTTGCATATAAAAAATATTGATCTGATCCTAAGCTCGTTAAAGAGGTATTTGGAGAAAGGATGAATCCCGCCCTTCCTAATGTAAATGGGGAGAGTGGGGGGTAATACTATGTATAGGCTAAAGGCTATATATTTATAAAGGAAGGGCGGGGTGAAAGTAGCAGTATTAGGTTGTGGAGCAATTGGAGGATTATTCTTAGGTTGTCTTTCTAAAAAAGAAGATGTTATTGGAGTAGTAAAAGACTACCAGAGAGACCCCTTGCTTAAAGAGGGATTAGTTATTGAAGGAGCAAGAGGTAATAAAGTATATAAGGTAAAAACTGCTACCCAGCTTACCGAAAAGGTAGATATAGCAATTCTAGCTACAAAGATTGATGATTTAGATTCAGCGATACAAAAGAATTTGGAATATCTAAAAGACGCAAACCTACTTACTACTCAGAATGGAA
>CP070684.1:7775-11967 GCA_020352775.1 Candidatus Omnitrophota bacterium
ATAAGTTTGTTTCCCTTAATCTTTTAGTCTTTCCGGGTATTACCGATACTACCCAAGAGCTCAAAGTCCTTACAAAGCTTATAAAAGATACTGCTATTGATATGATCCAGTGGCGTAATTTAAATATCGACCCTACTTATTATTTAGACCACCTACCTCATAAAAAGCAAAACCCACTGGGAATCAAGCAGTTCATAAAAATAATTAGCAGACGCTTCCCTAAATTGAAAATGGGATATTTTAACCTTCCGAAAGAGGAGTTTACACGTTTTAAAAATCTGATAGAATAATTTTGGAACATCTGATCGCAATAATAAAAGGAGGTATTTTATGGCAACCAGAGAAGTAGAATTAAACATTCCCGGTGAACTCAAGGATACCCCTCTTTTTTATAATATCGTAAAGAATTTTGATGTGATCCCCAAGATTCTGGAAGCGTCTTTCTCAACTGAAATGGGCTGGGCAATCATAACTTTTGAGGGCAGAGAAGAAGAGTTAGATAAAGTATTTAAATATTTAGAAAAAAATCGTGTGGAAGTTCGCTTCCGATAAGGCCAAGATCTTAAATAACATCGATATCGTCCTTGTTTGTCCCCAGGTGGCTGAAAATATTGGGTTGGTTGCCCGGACACTCAAGAATACCTGTTTTTCCCACCTTTCTTTAGTAAATCCCAACTTAACTCCCAAATCATATGAGGTAGCGAAACGAGCACGGGATTTATTGGAGGGGGCAAATAAATTCAGTACTCTTAAAGAGGCACTAGCTCAATCATATTTTGCATTCGCAACCACGAGAAGAACGAGAGCCCAGAAGTTTATTTATAATTTTGACGAAATTCTTCCTCTTATTATTTCTCAAGCACAAAAAAAGAGAGTGAGTATTGTGTTGGGCAAAGAAAGCTTTGGTCTTTCGCAAAAAGAGATTGATTTATGTGATAGTGTTTTTTTTCTTCCGGCCAATCCTGGCTTTCCTTCTTATAATTTATCACTGGCAGTAGGAATTGTGTGTTATGAGATTGCACAAGAACTGCATACATTATCCCAGCTACCTTCGCTGGAGCTGGCAGCCAAAAAGGACATTGAAACATTATTTTCCTATCTGGAGAAGAAACTCAAATCTCATAGAGATAAAAAGAAAGCAGAAACAGCCCTACATTCTTTAAGGCGTTTAGCAACAAGAACGCATCTTACACGTAATGAAGTTTCTCTTTTAAAGAATTTAATTATTGATAAAGGAAATAAATATGGCACTTCGCAGCCCTGATTATAACTGAATGGGCTGCTCAGTGTTAATTCGCAGACGTCCCGCCTTTGGCGGACTATGACTTATGAAATTTGGTAAAATTCCATAAATCATCTGCTCATTAAAGGAGGTGAAAGATGTTTAGATTTGGTACCGGAGAATTGCTTTTAATCTTTTTGATTATTTTACTTTTATTTGGCGCAGCAAAGCTTCCGGAAATTGCCCGTGCCATAGGCAAAGCAATCAAAGAGTTTAAAAAAGCAGGTAAAGATATAAAAGAGGATATTGAAGGAAAAGAAGAAGATAAAAAAGAATAATATAAATTATGAAGGAAAGTAGTTTCTGGCAAGAGAAGAGCCAAGCCATAGAGGCAGAGAAGCGCTTTACTTTCGTTGAACATCTAGAGGATTTAAGACGTAGGATTATCAAATCTTTCGCTTTCTTCATCATCGCAGCGATATTGGTGTATTCCAAAGCGCCTTCGTTGTTATCTTTCTTTACTAAACCCGCTGGCAATTTAGTATTTATCTATCCCACCGAAGCCTTTATTGCTAATCTTTGGATCACTATTATCTTTGGTTTTATGTTTGCCTCACCAGTTATGATTTATCAGCTTTGGCGTTTCATTTCCTCAGGCCTTAAGAAAAAAGAGACAAAGTATGCAGGGATATTCGGATTTTTTTCTTTTATATTGTTTTTGGCTGGATGTGCTTTTGGATATTTTCTTCTTTTCCCGGTGGGCCTTAAATTTCTGTTAGGCTTTGCCACTGAAACCATAATACCCATGCTTACCGTAAGTAAGTATATCTCGTTTTTAGGGATGTTTACCTTGGTTTTTGGGCTGGTATTTCAACTGCCCCTTATAATTTTATTTCTTACTAAAATAGGCGTGGTAGGCCCTGCAATGTTATCAAGGAGGCGCAGAGAAATGATAGTAGGGCTTTTTATCGTAGCTGCTCTCCTTACCCCTCCCGATATAGTTACCCAAGTTTGCCTAGCCTTACCTTTGTTTATCCTTTATGAGGTCAGCATATTACTTTCCCGCTGTGTTTATAAGCCTGTGGCTTGATTATTCTAGGCTGTCTTTTGTAATTCTAGAATTTTTGATTTTACCCCGCCGCTGTTATATAATATAATACTATTATATAATTTTAGTTAAGATTGTCTTTAGACCAAAGGAGTTTTACTAGGGAATTAAAAAATAAGAAAAATTTTAGCATGCTGAAATTCATTGCACCCCTAATAAACACAGCTGCATTTTTCCGTAAATTGGACATTAAGCTTTTGTACTTTATTATCCCTGCTTTTTTATCCATGGGTGTGGCGGTTTTTGAGGGATTAAGCTTGGGGCTTCTAATTCCTCTTATTAAAGGAGTTATTTACCAAGATTTTGGCTTTGCAAGAGGGTTACCGGGTTTTAAGAATATAATAGCCGTATTACCAGAAAATCTTACAAAGACGGATTCTTTCACACTCGTACTCATTATAGTTATGATTTTTGCAGCAGTGGTAATTAAAAGCGTCTTGCAATATTTTTCCTCTTTGGGCATTTCTTATCAAATTGGAAAGTTTACAAATAATTTGAGGAAAGCAGTGTTTGATCGTTATCTTGGATTTGGGAAACTTTTCTTCGATAGGGGTGGCAGCGCTTATTTGAATACTCTCCTGAATCAGTTTCCAGCTATAATTTCTCAAGCATTAATTAATTGCCAATATGTTATAACAGCAATTTTTACTTTGTGTATTTATATTATTATTTTGTTTTTAATCTCCTGGCAACTGACCTTCGCATTTTTATTAGTTTTTCCAATTCTTCATTATTCTGTAAGGGTTCTTATTGAAAAGATTAAAGAGACTTCTAAAGTACAGGCTTCCTGGTATATTCAGATAAACAAAAAAGCCCTTGATATAATAAGAGGTATTGCCCTTGTAAAACTATACAACAGAGAGAAGGAAGAAAGGAAAGATTTTAATAATTTAAGCGATACAGTAAAAAAAGTGGAATTTAGCATGCGTAAAAAAAGCTTTTTAATAATGCCATTGCATGAAATCATCACAACTTCAATGATTCTTGTTTTAATCATTGGTGTTGCTTTTATTATGACAGTATGGAAAGCGCATGACATATCTGGATTTCTTTTGTTTTTTGTTATTATAAGAAGATCTACAATGGCTATTGGTAGTTTTAATGTGCTTAGGTCTTCTGTGGCGCAAATAAAGGGGCCCGTTGGAAAACTTAAAGAGATTTTTGATGATAAAGATAAAAGTTTTGTAAGAGGAGGGAATCATCAATTTCCTGGTCTTCAGAATGAAATCGAATTCAAAGATTTAAATTTTTCTTATATCAAGGGGGTAGAAATATTAAAGGGAATTAATTTCACAGTTAAGAAAGGGGAAATGACTGCTTTAGCGGGGCCCACTGGAGTTGGAAAAACAACCATTATTAATCTTCTTTTGCGTTTTTATGAATGCCCTTCTTCGTCTATTTTCCTCGATGGAACAGATATAAAAGATTATACATTAGAGTCGTTCAGAAGTCATATGGCTCTTGTGAGTCAGGATACAATACTTTTTAATGACACAATAAGAAATAATATTGCGTATGGATTTGATTCTAAAGTAAGTGATGATATTTTGATAGATGTAGTTAAAAAAGCTAGGCTATATGATTTTATTCAAGGTCTGCCTGACGGCCTTGACACATTAGTAGGGGATATGGGGGTGAGGCTTTCTGGAGGAGAAAAGCAAAGAGTCTCAGTCGCAAGAGCTTTGCTTAAGGCAAGTGAAATATTGATTCTGGATGAAGCAACCAGCTCTCTTGATACGCATACAGAAAAATTAATCCAACAGGCGATTGAAGAAGCAGTAAAGGGAAGGACCACCATAGTTATTGCGCATAGGCTTTCAACTATAAAAAATGCCGATAAAATAGTGGTGATTGAAAACGGC
>CP070684.1:12067-31756 GCA_020352775.1 Candidatus Omnitrophota bacterium
AAATGTAAAGAAACAGAGATAAAACGGCTAAAGAAACTATATATCAAGCTGGTGCGCACAAAAAACATCGAACGCCAGAAAGAGATATTAAAAAGCTATAATTTTACCATCGCAATTATCGAGATGATCATCTCTGAGATGGAAAGGATTGTGCGCGGGGTTGATAAGATTAATCGTAAAATCAGTAAGTTCGGCAGAAAGAAGAAAGGTAAACGCTCATTACAGTTGCAAAAAACCAAGCTCATAAAGAAATTAGGATTTGGCAAGGAAGATATAAAAGTAAAAATAAAAAGGATACTGGGCAAGCAGAAATTATACAATCATTCCAAAAAGACCCTGGTAGAGGCAAATTTAAGGCTGGTAGTAAGTATTGCCAAGAAGTACGTAAATAGAGGGCTTTCCTTTTTGGATTTAATTCAGGAAGGAAATATCGGATTGATTAAGGCCGTAGAGAAATTTGAATATAAACGGGGTTATAAGTTTTCAACTTATGCTACCTGGTGGATACGCCAGGCCATTACCCGTGCCATTGCAGATCAAGCCCGAACCATCCGAATCCCGGTACACATGACTGAAACCATAAATAAGATAATTCGTATCTCCCGGCTTTTTATTCAGGAAAAAGGGAGGGAGCCCACCACTGATGAGATGGCTAAAGAATTAAGGCTTCCGGTCGGCAAAATCAAAGATATCATCAAAGTGTCCCAGCAGCCGATTTCAATCCATACCCCTATCGGTGACGATGGAGATACTTATTTCGGAGACTTTCTGGAGGATAAAAAAGCAGTGTCTCCGGCAAACGCCACTGTTTTTTCCATGCTTAAAGAAGAGCTGGAACAAGCTATGGAGAGTCTTACAGAGCGTGAGACGAGGATTCTTACTTTACGCTTTGGCCTTGAAGACGGTGCTCCTAAGACCCTGGAAGAAGTGGGAGCGTTGTTTAGGGTCACACGAGAACGTATACGTCAGATTGAATCCAAGGCTTTAAAGAAGCTGCGTCACCCCAGTCGTTCCCGGCGCCTACAGGCGTTTTTGGAACTGACTCTCTTTAGGGGAAAATTCCGCCAATCCTAAAGGCTTACCACTCAAACCTTCCTTAAAGTGCAGCTTATTTTACTGTAGATTTTTAGCCTTTAAGTGGTATAATCTAACAATCTTAATGGAGGGATTATGATAGACAGAAAGACTGTTGAGCACGTGGCGCTTCTAGCCCGCATACAGATTGGCGAAGACCAAAAAGATTATCTGGGCACTCAGTTGTCAAAAATTTTAGAATACATCGATAAGCTTAAGAAACTGGATGTTAAAAAGGTTGAACCTATGCGAGGGTTACATGTGGATCAGAATGTATTTCGTAAAGACCAACCTTGCCAGTGCCTGGATACCGACAGAATCTTAAATAATGCCCCCTCCAAAAAAGAAAATTATTTTAAAGTACCCAAGGTAATCGAATAACTCATATAATTAAGCTAGAGAAGTAAATGAAGGATTTGACTTTCTCTACAGGTTGCGCAATCGCTCAAAACATTAAAGATGGCAAGGTATCCCCCGATGAGGCTCACTCTTTCTTTAAAGAGCGCATAAAAAAACTAGATCCCCAGCTAAAAAGTTTTGTGGAAATCTACCCAGACCCCTTAAAAGAAGAAGGAGCTTCTGCCCTAGCAGGAGCCCCGATTGCGATAAAAGATAATATCTGCATAAAGGGTAAACGAATCAGCTGCGCTTCTAAAATCCTTTCTTCCCATATTTCTGTCTACGATGCCACTGTGATTGGACGGCTAAAAAGAGCAGGCTTACAAATCATTGGAACCACAAATATGGATGAGTTTGCCTTTGGTTCATCCACTGAGAATTCCTGTTATGGAACGACAAAGAATCCCTGGGATTTTTCGCGCGTTCCCGGTGGCTCTAGCGGTGGCTCAGCTGCTGCAGTGGCAGCGCGTCTGGTTCCTTTTGCTTTAGGTTCTGATACCGGAGGTTCAATCCGTCAGCCCGCTTCATTCTGCGGGGTAGTAGGGTTTAAACCTACTTATGGTCGTGTTTCACGCTATGGGTTGGTGGCTTTTGGTTCAAGCCTAGATCAAATCGGTCCGATCACGACAAATTTCTCTGATTGTGCTCATCTTTTAAATATTATCTGTGGCCATGACAGTAAAGATTCTACTTCTACCCCCAAAGATGTTGTGGATTTTACCCAGGCGCTTAAGGATGAAGCAAAGAATGTAAAGATTGGCATTCCCAAAGAATATTTTGCTCAAGGCCTAAACCAGGAGGTAAAAAAAGCGCTGGATTCTGTTATCGAAGTTTTTAAGGATAAAGGAGCTAAAATAACTGAAATTAGCCTGCCGCACACAGAGTATGCGGTGGCAACTTACTACATTGTGGCATCTTCTGAAGCAAGTTCTAATCTGCAAAGATTTGATGGAATACGCTATGGGTTAAGAGCAGCTGGTACTAACTTAAAAGATGTTTACATGAATACAAGAGGTGAAGGGTTTGGCGATGAGGCCAAGCGCAGGATTTTTCTTGGTACCTATAGCCTTTCCAGTGGGTATTATGAGGCTTATTATGTGCAGGCACTTAAAGTGCGCCGGTTAATAAAAGAGGACTTTGATAAGGCGTTTAACAAAGTCGATGTTATCCTTACTCCTACTTCACCGACCCCGGCATTTAAAATCGGAGAGAAAGCTACCGATCCTTTAAGCATGTATTTATCTGATGTCTATACTATTTCAGCTAATCTTGCCGGAGTGCCGGCAGTCTCATTTCCTTGTGGATTTAGTAAAGATAATTTACCCATTGGTGCCCAGCTTATTGGTAAGGAATTTGACGAAAGTACTCTCATTAGATTAGGATACAGCTTTCAAAATGTTACTGATTTTCATAAAAAAATACCTGCGTTATGAATAAATACGATATTGTAATCGGCTTAGAGGTCCACGTTCAGCTTAAAACAGATTCTAAAATTTTCTGTTCTTGTTCTACCCAGTTCGAAGCTCCACCCAATACCAACATTTGTCCGGTATGTTGCGGCTATCCAGGAGTACTACCAGTATTTAATCAAAAGGCTTTGGATTTAGGAGTACGGGTGGGCCTAGCGCTTAATTGCCAGATGAATGAAAAGATTTATTTTGAGCGCAAAAATTACTTTTATCCTGATTTGCCCAAGAACTATCAGATTTCACAGTATAAAATGCCCCTGGGAGAAAATGGCAAGCTTCAATTACCTGGCGGTAAAAAAATAGGAATAAAAAGAGTGCATCTTGAGGAAGACGCCGGAAAATTAATCCACAGTATAAATCACTCTTTGGTAGACTTAAACCGTACTGGTATCCCTCTCTTAGAGATTGTCTCTGAGCCAGATATTGAATCTGCCCAGGAAGCTTTTGATTATTTAACTCAACTAAAACTCATTCTTCAATATATCGGCGCCTCAGAATGTGAAATGGAAAAAGGCCTTCTTCGTTGTGATGCCAATATTTCATTAAAACCAAAACAAGCCAAAGAGCTGGGAGTGAAAGTAGAATTAAAGAATATGAATTCTTTTAGGGGCGTAAGAGATGCCCTTAGCTATGAAGCCAAGCGTCAAGAAAAGGCTTTGGAAGAAAACGAAAGGATTGTGCAGGAAACTCGTCTTTGGGATGAAGCAGAACAAATAAGTGTCTCGATGCGCTCCAAAGAAGAAGCGCATGATTACCGTTATTTTCCCGAACCTGATCTTCTTGATTTTAAGGTTTCCAAAGATTGCATCGAGAGCCAAAAGGATTTTGTCGGAGAGCTGCCACTCAAGAAGCGCAAGAGGTTTTTAGAGAGTTATGGCCTTTCTGAAAAAGAAGTAGATATTATTATTTCTAATCTTAGCATAGCTGATTTTTTTGAAGAATCTTGTAAAGAGTTTAATGAACCTAAAAAGATAGCTAACTGGATTCTGGGGCCATTTTTAGAGCAGGTTAATAGTTTAGCAGATAAATTAAACGAGGTAAAAATAACTGCGCCTAATTTTGCCAAAATTGTTAAATTATTTTGTGAGGGCAAATTAAATAACCTTACCGCTAAAAGAGTGCTTTCGTTAGCTCTTACTACCAATAGAGATATCGATGAGATTATTGAGAAAGAAGGATTAGTGCAGGTTTCATCAGAGGATGAGCTCGGTTGTTTTGCTAAAGAGGTGATTAAGGAAAACCCTAAACCAGTTGGGCAGTACAAAGAGGGTAAAGAGCAGGCGATAATGTTTCTGGTGGGCCAGATGATGAAAAAGACAAAAGGAAAAGCTAACCCTAAAATAGCAAGACAAATTTTAGAGAAAATATTAAAAGAAAGCGGGTAGGAAAAGGAGGTAACAATGAAGAGAAGAATCGTTATTTTGCTTCTGGTGGTTTTGGGAGTAGGGTTTTTGGCAAACATTTCTTTTGCCAAAGAAAGAGACACTTTATATGAAAAGATGGATATTTTTGCCGAAGCTCTGGCTATGGTTGAAAAAAGGCATGTTGAAGATAAGACCCCTCAGGATTTGATCTACGGAGCATTGGCAGGGTTGTTAAGTTCACTTGACTCCTATAGCCAGTTTCTTACTCCGGAAGAATATGCGGACCTTTTGACAGAAACCGAGGGTGAATTCGGCGGTCTGGGTATCGAAATCACTATAAAAGATAACCTTCTTACGATTGTTTCTCCAATAGAAGATACGCCTGCCTGGGAAGCAGGCTTAAAAGCAGGAGATGTGATTGTTAAAATAGAAGGCGAGGTTACTAAGGGGATTACCTTGAGTGAAGCGGTTAAGAAGCTGCGCGGGGAGCCGGGTTCAGAAGTAAACATAACAGTATTGCGTGAAAAAGACAGAAAAGTAGAAGATGTCACTATTGTGCGCGGGATAATTAAAATAAAAGATATAAAAAGAGCGCTTATCTTAGAAGATAGAATTGGTTACATAAAAGTTGCAGAATTCAGGGAGCGCACCGTAAAAGATTTTGATAAAGAATTAAAAAAACTAAAAGAAGAAGGGATTGACGGATTAATCATTGATGTAAGAAATAATCCCGGAGGATTACTTTATTCTGCGATTGAGGCTTCAAGCAGATTCTTAGAAGATGGAAAGACAGTTGTCTCTACCAAATCTAAAACCAAAAAAGAAATGGTTTATAAGTCTTTGCCTGCACGCCAGAAGTTTCTGGATATACCCCTTGTGGTCGTGATTAATAAAGGAAGCGCTTCAGGAAGTGAAATTCTGGCCGCAGCATTAAGAGATAATAATCGTGCCATACTTTTAGGCGAGAAGACATTCGGTAAAGGATCAGTACAGACTATCGTTCCTCTTTCTGACGGTTCAGCATTGCGTCTTACTACTTCTAAATATTATACTCCTGCCGGAGAAGCTATTCACGAGGAAGAAGGAGTTACGCCTGATATTGAGATAGTAGAAGAGGAAAGAAAAATAGAAGATGTCTTCGAAGAGCTAAAAAAGAAGGAAGATTTTGATTATCGGCACGACAATCAACTCGTGAGAGCTCTGGATTTGATTAAAGGAATTCTTGTGCTTAAAGAGAAGAAAGAGCTTAGAGAGATTGTAGAGGAAAAGAAATAAATGTATATCCTAGGGATTGAGACTTCTTGTGATGAGACTTCTTGCGCGGTATTAAAAGATTATCAGGTACTTTCCAATATCACTATTTCTTCTCTTAAAGAACATAAAAAATACGGTGGTATTGTCCCTGAAATTGCAACGCGCGCGCATCTTGAGAATATTGAAAAAGTATTAAATGTTGCTTTAGGCGAGGCACATATTTCTTTAGAGAAAATACATTTGATTGCGGCTACTCACAGACCCGGTCTTATCGGGGCACTGGTGGTAGGACTTAATTTTGCAAAAGCATTGTCTTTGGCACTAAAGAAACCTTTTATCGGGATAAACCATTTACACGCTCATTTATTTGCTCCATTTTTAAATTACAAGGAAAAATTAGAATTTCCTTTTTTGGGAGCGGTTGTTTCCGGCGGACACACTGAAATCTATCGCGTAAATGATTTTGATTCCTTAAAACTTATCGGTCAAACCAGAGATGATGCTTGCGGAGAAGTTTATGATAAGGTGGCGCGCGCATTTGGATTGGGATATCCCGGCGGACCGATTATTGATCGTGCCTTTAAGCCAGCTTATAAAGATGACTTTAAGTTTAGATGCGGGCGCAGTGGATTTGATTTAAGCTTTAGTGGAATTAAAACTGCGCTTATTTACAAAAAAATAGAGATGGAAAAGAAAACGAAACTAGATAGAAATACAACCCTGAAACTACTTTCCTCATTTCAGGAAGCAGTGGTAGAAGCAGTTGTAAATACAGTAATTGATGCAGCCCAAGAACTTAAGATTAAAAGAATAGTATGTGGAGGAGGGGTAATAGCTAATAGCTACCTGCGCCAAAGATTAAAAGAGGCAGAGAATGACAATTTTAGGGTTTTAATCCCTCCTTTTGAGTATGCTCCAGACAATGCCGCAATAGTTGCGGGATTAGGATTTTATTTGTATAATAAGAGCCGGGCTAAAAGCCCCCTGGATTTAAAGGCGGAGGCAAATTAAATGATTACGCTATTCGATACTATTATCCGGTTGGTATTGGCATTTGTTTTTGGAGGAATAATTGGTTTAGAAAGAGAAAAGAAACGCGGTCGTGGTTTCGGATACGCAGGATTACGCACTCATATCTTGGTATGTATGGGCTCAGCATTAATCATGCTCGTTTCTCTTTATGTGTACGAATCTTATAAACAGGAAGTTCCCCTTGATCCTGCCAGGATTGCAGCAGGGGTAGTAACTGGAATCGGGTTTTTGGGAGCAGGAACGATAATTCGCAGTAGCGAGCGAGTAGGAGGATTAACCACTGCCGCCAGCGTCTGGGTAAGTGGAGGAATCGGCTTAGCAGTAGGATGCGGGTATATTTCTGCTGCGGCAGTTGTTACGGTTTTAGCAATTATTGCTTTGTATTTTTTAAAGATTACAGAAGAAAAGTTGCTAGAGAAATAAATGCTAAATAGTGAGCCGAGGCCCACACTTTGTGTGGTGACGGCAATTAGGAGGTGAGTTAAATGGTAAAAAGGAAGGAAGAAGAAAAAGTACTCGATGTTAATGCGACAATGCAGGGAACTTTGCGGTTTTCTGATCCGGTGAAGCTACGCATTAACGGCAAATTCGAAGGGACCTTGACTACCAAAGGTACGCTTATCATCGGAGAGGGTGCCCATGTCACGGCCGATATCGTGGGAGAGAATATCTCCGTTGCCGGCCGGGTAAAAGGAAATATGAGGGCTACAAAAGTGATTGATCTTAAGCCCACTGCGGTAGTATTTGGAGACATGGAAACACCCCGGCTTTCAATTGAATTGGGAGCATCCTTTAATGGTAAAAGCAGGATGAGTGAGGGGAAAATGTCACTGGAGGAGCTTTCTGATTATCTTTCTATTGATGAAGATAAAATCATGGAGTGGGTAAACGGGGGCAGGATTCCGGTCGAGCGCAAAGAAGAAGGGTTGATGTTTGACCGTCAAGAAGTTGAAACATGGATCGGGCGAAACGCCTAATAGATTATGAGCGAAAAACTGCTTACGACCCGCGAGGCTTCGCAGCTTCTAAGGATTTCTGAAAAAGAAGTTATTGATCTGGCTAACGCAAATCTTCTACCCCATTTTAAGGTTGCGGGGGAGTTTTTGCGTTTTCGCCGGGAAGATATCCTTAAGGCCAAAGCAAGCGTAAAGAAAAAGCACGGCAGCCACAGCACTGCGGAGAAAAAAATCCATAAGCGAGAGCGGCTACGGGAATTTATTTACTTTAATGATTTCTACATCGTATGTTCTGTTCTTATAGCGGTTCTTGTGTGGGTAATAGTGAAAGATTTGCGGCCCTAGAGCTTAATGAGCGAAAAAGGATTTGTTGACCTCGGATTTGCTCGATTAGATACGTTGCGAGAAAAAAGAAGAGGCCTTCCGGAAATCATCTATGCTCCCAGAAAAACCCTTCCTCAGTTAAAAAGAATAATCAAAGAATTCAGAAAGCATACAGAACTTCTTTTTATTTCCCACCTTGATGAGAGTTTTTTTAGGTCTTTGAAGAAAGAGTTTAGACACCTGAAGTATTTTAAAGAAGCAAAACTTGCTTTCCTGGGTAAAGCTAAAAGAGTAAAAAAAGGAAAGGCCCTGGTGATTACCGCTGGTACCTCTGATATAAAGGTTGCGGAAGAAGCCGCGATATTTTTGGAACTGACCGGTAACAGTCTAGAGCGGATATATGATGTGGGAGTGGCAGGCATACACCGGTTGGACCCTTTTAAGGAAAAGATTAAGAATGCAAAAGTCATAGTTGTGGTTGCGGGAATGGAAGCAGCTTTGGCAAGTATTGTTTCAGGGTTAACTCCTGCTGCGGTTATCGGGGTTCCTACCAGTGTTGGTTATGGCGCAGCATTTGAAGGCTTGGCCGCTTTACTGGGGATGCTTAATTCTTGTTCTCCCGGAGTGGCAGTGATGAATATCGATAACGGCTTAGGAGCAGGTTATTTTGCGCATTTAATTAATAAATGAAAGCAGTTTATTTTCACATTGTAGGTGGTGGTGCGGGAGACATGTTGCTTGCGTCTTTGATTGATCTGGGTTGCCCCCTTTCTTATCTAAAAAAAGAGCTAAGGAAACTACCCCTACAATTTGAAATTCAGACAAAAATATTAAAAGAAAAGCATCATGTGCCTAGGAGAAAACTGGTTTTTAAAGGCCCGACCCTAAAAAGCCATAAGGAAATAGCCACTTTAATAAATAAATCAAGGCTCGATAGAGAAGTAAAGGAAAAAGCGCTTAAAGCTTATGAAATCCTCGCCAGTGCAGAGACTAAAATTCATAAGAAAAAAGGTGAGGTGTATTTTCATCATTTAGGTGAAATCGATGCCATTTTAGAGATTTGCGGATTTTATCTTGCCCTTAAATATTTAGGGATTGATAAGATATATGTTTCATCTTTTCCTTTAGATAAGCCTTGTCCGGCAACCCTGGGAATCCTTAAAGGCAAAAACATTAATCCTGTTAATTTCGGATACGAGACCGTCACTCCTACCGCGGCAGCGCTCCTTAAAGATGCCCAGCAAATATCAGGTGGTATTCAGTTTAAGTCTTATGGTATTGGGTGGGGTGAGTTTAATGAGAGTGATTATCTTGTTGCCTTTAGCTGTGAAATTAAGGCGGAGCAAGAACGTATTATTAAGATTGAAACCAATATCGATGATATGAATCCTCAAGCTTTTGAGACACTCTTTGATGCACTTTATTCTGGTGGGGCAAAAGAAGCTTATGTGGAGCAGGTGATAATGAAAAAGAGCCGGCCGGCATTTGTCCTTAATGTGCTTTGTGCACCTCAAGATTTCCTAAATTTAAAGCAGATTTTGTTTGAACACAGCACTACTTTTGGCATTCGTTACCAGGAATATCTGCGCCAGATATTACCTTCCCAATTCATATATAAAAATACAAAGCTGGGACGGATAAGATTTAGGAAATCTTTGGACGGGCTTAAAAAAGAGACCCCCGAATATAGCGATTGCCTGAAAATAGCAAAAAAGCATAATTTATCATTACTAGAGGTGTATCGTCGCGTTGTGGCTTAAAGAGGCCAATTTCTTATAGATTTTTTCTTACGCTTTGGTATAATTTAATCTACTTTTTACCCGCTTATTAAAAATTTGGCGGCGTAGCTCAGGCTGGTAGAGCAAACGGCTCATACCCGTTGCGTCGGTGGTTCAAGTCCACTCGCCGCCACCATTAATAGTATAATAATTATCTTAAGATTTAGGTTTGACAGGAAGGAATAATGCAGCGGGATGATTTTATAGGTTGTTGGGAATTTTGGGAATGCACAGAAGAAGCAAAGAGTAAATGCCCTGTTTATAAAGTAAAGGATGGTAAAAGGTGCTGGATATACACACATAACTTAACACCTTTTGTCTGGTCAAATCCCAAGAAAAATTTTAAGAGTTGTACAGAATGCCCGTGGTATAAAAAAATGCAGATTAAAACGAGAACTAAAAAATAGATAGGAAAGAATAAAATTATGGGTATACTTGATTTTTGGAAAATGCTGTTTAGCAGCCCAAAGAAGGAAAAGAAAAAGACTCGAAAAAAAATAATTTCTAAAAAAAAACAAAGCAAAGTTAAGAAAAAATATCAGAAGAAAACAAAAAAGAAAATAAAATATAATTTATCCATAAGACCACAGTAAAAGATAAAAAGAAAACCGCAGACAAAAAGACGTAAAAAAATACAAAAGAAACCACCCAAGCATAAAACAAAACCTCCTCAAAAACCCAAAGAAAAAGAAATCGGAATGATTACCCATTATTTTGGTAAAATTTCAGTCGGGATTATTAAACTCAAGAGCGAACTTAGGGTAGGTGATAAAATCCATATAAATGGGGTTCATGACGATTTCAGTCAGGTAATTAAATCAATGCAAATTAATCGTAAAGATGTTTCCTGTGCCAAAAAAGGGAATGAGGTCGGAATTAAAGTTGCTCGGCGGGTGCATGAGAACGATAAAGTATATAAGTAGTGATATTAATCATTATAAATGTGGGAGGCAAGTATGAAAGTTGAGGTAAGAAAGCCCAGTCAGGAAGAGTTAGAGAAATTAGGAGTAAAAAAGTGGCCTATTTGGGAGAAGGAAGAAAGCACCTTTGACTGGTATTATGATTCCAAAGAGAATTGCTATTTTTTAGAAGGTGAAGTAGAAGTCGACTTACCTAGTGGGGAGTGTGTAAAAGTACAGAAGGGAGATTTTGCTTCCTTTCCCAAAGGACTTTCCTGCACCTGGCATATTAAGAAAAAAGTAAGAAAGCACTACAACTTCGAATAATTAAGTTGCTTTTTTGGCTTCTTTCTTTTTCTTGGCACGCAAAAATCTCTTTGCCAAAGTGGTTAATTTTCCTTTAGGGAGTTCGCCTTTAAGATGAGATCTAACCTTTGCCTTGGCTCTTCTAATCTTTTTTTTGTGGATTCTTTTTAGTTCTTTTTTCGGCCTACCCATAGCAATCTCCTATGATTTAAGATTATTAATAAAATCGAGGTTTTGTCAAGCTAATATAAATATAAAATCTCTGGACAAGCAGTTGAATGGTGGTATCTTTTTAAGAAAGGAGAGGCTATAGCTGTGGCCTCCTGTATCGAAAATGAAATTTTTTTATGAAAAATAAGATTTGTATTATTGTTGCGTTATCTTTTATTGCTATCGTTTCTGGTTGTGTTACAGTAACCGGTCCTTCAATAAGTGATTTTGAAATTAAACAGGCTACGGAAGAATTAAAAGTCAAGGCGCTGGTTTATAGAATCGGTCAACTAAAAAAAGCACAAGAAATTACTGACCGCCTAATACGTGCTATCCCTCAGGAAGATATCACAATTGGTAATTCGCCCCAACCTTTTTTAGGAGTGAGGTGTTTTAATATTGATAGGTATCTTAAGCAAGTTTATGGCCTAACTAAAGATAGGGGAGTGGTTGTGGTTATTGAGAGAGAGAGAAGCCCTGCGGATTATGCGGGGCTAAAGCCTGGTGATATTGTAGTTTCAGTAAATGACATTAAAATCCGCAACAATAACCAGTTTTACGGTATTTTGCGAAAGCTTAAAATTGGAGATTTGGTAAGAATGCAGGTTTTGCGCGGTAACGACACTATTTTTGTTGATATGACACTTGTATCAATTCCCATAAACACCCCGGTATTCATGTTTGATATGCAGGAAGTAAATGCTGCTACTGATGGCGAATCCCTTTTTGTCACCCAGGGGGTATTGAATTTTACTAAATCAGATGATGAGATTGCAGCTGTTCTGGCTCATGAATTAGCTCATGCTGCCAGAGGTCATGTAGCGAAGATGCAAGGAGGCCGGCTCCTGGGCTCGCTGCTTACTTTGGCCTTAGGAATTGTCGCAGATCATAATGCTCCTGGCAGTGGTGAAATTGTGATGCGAGGGGTGGGTACCGCAGCAAATTTATTTACGGCAAAGTATTCGCGGGACTTTGAGCGTGAGTCTGATTACTTTGGAGCCAGGTTCGTGTACAGCGCTGGCTATGAGGTGGATGTTTTTACCACCTTTATGGAACGGTTTGCTATTGAGATTCCTGATTCTATGGTGCGCAGCTATTTCTCCACTCACCCCAGTACTCCAGAGCGTATGCTGCGTCTTAAAAAAATAGCTGAGGAATTAAAATCAAGTCATAACGACTATGAGAATCAATAAGTTAGCGATTTTGATTGAAAAATCTATAAAAAATGTAAACGCTTACTTGAAATCGAGCAAAAAATATGGTATATAATACTAGTAAAGCCTGGATTTGTTGCGCGGAGGCGGCAAGTTTAGGCTTTTTCTGTTTTTGGCACAAAACATAAAAATAAGGAGAGCATAAAGAAAGAGAGAAGAAAGTACGTCAGAGTGGGATTCCCTTTTTGTATTCTGTATTCCAATACAGATTCTGCCCGGGAAATTCCAGGGGTCGCCAAAGATATAAGTGTCGATGGAGCAAAAATTGTCCTTGATTCCTCAATCGATATTTTTCCCGGTAGTGCTATTTCGCTCTCCATCCTTCTGCCTGAAACCGCTCTAAATATTTCAGGGAAGGTAGTCTGGGAAAGAAATGTAGGGAAGAAGAAAGAAATCGGAGTCTGTTTTGAGAGTATTTCTAAGCAAAGCCAGGAAGATATCCACCATTATATCTTTAAGTATATCAAGCAAGAAGAAGACATTCCCCGCCGGGCTTAATTAGCCTGCCTAGTATTTATTAAATTGTCGCCAAATAATGCTTTCCAGAGTATTTATTTAGTTGTATAATTAAAAAGTAAAATATCCTATTTAAAAAGGAGAGAGCAATGGCAGAGAATGAGCAAGAAAAATACGAAGGATTTGATAGGAGACTTTTCCCGCGTTTAGATGTTAATGCTCTTGTAGAATACGCGGTAGTAAAAATATTACCTCTAAAAGAAAAAGGTGCTTCGAGGGACATTAGCGCCGGAGGAATATGTTTTACGGTTAGTGAAGATTTAAAAATCGATACCGCATTATCTTTAACAATACATTTACCTGACGGCGGCACCCCTGTAAAAGCAAAAGGAAAAGTTGTAAGAAAAATCGAAGCCGCAACCGGTCCGGGTGAAAAAAAGGAATACGAAATCGGGGTCGAATTTACGCGCATAAAAGCAAAGGATCAAGAAAGAATCGCTAAATACGTTCGTCAATCTAATATATAACCTACCTTAACTATCCAGCATGAAGCCTGGATGCGAACCTTTGGTTTAGCTGGATAAAGAGATTAACAATTCCCATGTATTTTTATAACTTTTTGATTTAGTTAGGGTTATCATTTAAGAATAGGTTGGGTTAGCAGCCAGGGTAAATAGTTATTGCCAAAATAGCTTTTCTTTTATAATATAATAACTTATGATAGGGTTTTGGCAAGGCGTATTCAACAATAGAGCTTTCTGGATTACGCTTTTAGCCTGGGCGATTGCACAAGGTTTAAAGATTACAATCGGATTAGCGCAGGGTAAAAAATTTAACTTTTACTGGATTTTAAGAACCGGTGGTATGCCCTCAGCGCACAGTGCAGCTGTGGCAGCCCTGGCTATGTCAGTAGGAAAAGAGACAGGGTTTTCTTCGGCTTATTTTGCCCTGGCTACTATTTTTGCTTTGATTACAATGTTTGATGCGCAAACCTGGCGCCGTTCCATAGGCGTGCAGGCTCGAGTCTTAAATAGAATGATCGATGATTTCCAGGAAAAAGGAAAAATCGAAGAGGCTAGAATGAAAGAATTAGTGGGGCATACGCCTATCGAAGTTTTCTTTGGAGCATTGATAGGATTGGTTACCCCTCTTTTCTTTTATAAATGAAAGGAGTCTATATGAGAAGAGGACTTATTACGATTATAATAGGAATTGTGGCATTGATATTATTGGTGTCAATGATTAAAGGTAAAGGGCCGGCCGGGACCGAAGGTAGAGCAGGCTCGCCTACTAATTATCTAAAACAGGCAAGTCTGGCATTTGAAGAGGAAAAATATGTAGAAGCCCGCCAGTTCTACAAGAACGCTTTGGAGGTCACTAAAGATGTTGGAAGACTTAAGATGATTCAAAAAAGAATCGAAGAGCTCAATATGAAAATTATGTTTTCCACTGCAATGGATGATTGTAGCGTCAAATACGTAGTAAAATCCGGGGATAACTTATCAAGAATAGCCAAAAAGCACAATACCACCGTAGGGCTTATAAAGCGGGCTAATGGCTTAGATTCCGATATTATCATTCCATACCAGAAATTAAAAATAACTAACTGCAAGTTTTCTGTGGTGGTTGATAAATCGCAGAATATACTTTTCTTAAAGCGCGGCGATGAAGTAATTAAAACTTATGTTGTTTCAACTGGTAAGGATAATTCTACGCCGGTCGGAACTTTTAAGATTGTTAATAAGCTCATCAATCCTACCTGGTATAAAACCGGGGCAGTAATTCCGCCTGATAGCTCGGAGAATATTTTGGGTTCAAGATGGATGGGATTTGATCTTAAGGGATACGGAATACATGGAACCACCGAACCTAAAAAGTTAGGTAAACAAATCACTCTCGGTTGCGTGCGCATGAGAAACAAAGAAGTGGAAGAGCTTTATGATATCGTACCTAAGGGTACAGAGGTAACCATTGTAGACTAATTTAACTATAGGTCGATTATGATGCAGGCTTGGGATTTTGAAAAACCAATCGTGGAATTAGAGAATAAAATTGAGGAGTTGAAACGCTTCTCTAATGAGAAGAAAGTTGATCTTTCCGGGGAGATAAATAATCTGGAAGGAAAGCTGACTAAGTTAAAGAAAAAAGTATATTCGAATTTAAGTCCCTGGCAAAAGGTCCAGATTTCACGCCACCCCCAACGACCCACTACTCTCACTTACATTGATTTAATCATGAAAGATTTTGTTCCTCTGGCAGGAGACCGTCTTTATGGAGATGATAAAGCAATTATATGCGGATTCGCGACTCTTAAGAATATAAAAATCGCAGTAGTGGGGCATCAAAAAGGAAAAGACACCAAGGAAAATATCGAGAGAAATTTTGGCTGCGCGCATCCGGAAGGATATCGTAAGGCGATGAGAGTGATGAGACTGGCAGAACGCTTCAGACTCCCCATAATTAATTTTATCGATACCCCTGGTGCTTATCCTGGTATCGGCGCAGAAGAAAGAGGCCAGGCCCAGGCAATTGCAGAAAATATCAGAGATATGTTTTCTTTAAAAGTCCCGGTCATTGTAGTAGTTATCGGAGAAGGGGGCAGCGGTGGGGCTTTGGGCATTGGCATTGGAGATAAGGTATTGATTATGGAGTATGCCTATTATTCAGTGATTTCTCCTGAAGGCTGCGCAGCAATTCTGTGGAAAGAAGCTTCCAAGCGGGAGAGAGCTGCTCAGGTTTTAAAACTTACAGCGCCAGATTTACTTAACTTAGGAGTGGTGGATGAAATCATACCAGAACCTGAAGGAGGAGCACATCGTAATTACCAGGAGATTGCCCAGAATTTAGAGAACGCGATTGTTAGCAATCTAGGTCAAGTCAGCTCCCTTGCAATAGAAGAGATGCTTTCGCAAAGATATGAAAAATTTAGAAAGATGGGTGTTTTTAAAGAATGATTCAGCGCTTAATAATCCTTGGTCTCTTAAAGAAAAATCCCGCCTCAGGCTATGATATCAAAAAGTTCATCAATAAGGAGCTGGGCATGTTTGCCGAACCCCAGGCCCAGTCCATCTATTACCCTTTAAAAAAAATGGAAAAAGAAGGGCTTATAAAGAGAAAAGAATTTAAAGGCACCAGCCGTCTTAAAAAATACACCTACGCCATTACCCCTAAAGGAGAAAGAGAGTTTTTAAATCTCTGTGAAGATACTTTGCTTTCCCAGCGGCGCCCCTTTATTGAATTGGACGTAGCGCTTTATTTTTTGCCTTTTCTCGACAAGAGAAAAATCACTTCTCTTTTGCGCTGGAGGATGATGTTTTTAGAAAAGGTAAGGGAGTGGCTTTTGGAAAAAGAAGAAGAATTAAAAGAGTCGCCAAAGAATTTAACTCTTTTGGTCAAACATCAATCTCAGTTAGCAGTTGCCGAAAAAGATTTTATTGAAGATATGATAAAAGTCATAAAGAAATGATAAATAATCCCA
Source organism: Candidatus Omnitrophota bacterium (assembly GCA_020352775.1). Classification (GTDB taxonomy): domain Bacteria; phylum Omnitrophota; class Gorgyraeia; order Duberdicusellales; family 4484-171. The sequence continues at coordinate 28,281 of CP070684.1, forward strand.
CCGTTTTATAACGCTAATATTTCACTAAAAGCAATGAATTTAAAAGGAGGCTTAAAAGATGAAAAAAATTCCTTTAAGCGTAGTAGTTTTAACAAGAAATGAGGAGAAGAATTTAGCGCAATCGCTGGATTCGGTAAAGGATTGGGTAGATGAAATTGTTATTGTTGATGATTTCAGTACCGATAAAACTATTGATATTGCAAGAAGCTATACTGATAAGATCTATCAGCGCAGATGGGAGCTGGAAGGGACCCAGCGCAATTTTGCATACTCTAAAGCAAGCAATGATTACGTTTTAAGCCTTGATGCTGATGAGCGCATCACGCCCCAGTTGCGGGATTCCATAATTGAAGTATTGAATAACAGTCCTAAATATGCCGGCTATAATCTTTCTCATCGTAACTTCCTGGGGGACTACTGGATTAAATGGGGTGGTTGGTATCCTAATGCCAAATTAAAAATGTTTAATAAAAATAAATTTCGTTATGAAGAAGCTGAGTATCACCCCCGTGCATATTTAGATGGTAAAAGTTTAACCTTAAAAGGCGATATCCTTCATTATAATTATCGCGATTTTCACTCTCTTTTTGCCAAGCTTAACCATCAGACTGATTTTGAAGCTAGAAAGTGGCTGCGTGACGGAAGAAGAATGAATTTTGCAATCTGTCTTAGAAAAATGTGGACGCGCTTTATGAAATATTATTTTGTTAAGAAAGGATATCGGGATGGGTTCATCGGCTTTTTCATGGCATTATACAGCGGAATGTATCAATTTTACACCTACTGTAAATACTGGGAAGCAAAGGCTGAGCGCATTAAAGTCCCAAATCAATAAATCCAGATGAAAAATAGTATCTCAGTTGTCTTGCCTGCCTACAATGAAGAAGAAAATATCGCAGCTGTCATAAATTGCATATACGAATTCCTTCAGGAAAATTTCAGTGACTTCGAAATAATCGTGGTTGATGATGGCTCTTATGACAATACTTACCAAGAATGTTTAAAAGTAAAAGAGGGCCTTGGTCAGCGCATAAAGCTTTTAAAGCATGATAAAAACCGGGGATATGGAGTGGCTTTACGCACTGGTTTGTTTTCAGCCGATAAAGATCTCATCTTTTATACTGATGCTGACAATCAGTTTGATATAACCGAAATTAATAAATTCACAAGTTTCATTCCCGAGTATGATTTGGTTATTGGCTTTAGAGAGGATCGTCAAGATAAACTTATCAGAAAATTAGTCTCTTTTGTTTACAATAAACTTATTTTATTTATTTTCGGCCTGAAGGCAAAAGATATTGATTGCTCATTTAAATTGTTTAAAAGAGAGAGCCTGCATAAATTAAGTATCGAACGGGATCAGTTTTTTGTCGATACTGAAGTGCTTATAAAAGCTTATCTTAATAATTTTAAAATAAAAGAGCTGCCAGTGAAACATCTGCCCAGAAAACTTGGGAAAAGTACTGTGAAATTCACTCATATATTCACTACTTTAGGTGATATTTTTTCCCTGCATAATAGTTTAAAAGGAGCCCGCCATGGAAGTATTAAGAAGGCATAGATGGAGAGTTTTTCTTATTTTGTTTCTTTTTGCGGCATCTTTAGGAAGATATGAGCATAAAATGCCAAAAAGAAATTTTGCTGACTTCCATGTCTATTACTATACCGCCCAAAAACTAGCGCAAAGAGCTGATATTTATGATGATAATGCTTATCGTCAAGAAAGAGTAGCAAATTTTAAATACCCTCCCATTGTGGCTTTAGTTTTTTACCCTTTTCATGTGATACCGGAACACAGCGCAGCAGTTATCTGGTTTTGTTTGAATTTCATTTTTATAATTTTATTTTTTTACTGGGCATCGGTTCTTGTTTTTGATAAAGAATTTAGCAACAAACATAAAAATTTAGTTTACTTCTTAGCAGTTTTGTTTACCCTAAGATTCTTTATGTTTAATTTTGATGAGGGCCAGGTTAATTTTCTTATGATGGCTGCACTTACCTTAAGCTTATTCTTGATTAAGCGCGGCAAGGATTTATTTTCCGGTGTCTGCCTGGGATTCTCTTGCCTGGTTAAATATATGACCGCAATAATTGCTCCTTATATTCTTTATAAGAAAAAATTTAAAGTATTTCTTTATTTTGTTCTCGCTATTTTTGTTTTTTCAATGTTACCGGCTCTTGTTTTGGGCTGGGATTATAACTTATCTTTGCAAAAATCATTTTTTCCTTTTTTGTGCAAGACATCTTTGGATTTTGGTTCGATGTCTATTCACAAAAACCAATCGCTGGTTGCAATGGTAACGAGGTTTTTTTCTTCTTTTAGCGAATACAGTATAAATGTTTTAAGCCTTGATAAATTTAAGATCGGATTTCTGGTGGGCTTAACTTGCATATTTCTTTATTCTTTAATCTTTTTCCCTTCACGCAAATTGCCAGATAATAACAGGCTTAAGAGGATGGCTGATTACGGAATGCTATATATCTGCATGGCTTTATTTAATCCTAATGGCTGGATTCATGCATTTATTTTTTTGGTCTTTCCCTACATGGTTTGTCTATATTATTTATTCAAGATAAAACACCAAGATTTGCTAGCCTGGATTCTGGTTTTTTTATCAGCTGCTTTTTGTAGCTGGCCGGATAAATTGTTTATAAGGTCTTTAGAAGACTCTGCTGAAGTTTATTCTTTTGTTACTATAGGGAGTCTGTTATTGTTTTGCGCTTTATGTAAGATTAAATTTTGGCCCAAAGAGGCATTAGAATCTCATGCTGAATAATCTTTCCAAAACAGAAAAAGTATACTCGGTTTTAGAGCTAAACACTGTGGTGCGCGATCTCATCAGAGCGGAGTTCCCTGATTATATATGGGTTTGCGGAGAAATTCAGGGGCTAAGGCCGGAGCGTGACAAAAAACACACTTATTTTGAGCTTGTTCAGAAACACTCTGAGGCTGATGAAATTATCGCTAAAGTAAGAATAGCTCTTTTTTCTAACAGAAAGCCTGTAATTTTTGAGCGCATCCAAAAGACAGAAATGCCCTTTGAACTTAAAAACGATATCGAAGTAAAACTTTTATGCGAAGTTAGCCTGCATCCGCCCACGGGCCAATACAGCCTTATTGCAATTGACATTGACCCCATATATACTTTGGGAAAAGTAGCTCAGAATCGCCAGCGCATTATAGAGGAATTAAAGAAGCGCGGTCTTTTGGAGAAAAATAAGCTTTGTTCTATCCCGACTCTTCCTTTAAAAGTAGGGCTTATTACTGCTTTTGATTCTGCAGCTTATCATGATTTTGTAAATGAACTTTCCTCAAGCGGCTACGGGTTTAAAGTCAGGGCATTTAATTGTCATATGCAAGGAAAAAACGTAGAGAAAGATGTATTAAGGGCATTAGGCTATTTTAATTCCCTCTCATTAGATAAGCTGGATGTGATTGTCATTACCCGTGGAGGAGGCTCCACTGCGGATTTAAG
>CP070684.1:31856-140563 GCA_020352775.1 Candidatus Omnitrophota bacterium
CAACAGAGCCATGGCACCGAGGTGCCAGGTCACTGTGTGAGTGGGGTCAACGGCCGGGCAGTGGAGATGGACGGCCGCATCAGAAAGAAGGCCGGCTCCGAGGCCGGCCAGGGCACCAGCTAACAAAGACGACACAGCTGCTCCCCGAAGGATGAACCACAGCGACATCAGGAAAACCGGGACAGCAACGAGCAGTTGCCATCCGAGGCAGGGAAGGCCCTTTGCAGGGTCGCTCCCAACCCGAAGTTATATGCAGGAAGAGGAACGCTTAGAGGAAAGACTAGAGCTGCATGCCAAAGATATCGAGCTAAAAGATATCATTGCCCAATTAGAAAAAGAGATGTTTATTGCTGCGAAAAACTTACAGTTTGAAAAAGCAGCCCAGATAAGAGATAAGGTCATTGAGCTAAAGAAAGTCCTTAAAGAGAAAAAATGAGTACCTCACTTAAAATCATACAACTTGATAGCGTAGAATCCACTAACAGCTATGCCTGGGACCTGGCCCAAAAGGGAGAGGGGGAAATAACCATAGTAAAAGCGAATGCTCAGACCCAAGGACGAGGCAGAATGGGCCGCAGCTGGGATTCACCTAAAGGAGTAGGGATTTATGCTTCTTTTATCTTAAGGCCCTCTAACCCCTTAAAAGAAATCCAGAGACTGCCCGTAATCTTTGCCCTGGGAGTAGCAAAGACATTGCGTTCCTTAGTTAATACCAGAATCAAAGAACCCAATGATGTGATGGTTAATGGACGCAAAATCTCTGGGATTTTAGTGGAGACAAAAGGCAATAAAACGGGAGTTGATTTTGTGGTTGTCGGAGTGGGAATTAACATCAATAATGAACAAAAGGATTTAATAACCAGCGCTACTTCCCTTTATCTTGAGACAAAAAAGAAGTATAATATCGATGCGCTCTTTAAGGAAATAATAACCCAGGAACTAACCCTTTATGAACAATTTAGGCAGGGACGCTTAGGATTAATCCAAAAAGAACTAAGGATATATAAAAAATGATTGTAGTAGATATCGGTAATAGCAGTATTCACTGGGCAAAGCTAGCAAAGGGAAAAATCAAAAGAGTTTGCCGCCTGGATACTAAAGGGGTGCGCTTAAACCTCTTAAAGAAGGTCTTTGGGCCTTATTCTAAAGAAAAAATGATCATCTCCTCAGTGGTACCTTCTGTTACCAAAATATTTAAGAAGCTAAAGAATAAGACTTATGTGGTCGGTAAAGACCTAAAAACCCCTATCCAATGCCGTTATGATAAAAAACACGTGGGTATGGACCGCTTGGTAAATGCCTATGCCAGCCGATGCCTTTATCCTGGGACACGCCTCATTATTGATTTCGGTACCGCAGTAACCATAGACTTTTTATCAAAAAAAGGCGCTTATGAAGGCGGACTGATTCTTCCCGGGCTTGGTTCTTCGCTACGGGTGCTTTCATCTTGTGCGCTCCTACCCTCAACCATCACCCTAAAACACACTAAAAAAGTAATTCCTAAAAACACTGCCCAAAGTATCAACAAAGGCATTGAAGAAGGTTTCTCGGCAATGATCAATACCTTGGTTAAAAAGTACCAAAAAGCTTTGGGTCTTTCACCCAAAGAAAGAATTATCATTACCGGGGGAGAGGCTTCGTTTATTTTACCGTGTCTTTCTTTTCCGTATATTTATGAGCCTTTTTTAATATTTAAAGGCCTTGTTGCATTAGGAAAAACCCTCAAGGATTAAGCCCCAAACACAACCCCTTGACTATCAATCACTTCTAGAGACAAAAAAAATTAAAAAAAATTGTTGACATATTTGCATTAATGTATAAAATAGCACTCTTGTCGGTTGATTGCTAATTAAAAATAGTAACGCAATAATAGGAGGTGTTTAATGAAAGTGCAACCATTGGGAGACAGAGTACTGGTTAAGCCCTTAGAGGCAAAAGAAACAACAAAGGGCGGAATTGTTATTCCTGACACTGCTAAAGAAAAACCTCAGGAAGGTGAAATCATAGCAGTAGGCGAAGGAAGAAAAACCGATGATGGCAAGGTAATTGCCTTGTCCGTAAAAAAGGGCGATAAGGTTTTATACGGAAAATACTCCGGAACCGAAATCAACGTCGAAGGTGACGAACACCTTATTATTAGAGAAGAAGACATTCTCGCAATTATCAAGTAAAGGAGGTAATATAATGGCAAAACAATTAAGTTTTAGCGAAGATGCAAGAAAAGCAGTTTTGAAGGGTGTAGAGACTCTGGCTAGAGCCGTAAAAGTAACATTGGGTCCTAAGGGGCGCAATGTAGTGCTTGAGAAGAAATTCGGCTCACCCACCATTACCAAGGACGGAGTCACCGTCGCAAAAGAAATCGATTTAGAAGATCCTTATGAAAATATCGGGGCGCAATTAGTAAAAGAAGTAGCAGAGAAAACCTCTGATACTGCTGGTGACGGGACAACTACTGCCACGGTATTGGCTGAGGCGATTTATCGCGAAGGCTTAAAGAATGTGGCAGCCGGCGCCAATCCCATGGCTTTAAAAAGAGGGATTGAAAAGGCGGTTGAGCTAATAATCGAGGAATTAAAAAAGCTATCAAAACCAGTAAAAGAGAAAAAAGAGATCGCCCAGGTAGCAACAATTGCTGCTAATGGTGATTCTCATATCGGCGAGCTCATTTCTGATGCGATGGATAAAGTCGGTAAAGACGGGGTAATCACCGTAGAAGAGGCAAAATCCATGGCAACCACCCTGGATGTGGTAGAAGGGATGCAGTTTGACCAAGGGTATCTATCACCTTACTTTGCCACTGACGCTGAGAAAATGGAATGTGTGCTTGAAGATCCTTATATTTTAATCTGTGAGAAAAAGATTACCAATATTAAGGATATGCTTCCGCTGTTAGAGAAGGTCGCAAGAGCAGGCAAGCCATTAATGATTGTGGCCGAAGACGTTGAAGGCGAAGCATTGGCAACATTGGTCGTGAATAAGCTGCGCGGTACCCTTACCTGTTGTGCGGTAAAAGCACCGGGTTATGGTGACCGAAGAAAAGCAATGCTTGGTGATATCGCCACCTTAACAGCTGGCCGCGCAATCACCGAGGATTTAGGCATCAAGCTTGAAAGTGTTCCCTTAGATGATCTGGGTCGTGCCAAGAGAGTGAGAGTAGATAAGGAAAATACAACTATTGTTGAAGGCGCGGGAAAGACTGATGCAATCCAGGGAAGAATCAACCAGATCCGAAAGCAGATCGAAACATCAGACTCTGACTACGACAAAGAGAAATTACAGGAAAGACTTGCAAAGTTAGCCGGTGGAGTAGCAGTGCTTAATGTCGGTGCTGCCACCGAGACTGAAATGAAAGAAAAGAAAGCAAGAGTAGAGGATGCATTACACGCAACCAAGGCCGCGGTTGAGGAAGGAATCATCCCCGGCGGTGAGATCGGGCTTTTGCGCAGCATCCCTGCGGTTGAGAAGCTAAAGCTGGATGGCGATGAGCAGATTGGCGCTAATACCATAAAAAGAGCCTTAGAAGAGCCTTTAAGACAGCTGGTATCCAATGCCGGGTTTGAGGGCTCAGTGATCGTGCAGAAACTAAAAGAGGAAAAAACAAGCGTGGGATTTGATGCTGAGAAGAATAAAATTACTGACATGTTTAGCGCTGGGATCATCGACCCCACCAAGGTCGCAAGGACTGCCCTTCAGAACGCTTCCTCAATTGCTTCGCTTTTAGTTACCACGGAATCAGTGGTGGCTGATAAGCCTGAGAAGGAAGAAAAAGCAGCTCCTGCAATGCCACCTGGCGGAATGGGTGGAATGGGCGGCATGGGCGGAATGTACTAAAAAACCTGAAATTAAGAATAAAAGCACCCTCGCTTAGATTAGGCGAGGGTGTTTTTTTATTTATAAGGCATTTTCAGGCTGGTCTTGCCTTGATTTTAAGGCAAAATCGTTAATTTTCAGTGCTGAAAAATTTTCTGGATTTTTTCATCAAGCTCTGATATAATTAGGGACTTGTCGATCCCAAGCCTGCAAGAAAAGGAAGTTTATGAGAGATACATTTTATCTAAACCTTTCTACCGCAGAGAATTTGGGCATTGGTCTTTTTAAATACGCACTCTATCCCGCACAAAGATTCATCATCACAAATGCCACCCTGGCTAATATCTTAGAATACCCCTCAAAAATAGCCTTAAAAAAAGAACGATTAGAGGATTTTTTCGTCAATGAAGATGAACGCGGCACTTTTTTTGCGATTTTACGCCGTGAAGGCCGGGTAAGATTCTTTGAGGCCCGCTTTCGGACCAAAAAAGGCAATAAGCGCTGGGTTGCAATTACTGCCTCGGCACTAATGGATAAGAGGAAGCGAGAGTATGTAGAAGGAATTATTGAAGATATCAGCACCCATAAAGCCACCGAAGAAGCTTTAGAGCGCAAAAGTAGCTTTTTGCAGGAACTCCTGGATAACATTCCTGACGCAGTCTACTTTAAAGACAAAGAAAACAAGATTATAAAGGTCAATCACTTCTATGCCAAAGGAGTGGGCCTGGAGCCGGAAGAAATCATCGGAAAGACTGACTTTGACTTCTACCCCAAGGATCTTGCCCAGAAGATGCATGACGACGATAAGTATGTCTTAAATACCGGCAATCCCATTGTGGGTAAGATTGAAAAAAACCTTCTTCCCGATGGAAGTTGGAGCCAGGTTATCACCACTAAAATCCCGATGCACAACGGTGGCGGTGAGGTAATCGGGACCATGGGTATTACCCGTGACATGACTGAGTATGCTAACTTTGAGCAGTCACAGCTTTCAATGCTTGTTAATGCCGTAAGCGCTCTGGCTAAAGCCCTTGAGATGCATGACCCCTACACTTTCAGTCATACCCACCGGGTTGCAAGGGTTGCGCAAAGAATCGGAAAAGCTTTGGGCTGGAAGGAAGATAAGCTCCTGGCAATGAAACTGGCCGGAGAGTTGCATGACGTGGGTAAAATCGGCATTCCTTTGGATATCTTAAATAAACCCGGCAGCTTAACTGATGTTGAATATAGATTGGTACAGGAACATGTCTTAAAGTGTTATGAACTTCTTAAAGATTTTAGATTTCCTTTTCCCTTAGCAGAGATAATCTATCAACACCATGAACGCTTAGACGGCAATGGTTATCCCCAGCATTTAAAAGGGGACCAGATTCTGTTTGAAGCGCGCGTGTTAGCAGTGAGTGATGTGCTGGAGGCAATGACGCATTACCGTCCTTACCGCCAGGCCTTAGGCCTTGAAGTTGCCCTGGATGAGATACGGGCCGGGCGCGGCACAAAGTATGACCCGCAAGTGGTCGATACGGTGTTTGATTTAGTAAATAATAACGGTTCAGATTTCCTCGATACCTAATTTCCTCTTGCAATTTTCTCTATTTGTGATATAAAAATTCTTCATGAAAGAAGTCAAGATATACGCACGCGCCGGTCAGGGAGCAATTACCACTGCCGCGATTTTAGGGGAGGCACTTTTTCACCAAGAGATGTATGCCTATGCTTTTCCGCATTTCGGGGCGGCACGTATGGGTGCACCGATGAATGCCTTTATCCGCTTTGATGATAAACCGGTCAGATTACGCTCTCAAATTCATAACCCCGACTTTATCATTGTGATTGACCCTACTTTAATTGAGAGCGAGAAGTGCTTCTCTAACCTTAAAAAGGGGGCTAAGGCAGTGGTTTGTGTAAGGGAAAAAACCAAACTGCCGCAATCAGCTGACGTAGAGATTCACGGACTCCCTGCAGAAAAAATAGCTACTGATATCATTGGCCAGCCTTATGCCAATACCGTGCTATTAGGTGCCTTTGCTAGAGTAAGTGGGGAACTTAAGCTTGAATCATTACTTAAGGCAGTTGAGAAGAGATTTGAGGCAAAGCCAGAGCTAAAACAAAAGAATCTGGATGCCGTAAAGAAAGGATACGAAAGTGTTTAGCATATTAGCAGCAAAAGCCAAAGCTTCCCAAAAACATAAGACCGGTTCTTGGCGTTCATTAACAAAACCCAAGTATCTTCACAAAGAATGTATTAATTGCGGGCTCTGTAAGATGATCTGTCCGGAGGCTTGTATTGAGGGCGAGGAGAAAAATAAATACAACTCTGATTATGATTACTGTAAAGGCTGCGGCCTATGCGCTTATATCTGTCCCAAAAAAGACATTGAAATGGTTCCTAACGAAACAGAGCTTAAGGAGCAGAAATGAAGAAATATTTAGAGGGTTCCTGGGCAATCGCCCAAGCAGCTAAATTATGTAAGCCCGGGGTTATCTCTGCATATCCCATTACTCCTCAGACCCATATCGTTGAACATCTTGCCAAATTCGTAGCTGACGGTGAAATTAATGCCCAATCCATAAATGTTGAAAGTGAACATTCCGCAGCATCAGTGGTGCTAGGCTCTGAGGCAACCGGAGTGCGCAGCTTCACTGCTACCAGCTCCCAAGGATTGCTTTTAATGGGGGAGGTAGTGTTTAATATTGCCGGGATGAGATTACCAATCATGATGGTCTGCGCTAATAGAGCAGTGTCAGCTCCGATTAATATCTGGAATGACCAGCAGGATTCAATTTCATTGCGTGATTCAGGCTGGATTCAGTTTTATGCGGAAAATAACCAAGAAGCAATCGATTTGATTATTGCGGGCTATAAAATTGGTGAAAACCCCAAGATCATGCTTCCGGTAATGGTCTGTGTAGATGGCTTTATTCTTACTCATGGCATGGAGACCGTAGATATGCCTGATGCTAAAACCGTGGACAAATTCCTGCCTCCCTATAACCCACCCTTTAAATTAGATATAAATAACCCCTTAAGCTTTGGGCTCTTAGGCGATCCCACAGTCTATACTGAAACACGCTATGCACTCCATAAAACTCTGGAAGATGTGATAAAAGAAGTAGGGAGGGTAGGAGCGGAATTTAAGTCCAGCTTTGGCCGGGATTCAGTTTGTTTAGTTGAAGGCTACAAATTAGAAGATGCCCAGATTGCGCTGGTTGCAATGGGCTCAGTGTGCGGCACGATAAAAGATGTTATTGATGCTGAACGAGAAAAAGGCGCTAAAGTAGGGCTTCTTAAAATTGTAACTTACCGGCCCTTTCCTGGTGAGGCAATAAAGAAGGCATTAAAAAATATCCCTTATATCGGGGTTATTGATAAAGACATCTCATTAGGCTCAGCCGGCGCACTTTATACTGAATTAAGCGCGGCATTTAATGCCACTGATAAAAAGATAAGCGGGTTTGTTGCGGGATTAGGTGGGCGCGATATAACTATTGATACGATTAAAGGAATTATTGAATCTACCAAAAAAGAAGTAAATCCCTGTAAGTTTGTGGACCTAAAGCCTGAGCTTTTATGGGAGGAGTTTAAGGTAACCTGATGGGGCAAGAAAAAAAACACATCCAAGAGCATTGTTTTGTTTCCGGACACACTGCCTGTTCTGGTTGCGGCCAGTCTATGGGCGCGCGTCTGGTAGCTGATGTAGCTGGTAAAAATACCATGGTTACCAATGCTACGGGGTGTCTGGAAGTATTTTCCACCAAAGCTCCGGAGACCTCCTGGGGTGTGCCCTGGATACACTCTTTATTTGAAAACGCTGCTGCAGTTGCCTCCGGAGTAGAGGCGGGTCTAAGGCATTTAGGGCAAATTGATAAAATCAGAGTAATTGCCCAGGGCGGAGACGGCGGTACTGCTGATATCGGCCTACAGGCTCTTTCTGGAATGCTTGAGAGAGGCCATGATGTCTTATATGTATGTTATGATAACGGAGCCTATATGAATACCGGTATACAACGCAGTGGCCTTACGCCTTTTGATGCTAATACCACCACCTCACCCCCGGGTAAAAAATCCACGGGTAATCCTACGGGTAAAAAGCCATTAGCAGAGATTTGCGCTGCACACCATATTCCTTATGCTGCAACTGCTTCGGTGGCATTTGCGGCCGATGTACAACGCAAGGTCAAAAAAGCTCTTGATATCCGGGGACCCAAATTCATACAAATTCATGTTCCCTGTCCTTTAGGCTGGCGCTCAAATCCAGCGCTTACCATTGAAATCGCAAAACTCGCAGTGCAGACCGGTCTTTATCCTTTAATTGAGTATGAAAATGCCCAATTAACCAAGGTATTTAAAGTAACTCAGCCCAAGCCCGTAGAGGAATATCTTAAGTTGCAGGGCCGATTCCGCCATCTCCTTAAGAATCCTGAGGAATTAAAGAGGGTGCAAGCAGTGGCTGATAAAAATATTGACTTTTATAAGCTGAAGGGGTAAAACAAGGAGGAGAAAGAATGGCAAAGGTAATAGTTGATGAAAATGCTTGCATTGGTTGTGGATTGTGTGTAAATCTTTGCCCTGATGTCTTTGAAATGAATGACAGTGGGGTGGCAAAAGTAAAAGGAGCGGAGTGCTCTGATGCAAATATTCATGAAGTTGCTTCCCAGTGTCCGGTAAACGCAATTAGCGTGGAAGACTAAAAGCCACGGGAGACATACCTTATATAAACCCCGTTAGATTCTCTAGCGGGGTTTGCTTTTTTACACACCCCCGCTGGGACATTCGTTACTGACGGGTTTATTTTTTGTAATTATTATTGCTGGGTAAGAGGAAAGATCTTAAGCTGGGCTTCTTGGGCGATTTGGGTTAAAAGCTTAAGACGGGCAATAAAGATCGTCTGGCTCGTTAGGGTAGCGAGGTATTTCTCGCGCTTTTGGTCAAAATCCTTTTCATCAAAAGCTGTTGAACTCTTAAGCTGTGCAATATAAGCCCCTTTAGGCATTAAAATCGGCTGATCATAAATTTGTCGCTCTTTAAGTGAGAAAAGAATATCACTTACCTTCTCATCCAGGCCCAAGCCCTCAATATAATCGGAATATCCAAAAAATTGAGTGTCTTTATAATCAAGGTCCTGGCGCTTAGCAAACACTTTCAAGTCCTGGATTTTATCTTCCTTAATCTTAGCAAGAAGCTTTTGGCACTCCTTAGTAGCGCGCTGGCGCATTTTAGCTTGGATTAATTTCTCCTTAACAATTTCAGCTACTTCTTTAAAAGGAGGGATAAAAGCATCTCTTTGGTCAGTTTTCTGAAACAAAACGAAGCCGTCCTTAATCTCCATGGGAGGGCTGAGCTGGCCTAGCTCTAATTTAAAAGCAGCTACATTCACCTTTGATTCCCAGCCAATTCCCTCAATAGGGTCTTGGGGTCCCAAAAAAGGAGTCTCATTTAGGTTTAGTGAAAATTGCTTTGCGAGCTCATCAAGGGAGCTAACCGCACCCAATGCTTCGATGATCTGATCTTTTTCCTCATTATCTTGGCTTATCACAATATATTTTATTTTTACTTTGGCATCTTCTCTAAAAAGCATGAGGTTTTTGCGATAGAATTCCTCAGCCTCACCCTCTTTAATGCTTACCTTATCCTCAAAATCCTCAAACCCTAACATGATATAGGTAATCTTTATCTTCTGGGTGTCTCTACGATAATACTCTTTTAGTTCTTCTTCTGAGACTGAGACCCGGACGTATTTACCATAGAGCTTATCAATCATCAGGTAATTACGCATATATTCCTCAAACTGCCTTGTACCAATACGCAGGGAACGCTGCAAAAAGCGGAAATACCACTCTTTATTAAAGGAGCTGTCCGGAAAAAACATCTTCTTTATGACCGTTAGTACTTCATCATCAGATACTTCTATTTTTTCCTTTTTGCCTTTCCATAACAGCAGGGCAAACTCCCAGGCTTTATTCTGAAGGTCTTCGCCCTTTATGGGACGCCTGGAACCGCCTTCCAGAAGAAGCTGATGCACTCTTGCCATCTCAAGATAATCTTTGTAATCGGAGACAGTGATTTTTTTCTTGCCAAGCTGGGCAAGCACCTGATGCTGTCTTCCCTTCATGTAGGAAAGGCCGCCCCAGAGGATAAAAGAGGGGATAATGATAATTACCAGGGTCCAAAGGACACGTTTTAAGTGACGTTCGCGAATCTTACCAAACATGATTAAGCTACTATACCTTGTTGGGAGGGAAAATCAAGAGGTTTTTGTCAAAAGGCCTTTATCTTTTTCTTTCTTCGGTCATTTTTTTGACTCTTTTTCGGATTTCGTTGAATTTTTCTCTGCGTATCTGCTGCAACTGGCTGTATTGCTCATGAGTCAGGATTTTTTTAGTCGCTAATATCTCATCAATACGGTTATCGAAAAGTCTATTATTTATCTTTTTGATTTTGGCGGCTATTTTGCGAACGCGACCTTTGCTGGGTTTATCTTTTTTAAGCTCCTGGCCCAATCTGGCTGTCTCGACTTTAAGCTCAGTCTGCAGCTTTTTTGCTTTTTCACCAAGGATGCGGTAAGTCTCTTTAAGCTCTTCTTTTTGCTCTCCGGAAAGCAATAGTTGGGCTGTGAGGTCCTGAGTTTCTTCTGCTTTTTCCTTTTTGGCGCTGTAGCCAGGAAATTGGATTAAAAGACTAAGAACAACAACAACTCCTATTGCATACTTCATTGTCATACCTCCTTGTAGACTATTTTACCTTCAAATCCAAAGATGTAAATATCTATCTGAGGCGCTTGCGCCACCAATCTCTTATTTTCTCAATGAAGCCTTTGGGCTTTTGGCGGTATTCCTCGCGCAGTTCTTTCATTTGCTGGTATTGCTGCGGGGTAAGGATCTCTTTGGTGGCAAGAATGCCGTTAATGCGTAAATCCAGCATCTGACCTTCTACTTTCTTGATTTCGGCGGAGATTTTCTTTAATGCTTTGGGGTCTGGCACTAGCTTATCAAATTCTTCACGCAAAAGCTTGCGTTGGGCTTTTAGCTGTTCAGCGAGCTCTTTACCTTCAGCATGCTGCTGGCGACGCTGCTCGAGCAGTTTTTCCTGTTGTTCCTCGTTAAGACCAAGCTTCTCTATAAAATGATGCTCTCTGCCCATATGGTGCATGTAGCGCTCACGTAAACCTTCTCTGGAAGGGCTTCTGCCTTTAGCTAAACCTTCTTTCTTAACGATATAGGCAACCGGCACAAGCACAAACCCTGCTACTACCAATACCACAGCTACAATCTTTAAAGCATTAAGGACTTTCATGACTTTACCTCCTTCTGTAAACTTAGACACTACCGGCTTATAAAAAAGTTCCCCTGGATGATGAAGTCTTCGGTAGCAGTGCCTAGGTATACTTCCTTGCCTGTATCTGCAATTCTTAAGAATTCTTCCTGTTCTGCCAGGTAACCATTCACTAATTGCATCTCAACCGGAAGGGGGCGCAGGATTACCCCGAACACCAGAATAAATACCAATGCCACTGTCATCACCGTTACCGCTACAGGGTGGCTGAAAATACTATCTAAATCATCCTTGATATTATCAAGGAATCGCTGTGCCTTTTCATGGTGTTCATAAATAATAGTGCTGATATTATGCCACACCCCCGAAGGAGGAGTGACCGGGTCGGCATGCCTGAATGGTGAGACCACATTTTTAAGCATAAGCACTTCAAAACGACGGCAGTGTTTGCACTTAAGCAGGTGTCTTTTAATTCTTCCCATACTCAAGCGGCCAAGCTCTTTATCAGCATAACCAACCAGAATTAAATCTCTTATTTCAGCGCACTTCATCTAAAATCACCTCTTTTCTGCCCACCGCATAAAGCGTAAGGCGTGCGCGCCTGAGGCGATTGCGCACCGTATTGCGATTAATCCTTAAGGCGCGTGCGATTTCCTTATAGCTTAAGCCTTCAATGTCACGCAAAACAATTACCACACGCTGGTCAGGATTAAGCAAATCCAGCCAATACTCCAGATGCTCATGCGCTTCCCGTTTATCAATAATGCCGTGCACCTCTTCGGAAAGATTTTTAATCTTAAGCATCTTTTCAAACTCCCGTGCCTTCCTGCTCAGCTGAGAGTGCTTGCGGCAAATATCTAAGGCTGCATTAACAGTCATGCGGTAAACCCAGGTCTTAAATGCCGCCCGAAAGTAAAACCCTTTGAGTTTCTTAAATATTTTCAAAAAAACATCCTGCGTGACCTCCTGGGCATCTTCGTTGTTGTGGGTCATGTGCAGGGCAATACTATACACAAAACCGCCGGCAATGCGATAAATATGCTCAAAAGCAGCAATATTGCCATTAGCAGCGCCTTTTAATATTGATTTCGGTATTTTCTGCATTCTGTCATTCCATATACTTAGACACAGTCAATAATAGAAAAATTTCCAAATTATATATATTTTACCCCTTTAAACGCAGTTGTAAATAGAAAAAGGGGGTCAGTTATGAAGTTCTTGAAAAACAAGGTGAAATGTGGTATTTTTAATATGCCAAAGATAAGTTCTTTTACAATACGGGGGTGAACAGGCCTCGACTTAGAGTCAGAGTGAAGGGCAGCATGCCAGAGGGTAGACCTGCTGTGAAAGGCCTACAAAAACACAAACGCAACACCAAGATTAGGTGTAGTTGCAATGCCTGCGTTTAGTGTAAACTAAACACAGGTACGCTCTTGCATTACCATGCCTCGGGGTGTGTAAGGGCTCGTTTACGAGGCTAAGAACACCTTCTTAACCCTGGGTTGGTGTTACGAAAACCTTTCAGGGTTGCGCCCTAAGAAATCCTGTCTTTCGGAGCTTTTAGGGCTAAGATAAAAGAAAGACTAAGCATGTAGCGGCTCTTTGTGAAAGCTTTAAGGACTCCGGTTCGATTCCGGACACCTCCACCAGTATTCCTCGCCCCGGCAAAAGTCGGGGCGTTTTTATTTGTTTTCTCTTGAAAAATTATATGGTAGAGGGATAATGCTCGTATCACATTAATGAAAAATGTTTAAAAAGCTAAATAAAAGAGCAAAGAAGTTAACACTCCTGGATATAAAGTTGCTTCAATTTGCAACTTTGTTTTTCGCCATTATTCTTGTTAAGCTTTTCCCAAGATTATTGACAATCAACTATCCAGCCCTGATAATACTTGCCGTGGCTTGTTTAGCCAAGCCGTTCTATTCATTTTGGATCAAGAAATAAAGGAGGCGATATGAAAAGACTAATCTGTTTATTTATCATGCTGATGGTGATGAGTGGGTGTGCTACTTCAGCGAAAAGGGAAGAAATCACGAAGTTAAGAGTAAAAGAGGAACTTAGCAAATTAAAAGAGGAAATCGATACGCTAAAAAAAGCAAGCCAAATTTTATCAACTATATGTTTGGAAATTAAAGAGAAAAACGCAAGCATCGCGCAGGTCCAATTCTCAGCCGACGAAAAGGTGCCAGAATACCTTTCAGGACTAAGGTGTCCGACCATAGAGGAAGTTATTGTGTGGAAAGAGATGGAAGCCAGAAATGTTGAGAGAATGATTAAGTAAAAAGTAAAGAGGCTAAGGAGGTAATATGAAAAGATTAATCTGTTTATTTATTATGTTAATAGTGCTGAGCGGGTGTGCTACAACTTCTGTGATTACCCCTAAACTTGCCTTAGGTATGACTAAAGAAGAAGTGCTAAAAAAATGCGGTAGGCCGTTACGGTCTGGTGCAATGAGAGGTGAAAAAGGGGAAGTTTTAGAGACTTTTGTTTATGAAGAAACACTATTCAGGCAAGGACAAGCATGGATTACTACTTATGTTTATTTTCAGGACAATGAAGTAATTTATTATGGGGCTGAACCAATTGTTTCAGAATATGAAACAGTGGAGAAGTAGGAAAAAATATCTTAAAAAAGCTTGCAAATATGGAAATAAAAATTGATAAAATCATCCGCTCCCGACGAAGGACTTTAGCGCTGCAGATTACTCCTGATGCCCGCCTTATTGTCAGGGCGCCAAAGCGTGCCTCATTAGATTATATTAAAAAGACGGTTTTTAAGAAGAGATTATGGATTAAAGAAAAGCAAAAGATAATGCAAAAGAGGTGCCAGGATATTGTTGTAAGGGAATTTAAAGAAGGAGAGGAGTTTTTATATTTAGGTAATCAGTATCGGCTCTCAGTGGTGGAGGGGGCTAGGCCCCTTAGTTTTGATGATGGGTTTAAGCTTAGTGATATTTATCGCAATAAAGCAAAAGAGTTGTTTGCTGACTGGTATAAAAAGAAAGCGTTTGAGAAGATATCAGAGAGGGTCCAGTGGTATGCTGCTCTTTTTGGGCTAAGCCATAAATCAATAAAGATAACAGATGCCCAGAAACGCTGGGGCTCCTGCAGCGTAGAAGATAAGTTATGTTTTAGCTGGCGCTTGATTATGGCACCTTTGGGGGTTATTGATTATGTGGTGGTGCATGAATTGGCGCACCTTAAAGTAAAGAATCACTCCAAAAAGTTTTGGACTCAAGTTGAGGTGATGATGCCAGACTATAAACAGCACCTTAAGTGGCTAAAGAATAATGATCATTTATTAAGCTTTTAGAATATTATGCAAGCAAACGATATATCAAAGAGTAAAGTAGTTGAGTTCCTAAACCCAGTTTAAAAAGGAGGTAGGTGATGGTTGCAGTAGTAAGGTTAATGGGCTGGTTGATAGTGTTGGCAGGGGTTTTGTTTACCATAAAGCCTCAGGCGCTTAAGAGCTATATGGAATTTTGGAGGCCGGCTAAAAGGATTTATTTGGGCGGGGTTGTGGCGCTTTTACTCGGGATTGTGCTTTTAATGGCCTCTGCGGGGTGTAAGTGGGGCATAGTTATAGCTGCAGTTGGCGCTTTATCTCTTATCAAGGGTGTTCTTCTTTTTGTGGTAGGGCTTGAAAAAGTAAGGGCTGTGCTTGACTGGTATGCTAAAAAGTCGGATAAGTTTATAAGGATTATGGGTGTTATTGATGCGACTTTGGGCATCTTGATTCTTTATTCAATTTGATCTTCTCGTAAGATTTCTTCTGGATTGGCTTGAATTATTAAAATAAATATTGTATTGTTTGGGTAAGAGGGGAGGAGGTGTATTATGAAAGGGAAATATTTACTAATAGTAGCATTGGTTGCGGTTATGACGATTGGCCTCTCAGCTGCCTTAGCAGATACGCATGGCCGTGGTTATGAGGGCATGAAGAAAGAATATCATCATAAGGAATATAAGCCCCAGGATTTAAAGGACAAGTTCTTCTTTAAGGCGATGCATATACTTAAAAACAAGGAAGAACTGGGTCTTTCCAGCAGGCAGGTGGATAAGATTAAAGACCTTAAGCTAACAACAAAAAAGGATTTGATCAGAAAGGATGCTGAGGTTGAAATACTTGCTCTGGACATCAAGGCAGGGCTTTACGAAGAGAGAGTCAACTTAAAAGCTGTAAACGAACTGATTGATAAAAAATATGACATCAAAAGAGCTAAAGCCAAGGCATTGGTGGCGGCATACGTGGAATTAAAGGATGTGCTGACAAAAGCCCAAAAAGAAAAGCTTAAAGGTCTCTGGAAAGAGCATAAGCGTAAGGAAGAAAAAAGATAGTCTCGCACCTTACAAATGTGGATTGCAATTTAAGCCCCGGTAAATGACCGGGGCTTGTTTATTTTAAGTTGAATTCAGCTCAGAAAAGAGAGATAATTTTCCAAGATGAAGATAGGCTATCCTTGTATTAATTGGAGCCTGGAGTGCAAAGGAAACAGAACTTTTCGGCTGCGTTCCTATTCTGTTAAACGCCTTAAAGAAACAGTAGAAAATAACTTAGACTGTCTCTTTAAGATATTAAAGTATAACTTAGATCACAATATATTATTTTTCCGCATCAGCTCGGATTTAATCCCATTTGCCTCCCATCCGGTTTGTAAATTTAAGTGGCAAAGATTCTACAGAAAAGAATTTAAAAAAATCGGTGATTTCATTAAAAAGTACAAGATGCGCATCTCAATGCACCCGGACCAGTTTGTAATAATCAACTCTCCCGATAAAAAGGTCCTGGCCCGAAGCATAAAAGAGTTAAGCTACCATGCAGCTATCCTGGGTGCAATTGGCCTTGATGCCTCAGCTAAAATACAACTGCATGTCGGAGGAAAGTATCTCGACAAGGAAAAATCCCTGAAAAGTTTTATCGAGCGCTATCAAAAGCTCAGTCCTTCGATTAAAAAAAGACTGGTTATTGAAAACGATGATAAAATATATAATGTAGCTGATTGCCTTAGGGTACACCGCCAGACAAGGGTGCCGATTCTGTTTGATGTTTTTCACCATTCTATAAACCCGAGCAATTTGAACTTAACTAAAATACTTCAAAAAATCAAGAAGACCTGGAAGAAAAAAGATGGCATATTGATGGTGGACTACAGCTATCAGCAGCAAGGAAAGATGAAAGGCTCGCATGCAACATCAATAAACATCAAAGACTTTAAGAAATTCTTAAAATTATCCCGTCCATTTGATTTTGATATAATGCTAGAGATAAAGGATAAAGAAAAAAGCGCCGTAAAAGCAATTAAAACTGCCAAAAGCGATAAACGATTTATAAAGCGAGTGATTCTGAAAAAGGAAGGTGAAATATGAAAAAAATAATTCTTATTTTTCTGATTTTCTGTATATTACTGGTCGCTGCAAAAGACCACATTGTTAAAACTGCTTTTAGCACCGTTGCCACTAAAATAATCGGAGCTAAGGTCAGTGTCTCTAAGCTTTCATTCGGAATATTGCGTCCCCAGATAAAAATAAAAGATCTACGGTTAAATCAGCCTAAAGGATTTCCGGAAGGCGTACTTCTGGATATTCCCGCCATAGAAGTAGTTTATGATATCTGGGCACTGCTGAAAAAGAAGCTATACTTTCCGATGGTCAATGTTGATCTAAAACAGGCTGTAATCATCATAAAAGAAGACGGCTCTCTTAATGTCGATACCCTGAAGGTGGCGCATAAAAAAAATGACGTAAAGCCCAAAGATAAAAAAATAAAGCCGCCGGCAATACAAATCGATATATTGAAACTCAATCTGGGCAGGGTGGTAACCAAAACATACCAAACAGATATGCCGGAGACCGTAAAAACATTTGAAATCAACGTGAAGAACAAAACCTATAAAAACATCCGCGGCGTTGCGCAGCTTGCGGGCCTAATCCTGGTGGAAGCGCTAAAACCCACCGCAATAAAAAATGCCGCAATCTATGGAGCAGTCAGTTTAAGTAGTATTGCCTTTCTGCCGGCAGGAGCGGCGGTGGTCTTAAGCGGAAAAGACAGTATCAGCGAAACATTCCCTGTGTCTTTTGAAACTGCTTATGCTAAAAGCCTTGAAACTCGATACAGAAAGGGTAGCTTAAAAAGCGAAAACAAAGAAAAAGGAGTAATCAAGGCTACTGTAAACGGGGCGGATGTGGCATTAAAGATTGTGAAAAACTCTGAGCAAGAAGTAAAAATCACGGTTTCAGCCAGAAGCTTTTTTATCCCCAAGTATCAAATCGCTGGAACTATCCTTCATGAACTGACTGAAACATTACGCCAGTAAAAAAGGAACCAATGATGAGATCTAAATTAACCCTTTGTATTTTTGTAACGATAATCAGCGCGTTTTCTTTATATGGAGAAGAAATCCAATTAATCAATGGAGATAAAATAACCGGTGAAATAGTATCCCAGGATGAGAGGAGCGTGCGCATTAAAACCGCCGCAATGGGAATAGTTTCAGTAAGAAGAGATTTCATTAAAAAAGAGAAGGTTCAAGTTACCCAAAAGCCACCGCAGGAGGAAATAGAATGGCAAAAAGAGCTTTCATTCGGATACAGTAAAAATACCGGCAACACCCAAAACAGTGAGCTAACCCTCCTGGCACTTCTTAATCGAAAAACCTACGATGATGAATTTACCGCAAAAGGGGACTTCTATTACTCTTCCGCAAATAGAAAGATGGATTCGCGCAAGTGGTATACGATGCTGCGCTACGCCTACAGCTTTTGGCAACGCAAATGGTATCATTTTTATAGAATCGAAGCCGACCACGACCGCTTCGCAGACATTGACTACCGCCTCACGCCGTCCACCGGAATCGGATACTGGTTTTCTGACACCGAAGACTGGAAGGCAATGGTCGAATGCGGCATCGGCTTGGAACATACCGAGTTTCGCGACGACACCGAAGACAGCGATGAGCTAATCCTTATTCCACGCTTTTTTATCGAAAAAAGATTAATCAATGAGCTGCGAATCTCCCAAGACACTACTTTCTATCCTTCGCTGGAAAACATCGGCGACTACCGCGTTCGCTCTGAGACTGCGCTTATGAACCCGATTAGTGAGCAGTGGGCATTAAAATTAAGCCTTATTATTGATTATGATAGTGATCCGGCGCGTGATAAAAAGAAAAAGGATACCCGGTTTGTATCATCTTTGGTTTATGCGTTTTGATCTTAAATAGAAATAAAAGTTATAGCTATAACAAGACATAAAGGAGGCACCATGTCAAAGTTCATAAAAAAGTTTTCTAAGACCGCGGGGCGTGCGCCGGGAGAAATCGTCCACGTCGGCGCAAGGAAAATGGAAAAATCAAAGATTACGATTATTGACTACGATGCCGGCCAAATTCAGGAAAAAGAAGTCAAGACCGTTGAAGAGTGTTTCCCTTTCAAGGATAAACCCACAATCACCTGGATTAATATCGACGGGATACACAATACTGAAATCATCGAAAAAATCGGCAGCTATTTTGATATCCATCCTTTAGCCCTGGAGGATATTGTAAATACCGGGCAACGCCCGAAATGTGAAGATTTTGAAAAATATATCTTCGTTGTTTTAAAAATGCTCTATGAGGGCAAAAACAACGCTGACATCGAAGCTGAACAAGTGAGCGTTATTTTCGGGCCAAATTTTGTAATTTCCTTCCAGGAAAAAGAAGGGGATGTATTTAATGCCGTCCGGGAAAGAATCAGAAACGCCAAGAGCAGAATAAGAAAAATGGGCGCAGACTACCTTGCCTATGCCCTGCTAGACTCGGTAGTTGATAATTATTTCGTAATCTTAGAGAAAATAGGCGAAAAAATAGAAGGTATGGAGGAAGAGCTGGTAAAAAATCCCACCCCTCAAACCTTACAAACAATACATACTTTAAAACGAGAGATGATTTTTCTACGCAAGTCGGTTTGGCCCCTGCGGGAGGTTATAAACAGCCTGGCGCGCGGCGAATCAGAACTAATCCAGGCCACTACCCTAGTATATCTAAAAGACCTCTATGACCACACCATCCAGGTCATCGATACCATCGAGACGTTCCGGGACATGATTTCGGGAATGCTAGATATTTACCTTTCCAGCATCAGCAACAAAATGAACGAAGTAATGAAGGTCTTGACGATAATCGCCACGATATTTATTCCCATCACTTTTATCGCGGGAATATACGGCATGAATTTTAACCCCGAGGCTTCCAGCTGGAACATGCCGGAACTCAATTGGCGCTACGGCTATCTAATTACCTGGGGAATAATATTAGTAGTCGTGCTCTTGATGTTGGGTTACTTCAGAAGAAAAAAATGGCTTTAGACTAAAAGGAGGGGAGATGAATTGGAAATTTATTATGATATCAGTATTATTGCTGCTTCTTGTGATTTTTACTGCCCAAAACTATGAAGTAGTAAACATTAGCTTTTTATTCTGGTCCTTTAAAACAAGCCGGGCGCTTATTATTCTTGCCTCGCTATTGATCGGCGTTGCGGTAGGATGGATTATTTCTTTTACCTTGGAACAGCGTACGAGATAAACCTTTCTGTGGTTGACAAATCAAAAGATATATGTTAATCTATATCGGTGATTGCCGATATGGATGAAAAGATTAAGACCTTTAAAGCCCTTTCCGATAAAAACCGCCTGAGAATCTTAAAACTTCTTGAGGCCAAGCCCCTATGTGTGTGTGAATTAAATGCAATTCTGGAAATTGCCCAGTCCAGCACCTCCCAGCACCTTAAAGTCTTAAAAGATGTTGGGCTTATTAAAGATAAAAAGCAAAGTTACTGGGTTAATTATTATTTGGCTCAAAATGTAAAAGATAATTTTATCAGGGAGCAACTAAAAATTATTGCAAAGTCTTTTAACGATGATGCGGTTATAAAAAAGGACAACCGAATGGTGCGCAAAATAAACCGTAAATCTCTATGCTGTAAGTGATATGGATAAAAAGACGATTTTTGCGATCAGTATGGTACTTTTGATTTTTGCAATCATCCTTGTCTATGAGTGGGGTGGGGCCTGGCGAGGCTACAAGACCACCATTGAGCAAAGCGAAGCAATTACGGCTGAGCTTTTAAAAAAGCAGGATATCCCGCTCTATATGTTGGTAATAGTGACCATCATTGATTACATCAAGCATTCCTGGCTCTGTCTTGTTTTGGCATTTCTTGCGGCCGGCGCGCTTCAGGAATTTGTGCCCAAAGATAAGGTAATTAAAATCCTGGGTTCAGGCAGGGGTTTTCTTCCCTATGCTTTAGCCGGAGCAGGAGGGCCTTTGCTTTCAATGTGCTCCTGCAGTATTATCCCTATTTTTGGAGGGCTTTATAAAAGAGGAGCAGGGCTGGGCCCGGCGTTGACCTTTCTGCTGGCAGCTCCGGCATTTAATCCTGCAGCGCTTCTTTTAACATTTGCGCTTTTGGGCTGGAAGTTTATGGTAGCAAGGGTTGTTTTTGCCATCGGCTCCGGGATTCTGGTGGGCTACATCACCGAGCGCACAATGAAAGGAAAAATTTCAGAACCAGAGTGTATCCATATTGATACCAGCGCCTATAAAGGGACGCAAGAAAAGACAAGCTATGGGCAAAGAATCATCAATATGTTTCTTTACTCCTGGGAATTTGTAAAGCTTGTGCTTCCTTTAATATTAGTGGGAGTGGTGCTGGCGGGGTTAATAAAGGCATTCGTGCCGGCGGCTTTTATTATCAAGTATCTGGGGGTGGGGATTCTACCCATAATGCTTGCTTCAGCAATCGGGGTATTTATGTATGCCCCTTCGCTTGTGGAAGCGCCTCTTGTCAAAGGATTACTGGAAACAGGCATG
Source organism: Candidatus Omnitrophota bacterium (assembly GCA_020352775.1). Classification (GTDB taxonomy): domain Bacteria; phylum Omnitrophota; class Gorgyraeia; order Duberdicusellales; family 4484-171. Next base: position 52,788 of record CP070684.1, read on the forward strand.
GGAACCGGGGCCTCCATGGCACACCTTTTAACCGGTCCGGCATTAAGCTTACCCTCAATCCTTGGAGTCTGTAAAATCGTAAGCCCAAGAGTGCCTCTGGTATACGCCACCCTGATGTGGTTATGCGGGGTAGTGGCAGGTCTTGTTTTCTGGTTTTTAGTGCCCGTGTTTTAATTAAAGGAGGAGTTTATGAAAATAGAAGTATTTGGACCGGGTTGTTACCGCTGCCAGCAGGTTGAAAAGGCAGTAAAGGAAGCTCTTGCTGAACTTAATATCTCTGCCGAGGTAGAAAAAGTTACGGATATGAAAAGAATCGTAGAAGCCGGTATTATGCCCACCCCGGGATTAAGTATCGATGGAGAAGTAAAGAGTTGCGGACGCATCCCCGATAAAGAAGAAATCAAAAACTGGATTACTGAGAAAACATAAAAACTCAGAATTCAATTCTGCCTTTCTATTTTTTGGTTGAATTCATTCATAAAAAAGGGATAATATAGCCGTGAAGATTAAACTCTTAGCGGTCTTGATATTATTTCTTTTTATAGTTGGTGGTTGCCATCACCGCAAAGATGAGCCCCCTCGTTTTTCCACGCCCTTTGGAGAAATAAGAACCGGTTACGCGATGAGTGAAGTAATGAATGTATTGGGTAATCCCCACCATATCACATCTGGAAAAGAAACTGAAACCTGGTATTACTACCTTGGTAAAGACAAAGTATTCTTTGTGGATTTTGTAGGCAATAAAGTAATAGATGTACGAAAGAAACCAACCAGTGAATAGAGCCGGCTTTGCTATAATCGCGGCTATTCTAATATTAATTATCCTCTCGGCGCTGGGGATATTTGCCGGCGCAATGCTATCCACTGATATTCACTCCGTGACCGATTCTGTGCGCGCCGATGAGGCGTTTTATCTTGCCGAGGCAGGCATACCTTTTTATATTGCAAACCAATTAAAACACGACAGTGACTGGAGTGACAATACCGCTGAAATCACAAAAAATTTCGGGGGAGGCCAATTTAGCGTAACACCGCTTTCCAGCACCTCCAATAGCATTACCTTACAGTCCAGCGGCTCAATCCCGGTATTCGGCGCTGATATTAAACGTGTAATCAAATACACAATGCAAGCCACTGGGCCTCAATATGAGCCGTTCTTCTATGCGCTATATGGCGGCGGCGGGCCTCAACTGGGAAAAGGAGAACTGATTATAAGCAGTATCGGCGGAGACATCGATGGAGATATATACCTTAAAGACAATGCAACCATTGTAAGCTCACCAGGCCTAAATTTAAATGGAGTCTTAAGTGAATACGAGGCTAGCGCCGACATCCCCGCCATAGACTGGAGTTACTGGCTCGCAACTGCAGATTATATATATACGGGTAAAAAATATTTCAGTAAGACCACTTTAAATGGGATTTATCTCGTTGAGGGTGATGTGGTTTTAGATGAAGTCACTGTCAATGGCACGGTTATCTCAACCAATGATATAATATGTCAGGGAGGAGAAAATTTTGTGGTTACCCCTGAGGCTGGACATCCCGGATTTATCGCCGAGGGTGATATCCAGATAATTGCCGGAAACCAAGCGCACTTCACGATAAATGGGCCAATTTACGGCCAGGATAATATAATAATATCTAGCGGAACCAATCTAACCATTAATGGCTCGATGGTGTTCGGCGCAAGATGCACCATTACCAGTATCAGTTCGATAGACATAAATTTATCAGAGCATCCCATAGCCGTAGGATTTATCGGAGAGAAAATGAGAAGAATAACTAGCGGTGGGTTTGATGAGCTATAGAATTTCTTCTCACCATTAAATTTGTTACGCTTTTCTCTTGAAATCGCTCTTTAATCGAGAGATAATCTTTGAAATGAAACAAAGGAGAAGTTATGACTTATAAACCAATAGACATAACTGCAGTGGGAATTTTAATGCTTGAGCACCGCCAGATTGAGCGCGTGATTGAAGTAATGAAAACAGAACTTGAGATAACAAATAAAGAAGCCAGGGCAAAGCCCGAATTCATAGATATTGCAATAGACTTTATCCGAACCTATGCTGATAAATCCCATCACGGCAAGGAAGAACAGATATTTTTCAGGGACCTCTATAAAAAGAACATCGCAAAAAAACACAAAGACTACATTGATCTACTCGTTGCGGAACATAAACAAGGCAGAGAAACCGTCGGCCAATTAGAAGCAACTAAAGAAAAATATCTAAAAGGTGATTCCGGCGCTTTAAATGAAATCAAGGAGTGCATGAAATGGCTCATTGATTTTTATCCCCAGCACATCGAAAAAGAAGATAAACATTTTTTTGCATTATACCGGGAGTATCTTAATGAAGAAGAGCAAGATAAGATGCTGGCCGAATGTCTTGAGTTTGACAGCACAGGAATTCGTGAGAAATACAAAGATATAATAGCGCGACTTAAAAAAGTAAAATAAAAGGAGGTGGGTGATGGTCATAGTGGCTAGAATATTCGGGGCGTTCGTGGTTGTATTGGGAGTAGTGTTTCTAGTCAGTCCTTCATCGATGAAAGGATACATTGCGTTCTGGAAGAAAGACCTAAGGATTTATTGGCTTGGAGTATTACGTCTGGTATTAGGCAGTATCTTTTTAATGGCCGCGCCGACTTGCAGAATGCCAGCGATTATGAACGTACTTGGCATTTTATTGCTTGTGGGTGGAGTGCTTATTTTTGGCATGGGCCCAAAAAGAGTAGCTGCTATGCTGGAGTGGTTTGACAAACAATCCGAGATGGTTATAAGGCTCTGGGCTCTTATTGCGTTTGGTATTGGTTACATAATTGTTCACGCCGCACAGTTTTAGGGAAACGGCCCCCTTTTAAGATGGAGGAAGGATGGCAAAAAAGAAAACAAAGCGCAAAAAAGACACCACTTATATCTGTGTAATATGCGGCAAGAAAAAGAAAGCGCCTAAAGGAACAAAGTGCTGCGGCGAATTTATGCTCACAAAAGATAAGGTCTGGCCGGATTAAAAAAAGAAATAATGAAAAGGATTGCAATACTAACCATAATGATAGGGATTCTGGCCGGGCTTGCCTATGGCCAGGATTTATCTATTGAAACAATTAATATTGTCCCTCCTGGCAATACCTGTAAATACGAGTGGCAAGCCACTATAAAAAACAATGACCCTTCCGCGGTAACAGGCATAATAGCAGTGCAGGGAAGACAGGGGCAGGGAGGTAACTGGCATCCTGCTGCCGGTGCTAGCGTCACAAATCTTAACCCCGGTCAGATCAAAACCGCAACTGCAAAATGGACTCGCAAACCCGGGGTAACCGAGTTTAAAATCGAGATTTATTATGCCGGTGGTATTGTAACCGAAGAAATAATGCCCCTACCGGTTGAGCCACCTACAGACGTACAGATAATCAGTGCTGACTTTCGAGATAACGGCTACACCATTAACATCAGAAACAATGCTCCTCATCCGGCATCAGAGATAATAAAGCAAGCCTCCATGGCGAGCCCCCAGAATCCTAATACCTGGGTTCCCATCGGCGGAGATACGATCCCATGCATTCCCGCCGGTACAATCGAACAAAAGAATTATGTGCGCTCGCCCGGCTGGAAAGACGGCTATACTAAATTTAAAGTTGCTTTATACCGGGCAGGAGCAAATGTAGGGGAACGAATTTTTGATTACACACCGTCTCCTAGCGCCAGAGAAACAGAAATAGTTCCCTTAAAGCCAAAACCGCCTCAACCATTCTTAAGGAGGATATGGCCACGAAAAAGATAACTAATTACGCACGCTATGTCTAAATTCATAAAAATCATTCTATCCATAACCGTAATGTTTTTCTGCTTAAAATACTGGTTTGAGATGAACAAACCAAAAGAACTGCGCTGGCAAAAAAGCATTTATGAAATAGAGATACCGGTAAAGATGCCAAAAATACGTGATAAAAAGCAACTTGCCGCGGTGATTGCAGTAATGCTTTCGCTTATTTATATTATGCGAATAATTGTTTCACCGCCTTCGACATAATCCAAAAAATAAAAATTAAGGAGTTAGGCAATGATGTTGATACCTTTGATACTACTGGCAATAGTTAGCTTGGGGGTGGGAATCTTGTATTCCTCAAGACCAGAGGTGGCCATTGAATGGCAAAGACGCGCCTATGAGGCGTGTAATTGGAGGCTTGAGCCGATATCGCTTGAGAAAGAACTGCGCAACATGAAAAACATGGGCAAATTCTTGGTGCTTCTTTCCATGGCAACGATTGTCTATATTATTGTAAATAAGTAATAAGATGAGAAAAGGTTTTGCATTAATCGTCACAATCATTGTCATAACCCTGCTATCAGCCCTGGGGATATTCGGGGTATCGATGCTGTCAGCTGATATGCAAATCGCCACAGAAGCGATGCAGTCGGCAGAGGCCTTTTATATTGCCGAGGCAGGATTACAAAGAGTCATGGGTAAACTCAACAGCGATCCTGATTACCGCGATGCCCCTACAACTTTAATGGATACTCTGGGAGAGGGAATGTTTTCAGTAATGGTAAGTAAAGACGCTTATACTTACACTCTTAACTCAACTGCTACCGTGGGTGATGTTACCCGTAAAATTCAGCAAAGCGCTATAGTTTTTCAGCAGGCGCCAGAAGCTTTCAATTATGGAATCTATTGTTACGGTGATATTTTTATGAACACCGTTGATATGACCATAAACGGCAGCATTGCCACAGAAGGGGAAATATATCAATTTGCTACTAATCTGAACTTAAATGGTGACCTGGTAGAACACCTCAGTGCAAACAACCTTGAGGTAGATATCCACAGCTATGAAGCTATTGCGGATTATGTTTATGATGGTACCCAAAACTTTTCTGATACAACCATCAATGGAATATACTATGTGAAAGGTGATGTAATAATACAGAATCAAGTCACTATAAACGGATCTATTATCTCAGAAGGAACTATTACCTTAAATATTACAAATTCAACCATTACCTCCAGTGGGGATTATCCAACATTTGCGTCGGAAGATGATATCGTATTTAACTCCGCTGAAGCCAGCACAATGAGTGGACTTATATACGCGAGCGACGATGTCAGGTTTAATAATGTCCAAAACACGGATTTTACAGGCTCAATAGTAGGTGCTGACGACGTGGAATTTAATTCCTGCTATAATTTTAATCTTAATTTCGATTCTGAGATATTGATTGATCCGCCGCCTTATTTTTCAGATTCAGAGTCAGGGGTCTGGAGAGCAGCTCCACAGCCAGATTGGGACGAACAATAAAAAGGAGGTAGATATGGCAAAACTGAGCATAAAAGGATTGGCGCTTTCCTTCGGTATTAGCTGGTCGATACTCATGATTCTTTTAGGTATTGCAGCGATGTTTGGTTGGGGGGAGGGGATGCTGGCCTGCATGTCAACACTTTACATTGGCTATCAGGCTACAGTTTTTGGTATAATTATCGGTGCTGCCTGGGGTTTTATTGACGGTGCAATTTTTGGGGCAATTGTTGCTTTTTTTTACAATAAGTTCGCAGCATAAAGGGTTATTTGATATACGGTATTGCCTTTAATACTAAGAGTGGTAAAATAGCATAATCTAAAAAGAGTAACCGCTTTTTAAAAAGGAGGTGAAAATGCGCAAATTAGTCGTTGTATTGTTGGCTTTGGCATTTCTGGTCACAACAGTTGATTGCTTTGCCCAAAGGAAAGGCGCCAGCGAAAGAGCACAAGAACGCGCAAGCCAAGAGGCAGTATTTCACCGTGTGGGAGATTGGTTTGCTACGGTAGGTAAATCAAAAGAGGAAAAAGAAAAGATACTGCAGGAACGCAGAGCTGAAAGAGAAGCAAAACGCGCTGCGAAAGAAGCTGAAAAGGCAGCCAAGAAAGCTGAAAAGGAAGCAAAGAAAGCAGCAAAAAAAGGTGAAAAGGGAGTGCGAAAAGCAACAAAAAAAGGATCAAGGGGAAACCCAAGAAAAACCCGCACCAGAACCAGAAGAGGCTGGGAGTTAAACACAAAACCTAAAGAAAGTAAATAATAGGATATAAAATGCCCCGGGGTTGAATTCGACTCCGGGGGCTTTAGCTTTAGGCAGGAGGTAGAATGAAAAAGGCTTTAGTGCTAGTGCTTGTATTTATTATTATCGGCTGTGCTTCTACAAGGGTAAAGCTTTATACCGAAAAAACATTTGAACCAACAATGCCTGCTGCAATCCGGGTGCTTAAAGAAATGCCGCTGCGGCGCAATTTTATTGAAATTGGTGAGATCACAGTCAGTGCCGCAGAAAACTGGAGGGAAGCTGAAAGAATTCTCAGAATAAAAGCTGCCAAACTGGGAGCAGATGCAGTATATGTCTCAAAGACCTCAACCCAGACCAGGCGCTTTGTGCGACCGCATGATTGTTATTTTCTTTTTGGCTATGGCTATCCTCATGGCCATCATCATCGCTATCACCACCGGCTTCACTTTCACCACGGCTATTATCGCCATTACGGACGGCGCTATCCACACCGCTATTTTTACTGCTATGGAGCGCCCCAGACCGAAGAAGTTACATTTATGACCGTAACCGGAATTGCAATTAAATATAAATAACTAAGAAAGGAGAAACATGAAAAAGCTAATAAGCTTAACTCTTTTTTTAAGCATTATCTTTTTAGCTAACACTGCTTTTGCCTTGGAAATTTGGGATTTAGGCATGAAGGATCGATACGCAATTGGCTTTCGCTACTATTACGATGATGTTGATGATGAGGATTTCAAAAGAGACGGCAATGTTTATAGTGCAAATCTTACCTATTCCCTAAACAGTAACTTTGCTCTGGAGCTAGAAACCGGGCATGTTAAATTGAAATCAAAATTCGGCACTGAACTTGGAGTTTTCGCTACGTATTTGAATCTACAGATACGCAAGCCCATTGAGAATTGGGCGCCGTATTTAGTGGGCGGTATCGGTGGGCAGTTTTATGACTACGGTGAACTGAAAGTTACTGACAAAAAAGATAAAAGCGCTGACTTTTCCTACAAAGTAGGCGCCGGGCTTGAATACGCCTTTGATAAAAATTGGGCCATGAATGTTGAATACGTCTACGTCTATGGAAATACCGGAGGAAGTGCTAGCCTTGATACTTACGGCTGGCAATACGGGGCAGGAATAAAATATTATTTTGACTAGAAAACTATAGGTTAACTGCCTTGAATCTTATGCAACAGACGGTTTATTTTATTAACCAGCGGCCAGAATTTATCCTTTTTCCTTAAGGAAATATCTCCGCTCTCCTTACCTTTGATGCGATCATCAAGCTCTTTGATTATTCTGTCATAAGGTCCAAGCATAGCATGAGTCATACGGTAAGCAAAAACAAGCAGCACCGCAAGAACAATCGGAGTAACAACAAGTAAAATAATTATCACTTTACGGCTAGCAGGGATAATGTTCGATGCGATAGCCTCTAAGAACCCCATTTGATTGGCAGTCACCCCGAAAATAAGATAGTAAAGAGAGATCGCGGCCAAAGCAGTCGGCACTAATGCCGCAACCGAAAAGAGCAAAAAGGTTTGACGGTGAAGCTTGTTGGCGAAAAATTGTCTTCTTCTGTTTTTTTTCATTTTTTATACCCCACTCTTATTGCAGTATATTGGGCCTCGGCAGTGGAAAGAGTATTGTCAGTATCAGTCATCAGAGCAATAGCTCCCACAGAACCGGGACTTCTGCCGAAAGCCTTCTTATAATCTTCATAAATATTTCTTTCCTCAAAAACCCATTTACCTTTATTATCACGTCCCGATTCCGCGACTATCAACTTAATATTTTTCCAGTAAGGGCTGGTCATGATTTTACCTTCCGGCAAATCTTCGGCCCAAACATATTCAATGCATTTCATATTAACAATAAACCAACTGGGAAAAATCACATATACCCGCGCGGCATAATCGTCCTTTTCCAGCCAGCCTTCCTTTAACTGTTTGGCTTTTGTTTTGTCGGGAAACTTAATTACCTTCCATTCCCAGCTTATCATGGGATACTGTTTAGGATTGAATTTAAGACGGTGCATAAGACCGGAGGAGGCATCTTTACTTTGAGCCAGGAGATAGCCGCCTTCTCTTCTAGGTTCCACCGAATATAAAACGCGGTTCTTAAATACTCTTTCTTCCCACTCATCAAGAGCGTTTTGCCTGTTAAAGGGAAACATCTTAGGAAGCCTGGCAGTATAGGCAAAGAGTGCAATCAAACCAACTACCAGGAAAGTAAGGATATAAATATTTCTTTTATTAAGCATCATGCTTGCCTTCGTTCTCTATTTAACTCTAACATGCAAAGAAAGAGGAGTCAAACAAAAAGTGAAAAGGAAAGGGTATATTTTTAGGGCTATTTCTCGTTAAACTTTTTAATAAAATTTTATTAAAATCTCTTGCTCTTTATTTAGCGAAAGGGTAAAATATAGTACTTATTGATTTATTGTTTTTAACAAGGAGGTAGGAGATGGTTGGATTTGTCAAGCTGCTAGGAATTGCGATGGTAATTTTGGGAGTGATTTATCTGATAAAGCCAGCAACCATGAAACGCTACGCAACCTTCTGGATGAAAGACAACCGCATTTATGCCGGCGGAGTGATCAGTGTTGTAATCGCCCTTATCTTTTTTCGAGCTGCTGGCTTATGCTCCACGCCCTGGTTTGTGGTTCTAATGGGAATTTTAGCTCTAGCCAAAGGTGCTTGTGCATTTTTCCTTGGCCCCAAAAAGATAAAACCCTGGATGGAACAACTGATGCAAAAGCCAATCGGAACTTTGCGAACCATTGCCCTTATACCTTTAATTATCGGGATACTGCTTATCTACGCTGCCTGATCTATTTTGGAGAGTGGTTATACAACTGATTTAAGAATGCGTCCATAATGTGTTCTATGTTAATCATACTAAACCCTGGAGTATCGTCATAGGCGGTAACTCCAGGGTTTTCCTTTTTAGGAAAGGTAAAAACCATGCACAATCTAATTCACGCTAAAAGAAAATCCTTTAGCCTCATTGAACTGGTGACGGTAATAGTAGCGCTGGGAGTATTTTCTGTGGCAGTAGTAGTATCAACAGACAGTGCAAAGGTCAATAAGCTCATTGGAGCAGCAAACAAACTGATGTTTGATATACGTTACGCCCAGCAACTTGCCCTCAGCCGCCACACCGACTGTGGAGTATCTTTTGACCCTGCCAGCGACACTTACTTTGTCTATATTGGAGACACATCCACCAAAGCCATTGACCCGCATCTGCGCACTGAATTTATGGTGGATTATACTTCAGAAAGTGAATACAGCGGGATAGATTTAGTTAGCACTAATTTCGGGGATCTAATATCTTTTGATAACATCGGCACTCCCTATGATAGCAGCGCAGTAGAGCTATCAAGCCAGGGCTCTGTTATTATACAAACTAATTCTTATACCAAAAACGTTACGGTCCAACCAAGTACGGGAAAGGTCAAGGTACAATGAAAAGAGGTTTTTCATTAATCGAACTTGTTATCTCTACAGTTATTATTTCAATTGCGGCTCTATCGATCGCATTCCTGTACCAACAGGCACTAAGCGGAAGCCTTGAAGTAAGGGAACTTACGGTAGCCACCGCCTTGGCAAAAGAAAAGATGGAAGAGGTATTATTATTGGATTTTGGCTCTGTAGCTGATGTCAGCGACACTAGTTTCCCAGCACCATTTAGCAATTATAGCTATGCGGTAAATGTCTGCTATGTTCAAAGTACAAATCTGGATAGTTGCGTAGATCCGACTACAACCGATTATAAAAAAGTTGAGGTTGTCATAAACTGTGACGCCAGCCCCCTGGCCACATTAAAAACTTTATTCACAAACTATTAAATTGATATGGAGCGTAATATGAACAAAAAAAGTTTTACCTTAATAGAGATGGTCTTAGTGACCACGATCTTAGCTGTTATTGCGGTCGCAGTTGCCCCCTATATTACGATTGCATTGGATTCCTGGGTAGTGAATAAAACTGAAAGAAATCTAGTGTTTAGCGCTAGGCTTGCCACCAATAGAATGGTGCGCGAAATGCGGGAAATAAAAGACACGGCCTCAATCACCACTTTTACTTCCACTGAATTTGAGTTTATGGATATCAATGATAACACCATAAATTACCAGCAATCCACTAGTCTTCTTTTACGTAATTTTGATGAACTGACCGATCAACTGCAAGATCCCGGCGGCTTAACTTTTACTTACCTGGACTCATCCGGCAACCCGACCGCCACCAAAAATGATATCCGCATGGTAAGAATCACGCTGGTTTTAATCTCAGGGGATATCAGCATTGCCATCGAATCTCTTGCTAAATTAAGAAACGTCGGCTAAAACTGTAGTGGAGAAAAAAATGAAAAAAAGTTTTGCTCTTATCGTTACCCTTATCGTTATAACCCTTTTATCGGGACTGGGGTTATTCGGGGTCTCAATGCTTTCCACTGACACCCACATTGCGGTTGATGCCACCCAGGCCGACGAAGCTTTTTATATTGCGGAAGCGGGCCTAAAGCACGTAATGGCTAAAATCGTTACTGATGGAAGTTATCGCGATAACCCTACCCAAGTAATGGAGAACTTCGCATCGGGATTATTTATCGTAGATGTAACCAAGGTTGGCAATACCTACACCCTTACCTCAAACTCTACAATAGGGGGTATAACCAGGGTGATTTCTCAGAGTGTGGTGTTTTCTGATGACCATAGTGGGCCCTTTGCCAATGCGATCTATGCCTATGGAAATCGACTCGATGTTAGAGACACCGCCGGCGTAGTAAATGGCAATTTGAAATGCGAAGGAGAAGTTCAATATTGGGATCCCGCTCTTTTAACAGTAAACGGTACAGTAGAAGAATATGTCGAAAATCAGACACCGTTTACCGTAGACTATGTTGGTTTTCAATCGCGAGCTGACCATTTTGAAGGAGGAAACTATACTTTCAGCGCTGGGACTTATGGCTTAGAAGGAGGCGAGGAAATCTGGTATATCCAAGGCAAGGTGACAATAAAAGATGATGTTACTATATACGGCTCAATCATTGCTCCTAACATGACCGTGGATATGGATATGGCTGATAATCTTACTATCGCACCTGCTACGGGTGAGCCTGCGATTATCACCGGAAACTATATTAACGCCGATGGTATGACAAATACGACCATATCCGGTCTGATATACAGCGGAAAAGATATCCGAATGAGTAGCTTTGATGGCCTTACCATAAACGGAACAATGATCAGCGAAAATGTTATTGTCATGGAGCATGGTCGCGATTTTGAACTCAATTATGACCCCGATGCCCTGGGCGATTTGGAATATTTCGAGGGATATGAAGGTGGCGCCAGCGTCATCCCGCAGAACGACTGGAACGAAACATAAGCTAACGAAATACCCTTCGTGATCTAATCACATAAATATGCGCTGGGAATTTATTGATAAAAAGTTCAAAGAAAATAAAAAGATTTATCTTCTGCAAAGCACTCTGGCTACGATAACAATCTTTCTAATCCTTCTTTTTCTTGATGTCCTTACCCATACTGCAATTATTGCCACCCTAGGCGCAACTGCATTTGTCGTCTTTGCCATGCCCCATTCTTATATCAGTAAAATGCGAGTTCTTAAAGGAGGCTATATCATCGGGATAATCGTAGGCTGCCTTTGTTCTTATGCGGCAAATTCTCATATTATCGCCATAAATGGAAATGAAAAAATAGCCTATATAATCTTTGGAGGGTTAGCAGTAGGGATAGCGATTTTTTTAATGGTAGTTACTAACACCGAACACCCCCCCGCAGCAGGAATGGCATTGGGGCTTGTGCTTAATAAGTGGGATTATAAAACCATTATTTTTATTTTTCTTGCCCTTACGGTGATGGTCCTGGTAAAAAGAGCCCTGAAATCAAAATTAATAGATTTGATATAAATAGAAAAGAAGTGCAATTATCGCAGCTAAATGCACTGAAAACACCCATTTCTCCTGGTAATGTTTCTTGTTGATTAAAACAAACTGAACCCCACCGATAACCAATCCTGGCAAAAGCAGACGCAAATCAAGAAACACCAGGCTCAAAGACCCATAAGCAATCAAAAAGAAACTACCGATAACTAATTTAGCAATTATGGGACCCATAATAACTGGTAAGGTTAAAATCCCGGCCCCTTTATCACCTTCATAATCTTTTAAATCAATGAAATTAGCACAGAGCGTAAAAAGGGTTAAAAAATACCATATTATTATGGAAGGAAAGGTTAAAAGTTCTTGACCGGCAAAGATATACCCCAGCATCACCAAAAGCAAAGAAGTAAAGGAGACAAAAAGCTTTGAAAAAACCGGGACTCTTTTTAGCCTGAAAGGAAATACCGAATAGATAAAGTAATTTCCAATGCATAACAAAATAAAAAAAAGCGTTGAAAAATTTACTGCCGCCGCACACAACATCGCAAGAAAAAAAACATAAACTGCTAACTGCTTATAAAATTCCCTGGGAATAACCTCTGCAACCAGGGGGCGGTCAGGATTGCTGATTAGATCGATCTTATAATCCGCTAGATTATTTATGATAATCGCGGTAAGGCCTGCTAAAAATATTGCGACCAAAACCAAAACGAAGCTTAAAAGTTCTTTTTGTAGAAAAATACAAAACCCGGGGCTTGCTAAAAATATTCCCAGCACAAACATTAATTCAGAATGAAGAATCCTAAAGGGCCGAACATCCTTAAGCAGCGCTTTAAAAAAAGAGGGCTTCTGGATAAAAAATACGACCAAAACTTCAGCAAAAATAATTAAGGTAAATATCCTGATGAGAGGTAAAGGGGTGGTGGCCTTTAAGAAAAGAGCCATAGCCCCAAAAAGTGAAAGTGTAACATGAACAGTTAGTGTTGCCAATAGACTCTTTATGATTCGATTCGTCTTAAGAAAGCAGTAAACAAAGAAAAGAATGAGAGTGGTAGCAAAAGTTACGTTCATGCCGGCGGTCATCTTCACTGGCAAAGGAAAAATTTGGCGTAAAGTGCTAGGATAAATATAAGCGATATTTGCGCCCACACCTTTTGTGATAATCAAATCAACCAAGGGCGTAATGTTTAAGATGAAGGAGAAAGAAAAGGCCACTCTAAATATTTTCCCTAAGCTTTCTTTGGTAAAAAGAAAAGCTAATAATCCAATACACAAGATAACACTTACCCAGGAAAGATAATAGTGTAGATATGATACAACCAGGCCCTTATAAGCAAGGTAATAGAGGGGATGTAGCTCTGTAAACAATTTAAATGATACTACGGCCTTATCCGAAAATATTTCCAGAAAATTCCTCAGGGTAATCCAGAATAAAAGACTTAGAATAAAATAAACAAAAGGAATATCGGGGTTTTCTAAATAAGATATGATTTTTCGAAAGCGCTGCAATAGGGACTTAATCATCACTAAAAATTATAGATGAGAGAAAAGTAACTGTCAATGCTTTCGACATTTATTTTGCTAAATAAAAAGAATATGGTAAAATATTAACAAAGTTGAAGTAAAATATAAAACAAAAATTAGATAGGAGGTAAGATGGCAAAAGCAAAGAAAAAAGCCGTGAAAAAAGCATCAAAGAGTAGATTTGCGGAATTAAAAAAGCTATGGCCCAAAACAAAAAAAGAGTGGGAGAAAGGGCTAAAACAGACAAAGAAATTACTCGATAAAGGGGAAACATATCTTAAAAGCGTCTCCGAAAAAGGCGTTGAGCAAACCAGGAAAATATCTCTCAATCTAAAAAAAGAACAATTGTATTATAATCTCGGCAAACTAGTAGCTAATACTCCAAAAACAAAATGGTCAAAAAGCCCCAAGGTAGCCAAGCTATTAAAACAGATAGCTAACATTGAGAATACTGTTAAAAAAATAAAATAATCGCCGCCCACGCTCTAGATTTTAAGGAGGTAAGATGGAGGTCAAAGTAACTGCCCAAAATTTTCAGGAAGAAGTCATTAACTCGCCGCTACCGGTTCTGGTAGATTTCTGGGCTCCCTGGTGTGGTCCCTGCAAAATGATTGCACCGTATTTAGAGGAGCTGGCAGAGAAATATGATGGAAAAATCAAGGTCGCTAAAATAAATGTCGATGAGGCTGCGGAACTAGCCACTCAATTCGCGATTATGAGCATCCCCGCCCTTTTGATTTTTAAAGACGGTAAAGTAATGGAGAAAACAACTGGAGTAATGTCTAAAGAAGAACTAGAAAGATTCATCTCTTCTTATATCGCATAGATACCGAAAGTCCTTAAATTTCATATAAAAACTCGCATCTTCACCTCTTACCTAACATATTATAAATAAAAACTTGCTATCACGGCTATAAATTGCTATAATTTTTAACATTCTGCGGGCCCGTAGCTCAGTTGGTTAGAGCAGTTGACTCATAATCAATTGGTCCGGGGTTCGAGTCCCTGCGGGCCCATTACGGAAAAGATAAGTCCCTGCTTACCAGCAGGCAGGTCTGCCGGTAAGAAATCTGTGGGGTGATGTTGTTCTATCTATAATATATATTTTATCCTGGGCGATTAGCTCAGATGGTTACCTGCCTGCCGGCAGGCAGGGAGCGCTACTGATAAATTTACGGGCGGTTAGCTCAGTTGGTTAGAGCGCATGCCTCACATGCATGAGGTCACAGGTTCGAATCCTGTATCGCCCATTGTTGTATCTTCTGACAAAACTGTTTCGCGTAAAAGGGCGAAGGGGTTAAGCAAATTACGTATGGGTTTAAAAGAAGAGCTACAAAAAATCGTAAAACTACAGGAGATTGATTCCCAACTATATAAACTCACGCACCAAAAAGATGTTGAGAAACCTTCACGGCTTAATGAAACATTTACTGGCCTAGAAGAACAAAAAAGGACGCTGGCAACTTCTAAAGAAAAAATTCAGCAACTACAGCTTAAGAAAAAGGACCGAGAATTAGAGCTACAAACTAAAGAAGAAGCAGTCAAAAAAGCACAAGGAGAACTTTATCAGTTAAAAACAAACAAAGAATACCAAGCGAAGCTTAATGAGATTGCCTCACATAAAGCAGATGTGTCTTTGTTAGAAGAAGAAGTGCTTAAAGCGCTGGAAGAGATTGAGGGAGCAGAAAAAGAACTAAACCAGATTCAGGGTGCACGGGCTGAGCAAGAGAAAAAGTTCAAAGAAGAGGAAAGCACGGTCGCGACAGAAATAAAAGAAATAGATATTCAAATGAAAGGATTGGAAGACAAAAGAAATATAATCGCAAAAGACGTCAATCCCAAAATCTTTGCCAAATACGAACAACTCATAAAGAGCCGCCACGGAGAAGCAATCGCGCCCATCGTCAACGATAACTGTGGATTCTGCCATATGCGCGTGACCCCTCAAACAATAAATGAGATAAAAATGTATAAAGACTTAGTACTCTGTCACAGTTGCGTAAGGATTCTTTATATCCCGGAAGATTTAGAAGGATGATAAAAATTTATATTGATGGCGCATCAATTGGTAATCCGGGAAAAACCGGGATTGGATACTTGATTTATAAAAATAATAAGCTCCTTAAAAAAGAGAGTATTTCTTTAGGGGTTCAGACCAACAATTTTGCGGAATACATGGCGCTTATTTTTTCTCTGGCAGATCTTTTAAGTATGGGGGAGAAGAAATGTCAGGTTTTTTCTGACAGCAATTTGCTTTGCGAACAGATAAAAGGAAACTTTAAGACCAAAAATCAAAATATTTACCCCCTTTATGTATTGGCAAAGAACTTAATCGCAAAATTAGATGAATTTAGTCTCTCGCATATACCGAGAGAAAAAAATAAAGAGGCAGACCAACTGGCAAAAAAAGCAACCGGTTTTTTAACAATGTAATAAGTTTATTAAAGGAGGTCAAATATGAGTGGTCATTCCAAATGGGCAAGTATCAAACATAAAAAAGCAGCAGTTGATGCCAAAAGGGGGCGGCTGTTCAGTAAGCTTATCCGCGAAGTAACAGTGGCCGCAAAAGACGGTGGAGGAAACCCCGATACTAATCCGCGCCTGCGTACTGCCATTGACCGCGCAAAAGACGCCAACATGCCCCTGGACAACATCGAGAAGGCAATAAAAAAAGGAACCGGGGAATTACCCGGCGTAACTTATGAAAGCTGTATTTTTGAAGGATATGGTCCGGGTGGAATCGCAATCCTGGTAGAAACTTTAACCGATAATAAAAATAGGACCACCGCCGAGGTACGCAATATCTTCTCCAAAAAAGGCGGAAACATGGCCGGAGGGGGAAGCGTGGCTTGGATTTTTACGCCTAAAGGCTACATCTTAATCGATAAGTCTCAAATCAGCGAAGACGAACTCTTCTCGGTAGCAGTGGATGCTGGAGCCGAAGATATAAAAACCGCTGAGAAAAGTTATGAGGTCTTCTGCGACCAAAAAGATTTTGAAAGCGTCAAGGAGGCCTTAAAAAATAAAGGTATCCAGTGGGAAGACGCCGAGCTTACCATGGTGCCTAATTCTACGATTAAGCTTGCCGGAACAGAGGCAAAGCAGATCTTAGGACTGGTGGAATCACTGGAAGAGCACGATGACGTTCAAAAGGTATATGCTAATTTTGATATTCCTGATGAGATTCTAGAGGAAATCGCCCAGGAAATGTAATGAGGGTTTTAGCAATAGACGTCGGAATCCAAGTAACGGGTTTCGTAATATGCGATGTAAAAAATTTAACGGTAGAACTAATAAAAGAAGGTCAGATAAAACCGCGACCTAAACAGTCGCTCCCTGAAAAATTGGGATATATTTTCCAAGAATTACAAAGTCAAGTAAAGCAATTCGCACCAGGAGCAATTCTGGCAGAAAAACTTTATTCTCATTATCGACACCCAACAACTCTGGGGATTCTATCACACGTAAGAGGAGTAGTGGCCCTGCTTGCCCAACAGCGA
This sequence comes from Candidatus Omnitrophota bacterium, assembly GCA_020352775.1. Lineage (GTDB taxonomy): Bacteria > Omnitrophota > Gorgyraeia > Duberdicusellales > 4484-171. The sequence continues at coordinate 69,763 of CP070684.1, forward strand.
AACTTAGAGTTTTATGAATTTTCACCGACCCGCGCCAGAAAGTCTTTTGCGGGCAGAGGCAATGTGAACTCAGCCCAGGTAAAAAAGATGGCGGAAAACTTAACCGGCAGGCAATTTAAATCCACTCATACCGCTGATGCTTATTCTTTAACAATTGCGTTTTCGCACCTGCAGAAAGTGAAAAGGATAGAAAAAGAAATAGCCAAAAGACAATGATTTCACGCATTAAGGGCAATCTGATAAAAAAAGATGATAACCGCGTCCTGGTTGATGTGGGAGGCATATTTTATGAAGTCAATATCCCCCGCACCGTAGCAGGCCGCATCTGTGAAGATGAAGGTAGCCCCCTAGAGTTAATTATTTATCACTATCTTCACATGGATAAAAGTAAAGGGGTGCCGGTATTAATTGGCTTTATTGATGAGCTTGAAAAAGATTTCTTTGAAAGGTTTATAAGTGTCTCCGGGATCGGGCCCAAGGCGGCGCTGCGTGCTTTTGATAAACCGGTTTCAAGTATTGCCCAGGCAATAGAAGAAGGAAATATCAATTTTCTAAAGACCCTGGCCGGAATCGGACAACAAAAAGCAAAGCATATTGTGGCTGCCCTGCAAGGAAAAGTAGGCAGATTTGCACTTCTTAAGGGTGAAGAATGTAACTATGAGCCCGCAAAGAAAGAAATCACCCAGGAAGCAAAACAGATCCTTAAGCGTCTTCAATACAGCGCAAAAGAGATAGAGGAGATGATAACTAAAGCCCTTAAGACTAAACCGGAGGCGGAGAGCACTGAAGACCTTCTTAATGAAATTTATCGTCAACGAAAATAAGCTATGGATAGACAACAAATAAAATCAATTGTAGAATCACTGCTTTTCATTAACGAAAAACCAATTGAGTTAAAAGAGCTGTGTGAGACTCTTTCGTTAAGCAAAAAAGATATTGAAGCCGCAACTAATGAATTAATCGCAGAATACAAGAGTCGCGCCTCAGGAATCTGCGTGGTTAAGGTTGCGGGAGGATATCAGATGTGCTCTGCTCCCGGCAATGAAGAGTGGGTTAAAAGAATGTATCGGGAGCGCGGCAAGCAGAAGCTTTCAGTTGCCGCCCTTGAATGCCTTGCGATTGTTGCCTACAAACAACCGATCACCAAGATGGAGATAGAGGCAATCCGAGGCGTAAATGTGGACGGAGTGACAAAGAATCTGGTTGATTTTGGATTAATAAAGATTGCGGGCAGAAAAGAAGTGGTGGGTAGGCCTTTTATTTATATTACCACCCGCAAGTTTTTAGAGTATTTTGGTCTTAATTCCCTAAAAGACCTTCCGAGATTGGAAGAATTCATTGAGCTTGCAAAAGAAGATAAGGTTCTTCAAGAGCTAACTGAGCCGCTTTTTAAAAAGCCGGAAACTGCCCAAGAAGAAATTGGCAAAAATAATGAAAGTAAAAATATTGAAAATCAAACCAACAATAGCGTAGCTAATCAAGATACGCACGAACAGAAGGAGGTAACATAATGAAAAGGTTTTTTGCTTCTGAATCAGTAACTGAAGGTCATCCTGATAAAGTATGCGATCAGATTTCAGATGCGGTCCTAGACGCAGTATTTTCTAAAGACCCGCGCGGACGCGTTGCCTGTGAGACATTGGTAAGCCGCGGCCTGGTAGTAGTTGCGGGAGAAATAACAACTAATTGTTATGTGGAAATTCCAAGAGTTGTAAGAAATTTACTTAAAAATATCGGCTATGACGACCCTGCAATCGGCTTTGACCATGAAAGCTGCGGGGTAGTGACTGCGATTCAGGAACAATCCGCAGATATTGCAGTAGGGGTAGATACCGGAGGTGCCGGTGACCAGGGACTTATGTTTGGATTTGCTAACACTGAAACCCCAGAGCTTATGCCCCTTCCGATCATGTTATCCCATCGACTGGTGCGCCGTCTTTCTGAATTAAGAAAGGAAAGGGTCTTACGCTATCTTCGTCCCGATGGAAAATCTCAAGTCTCCGTAGAATATGAGCATGGAAAGCCTAAACGGGTTGATGCTGTAATTCTTGGAGCCCATCACTCTAAAGAGATCCTCACCGAAGATTTACGTGAAGACCTTAAAAAGCTGGTTATTGATTATATTATCCCCAAAAATCTCATGGATAAAAATACCAAGATCTTTATCAACGGAACCGGTAGATTTGAAATCGGTGGTCCGGTATCTGATACCGGAGTTACCGGCAGAAAAATCATTGTCGATACATACGGCGGCTTTGCCCGTCACGGCGGAGGATGTTTTAGCGGTAAGGACCCCACAAAAGTTGACCGCTCTGCTTCTTACATGGGTCGCTATATCGCAAAGAATGTTGTAAGGGCCGGCTTAGCCCAGACATGCGAAGTTCAGCTTTCTTACTGTATTGGTGTTGCCGAACCAGTATCGGTTAGTGTCAATACTTTTGGAACCGGAAAGGCTGATGAAGGAAAGATTTCTAAGGCAATACGCGAAGTATTTAAACTTACTCCTTCCGGAATTATTGATGAACTTAAGCTCCTTCGGCCAATTTATACTAACACCGCTGCCTATGGACATTTTGGCCGGGAAGAAGAAGGGTTTACCTGGGAAAACACTGATAAAGCTGATGTATTGAAAAAGGCCTGCAAGTAAAGGAGAAAACATGAAGTGCGATATTAAAAATAAAAATTTACGCCAGGAAGGAAAAAAGAGAATCGAATGGGCACTAAACCGCATGCCGGTATTAGAGCAAGTAAGGATGCGCTTTGCAAAAACAAAGCCACTTAAAGGAGTAACCATCGGTGCCTGTCTTCACGTCACCACTGAAACTGCTGCTTTAGCCCTTACCCTAAAAGCAGCGGGAGCGAGACCTTCAGTATGCGCCTCTAACCCTTTGTCCACCCAGGATGATGTGGCAGCATCATTGGTTTTTGACTACGGAATAGAGGTATTTGCGATCAAAGGTGAAAACACAAAAACTTATTATTCCCACATTGATTCAGTGCTAAAGAACAATCCCCAGATCACCCTTGATGATGGGGCGGATCTGATTTCAGTAATTCACAAACGTGCCCGAACTTCTAAAACTCAAAGATTACCCTGGGCAAGTACTGAGGAGACAACCACTGGAGTGATACGCCTAAAATCTTTAGAGGGGCAGGGAAAACTACTTTATCCCATTATTGCGGTAAATGACGCCTACACCAAGCACCTTTTTGATAACCGCTACGGGACCGGTCAATCTACCATGGATGGAATAGTGCGCGCCACCAACAAACTCATTGCCGGCACCAATGTTGTAGTCTGTGGCTATGGGTGGTGTGGTAAAGGGGTATCAATAAGGGCAAAAGGCTTAGGTGCAAATGTAATTATCTGCGAGGCTGATCCCCTTAAAGCTCTGGAAGCAGTAATGGATGGATTTCGGGTCCTACCAGTTAAAGAAGCAGCCAAAATAGGAGATATATTTGTTACGGTCACCGGCGATATAAATGTAATCTCTAAAGAGGATTTTCCCTTAATGAAAGATAGAGTGCTAGTGGCCAACGCTGGACACTTTGATGTTGAAATTGATATTAAAAGTCTTGCTGCGCTAGCCACAAAGAAAAAAGAAGTCAAACCCTTGGTGACCGAATACACTCTTAAAAATAAAAAGAGAATTTATGTTTTAGGAGAAGGTAGGCTTGTAAACTTAGCCTGCGCTGAAGGTCATCCGGCAGAAGTAATGGATTTAAGCTTTGCCAATCAGGCATTAAGCGCTGAGTTTATCGCTAAGAACCACCGAAAGTTAAAGAAAAAAGTTTATAAGGTACCTGATGAGATAGACTCCAGAGTCGCGGCATTAAAGCTAAGTTCCATGGGTATAAGAATCGATAAGCTCACTACCCAACAAAAGAAATATCTGGCGAGCTGGGAAGTAGGAACCTAAGAGGTTCGAGGCTATGAAGAGAATCGCAATTTTGACAAGGGATTGTGCAGGGGTAAATGCGGCGATTCGCGCTGTAGTACGCACCGCCGCGCATTATAAAATGGAAGTAATGGGTATCCAGAGAGGATACCAAGGCCTGATCGAAGGCGACGTTATAAAATTAGGCCATCGTTCTGTCTCAGGAATAATTAATTTGGGCGGAACTGTTCTTAAGACCGCGCGTTCCAAAAGATTTTTGACTGAAGAAGGACAAAAACAAGGCGTAAAGACTTTAAAGGATAACGACATCGAAGGATTGATTGTAATTGGCGGAAACGGTTCTCTAACCGCCGCCCATATTCTGGCCGCTAAGTATGCTATCCGTGTAATCGGGGTGCCGGCAACAATTGATAATGACATAAACGGCATTGATTTATCCATTGGAGCAGATACTGCGGTCAATGTTGCGTTAGATGCCCTAGATAAAATCAGAGACACTGCCATATCTTTAGAAAGAATATTTGTGGTAGAGGTTATGGGCCGTGATTGTGGCTATATTGCGCTGCGGGTTGCTCTGGCTGGAGGATGTGAAGACGTTATTTTACCGGAGAAAGACTTTGATATTAATCGGATGTGTGAAGAAATCACCGAAGGCAATGTCAGTGGAAAGGTAAGCTGGATAATTACGGTAGCTGAAGGAAAAGCAAAAGCCGCTGATATCGCAAAACAAATAACAAAAGGTACTGGCCTGGAAACAAGAGAAGTTGTCCTAGGTCACATTCAAAGAGGAGGCCGACCCACAGCTTTAGATAGAATTTTAGCCGCACGCATGGGAGCTCAAGCAATAGAGCTTTTAAAGAATGGCGAGACTGATAAATGCGTAGGATTAAAAAACGATGAATTTTTCACTGTTTCTTTAGGGAAAGCAATCAAAACTAAAGATATCAAGGTAGATAGTTATTATAAATTGATAAAAGTACTCACTTAAAGAAAGGAAGGAGACATAATGGTTTATCACAATGAAACAGAATTACTCAACAACAATGTAATTACAGTAGAAGGCGGTAAAATCAAAATCAAAGACCTTCAGACTTTCAGGGCAAAAACAATCGACGACATTGCTGACACCATCATCCTGGGAGAATCTGCGCATGTAAAAAGGCTTTGCTACTGGGTAACTTATGAGGCGGCTCTAGGACTTGGAATTATCCCCACATCTATCCAGGAACTTTATGAAGCCCGCGGAAAAGGAGAAATAAAGGGTTTTACTGTTCCGGCGATGAACATACGCACCCTTACTTATGATATCGGCCGGGCAGTATTTAGATCCGCAAAGAAAATAAATGCCGGAGCGTTCATTTTTGAAATCGCAAAGAGTGAAATCGGTTATACCGACCAAAGGCCCTTAGAATATGCCTCAATCTTGCTTTTGGCCGCAATGAAAGCGGGGTTCCAAGGTCCGGTGTTTTTCCAGGGAGACCACTTCCAGGTAAAAGCAACTAATTACCTAAAAGACAAAGATAAAGAAATAAATCCTTTAAAAGAACTCATTAAAGAAGCAATCGAAGCTGGATTCTACAACATCGATATTGACTCTTCAACTCTGGTAGATTTAGACAAGCCTACTATTGATGAACAACAGAAACTCAATTATGGAGTCTGTGCGCTCTTTACTAAATTTATAAGACGCCTCCAGCCCAAAGGTATTGAGGTATCAGTAGGGGGAGAAATCGGAGAAGTAGGCGGCAAAAATTCAACCCCCGAGGAATTCCATGCCTTTATGAAGGGCTATCGTAACGAGGTGGGTGAGCTAAAAGGGATTTCTAAAATGAGTATTCAGACCGGAACCAGCCACGGTGGAGTGGTTTTGCCGGATGGAACAATCGCCAAAGTAAAAATAGATTTCGACACCTTAAAGAGTCTTTCTGAAATCGGAACAACAGAATACAAACTATCCGGCTGCGTGCAACACGGTGCTTCCACTTTACCCAATGAGGCATTTCACCGTTTTCCAGAAGTAGAATGCTCTGAAATCCATCTTGCCACTCAATTTCAAAATATCGTATACGATTATCTGCCCATCTCGCTCAAAGAAAAGATTTATGACTGGTTACATCAGAATTGCGCAGACGAGAAAAAACCAGAGCAAACTGATGATCAGTTTATCTACAAGACACGCAAAAAAGCCTTGGGGCCGTTTAAAAAAGAAATTCATTCCCTCACCAAAGACATGCGCGAAAAAATATCAAGCGTGTTGGAGAAAGAATTTGATTTTCTTTTCAGCCAACTGAATATAAAAGACACTGCAGAAATTATTAAAAAGTACGTAAAGCCGGTAGCGGTGCAAAAGTCTAAAGATGAATTCTTAAAAGAGGAAAAAGAACTGGGCAAATTAGAAGGAGCAGATTAAAAAGGAGAGTTTAATGCGTTCAGACAAGATTAAAAAAGGTTTAGAGAGAATGCCTAACCGGGCTCTTTTGTATGGCGCGGGATTACATCCTTCCCACATGAATCGTCCCTTTATCGGCATTGCATCTTCTTTTACTGATATTATCCCGGGCCATATCAACATGCGCACCTTGGAGCGCTATATTGAACGCGGCATTGAAAACGCAGGGGGAACTCCTTTTATTTTTGGAGTGCCCGGAATCTGTGATGGTATTGCCATGGGCCATGAAGGAATGAAACAATCTCTTCCTTCCCGGGAATTAATCGCAGATATCATTGAAAATATTGCCAGCGCTCATGCTCTTGACGGTTTAGTGCTTCTTACCAACTGTGACAAAATCACTCCGGGAATGATTATGGGGGCGCTACGCATCAACATCCCCACAATCGTAGTTACTGCGGGGCCAATGCTTGCCGGCCACTTCGGTAAAAAAAGACTCTCTTTGGTACGAGATACCTTTGAGGCAGTAGGACGTGCTAAAGCAGGAAAAATTACTGAACAGGAAAGAGAAACTCTTGAAATCGAAGCCTGTCCCGGCTGCGGTTCCTGCCAGGGGCTTTATACCGCTAATACTATGGCCTGCTTAACTGAAGCAATGGGGCTTTCCTTACCATATTGCGCCACTTCTCCGGCAGTGTTGAATAAAAAGCTAAGAATTGCCTATGAAAGCGGCCAACGGATTGCTACCCTTATCAAAAACAACGTAACCCCGCTTAAGATCGTAAATAAAAATGCCCTAGAGAACGCCATACGCATTGATATGTCACTAGGCGGTTCAACCAATACTGTGCTTCATCTTATGGCAATCGCAAGCCAGGCCAAGATCAACTTAAACTTAAAGGATTTTGACAGAATCAGCAAGCAAACTCCTCATATATCAAGCTTACGGCCCGGCGGGAATTATTTTATGGAGGATTTAGATGTCGCAGGAGGAATCCCAGCAGTATTTAAGCGCCTTAAGGATAAGATCAAAAGCAATCCCACAGTCTGTGGCAAAAAAACAAAAGACATCGCAAAAGATGCAGTGATTTTTGATGAAGATGTTATCCGACCCTTAAACAAGCCAATTCATAAACAAGGAGGAATCGCTATTCTTTATGGAAATTTAGCATTACAAGGCTGCGTGGTAAAGCAATCCGCGGTAGAACCCAACATGATGAAGTTTGAAGGGAAAGCCAATATCTTTGACTCTGAAGAAGAAGCAATGAAGGCAATACTTAGTTCAAAAATAAATAAGGGTGATATTGTAGTAATAAGGTATGAAGGCCCCAGCGGAGGACCGGGCATGAGAGAGATGCTTTCTCCCACCGCAGCCATTGTCGGAATGGGCCTCTATAAACATGTGGCTTTAATTACTGACGGTCGTTTCTCAGGAGGCACACGCGGTCCCTGCATCGGACACATCTCTCCAGAGGCAGCGCAAGGCGGATTACTTGCCTATCTTAAAAATGGAGACAAAATCCTGATTGATATACCAAAAAGAAAGCTCGAGGCGCGCGTAGGGAAAGCGGAAATCGAAAAAAGAAAGAAGACTATGGGCTTGGCCGAACCCAAAGTAAAATCAGGATACCTATACCGCTATTCGAAAATGGTCACTTCTGCATCCACTGGGGCGGTTTTTAAGGAATAGAGGCAATTTAAATTCATTATTGACAAGCCCTTAAGGCTCTGCTATTATTGAGGTAATGAAAGCATTTAACGTAATCACGCGTGAACTAAGTAATTTGCTAGGCGCTTTCTCTAATGACATCGGTATTGATCTGGGTACTGCTACCACTCTTACCTATTTACGCGGAGAAGGAATCGTACTCTGTGAACCATCCGTAGTTGCAATCTACAAAAATACAGGACAGGTACTTGCAGTCGGTGAAGAAGCAAAACGCATGCTTGGAAAAACTCCGGGAAGCATTGTGGCAATCCGGCCCATGAAAGACGGTGTCATTGCTGATTTTGATATCACCGAAGAGATGATGCGTTATTTCATCAAGCGAGTACATCCAAGAAGTGTCTTGGTAAGACCGCGTATAATTGTTGCGGTTCCCTCCGGAATAACTGAAGTAGAAAAAAGAGCTGTTAAAGATTCCGCGCTACGTGCCGGAGCAAGAGAAGTACTTCCAGTAGAAGAGACAATTGCAGCCGCTATCGGGGTAGGGCTTCCTATTGCGGAGCCCCAGGGAAGCATGATCATTGACATCGGGGGAGGAACCACTGAAATTGCAGTTTTATCTTTGGGCGGAATTGTATATGCGCGCTCCATCAGGGTAGGCGGAGATGAGATGGATGCCGCCATCATCGAACACATGAAAAAACAATACAATCTTATGATTGGAGAGAGAACCGCCGAAGAAATAAAGATAAAGACCGGATCAGCTTGGCCCCTTGACGAAGAACTTACGATTGAAGTAAGGGGAAGGGATCTGATTACCGGACTTCCTAAATTTATCAAGATAACCTCTGAAGAAATAAGAGAAGCATTACAATCTCCCCTAAGGGATATCATCGAGGCCACAAAGGTTACGCTAGAGAGGACTCCTCCGGAATTAGCGGCGGATTTAATCGAAAGAGGGATAGTGCTGTGCGGAGGAGGAGCATTATTAAGAGGCCTGGATAGGCTAATTGCTGAGGAAACAGGGTTAGCATGTTTTGTGGCGGACGATCCTTTAACTGCAGTGGCATTAGGAACAGGAAAAATCCTTGAAGAACCAAAATTCTTAAAGAAGATATCCCTTGTATCTACCTTCTAAAATACGTTTTAAACACGCAAGCGTCCTCGCTTTATTTATTTTTCTGCTTCTTTTGCCGTTTAAAGATCTCATCGGAAACGTTTTTATATTCTTCTCACGCCAATTTCTGGTTATCCCACGCAAAATCTCCCAAAAAACAGAAACACTAAAGAAAAAAAATCTGGAACTTATCCTGCAACTAAGGGCCTTTAAGAATCTAAAAGAGGAAAATGAGAGGCTGCGAACCGCTCTTCAGTTTAGGGAGGAAAGGGGTGCGGATTTTATCGCGGCCCAGGTTATATCGTTTGACCCCTCAAGCTGGAGAAGAATAGTGGCGATAAATGTAGGAACAAAACAAAAAATACAGCCCGGGCTGCTTGCGGTAGATGAAGAAGGCTATCTGGTTGGAAAAGTGATCGAGGCAGAGGCACATTATGCCCGTGTAATCCTTATTGATGATCCGGATTTCAGCCTTCCGGTGTTTGTAGGGGAAGATTCATTCGGGCTCCTTAAAGGCACTCTAAAAGGTGCAAGAATCCTTTATATTGAAAACGAAGAATTAATCAAACCCAATGATGAAATCTGGTTAAGAACCCCTTATTCTTATTCCGTGATATATGCTGGTCAGGTAAAACAGGTTAAGAGAGGTAAACACAGTCTTTTCTGGGAAGTCCAAGCAAAATTATTCGCAAAAAGACCCTTCCTGCACACAATCTATATCGTTAGATGAAGGAACGCATATTAAAAATATCCTGGGGATTAGCAGTTCTTCTTATGCTTGATTTAATTAAGCCATTTAGCTATTGGCTATACACCGAATTTCTTTTCTTGGGTATTATTTTTCTTGCCTTAAATTATCCTTTGCGTGTTTCATTTATGTTGGCCTGTGTATTCGGATACCTGCGGGGCTGCCTTTCATATCCAGTGAGCTCTTTAAGCCTGATTGAATTTGCGCTGGGAGTTATTTTAGTGCATTATCTAAGAGCGCGCTTTCAACAAAGAGCGGCCCGCATCGGGATTGTTTTTGCAATGCTGGCTGTCCATGTAGGACTCAACAGTGCTCAAAGGGGAGGGGCTGCAACTCTCTTTATACTTTTATTTTTTATTCATTCTTTCTGGGTATTTGTCCTCCTAAACTATCTATTTCGAAAATGGACCAGAGTTTCGTTAGAAGAATATATTTAAGCGGTTTTTTGGTCCTGGTAATCTCCCTTTTCTATTATCAGGCGCTGAAAGGCAATTACTTTTTAAAACGCGCCGAACACAACTATGTGCGCGCTATCCCTATCCGATCCCTGCGGGGTTCGATTCTGGATAGAAATTCGGTTCTCTTAGCCTACGATAAAGCCTCCTTCAATATCGCAGTTATTCCTCATCAAATCAGAAAAAAGAAAGATATTTTGTTTAAACAACTTGCGGAATTCCTAAGCTACGACGAAAAAATAATCCAGGCCAATTACAAAAGAAGCTTTTCTAATCTGTTCAGCCCGGTTGATGTAATCATCGATATCGATAAAGCGCAAGCCCTGGAAGCCAAAGAATACTTTTCAGGTGATATCCTTATCAATCCCCAGCCACAGCGCCATTACAATTTCTCCTATGAATGCGCGCATATATTAGGGTATGTCAAAGAAGCTGCCTCTTTCTATGAAAACTTAAAAAAATATGGCTATGCGCCCAATGAACGAGCGGGCTTTTCCGGTATTGAGCAATATTACGATGCTTATCTTAAAGGAGAAGACGGGGGAGATTTAATTGAAGTGGATTCTTCGGGTAAAATTGTCGGCTTTCTGGGAGAGCGAAAAGCATTTGGCGGAGAGGATATAAAACTAACCATTGATTCCCGCATACAGGAAATTGCATATAAAGCACTTGAGGGAAGACGGGGAACGCTAATCCTTATGGATGCGCAAAGCGGTGAAGTACTTGCCCTTATTTCGTCTCCCTCCTTTGACTCTAATGCTTTTGTACGCGGCAAAAACGTAGCTAGATTCTTAATGGACAAAAAAAGGCCTTTGCTTAACCGTGCGATTCAATCGTCATACCCTTTAGGTTCTACCTTTAAACCCATTGTGGCAGCTGCAGCTTTAGAAGAAGGAAGATCCGCGCCGGAAAAAAAATTCACCTGCAGAGGGCGCCTTACTTTAGGCCGGGCGACATTTGAGTGCTGGGCTACTCACGGCCCCGATGACCTTTATGAGGCTTTTGCGCATTCCTGTAATGTCTATTTTTATAATCTGGGAATGGTTACCGGACCTGAGTTTATAGGAAAATGGGCACAAAAATTCGGTCTTAATGTTGCGACTGGAATTGATTTACCTTACGAAAGAAAAGGATTTGTCCCCACCCCGGAATGGAAACGCAAAAGGCTAAAAACTGCCTGGTACGGAGGGGACACCCTCAATCTCTCGATTGGTCAGGGGTTTCTGGAGGCTACACCGCTTGAGGCCCTTGTCGCAATCAATGCCATTGCCACCGACGGATATCTGGTCAAACCCTATCTAATCAAAGAAATGAATAAAGTTGAAGCCTCCGCTATTACAAAAAGTTTTGTGGGAATATCAAAAGAAAGTATCGATGAAATAAAACACGGTCTAAGGGCAGCGGTAGAATTTTCAGACGGTACCGCATATGAGCTCAACCGCCTCAACTTAGAAATCGCAGGAAAAACAGGAACCGCCCAGACAAAGGGACTGTCGCACGGTTGGTTTGTTGGCTTTTTTCCCTATGCAAAACCTAAATATGCGTTTTGTGTGTTTGCGGAAAACTGCGGCTCAAGTTCAGTGGCGGTAGACATCAGCTACCAATTCCTTAGATGGCTGCAAAATAAAAACTTAATAGAAAAATGACTACCTTACAAGCTAGATTTAGATTAACGCCCTCAGCCACGCTCATCATCTGTATAATATTTCTGAACGCACTCAGTCTTATTTCTCTTTATAGCAGCCTGCACCAAGGCGGCAAATTTGAGCAGTATTCGGTCTTCTATCGCCAAGTCGTTTGGATTGCACTAGCCTGGATCTTTTTGATAATCTTTTCTTTTATTAACTACCGACTCTATTATGACTTAAGCTTTATTATTTACGGCCTTAATATAATATTGCTTCTCTGGGTTCTTGTTTTTGGAAAAGAAGCAATGGGAGCTCAACGCTGGATTAGATTCCTGGGGTTTAATTTCCAGCCCTCGGAATTATCTAAGATCACAACTATTCTTATCTTGGCGCGTTTTTTCGCAAGTGAAAGAATCAGAAGATCTTTCAGAAAAGATGTGCTGCTGCCCTTAGGATTGGTGGTTTTTAATGCCCTCCTAATTTTTAAACAACCGGATTTAGGCACTGCCCTTATTCTTTTTGTTCTGTTTTTTTTGATGGGAATCTTTTCACGCCTGCCCAAAAAATACTTTATTTTGCTTTTAATCGCAGGTCTTGCCCTAGCACCGATTGGATGGAAGTTTCTTAAGGATTATCAGAAAAAACGTTTAATTGTATTCATTGATCCCAACGTAGATCCCTTGGGAGCAGGATACACTATTATTCAATCAAAAATAGCAATTGGTTCTGGCGAGATTTTCGGTAAAGGATTTCTTTCCGGCACCCAAAACCAATTTAACTTTCTGCCGGAGCGTCACACCGACTTTATCTTCACAGTGATTGCGGAGGAATGGGGATTTATGGGCTCACTCTTTTTGCTTTTTATCTACTGGTTGATATTAAAAAAGATTTTAGACCTGGCCAAAGACTCACATGACCGGTTTGCGCGTCAGGTTCTAATAGGGATGAGTGCTCTATTTTTTGCACATATTTTTATTAATATCGGAATGACCTTAGGAATTCTTCCCGTGGTGGGTCTACCGCTTATTTTCTTAAGCTACGGAGGCAGCAATCTTCTCATAAATTTTATCCTAGCCGGCATAATCATAAATATTGCCCGTTCAACCTAGCATAAAACCAAATACTAAAGACCAAGACTAATGATGGATTTTGCGCAATTCAGGAGACCACAAAGATATATCGGAAATGAGTGGAATGTGATTAAAAAATCACATAAAGGGCGCATTCCAGTATGCATTGGTTATCCGGATCTTTATGAGCTGGGTATGAGCAACTTAGGCCTGAGAATAATATATAGTATTCTTAACGAAGAATCTGATATAGTCTGTGAGCGGGTGTTTATGCCCTTTGATGATTTATCGCAGTATTTAAAAGAAAATGATCAAAGGCTCTTTTCTTTAGAATCAAAAACCCCTCTAAATCAATTCCAGGTTTTGGGGTTCAATTTCAATGCGGAGTTAAACTATACAAATTTTTTGCATATCTTGGAATTAGGCGGTATTCCCAGATACTCACACCAAAGGAAGGACGTAATTGTTTTAGGCGGAGGAGTGGTTAATCCTGAACCAATTGCAGATTTTATTGATATATTTGTGTTAGGAGAGTTTGAGGCAATTTCGAATGATCTCATTAAGATATTACGCTCAACAAGTTCTAGGCAGGCAAGGATAGAAGCCTTTTCCCAAACCCCAGGATTTTATATTCCGCAATTATATTCAAATAACTTAGAAAATAACAGCTATTTGTTTAAACCACTTAATGAAAAGGCGCCTAAATCTATTAAGCGGGTATTTGTTAAGGATTTAGATAATAGCTACTATCCCACTAACTGGCTCACCCCCCACACAGCGATTATTCAAGACAGAGTTCCGGTAGAGATTGCGCGGGGATGCCCTAATCTTTGTACATTTTGTCAGGCAAGAAAACAGTATTATCCCTATCGGCAAAGAAAGCCCCAAAAAGTAAAGGAAATTATAAAGAAGATTTATAAATCCAGTGGCTATGAAAACTTCTCATTATTATCCTTATCAGCATCAGATTATAGCTATATGCAAGAGCTGCTAGATGGTGTTTTAGATTATTTTAGAGAGCAAAGGATTGGGCTATCTTTACCATCTCTAAGAATCGATGATTTATTAGGTCCTTTGCAAGAACGGCTGCAAAGGCTTAAAAGCAGCTCCTTAACCGTAGCAGTAGAAGCTGCTCAAGATAAATTACGTAAAGATATTCAGAAAAACATTGATATAAAACAGTTATTTGAAGCAGCAAAAGTATTACACTCATTTAACTTTAAGCAGATTAAGCTTTATTTTATGTATGGATTTCCTAATGAAACCAATGAAGATATTATTGCAATCGCAGATATGCTTAAAGAATTACTTGGCAAATCTAATCTTAAAATATCTGCTAGTGTAAATGTCTTTATGCCTAAGCCAATATCTATCTGGGAATCACAAAGCCTAGAAGATGAAAAGATATTGGAGGAAAAAAGAGCGTTGTTGTTGAACTCATTGCCGCGCTCAAAAAGATTAGATGTGTCACTTCCTTCAACAAAAAGTACTATTTTAGAGACGTTACTTGCACGGGGAGATAGAACAGTGGGTAAGGTTATTGAAAATGCTTATCGTAAGGGTGCGCTATTTTGCGGGGATAATGAAAGATTTAAGTGGGCACCGTGGAAAAATGCAATAGAAGAAGAGGGAAGTGCGTACCAGAAAATTTTGAAAACACAAACAAGTAATTTTGCCTGGTCCTTTATTGATAAATAATATGCAGACACAAAAATTTCCGATATCCATTACATTAAGGAAAAGGGATGAGATGATTTACTTCTCACAGCTTGATCTGATACATATATTAGAAAGGGCATTAAGAAGAACTGATTTACCGATTTATTTTACCCAAGGTTATAATCCTCATGTAAAGATAAGCTTTAGGAGCGGGCTAAAATTAGGAGTTACGGGCAAAATAGAAGTAGTGCTATATTTTAGCGAAAAAGTTGATAGAGAAAGGGCTATCCAAAAATTGAAAGAACATCTCCCGATGGGATTAAATATACTCAAAGGTTCGCAGATGAGCTTGAAAGAAATAAATAAATTACGCAGGCAGGCGAAATAAAGCTAAGAGGACGACCACCGAAAGGATCAACGCACAATAAAGCGGTTCTTCGCACTTTTGGCTCCGAAAAATTCTTTGGTGAACTTCTTCGCTAACTCATGATCGTAAGCTTTACAGGAGAAGATATTAATGTAAGCCGTGCCCCAAAACTCAGAAAAATGGCCAGTGATGGAACTGGTCTCAATTAGCTGAACTAAAGAGTATCCTTTTGTAAATGCTTCTTTTTCTCCAAAATAAGGGATAAGGGCTTTGCCGTACTTCTTCATTTTGATGAGTTTGCAGAGAGTGTCGACGTACTCTTGAAGTTTTTTCTGAGAAGATATCACCGTTGAGTCACAGTCCCGCAAATCCAAAATAAGTTCGTACCCAAATACCTTATTTTTCATTTCATTTGTCTCCTTTTTTAAACAGTTTTTATGGTTAGCGACAGAAAAAGCTTGCGTATTAGCGCGCCGCTTTTTAAATTGCACATTTTCGTTTGTATCCGGTGATATTTTTTTGACTTCTGGAGGGAGAGTAAGGCAAGGTGCACACAAGGGTTCAGCCGTAAGGTGAACCTTAGTGCAACGCTTTTTTTCGTCAGTCACGCAATACTTTTTCGTTACCATCTCCTTTTCGTATTCTTTTATTTTTGTGTTGCATAAAAATTAATATTTAAATAAAATTTCTAACTCAATTATTTTTATAGCACAGTTTTGTATCTCTTGCAAGAGTTTTTTAAGTTTTTTCTCTCTAGAATATTTCTTAGCTTGCCAAAATTTTTTAAATCAGACTTTCTCCTTAATAAATAGACAAAAGTTACTTAGCTGCTCCTACGGTAGAAGGTGTATAGCCTTCAAAACTTGGAACATTTTTATCCATAATCTTAGTCGGTAGCCCGATTCTATCTAATATCGCGATGAATGGATCTGGGTCTAGCTCTTCAACATTTACCATGGTTTTTGTATCCCATTTCCCGTTAGCGACTAACATCGCAGCCGCTACCGGTGGCACACCGGCAGTATAACAGATGGCCTGGGATTCTACTTCTTTGTAACATTGGGCATGGTCACAGGTATTATAGATAAATATTTCCTTATCTTTGCCGTTTTTTTTGCCTTTCACAAAGTTTCCAATGCAAGTTTTTCCTGTATAGTTAGGTGCTAATGAAAGTGGATCGGGTAGAATAGCTTTTATAACCTTAAGCGGCACTACTTCAACTCCTTCCGCAGTCTTAATGGGCTTTTCTGAGGTCAATCCCAGGTTAGTCAAAACACTAAAAACATTGATGTAGTGATCACTGAACCCCATCCAGAACCGGATACTGTTTGCGTCAATATTTTTTGACAAAGAATGAAGCTCATCATGACCGTTTAGATAAATGGGCTGCTTGCCTACCACTGGAAAATCATAAATTCTTTTGATGGAGTGGACCTTTTCCATTACCCATTTTCTATCAATCCAGGTCCAAACTTTTTTGAATTCTCTGAAATTTATTTCCGGATCAAAGTTTGTAGCAAAATATTTACCGTGGTTGCCGGCGTTTACATCCATAATATCAATGGTATCAATTGTATCAAAATGGTGTTTAACCGCTAACGCGCAGTATGCGTTCACAACACCGGGGTCAAACCCTGCACCCAAGATGGCAGTAATACCTTTTTCTTTGCAGAGGTCCTTACGCTTCCATTCATAGTTTGCATACCAAGGAGGATCTTCGCAGACTTTATCCGGCTCTTCATGTATAGCGGTATCCATGTAAGCTACGCCGGATTCAATGCAGGCTTGGAGAAGAGACATATTTACATATGATTGTGCAAGATTAACCACTATCTGAGAATTAGTCTCTTTTATAATCTCTATTGCAGCTGGAATATCTAATGCATCTAACTGACGAGAGTATAGTTTTTTGGTCTTATCTTTTAGATGATTTTTTCTTTGAATGCTCTCAATAATTGCATCGCATTTACGCTGGGTTCGAGATGCAATACAAATATCACCTAAAAGGTCATTGTTCTGCGCGCATTTATGTGCCGCTACATGAGCAACGCCACCAGCTCCTACGATTAAAACATTTTTTTTCATTGCACCCTCCTTTACGATAAATTGTTTTTAAAGTCTGTATAGCTGAAACGACGAACAACATCTATCGATCCATCTTCTCTTTTAACTACGATCGAAGGCATGTTCAAACCGTTAAACCAATTTTTTTTCACCATGGTATAGCCTGCAGCATCGGCGATTCTAATTATGCTACCTGGCTTTAGCTTAGATTTAAAATGAAATACTCCAAAGACATCCCCGGCAAGACAGGAACGTCCCGCAATCATATATTTAAACTTTCCATTTTTTGAATTATCTATTTTGGCCGCGCTTCGATATATTAGCAAATCTAACATATGCGCTTCTGTGGAAGCATCCACAATAGCGATATCAATCTCATTGTGGATGATATCCAAGACTTTTGTCACGAGTTGGGCCGAACGTGTAATGGCGGCTTCTCCCGGTTCCAAATAAACTTGGATTTTAAATTTATTACTAAATTCCTTTAACTTTTTACAAAATTTTTCCACGGGGTACCCATCTTTTGTAAAATAAAATCCACCACCTAAACTGACCCATTTTAGTTTTTTAAGAAGAGTGCCATAGGTACGGCTGATAAAATCAAGATTAGAGGAGAAGTTTTTAAAGTCGTCATTCTCGCAATTAAAGTGAAACATTACCCCGCTGATCAAGGGTGCTATTTCTAAAAGAGATTTCTTGTTAACTACACCGAGTCTTGAGAATCGCCGTGCGGGATCAGCCAAATCATAATGAGAAAAACTTACCTTTGGATTAACTCTTATTCCTGCTTCCAGCCCCTTTATGCCTTTGCGATACATCTTTAATTGGGATATCGAATTAAAAATGATCTTATCTGCGTATCGGCGCACAGCTTTTATATCATCTTTAGAGAAAGCCACGCAATAGGCATGGACTTCTTTGCCGAACTTTTCATAACCCAGGCGTGCCTCATATAAAGAGCTGCTGGTTGTTCCGTCCATGTATTTTTTCATGAGATTAAATACGCTCCAAGTGGAGAAACATTTAAGGGCAAGAACACTCTTAGCGCCACAACAATCCCTAATGCGCTTAATCAGCTTGAGATTCTTTAACAATTTACGCTCCTCAATCAAGTAATAAGGTGTTGTTAGGGTCATAAGTCAATCTAATCTAATCCTTCTCGAGGGTAATTTTTATTTACGTGTAAGTTATCAATATTTCAACGCCTGGACAAGCTTTTTTCGTGTTTTAGTATACTCGAACTTAAGTATAATGCAAGAAAAAAAATATCTTAGAACGCAAACTGTGAAAAGAGGCGCTATTTTAGCTGATTCATATTGCATTCATATAGATTCGTGATAAAATTAGCAATCGGCATGCCGACGTAGCTCAGTTGGTAGAGCAGGTCATTCGTAATGATCAGGTCGGAGGTTCGACTCCTCTCGTCGGCTTTCTGAAGTAATGCTGGTAGTTTTTTAAAAAAGGGTGCAATGCGCAATTCTCACTTTCGAATCTTAAGAAAACGTAATTTCTTTTTCCTCTGGTTGGGCCAGATCATCTCTCAATTTGGGGATCGCCTCACCCAAATGGCCCTCATCGGACTTGTCTATCGACTGGAACCAGGTTCTTCAGTAGGTCTTGCAAAAATGCTCAGTTTAGCTATTATTCCGGTATTTCTTTTCTCGCCAGTTGCCGGAGTATATGCTGACAGGTGGAATAAGCAAAAAACTATGTATGTAAGCGATGCTTTGCGAGGCGTATTTATACTACTTATTCCGCTGGTATTCATGAAATTACACTCTTATATACCTATATATGCCTTAGTGTTTCTTTCGTTTGGGGTAGGACGCTTCTTTATCCCCGCAAAAATGGCAATCATCCCATCCCTGGTTAAGAAAAAAGACTTTCTGGTTGCTAACTCTTTAGTTTCTATCACGGCAATGATCGCGGCGGTTTTAGGATTTGGCCTGGGCGGAATAATCGTTGAAAGGTGGGGGGTAGAAAGTGCTTTTATTCTCGATGCCTCGACCTTTTTTCTTTCCGCAATGCTAATCTTTGCAATGCGTATCAAAGAAAAAGCCAAGTTTAACCCCCGAGAATTTTTTGTCGCTGGAAAAGACGCTATTCTTACGGCAAAAAACTCCTTTATGCACGAAGCTAAGGAAGGTTTGCGTTATATTCTCAAGTCCGCCGAGACCCGTTATGCTGCCAAAGTGCTTTTTGTTTTGTTTGCAACAATCGGCTCCCTTTATACAGTATTTATCGTGTTTATCCAGAATACCCTCGACACCATTACCCTAGATTTGGGATGGCTAGCAGTAGGAATAGGAGCAGGGCTTTTTCTGGGCTCACTTTTATACGGAAGATTCGGCTCTAAGGCCCGGGTAAAAAAGACAATAAATCTATCCCTGCTTGCCTCAAGCTCATGCCTTGTTCTTTTTGCCTATCTTTTGCACACTTATCCCGATACCTTATTTGCATTTTTCTTATGCTTACTCCTAGGCGCAATCGCAGCTCCGATTGTAATTGCAGTCAATACCCTCATCCATCAGGAAAGCGAAAACAACTTCTGGGGACGAATCTTTAGCTCTTTAGAGGTTGTTATTCATCTGGCGTTTATTTTGTTTATGTTTGCTTCCTCATATCTGGCCGAAGTAATGACTCCCTTTACAATAATTATGAGCGTGGGGGTAATTGTAATGCTTTTTTCAACCTATACCCTTATAAGAAAAAATGCTGAAAGTTCACGAATCTAAAGAACTGCAACACCAGCTGCCAAGCGAAAAATTACGTTTACCCAAAAAGCTCTACCTGCCGCTGTCTCAACATACCGGAAGACCTTCTAAAGCTTGTGTTTCAATAGGTAAGGAAGTAGAAGAAGCCAGCACAATCGCACTGGAAGACGGGTTGATCTCGGCCAGGCTTCATGCACCCCAAAAAGGAAAAATAACTGCTATTGAAAATTATTGGCATCCAGTATTAAAACGTGCACCCGCTATCGCTTTAGAATGTGCCCCAGAAGAGAAACGCTATCAGATAGAAAAAGACCTCCAGCATTATTCTAAAGACGAAATACTAGAAATGATTAAAAATAGCGGAATTGTAGGAATGGGAGGGGCGGCATTTCCTAGCCAGGTGAAATTAAAACCGCCCCAAAAAGTCGACACCCTTATCATAAACGGTTGCGAATGCGAACCCTACCTGGCATGCGATTACCGACTGATGGTAGAAAATTTAGATGAGATATTTAAAGGGATCGAGATAGTTTGCAGGCTCATTAATCCTAAAGAAGTGATTTTTGCCATCGAAGACAACAAAATCTCAATCAAAAAGAAACTCAATCACATCCGCAGTCTAAAAAAATTCAATATCCCAAAGCTTGGGATCGCGGTATTAAAAACCGCTTACCCCCAAGGGGGCGAGAAACAGCTTATCTTCACGCTCACAAAAAGAAGAGTAAAAGGTGATGAGCTCCCCTTTGAAGTAGGCTGTCTCGTACACAATGTCGCAACTTGTTTTGCCATTTATGAAGCGGTTTATCTGGATAAACCCCTAATTGAACGCATGGTAACATGTGCCGGAGATGCACTTTGCGCACCTAAAAACATCTGGGTAAAAATTGGAACAACTCTTAAAGAACTATTTGATGAAAAAATCCTTGAGTTTAAAATTGAGCCTAAAAAAATTATTGCTGGCGGGCCGATGATGGGAATCGGATTAAATCACCTTGAATATCCGATATTAAAGGGGAGCGGAGGATTTCTCTTTCTGACAAAAGATGTCACCGAACTAGAAGAAGGTCCCTGCATAAGATGCGCCCGCTGCGTCGATGAATGCCCCATGCAGCTTACTCCGTTAGAATATGTTAAGCGTATAAAAAAAGAAGAGTATGCGGTACTGGATAAATTTAACATCAATGACTGTATTGAGTGCGGCTCCTGCGCTTATGTCTGCCCGGCAAAAATACCGCTGGTGCATTATATAAAGATTGGTAAGAATTATATGCCCAAAAAGAAATAAATATGAACCTGAAGGTCAGTTGTTCACCACATTTACGGTCACCAGTCAATACTCCCTGGGTAATGATGCAAGTAATTGTGGCTCTCCTACCAGCCACAATCGCAGCGATTATTCTCTTTAAACAACGGGCAGCGTTCTTGATTGCAAATTGCGTAATAACCGCCCTTGTTACTGAAGAAATAATCCAGAAAATACGAAAAAAACCATCAACTGTCGCAGACTATAGCGGAGTATTAACTGGTCTACTACTTGCTTTGATCCTGCCACCTTCCACGCGCTGGTATGCAGCGAGCTTAGGATCAATATTTGCAATCGCAGTAGGAAAGCATCTTTTCGGTGGGCTGGGGGCAAATATTTTTAATCCCGCGCTAATTGGAAGGGCATTTCTTATGGCTGCTTATCCTAAAATGCTCACTACGTTCATAGCGCCTTCCAGTGTAGATGCGATAACTAAAGCTACGCCTTTAGCGCTTAGGAAGTTTAGCGGGGTCATCACACCGACTAAAGATTTATTTTTAGGAACAATCGCGGGAAGCTTAGGAGAAACATCAGCTGTCTGCCTTATCATTGGCGGAGCTTATCTATTGTGGCGTAAAATCGCAGACTGGCGCATCCCTTTAACAGTTCTTACTACAACCACTGTGATCAGCGCCATTTTTCACATCGTAAATCCCCTTAATGGCTCGATATTATTCCATTTATTTAGCGGTGGTCTTCTTTTGGGTGCGTTTTTTATGGCAACAGACCCGGTAACTACTCCCACCACTAAAACCGGCCGCTATATCTTTGGTGGTGGATGTGCAATACTAATTATGATCATAAGGTATTTTAGCGGGCTTCCCGAGGGCGTGATGTATTCAATTTTATTCATGAATGCACTCACCCCCCTTATTAACAGTTACACACAACCGAAAAGGTTTGGAGAATGAAGGAAGTTATAAAAATCACAACTAGCCTTACCTTAGTATGCCTGATATGCGCGCTAGCTCTTGCGCTAGTTTATGGAGTGGCTAAGGTAAAAATCGAATTAAATGAAAAGAAAATGATCCAGGATGCAATAATACGGTTAGCACCCGGGGCTCAAAGAATAGAAAGACTTAATGAGATATATAAACTTCTGGCAGATAACGGTAAGCTAGAAGGTTATGCATTCCTGGCCCAAGGCCAAGGCTATCAGGGAAAAATCAAAATCCTTTCGGTGATTGATTCTAATTTAAAAAAATTAGTCGGCATTGAAATCATCGAATCTGTAGAAACACCGGGGTTGGGGGCAAAAATACAGGAAGATGAGTTCAGGAATCAATTTAAAGAATTAAATACGCTGCCCGCGATAGAATGCGTAAAAGAAGAAGCAAAAAAGGATTATCAAATAAAAGCAATCACCGGAGCAACCGTATCTTCAAGGGCAGTAGTAAGCATACTGAATAAAAGGATCGAGAAATTAAAAGAGGAATTGGGCAAATGAGAGAAATCGTAAAAGGCTTATGGGATGAGCACCCAATTTTTAGACAACTGTTAGGGATGTGTCCTACCCTGGCAGTAACAACTTCGGCAATCAATGGACTTTCGATGGGATTGGCAGTGGTGTTTGTGCTTTTTTTCTCATCGTTAGTGGTCTCTGTTATGAAAAAAATTGTACCGCACCAGGTACGAATTGCAATCTATACTGTGATTATTGCCACCTTTGTAACGATTGTTGATATATTCCTTAAAGCCAATTTCCCCCAGATCAGCCGTGCCCTTGGTCCTTATGTTCCATTAATCATTGTTAACTGTATAATTCTGGGAAGATGTGAAGCATTTGCTTCCAAACACAGTATCGGCAAGTCTTTACGTGATGCATTAGGAATGGGTATTGGGTTTAGCTGGGGATTGTTTCTTCTGGGGGCGATACGTGAAATCTTCGGGGCAAGGACGCTATTGGGAATTCAAATTCTACCCCAAAACTATGATCGATTGATCGTGATGATTTTACCGGCAGGAGCGTTTTTAGTATTGGGGTTTCTGGTTGCAATCATGAATCAAATAGAGGCAAAGGCTAAGAAATGAAGGAATTATTATTAATATTTATTTCCACGGTATTGATTAATAATCTGGTATTGTCCTACTTTCTGGGAATTTGTCCCTTCTTGGGGGTCTCGGGCAGAATCGAGTCTGCGTTTGGAATGGGAATGGCAGTTATCTTTGTGATGACTTTAGCAACCAGTATCAGCTGGTTAATTTATCATTTAATTCTTTTACCATTTGGTTTATTTTTCTTAGAATATGTAGTTTTTATTCTGGTCATTGCATCGTTAGTACAGATTGTGGAGATGTTTATACGAAAGTTTTCACCTGCGCTTTATCAGTCTCTGGGAATATATCTTCCCCTTATTACCACTAATTGCGCCATTTTAGGAGTGGCGCTTTTTATGGTCGCCAGGAATTATAAGTTTCTGGAATCAGTGGTATTTGGGTTTGCCGCAGGATTGGGATTCTGGCTGGTATTACTTATCATGGCCGGAATTAGAGAAGAGCTAGAATATGTAGAGGTACCAAAAGTATTTAAAGGCGCTTCCTTAACGTTAATCACCGCCGGGCTCTTAGCACTTATCTTTATGGGTTTTTCAGGATTAATAAGTGCATAATATGAATCAAATTACAATTTCAGTCTTGGTTCTGGGAACAACGGGTTTAAGTTTTTCTCTACTCTTAGCTCTTTTGAGCAAAAAGCTGCATGTAGAGGATGACCCCCGCCTAAAAGAAGTGTTGGATGTTTTGCCGGGATTAAACTGCGGTGCCTGCGGATACAGTGGCTGCCGCGCCTATGCCGAGGCGGTTGTAAAAAGCCTTAATCTTTTCAATGGGTGTCTGCCAGGAGGAGAAGAGGTAAATAATAAAATCGCTCATATCCTAAGAATAGATGCTGTAGACAAAAAACATACCGTAACTGCAATTTGTCGTTGCGCGGCCCAAGAAGGACAAAAGAAAGAATCTACTTCCTATGAAGGCCCACAAACCTGTAAGGCTGCTCACCTAATTGGTGGAGCGCTTGACTGTATTTATGGCTGTATGGCATTGGGGGATTGCATCGAGGTGTGTCCAGTAGGAGCGCTTAGCCTTAATAATAAAAAGATCTATGTGGATCATACTAAGTGTATCGCGTGTGGGAAATGCGTGAAGGCCTGTCCGCGCAAACTCTTTATTATCATCCCCTTAAAAGAAAATATCGATATCTACAATGTAGCCTGCAGCAATAAAGATAAGGGTGCCCAGACACAAAAGGTATGCGCACGCGGCTGCATCGGTTGCGGTCTGTGCACAAAGGTAGAAAGCTCACCGTATTATCTTAAAGATAATCTTTCCTACATTGATTATAAAAACGCAACCCAAACCAAACCCCTAGAAGAGGGTAAAGAAAAATGTCCTACAAAATGTATTGATAAAGAAGAATTTAAGATATCCGTCAAGGCCCCATGATCCTTAAAGAAATAGTTACAATAGAGGACATCGAGCAAAATAAAGTAAAGGTAAGATTTGAAAAAAGTAAAATGTGCTCTTGTTGTCGTTTGTCATTTTTATGTGGAAAACAAGGCCAAGAGCAGATTACGATTGATAACCCCGGGCTTTCCCTTGCGAAAGGAGATAAAATAGAGGTAGGCATTGAGAGAAAAAAACCTCTTTTGGCGAGTGTGCTTCTTTTCTTTTTCCCCGGTGTTATCTTTATCGCAACCCTGGTTATTTTTCACAACATCAAAGAAATATTAAGCTTTGTTTTGGCAATTACGTCAGTTATCATTTACTTTATAATTCTAAAATGTATAATGAAAAAAAAAGAAGCCTACTTTAAACTAAAGATATTGAGGAAAGTATGAGTAAGAAAGCTAAACAACTAAATATGGCAATATTTGCTTCTGGAAACGGCTCTAATTTCGAGGCAATTGTAAAAGCAGTAAAAAGAGGCTATGTAAAGGCGAACTTAAAAATTCTCATTGTAGACAAAGAGAAAGCTTATGCACGTAAAAGAGCCGAGAGATTAAAGGTGCCACACGTCTTTGTTGATCCTAAAAAATATAAATCGCGTGCTTCTTTTGACAAAGCAATTATCAATATCTTAAATAAAGAAAAAATCGATATCATCGCATTAGCCGGGTACATGCGCATCCTCAGTAACTTTTTTGTACGTAAATATAAAAATCGAATGCTAAATGTACATCCTGCGATACTCCCGGCCCTTAGAGGAGTAGATGCTATCAAGCGAGCGTTTAATTATGGTTGTCAGGTAACCGGGGTTACGGTTCATTTTGTTGATGAGAAAGTTGATCATGGCCCGGTGATTTTGCAGGAGACGGTAAAAATCAGCCCCCAGATGACTCTGGCGAGCTTGGAGAAAAAAATACATGCCCTTGAACACAAATTATATCCTTTGGCAATAAAACTTTTAACAGAGAAAAAACTAAAGATAAAAGGACGTCAGGTCAAGATTATCTAGATACATTTTCTTTGCCCTTATTTTTATTTTCGGTAGCGGCCTTTATAATAATTCCAACAATCTTAGTGTAAAGGTGGATAAAAGAAAAGTAGCGGTGGGGGAAATATTTACCTATACTATTAAAGCAAGTGGAAGCTTTTCCTCCCCGGAACTTATCACTCCTGAATTTAAAAATTTTACCATTGTCTCCCAATCCCAATCAAAAAACTTCTCCCTAAAAAAGGGCCAGATACATATGGATTTTAGCGTGACCTACTCACTCTTTGCGCCTGAGCCGGGAGTCTTTCTTATTGAAGCGCCCCAGATTAAAGACACCGATACTGTCCTGAAAGGCAAACCGATAAAAATCAAAGTAAGAGGCAAACCCCTTAAAGAACAAGAAAAAATACGCCCCTTCATTGAAAGCGCTACAGATATCTAACAAATCAATGAGTCAAAACTAGAGCTTAAGATTCAGGAGGGCTATCCTTCCAGAAGGGCTTTTTTGGTATAGAAACGCTTGCTGTCAGTACGCAAATCATGAATCTCTACTTCGGTTATCTCTTCAAAATCTTTGTAAATCTTTAAATACTTTATGGTCGCTTTTTTCGTTTCTTCAAAGGGGTTGGGCAGTTCTTTTTCTTCATTTGCCAGCTCGATATCAAACATAACATTTAGTTTATTGTTATAATAGGTGGCATCCAACTTGTTAAGTTTAGCAACTTCTTGCATTCCCTTGATTCCATAGGTATTTAAAATATGCTGCCTTACCAGAAATGAGATAAAGTCTCCCATGGTAATATCAAACTTAGTGACATGGGTTCCTTTTTTATCTCCCAGGGCCCCCTCATTGGGAAAATAAATAAAGACTTCGCGCTGGCGCCAATCCTCTAAAGAAATAAGACTTAATTGTAGCTTAACTAAGTCCGGGACAAAACCCATGTAATAAAGATCCATTCCTTTATCTTCAGTGTCAGAGGCCACGAATACATAAAAATTTGGGGGTTTATCCATACTCAAAATAGCCCGGCGCAGAGTAAGAAAAATTCTTCTGAAATTTTCTCCGATTGTCTCGTCAATGCGCTGATCCTCGCCAAGCAATTTCTTAAAAGGAGCATAAATCCAGATCGTAGCGCCGGTATCCCAGGTGTTTACATCCAACTGGAATTCTTCCTTGCAGATATTTTTTATTACATTATTGATTTCCTGACGAGAATATGTTGGCGATACAGAAGAGCAGCTGACACAAAAAAGGAGGAGACTACAAAGAATCAGTCTGGGGACGTTCTTTGCCATGTTTTTTGAAGATTTCTACAATTTCATCATATTCTAATTCTTCTTTTTTAAGAAGCTCCTGGGCAAAGTATTCCAGCAATTCCTTTTCCCGCGCAAGGATTTCTTCTACTTCCTTAAGACAATCTTGAATAATCTTCTGGCTGTCATCATCTAGCTTTTCCTTGGTCTTCTCGGAAATATTCATCGATCCCGTTTGACCCCACCAGCCACCTTGCCTGGCCAAGGCATAAAAATTGCCCAGCAGGCCTGATTCACCCATACCCCAGCGCCATACCATGTGGTGAGCGAACCAAAACGCATTGCTGAAATCTTCATCAACCCCAGAACTAGTTGTACCGAACTTTAATTTCTCAGCAACGTAACCGCCTAATGCTGTTTTGATATTTGCTAGATACCACCCCTTACTTCGGGTGTAGGTTTCTTCAGGTGGACGATGCGAGGAAAATCCTAGCATCCCCTTGCGGGGGACAATAGAAGCTTTTATTACGTCATCGGTAGGATGGGTAAAATAAGCAATAATTGCATGACCAGCCTCATGATAAGCTGTCCACTTTTTATCCTTTTCACTCAAGGTAATCTCTCGCTTTAACCCAAACATTACCCGGTCATAAGCCTCGGAGAGGTCTTTAAAGATAACCTTATCCCTTTTGTTTCTCACCGCGATTAAAGACGCTTCTCTTACCATACTAGAGATATCGGCAGGGGAGAAGCCCACCGCTTTTTTTGCCAATACACCGGTATTTATCTGTGAATCATATTCTGCCTTGGCCAGATAGTATTCGAACAATTTTTTTCTATCATCTAAACCGGGCTTACCCACATAAATTTTTCTATCAAACCTTCCTGCCCGCATCAATGCCGGATCTAATTCATCCTCATTAACGTTTGTTGCCGCAACCACCACAATATTATTTTCCACCTGACGCAATCCGTCTAATTCTGTTAACAACTGATTTACTGTAGCGTTATAAGACATTCCGCCGCCTAAACCACTTACTCCTACACGCGGACGGGCAATGGTATCGATTTCATCAATAAAGATAAGACAGCTGCCATGAATTTCTGCCAGCACGCGGGCCTCTTTAAATAAACTTTTCATTTTGGCAGCACCCACCCCCACAAACATTCCGATAAATTCACTCCCTACCGCAGCCAAAAAGGGCATCTGAGTTTCAGTGGCAATTGCCTTGGCAAGATAAGTCTTGCCACAACCAGGTGGACCTACCATAAGAAGCCCCTTAATGACTCTGCCACCGACTTTTTTAAGGCTGGTTCTATCCTTGATTAAGTTTATTACTTCCTGCGTTTCTCGTTTTATGGACTCCATACCGATTACATCAGACCATTTCACATCTACTTCTTGAGCCTTTACTTTTTTCTGTCCCATTTTGGCAAACCCGCCTCCAAAAAGAAACCAATAGTGAAAGCTCATATAGATACTGGCAAAGACAAAGGCGGTGATTATGCTCAAATATAACTGTAATGGGATACCGGCCAACGTCAGCTTTTTATAGAACGATTCTAAAGTAAGGAAATTTTTTAAGCCGATAACGATGAGGAAAATAAGAATGATAAAGAGGATGCTGGCAATGCTTAAGATAAGCACCTTGATCCAATGTAATTTTAGATATCTTCTTATCTTGTTTTTATTCATATTACACCTTCCTAGCTAAGAAAAAGATACCACACATTCCTGCTTTTGTAAACCCCGTTAAGAAAGATGGTTATGAAATTGGCACTATTTTAATATGTAATTAATACTTGCAAACCCACAAAAACATGCTAATGTATTGTCTTGGAATTTGAGAGACGATCTCCTGACGAGATAATCGAACCCTTTAAGAAGAAATTTAATTCAAAATTCTTAAAGTCCGGTCCCTTAGTAGCAGTCGCAATATTGGTTATCAGTGTTATTTTAGGAGGGACATTTTATACCATTCAGCCCAATGAAGTGGGTTTGGTCTTACGTTTCGGAAAATTCATAAGAAGTACAAAGCCCGGTCTACATCTTAAAATTCCTTTAGGGATTGAAAAGGCATTCCCGGTAAAAGTAGAGTATATCTATAAGGATGAATTCGGATTTAGAACCCGCGCTCCCGGAATACGCAGCACCTACGAGGCGCGTTCTTACGATGAAGAATCTTTAATGCTCACCGGAGACTTAAATGTGCTTGATTTAGAATGGATTGTGCAATTTAAAATCAAAGATCCATTTAAGGCGCTTTTTGTGGTGAGAAATGTTCGTAAGACTCTTCGAGACCTATCTGAAGCCGTGATGCGCCAAATCGCAGGTAATTATACTTTCACCGAAGTTCTTACCACCAAAAGGATAGAAGTCAACATAGCGGTTCAGAAAAAATTACAGGAAATCCTTGATTCCTATAATTCTGGTATTCAGATTGTCACCGTCAAACTACAAGATGTAAACCCCCCTGATCCAGTAAAGCCGGCATTTAATGAGGTGAATGAAGCAAAGCAAGAAAGAGAAAAGTTGATCAACCAGGCCTGGGAAACCTACAACCAGAAAATACCACAGGCAAGGGGAGAGGCGTTAAAGATGGTCACCGAAGCCGAAGGGTATGCGTTGGCGAAAATAAATACTGCCCAGGGAGATGCGAAGCGCTTTCTTCTTTTGCAGAAAGAATATGCGCGCGCCAAAAACGTTACGCGCCGCAGGCTGTATTTAGAAAATATGAGTGAGATCTTGAAAAAGGCGAAAAGCAAATATATAGTTGATCCAGAACAAAAAGGAATTCTTCCTTTATTACAATTGAAAAAATGAACAGGCTAAGTAACACCCTAATTATTTTAGGAATCATATTTTTTCTGGCGTTGATTGGAAATCCTTTTTTTATCCTTTATGAGGGTAAACAGGCAATAATCACCCAATTCGGAAAACCAGTAGGGGGGGCCATAACAGATGCGGGGCTGCATTTAAAGATACCTTTTATTCATAAAGTAAACTACTTTGAAGCAAGAGTTTTAGAATGGGATGGCTATCCTAACCAAATCCCTACCAAAGATAAGAGATATATCTGGGTTGATACTACTGCACGCTGGAAAATAAAGGAGCCTCTTAAGTTCTTTCAATCCGTATATGATGAACGGGGAGCGCATGCACGCCTTGACGATATTGTCGATTCAGCATTGCGAGACGCAGTAACTTCTCAGATACTTGTTGAGATCGTACGCTCATCCAACAGGATCATTGAAGAACTAAAACCGCAGGAAGGAGAAGGGATTGAATTTATCGAAGAGGGTGCTCTCGAAGAAATCCGCGTAGGCAGAGATGCAATGCGGGAAGAAATCGTAAAACGTGCACGCGAAACAGTCTCTGAATATGGCATTGAACTCCTCGATGTAAGGATTAAAAGAATCAACTATGTGGAAGAGGTAAGAAGAAAGGTCTATGAACGCATGATCGCCGAACGTAAAAGAGCAGCCGAGAAATATCGCTCCGAAGGAAGAGGAACGCGGGCAGAAATCGAAGGAAAAACAGACAAAGAGCTCAAAGGGATAATCTCAACAGCCTATAAAAAAGCACAAGGAATAAAAGGAGAAGCAGACGCCAGCGCTGCCAAAATATACGCCGACGCATACAATAGGGACCCTGAACTTTTCTCTCTCCTTAAAACTCTAGACACTTACAAAAATACCGTGGATGAAAACACCACTGTACTGCTTACCACCGATAGCGAATACCTTAAATACTTAAGTGAAATTTCTCCTAAGAATTCACAAAAATAGTAAAAATGCCCAGGGAGAAAATAACCCGCAGACAGAAAAATATTTCACGCCTCCTGCAAGAGAAAAAAGCAAATATAAAGGGTAAAATCAAGGCAAGGAAAAAGAAATCATAAACCGTGGATAACGCGATTTTACTTATCTCCTGCCCCGACCGCAAAGGCATCACCGCCACTATCACTAATTTCATTTTTCATAACAATGGTAATATCGAACATGCTGACCAGCACATTGATTTTCAAACCAATACTTTCTTCATGAGAATCGAGTGGTCCTTAAAGGACTTTACCATCCCGCGGGAAAATATCCGAAAAAAGTTCAATGCGATCGCAGAAGAATTTAAAATGGATTATGCTCTTTATTTCTCGGCGCAAACGCCCCGCGTGGCAATTTTTACCTCGCGCCTTACGCATTGCCTTTATGATCTGCTCCTGCGCTACAAAGAAGGGCAATTTAAATACAGTATCCCATTAATTATCAGCAACCACCCCACTGCCAGTGAAATCGCCAATTCATTTGGGATAAACTTTCATGAAATTCCTAAGACCAAAGAAAATAAAAGAGAGGTGGAGAATAAAGAAATAGAACTCCTTAAAAAGGAAAATATCGACCTTATCGTGCTAGCGCGCTATGGACAAATTTTTACCGGTGAGTTTGTAAAGGAATTCCCCAATCGCATTATAAATATTCATCACTCCTTTTTACCGGCGTTTGTCGGCAAAAGCCCTTATGAACAGGCATATTCCAGAGGGGTAAAGATTATCGGCGCTACCAGCCATTATGTAACCGAAGAACTTGATGCCGGCCCTATTATTGAACAGGACACTGTAAGGGTGAGTCATAGGGATTCCTTAGCAGACTTAAAAATAAAGGGACAGGATTTAGAAAAAATTGTCTTAAGTAGAGCAGTGCGCTGGCATCTGGAGCATAAAATTCTTACCTACCACAACAAAACCGTAGTTTTTGATTAAAAACTTCCCCTTTAAAATACTCTTGCCCCCTTATCCTTCTAGCGACCTCAATTAATAAAATGAATGTTGCATTATTAAGGAAATTATGCTAAATTAGTTTTCTTTGTCACTCTAAGCTTTTGGGCTGATTTAAGTTCTGAACAGATACCTGAATCACTGGCATTGCCATTACAAGGAGGACTTATGAGCTTTTCCCACAGATTAGGGCGATTAATTTTTGTACTGCTCTTTATGGTAATTGGTTGCGCCCCTAAAGCACCCGAGAAAAAGATTACGGTCTGGCACTGGATGAACGACCGTAAAGAGGCGTTTGAAACACTGGCCAAAAAATACGAAGAACTCACCGGAATCCCGGTAAAATTCAAGCTTTTCTTTCCGCCTGATATCTATGCCCAAAAAGTAATTGCTGCCGCGCGCGCCGGCAACCTCCCTGAAGTATTCGGAATCCTGGGAGAAAAAAAGATGCTGGCTTCATTTATCAATGCCGGCCACATTTTAGATTTAACCGATTATATGCAAGAAAATAGCCGGGAATGGGAAAGACAATTCTATCCCAAGACACTTGCGGTAACCTCCTTTAAAAAAGCAAATACTTATCAAATCCCGCAAGGCATCTATGGGGTTCCCATTGATA
Source organism: Candidatus Omnitrophota bacterium (assembly GCA_020352775.1). GTDB lineage: Bacteria > Omnitrophota > Gorgyraeia > Duberdicusellales > 4484-171. The sequence goes on from CP070684.1 coordinate 101,919, forward strand.
CTACGGTAATGGAGTTTCTTTACAACAAAACCCTATTTAGGAAAGCAGGACTGAACCCGGAACAACCGCCTAAAACTTTTCAGGATTTTATTTACCTCGCAAAAAGAGTCCAAAAAGCTACCAAAGAAGCTGGTTTTGTCTGCGGCTGGGGAGAAGGTTGGCTGCTTAATGCGCTTGCGACCGAGTGGGCAATCAATCTTATGGGAGAACGCAAATTCTATAAAACCATCAAAGGAGAAGTTTCTTATACGGATCCGGACTGGATTAAAGTATTTTCTCTTTTTAGCCAGCTGAAAGATTCCAATATCCTAATATCTGACATCACCACCCTCATCAATAAAGAATCAGAAGATCTTTTTTCTCAGGGCAAAGCTGCCTTTTCCTTTAACGGAAGCTGGTCAGTTAACGTCTACAAACAGCTTGCTCCTGACCTAGAGTTCGCCTTCTTTCCTTTACCCAGCGTATCCAAGAGATTCCCGGCAAAAATATGGGGAGGAGCCGGTTCGTCATTTATGATCTCTGCGAAATCACCCAATCTCAAGGAGGCGGTGGATTTCTTAAAGTGGCTCACAGCACAAGAACAACAATCTTTTCTTGTAAAAGAAACCAATAATCTGCCGGCAGTAAAGGGGTGTGAAGAAATCTTACCCCCTATTCTTGCAATGCTTTTGGATGACTTTGATATCCTTACTCATCCTAATACCTGGCCGGATAACGAAGATACGCGCGTTCTTGAAATCATGAATCAAGGATTACAACAAATCGTAATGGGCTCAAAAACAGCGCAGGAAGTCGCGCGGGAAATACAAGAAGTAAAAGAGAGGGTTTGCGCTAGATGAAAATCGACGCCCTAACCAGAACCGAACAATTTAAAAATTTTTCATTCGTACTTCCAGCGTTTATTATTTTCAGTGTCTTTTATATCTATCCTTTCTTCTACACCTTTGTACTCAGTTTCCACAAGTACGACTTTATCTCCGAAAGTAAATTTATCGGCTGGGCGAATTTTAAAGAAGTAATTTTTTATGGCAAACACTGGTGGAACACGGTGTATAACGGCGCGTTTATCACCTTCTGGGCTCTCACTTTTCAAAACATACTTGCCTTTACTCTCGCTTTAGGGGTAGATAAAGCCACCCGCACCGGAAAATTTTATCGAGTAATATTCTTTCTTTTGCCGGTACTTTCTGAAATCATCATCGGATTATTGATGCGGGAATTTTTGCTTTCAAACCCGGGAATCTTTAACAAATTGTTAGATAAGTTAAATCTGAGTTTTATCGCGCAAGACTGGCTGGGAAGAGACCGCGCTTTACTCACCGCAGCTTTAGTGCACTGCTGGAAGGGGTTCGGATGGGCATTTGTTATCCTTTTAGCAGGGCTACAGACCATACCGGAACAACTTTATGAGGCCGCGCGCATCGATGGAGCGAGTGCCTGGCAGACTTTTTTAAAAGTTACAGTGCCGCTTCTTATGCCGGTGATCGCGCTGGTACTTGTGCTTACTATTTTAGGGACGATGCAAGCATTCGCCATGATTCTTGCTTTAACTAGAGGGACCGGCGGAATCACTGAAGTTCCGGTTATGCTTATCTATAATCACTTGCGGGGAAGGCAAGTTGGACTTGCCTGCGCCGAAGGAGTGATTTTAGGAATCATTCTTATTGCCGTATCATTCACCATGCTTTATATCTCAAAACAAATAAGGAGACGCTGGGGTGTATTACCGCGCTAAAAAAATAATTACACTGATTTTACTACACACTTTTCTTATAAGTGTAGCCCTAAGCTGTATTTTTCCGTTTATGTGGATGATAAACTCTTCCCTTAAAACCGAGACCGAATTCAGAGCCGACCACGGCCTTGTAATGAGTAAACGTATAAGCTTAGAAAATTACAAACAGGCTCTTTTGGGGGAACGGCTCTGGGCTTATTTTTTTAACAGTGTTTTTTACACCGCAATCACGGTATTTTTTATCGTGATTATCTCTTCGCTGGCTGCTTATGGTTTCTCGCGCCTAGATTTCCCCGGCAAAAATATTGTCTTTTTTATGTTTCTTGCCGCGATGATGATTCCTTTACCAGCAGGGTTTGTGCCGCTCTATGTATTGTTAAATAAAATCCATCTTGTAAACCGTACTGGTTATGTGCTGGCAATGACAAACATGGGTCTTTCATTAAGCATTTATCTTCTTAAAACTTTCTTTGACCAACTGCCGCATGATTTAGAAGATGCTGCCCGTATCGATGGCTGTGGCAGAATTCGAATCTGGTGGAATGTTTGCCTTCCTTTGGTGGCCCCGGCCCTGGCAGTGGTAATCATATTTAATGCCCTTAATGTCTGGAATGAATTCGTCCTTGCGTCTTTAATGTTTACTGAAAACAATCTCATGCCGTTACAGGTAGGATTGATGGAGGTCTATAACAGAAATATTATTCAGCATACCCTGATTATGGCTTCGCTTACCATTGGTGCGGTGCCGATAATACTTCTTTATTTACGGATGCAAAAGCAATTTATCAAAGGACTCACCGCAGGAGCAGTAGTAGGATGATATTCAGATTACAGGATAGAAATTTAAGGTTTGTGCTTATTACTATTGCGGCGCTATCAATATTTATATGTGCTGGGTCAACAGGATGGACGCAGCAAGATTCAGCCGGTTACGTTAAAAAAGGCTGGGCCGCATCAGGAAAAGGGGATTTTGAGCAGGTTTATCGCCTCGCTGATAAATGTATAGATAAATTCTCGCAAGAAGCTCAAGCGTTAGCTTCGGAGCTCAGTGATTTTCCTCCTCAGGCAGAGGTCAGCCGTTACCAGGTGATGAATGACGTTGCCACCTGCTACTTCATAAAAGGAGAGGCATTGCGAAATGCCGGTAAAACAGAGGAGGCAAAAAAAGTCTTAGGAGAAGCGATTGAGAAATATCCTTACGCGCAGGCCTATGATCCACGCGGATGGTACTGGTCTGTAGCAGAAAAATCTAATATCGTAATCGCTGAAATCGAAGGAATAGTTTATGAACCTCCTCACCGCATAGAAAAAGAAATCAAAATCAGCCTTCATGACGAAGGAGAAGAATTCCCAGTAGATTACTCCCGCTATGGGAAATTTAAAAACGTGGGAACCAAAGATTATAAATACCAGATGAACGACCCCATCGGACTGGGGCGAGCTACAGGAGAAGGGATTTATCCTAACTCCAGCTCAGTGCGCTTTGACCCGGAATTTGTAAAAATAAAAAAACAATTGCATAAAATCGATCACTGGAAAATATTAAACAGCCGGGACTTAAAAACTGCCTTTTACAAATGGAACCTGGCGCCGGAATCGCCCGGGACTAAGCTTTTTTATATTGCCGAATTGTTAGAGCGTAGCGGATTAATTAAGCATGCAGTTAAGGCCTATCATGCAATTTTGGTTCACTTTCCCAAAACATACGCCTGGACCTACTGGCATACCCCCTGGTATGTAGGAAAAGCTGCTCTTTACAGGCTCAAGACTATTCTAAAACAAAATCCTCAATTGGGCGTGAAATTAGAAGACGCTTCCATTATTGTACTTAACGGTAATGATAATGATGTACGAAATGATGAATTTATCGTAAATCCCGGCAGACTGGCAAGGCTCTCGCTTTCAGAGAAATTATTCTGGACACAAACCGTTTGCGGGACGAAGGAACGCAAACCAAAAAATATGGTAGAAAAAAGAGGAGGAGAAAAAATCAGTCTCCTAAAGTATGAGAATGGCGACTGGCAACTGCTGGTAGACGGCCAACCATTCATGATCAAAGGCATTACTTATGGTCCCACCCGGGTAGGAGAATCTCCTGATGACGGCAGTCTTATGAACTGGAGTACACAGGATGTAAATAAAAACGGCCTTATTGACGGGCCATATGAAACCTGGGTAGACAAAAACCAAAATAACCAAAAGGATCCGGATGAAAAAGTAATGGGTGATTTTGCCCTTATGAAAGAGATGGGAACAAATTGTATCCGCCTTTATCATCAACCTTTTAAGCTAAATAAAGAATTACTTAACCAAATGTATGACGACTATGGCATATTTGTCGTCCTGGGAGATTTTCTCGGAAAATACGCCATCGGCAGCGGCGCAGACTGGGAAGAAGGCACTGATTACGATAATCCGGTGCATCAACAAAACATGCTTGAAAGCGTAAAAAATATGGTCATGGAGTTTAAGGATGAGCCTTATGTTTTGATGTGGTTGCTAGGAAATGAAAACATCTATGGTTTAGGCTGTAACGCCGATAAAAAACCAGAGAGCTTTTTTGCATTTGCAAATAAAGCTGCGCTACTCATAAAATCACTTGATCCCCAGCGAAGGCCGATAGCGATTGCTTCCGGGGACTCGTTATACCTGAATGTTTTTGCCCAGCACTGCCCTGAAATCGACATATTCGGAACAAATTCTTATCGAGGAAAATATGGATTTCTGGATTTATGGGATGAAGTAAGAAGGGTGGCCGGGGTTGCGGCAATGATCACTGAATTTGGTGCCCCGGCATACGCGGCAGGATACGAAATGGAAGAAGCCCAAGATTTTCAAAATCAATATCACAAAACTGCCTGGAATGATATCAGCTGCAATTCAGCAGGATTCGGGGCTGGCAATGCCGTTGGTGGATTTGTGTTTGAGTGGCTGGATGAATGGTGGAAAGCTTATAAACCTGCGCATCACGACCGTAAAGGCCTTTTTGCCGGACCATTTTTAGACGGATATATGCATGAAGAGTGGCTTGGTCTTTGCGCACAAGGGGATGGAAAACAATCTCCTTTTATGAGACAATTGAGAAAAGCTTACTTTACATATAAAGAACTTTGGAGTAAAAAATAAAGTATAGAGCTAGGGAAGGCGAAATTCATAGGCAAAGGGAGGTGGAAGAGAGAAACGGCTAAAAACAATAAAAAATAAAGGAAGCTAAATATAGTGACAGCATTTAAAAAGGAGGTCCGATGCGTAAGATTTCATTGTTAGTTCTAACAGGTATGGTGATTTTCAGTTTATGTGCCTTAGCGCAAGGGGAGAAATTTTATGTATATTCAGATAAAAATTCTCCCTCAAACCATTTTATTCCCAGCGGCTGGATGGGTGATTACGGAGACTTGAGGTTTAATGACCAAGCTCTGGAAGAACCTCTAACTGGTGCAACCTCAATAAAAATCACCTACAGCGCAAAAAAATCACAAGGGCAAGGATGGACCGGTATTTACTGGCAATCATCGCAGAATAACTGGGGCACAAAGGATACTGGTTTTGATCTTACCGGATTTAACAAACTTGTTTTTAACGCCAGGGGCAAAAACGGTGGAGAAGTAATCACCACTTTAAAAGTAGGCGGAATCATTGAGAATCCCGCCACTGGTGAGTCTTATCCTTTCGCTGACTCTACCAATGTCGAATACGGCCCAATACGCCTGACCAAAGACTGGCAGCAATACTCGATCAATCTGGTAGATAAAGACCTTTTTTACATTAATGGGGGCCTTGCGATAATTTTCAATGCCGCACACGCTGGAGGAGAACAAACTGTCTATTTAGACGATATCTACTACACCTATGACCCGAATTTAAAAAAAGAAGAAGTGGGAGTGAGTTTTCCATTCTACGTCTATGCAGACTCAAATTCTCTTGATAACCATTACATACCCAGCGGATGGATGCCAGCTACTGCTGCACGAGATTTAAAGCTGAATGTAAACTGGAAAAAAACCCCATATTCAGGTGATTCCTGTATAAGAGTAGAGTACAGAAACAACTCCGGAACAAGATGGGCCGGTATCTACTGGCAGCATCCGGCAAATAACTGGGGTACTGTTCCTGACGCGGGATTTAATCTTCAAGGCGCTAAAAAGCTCACCTTTTGGGCCAAGGGTGAACGCGGCGGTGAACTCATCAATGAGTTTAAAGTCGGTGGTATCGTAAGTGGCGAATTCATCGACTCTGACAGCGCCGGAATCGGGCCAGTACAATTAAGACCTGACTGGCAGAAGTATGAGATTGATCTGCGCGGAGCTGACCTTTCTTATATCATCGGAGGCTTTTGCTGGGCAACAAACATCGACGTCAATGACCCCGAAGGAATCGTGTTTTACCTCGACGAAATAAAATATGAAGTGGAATAAACTGCTAATCATTGGAGGCAGTCTCATTTTAGGCTGCCTCCTTATTTTAGCCTCTTATTATCTGCTTAAGGAAACTGGCCTACTTAAAAAGCAAGAGCTGGTTAAAGAGCTTGAAATCAAATCTAACCCTGACGGCGGATATTTTATTTCTTTTCGTAGAAAACCAGTGCTTATAAAGGGGGTAAGCTATAACCCCACCCCGATAGGCAAAGGCTACACCTATGATTTCTTCTCTGACGAAAACAAACCCTGGATGCTCGATGGTGAGCTCATGAAAGAGATGGGCATTAACTGCGTGAGGGTTTATTCTACCAGTAAAAATCTCGATAAAGTAAAAGAATTTATCAGCGATATGTATCAAAATTTCGGGATTTACACTATTGTATCTGACTGGCTGGGATTATGGGACAGTCCTTCGGCAAATTATGCCGATTTAGATTTCCAGGAAAGAACAAAAAAGAAAGTGCTTGAAATCGTAACAGCCCTTAAAGACACTGAAGGGTTACTGATGTGGAATCTGGGCAATGAAAACAATTACACCTTTTCAGGAAAAATTGGATTCTGGACCTCTCCGGAGATAGAAAAGATCGAGACTTCTTACGGTAAAATCATGAAAAAAGCTGAAATCTATTACGCTTTTGTGGATGAATTAGCTAAAGAAATAAAAGCAATCGATCCTATTCACCCCGTAGCCCTGGGTAATGGAGAGGCGAGTTTCTTGGATGTCGCTTCCAGGGTCTGTGAAAATATTGATGTATTGGCAATAATTATATACCGCGGTAAAAGATTCGGTAATCTTTTTGAAAATATCCGTAAAATCTTCGATAAACCGATTATTGTTTCGGAGTTCGGGTGCGACTCCTACAATGCTTATACCGAAAAGGAAGACCAAAACGTACAGGCTGAATTCCTTCTTTCACAATGGAAAGATTTACACCGAAATACTGTTTTTGGAGAAAATACGCGCGGTAATTGCCTGGGAGGAGTAGTTTTTGAATGGAATGATGAGTGGTGGAAGCACAATGAAGGATACAGTCCTGACTGGGATAAACATAATCATGAAGCAGGTTGGTCAAACGGATCTTATTACTTTGATATCCGCGTACCAGGCAATATGAACATGAATGAAGAGTGGTTTGGCCTGGTATCTTTAAGCGAAAAAGAAAAAAATAATATCCATAAAAGAATTCCTAAAAAGTCTTATTTTATACTGCAAGAGTTTTTCTCTGAAATCTCATCCGCTAAACCTGCCTCCTAAAATCTAAAAATAACCTTAATAAATCAAATTTCTGGAGAAAAAGATTTGACAGACAAAAGTTTTGCATTTAAAATAATGCCAACTAATTTATCAATATTGCAATTTGCCAACAAAACCATTAAAAGGAGAAAGAATGATAAAAAAGCTCTTTATTTTCGCCATCTTTTTGTTTTCTTTTCTAATTTCTATAGATCTTTTTGCCCTGGACGGGATTGAGATACTATCCGGATATCTAGATGCTGATTTAGATAAAAAAGAAGACTATGAGGGAATCCCCTTATTGGTAGCGCTTAATTATGATGTCAGGCCTATGTTTGAAAAGATAGGCATTCAAACCCAGGGTCGCATAGACTTTATCCTAGAGCCATTCATAAATACAATAACCAGTCCGGATAGTAATATTGAAGTAGGGGCAAACTTATTACTCAAATATATCTGCCCCCTTACTGAACGCCTACAGCTTTATGTTAAGGGAGGAGCCGGTGCGCTTTATATGAGCCAACACACTGAAGAACAAGGCACCCAGTATAACTTCCTTCCACAATTAGGAGCAGGAATCCATCTTTTTCTAAGTGGTGGGGTGGCTTTAAGTTGTGAATACCGCTACCGGCACCTCTCAAACGCCGATATCGAAAAACCAAACAGTGGAATAGATACCACAATGATTCTGGGCGGTGTATCTTTTTTCTTTGACTAATAGATAAATGATTAGAAAAGCAACTATTGCCGACGCCAAAAATATCCACACGTTAATCCAATCCTGCGCTAAAAAGGGTAAGATCTTAGAACGCTCTTTGAATAATATTTATGAAAATATACGCGCCTTCTGGGTCTATGAAGATAAAACAAAAATTGTCGCCTGCTGCGCCCTGGGTATAGTGGGCTGGCAGAACCTGGGCGAAATACGATCTTTAGTGGTCGCTCCTAAATTCCGGCATAAAGGAATCGGCGCTAACCTGGTAAAAAAATGCATCGAAGAAGCCAAGGGTTTAAGCATAAAAGGTATTTTTACCCTTACTTTTATCCCTTCTTTTTTCAAAAAACTGGGGTTTAAAACAATTGACAAAAAGGAACTTCCACATAAAATATGGAGCGATTGCATAAATTGTGTTTATTTCCCGGACTGTGAAGAACAAGCAATGATATTGAAAATAAAGTGAGACACTTCGCGACTTCTAGTCGCTCAGTGTTTAATTCGCAGACGTCCTTACGGACTACAATTTCCGTCACAGTAGTTGCGTAAATTGTCTGCTCATTAAAGGAGGAAAGATGTCACTAGTAACTTATCCTTTAACTGAAGAACAACAAATGCTTAAAGATTTGTGCCGTCAAATTGCCGAAGAAAAAATAAGACCGGTATCGCGGGAGCTTGATGAAAAAGAAGAATTTCCCACTGAAATCATAAAAACCATGGCACAATCGGATTTATTTGGTATCACCATACCCGAACAATATGGAGGAATGGGAGGAGGATTACTTGATTTAGTAATCGCCACCGAAGAGATTTCCCGAGTCGATGGAGGAGTTGCCGCCTCATATGCAGCATCGTTCTTGGGAATGATTCCAATTTTACTTTTCGGAACTGAGGATCAGAAGAAAAAATACCTGCCTGCTATTGCTTCAGGCAAGAAGCTGTGCGCGTTTGCCATTACTGAACCGGAGGCTGGTTCTGACGCTTCAGCGGTTAAAACCAACGCTAAAAAAGATAAAGATGGCTATATCTTAAACGGAACAAAACATTTCATCACCAATGCCGGAGATGCTGATATTTATACAATTATCGCTGCAACCGATAAAACTAAAGGCGCACGGGGAATGTCAGCATTTATCGTGGAAAAAGGCACTAAAGGATTGGATTTCGGAAAAAAGGAAGAAAAATTGGGAATACGTGCCTCTTCCACAAGAGAGATTATCTTTAGCGACGCCAAAGTCTCCAAAGAAAACCTCCTCGGCGGCAGGGAAGGAATAGGGTTTATTGCTACCATGAAGACTTTTGATCAGTCCCGGCCCGGTGTCGCAGCCCAGGCAGTAGGAATAGCTCAAGGAGCGTTGGAAGCAGCTACCCAATACGCTCACACTCGCGTACAATTCGGTCAGCCCATCAGCTCTTTTCAGGGAATACAGTGGATGCTAGCTGACATGGCTACAAAAGTCGAGGCAGCAAGAAGTCTGGTCTATAGCACTGCTGCAATGGTAGACAGGGGTGAAAAAGACGTAGCCGGAGCCAGTGCGATTGCAAAATTATTTGCCTCTGATGTAGCAATGGAGGTCTCTACTGATGCAGTGCAGATTTTCGGCGGGTTTGGCTATATGCGTGATTATCCTGTAGAAAAATTCATGCGGGATGCAAAAATCACCCAGATTTATGAAGGGACAAACCAGATTCAGAAAAACATCATTGCTCTTAATCTTATAAAGAAATACGCTAAATAATCTGCTCAATTTTCTTACCGTTTGGCCCACAGATTGGTTAACACAGTTAGCCATTATGGTTCATTTCTATAACAACCTAAACAACAAGATGTTATAAACCCCGTCCTTGCTCTATATAGGTAAGAGGCCAACTTCACTTGACAAATCTCTTAATTCTTCGATAATACTAATTACTGTTTGAACATTTGCCTTTTCAATAAGATAAAGACTAAATTAGGCTTATGAAAAACATCTATCTGGTAGGATTTATGGGTACGGGTAAAACTGCAGTGGGAAAGATTCTATCTAAAAAACTGGGTAAAGAGTTTGTAGAAATGGAAGAGCTAATCGAACAAAGAGAAGGCCGGGCGATCGTAGATATCTTTAAAACACCTGGCGAAGATCACTTTCGTAAACTAGAAAAAGAATTATTGCTTGAACTATCCCAAAAAGCTGATCTAGTAATAAGCTGCGGGGGAGGCTTAATATGTAATGAGGAGAATCTAGGAACCCTTAAAAGCACCGGGACTGTATTTAATCTGAAGACATCGGCGCAAAAGATATATGAACGAACAAAAAAATACACGCACCGCCCACTTCTTAATGTAGTTGATCCAGTAGAACAAATAGAAGAGCTGCTTAAGAAACGAGAGCCTTTTTACTCCCGGGCTCATTACACCGTTGAATCCCAAGAACAAACCCCGCAAGAAGTGGCCGATGCCATTATTAATATTTTAGGTAACAATGGCTAAACAAGGATCTATTTTTCTTAATCTGCTCAATCTAGCTCCTAAAAAGTTAGATAACATTATTTCATTTCTGGATGATCCAGACTTAATCTTTACGGCCAGCCGAAAAGAATTACGAGCGATAGCGTCATTATACCCAAAAGATATCGAAGAAATAGTTTCGAAAAGAGAGTCTGGGGCCTTAGAGGAAGAGCTAAAAAGCATTGAGCGCAAAAATATAAAAGTCATTGATCTCTTTGATGATGATTATCCTGAATTACTGCGCCAAATTAGTTTCCCGCCCTTGGTTCTTTATGTTAAAGGCAAAAGCCAGGTGCTTAATAAGCCTCTGTTTGCAATGGTGGGAACAAGAATGCCCACCAAGTATGGAATTGCTATGGCTCAAGAGTTTTCTCATAATCTTTCAATGCTTGGATTTGTAATTGTCTCCGGACTTGCGCGAGGAATAGATACTGCCTCTCACAGAGGAGCAATAAAAAAAGGAGAAACAATTGCAGTGCTGGGTAGCGGACTCTTAAATATTTATCCCAGAGAAAACACGAATCTTGCAGAAAAGATAAGTGAGCAAGGCGCAGTTTTATCTGAATTCCCTTTGTACGCCTCGCCGCGGCGCGAAAACTTTCCCCGCAGAAATCGCATTGTAAGTGGGCTCTCATGCGGGGTGCTCATCGTAGAGGCAGCCGCCAGAAGCGGGGCACTTATTACGGCACATCTAGCATTAGAACAAAATCGTGAAGTATTTGCATTGGCCGGAAGAGTTGATTCGCCAGTAAGTAAAGGAGCACACATACTTATTAAAGAAGGGGCAAAGCTAGTTGATTCTATCGAAGATATTTTGGAAGAGCTAAACATCTCTTTTGAAAAAGAGACAAACCCTTCATGTGCTGCAAAACAAAAATAAATCGGTTATGAGTAAATATCTAGTAATTGTTGAATCACCCACAAAAGCACGCACAATTACAGCCATTCTGGGTAAAGATTATGAGGTGGCATCCTCTATGGGCCATGTTGTGGATTTACCCTCCAAAAAAATCTCAGTGGATGTAGAAAAAGGATTTGAGCCTCAATACCATATTATTCCCGGAAAAGAAAAAATCATCAACCAGCTGAAAAAGAAGGCAAAAAATAAAAAAGTAATTTATCTTGCCACTGACCCTGACCGCGAAGGAGAAGCAATAAGCTGGCATATAAAAGAGAGGCTGTCCAAAGCCAAAGAGGATCGGAGTTTTTACCGGGTTACATTCCATGAAATAACCAAAGATGCCCTGAAAGAAGCCTTCGCAAACCCCAGCGATATCGATACCAACAAGGTAGAGGCACAAATCGCAAGACGCGTTCTGGACAGAATCGTGGGCTATTGCCTTTCGCCTCTTTTGTGGCGCAAAATAGTAAGGGGGCTTTCAGCCGGACGGGTGCAGTCTATTGCGCTTAAATTTATTGCCGAACGCGAGAAAGAAATCGAAAAGTTTATACCTAAAATCACTTATAGCATCACTGCAAAATTTAAGAATAAAGAAGGTGAATTTGAGGCCAGGCTTGATAAATATAAAGGGGATAAAGCGCTCTTTGAAGAAAAGGAAGAAGCTCTAAAATGTATTGAAAAACTAAAAGAAGAACTTTTTAATGTAAAAAAAATCGTAAAAAAAGAGGTATCGAAAAAACCCCTCCCCCCTTACACTACCTCACTTTTACAGCAGGATGCCTTTGGCAAGCTGCGCTTCTCATCCCAAAAAACAATGATTGTAGCCCAGCACCTTTATGAAGGAACTCAAATAAAAGATGTTACAGTAGGTCTTATTACTTACATGCGAACAGACTCTTTTCACATCGCTCCGAAAGCAAAAAAGGAAACACAGAAGTTTATCAAAGATATTTTTGGTCAGAATTATTTACCAGAAAAAGAACATCACTACAAAACAAAGAAAGGAGCACAACTCGCCCACGAAGCAATCCGGCCCAGCAGCATCAAACGCCAGCCACAGGAATTAGACCAGTATCTGAACGCTGATGAAAGCAAACTCTATAATTTAATATGGAAAAGATTTATCGCCTCACTTATGAGCGAAGCAATATATGAAAACACCAAAGTACACTGCGAAGGCAAAGACGCTCTTTTTGTCGCTGAAGGAAGAAAATTAATGTTTGATGGATTTTTAAAAGTGTACGGGAAAGAAGAAGAGGAGAAACCACCCCCCTCTTTAAGCGAAGGTCAAGAACTTAATTTAGAAGACATAAAAATAATAGAGCATACCACTAAACCTCCACCTCGTTTTAACGACGCCTCTTTAGTAAAAATACTGGAAGAAAAGGGTATCGGACGACCTTCTACCTATGCCCCTACGATTTTTACTCTTATTAAAAGAAATTATACTAAAAGAGTAAAGGGGAGTTTCCATCCTACTGATTTGGGCATCCAGGTAAACGACCTTCTTACAGAGCATTTTACTAAAATTGTAAACGACGACTTTACCGCGCAGATGGAAGAAAACCTGGATAAGGTAGAAGAAGGCGAACTTAAATGGAAAAAAATCCTTCAAGATTTTTATCCCGCATTCAAGGAAAAGGTGGATGAAGCGACAAGTAAGATAAAAAAGCATGTGGAATTTTCAGAAAAGACCTGTCCCAAATGCCAGGGTAGAATGGTAATTAAGTGGTCACGAAAAGGACGGTTCTTAAGCTGTGAGAATTTCCCTAAATGCCGCTACGCTGAAAGCATTACCACCGGAGTCAAATGTCCTGAATGTCAAGAGGGTGAACTTATCGAAAGAAGAAATAAAAGAGGACAATTTTTCTATGGCTGCAGCCAGTTTCCAAAATGCCACTACACATCAAGAAATCTACCTAAAGAAGAGGCGGAAAAAGAAAACGAAGAAGAAAAAGAAGAACAATAATAAGTAAACAATGGTTCCTTTTTCCTACTATATTGATAAATTCCTAAATCACCTCAAAATCGAAAAAAATTACTCTAACCATACCCTTACCAACTACAAAGTCGACCTTAAAGAGTTCGAAGATTTTATCACCACCCAAAAGGCAAATGATATCAAAGATATTGACTATTTTGTCTTGCGCAAATTCTTAAGTGTATTGGCTGATAAAAATCTTCACAAGCGCAGCCTTTCAAGAAAAATATCTACTTTAAAAAGCTTTTTTAAATTTATGTTAAAAGAAGGTGAAATTAAAAAGAATCCCGCCACTTCTTTAATCTATCCACGGCTTGATAAGCCTCTGCCAAAATTTCTTACTGAAGAACAAATGCGAAAAGTATTGGCGCTTCCTAAAGGAGATGACCTCATGAGTCTGCGCGATAAGGCGATTTTAGAATTTCTTTATTCTACCGGCGCACGTGTCTCAGAATTAGTTTCCTTAAAGAAAGAAAACTTGGATCTTATAAGCGGCATCGCAAAAGTAAAAGGGAAGGGGAGAAAAGAAAGACTCCTTCCTTTAGGTGAACCGGCCCTGGTAAGCATAAAAGAATATTTAGACAAAAGAACTGACCCCAACCCTTTTTTCCTCATCAACAAAAGAACAAAACCATTAACTGACAGGGGAGTGCGCCTGATTGTTGACAAATACATAAAAAAAGGGGCTTTAGCACTTAAAATCTCACCCCATACCTTCCGCCACTCTTTTGCCACCCACCTTCTTAACAGAGGGGCGGATTTACGCAGCGTGCAGGAGATGCTGGGGCATTCAAGCATATCCACCACGCAAGTATACACTCACCTTACGATAGACGCCCTTAAAGAGGTCTATGAAAAAACCCACCCCCGCGCATGATGAACAATAAAAAAACACTCATAAAGGAGCGCTTATCGGCACCGATCGTATTACTATTATTCTTTGTCTACGACATTCTGTTTTTATTGGGGTTTATACTTTATCTTCCAATTTATTTCTGCCGCAAAAAGATAAATTTCAGGGCTCTTAAGGAGAAATTTGGATTTTCTCATTTAGACGAGCGACAAAAAAATTGCATTTGGATTCATGTAGTAAGTGTGGGGGAAGCGCAACTGGTCGGGACATTTATTGAAAAACTAAAGGATCGCTTTGATCAGCCGATCGTAATCTCAACCACAACCTTAACCGGCCATCGAATAGCAAAACAAAAATATAACGGAATCGCAAAGGTAATTTATTTTCCTTATGATGTATCGTTAATCTTAACGCGCCTGCTGGATAAAATACACCCTCGTCTTTTTGTTGCGGTAGAGACTGAAATATGGCCTAATCTCTTTTATCGCCTAAAGCGAAGAAATATCCCCATCGTCTTAGTAAACGGTAGGATTTCTGATAAAGCATTTGCGCACTATAAAAAGATAAAAATGATTACAAAGCCGGTGTTAAACTGGTGCCACTATGTCGCGGTACAAAATCAGGCCTATAAGGAGCGCTTTATTGACTTAGGCTGTGAGCCAGAAAAAGTGCTAATCACAGGAAATATGAAATTTGAAAGCATCTTGGTAGATGAGGAGCATCTGGAAAAAATTAAAACTAAGTACAGCTCAATTGTAAAAGGAACTAATAAACTTCTGATTATAGCCGCAAGCACCCATCACCCTGAAGAAGAAATCATTCTTAAAGTATATCAGGAAATACTAACTTCCTGCAAAAATATTTCTTTACTTATCGCCCCCCGTCACGTGGAAAGAATTCCCCTTATCGAAAAAAATATTATATCCTCAGGATTTGAACCCCTAAGGATAAGCTCTTTAAAAGGAAAAAATACTCATAAAAAGATATTTTTACTCGATACCATTGGCCAGCTCCTGTACTTTTATGCCCTTGCTGACATTTGCTTTGTAGGAGGCAGCTTAACTGCGCACGGCGGGCACAATATTTTAGAACCGATATATTTTCAGAAACCAACTATCTTTGGGCCTTCTATGGAGAATTTCCAGGATTTTGAAGAAATCGCGCTGAATAAAGGGGCGGGAATAAAAATAGAAAACACGCACCAATTAAGAGAAATAACATTACAATTAATTAATAATAAGGCGCTAAGGGATAGTCTCGCTGAAAAATGCCGCAAAGTTTTTAGCGAGGAGAAAAAAAGCCTAGATAAACATATTGAGTTAATTTCAAAATGTCTACAATAATGATACACACAATTAAAAAGTGGTATGTTAATTTTTTAGAAAAAGAAGAAAAAACAGGATTAGAAGTCCTTTTTTACTTATTTCTGGTCATTCTCTCTTTTGTATACGGCATAATAGTAGTTATCAGAAATTTTCTCTATGACCTAAAGATTATCCGAGCCACCAAGGTAAAAAACAAAGTCATCGGTATCGGTAATCTTTCCTGGGCTGGTTCAGGTAAAACCACACTAGCAATGCATTTATACCAAAAGTTATGCGGGGAATTTAAAACAGCTATTTTAAGACGTGGATACGGAGACGATGAAGGAAGACTTATTGAAGAAAAAACTCAAGATGTATTTTCTTCGCCGGATAGAGCAAGGCTTGCAAAAACTAAATCTTCATCGTTTGAGCTCTTTATGCTTGATGATGGATTACAGTATCGTAGACTTAAAAAAGATCTGGAAATAGTGGTTATGGGAGCTCGGGAACTGAAGAAACCCTACCGTTTAATTCCAGCCTCTTTTTTTAGAGAACCGCTAAGCGCACTTAAACGAGTTCGAGTTTTAGTATTAAATTACGCCGATGAAATAGAAAACAGCGAAGCTCAGAAAAGACGACTCCAAGAAAAATTTTCTCACCTTAAGATTTATCTTGCGCGCTATACCTTAAAGAGATTTGTAGACCTAGAAGGAAACGAATACAAACGAGAGGATTTAATAAATAAACGGGTTGCGGCTCTGGCTGCAATAGGGTATCCGCAAGGCTTTTTTAATAAGCTAAAAGAATTGGGTATAAACCCGACACGTAAGATTGTATATCCTGATCATTATCAATTAAGTAAAGATGAATTTTGCACGCTTGAGTACGAACTTCTTGATGAAGGGATGGGTGAACTTATTATTACCTCTAAGGACAAGTATCACATTCCTCAAAATATCAATGCAAAAATAAAAATTATTGTTATGGAAATCGAGATCGAAATCGATGAAGAAAAGGAATTCTTACAAACCATAAAAACATATTTAAAATAACAAAAAGATGTATCGCTTAATGTATCTATTAAGAAAAGTTTTAATGAAATCTCCTTTGGTTATACCCCTCTCTTTAGGAAATCTTATCGGAATTATGCTGTATATGAATAAAAAACGGAGGCGGGTATCATTTCAAAACATAAAACTTGCCTTTCCTGAAAAAAGCAACTCCGAGATAAAATCAATTTTGAAAAAAAGCTTTTTGAATTTCGGCATAAGTTTGATGGAAACCCTAATTGCGCCTCGCTTATCACAACACCTTAAAATAATGGGAGACGAAAATCTTCCCGAAGAAGGGGGGATTCTAGTCGGGGTTCATTTCGGAAGCTGGGAATTCTATCAATTCTGCCTGGCCAAGCTTGTGCCTTTAGTAGTTTTTGCCAGAGTGCAAAAAAACAGACCCCTTGATAAATTCTTAAATGAAATCAGAAACGAAGAAAAACTACATACTGCTTTTTCGATAAAAGAGCTTATTAAATTTGTGAAAAAGAACTTTCAAGTAGGTTTAGTGGTAGATCACGGAGCAAAGGACGATGCTACCTTAGTTGAGTTCTTCTCACAATTAGTTCCCACCCCTAAAGGGGCAGTATTTATTGCAAAGAAATTCAGCAAAAAAATATATCCCTGTTTTGGGCATCGAAAGAGGGGCTTTAAACATATCCTGAAAATCGGCGAGGCCATTGACCCTAGAGGCAAAAGCGAAGAAGAAATTCTTAAAACCATCAATGGTTTCTATGAAAAAGTGATAAAAAATCATCCTGAAAACTATCTCTGGTATTTTAAGCGTTTCAAACGTAAAAAAACGCGGGATATAATTATCTTAAGCGATAACAAGCCCGGGCACCTTAAGCAGTCTCAAGCGCTTTTGTCTTATTTAAAGGAAGAAAATAATTATAAAATAAGAAGCAAAATAATCGAGCTGGAATATAAAAATAGATTGGCGCGAATGTTTGCCGAGGCCTGCGCTTATACTGCCGGTGATTGCTGTGTGGGGTGTGGCCAATGTTTGCATTGGGTTCTTAAAAATAAGCCCTTGCAGGAATTGAAAAAAAGCTTTGCGGACATCATCATCAGCACTGGTAGCATCACCGCCCCCATTAATAAAATATTCTCTTCCTATTTGGGGGCAAAATCTGCCGTGATTTTAAAACCGAATCTTTCCCTTAAAAAATTTGACCTGGCGATTATACCCGAACATGACCGTATCTGTGATCCCAACGCAATTAAAATCAAAGGGGCGCTGGTATACCAAGATAAAATAGATGAAAAAATTATTGAGTGCAAAAACTTCTTTAAATTAACGAATGAGAAAAAAATAGCATTCTTTTTAGGCGGGGCACAGAAAAATGAAAAAGAATTCATGGAAAAGCTTGCACTCTTTATTAAACAGCTTAAAAATTTTGCCATAAAAAATAATTACCGTATCCTGATCAGCACCTCCCGCAGAACTAAAGCGCCAGCTGAAGAATTAGTGGAAAAGGAGCTGGGGGGCTTAACAAATACGGAAGCAATTGTATATGCCAATCGCACAAATTACGATTTTGTCTTTGAGGGATTTGCGGAGATTTCAGAAATCGTGTTTGTAACAAGTGAAAGCATTTCCATGATATCGGAGGTGCTGGCGCTTAAAAAACCCTGTGTCTGTGCAATTTTAGAATCCCAATATGGTAAACACGAGATATTCCTTGATTCACTTAAAGACGACATTACCTTACTAAATGAGCCTTTTAACATCGATAAAATGGACCAAAGGGAGTCTAAAGTTTTTGAAGAAAACCGCAAAAAGATAAAGGAAGCAATAGGGAAACTATTATGATGCGCATAATGCAAATTCTTCCCAGGATGAACGTCGGGGGGGTAGAGCGCGGAGTGCTGGATTTGGTACGATACTTTAAAGACAGCGAGATAAAAAACATTGTGGTTAGCGCTGGTGGAAGGCTAGTCGAGGCCCTGAAATATGAAGGCGCAACTCACTATAGATTGGCAGTCCATAAAAAGTCGCTTTTTTCAACTTTCTTAATTCCAAAGGTGAGAAAAATAATTGAAAAGGAAAAGATAAATATTGTCCACGCCCGTTCCCGTGTGCCAGGCTGGATAAGCTTTTTTGCTTCGCGTGCTACTGGCACTCCTTTTGTCACTACTGCCCACGGGGTTTATAAAAGCAAATTCTGGAGCGAAGTGATGGGGTGGGGTAAATTCGTAATTTGTCCCTCTAAATATGTGGCGCGCCATATGCGAGTTCAATTTGGCGTACCGCAAGAAAAAATCGTAGTAATTAATCGCTGGGTAGACCTGAATAAGTTTCAGTTTGTTCCCTATCATGAAAGGAAATCCAGCAATGTAATCGTATCCATCGGAAGAATATCTCCCACTAAAGGATACGAATACCTCATCGAAGGATTCAAGAAAGCAGTAAGAGCAAACCCTTATCTGCACCTTAAAATAGTGGGTTCGCCAGATAAGTCAAAGCTGGATTATTTTAATCATCTTAAAAATCTGGTCGTGCGCTATTCTCTTAATTATAACGTCACTTTTGAAGGATATCGCCAAGATGTAGAAAATGTATTAAAAGAAGCTCGTCTACTTGTGGCCCCCTCAATCATAGACGAATCGTTTGGCAGGGTAGTGGTAGAAGCCTTTGCCTGCGGAGTACCGGTAATCGCAACCAAAGTAGGAGGATTTAATGAAATTATCGAAGATGGAAAAGACGCAATCTTGGTGGATCGCAAAGATAGTATGGCCATTGCTAATAATATTTTAAGGATATTCCAAGACTATGCCCTCGCCAATAAGCTTGTAGAAACTGGGAGAGAAAAGGTAACTGCGCTCTATACCATGAGAAAGTCTATGGAGCAAACAAGAGAGGTTTACGCTAACGCTTTAAGCTCAACAAGAATCCTGGTAATTAAAATATCTTCCCTGGGAGATTTGATTCTGGCGATACCTTCACTAAAAGCGCTTAAAGAACGTTTCCCGCAAGGTAAAATCACCCTTCTTACCTTGAAAAAATACGCCACTTTTATATGTGACTGTCCCTATGTGGATGAAATCATCCGCCTAGAGCATGACTACAAAAAATGGAAAAATATTTTAGAGGTTTCCAAGACCTTAAGGCGCAAATCCTTTGACTACATAATCGATTTACAAAACAATCGTGCCTCACACTTTATTTCATTCCTAACTTTTGCACGTGCCTCATTCGGCTATTCTTTACGGGCAGGATTTTTGCTCAGTAAAAAGATAAAAATCAATCGCAAAGACAGCCCTTTGGTCTCACAGGAAAGAATACTTGAATTTTTGGGAATAAAGCTTAAGGAAAAAAAGCTGATCTTCTGGGAAAAAAAGCCCACGCCTAAAATACAGCTTCCTGCGGCCAACCTGATCGGAATAAATATATCCGCATCCCCGAAGTGGAAATCAAAAAACTGGCCCGACCACCACATCGTGCGCCTCATAGAATTGATTCAGCGAAATCTGCCTTCTTTTAAAGTGGTACTTCTGGGAGATGAAACGGCACAGGAAAAAGCAAAAATAATTAAGGATAAGGTTCATCCTGGCCCGATCAACTTCTGCGGCAAAACAACTCTTACCCAATTACCCTGGGCAATCAAAAAGTTAAACGCATTTATTACTCCTGATACCGCGACCATGCATCTGGGTTGTGCTTTGGATATTCCTACCATCGCACTTTTTGGCCCTACTGATCCCAGCCGTCACGTTGTGCCTGATAAAAATATACACGTCTTATACCAAAAAGAACCCTGTTCATTCTGCTATAGCGCACGTTGCAGGCAAAAAACAGAAAACCAATGCATGGAAAAAATCAGTCCGCAAGAAGTATTTAATAAAATAAAAGAAATTATTTGATTCAAAAATGAAAATATTATTACTCACCACGCATCTTAATCCCGGAGGGATCCCGCGCTATGTGCTAAACCTTGCTAAAGGTTTAAAAGCGAGGGGGCATGAGGTCTGGGTGGCATCCAATGGCGGCAACTGGTGCAATCAGTTACAAGAATTAGGTATTGTACATAAACGCATCCCCATAAGAACAAAATCTTTTTTAAGCCCCAAAGTATTTTTTTCTTTATTTACATTGCTTGGGTTTATAAACATGGAAAAAATATAAATAGTCCACGGTAACAACAGAGTAACTCAGCACCTAGGGCTTCTTATTCATAAATTTACAGGCATTCCTTATATAAGCACTTTTCACGGATTTTATCGCCCTAGCCTTTTAAGAAAATTATTTAAGTTTGAAGGAAATAAAACAATCGCGATAAGCAAAGCGGTAAAATCACACCTGACAGAAGACTTAAAAATTAAAGAGGAACAAATCCGCGTTGTCTATAACGGAATAGACCAAGAACAATTTCTGCCTAAAAAAAGAAATAAAGCAAAATACGGATTCAAAGATAGTGATTTTTTAGTGGGGATACTAAGCCGCGTCTCTGCAGAAAAAGGGCATTTTTTGGCAACAGAGACAATGCGCAAGCTAAGTACCCGATACCCTAACCTGTATCTGGTAGTCACCGGCAAAGGTAAATTGCGAGAAAAACTAAAACAATATATAGCTGAAATAGGGCTCGAAAGTAAAATAAAGTTCCTTGAGTGTTCGTCGGAAGAATTTTTAGATGTTCTTGACCTTCTTATTATGCCTTCACAATCAGAAGGTTTTGGATTCCTGGTAATCGAGGCCTTTACAAAAGGTGTCGCCGTAGTAGGGTTTAATACTGGAGGAATTGCCGAAATCATAGAAGACAGAAAAAACGGGCTCCTGTTTGAACGCTATGAAAGTTCTTGTTTAGAAAAGGCAATTGAGGAAATCATCAATAATAAACAGTTAGGCAATCAGCTTGTGGAAAACGCAAAAAAGGATGTCTCCAGATTCAATCTGAAAAATATGGCCCAGGCCACAGAAACGGTATATCTAAAAGCTCTTGAAAAGAAGAAAACAGAATGAAACGGCTATTTAAATTTTGCGTATTCGGTTTAATAATCTTTTTTTCTTTTTGGGGATATCTATACCTAAGCTATCAAGCTCCGATTCTTATGTATCATGCACTAGATGAAAAAAAGATCGACTCACATGCTGTTGTCTCGCTTGAAACTTTCCGGCAACAGATGGAATTCATAAAAGATAAAGGGTATCAAGTCTTATCTTTAGAAGATTACTGTCAGCTACTAGAAGAAAATAAATATGTTCCCCGGAATCTGGTAATCATCACGTTTGACGATGGCTACAAGAATAATTTAGAAGCCGCCAAAATCCTAAATGAGTTTGGATTTGAAGCTACCATATTTTTGATTGTGGATAACATCGGGAAAAGGGGATTTCTCTCCAAACGTGATATTCGCTGGATCCTTAATAACACCAATATTACGATCGGCTCCCACACTCTTACTCATTCATATTTGCCGGAACTAAACGAGAGACGAGTTGAAAAAGAAATAAAGATTTCCAAAGAAAAGCTGGAAAAACTTTTAAAGGTTAAAATAACGACTTTTTCCTATCCTATTGGTGGGTTTGACCAAAGAGTATTAAAAGAAGTTGAAAGCGCCGGATACTCTTGTGCTTGCACTACTAACCGTGGCTTCTCAAAAAAGCTGGATTTACGCGCTCTAAGAAGAATAAAAATTACTGAACGCGATAATGATTTCAAACTCTGGGCAAAATTAAGCGGATTTTATAATATCTTCAAAAAAGTAAAAAACCCTTATTGAGACTCAAATGAAAAGAATTTTAGTGATCACCGTAAACTGGTTGGGAGATTCAATTCTTACCACCGCAGCATTTAAGGCCCTGAAGGATAAATTTCCTGCCTCTTATGTGGGCGTACTAGCCGTAGAGAGAGTAAGGGCGGTTTTTGATAACAACCCTTACATCGATGAAGTCATCGTCTTTGACGAAAAAAAGAAAAGTTTTGGAGCAAAGCTTGAATTCGCACGAAGATTAAAAACAAAACACTTTGATACAGTTTTTCTTATTCACCGCTCTTTCACACGCGCATCCATATGTTGGCTAGCGGGAATAAAACAGAGGATTGGATATGCACGTCCCAAAAACTTATTTGTGCTTACCAGAAGAATAAAACCCCCGCACGAACCGATTCATCGTCAGGATTATTACTTATATCTGTTTGAGAAATGTGGCATCCCCCTACCCCAGAGACTTCCTCAATTTTTTATCCCTCAAAATACGCGCACCAAGACTAATGAATACTTAAAAACCTTAACCGGAACTTATTCTCATGTGGTGGGCATGAATCCTTCGGCAAACTGGGACCTTAAACGTTGGCCAAAAGAAAATTTTGCCCGGCTGGCTGACCGGCTCATGGAAGAGCTGAATTGTGCAGTTATTTTTGTAGGAGCGGCTGCAAACGCTTTTTACATTGAAGGCGTGATAGAAAAGATGGACAATAAACCCATTAACATGTGTGGCAAGACAAACCTTAAAGAACTGGCCGCACTCATAGAACAAACCGAACTTTTTATCTCTAATGATTCCGGCCCGGCACATTTAGCCGCCGCACTGAAAGTTCCTTTGCTAGTATTATTCGGTCCGACCTCACCTCAACAAACATCACCCCGCGGCCAAACCGTAACGATAATTCGCGAAGACATTAAATGCGAAACTCCTTGTTATAAACTGAATTGCGAGGATAATATCTGCATGAAGAAAATAAAAGTAGAGGACGTATTTCAAAAAGCAAAAGAGCATCTTGAAAAATGAAACCGGAAATAAAAAGCATAATAATTAACTTTCCGACTAATATCGGAGATACGATCCTGGGGCTTCCTACGCTTGACCGAATT
Organism: Candidatus Omnitrophota bacterium; assembly: GCA_020352775.1. GTDB lineage: Bacteria > Omnitrophota > Gorgyraeia > Duberdicusellales > 4484-171. The sequence goes on from CP070684.1 coordinate 125,416, forward strand.
AAAACAAATTACCCTCAAGCTAAAATAACCGCAATTGTATCCAACCGAACAAAAGACTTTCTTACAAGGAATAGCTTTGTTGATGAAATTGTTTTATTCGATAAAACCTGGACGAAGAGCCAGAAGCGAAAATTTGCTCTTGCGCTGCGCGGAAAATATGATATGTTGGTTGATTTAAAAAACTCATTTTTACCCCTTATCGTCGGCCCTAAATTAAGAACTCCTTTTTTAAGATTTTTTCCTAAAAATTTACACATCAAAGAGAAGTATCTCTCTCTCATTAAAAGAATTACCCCTCTAGGCCAAACTCAAAAAAGCGATTGCGTCTTAAGTGAAGAGGAAAAAAGCAAATGGGAGAAACTTAACATGGTGCCTTCTATATTTATTGCCTGCACCTCATTAACTGCTATAAAATGTTATCCTTACGAATATTTAAAGCAAGTAGTAGAGGAACTGGCCCAAACTTATCCGGTGGTCATCATAGGGTCAGAGAAAGACAGACAATTTTACGCTGATATCTTATCAATGCCGGCTGTTTTGGATTTAGTTGGCAAAACTCAAATGAATGATGTGTTTTATCTGCTTAAAAAATACGCTAAGGTGCTTCTGGCAGTCGACTCCAGCATTATGCACATGGGAAGCTATCTCGATATCCCTATCGTGGGGCTCTTTGGTCCAACTCATCCTAAACGTTCATATCCGTATTCAGAAAGATCCATTGTCCTATGGAATAAAGGATTAACCTGCACCCCTTGTGAAAGGGCCCAATGCCGCTTCAATATCGAATGCATGAAAATAAAACCTCAGGAAGTCGTCCAAGCAATCAAAAAACTCTGGCAGCAATAAAATGCAGCTACCAAAACCCCATAAGATACTTATTGTACGCACTGACCGACTCGGAGATGTTATTCTCTCAACGCCGGTAATTAAGAATTTAAGGGTTGCTTTCCCGCAAGCCCACATTGCCTTTATGTGCCGGCCCTATACCAAAGCTGCTTTAGAAGGCAATCCCTATCTTGATGAAGTGATTGTTTATGATAAATACGGAAAGCATAAAAGTACTTGGGCATCTATTAAATTTTCACAGGACTTACGAAAAAAGAAATTCGACTGGGCTCTTATTTTGCACCCTACTAATCGTGCGCACCTAGTGACTTATTTTGCCAAAATTCCCTTTAGGATCGGCTGGGACAAAAAAATGGGGTTTCTGCTTACCGAAAGATTAAAGCATACAAAACAACAAGGAAGAAAACATGAAACAGAATATACCCTAGATATTTTAAAAACCCTAAATATTGATACCGAAGATAAAACTACCTATTTCCCCATAAGTGAAAAAGCTGACAAAAAAATAGAGGAATTGCTCATAAAGGAAGGGCTTGAAAGGGAAGAAAAGTTTATTGTAATCCATCCTTCAGCCTCTTGCCGTTCCAAAAGATGGCCCCCTGATTACTTTTCTAAATTGGTAAAAGCTTTAAAAGAAAAAACAAATCTAAAAATTGCAGTAATTAGCGCAGCAGAGGAAAAGGGAGTTGCGCAAGAAATAGTAGAGAAAAATGAGGTAATTGATCTAAGAGCTAAGTTAGCTATTGCAGAGGTAGGCTCGCTCCTAAAAAGAGCTGAACTTTTCATTTCCAATGACTCCGGTCCGGTTCATATTGCAGCAGCATTAAATACCCCTGTTATTTCAATCTTTGGCAGAAAAGACCCTGGGCTTTCACCTCTAAGGTGGGCACCCCTGGGAGAAGCTAGCTTTTATTTTCATAAAGACGTGGGTTGTATAGCTTGTGCTTCGCATAATTGCCTGAAAGGATTTCTCTGTCTTAAGGCCATAAGCCCAGAAGAAGTACTAGAAGCTGCTACCCGCCTCATAGAATCTAGGAGGATTTAAGTTTCGCTTGACATCGAAGATTAAGATGTTATAGTACCCTAATATTTGTGAAAGATTGCACAAAGTCTGTGAATTATATCACTAAGTAGTTAGCATGAAAAAAGTTCCTGAAGGAACAATCTCGCGTCTTTTTATATACCTACGGGAAATTACAGAATTAGCTAGAATGAATATCCGCACCATCTCGAGTGCGGAGCTGGGAGAAAGAACCAATCTCAGCGATGCTCAGGTGAGAAAAGATTTAGGGTACTTTGGCCACTTCGGAGTAAGCGGGGCCGGCTACGACACCAATGAATTAAAACAGGCTTTAGAAAAAATACTTGGTAAAGATAAAACCTGGAACGTAGCAGTGGTGGGAGTGGGACAGCTAGGTTCAGCGCTTATCTCTTATTCAGGATTTAAAAAACATGGCCTACAGTTTATCGCTGCTCTCGACGCTGACACAAAAAAGGTCGGGAAAAAGGTGGGAGAAATCACGATAGAATCTATTGGCGAACTACCTAAAGTAGTGTCTAATAAGAAAATAACTATCGGGATTATAGCTGTTCCTGCCGAAGGAGCACAAGAAGTTGCCGAGAAGCTAATGGCCGCTGGAGTTGAATGTCTTCTTAACTTTGCTCCGGTCAGCTTAAATGTTCCTGAGAATGTTAAAGTCAAAGATGTGGATCTCTCAAGAGAATTGGAGACGCTTTCTTACTTTTTAGCTAATAAGAAATGAAGTATATAACTTTCCATAATCTTGCGAAATTACTCGATGCCTTAAAAGAGGATTACCGGGTTTTCGTGCCGGTTAAAAAAAGTGAAAGCGGTGATTATCCTATCAAGAAAGGCGCACAACGTTTTTATAAAGAATACGATAAATTCAGCGACGATATTATTATTGGAGAAGTAAGGCCATTTGAACCACTAAAGGCCTTTTTTGTGTCAGCCAGAGAAAAGGTTGCCGATAATTTTAGCCCTGAGGTTCCTCACACTAAAGATAAACCTTTTGCGTTAGTGGGGGTTAAAAATTGTGATCTAAAACAGGGATTTAAAGTCCAAGACCATGTCTTTAACAACCATGATTTTCAAGACCCCTTTTATATCAAAAATCGTGAAGAAAACCTCATCATCGCTGCAGATTGCACTTGCGCTATCGATACTTGCTTCTGTCTTGCTACTGGCAATCAACCCTATCCAGAGGAAAATTTTGATATTAATCTTTCCTCGGTAGGAGACGGATTTATCGTTGAAGCAGCTCCTACCCGACGGGCGCAAAAGTTTATGGATAAATATCACTCTCTTTTTGATATCGCAAAAGATTATCAGCTTAATGAACGAAAAGAACAACGCCAGAAGGTTATCAAAAAAGTAGAGGAAAATATCAAAGAAAACAATATCCCCAGCTATGACACACTTAAAGAAGATATCATCAAGAAAAATTGGGACTCCGATGTCTGGCTTGATGAATCTAAAACCTGTGTAGAATGCGCAGCCTGCACTATTATCTGTCCTACTTGCCATTGTTTCCTACTTTATGACCAAAAAGATAAGGAAAAGATGGAGAGACTTCGCATCTGGGACTCCTGCATGATAAAAGATTATGCCCGTGTGGCAGGAGGTGCTAATCCACGCCCTAAACTATGGATGCGCTTGCGCAATCGGTTTGAGAAAAAGTTTGATTTTTTCCCAAAGGTGGGCGGTTTTTATGCCTGTACCGGATGCGGCCGCTGTATATCAGCTTGCCCGGCAATGATTGATATAAGAGAGGTATTAGTAAGACTAGTAAAAGGAAATGGAAAGAATAAATAATCCCTACAGGCCTATTGAAGCAGAAGTTCTTAAGGTTATAACTGAGACTCCGACTATCAAGACTATCCATTTTAAGCCTAAAGAACCCATACGTTTTGCTACCGGCCAATTTGTGGAAATTACTATTCCCGGGGTAGGGGAAGCTCCTTTTACACCCTCCTCACCACCTTCAGAAAAAGAAACGATGCAGGTAAGTGTAATGAAAGTGGGGAAGGTCACGGATAAAATCCATGAGCTAAAAAAGGGGGATGCAATCGGAGTAAGAGGTCCGTTTGGCAATGGCTATCCCGTAGATGAGTTTAAAGGAAAAGAAATATTAGTAGTAGGAGGAGGATGCGGCTTTGCGCCACTGCGCAGTTTAATGTATGAATTTTTTGATAGGAGTGGACAATTAAAAAAATTATTCTTTCGGGGCGGCTGTAAAACCCCTAAAGAATTAGTTTACCATGACGAGACAAAAGAATGGGCTAAGCGCAAGGATTTAAACCTTAAATTAACAGTGGATGCGGCCGATTCATCCTGGAAAGGTAATGTGGGCGTAGTAACCACTATTTTAGATGACGTGAAAATGGATTACAAAAAAGGGATCGGGGTTGTCTGCGGTCCGCCAATTATGATGAAGTTCGCTACTAAAAAGCTCCTTCATATGGGTTTTAAAGAAGATAATATTTATCTTTCTATGGAAAAAAATATGTCCTGCGGGATAGGTAAATGTGGTCACTGCAGGCTCGGCACTTATTATGCCTGTAAAGACGGTCCGGTATTTAAATACAGTGAAATAAAAAAATTACCTGAAATCTGGGACTAAGATGGGTACAAGCGCAGAACAACTACATGATCGTAAACTAAATATTGAGCCTAAAAAAGGGAAAGACCAAAGACTTTTTATTGATCTTGATATATGCGCTGCTGGAGAATGCCAAAAATGTGTTATCCAGTGCAGTTATCTTTATCATCGCCAAACTGCTAACAATGGGGTGCTTTCTGTGGCAGAGCTTGCTAGTTATGCTTTAGTTTGTCGCAAGTGTGAAGATCCACATTGTATTGCAGCCTGCCCAGTGGATGCCCTAGAGCAGCAAAAAGATAAAGACAAACTCCTGGAAAGACACAATATGCGCTGCATCAGTTGTAAATCATGCGCGCATGCCTGTCCTTATGGCACAATTTATCCTGAACTGCTTCCTTTGTTGGTTCATAACTGTGATTTTTGTATGGATAGAAGAAGCGAGAAGGATGAACCTTTATGCATAAAAACATGTCCTTATGGAGCATTGAGTTTAAGAAGCGCGGAAAAAGAACTGGGTGAAAACGAATTTTTAGTCGGCGATAATATTATAGTCCATTCTACGCACTGGGATTGGGAGAAAGCATGATATATATATTTTACCTATTATTCTTTGGATTCCTCTTAACTGCGGTTATCGGATTATTAGCAAGCTGGATCGATAGAAAAGTTACCGCACGCGTGCAATACCGCGTAGGGCCACCCTTACTACAGCCTCTTATCGATATTATAAAACTCCTGGGTAAAGAGACTCTTGTACCGACTGGCGCTTCAAAGACTGCATTTTTGCTAGCGCCTGTTATAGGATTTGGGAGTGTAGTTGTAGTATCAACCTTACTATGGATAAATAATATAAACCTTGGCCAAGGATTCATGGGAGACATAATAGTTGCCCTATATTTACTTACAATTCCTGCGATAAGTGTTATTATGGGCGGCTTTGCCTCTGCAAATCCTTTTGCCAGCTTGGGAGCATCGCGGGAGATGAAGCTCGTTCTTGGCTACGAACTTCCCTTTGTGCTTGCAATCCTAGTGCCGGTAATAAAGAATGGTTATGCTATTAAACTCACAGATATTTTAAGCTTTCAAGCACAAAACGGAGTTACCGTAGCGAACCTCTCAGGTGTTTTAGCGCTAATTGTGGCACTAATGTGCACTCAAGCTAAGCTTGCCTTGGTTCCGTTTGATATCCCTGAGGCCGAGACTGAAATTGGGGGCGGTTCTATTATTGAATATTCTGGAGCAGGATTGGCAGTTTATCGTCTTACTAAAAATATGCTTTTATTCACATTGCCATTCTTTTTGATGATCCTTTTCATGGGTGGATTGAGAACAGATGGTATTCATCTTTTAAACGGGATACTGAAATACGTAGGACTAGTGGCTTTAATAACGGTTATTCGTAACACCAATCCCCGCGTAAGGATTGATCAGGCAATGAGGTTTTTCTGGGGACCAATGACAGTACTTGCTGTTGCTGCGATTATTTTGGCTTATAAAGGCTTGTAAGGAGAAAATAGATGAGTTTTAAGCTAAAAGCACTTTTAAAATCACCTTGGGTATTTCACCTTTCCACAGGTAGCTGCAATAACTGCGATATTGAGATTCTGGACTGCCTTACCCCAAGGTTTGATATCGAGCGATTTGGAATGCTTCTTGCTCCCAGTATTAAGCATGCTGATGTACTTTTAATCACTGGCTCCTGCAATAGAAAATCAGCCACAAGACTAAAGCGCTTATATGAACAGGCGCCAAAGCCTATCCTTGTTGTAGCAATAGGGGAGTGTTCTCTTTCAAGGGGTATGTTTATACACAGCTATAACTGTCCTTTACCTTTAGATAAGATTATTCCAGTAGATGTCTATATCCCGGGATGTCCTCCCAAGCCCGAAGCTATTATTGCCGGGGTAGTAAAGTTAATAGGGAAAGTAAAAAGCAAAACCAAAAAATAATGAGGCGCGAAGAAGTTTTAAAAAATATTAAAGGAAAATTTAAAGGCGATATTATTGAATTGTTCGATAAATCTAGCAAAAGGGTCTATATCGAAATCAAACCCCAATCTTTGGTAAAAGTAGCTACCTATATTTTTAAAGATTTAAAGGCCCGCTTTAATATCGCTAGCGGGATGGATGCCAGATTGCATATAGAAATACTTTATCATTTTACTATCGAGCCCATAAATTTATTGATTTCTCTACGGGTAAAGCTCCCCAAAGATAAACTAGAAATCGATTCTCTTGCTCCGGTATTTGAGGCAGCGAACTGGATTGAAAGAGAAATGCATGAACTCCTAGGCATAAACTTTAAAGGTCACCCTAACTTAAAAAAACTCCTTCTTCCCGATGAGTGGCCAGAAGGCGTGTATCCCTTAAGAGCAGAATATAAAGAATGGGATAAAAACGCGATCAGAGATAGAGGATTATAATGGCGAAAAGAACTATTGTACCAATTGGACCGTATCACCCCTTGCAGGAAGAACCTGAGTTTTTCACTCTTACAATAGAGGGCGAAAAGGTCGTAGATATTGATGTTCAAGTCGGTTACAACCATAGAGGAATAGAAAAAATCTCTGAGATGAAGACTTTTGATCAAATTCCTTTCGTGGTAGAAAGAATATGTGGTATTTGTTCAACCAGCCATCCCTTTGCCTGTGTGCAAGCGATCGAAGATATTAATGATATCGAAGTACCGGAAAGAGCCAAGTACATAAGGACTATCGTCGGTGAAGGAGAAAGAATTCACTCCCACCTTTTATGGCTGGGATTAGCAGGCCATTTTTTAGGATATAACACAGTTTATATGTGGGCCTGGAAATTACGAGAAGAAATACTTGATGTAATGGAGATTCTCTATGGTAACCGAAATAACTATGCAATGTTTAAACCCGGAGGAGTAAGAAGAGACATAAAGGATGAGGATATACCTGATGTCCTTAAAAAAATCAATTCTATTATTCCCACCCTAGAGATGCTTAAGAAAGCTGTGATGGATGATCCGGTCTTACATGCCAGAACCAAAGGAGTAGGCATTCTTACCAAGGAAGAGGCGATAAATTACTCTGCACTAGGTCCTACTTCTCGTGCTTCAGGAGTAACAAAAGATGTAAGAAAAGATGCTCCCTATGCCGCCTATGATAAAGTAGCTTGGGATATGATTGTAACCCAAAACGGTGACGTATTTGATAAAGCTGTAGTGAGAGTGCTTGAGACATTTGAATCAATCAATATCATGAAACAATGCATTTTTAATCTACCTGAAGGTGAAGTTGACGCTAACATTAAGAGCATCTCAGCCGGTGAAGGAATCGGCACGCATGAAGCTCCTAGGGGAGAGGTATTTCACTATATAAGAAGTGATGGCACAAACACTCCCATACGTCATAAGGTCAGAGCTCCGACATTCATGAATCTTCCTACCTACAAAGCAACCATAATCGGGGAGACAATCGCCGATGCTTCGATAATCCTGGCAGCAATTGACCCCTGCTATTGCTGCACTGAAAGAATGGCAGTGCGAGACACAAAAGGCAAAAAGCTTTATGGTGGAGAAGAATTAATCAGACTTTCTCAGGAGAAAACTGAAAAATTAAGGGCAAAATATGTTTAGTGGTAATCTTTTTAGGTTAGATAACCTATCTATATTTATCGGGATATTTGTCGGTATTTTTTCTTTGTTGGTTATCCTTTATTCTCTTGGTTTTATGCGTGGAAGAAAAGGACTGTTCAGATATTACTTTTATATAATAGCTACCTTTATCGCTTCTCTGGGGGTTGTTTTTTCTAATAATCTTGTATTGTTTGTAGTTTTTTGGGGATTCCTGGGGCTTCTTTTGTACTTGCTTATAGGTTTCGGACAAAGACGCAATACCCATTATACAGCCAAGAAAACATTTATAATAGTTGGCGGAACCGATGCTCTTATGCTATTTGGTCTGGCTCTAATCTGGCATTTGAGCGGGTCACTGGAAATAAATAAAATAAGTATTGCTTTAGATTCAAAAGCTGCTAACTGGGCTTATCTATGTTTGGCCGCAGCTGCATTTGCCAAGGCAGGAGCAATGCCATTTCACACCTGGGTTCCAGATACTGCAGAAGATGCTCCTACTCCTGTAACCGCATATTTGCCTGCATCTTTGGATAAGCTTCTGGGCATATATTTTCTTGCCAGGATTTCACTGGATATGTTCCAAATGAACCTGACTATGAATACGCTGCTACTGGTAGTAGGCAGTGTTACTGTTATTGCCGCAGTCATGATGGCGCTCATCCAACATGACATGAAAAGACTCCTAGGTTATCATGCTGTAAGCCAAGTTGGATACATGGTATTAGGAATTGGGACCGGTAATCCTATTGGCATTGCCGGAGGGGTATTTCACATGTTGAATCATGCGATATATAAATCCTGCCTTTTCCTTTCGGGTGGAGCAGTGGAGAAAAGAACAGGAACGACTGAACTGGAAAAACTTGGAGGTTTTGCCAAGATTATGCCCGTCACTTTCATTACATTTTTAATAGCGTCTTTCGCGATATCAGGGGTTCCTCCATTTAATGGGTTTGCTTCAAAATGGATGGTTTACCAAGGAATAATAGAAACAGCTAAAGCGGGAGGAAGTCTTTGGGTAGTATGGTTGGTTGCTGCAATGTTCGGCAGCGCACTCACCTTGGCGAGTTTCATGAAACTGGTCCACACTATCTTCTTGGGTCAACCCTCTATTATGGTACGAGATGCAAAATATAAAAGGCAGGAAACTGGCCCTACCATGTGGATTCCTACTGTTACCCTTGCGACCCTTTGCGTTATTTTTGGTGTCTTTGCCTACCAGGTGCCGCTAAAGGTTTTTATATTCCCAAGTCTTGATGTTAAGGCACCGTTTACTGGCATTTGGAGTTCTGGATTAGCCACCGGGTTATTGCTTTTGGCAATTGCAGTAGGTTTTATAATTTATCTTATCGGGACTGCAGTCAAAACAAGAACAACAGGAGCCTTTGTCGGCGGTGAAGTTCTAGATAGGCACCCAGACATGAGAGTTTCAGGAGTTGAGTTTTACGAAACAATCAGGAATGTGGGAATTTTAAAAACCATCTACAGATTAGCTGAGAGGAGATTTTTTGATATATACGATGTAAGCGCCAAAATAACATTTGTCTTTACAGGAATCTTTCGTTTTCTTCACAACGGAGTGCTGTCGACCTATCTGGCATGGTGCCTTTTAGGGATGACGATTCTTTTTTATATCTTGTTTAAATGATATGGTAGAACTATATATTCTATTAATCTTAATGATCATTGGAGCAATAATCGCGATAGAGGTGAAGGATATGCTTTCTTCGGTAATCGCAGTAGGAGCAGCAGGCCTAGCGCTTTCTATAACATTTTTAATCCTTAAAGCCCCCGATGTTGCCATTACCCAGCTAGTGGTTGAGATATTGGCTCTGATCATCTTGATAAGAGCCACTCTAAAAAAAGACCTCCCGTTCTCAGCTACAGGCCGCTGGTTTTTAAACACACTTATTACGGTAGCGTTTGTTGTGGTATTTTTAGTTATCGCCAAAAGATGCCTTGATGACTTGCCTCAATTTGGTCAACCTCTTATGCGGGTAGCAAAAATTTACCTTAAACAAGGGTTAGCTAAAACCGGGGCTACTAATCTGGTTGGCTCTGTGATTCTTGATTATCGAGCCTATGACACCTTAGGAGAAGCTACTATTCTTTTTACTGCAGTAATAGGGGTTTTATCGATTGTACGCCGGGTGGGACGAAAGAAAGTAGGCACAGAGGTAAAAGAAGAAGATGAGTAGGGAACACGAAAAAGGAATGTCTTTGATTGTTAAGACGATTACCCGTCTTACGGTAGGGCTTATACTTCTATACGGAATATACATTGTCTCCCATGGGCATGTCTCACCAGGAGGAGGATTTGCTGGGGGAGTAATCATTGCCCTTTCATTTATCCATCTTATGCTTGCTTACGGTAAGGAAGTAGCATTTAAAAGACTATCTAGAACTGTGGCTTCATTTTTTGAAAGCCTGGGAGCGATAATGTTTTTGGTTATCGCGATACTGGGATTTACGGGAGGATACTTTTTCCTAAATTTCATAGCTAAAGGAGAGCCTTTTAAGCTATTCAGCGCCGGCATAATCCCACTTTGTAACATTGCTATTTGCCTTAAGGTAGGAGCGGGGCTATTTGGTATATTTGTGGCACTGGTATTGCTTAAACTCGAATCGGGAGAGAAGAAATGACCCATTCGATTATACTCAGGGTCATGCTGAACGACGAAGGAGAAAAAGTATGAGTATCTACATGCTTTGTCTAGTATTATTTGCCTGTGGACTCTACTGCATTTTAAGAAAACGTAATATTATTAAAATTATCATCGGCATCATTATCGCTGAGTATGGCGCGCACTTATTCTTTATATTGACCGCCTATCGCATGCAGGGTCGCTCTCCGATTTACTCTGTAGAGGCCGACATCAAGAATATGGTAGATCCACTGCCGCATGCATTGGTGCTTACTGCGATTGTGATTGGACTGGCAACCACAGCATTAATTATTGCGATTGCAATGAGGATATATGAAAAATACGGTACGTTTGATATTACAAAAATAAAAGAGCTGAGAGGATGATGGGTGCTTCAAACATAATACCACTTTTTGTTGTTATACCGCTGGCAGGCGCATTCTTAATTTCCCTTCTTGGAAAAAAGATAAAAGGGCTTGCTGATATTATCGGGGTTATAAGCGGACTCTCCCTCTGCGTTTTATCATTCTATGCTGTACGCCTCTATAATATCCATGGAGTGCTCACCTATAGTGTTGGGGCCTGGATGCCACCCATCGGCATCGGAATGATCATAGACGGCCTTAGCGCATTTATGCTGGTAACTGTAAACCTAGTTGCTTTTTGCGTTGTAGTCTATTCCTTAAACTACATGGAAAAATATACTGCGAAGGGGAAGTTTTACACCTTGTTTTTTTTGATGCTAAGTGGAATGAACGGGGTAATAATCACCGGTGATATGTTTAATCTCTTTGTGTTCTTAGAAATAGCTGCGGTAGCAAGTTATGCTCTGGTTGCCTTTGGTACGGAAAAACATGAATTAGAAGCAGCTTTTAAATATGCGGTTATGGGGACAATGGGTTCACTCTTTGTTCTTCTTGGTATCGCGTTTTTATACGGCTATACCTCAACCTTAAATATGGCGGATATGGGGGCGGTTATATCCCGTAAAGGAACCGGCAATATTGTTCTTATGGTAATAATTCTATTTTTGATGGGATTCGGGCTTAAGGCAGCGCTTGTTCCTTTTCATGCCTGGCTGCCCGATGCTCACCCCTCAGCCCCGGCACCAATCTCAGCTATGCTTTCAGGGGTGCTCATAAAAGCGCTGGGAGTATATGCCTTATGTAGAATCTTCTATAATGTCATCGGCGTAAGCCCGCTTATCTCCTCAATACTAATGTTTATGGGAACCTTATCCATGGTTGTGGCCGGGCTCCTGGCTATTGGGCAATGGGATTATAAAAGACTCTTGGCGTACTCTTCTATAAGCCAGATAGGATATATTATACTGGGTGTTGGATTAGGTACACCTCTTGGCATCCTGGGAGGATTATTTCATCTTTTTAATCATTCTATATTTAAATCCCTACTCTTTCTAAATTCCGGCGCAGTAGAATATACTACTGGCACGCGCGACCTACAGCAAATGGGGGGATTAGCTCATAAGATGCCTGTAACAGGGGCCACTGGATTAATAGGGTCGATGTCCATTGCCGGCATACCTCCGTTTAGTGGCTTCTGGAGTAAGCTTATTATCATCATTGCTGCGGTAGAGGCACAAAAGTTTGCTTATGCGTTTTGGGCGGCTTTAATAAGCATCCTGACTTTAGCGATGTATGTGAAGGTTTTAAAATACGCGTTTTTGGGTAATTTGGCAGAGAAATGGAAACAAATAAAAGAAGTACCGATTTTTATGAAATTATCTATGAGCACCCTGGCTATTATCTGTATGGTAGGGGGAGTGCTATTGTTTGCTAACATAAATGACGTTTTCTTAAATCGTGCCTCAGAGAATCTACTGCAAGGCAGAAAGTACGCGGTTATGGTATTTAAAGGGATTAGACAATGAAAAGTAGAATTATATTATTTGTATTAGCGTTTTTAGCGTGGTGTTTTTTAAACTGGGTACCTGATTGGCAACACCTTACCACTGGCTTTTTTGTAGCGTTTTTTGTCGCGCTTATCACCGGAGATTTATTCGTAACCAGGCCCCTACTATTAAAGCATCCTTACCGCTGGTGGTGCTTTATTGTATGTTATCTACCCAGATTTTTATGGGAATGCATCAAGGCAAACATTGATGTGGCCTATCGTGTCGCACACCCCAAGCTTCCCATAAACCCCGGGATTGTGAAAGTAAAAACCAGTTTAAAGACTGATACTGGCCTTACCTTTTTAGCTAATTCCATAACTCTTACCCCCGGTACGATGAGCGTAGATATAGACAGAGATAATGGCGTTTTATATATACACTGGATTAATGTAAAAGACAAAGAAACTGAGGCGGCAACCAAGATAATTGTTGAAAGATTCGAGAAAATATTGGCTAAGATTTTTGAATAGAAGAGGAAAGAAATGAAAAAAATCATAAGGTGGTCTATCGGAGCTGTACTTTTAGTAACAATCATTACTCTGATTATTGTAAGGCCTTTTCCTTTTCTTTTTTATCCTGATCTTCCTTATATTGGTTTTTTAGGCAGGGCAATTTATGTGTTAATCCTTGCCTGCGCCCTTTGTCTTTACCGTATCTTTAGAGGTCCCACTGGTGCAGACCGAATTGTGGCCATAGATATTTTCGGTATTATGATAATTGGGTTCTGTGCCGTACTGACTATTTCTACCAATCGGTCCTGGTATATAGATATTGGTATTGCCTGGGCTCTTCAGAGTTTTATTGGAACTTTGGCGCTTTCTAAGTATTTAGAAGGCCGGGGATTTGATGAGTAAAATAGAGGAGAGAAATGATTGATATCATTGGATTAATATTTATATGTATTGGATTGGCATTTGACTTTTTTGGATGCCTGGGATTAGTACGACTTCCAGATGTATACAATCGTCTGCAGGCAGCGACAAAAAGCGTTACTTTAGGGACTTGCAGTATTTTGTTCGGGACATTCCTTGTAGTAGGATTTACTGCGGCGGGATTAAAATCTCTTATGTGTATCGTATTTCTTTTGTTAACAGCACCGGTAGCAGCTCATGCAGTGGCAAGAGGTGCGCACCGAGCTGGAGTTAAATTAGCAAAAGAAAGTATTGTTGATAGATACGCAGAAGACAAAGAAGGTGAAATTTAAAAATGAGAATACCAAAGCCTAAAATCAGAGAATTAATCGAGGCTATAAAGGCATTAATAAAAGGGCCTTATACATCTAAGTTTCCCAAAATAACCCACAAACCACACCCTAATTTCAGGGGTCAACCCATATATAATGATGAAAAATGCGTCGGGTGCTTAGCCTGTGTTCAGGTATGCCCAGTAGAGGCTCTAGGCTATGAAGACTCAGCCTCCCCTGAGAACCCCAAAAGAAAATTACACCATTATACTGATACCTGTATATTCTGTGGTCAGTGCGAAACAGCCTGCATTGCAGATCGTGAAGGAATTAAGCTTTCCAATGACTGGGAACTTTCCTTTTTTGACCGTAAGGAAGCTAGCGAAAGCATTGAAAAAGAATTGCAGCTGTGCGAGGTGTGCGCTGATATAATCACCTGCAAAGACCACCTTAAATGGATCGCAGAAAAGATTGGAGAATTAGCCTTCTCGAATCCTACCTTGTATTTATCCCGTCTTAAGAGCCTCGGGATCGTTGATGAAAACATTGTTTCGGCACTAAAAGACTATGGTCGCTCTGACAGAACAAAAATTGTCTGTGCGCGCTGTAGGCGCGAAACTACACTTACCACCAAAGAATACGAAGCAAATAAAAAGTGATTCAATAACTGACAAAAAGGCGTCTTAATCATGGAATCTTACTTTCTTTCTGATATTTTAAAAGGCAAAGTCGTTTTTGTGGGGGTAGGCAATAGCCTACGCGCCGATGACGGCTTTGGTCCGACACTTATTGAAAAACTAAAAGGGAAGATAAAAGCAACCTGTGTTGATGCTGGTTTAAGTCTTGAAAACTATGCCGGTAAAATAGTTAAGGAAAGTCCCGATACAGTTGTAATTGCAGATGCAACACATCTTGATCTAGAGCCGGGCCAATACAGTATATTAAAGAAAGATCAAATCACAAAGAGCGGCCTAAGCACCCATGATTTATCTGCCAATATGTTTATTGAATATTTAGAAAGCCAGACTAAAGCCGACATTTATATGCTAGCGGTACAACCGCAAAGCGTGACCTTAGGGGAAGAGATGTCAGGGGCGGTAAAAAAAACTATAGAAGAATTAGCAAAATTAATTACGGAGGCAAATAATGCATGAAACACACATTATCCAGCCTATAATCAAAGGGATCTCTGAGCATGCACAAAAAGAGGGTGTTAAGGCAGTGACCAATGTAAAATTAAAAGTAGGGAATTTAACCTGCACCAATAAAGATTCATTTACAGAAACATTTAAAACCCTGGCAAAAGGAACGATGCTAGAGAAGGCTGAGCTTGAGA
>CP070684.1:140663-148594 GCA_020352775.1 Candidatus Omnitrophota bacterium
CGGTATCATCTAAATTCCTTAATGCTTCTTCGCTGACATTGGGAATGTCTCGCGTAATCTCTTCGTTACCAAGTCTAGTTTCTCTGGCTTCAATCTCAAACTTCTCAACGTGTAACGAAGTAAGGGTATCTTCTTTAACCAGTTTTTCACTAACTACCATCGCATCTTCAAAGTTGTATCCTCTCCAGGGCATAAACGCAATCAAAAGATTCCTGCCCAAGGAAAGTTCTCCGTTTCTAGTACCCATGCCATCAGCAATGGTCTGGCCCTTCTTTACTTCCTCTCCCACTTTGACTATTGGTCGCTGGTTTACACAAGTATCAGCGTTAGAACGCTCAAACTTTTTCATTTTATATATAAAGCTTCCCACTCTTATCTGAGAACCATCTATTTCTTTTACTTTCCCTGCTTCTTTATTTACCACTACTGCTCCGCTATCACGTGCCACACGGGACTCCATCCCAGTACCCACCAAAGGCTCCTCCGGAAATAAAAGCGGTACAGCCTGGCGTTGCATATTTGAACCCATAAGAGCTCGGTTAGCATCGTCGTGCTCTAAAAATGGGATCATCGCTGCTGAAACCGAAACAATCTGTTGAGGAGAAATATCCATGTATTCAACTTCTGAAGGTTTTAGTTTCGGAACTTTACCCTTAGAACGGGCATAAATCTCTTTATCTTTTATGCGGCCGGAATCATCTATGTTTGGGGTAACCGGAGCAACTGCTTTTGTCTCTTCTTCGTCACTAGTAAGATACTCCACCTTATCTGAGATATGACCCTTTTCTACTTTGCGATAAGGAGTAGTGAGAAATCCAAAAGGATTAATACGCACATAAGTTGTAAGGGAAGAAAGCAAGCCAATATTAGCACCTTCCGGGGTCTCAATAGGACAGATTCTTCCATAGTGAGTAGGATGTACGTCTCTAACCTCAAAACCGGCACGTTCTCTGGATAATCCACCCGGGCCCATTGCAGAGAGTCTGCGCTTATGAGTAATCTCTGCTAAAGGGTTAGTCTGGTCTAAGAATTGTGAAAGAGGTGAGCGAGCAAAGAAATCTTGTATTTGAGTTGAAAAAGCGCGGGAATTAATGAGGTGTTGAATTGAAAATTCCTGAGAAGAAACAAGTGAATATCTCTCTTGGAAAGTCCTTTCAACACGCAAAAGACCCACTCTTATCTGATGTTGCAGCAGTTCCGCGATAAGTTTAACGCGCCGGTTAGAAAGATGATCTATGTCATCAATATCTCTCTGTCCGACTTTTACTTTCAGGAGGGTTTTGATTATATTTACAATGGTGCCTAAATCAATGATGCGCTTATTTAAGGAAACATCCATATCTAATTTTTTATTAAGAAGGTAGCGACCTACTTTTCCTAAATCATATCTGCGGGGATCCAGAAACATTCTCTTGAATACTTCTTTGGCAGCCTCAAGGGTAATAGGCTCGGTAGGACGCATTTTCTTATAAAAATCTAAAAATGCCTCTTCGGTATTTGTGGTGTAATCTTTCTTGGTGGTATTAACTACTTCCGGGTAGGGCTTATCAGAAAATTGAGCGTAGATATCGTCGGTGCTTGATAATCCCATCATCCTTAAGATCTGAGTGGCGGGAAACACTTTTCTGCGGTCAATAATCGCGCTGATTGTATCGTTAATGTCGGTTCTGAATTCAAGCCAATAACCACGATAAGGAATGATGCGAGCAAAATAGAGACGCTTACCAGTGGGATGTAATTCTTCTTCAAAAAACACACCGGGAGAACGCTGCAGCTGATTAACCACTGCCCGTTCATCGCCGTTAATAATAAAAGAAGCAGTGTCAGTCATAAGAGGTATGTCGCCCAGATAAATCTCCTGCTCTCTTACCTCACCGGATGGACCCACCAATCTTACCCTTACTCTTAAAGGCGCAGAGTATGTTTGAGCCCGCTTCTTACATTCCTCCACTGAATAGCGTGGCCGGCTTAAAGCGTAAGAAATAAACTCCAGGCGGTACTGCTTGTCAGGACTTTCCATAGGAAATACTTCTTCCAATATCTCCTGAAGACCTACCTTCTTTCTTTTCTCTGGTATAATGTCCATTTGCAAGAAATCCTTATAGGAATTGAACTGATGCTCCAGAAGATGAGGCATGGCATAAGCCTTCTTAACCCTGGCAAAAGATTGTTTTTTTAGTTTCTTCAAAATATCCTCCTGACTCTAGTTAAAGAGTTCTTGAAGAGTCCCAGATTCAGGGTCAAAAATAAGATTTTCTACTTAGCTACTTGACCCTAATCCCTTGGCCCTCAATTTTACTTAAGCTCTACCTGTGCGCCAGCTGCTTCCAGTTTCTTCTTAACCTCTTCGGCTTCTTCCTTGGTCACATTCTCTTTCACTGGCTTAGGCGCAGAATCAACTAATTCTTTTGCTTCCTTTAATCCAAGCTCAGTGACTGCCCTGATTTCTTTAATTACGGCAATTTTGTTTGATCCTGCATTGGCTAATACAACATTAAAAGCTGTCTTCTCCTCTTCCTCTTCTGCGCCAGCAGCCGGAGCTCCTCCAGCAGCTACTGCAGCTACAGGAGCAGCAGCACTGACACCAAACTTCTCCTCACATGCTTTTACCAGTTCAGAAAGCTCCAACACTGTCATCTCTTCCAGCATTTTCAAAATGTCTTCTACTTTTGCCATGATACCCTCCTATTCCTTACTTTTCTTTTCCTTTTTTAATTTCCTCTACTGCCCATAAAAACTTTAATACCACCTGATTCATTGCAGCAAGAAAGCCCGTTAACGGCGCTGCTATCGTACCGATAGCTGTAGCCAAAAGCACTTCCTTAGAAGGCAGCTTAGATAAATCAATGATTTCTTTGGCAGTCAATTTTTTATCTTTTAGAACGCCTCCCTTTATTTGAAAGGCCTCATTTTCCTTGGCAAACTCAGCTAAAACTTTACAGGCTTTAACTATATCCTCATCATATACAAATACCACTGCGGTCTCAGCACCGGTAAAGCTTCCATTGTCTTCCCACCCTAAAGAGCTAAATGCTTTTTTAAGCAGGGAATTTCTTGCTACAAAAACAAGCGCTCCTGCGCCACGCAGATTGTTGCGCATCACATTAAAAGCAAAGGCATTAACTTTGTTAAAACTAAAAAGAAAACAGCCCTGCGCTTCTTCGTTTCTCTTTTTTACCGCCTCAACAATATTTTCCCTTACTAATAAACCTAACTTTTTCATAACTCCAACCTTATTGAAGGACTCATGGTGGTGGATAAATAAAGGGTTGTGTACAACTCACCCTTTACTGCCGCAGGCTTAGAAACATTTAAAGCCTCTATAAACTTAAGGATGTTTTCTTTTAGTGCCTGCTCTGAAAAAGAGATTTTACCCAAACCCACCTGAAGACAGCCAAATTTATCCATACGAAAGTCGATTTTGCCTCGCTTGGCTTCCTCTATGGCATGGGTAATATTTTCAGTAACAGTGCCAGTCTTAGGTGAAGGCATAAGGCCCCGAGGGCCAAGGACTTTTCCCAATTTACTTACCACTCGCATCATCCCCGGAGTTGAAATGCAATAATCAAAACCAAACCAGCCTTCTTTTAAAATTTTATCTGCTACTTCCTGGGAACCAATATAGTCAGCACCAGCCTCTTTTGCGTTTGATTCCTTCTCTGACTCACAAAATACAAGCACCTTAACTTTTTTCCCTGTTCCGTGCGGAAGAACCACCGAACCTCTTACCATCTGTTCAGACTGCTTAGGATCGACACCCAACTTACAGCTTAGCTCCACAGTCTCATCGAATTTAGTACGAGGCATTTTCTTTAAAACATCTATCGCAGCCTCGACCGTATATGCTTTTTGACTTTCTACCAATTTGGCTGAATCTTGATATCTTTTGCTTGCTTTAGACGAACTCATAATCTTTCCCTTTTATTTATCCTCAACTACTTTCATTCCACAGCTACGCGCGGTGCCCTCTATTATTCTCATTGCCTGCTCTAAATCAACTGTGTTTAAATCCTGCATCTTTTCTTTGGCAATTTCTGCTACCTGCTTTTTAGTTACTTGGGCAATAACTTCTTTTCCAGCCTGACCACTGGCTTTGGCTAGATTTGCGGCTCTTTTAAGCAACACCGCTGCCGGGGGACTCTTAACTATAAAATCAAAGGTCTTATCCTCATAAACATTGATGATCACTGGCAAAATAATTCCTTCTTTCTGCTTGGTGAAATCATTAAATGCCTTACAAAACTGCATGATATTTACCCCGTGCTGACCTAACGCCGGACCCACCGGAGGAGCAGGATTTGCACTTCCTGCCGGAATCTGTAATTTAATCTGGGATTTGGGTTTTTTCTTCCTTTTAGCCACAACAACACCCCTTATATCTTTTCAACTTGCCAGAATTCCAATTCTACCGGAGTAGTTCTTCCAAAAATAGAAACACTAACTCTTAGTTTTCCTTTTTCCGGAAAAACCTCTTCTACCGTGCCGTTAAAGTTAATGAAAGGGCCTTCCATTACTCTTATGCTCTCTCCTCTTTCAAAACTTACCTTAGGAGCGGGTTTTGCTTTACTCTCTTCTGCTTTGCTTAAGATTTTATCTACTTCTTCTTGATGAACGGGTGAGGGTTTCCGACGAGGACCAATGAAGGTAGTGATTCCGGGGGTCTTTTTAACGAACAACCAGGTGTCTTCATTCATCTCCATATGCACTAGCATATATCCCGGAAAAAATTTTCTCTCTAGCATCTTCTTTCTGCCTAGCTTTACTTCCGTCACCTGCTCTTTAGGGATAATAATTTTATCTATGACACTTTCATAGCCATAGGCTTTTATCCTTGCCTCTAGATTAGCCTTGGCCTTTTCTTCTGCTCCACTTAAAGTGTGTAAGATATACCACTGTTTCATTATCGTAAAAGAATTTGTATCGCTCTCGATAAACCTAAATCTATCGCGGCAATATAACAAGTAAAAATTGTCATGACCACTATCACTAAAATCGCTGCCCCCACCAACTCCCGTCGGGTGGACCAATTCACCTTCTTTAATTCCTCTTTTACTTCCTTAAAAAACCTGGGTATATTTTTTATTTTTTTAAACATCGACACCGCAATCCCATTACCACTTACACAGGCGAGGCAGGGGTCGAACCTGCAACCCCCGGTTTTGGAGACCGGTGCTCTAGCCAATTGAGCTACTCGCCTAGTGCGATACAACCTGTCAATACAACTTTACACCTTAGATTCTTTATGCTCTAGGTGCTTACGACAACTACGGCAGAATTTTTTTATTGAAGACTTCTCGGGATGCTTTCTCTTGTTCTTGGTATAAAAATAATTCTTTTGCTTGCAACTAGTACACTGTAATGCAATTAATTCTCTCATAATAAGTTATAAAATAATTAATTGAGGAGGTTAAAAATCCCCCTCCCCACTATTGTGGAAATCTTAACACTTAGTGGTTATTAAGCCCACGACCGGAATCGAACCGGTGACCTCTTCGTTACCAACGAAGTGCTCTACCGACTGAGCTACATGGGCACCTCTACCCCTATTTTTAGGGGGACACACAGATTTTAAAATCTTACTATAAAAGGGATTTTTGTCAAGGAAAAAATGTAAAATTTAGGCTAAAATGGTTGGAAGGCTGAATCCCTGTATTTTTAGCGGCCAACGAGTTTTTTGAACTCCTTTTCATCAATGATTTTTAAGCCTATTTTCTTAGCCTTGTCATATTTTGAGCCCGGTGCCTTGCCTGCTACCACAAAATCAACATTTTTACTTACTGAAGAAGTTGTTTTTGCCCCGAATTTCTCCACCTCTTTTTGAGCCTGGCTGCGGCTAAAACCCGCTAGCTCTCCGGTAAAAATAAAGACTTTTCCTGTAAGGGGGCTCTTTTTCACTATGCGTTTTTTCTCAAGCAAATTTAATCCCGCCTCTTTAAACTCTTTAATCAATGCTTTGGTGCTTGAGACTGAGAAAAATTTTACAATCGAAAAAGCCATGGCCGGCCCAACATCTGGAATCTGCTCTAAATCATCCTCGCTCAAAGAAAAGAATTGATCAATAGTATTGAAACGCTGTGCCAATACTGCTGCAGCTTTCTCACCTACATGGCGTATCCCCAAACCATAGATAAAACGAGAAAGGGATTGACGCTTACTTCTTTCAATAGCAGCTATCAAATTATTGGCTTTCCTTTCTTTAAAAAGAGGCAGCTTAAGAAAGTCTTCTTTTTTTAATTTATAAATATCACTTAAAGACGAAAGCATCTTTCTGCTCACTAATTCCTCTACTACACTTTCTCCCATCCCCTCAATATCCATAGCAGCGCGCGAGGCAAAATGAAGTAGCGACTGTTTTATTACTGCCGGACAATTGGGATTAGGGCAATACCAGTACACTTCCTCTTCTTTTTCTTTTATTACCTTCTCGTTACATTGCGGACATTTATTAGGCACCTTTAATGGAGCTGCGCCTTTTGTCCTCTTTGAAGTAATGACCTTTACTACTTTTGGGATCACATCACCAGCGCGCTCAATTAATACGGTATCAGTCTCTCTTACATCCAAGCGCTTTACTTCATCAAAATTATGCAGGGTTGCGCGCGAAATCGTAACCCCACCACACTCAACTGGCTTTAGAAGCGCTACTGGTGTAATAATGCCAGTGCGTCCTACGCCAAAATCTATTTTTTCAACCACTGTAGTAGCTTGATGGGCCGGAAATTTATAAGCTACTGCCCAGCGAGGCGACTTTAAAGTTGCGCCCAGCTCTTTCTGAAGACTAAAGGAATTAACTTTAATCACTACCCCATCGACTTCAAAATCTAATTTTTCACGCTTATCTTGCCAGTGATTACAATAATCTATGACCTCATCTAGATTCTTACAGTACTTATTGTAAGAGCTTATACGTAGGCCCCATTTTTTTGTTTGTTCAAAGAAATTGTTCTGGTTTTTAAAATCATAGCCCTCTACCCAACCAAACGAATGAATATAGCAATTTAAATTCCTCTCACTCACAATTTGAGGATCAAGCAGCTTTAAAGAACCACTGGTGGCATTTCTGGGATTAGCAAAGGGGGGCTCATTTTTTTTTAGGCGCTCTTTATTAATCTTCTCAAAGTCGGTTCTAGCCATATAAACCTCACCCCGCACCTCAATTAGTGCCGGCACTTCTTTAGCTCCCAAATGCAAAGGGATTGATCGTATGGTGCGTAAGTTCTGAGTGACGTCTTCTCCTCTTTCGCCATCCCCTCTGGTAGCCCCCTGAATTAACAACCCGTTTTGGTAAGTAAGAGAGCAACTCACCCCATCAATCTTTAACTCCGCTACGTAATCAAGACTAACTTCTTTCTTAAGAGCTCTTTTTATGCGTTCTTGCCACTGGCGAACCTCCTCAATAGAATAAGTATTATCCAGAGAAAACATCTTCTCTTTATGTCTAACTTGCGCAAACCCTTCTAAAACTTCTCCGGATACTCTCTGGGTGGGAGAATCAGGCTTGATAAGCTGAGGATATTTTTTCTCCAATGTTAGGAGCTTTTTTACTAAATCATCGTATTCTTTGTCAGAAATCTCTGGATCATTTAATACATAATAACGCCGGTCGTGATACCGGATTTTATCACGCAAAACTTCAATCTCTTGTTCTATTTTCTTTATATCCACCATAATCCTTTTACCGTCCCACGTAAAGCCGCTCTGCTAATATCGCAGGTAACCCTGCCTCTAATATCTTATCCGCACACTTTTTAATATTATATTCTAAACGGTAAATATTTACCAATTTTTCTTTATGGTCATAAATACAAAAAGAAGCGCGATTATCTCCATCGCGCGGCTGACCCACGCTACCTACATTTATAATGTATTTTTTGCCTTCCTCGATATTAATTGAATTCTGGCGGGAATAATACAGTTTATTCTCTCCCAAA
>CP070684.1:148694-195648 GCA_020352775.1 Candidatus Omnitrophota bacterium
AGAGGTTATCACCTCATTATTGACCTTGGCAGCAATCTTGGTGATTTCTTCGCCACTTACTGCAAATGTAATAGCCGATAACACCGTGATTATTAAGAGTTTGCGCATCTTAACCTCCCATATCTATCTTAAATGCTTGGCGCAGATATTCTATCTCTTTTTTAAGAAGACGGCAATACATATCAAAACCAACCATATACACAAATCCATGTTGCTCATGACCTAAAATATTACCAGCGCCGCGCAATTCCAAATCACTCATTGCCACCTCAAACCCTGCCCCCAGATGTGAAAACTCCTGAATCAGCTCTAAGCGCTTTTTTGCTTCGTCGGATATGCTCTTTAGGCGTGGGGCAAGTAAATAAGCATAAGCTTGGACATTAAATCTACCCACCCTTCCCCGTAATTGGTGTAAATCAGCCAATCCAAAGGTATGGGCATCATTTATGATGATCGTATTGGCAGACGGAATATCAATACCAGACTCAACAATCGCAGTAGAAAGAAGGCAGTTTATTCTTTTCTCAATAAAATCAAGCATTGCTTTCTCAATGTCTTTAGAATGCATCCGGCCATGGATGACCGCAATTTTTGCATCCGGCGGTAATATTTTTCGAAGAGTTTTTTCCAATTTAAAAATGGTCTCAATACGGTTATGTATAATGAATACCTCACCCTTACGCTTTATTTCGCGTAAAATCGTCTCCTTTATAATTGAAGGAGAAAACTCCCCTACAATTGTTTTTACTGCCAGCCGCTCTTTAGGCGGTGTCTTTATCAAAGAGATATCTTTTATGCCGATAAGGCCCATATAAAGAGTACGTGGTATAGGGGTAGCACTTAGAATTAAAACATCAATTCCTATTCTCATTTTCTTTATAATCTCTTTGTGTTTTACCCCGAATTTATGCTCCTCATCAATGACTAAAAGGCCTAAATCTTTAAAATCTACATCCTGTGAAAGAAGCCGGTGAGTGCCGACAACAATATCAACCTTACCATCCTTAAGGTTTTTAAGGATATCACGCTGTTGTGCTGGTGAGCAAAAGCGAGAAAGCATCTCGACTCTAAAAGGAAATTCTTTTAGGCGCCGCGACAGATTAAGATAATGCTGGTAGGCCAAAAGTGTGGTTGGCACTAAAAATGCACTTTGCTTACCGTCCATAACCGCCTTAAATGCCGCACGCATTGCGACCTCTGTTTTTCCGTAACCCACATCACCGCATACAATCCGGTCCATGCAGGATTTTGATTCCATATCCTTTTTAGCGTCAATCGTCGCCTTAAATTGATCTTGGGTAAGCTCAAAGGGAAAGCTATCTTCAAAGAGCTTTTGCCAATCGCTATCAGGTGAATACTTGAATCCTCCGATAATTTTACGTTGCGCCTCAAGCCTTAAAATCTCAAGGGCAAATGTCTTTATCCCCTTCTCTACCCGCGCTTTAATTTTAAACCACTCCTTGGAGCCAAGGCGATTTAATTTGGGGGTTTTACTGGAGAAACTCACGTATTTTTGTATAAAATGTGCCTCGTCTTTGGCAACATAAAGTTTATCATTATTAGCGTATTCTATTTCAAAGAAATATTCTTCTTTTTCTCGCAGTTTCATCTTTTTTATTCCCAAAAACTTTCCGACGCCATGGCGGCTATGCACAACATAATCGCCCTTTTTTACTCTTAAAATCGCATCTAGCGGTAAATCTTCATTAGAATAACGCTTTGCTTTCTTGGTATGAGGAAAGATAATGAGAAAATCATAGCTCATTATTTTTTTACGCAATGCTTTATCGAAAGAATAAATCTTATCGATTACCTAAAATGCCCATTCGATTCTTAAGTGAGAGCTAATATTTACGGGGAAAATCTCAAGGGTATCGCCGCGCAAAGAGAAATCTCCTTCTTCAAGCACTTCATCTACGCGCCGATAACCAAGGTGTGCGATTTGATGCACGGTTTCATCTAGCGGTATTTCTTTATGGGTGTAAAGTTTGAGGGTTTCAAACACGACGTCTTCTGAAGAGCACTACTAGAGGCGATGCGATATATATTGAGGAGTACGTTCCGGTAATAAATCCTACCAAAAGCGCAAAAGAAAAACCCTTTAGCGCCTCCCCCCCTAAAAGATAAATCGCCACTACCACCATAATCGTCGTAAAAGAAGTGATGATTGTACGCGAAAGCGTACTATTGATAGCTTTGTTGATTATTTCCTTTAAAGAAAGTTTATGGAAACGCGGAGTAATCTCACGAATGCGGTCATAAATAACAATCGTATCATTGATAGAGTAACCGGCAATAGTTAAAAGAGCGGTAATAGTTAAAAGATTTAATTCAAAGCCGGCCAGAGAAAGAAATCCTAAACTTATCAGTACATCATGAAAGACCGCGATGACCGCCGCAGTAGCAAAATCAAAATGATGAAAACGAAATCCCACATAGAATAAAATTCCAATAAGGGAAAGTAAGATCGCCAAGAATGCCTTTCTTTTTAATATATTTCCTACTGCCGGCCCAACAGTTGTAACGCGCAAGCTCTCCACCCCGCTAAAGTTTTTCCTTAAGGTGCCCTCCACTTCTCTTACCAGATCACCTTTGCTTCTTACGATTACTCCGCCCTCAATATCGCTAAATTCTTGTATTGTAAGACCTTCCACTCCTTCCTCGCGCAGAGCACTTCGTACGTCTTCGACTCTTTGCGGAGGTGTTAATTTATATTCTAAAACTTGACCACCCACGAAATCCACCCCGTAAATCGTATTTTGTTTGGAATAAAAATTATGCATCCCGAATCCAACAACTAATATAGAAATTACAATACAGACATTACGCAAACGGACAAAGTTTATGTTAGGCGAAGCAAGAAAATGCATCATGGGAAATTTTTTAAGATTCAAAGTAAGAAGATATGAAAAAATGGTCTTTCCTACAAATACGGCAGTGAATACACTGGCAACAATTCCTAACGAAAGGGTAGTAGCAAATCCCCGTATGGGGCCGGTTCCATAAATAAAAAGAAATAAGGCCGCAATAAGAGTAGTGACATTAGCATCGATAATCGTGCGTTTGGCGCGGCCAAAGCCGTTTTTGACTGCAATACTTAAAGGCTTTTTAAAGGCCAACTCTTCACGGATTCTCTCAAATATAAGCACGTTGGCATCAACTGCCATACCCAAAGTCAAAATAAGACCGGCAATACCGGGTAAAGTCAATGTTCCTCTAAATAGATGAAGACCGGCAAGAACAAAGATTAGATCTAAAGTTAAACATATTACAGTAATAACTCCGCCCAGGAGATAATAGCACAAAATAAAGAATACAACTAAGGCTGCACCCAATAGGATTGAATTAAACCCCCTGCGGATAGAATCAGAACCCAGAAGTGGCCCCACACTTCTTTCCTCTTCCACACTTAAGGGAACAGGAAGGGCACCGGAGTTTAATACGGAAGTCAGCAATCGGGCGCTATCCAAAGAAAAATCTCCGCTAATTTCAGCTTGCCCGCTTAATATCGGCTCCCGTATTGCAGGCGCGCTCATCACTTTTTCATCAAGTAAAATCGCAAGACGCCTGCCAGTATTTTCTTCAGTGACTCTGGCGAATGTCTTAGTCCCTGCACTTGTCAAGCGAAGCCTAACCAGGGGTACGCCATAGGAATCAAACCCGACAAAACTTTCTGCTAAATCTGCGCCGGTTAAGGAAGGTTCTTTGTGAAGCAATACAGAGGCTTGTTCATAGTCCTTTAATTCAAAGCCTTCGGGGATATTTCCATCTAAAGCTGCTTTTAAATCAGCTTCGTTTTCCGATACAAGCTTAAACTCTAATTTTCCAACCTTCTTTAATTGCTCGATAATCTCTCGGTCAATAATACCGGGAACCTGAACCAGAATGGAATTACCGCCCTGCACCTGAATTGATGTCTCCTTTACTCCGTAGGCATCGATTCTATTTCGAATTTTCTCGATTGCCCCGCTTACCGCATCACTTGCTTTTTTGGCGGGAATCCCGGACGTATCTGCCCGCAAAAGCACATACATCCCCCCCTTTAAGTCCAATCCAAGGTTGACCTTTTCCTTAAAAGGAAAAACATAGAGTGCGCTTATCACTACCAGAAATATAATGATGCCGACTCGTAATTTTATATCAGCGTAACGTATCATTCACGTGTCCTCTTAACATAAGCAACCGAACTTTTATCAATCTCTACTTTGGTGTTTTCATCGATTCGTACGACAAATGTTTTATCTTTCACGTTTACCACAGTGCCATGAATCCCACCCATTGTAACAACTTCATCGTTTTTCTTTAAGTTTTTAACCATTAGCTGGTGTTCTTTTTGTTTCTTCTGTTGAGGGCGTATAAGCAAAAAGTAGAACACCACGAATACAAAAATCAAAGGGATAAACTGTATGAGACCTGCGCTTGGAGTAGGCTGCATATTTAACCTCCGTAGTTCGTTATGTTTTCATATTAAAGCCACCTCAAAACTCTTTCATCGCATAACTTTAGAGATGAAAGGGGGTTAAAGGCGGGACCAATTACTTCTTTACTTCTTTTTTATATTTCTTAAAAAGGGACGCAACGGTTGATGTGGGTTGTGCACCCTTCTTTACCCAGTCCTGATAAGCCTCGATGTCACATTTAAGAAGCTCCCTGGAAGGATCGTAATAGCCAAGTTGCTTTATGAACTTACTGTCTCTGGCACTTTTTGACTCGATCACAACGATTTTCCAGTGATGCCTTCTCTTGACGGACTTTCCGGGCTTTAGTAACCTGATTCTTAACATAGCGTCGTAATCCTCCTTACTATTTTGACTCTTTCTGTTAGTCTTCTAAATCAATTATAAATTCCGGCTCAACGAGAGGTTTATATTTGGGAATTATAAAAGTTGCGATTTCATACACACCAACAAGAGCCCGGCCGATCAAAAACGTAAATCCTTTAGCCATGCCCCAGCTGATTCCAGCCAGGTCTCCCTCAGCCTCTTTAACCTTTATCATCTGTCGGGGTATCTCCATCCAGCAACCGCTAACATTCACCAGGCCTCTGGCAGCTTTTCTAAGGGCATTATGATCCGTAGCGAATAAAGAAACTGGCGCAATAATCAATTGCAAAATAAGACTTAATAGTAATATTTTTTTTAACATCTCCCCCTCCTTTCGTGTGCATATTCTAATGCCACGATTTGCGCTTTTGCTTTATTTACGGTTTCTATATATTCTCGCTCCGGAACCGAATCGTTGACGATACCGGCACCGGCCTGCACGTATGCCTTATTATTTTTAAATATGATAGTTCTAATTATTATACAAGTATCAAGGCTGTTTGTGAAGGAAAAATATCCGACGCTCCCGGCATATATTCCTCTTTTTTCAGGCTCAAGTTCGTTAAGAATTTGCATTGCTCTAACCTTAGGAGCCCCGCTGACAGTGCCGGCAGGAAAACAACTAATCAGAGAAGAAAAAATATCTTCTCCTTTAGCCAAATATGCCCTGACCTCACTCACAATATGCATTACGTGCGAGAATCTTTCCACGGTCATAAATAACGGCACATCCACACTTGCTCTTTTTGCGACCCGCCCTAAATCATTACGTGCCAAATCAACAAGCATAATATGTTCGGCGCGTTCTTTGGGGTCAGCCAATAACGATATTTCAAAGTCTTTATCCTGGTATTCATCTTTTCCCCGGGGTCTTGTCCCGGCAATAGGACGAGTAATAAGTTCTCCTTCTTCGCAACGTAAGAGCATCTCCGGGGAGGAACCGGCGAGCTTGGTGTTACCAAAGTCCAGATAAAACATATAGGGTGAGGGATTTAAAATCCTTAAATAGCGGTAAGCAGTAAACGCATCTCCTTTAAAGTCGACCGAAAAGCGCTGTGATATTACGGCCTGAATAATATCGCCATCCCTTACGTGTTTCTTTATCCTTTTTACAGCATCGCTAAAGCGTACCTTTTTAAAATTGGATTTTACTTTAAGGCGTGAGGCCTTAAAGGAAAGCTCCGGAAGCTGGTAGGGGTCCATAATTTTATTTATGATTTGAGAAAGATGTTTTTTCTCTTTCTCATAAAGCTTAGCCAAATTCTTTTTACTGTTTAGCGGCACAAACGAAAGAACTTCAATCTGACGCGTAAGATGGTCAAAAATAATAAGGAATTTAGGAAGCATAAAATAGGAATCATAGGTATTAACCGGATCGGGCAGGTTTTTTCCTATTGGTTCGTAGAAACGCACCATATCATACCCCAGATACCCTACGAATCCGCCAAAAAAACGCAGGTGCTCTTTAGGAGCGACTTTAAATTGGCGCATTACTTTTTTTAGCTCAAAAAGAGGTTCTTTTTGGGTTTGAAATACAGTCGATTTTTTATCTTTGAGGTAAATTTTGCGGCCTTTGCTTTTAAAGGTGCAAAGGGGCATAAATCCTAGAAAGGAAAAACGACAAATCTTCTCTTCTCCCTCCACAGACTCAAGCAAAAAACTTTCGCCGCCCAATTTCTTTTTTAGCCCGTAATAAATGGAGAGGGGCGTGAGCCAATCCGCATAGAACTTCTCTGAAAGCACAATGAGGTTATTGCGCCTTGCCAGTTTTATGAATTCTTTCTGTGAAGGACGTATGCCTGTTTCCTGTTTCATAATATCTTTCTATAAAAGCAACTCCACTCCCCAGTATGACAAGCCACTCCTTTCTGGTCTACTTTTATGAGAAGTGCGTCTTTATCGCAATCATATAAGATTTGTTTTACTTTCTGGATGTGTCCGCTGGTCTCTCCTTTTCTCCAGAACTTTTTTCGGGAACGGGACCAAAAACAAGTTCGACCTTCCTTTATCGTATTTTTAAGTGCCTGTTTATTCATATAAGCGACCGTCAACACATCTTTGCTTTTTCGGTCCTGAATGATTGCAGGAATTAATCCATTTTTATCGAATTTTAACTTCGGCATTCTTATGGTTTTCTTCTTTCTACTCTTTGCCCCTTTCTTCATAAACGCACCTTTACTCCTTTTCTTTTTAAATACTTTTTAATTTCTTTAATCCGGATTTGACGAAAATGAAATATTGATGCTGCTAGCCCGGCAGTAGCATCAGTCTTTTTAAAAACCTCATAAAAGTCTTTGATTTTACCCGCACCGCCTGATGCAATAACCGGTATTTTTACTGCTTTTGATATTGCCTTTATTAATGGTATGTCAAAACCATCCTTGGTACCATCGCGGTCCATACTGGTAAGTAAAATTTCACCTGCACCTAGCCTCTCAACTCTTTTTGCCCACTTAACTGCATCTAAACCGGTGGGATTCCTTCCTCCATTAATGTATACTTCCCAGCCCTTACCCTGCCGCCTGGCATCTATTGCAACCACAATGCACTGACTGCCAAAAACTGTACTCGCTGCCTTTACCAATTGAGGGTTCTTTACAGCGGCAGTATTTAAAGAGACTTTATCTGCTCCGGCAAGAAGAAGTTCACGTATATCCCTAACAGTTCTTATGCCACCCCCAACAGTAAATGGCATAAAAACCTCCTCGGCTACCCTTTTAACCAGCCTTACGGTTGTGGCACGCTTTTCATAACTTGCCGTGATATCCAGAAAAACAAGCTCATCCGCCCCTTCTTTATCATAGAACTTAGCATTTTTGACTGGGTCACCGGCGTCTCGTATGTTAACAAAATTCACGCCTTTCACCACCCGTCCTTTATCAATGTCCAGACAAGGAATAATTCGGTTTGCCAACATTAGATAAATTATATCATAAAACAAAAAAACCTAAACCACAATATGATGAAAACATCTACAAATTGAGGCGCAATGCAGCAACATCAAACTTATGGCGGAATCTGTAGGCAAGACAGTAAAGAAGAAAACTCCCCCGCTGTAAAGTATCAACCAATAAGTGAAGGGCCATACCAAAACCCAAAACCAATACGTGAATGTATTTAAAAATAAATCCTGTAATCAGTAAAATAAAAACCAATTCCCATGAATGCAGCAATATATATGCTTTTTTTGACTCACCATAGGGAGTTATTAAAAATTGTTTCAAATTAAATCTCTTAAAATACAACAAATAATCCAAAAAATGGTCTAAATCGATAAAAATACCACCAAAAACAGCAAAGGCAACATAATCTAGTCTTTCAAATTTAAAATAGATAAGCAGCGCAAAAGCACCGGTTATGAGAGTATGAACTACAAGGTCCAAAAACCTGCTTGCAGCTCTGGCGTAAGGCTCATCAAGTGGATTGTAACGCATATAAATTTAAAGGAAAACCCGCCCTAAAAGAGCGGGGATTTTTCATGGTAGCCCCAACCGGATTTGAACCGGTGTCTTATGGCTGAGAACCATATGTCCTAGGCCGTGCTAGACGATGGGGCCGCAAATTGTCATTATTTTAGCAATAAACCCGCGTGTGTCAATTTTTAATTTTTATTTAAGGGGAATTTCGACACTCATTCCATCGTAAGCAAACTTAATATCTAGTTTTAGTTCCTTTCGAATCTTTTCTTCCAAAAGATGAGGTTTTTGCTTAAGCATACTCATCCCAAAATGGTTAAATATTGTTCTCTTTGGCTTTATTTTTTTGTCCAGTTCGAGCGCCTCTTGCAGACAGAAATGTTCATAATCCCGTTTTTGATAGAAAATCACATTTACCACCAAAAGCGTAGAATCTTTATATATTTTGGCCAAATCATCAAAATATTTTGTGTCCGAAACAAATGAAATAATATCATCCTCGATATGAAATTTAAGACCATAAGTTTGGACCTGATGTATATTTTTAACCGGAACTTCGAAGTTAATATCGCCAATCTTAAATTCACCCTTTTTTAGTTTTGTAATTTTTTCAACACTATCCTCTAGATATGAAAATAACACTCCATGCGGGCCCATGGCATCTGAAGGAAGAAATAAAACGCCTCGTTTTTTAAACCCTCCAGTTGTCATTGCCTCAATCATTACATTTAAATCGCCGGAATGATCCAGGTGTTTATGGGTTAATATAATTGCATCGAGGCTGGAAGGGTCTATTTTAGGCCTGCTTTGCGCGCAGCGAACCAATGATCCTGGCCCGGGATCAATGATTATATTAGTTGATTTGTAATTCAGCCAGATACCGGCAGATGAACGTAGCTGACGTATCATCACAAATCTTGCGCCGGCAGTACCTAAAAACTTAATAAAACTCATATTACTCCTTGAGCCAAATTTTCCTTAGTTCCTCGGTAATCTCTCTTTGCAAAGAATAACTTATATCTTTGCTTGGTTCCTTTTTTTGTTTTTGTTTAACCTTTAAGAAATCTGCGACGCTTAAAAGGTTTGCGCCTTGGGCTTTAGCGAAATCTCTGATTTCTCTGTCATCGCTGACCAGGACTATTTGACGTTTATTTTTAGCTTTTTGTATCCTCTCTTTGATAACATCATCGGCGTCTCTTTCACAACTGAAAAGTATTTGGAATTGACGTTCCCTTAATGCGTCAGTACGGGGGCTACCGTCAAAAACTATACAGACCTTATTGTTTTTACTGCCAGTAAGTTTTTTCTGTTTTATGTAAGAAATTAAATCCTGCCAGGGATTAGATGAACTTTTTAAGGTAGGAATTTTATGAATTACGTTGAAGCCATCGATGATATACACTAACATATATAATGCCTCCTAAAATCCCCGCAAATACAAAAAAGGCTAGGTTTAATAAAGACATTCCGAAACTTATTTTTGGCGCGATACCGATCAGAGAAAAAAAGTAAACTGCTGCTGCTTCCCGTGAGCCGGCCCCAACAATGGTAATGGGAATCATGGCAATAGCCATAATAATCGGGACTAAAATCAGAAAATAAATAAAGCTTATCTGTACTCCAAAGCCACGCGACGCAAGAAAAAATCCCAGGGAAACAAAAATATGTACACTCACTGAATAGAATAAAGACCTGAAGAAGACTGACGGCTTCTCCTTAAAGAAATAAAGCTGATCATGAAGGGTAATTGCTTTTTCGTGCAAAGCGGGATGTTTTTTCAGGACTTTCGCAAAAAATAAAAAAAATGATTTACTGAAGATAAATAGTGCCCATAACCCCACAAATAAAAAGAAAAGACCCAGTGGCGTAAGAACCTGAATGGTGGGTATTAAATGTCGGCCGAAAAAGTAGAAAACAGCCACTAACATCACTAAACCTACCGCCCCGCTAAATCTGTCCATAAGAACTGAGGAGGCAACTTTGCTACCTTGCTTGTACTGTGAAAAAATACTGAAAGCTCGAAAAGCATCCCCTGCAACAAACGAAGGAAAGAAAAGATTAAAGAAAAGCCCACAAAGAAAAGCAATGCCGGCTTCAAGAAAAGAAACTTTTATGCCCAGCGAAAAAAGCAAGAATCGCCACCTCAAAACTATTACGATATGGGCGAAGATAAATGCTAAAAACGCATAGAAGATATAGATTTTGTGGGAATCAGCGAAGGTTTTTAACAATTCATCATAGGGAACGAATTTGGTGAGCGCATAAAGAAGGCCCAAGCTGACTGCGCATCGTAAAAAGAAAGAAACTTTTTTATTCATTGAACGAAAAATTGCTTACCGGCCTAAGCGCTTATATAACTTCCTTTAATGTAGTGGTACACGCTTAAGGCCGCGATCGCGCCTTCGGAGGCAGCAGTTACAAGCTGACGTAAGGGGCGCTTACGACAATCACCGCATGCCCAGATCTGGTCTGCGGAGGTTCGCATCTCTTCGTTGGTTAGAATAAATCCGTGATCATCCATGGCCACTACATCCCTGAAAATATCGGTGCTGGGCCTTATTCCAATGGAAACAAAAACTCCCTGCACCACTAATGGGCGCCTCTGCTGATGATGAGTGTTTTCAATGGTTACCTTCTCCATTAAGTCTTTTCCGGAAATATTTCGCACTTGGGTGTTAAATAGAATTTGGATGTTTTCTTTTTCGGATAATTTCTTCTGCAAATATTCAATTGCGCGTAACCGGTGACCGCGATGGATAAGGTATACTTTCTTAC
The DNA here is from genome assembly GCA_020352775.1 of Candidatus Omnitrophota bacterium. Classification (GTDB taxonomy): domain Bacteria; phylum Omnitrophota; class Gorgyraeia; order Duberdicusellales; family 4484-171. Next base: position 159,709 of record CP070684.1, read on the forward strand.
AAATATTACTTAAATAAAGTGCTTCCTCGGCGGCGGTATTACCTCCCCCCACTACTACCACTTCTTTATCGCGAAAGAAAAACCCGTCGCATATCGCACAATAAGAAACACCTTTTCCCAAAAAATCATCTTCGCCCTCAACTCCCAATTTCTTAAAAGATGCGCCGGTTGCAATGATTGCGCTTTTTGCTCGATATTTAGAGTGATGAGAGTCAAGCTGTACATGGTTGTCCACAAATTCTATCTTAGTGACTTTTTTCTTTATCGGCTTTACTCCTAACACTTCTAGTGTTAGATCCAGCTTCTCGGCAAGCTCAGCACCCCGTGTGCCCACTTCTAATCCAGGATAATTATCGACCGCTTCCATAAGAAGTAGTTGTCCGCCGACCACTTGATGGTCAAAAAGAAAAAAATCTAACCCCGCCCGCTTGGCATAAATACTCGCGCTCACCCCTGCAATACCTGTTCCGATGATCGCGAGTTCCTTTAGCTCTTCACTCATCTGTTTTGATTTTTTGCACCTTATCGTGTGTTTGTTTTTTAATTTTCTTTAATTGCGACTTGATCTTAATCCGTTTCCAAAATGGAATTCGATCAATAAAAACAATGCCGCTAATATGGTCGATCTCATGCTGCAAAACAACCGCCAAAATACCCTCAGCTTCAATATCAACCGCTTCTCTTTTTTCGTTAAGGGCAGCTACCCGCACTTTGTTGGCGCGCTTTACCTCAATCTCTAATGCCGGAAAACTTAAGCAACCCTCCAGAAAAGTAATCTTACCTTTGCGCTTTATGATTTTGGGATTGATGAGCTTGTATACCTGGTCTTGGTGCTGCACTACTATTAGATTTAAATCAAGACCAGCCTGGTTGGCAGCAAGCCCGATTCCGTCCGCAACCCGCATGAGCCGATACATCTGGTCCAGGAAATTGCGAATATTATCATCGACTTCCTTAACATCCTTACATTTTGTCCTTAAAATCTTCTCAGGCCAGGTATGAATTCTTAATTTTATTTCCATCGTCAAGCTCTACAAATCTTGTCTTTAATGTTTTGATCTCCTCATCACTAAAAGTTGCATAGGACACAATGATGACCTTATCCCCTTTGTATGCCGATCTTGCTGCCGGCCCATTCAAGCAGATAGCACCGCTCCCCCTTTTACCTTTAATTACATAGGTCTGCAGGCGTGCCCCGGTATTTAAATTCAATACGTCAACTCGCTCGTGTTCACGCAAATCCGCTTCATTCATAATCGCCTCATCAACGGTGATGCTTCCTTTATAATAAAGCTGAGTTTCGGTTACAGTGGCATAAGATATTTTGGATTTAAGCATTATTCTCATCATGACCTTATCACCTCTTTTTCTTTTTTCTTTTTAAGGGTCTTTTGGTGCAAAATTGGCGAGTAAGTTGAGCAATCATAAGCTCTTCATCGGTAGGAACAATGAGAAACTTTGTTTTTTTAGGCACAATACAACTTATGTCGTTTTTCAACCTTGCGATTAATCTTGGGTTATTCTCACCTATTCCCCCTGTAAAACAAATCGCATCTGCCCCACATAAGGCACAATAATAGGCGCCAATATATTTCTTTACGCGGTATAAAAACATCTCAAGTGCTAACTTTGTCCGCTGATTACCCCTTTTAGCCGCATCTTTTATTGGACGAATATCATTACTTATGCCGGAAATGCCCAAAAGGCCGCTTTTTCTGTTTAAAATCTTATCCATTGCATCCAATGAAAGTTTTTCTTTTTGCATAAGATAAAATACTGCCGCAACATCAATATCACCGGATCGCGTTCCCATAATCAACCCTTCTAAAGGAGTAAAACCCATTGAGGTATCAATTGACTTTCCTTTTTTAATGGCGGTGATACTGCAGCCATTTCCAAGATGACAGGTAATCAGGTTAATTTTACTTAAAGGCTTACCCAAGATTTGAGCTGCCTGTTTGGCCACAAATTGATGAGATGTTCCATGAAAACCGTATTTTCGTACTCCGTATTTTTTATAATACGAAAATGGCAATGCATACATATAGGCATATTGCGGTATGGTTTGGTGAAAAGCAGTATCAAAAACCGCGACTTGTTTTACTTTAGGAGCGATTTTTCGACAACCCATAATCCCGGCTAAATTCACAGGGTTATGAAGGGGGGCTAATTCAGAATATTTCTTAATTGTTTTTATCAGTCTATCGTTTATTATATTAGGCTTTCTTACTGTTTCTGCGCCATGAACAACCCTGTGCCCGATGCTCGAAATTTCCCCTGGCTGGCGTATCACTTTTTGCCGAAGAAGTCTTTTAAATAAAACCTGAATCCCCTGGGTATGGTCTTTTATTGACGAAGCCTTTTCTCCAATTTGCTCGATAAGACCCTTGGCAATTAAAGTTGGCCCGGGGAATTTATAAAGTTTATATTTTATGGAAGAGCTTCCACAATTAATAACTAAAATCTTCATTTGCCTCTTTCTCTATTCTGGGCCCGTATCACAGTAACAGCCGCACAATCAATGATATCGTCTACGCTGCAGCCCCGCGATAAATCGCTACAGGGCTGAACTGTGCCAAGAACAATGGGACCTACTGCGCGTGCTTTTGCTAAACGCTGGGTAAGCTTGTAACATATATTTCCGGCATCAAGGTTAGGGAAAATAAGCACATTGGCGTGGCCGGCAACATTGCTTTTATTGACCTTAATTTTGGCCACTTCCGGCACAATCGCCGCATCGGGCTGCAACTCTCCGTCAATGGCAAATTCATTTGTTTTGGACTTTGCTATCTTTACCGCCTCTTTTATTTTATCCACCCATCTTCCTTCTGCGCTTCCCTTTGTGGAAAAGCTTAGCATTCCCACGCGTGGGTTGATTTCTAAAACTTCTTTGGCAAAACGTGCGCTGGATATCGCAATATTTGCCAGCTGCTCACTTGTCGGATAAGGTATCACCCCGCAATCAGCATAGACAAAAACCCCGCCTTCACCATAGGCGCAATCAGGAACTGACATAATAAAACAGCTCGATACAATCGCAGTCTTTCTGTCTATTGATAAGCAGTTGAGTGCCGCTCGGATTACAGTCGAAGTTGTGGATTTTGCACCGGCCACAAACCCATCAGCATAACCCTGCTTTACCATCATCACCGCATAATTAAGCGGGTCTTCCATGACCTCCCGCGCTTCCTCAAAAGTCACGCCCCTTACTTCCTTTCTTTCAAAGAAAATGTTAGCAAATTCCTCTTGTTTTTCCGGATCAAGGTTATCATGGGTAAGTAAAAGCGGACGTGCTATTTTCTCTTTTCCGATGTAATGCACTGCCTCCACAATCCGATCGTCATCAGCTTCGGGAAAAACAATTATTTTGGGGTCCTTCTGGGCCCGGGAGCGTAATTTTTCAATAATTGCATTCATACCTAACTCCTTTCAAAAAAGAGGACAACAAACCCTCTATGATTTTATTATATTTACGTTGCAGTCGATTGTCAGGTTAACGAAGAGAAAATTATACCAGAGATTGGAAAAAAATCCAGAAAATTAAGAAAGGGAGGCTAGGAGGGATTTATCCACAATAGTAAGATGGGTGGCTTTGGCGATTAGCTTCAAAGACTCGATATTTTTATTTAAAGTTTGGGAAGAAAACGGCTTAATTTCCTGATTAAAGGACGCTGCAAGCAAAATGACAAAAAAACTGTTTTTATCAGCGAACGCAGCTTGATATGAATGGTGATTCCAGTCACTTCCTACGAATACAAATATTTGCTTAGCGCTAAATTCTTTGTTAAATCTACTTTTAATCTGCTCCATTTGGGTAGCGAAAGGATGAAAATAAAGCACTACTTCGACAAACGGCTGCTTTCCTATTTTCTTTTTTACCTCTGATATAATCTCATCCAGTGTCAGCTGGGGTATCTCACCAATTTCCTCTCCTTCGAGTTTACGCATCTGAGATTTGTATTTTTCGACATAGTCTTGATTCACAAAATTAAGCCCTTTTAGCGCGGCATAAAATGCCACAAAATTCTGAAGAAAATACATCTGGCACATAAGAGAAACAACAGGGTTTTTGATTTGCAGTTTAAGTTTAAGGGGATAAAATCCGTCTATCTTGACATCCAAGCTAGCTGTTTTTACGAAAAAACTCTCTTTTTTGGATCCTATGGATTCCTGAAAAAGCTGCACCACCCAGGGGTAAAAGTATCGGTGTATCTCAGGGTCTATGTAGACATTAAAATAGGCTTTGTCAGTGTCTTTGTATTTTATAGCTTCCTCTAATGCTTCGTGCCTTATGGTTTCCTGAAAAAAGCAATATTCATTATAAATACGCTCTAATTCATTAAAGTTTTTCTTTAAGAGCAAAAATAAGGGCAAAAGAAAAATAAGCGAGCCAGGACAAGAAAACCTTCCCCCCATATCAGCGTTAGCATCCGGCTGGATTGCGCATTTCTTGGCTTCCTGCCATCCCGCAGAGCTGAGTTTCTCGAATGAGTTAGGGTCTGATAGCCACAAAAAGTGGTTTTTCCAATCCTTGCCGAAAACTTCTTTTAAAGTGTGGCTAAGAAGCTGAGTTTCTTTGGTGGTGCCGGATTTAGAAATTGGAATGACTAAAGCAGTGTCCGTTTTTTTGGCAATTTTTGAGATTAACTCCTCTAACGCCGCCGGATCCAAGCTATCTAAGGTATAAAGAGGACTTTCTTTAAATAATGACAGCAAGGCTTTGATCCCATTGCCAGAACCTCCAATACCCACAAAGATGAAGGTATCCTTACCTTTAAGAATGTTGTCGATATCATCCAAAGATTTTTTGATGTCTAAAAAGGGAATCGGGCGCACCCAGCCTAAGCGCGGCGCATTCTGATCAAATCCTATTGTTCGAAAAGGATTATTGCCAGCGATATCTTGTTGATTATTGCCCGCTGCACCTAAAAGATATTGTTCTAACTTCTCAATCATAACAAAATCCTTTAACTAAAACCAGCCCACCCTGCTTCTTCCTGAAGTCTTTGCTTTATAAAGGGCTTTGTCGGCGATCTCAATAAGTACATCGGGATGAACAGTGTTTTCAGGGTAGGCGGCGACTCCTACACTAACTGTTACGCTAACTGTCTCATCAAATGCTTTAATCTTTTTCTGAGAAATAAGGGTTGAAATTCTTTCTGCCACAAGAATTGCCCCGGCACGGTCGGTATCGGGTAAGATTATTGAAAACTCTTCCCCTCCATAACGGGCCACAAAGTCTATTTCTCGAATATTTCCTTTCATTGATTGTGCGATTTCTCGAAGCACCACATCACCCACTAAATGCCCGTAGGTATCGTTAATCTTTTTAAAATGATCAATATCAGCCATCAAAAATGATAAATTGAGGTTAGATTTTTTGGCACGCTCAAACTCTTCAAATAAACGCTGCAGGAAATAGCGGCGGTTATGCACTTCGGTAAGGGTATCGTATATCGAAAGTTGCTGGAGCTTCTCATACAGATTTATTCTCTCCAAACACAACCCTAAAAGCTTTGCAAAAAGAGGAAGGTATTCGATGCCCTTTTTGGAGCGGGTCTTAACGCTCATGATATTGGAAGGATCGCTGCCAAGCTGAAACTCCAAGTGATCCGACCCGCTTAAGGGGGTATGAAACGATATCTCATCGATATCAAAATCTTTTATCCCTTCAGAAAATACAGAAAAAAGATCCTTACGATCCAGTAGCGGCGCAATCTTTCTTGTCACATCATAAAATAAAAATTGCCCCCCAATTCTTTCTTCTACCTTACCTTTTTCATGCTTTAAAGACTCCTCCTCTTCGAGAAGCTGCTTATAGCTCTGCTGCAAATACTCTTTCTCTTTTAGTCGCTGGGCAATGAAGCGGCGAAACACAATTACTTGAATCCCCAAAAAAAGTGCTGCGAAAATAACGATTATTATCCCGCAGTACATAACTTGTTCTTTCCGCTCCGTTTTGCTTGATAAAGCAACTGATCAACCCTCTCGATAAGATCGGTAATGTCTTTTGCGTCATCCGGATACATAACCGCCCCCAGTGATATCGTAAAATCAACTTTTTTGCGCCGGTAACTTATGGTGGCCTTTTGGGCATCCTGGCGAATTTTTTCACCCAGGGATATGAGCTCGTCTCGTTTACACTCCACCATAAAAAGAATAAACTCCTCTCCCCCAAAGCGCGAAACAATGTTTCCCGAATCCCCCACGCTCTGCATAAGTATTTTTGCAAGTCTCTTAAGAACCAAATCTCCCACAATGTGGCCATGGGTATCGTTTATGGATTTAAAATTATCGATATCTAACATCAGGATTCCTAAACCGCTTTTTCTAAGATGCGCACGTCTGGTCTCTTCCTTTAATCTCTGGAAGAAATAATCCCGCACAAAAAGCGATGTCAGAGAATCTCTTGTCGCTAGCTCCTCGGTTCTTTTAAAAAGATTGGCGCGCTCCAATACGATTGTGCCTAAATCACAGATGCTTCGCAGTATGCGGGAGTCATCCAGGCTAAAAGCAGAGGTCTGTTTACTTTCGAGTCGTATGGTACCGATTATTGTTTCACCGAGAGAAAGCGGACTTATCGCAAAAGAACGGATATCGCGGGCCTTAAACGCAAGAACCTGATTGTAATCAAAACGAAAATCCCGCATAATATCATCAATCATCAATGACTGATTGTGTCGCAGAACCCATTTATCAACTAAATCCCCCTTCTTTTCCTTTATTACCTCATCTTTCCTCTTTAATGATCGTGCAAGATTAAGCTCATCTTTCTTTTCCTGGATTAAAAAAAGCAAGATGTTGTCAGCCTGTGGGAAAAGCGCTCCGGCAACGCTTACAAGAAAATCAAGTATCTCCTCGGAATCGTTTAATTCAATTAGTTTCTGAGATACCTCAAAAAGAAAGGACATTCGCTCCGAACGTACCGGCATTGCCACCATCTTTTTCTTGCTTAACTCAATACTTCCTTTCAAAAGATTACTTTTTTCTTCAATATGTTCTGTCTCGCTCCTGAATTGCGATTCTTTTTTACGCAAAAACCTATTTACGATTAACGCCGCAATCAAAAGAACGAGCGTAAGAACAAACACGCAAAACAAATTTATTTTACCGATAAAAAACAGAACCAGAGAGGCGAGAAAAAAAAGAATTGAAGTTGTGAAGGGTAAAATATTATACAATGGCTTCTTCTGTGGAAAGGTCGAAGAAATGGACTTTATTCATATCCAAAACGACTTCCACGATACCCCCTATTACGGGTATATTCCCGGCATCGACTACGGCGATAAAAACGTGTTTGCCGCTGGATAGATACAGGTAATTCTCTGAACCCATTGTCTCAACAACATCACAAAGCACCGAGACTGTATTTCCAGGGGTAGCGTGAGAAGCAAATAATTTATCATAAACATCTTCCGGCCTTATCCCCATGGTGACTTCTTTATCAATATAACTCTGGAGCTTGGGATACATCTCCTCAATAATCTTAACTCTAAAATTACTTTCATCGAACCACAACTCGCCGTCTTTCTTTATAATCACACCTTGCATAAAATTCATCGGGGGCGAGCCGATAAAGCCGGCAACAAATTTATTCACGGGATTATCGTAAACTTTTAATGGCGTATCGCACTGTAATATTTTTCCATCTTTCATCACCGCAATCCTATCTCCTAATGTCATTGCTTCAGTCTGATCGTGAGTAACGTAAATCATGGTAGTCTGAATCTTTAAATGCAGTTTGTGAATTTCGGTACGCATCTGCACACGCATCTTAGCATCAAGATTGCTTAAAGGTTCGTCAAAGAGAAATACCATGGGTTTACGCACAATCGCACGGCCCACTGCCACACGTTGGCGCTCTCCACCAGAAAGCTCCCTCGGTCTTCGATCCAGGAGATGCTTTATTCCTAAAATCTGCGCTGCATCCCTAACGCGCTTATCGATATCGCTGCGGGAATAATTACGTAATTTGAGCGCGAACGCCATATTATCATAAGCAGCCATGTGAGGATAAAGAGCGTAATTTTGGAAAACCATGGCGATATCTCTATCCTTGGCGGGAACGTTATTGACGTGCTTATCTGCGATATAGACATCGCCTTTGGTCGGAAATTCAAGGCCGGCAATCATCCGTAAAGTAGTTGATTTTCCGCAACCAGAGGGGCCGAGCAAAACAAGAAATTCTTTATTCTCAACACCTAAAGATACATTCTCGACTGCTGCTACATCCCCTTTAAAGATCTTCCATACATTTCGCAAACTTACTTGAGCCATAGTATTTAAGATTTTATGGTTTTAATGGGGCTATGTCAATAATAAATTTTCCCTAACCTGATTATTTTTAGATATTTAGAAGGATATTTTTACGCCGGGACCAGGTAACACAGTATTTTTGAAATTGTATCTTTTAACTCTTTGCGTGGCACAACCAAATCTACCATACCGTGTTCTAAATTAAATTCTGAAGTTTGAAATCCCTTCGGTAAATCCTGCTTTATAGTCTGCTTTATTACCCTTGGACCGGTAAATCCTATCAATGCGCCTGGTTCAGCAATAGTTACATCCCCCAATCCCGCGAATGAAGCCATTACCCCGGCCATCGTAGGATGGGTAAGCACTGAAACAAAAGGAACATTATTTTCTTTGAGAAGCTCTAGCGCTCCACTGGTCTTTGCCATCTGCATAAGGCTAAGCATTCCTTCATACATTCTTGCTCCGCCTCCAGAACCAGAAATAATCACAAGCGGCCAGCGTTTTTTTAGAGCAAGCTCGGTGAGACGGACAATCTTCTCCCCCACCACCGAACCCATAGAACCCATAATAAAACGGGAATCAGTAATACCTAAAGCAATATCTACCTTGTTTATTTTTGCCTGACCCGTTATCACCGCTTCTTTAAGACCAGTCTTTTTTTGTTCTTCAGCTAATTTCGAAACGTATTTTTTCTGTCCTTCGAATTTAAGGGGGTCGCAGGGCTCCAATCTCGTATCCAATTCTATAAAGCTGCCCTCATCTGCGATCATATCCAACCTTTCCCAGCAGGTAAGCGTAAAATGATACCCGCACTTGGCACACACCTTTAAATTTTCATCTAAAGCCTTTCTGAATATTAAATGCGAACACTGCGGGCACTTATTCCAGAGTCCGTCGGGAATTTCTTTACGTCTGTGTCTTCTTGAATCGCCGAAAGGTTTCTTAAATATTCTCACTTTTCAAACCTCCTAATTACAATCCCGGAAAGTAACTTGGGATAAAAATAGGTTGATTTTTGAGGAAGACGTGCGCCTTTATTGGCAATAGCAAATACTTCCTTTAAAGGGGAAGGTTTTAGCAAAAACGCAACTCTCTTATTATCAGCTAATTGCTTTGCTTCCTCAATACTGTGAGTGTATCTGGCTTCACCTACCGGCTTAAGACGCGGAAGCACTAACTGATGAAGCAGATACGTATCGAGCTTACGATATATGGGATTTACGGACTTAAGTGCTGCGGCTTTTTTTAATCTTAAAAACTTGAAGCTGCCGTTTTTGTAAATACCAAATGAAAACAATGATTTCGCCTCTAGCTTTTGTTGCAATTCATTCTGATTTACATCCTCAATATAAAAATACGGCTTTAAAGCATCCAGGGTGGTTTCTTGCACTTCGACTACGCGATGAGTGGGAAGGATAAGCAATCCTTCTTGCGCATCAGTGATGTAAGCCATAACATAATTTAGGTCTTTAAAGCGCCCCCTATTTCTTTTGAAATAATCATAAGAAACCTCAAAGCGATGATGCCCGTCGGCGATTACCAAGCGTGCTTTTTCAAAATCATCACATATCTTTTTGATCTTATTGTGCTCAGCTATTTTCCACACCTTGTTTTCAATGTTTTTAGAGTCAACAAACTCAAAAAAAGGGGGCTGACAAGAATACTCTTTATAGGCATTCTGTAGCGATCTTAAAGTTGTGGGAGCAATAACAAATATCGGACCCAGATTTGCTTTTACTGCCTCCGTGATTCTTTTTCTATCAATCTTTGGTTTCTTTAAGGTATATTCATGCGGGAAAACCATTCCTTTTCTATTCATGCATAAAAGAGAAAGAATCCCAAATCTACGGTGCACTTTACCCTCATACGTAAATTTTTGTTCATAAAGATAAAGACTTTCCTGCTCATCGCTAACTAATATGCCTTCTTTAAGCCAGCGCTTAAATTCTTTTCCGACAAACCTATAATCACTGTCGGTAGCAAGAAGGATTTTACAGTAATTATAAGGGTATCTGGTTCTTAAAAATTGAAGCTCATCGGCACCAATCACATCATATGGCGGACAAACCACGGTGGATAAATCCTGAATTATCTCAGGGTTATAATAAGAGGCCTTAAAAGGTTTGATAAGTTTTAGCATGGTTTATTCTTTTTTAGGACATTGAGTATTATCGCAGCTTCTTGATTTTTCGCACTTTCCTTTTCGATTATAATCCGTGATATAAAATCCACTTCCTTTAAAAATCAGACCAGCTCCTGCACCGATCAGCCGCTTCACTTTGCCGTTACACTTGGTACATTTTTTAAGCGGGGCTTCATTTATTCCCTGAAACACTTCAAAAGTTTCCCCACATTTATTACATTCATATTCATAAGTAGGCACTACTTAACACCTCCTGTTATGTTTCTTTTCGTAATTTTGCAAGTTCCTCAAAAAGGCGCTTTTCCCGCAAAGAAAGCTTTTTGGGGATTTCTACATCTACCTCCACCAATTCATCGCCGGAGTGCTTGGTACGCAGATTCGTAATCCCTTTACCCTTTAACCTGAAAACAGTGCTTGACTGGGTTCCAGATGGAATTCTCATATTAACTCTTCCGTTTAAAGTAGGAACCTCGATGTTTCCACCCAAAACAGCTTTAACTAAACTAATTTTAACGCGACAGCGCAAGTCATCACCATGGCGCTCAAAAACTGAATGTGGATTCACTCTAATGTGTACATACAAGTCTCCATATCCACTTCCCACAAAATGACCCTCTGAGCGCAAGCGCAAAATAGAGCCGGTCTGCACACCGGCAGGTATGGTCACTTTGATAGTTTTTTTCTTTTTTATGCTCCCGCTGCCTGTGCACAGTTTACACTTATTCTTGATAATTGAGCCCTCCCCCTGACAAGTGGGACAAGTTTGGGCAAAACTAATAAAGCCCATGCCGCTTCTAACCATCCCGCTACCATTACACATTGGGCAAGGTACCTTCCCGGCACCTTTCTCCGCGCCACTTCCGTTACACTGAGGGCAAGCTTCATAACGTTGGTAGGTAATGTTTTTCTCCACCCCTTTACCTGCTTCTTCAAGTGAAATTGCTGCTTCAAAGTGCGCATCTTCACCCGTACGTGTCCGCCGACCCCTACCTCTTCGCCCTCCAAAAATATCAAATCCCAAATCGGAGAAGAAATCTTCAAAGATGCTGCCAAACCCATTCATTCCACCAAAAATATCTGCAAAGTTTGCACCTCTAAAAATGTCTTCAGTGGTAAAACGGGAATCTATTCCGGCATGTCCATACTGGTCATAAAGTTGGCGTTTTTGGGGATCACTTAAAACTGCATATGCCTCAGAGATTTCTTTAAATTTCTCCTCCGCCTCTTTTTTCTTATCCTCGCTGACTCTGTCTGGATGAAATTGCTTTACAAGATTACGGTATTCTCTTTTAATCTCATCGGCAGAGGCGCTGCGCGATACACCCAGTCTTTCATAATAATCGCGTTTGGTTCCCATCATCCCTCTATCTTACTTCTTGCCTTCATCCTCTTCTTTGTATTCAGCATCGATGACGTCTTCTGGTTTTCCTTTCTCACCCTCAGGCTTCTTTCCTTCTGGCCCAGGTCCAGCTTCAGGGCCAGGCTGTGGACCGGCTTTCGCCTGCTCTTGTGCACTTGCTTTATACATCTCTTCAGCCAGTTTATGCGAGCTTTTAGTTAGCTCGTCAATGCCTTTTTCAATTTCATCCTTTGTTATGCCTTCTTTTTTAATCGCATCTTTAAGCGTATTGAGCTTATCTTCGATGCTTTTTTTATCCGCATCAGAAATCTTAGCTCCATAATCTTTCAATGCCTTCTCTGTAGAATAAATCAACGTATCAGCTTTATTCCTAAGCTCCGCTACTTCTTTTCTCTTCTTATCCTCTTCAGAGTAAGCCTCTGCCTCTTTAACCATCTTATCGATATCTTCTTCTTTTAATTTCTGAGGGGCAGTTATTCTTATGGACTGCTCTTTGCCAGTACCTTGGTCTTTAGCTGTCACATGGACAATACCGTTTGTGTCGATATCGAAAGTTACTTCAATTTTCGGCATGCCGCGCGGTGCCGGCGGAATTCCCACCAGGTCAAAACGGCCTAGCTCTACATTATCACTTGCCATAGGTCGCTCACCCTGAAGCACCCTTATTGTAACGGCAGTTTGATTATCTTCGGCAGTAGAGAAAATTTGTGACTTTTTGGTAGGAATGGTAGTATTTCTCTCAATAAGCCTTGTGCATACCCCGCCTAAAGTCTCTATCCCTAAAGAAAGAGGTGTTACGTCTAAAAGCAGCACGTCCTTAACATCACCTTTTATAATCCCGGCCTGGATTGCCGCCCCAGAAGCAACGCACTCCATAGGATCGACTCCACGCTCAATTTTCTTGCCGACATAATCTTCAACAAATTGCTGAACCATAGGCATCCGAGTGGGTCCACCCACCATAATTATCCTATGTATATCCCCAGGTTTTAAATTCGCGTCTGCAAGTGCTCTCTCTATAGAAATCCTTGTCTTTTCTACAATCGGACGCACAAGCTCTTCAAGCTTTGCCCTTGTTATATGCATCACAAGATGCTTGGGCCCACTTTGATCAGCAGTAATAAAGGGAAGATTAACATCAGTGGTAATAGTAGAAGATAGTTCTATCTTAGCCTTCTCTGCTCCCTCTCTTAAACGCTGCATTGCCATAGCATCACCGCGTAAATCTACGCCACTGTCACGCTTAAATTCATCAATGATGTAGTTCATTAGCGCTTCATCCATGTCTCTTCCTCCAAGCTGTGTATCGCCAGAGGTTGACTTTACCTCAAATACACCTTGAGCCATTTCCATAGTTGTCACATCCAGGGTTCCTCCGCCAAAATCAAACACTAAAATTTTCTGCTCTTTTTCGTCTTTGCCCAATCCATAAGCAAGACATGCGGCGGTAGGCTCATTGATAATACGCAAAACCTTAAACCCCGCAATCTCTCCCGCATCTTTAGTAGCTTGACGCTGATTATCATTAAAATAAGCAGGGCAGGTGATAACCGCTTCATTTACGCTATCGCCCAAATGAGCCTCTGCATCTTTTTTTATTTTTTGCAAAACAAAAGCTGAAAGCTGCTGAGGGGTAAATTCCTTACCGTGAATTTTATACTTAAACGTGGTTCCCATTTTTCTTTTAAATCCAGTGGCAGTGCCCTCAGGGTTGATAGTTGCTTGCCGGCGCCCGGGTTCTCCCACCAAGAGTTGATCGTCCTTGCTAAACGCCACATACGAAGGAAATGCCTTTCCTCCGCCTACAGTTGTTCCTTCCGCAGACGGCATAATTACCGGACGGCCCCCTTCCATTACTGCTGCCGCTGAATTTGAAGTCCCTAAATCGATACCTATTACTCGTGCCATGTTAACCTCCCCTCTCTTACTCTGCTTTTTCCTTCTTTTTAACACCAACAATTACTTTTGAAGTCCGTAACACTTTGTCACCAAAAAGATATCCTTTTTGGATTTCTTCCAAAACAAGGTGTTCATCCCCTTCTTCGATTTCCCGGCTCGCCACAATCTCATGAAAATGGGGATCAAACTTTTTACCCGCTGCTTCGATGGTTTTCAATCCTTTTTTAAAAAGAACACCTAACAAATTGTTATAAGTCAACTCGATTCCTTTGGCAATCTGCTCAAAATCACTGTGCTCTTTAACCATTCGTAATGCCTGCTCCATCTCATCCAGCACAATAGTTAAATCCTTAAGGAGTGAGTAATTGGCAAATTTGATAACATCTTCTTTTTCCCGTTCCCAACGCTTGCGGGCATTGTCAAATTCAGCACCGAGGCGTATATATTTATCCCGCAGCGCCTCCAACTCTTGACCCTGCTTTTCTAACTTATGTAAGTCCTCCGCTAGATGTTCTTCTTTCGGGTGTTTTTCTTCTTTTTTTGTGTGCTTCTTCATACAAAATCCTCAATTATTTTTTCAAGTTGATTCTTAATAGTGTAAAGGCAAGAAGAAGCTTTTGAGTAATTCATCCTCATCGGCCCCAAAAGACCTAGAGAAAAGGTAACATCTTGCTTGCGGGCTCCGGAAACCACTAGAGAACAGTCCTCGATTTCATCCAATCCTATCTCATCTCCAATAAGAATTCTTACTCGCTCATCAAAAGAACGAAGAAGAAGATCTTGAAGTTCGCTTATTCTTACCTCCAACGCATAAAAAAGATTGCGCAGACGCATGATATCTCCAAACTCCGGTTGATTAAAAATAAAGCGCGTACCTTGCATAAAGACCTTTTCTTCCCCGCCCAGACCAGAGCTCTTTTCCGTAAAGGCAACCAAAGAGGTATAGCCGCTTTCTTGCGCCAATATATCTAAGGTATGATGAATAGCTTCTTCGATACCAGATTCCGCAATCAAGGAAAGATTAGAGGCCACAGGATAACCTTTTGTAATATCTTCATCCATAAGGCGCCCTACATACCGCCTAAAACCTTCCTGTGTTGGCACTCTTCCGGAAGAAGTATGCACGTGAGAAATCAACCCCCTATCCTCCAAAGAAACCATCACGTTTCTTATGGTGGCAGAAGAATAAGGGAGACTATAGCGCTTTTGCAAATAAGCAGAGCTTATCGGCTTTGACTCCTGGATATAACTCTCGATAAGGCAGTCAAGAATCTCTGTTTCCCGTTCTCTGCTATTGATTATCCTTCCCATCCTTAAATCTCCTTAAATCCTCCGGCCTTACATTGCCACCAGGTGTAACTAAAACCTACCTCCACAGGGGAATTAAGTGTTGAGCTAATATTGTTTGCATGATCCGCATAAAGCTGATCACCAAATACGATTGCGCCGTCAAAAGCAATATTATTACCTTGATCAATAGTTATGCTTCCCGCCGCATAAACTGCGCCAGCGATACTTAAATTATTACCCTGGGCAACTGAAATATCACCACCCGCTATTAGCGCCGGATATCCCGGACTGGGATTAATACTAATACTATTACTCTGCGTAAAACTTATATTGCCGGTAGCAACTATCGTACCATTGAAAATCATGTTGTTGTAATCAAGAGTCACGTTGCCATCGACGTAATAAATCCCACTATAACTGGAACCATTAAAGATGTGATCTCCGCTAATAATGTGATCGGCATTAAATTGCCAGTAGCCCCAATCTACATCGGGGATGTCAGTTTCGGTTTGATTTTCAAAGACCTCACCGCTGATTGTAAAATCTACTGCATTTGTCAAATCAAGTCCTCCCTTGACGTAAATATCGCCATCAAAACTTCCATTATTAACAAAAGTGAAAGTCGCATCCCCGGTTCCGCTTTCTCCGCCGTATAGCGAAAAATCAAAAGGGGTGATTCTTCTTATACTGTACTCGACAGTTCTGGGAAATGATGTATCAGCCAATGCTATCGAGCCTGTAGAACGCAGTTTGACAACATCATGCGCTGTTGCTAGCGGTGCAACAGTGAATTCTCCGCTTCCAAAGCTTTTTGTGATTTCTGTGATGTTATTGCTCCAATCGTCATCATTGTCTAATTCATGCTTGGTATAGTAAGCCACCCCTGCCTCCGCAACATAAAGCGCTTTGGCTGAATCGCTTATAGAATGGAACGACTTATGCTGCGTTATTATTGGCAGTGCCGCTAATGCGATTGCAACCACCAAAATAAACACAATAATCGATACAAAACCTTTCCTGCTGTTCGACATAACCCCCCTTCCCGGTATTAGCAGCTTTTACTGCCTCTCCCTACATTTTAGCAATCTGGCTGACAGAGTGCTAATTATGTTAGCATACAAAGAGTTCTGCGTCAAGCATTTTAGCTTCAATGTCTTGTGTGGCCTGTTTTACTTCTTCCTGAGGTGTCGCTCCATGCGATGCTTTACTTTCTCCAATTGCTTAGAAAGAGCAGAAAAGGACTTATTTATTACCTGAGACGAATTAACTCCCTTTCCATTTGCCATCACTACCCGGGAAGGCAGATAAACCTGAGTGCGGCAAAAATACTGCTCCCGGTTAGGATTTTTCTCCATATGAACCGAAACATGAACCGGGTCATCGCGACGAAACATCTTTATTCTTCGCTCTATTTTCTTGATATTCTTATCTAACACATTGTCAATAAAATCACTTCTCTCCAGATACTTAAATGAAACATCTACTCGCATAATTCTCCTTTCCTTTCTAAATGACTCCCACCATTCTTGAAGCTATTGTCTTTATCGCAAGACGCCCTTGGACGTTTAGGATTAATTGTACCTTTATTTTTTTATCTTTCAACCTTTCTTTTAAATAGCCCATCTAATATTATCGTTTGAGTTGAAAATATGTGTTTCGCTGGAAGGTAATAAATTCGGGATAAAATGGGGTTTAGAGATGTGTTATTCGATTTCCTTTATTTTTGCTCCTTGTTTTTTGAAATAGTCCAGGTTATGCTGCTTTGTACGCACCCAGTACACTGCTTCCTCCTGTTCATATTGGGTCTTTAAAACCGTACACTGGTCGTGGATTTGGCTGGCTAACCCCATCTTAGTAAAGGGAAGTCGAATAACCGCCTCAATTATGTCTGTGGAAACACTTTCATAGATAGCTTCTTTAAAAAAATCAAGTCCGTTTTTTTCCAGAGCTGATACAAAAACAGCTTCAGGAAAACTTTCTTGTAGTTCTTTAAGCTCATGGGAACTTAATTTATCGATTTTGTTAAATACCATAAGAGTGGGTTTTTCAGTTAATCCCAACTCCTCCATAATCGAATCCACTGCCTGCCTGATACGCGCGATTTCTCTGTCAGAGGCATCAATAACATGTAAGATAAGGTCTGCATAATGTAATTCTTCAAGAGTAGCCTTGAAAGCCTCAACTAAGTAAGGAGGAAGTTTATAGATAAAACCGACTGTATCTGATAATATTGCCTTCAAATTATTGGGCAAAGTAAAGGTGTGCGTTACCGTATCTAGCGTGGTAAACAGAGAATTAGATACGCGTTCTGTGCTTTCAGTTAAAGCATTAAAAATAGTGGATTTACCGGCATTGATATAGCCCACCAGCGAACACACCAGCACCTTTGTTTTCTCACGTTTTTTTCGCATTACTTGCCGATGCTGCTTTACTTCTTCTAGCTCCCGCTTTAACCTAACTATACGCTCAGAAATACGACGCCGGTCAACCTCAAGCTTCTTTTCTCCCGGACCTCTTGTTCCTATTCCTGCCCCTAATCGAGAAAGCATAATGCCTTTACCTTTCAGGCGCGGCAGGAGATATTCAAGTTGGGCAAGTTCGACTTGTAAGATTCCTTCCTGGGTTCTGGCATGGCGGGCAAATATATCAAGAATGAGCTGGGTGCGATCGATTGTTTTTACTCCAAAAATATCCTCTAAGTTTCGTTGTTGATTAAAATTCAAATTGTTATTAAAAATAACTACATTTACATTTTCCTCCTGTGCAATTATTCCTAACTCCTCGGCTTTTCCTTTACCAATAAAAAGTGAAGGGGTG
Source organism: Candidatus Omnitrophota bacterium (assembly GCA_020352775.1). GTDB lineage: Bacteria > Omnitrophota > Gorgyraeia > Duberdicusellales > 4484-171. The sequence goes on from CP070684.1 coordinate 177,474, forward strand.
GGTTGTCGACCCTTAACAAAGACTAATTCCACTACCTCAATCCCTGCAGAAAGAACAAGATTCTTAAACTCTTCTGCCAAAGCATCGCGTGACCACCTTTCATCTCGTTCCTCTACCACCACCAATAATGCGCGTTCTTTCTCTTTTGTCTCGTACATATCTAATTATTTATATTCAATGCGTCTTAAGATATCATTTTTTATATCCTCAGCGCTAAACCCGTCAATATCAATCCACTCAATTCGTTTATCCTTCTTAAACCAGGTAATTTGACGTTTTGCAAAACGACGTGTATTTCTTTTCATAATCTCTTTGGCAGTATCTAAATCATATTTGCCGTCGAGATATCCTCTAATCTCTTTAATGCCAATAATTTTTTCCGCCGTAAGGCTTAAATCATACTTAAGAAGTTCTTTGACCTCCGCCACTGCACCTTCAGCAAACATCTCTTCTGTTCTTTTATTGATGCGTTGATAAAGCCTCACTCTTGACAGCCGCAGCCCAAAAATTCTTATCGGCAATTTTTTATAAAGCCCTTCTGCCTTCTTCTGCTGCTTGGAAATCGGCAACCCACTGGAAAAATACACTTCCAGTGCTCGCACAATCCTCCTGGTATCGTTGGGTGATATTTTTTCTGATGCATCTGGGTCAAGTTTTTGCAATTCTTTAAATAGAGCTTCATTTCCACCAATACGCGCCTTTTCTTCCAAGCGTTTTCGTAATTGTTCATCTTTTCCGGCACCGACAAATATTCCATCAAGAAGCGCCCTCACATAAAGGCCGCTACCGCCACAAACTATTACTGTAATATTATTTTTATACAATTCTTCTATTTTCTGTGCTGCCCCACAGTAATAATCAAATACATTGTAAGTATCTTTTACGGATATTGTGCTCACAAAATGATGTGGGATTTCTTCAAGCATATAATCCGGCGGGTGAGAAACGATAATTCGTGGCTCTTTATAAAAAAGCATTGAATCGCAGGAAATAATTTCTCCCTTTATGTGCTTAGCCAAAAGGAAACTAGTTTCTGTCTTTCCGGTGGCAGTGGGACCAACAATAAAAATGACCTCAGCCATTTATGACTTATGGATAGATAATGGCAGGATAACCATCTTCAAGGAGTTGTAGAAACACTCTTTTTGCCTGATCTCTTTGTTTAAACTTTCCAACCCTTACCTTATAAAGAATGATTCCACCCTTTCTGTCTTCCACAATATACACAGGGTATTGGACTTGGAGTTCCTTTTTGATAGTTAAAGCATTCGCTTCTTTGCTAAATGCACCAATCTGTATTGTAAAAAAGTCTCCATAATCCTGAAGGATTTCAACGAACTTCATTTCGCTACAGCTAGGGTATTTTTCTTTTATCATGCGTAAATACATTTTTTTTAAACCCCAATCACCTTCTTTACATGCAATCTGGGCAAGCCGAAGATACACCCTGGGTAGATGCTGCATATTGGGATATTTTTGCACGATGTCCCAATAAAGCTCCTTTGCTTTGGGAAAGTCTCTCTCAAGAAAATACGTGTCAGCTAGTTTCATCAATCCTTGTTCATAAAATTGAGAACTAGGGAATCTGCGCAATAATTTTCGCAGATGAGCCCTGACCTTTGAATGCTCCCCAACTTTCATATATATGAGACCTAAAAAATACAATACTTCATCATTTTCGCGTAGACGCTCGGCCTTTTTTATTGCCTCATGGTAATCACCATAAAGATAATCTTCATAGGCATCACGAATGGTGTAGGAATAGGCAGAAAATGAATAAATTAAAAACCAAAAGCTAAAAACTAAAAATATTATTTTTTTCATTTGTATGCAAAAGAAATGCTTTTTTGTAAATTTAATAAAATCTGGTGGCGACGTTCTTTCTCTTCTTGTGAAATATCGTCTTTTAATTCTGCGGCAGCTGTGCCGGGACGAGGCGAATACTTAAAGATATAGGCATAACAAAACTCGACTCGCTCCATCATATCTTTGGTTTGCAAAAAGGCATCTTCAGTCTCAGAAGGAAAACCCACAATTACATCAGTGCTCAATGCTCCCCTAACAATTTTCTTATAATCACTAACTAACCCTAAATAGTCTTCTCGTGTATATCCTCTATTCATTAATTTTAATATTCGATTAGAGCCTGACTGAAAAGGCAAATGCAGGTGCTTTTTTATATTTGGTTTTTGAGCCATTAACTCAAATAATTCTTTCGAGGTATTCTTGGGATGCGCTGATACAAAATCAATCTCCTCTATCCCTTCACTATCAGCAACCATTCTTAGCAATTTCACAAAATCAATTGTCGGCAATCGGTAATCATTAACATTCTGTCCCAGAAGCGTAACCTTCTTTATCCCCCGGACCACATTGCGCCTTGCTTCCTCTATTATATCCTCAGGGCGCCGCAAGCGCAACTCTCCCCGTACATATGGAACAACGCAATAAGAACAATAATTAGAGCATCCTGTGGAAATAACAACCTGAGTATGATTTGGCTGAATAGCATATGAGGCTCGATAAAATTCCTCTCCTCGCAACCTATCCTGTAAATCTACAATTCGTTCGCCACTAGCGCGTATTCGCACTACATATTCAGGAATAAATTCTAGGCTACTTGGCCCACAGATAAGATTAATGTGCGGCATTTTTTGAAATATATCGTTCCCTTTATTTTGAGCCATACATCCAATAAGCCCAATCACTCTACCATTACTGCCCAAAGCTTTGAGAGAACCTAAAAATGATAGAGCTCTATCCTCTGCATGTGCTCTCACAGAACAGGTATTGACCAAAATAACATCTGCATCCTCGGGATTCTGCACAAAAGAGTACCCCTGCTCAAGAAAAAGCCCCGTGAGAGCCTCTGAGTCGCGGTCATTCATCTGACAGCCGAACGTACGTATAAAAACTTTTTTTGTCATAATTTCTTATCTTGTTTTAAGTTATGTAAATTTTTAGCAGTCTGCACACTTCTCTTAAATTCCTTAAAAAGTCCCGTTCGTTCATCTGCTTTAACCTAACCTTGTACAAACTAAATGTCTCAAATTTATTTAAAACAAACAGGAATTATATCAATATGCTTTTCCCCTGACAAGGAAGGTCTTAGTGACATAGTAGATGGCCTTTTGCTTCTATCTTCATATATATAGCTGATATTTTTCATCAAAATCACTGCTTTTATATAATTTTACTGTAGTAAAAAAACCTTTATATTTATCATAATAATCTTCACCAGGACATCTTACATGATAACATTCATGGGGATTTGGTTCACTATATTCGATAGTATTTTTTCCAATTATTGGTACCGGAATGAGTGCAATACCATTTGGTTTCAGAATCCTTTTTATCTCAGATAAAGCCGACAAGTCCTCTTTTATGTGCTCCAAAACATGCGATGCATATATGAAATCGAAACAATTATCGCTGAATGATAGCTTAGTCAGATCCTCCTTGTAGTCTACATTTTCCATATTCAGATCTGCAGTTAAATATTCTTTAAACATATGTTTGAAAATATTTCGTAAAAAATCTTCGGGAGCAAAATGGAGCATCTTCATATTATTTGGGTTTTTATCTGTGGTTATTTCTTTAAAAACCAAATATTGCAGACGATGCCTCTCCAACGAACCGCATTTAGTACATTTTGCTTTTTTTCTTTCTCCTGTTTCAGCCCTAAGACTTTTAAATCGACCGTAATAATTACAAATTGGACAAATGTAACAATTCTGAACTTTAAATAATCGAAACAAGCTCGAAGATATTCTTAAATATAATATTTTATTAGCAGCAAGAACGATATGTTTGACAACTTTTCTTAATTTGCTCATTCTAAATATCTCAACTTACGTACGGTTCCCTTTATGATTTTTTTGTAACTCCCCATTTTGCAATCAGTTAACCACTAAAATATATATCCCTCAAGGTCTGCAAAATCAGTCTGCATACCTTACGCCAACGGTCAACCGAACGTGCGTATGCATACACTGCGTCCGGTTTTTCTGCAAGTATTTGTATTTCCTTGAGTTGACACTCGACCTCTATTGTAAATCATTTCGCATAACAAATAAATACCCATTTTTGGCTTCACATATAAAAGGAAAATATCTATTTGGGATGATTGCTGAAATCACTTTCCAAATTGGTAGACTACTTGTATGTACATCCTCAACTACAAACCAGCCATGGGGTTTCAATTTTTCCAAAGCAAATATAAGTGTAGCAATATTTGCGTTTGGAGAATGAAGCCCGTCATCAATTATTAAATCAAATTTTTCATTTCCAAGAGCTATTGAAACCTCGTTGAAAGAGTTCAAATCAGTCTGGTCTAGAAAAAAAGTCTTTATGCGTTCTTCTTGAAAAATAATATTTCTGTCTATATCAGCGCCGTAAATCATAGAATTTGGCAAAAAATCACGAAAAGCCCGTAAGGATGCACCGGGGTAACCACCTTGACACATATGGGAAACCACGTCTATGTTCGTTGTCCCTATGCCTATCTCAAAAATGGTTACTTGGTCCGAATGCCTACCCGCAAGGATGCTTCCGTAAATAAGGTGGTAATTGTGCAAAGATGATTTGTCGCTACCATATTTATTAAATAGATCAGCAAGTTGTTTGGCTGCTAATATCGATATATCTTTGGTGCAAATCGATTCAATCTGTTTCATAGCCACCGCTGGATATTCTAATGCTTTCATCAATTCACAAATTAAAGGAAAAGTCTGTTGAGCTGAAAGCATCGTCAGGATAGCTCTCCCTTTTATTGAACCTGCAGAATTTGGGGCAAATTGAATTAGCTTTCTGTTGAGATCATGGTTAGTAATGACTCCGTGCCTAAAATCTGTTCTTGATATTGCGCGTATAAAAAATATTAACTTTTTAATTTCACCAATCAGCTTCTTCAGCATGCTCCCTCCGTTTAAAATCCACTTACGTACAGTTACCTTCTCTCCATTTTTGTAACTCTATATTTCCTAAGCGCTTAACTACTACGATAAGCTTCTCCTAAGAAATGTAAAACTGACATGTAATAACGCTTCATCTGACAGCCGTATGTCTTAATATAGATCGTAGGCATGATTTGTGCGAATTTAGTTTATTTTGTTGATATTTTTGAGAATTTTTTTATAAATGATTTTAGAAGACCGGGCAGGGTCCTCTTCAAGAAAAATCTTGACCTTACCATGTAATCATAACACGTAGCCTCTATAATTGACGAATGCCTTTTTAAGGTAATAGAGTATAATCTATGCCTCTTTAAATTATTTTCAACAAATATCCTTGGCTTTCTTGCTTTAATAAACACCCCGGGGTATAAATAATCTTTTTCTATGGTTTCTATATCAAAATCTGAAAATATATCTTTCATATCCGATACCTCATACCTCCAGAAATCAAAAGGGGCACCGTGATATCCAAAACCTTTTGATCGCGTGGTAATGAGTATTATGCCTCCCGGTTTTAAAACACATTTTATATTATGTATTACTTTTCGCCAATTTCTAACATGTTCCAATAGCTCACAGGAAATCAACAAATCAAATCTATCATAGCCAAATTCAGAAATTAAATTTTCTGCTTTACATATTTTATCTACTCCTGCCCCCCTCTGTAAGTCTACCCCAATATAACTAGCCGGGTTCAATGTTTCAACAATTGATCTTAAAGACCCATTAACATCCAATGCTCCTACGTCAATTACAGATTTTCCTTCTATATCTTGTTTTTCTAAGTTCTTTGCCCCAAATTCAATACAAGCCTTATCGCACATTTTCGTTCCTAATCAATCTACTTTGATTCGCTTAATCTTTTTAATAATCCCAATATCATCCTTCGCTACTCACATATAATGCCAAACATCCTATTCTTTAATTTTTCACTTACCTTAATTTCTTTCTAGATATTCTTAGAACCCGTACTTCAAGAAAGTAAATTCTTCAAGGCCAGACAAACCTGAATACTACAATCCCGACCTTGTGGCCTATAAATAAATGATACATCCCCAAGCAAAATATATCAACAAAATAATATACGAAGATATATCTTTCAAAAGGAAAAGGCTGACTCGGAGCGCAGGACGCGTAAACCCAAAGGGTTGAAGCCCGAGTATCGAGACAGACTTTGGGCGGGCGGGGTGTGCTATGATGAGGCGACAACTCGACTACGCTCAGGACAAGAAATAACAATATTTAGAAGGCAAAGGGGGGGCGGGCGAAACCGAAGACTGGATGACGCAAGCAGGCAAAACTTCTCTCTTGCGGTGCGACGCTCAAGAATAAAGAATTTTTTGGGTTTTAGGGTTTTGCCTGACTTGCGGCAGACAGGCTGAGGCTGAGACCGCAGGGACAGCGCCGAGCATAGGCGCAGGCGGTGGATCAACCGCCGAATCACATAGGCAATGCATCGCCTGCCTTCCTTCAGTCAGCCATGTCCGCCTGAATTCTTAGATTGGGGTTGCGGAAGGAGAGGAAAATTTTAAGGATTGTATAACCTATAGATAAGGTCAGCCGTATGTCTTAATATAGATTTTCAATGGTGAGTTTGACGTATGTGAAAAGCTACTTTATTTTTCGTGCAGGGGGCAATGCTGCTTTGGTTACCTTAGGGGGATACCCTAAAATATTTTGGTAAATTTTATTGTATTTGTCCTTGCCGCCGGCCATTGCAAACACAAGCGGCATAACCCTTTTTGCCTCACTCGTCATGGCATGAGAGATATTCTGAATATCCCATTGAGCATGGGCATCTTCTCTCAAACGGGATATATGATACAATTCCCTTGCATTAAGCCGCATCAATACTCTTCTTCTGTGAGCATTTGTTAAAACATAAGGGGCTACCAAAGGAATTTTTTTATTGATAGCTGCATATACTTCATTTGTCTTTTCCGCGATTTCTTTAAAATATTTTCTCATGCCTATTTCTTTAATAGACTCTGGCATAGTAATGCCTAACTTAGGGTCATAGCCTTGAGCAGTAATAGTTGCCATTCGGTGGCGTTTCAATTGGCCAAAACAAGCCGCTGACAATACAATGCTAAAAATGAGATTAACATATTCAAATTCCCGCAGCATGGAATCATAAAACTGCATGTTCTTCCAGGCAGTTTTAAACATGTTTGTCTTTGTGTCTCGGGATAAGTTTTTTACGATTGTAAGGCATTGTTTATATGGAAGATTACTAGAAACGTGAAGCATTGAGGCAGCAACGATATTATCGGCACCCTCTGTGAATTCGACTAGTTGAACTTCTTGCCTAACTTTTTTAGGGCTAGTATTCCTTATTATTTCATTAGCAAGCTCTTTTAGCTCCGGGTAAGTTCTTTGGTCGCGTTCATTTGCATCATGAAAAATGACAATAGAAGGAGCAATTTCTGCGATCTGTTTATAAATCATGCGTCCCAGTTTTTGAACTTCAACTAAAGGATGAGACGCGAAACGTCGCAACATAAGCTCTAAAGTACGAGCATTGACAGTCATGCCTACCTGAGATTCTGTTGCTAATGCAGTAACGTAACGGGCATCTTCTTTTGCCCAGCCCTCAAGGAGGTTATGCTTCTTAGGGTTAGCGGCTAAATCAGGATACTTTTTAAAAACATGTTTTTTAAGTTTCTCGAAAAGCTTAAAATAAGCCTTATTCTGCTTACGAATAATATCGACAAACAGCTTTTCGAACTTGGTGCCCTTTACCTCATCTGGAATGACAAAATCCTTATCCAGAGTGATGTAACGCTGAGATTTCTCAGTATAAGAACATAGCCTAAACTTCTCAACTTCCTCCATCGCATAACGGGAAACCCCTACGATATCCAAGTTAAACACTGCATGTTCAGCAACAGAGTGATGGCCCATTTTGAATATGATGGTAGAATTGGATTTACGGGATTTCCCAACTTCTCTTCTAGCATTTTTCCTGATTTGATTAATAGGGCGGGAATCCCGGCTTATGCGAGCGTAAGCAGCCGAAATCACCTCCGGAGTTACATCTTGGCGCTTACCCCTTTTTTTCTGGAGCTCTCGCAAGACTTCTGTATCTACATTGTAGCCCGCTAAATAAACCTTCATAATATCCTTTTTTATTGTTTAATTCATGGGTTGGTCATCTATGATAACATAAACCGCTAAGTTGCTAAATCTAAATTGCCAAAACTTAACCCATCACATCTGAAAGCAAATCTAAATAATCTGAAAGTAGCCGCGTGGTTAGGAAATTCTTTCTGACATATTCTTTAGCGTTATTTCCTATCTGTTTGGCAAACTCAGGATCCCCAAGAAACTTAACCACTCTATCTGCGCAAGCCTTATAATCGTGCGGGTCAACCAAAAACCCTGTCTCGCCATCTTTAATCTGGGTTGGTATCCCACCCACATCTCCGGCACCAACCGGTTTGGCTTTCCAGAGAGCTTCTGTTACAGTGAGGGCGAATCCTTCTTTGACGGACTTTTGAATAATTACATTGGCAAAACTCTGAACGGCATTTACCAAAATATCATTATTTCCCACCACAAAGATTACATCTCCTTTTTCGACCAACTTTGCCGCCTTTTTACGTATTTTTGTGTATATCTCCATTCCCTGCGGATCATCAGTGGCAAGATTGTAGCAATAAAGGAGCCGACAATCTATCTTTTCTCTCACGATATTGTATACCTCAAGCACTCCTTCGGGATCTTTCCAGGGGTCCATTCTCGACACCTGGGCAATAACAGGCTTATCAGTAGGAATTCCGGCTTTTTTTACATATTTCAAAACGTCTTTTTGCGAAAGCTCCATATTCTTTAGGGAAAGGGGGTCAATTGCAGGGTGTATCACTCTTTGCTCGACTGGCACCCCTTCTTTTTTATATTTTTCACTGGAAACGACGATGACATCGTAGCGAAGCATAAATTTCTCAAAAAAACTCCACAATTCTTTGTTTGGGTCGGTGATATCGATGTGACATCTCCATATCCAGGGCTGAACTTTTTTATAGAATTTGATAAGCGATAAAGGCTGAGGGTCATGCACAATTATGCAATCATAATTTAGATGCGTAAAACTCGAAAACTCCTCATTAATATCCAGATATAAATTCTTTTTTAATGAACTAAGATTAAGAGAACTTCCCTGCATGGCATTATGGAATTTTTTCGTCACATCAAAAAAAGCAGGGCTGCCATGGATCGTACGCCATTCCGCATCTAAGCCCACTTCATTCATCAGGGGCACAAGCCGGCCCAAAATTTCAGCTACACCACCACCCAAAAAAGTGGCATTGACATTACAGATATGCTTGTTGTAGAGCCTACGTGCTTTTTTAAAAATTGAAGATATTACCTCGGCTCCTACAATATCAATATAATCCTCCATCCGTCGTACCATTTATACCTCCTTAGTTTTTAAACAGTGTATCCTGTTTCTTATCATACCAAAAATCCAGGTTTTGTTAAGAAAAAAACAAAGGTTAGGTACCTAAAACTTAAAAAAATCCCCGCAACCAAAGAGATTACGGGGATTTTAATGCCAAATATTAAAATACCGAGAACAATTTAAAACCTCATTCTTTCTCTTACATCGCTAACCGCGCCTTTTGCGGCAGAAGTAAGAGCGTCTTTGGCTTTTTCAAGCAATGCCTTTGCAGCTTGGGAATCGCGGTCTAAGTATCTTAAGATATACTGGGTGATATCAATTGTTTCCTGAAAGTCTTTTGAATTATAGAATGCCTTTGCCTGACCGATCAAATAATCAACCTTCTCCCGTGCTGTCTCCATTGCCTTGGCTGCAGTAATTGCTGCCTGGGATGATTCTTCTTTCTGCGGACCGCACCCCACCAACACGAAAGTCATTGCGATAAAACATGCCAGTAAAAAACATATAAACTTGGTCACCTTACTCACCTCCTTTCGCTATATCTCTTTTAATAATATATTTGATGGTGCCTTCTCAATGGTCTCACTGAAATATCTCAAAGATTGCGCAATCCTGTCAAGCTCTGGGGATGATTTTATTGGTATTACATCCTCGCCTTTCTGCTCCAAAGCATCAATTACGTGCTTAATAGTAATAAGGCTGGTATCATGCGAGGGCTGATAAGCCACCCCCTTTTCGCCACCCAATTTTAGCTCTGAAACTAAACCGGCATTTACCAATTCAAATAATATTTGTCTTACTAACCTAATGGGCATATCAAGTATCTGAGCGATCTGGCGATCGCTGGGAGGCATTTCTGCCTGAGAGAAATCTTTCACCAACAAATGCATGAGGCGCAAAGTAAGCAATTTCTTAAAGGAGTAACTAATATTCAAACAATCTGGTTCAAATTCATAGGTTTCAACATTCTGATGCGAAAAAGATATTTCTGCTCCCAACAGCACAATACGCCAGCTCAATTGAAGCCATATCAAAAACATAGGCAGTGCAGCGAAGCTTCCATAAATAGCATTGAATTTTGACACTCCAATTTGGAAAGTAATATACACCCACTGAACAAACTGATATATTGTTCCTGCAATTATCCCGGCAATTGCAGCTGAACTAAAATTAACCTTTGTGTTGGGCATGATCTTATAAACAAAAGTAAACACTATCCAAATAACAACATATGGCAAGAAATTCAAAGCACCCATAATCAAATGACTCACAGGCCCCAACACTGAGATAGTTTGCACGATGCGGGTTACTTGACTGCTAATGGCAACGGTTACACTACTAGCCATAATAAAAAGAAGCGGACAAATAACCATTATCGCAAGATAATCACTGAACTTTCTGGCGATACTGCGCGCTTTCTTAACGCCCCAAATGTCATTAAAGGAATTTTCAATCGTACCCAACACTTTTATGACTGTCCAAAACAATAATGCAATACCAATGCCTGCAATAAGCCCGCCCCTTGTATTTTCAAGCATCGTGCGGGCAAATCCGATGACCTGGGTAATTACCTCTTCCTGGCCGGGCATCTTATCTATAAGCTGTTTTTCCAGCATATTTTCAAACCCAAATCCTTTGGCAACGCCAAAAGCCATGGCTAATACCGGAACGATTGAAAGCAATGAATAAAATGTCAAAGCCGATGCCTGCAATTGGCACTTATCTTCAGCAAATCCGCGCAATGCCAATAAAACCATCCGTAAATACTTAATCAAAAATGATTTTATCCCGGAAAGAGTTTGCAAGCGGATACGCCAAATGTCAGTAGTAAGGAATTTGACTATCTTCTGGGAAGTATTTTTATCAATTTTCATATAATAGTTTTTTAAAAAGGCTAATGGCTATGCTCTTCTTTTACGAATAGCAATGGAAATACTATATCACTTACACAACAAGGAAGCCATACCGAGATAAATAAAAATATAAATATCATGATGTATGAAAAAAGCGTCACGCTTTGGCCGATTGCCATAAGAATATGAAACAAAGACGCCCAGGTGCTTAAAAAAACATGCCCGTAATGAGGTACTTTGGTTGTAGGCCTAAAATAAGCTATTGCTATCCCGATTATTGCCAAAGGATTAATGAGCCACCACTTCTCAATAAATCCAATATGGGCATGGCGATGCGCCATACCCAGCAATGCCTCCCCAGCATAAGGTATGAGCGAATCACTTAAGGTCGCGATACCGATTGAGCCCACGTATCCTACAAAAAGCAACCCTAACACTTTGCATCTTGCTGTAGGATGCTTGCATTTATAACGACTATACATGGAAGCGGTAACAAGCGCGCTTAACAAAACATGCATCGGATGAAGAACGTAAAAGGTATTATAGGAGGCATTTGCCGGTATGTTTTTTAAAAAAACCATAAGGACAATCCCAGAGATTGCCCCTAAAGCAGTGAAGGGAGCATGGTGTTTTAATTCTTTAAGGATGAGTTTAATCATTTATTTTACTTTTCTTACTTAATATCTTATTTATAACTATTTGATTGTCAAGGGATAATGAATTGAAATTTTTTGACGTAATTATCCAAATATATTATCCAAAACCATCATAATAATAAACCCAACTATTATCCCGATTGTTGCCTGACGGTCATTGCCACGGGAATGGGTTTCAGGAATTATTTCTTCACATATCACAAAAAGCATTGCTCCGGCTGCAAAAGCTAAACCATACGGAAGAAGGGGTTTAGCTAGTGAAACAACTGAAACACCTAAAAGACCTCCTACTGGCTCAATAAGACCAGTTAACAACGCAATTGTAAAGGCCTTGGCCCTGGTACTTTTCTCACGCAATAAAGGAAGTGCGACTGCCAATCCTTCCGGCATGTTTTGAAGCCCAATACCAATTGCAAGAGCTGTTCCGGCCCTAATATCACCTGCTCCAAAACCCACTCCAACTGCCATTCCTTCAGGAAAATTATGGATGGTAATTGCTAAAATAAATAGCCAAAGCTTGCTAAGGTGTGTAGCCGGTCCCTTAATCCCTGCTACCTGATGAAGGTGCGGAGTAAAATTTTCAGCATAAATAAGGAATAAAGTTCCTAAAACAATGCCAATAACGGTCTTGGTAATACCACCAATTTCAATCGCGGGGATAAGTAAACTGAAAGAAGTGGCAGCAAGCATTACGCCTGCCGCAAACCCCAAAGAGGCATCAAGAAATCTATCAGATACTTTGCGTACGAAAAAAATTAATAACGCGCCGATGGCCGTGGCAAGACCTGCGATGAGACTGGCAAGACTACCAGCTAAAATTAAGTTCATGTTGGTTTATAAGATAGATTTAAAGCCCTTTCTCTTCAAACCAACCCAACAAAAGTGTTCCAAAAATAATTAAAAGTAAAATTACAATCCAGTGGTTTAAACCTAAAGCTTGAGGTAAGGTTATTTTACCGAAATCAGCCCAGGCATATAGTGTTTCTTTTAATGCCGGATAAACCCGTGCAAAGATAGAAACACCTAAAAGCATACCTAAAATGCCCCAGAGCGCATCCCATCTGCCTTCACCCAATGCTCCTAGTTGTGTGGCAGGACAATAACCTAACAACCCCCAGCCGATGCCAAACATCAAACCGCCTATAATGTTGGCTCCCAATGTTACGGGTTTTATCTGAAGACCCACAACCCCGCGACCGTAAAGAAAATAAATCCCTATCATACCCACAAAAACCGCTGAAAACATAAATTTAATAATTGTCATATCTAACAGACGCAAAGCGCCTACCTGTTTATCGTAACGCACCACTCTTGCTTTTTGTATTAAGAACCCAAAAATAATCCCGGTGATAAGTCCGTAAGTAAGTAGGCTCATTTCTTATCACCCCCTCTGTAAAGTGAGCGAGCAACAATTGCACCAGCGATGAAAAACGAGATTAAAGCGATAAACCCACTCACTGATAGTTGCATAACGCCGCTTAACCCATGCCCCGAAGGACAACCCCCGGCAAGGCGCGCGCCAAAAATAGCAATAACACCGCCAACAAAAGCAGTTATTGCCCGCCTTGCAATGCTTGAACCAAATCGCGCCTTCCACATATCCGGCACCGCTTGTAATCTAAAATTACCTGATGTTATCGCTGCGATAAATGATCCTAACAAAACCCCTATAACAAACATAAACTGCCAGTCAATTTCAGGGATATATTTAATAAAATAATCCATCGGAGCGATGCGCTGGGGAGCAAAGAACTTTTCAATAAGCCCTGCCGAACGCACATAACTTGTTGATGCGCCAAAAAACTTTCCTACAATCAATACTGATAAAACAGCAACAATACCTGTTAAGGCACCAGTCACATAGGGATTCCAACCCTCCTTCTCTTTCACGTTTCACCTCCTTTTAGGCGGGAAATTGAACCTAAAATCATTAAAAGAAGGGGTTATTTCCTCGTATGTAAAGAAGTTTAAGGCCTTGGGGTGTTTGACGAAATATAAATTGCGATTTGCCTTTGGTTTTAGAAATGACGCCGGAAGATGTGGTGGATTTCCTAAACCAGTGTAGACGCACAAAAATCCTATCTTTTTCCTGCAGCACGCTATCAACGACAAATCTTAATTCCAGATTTTTTTTGCTTAAAAATTCTTCCTGCAATGCATCTTTAAAATTACCCAGATCTTCAAAGTCCCGGTCTAAGAGAGACACAAACGAAATAAAATCTTCAGATGTGTATGCAAAAGATATATCAGAAAAAACACCATCTACAGACTGGTCGCTAGCCTTTTCGCCTTCAAAGGGCCTAGGTGCCATTGCCAAGAAGAAAAAGCCCAGCCCCAGAATAAAAACCAAACTAATAAGTTTTTTAAAAGTTTCTCGTCGCAACATTATTAGTTTCATCAAGCTCATCAATAAGCTTATCCGGATCAACCGTAACTCTATATGTTCCGACACAACCAAGACCTGAGTTAACATTTACTACAGAATTTGCCCGGATGCGAGGAACATTTATTGTTGTACCACCCCCACCGATTAACTCTTTAAACGCCACATCGACATTTAAGGCATCAGCATTACCTTTATTATTAACCGCTGCTACTACTGCCGCGGGAACTCCTGCACAGCTAATGTCAGCGCTTCTTATTGCAAAATCTGGTTTATCCGCAACTACTGTTGAACCAAAGATGTCATTACCATCCATACCAATAATAAGCCACTTTAATCCTTCCTTACCAAAGTGCATCTTTATATTTGAAGAGTCACTTACATTTGTGCCAGTGCGTGTGCTATACTTTCTTTCCCAGAAAACATCCCAGATTGCAGAATTAAAATCCCCTGAAAAGGATTTGCGGTCTATTCGGTAACGTAAACGGATATTGTTATAAGCCACAAAGTCACTCTGGATCGCCTCTTCAAATTCGATGCGATTTGGAAACCTTGAAGAAAAAAGCCTCATGAATTGCCATTTATTTTCCTGCTCATAAAACGCCTTCATTTTACCCAAAAGAAGCAAAATCGCCTCATCAGGCCTGGCTGATTGATAAATTATTTTTACATATGGGTCATAAATTTTGATGCTGCCTTGCCTGTCTTTTACAAGAAAGATAATAAATAAATCCTCATCGCGCCGTGGCCGATACTGATATAAAAATCCATCCTTTGTTTTAGTGGTTGGGCCCCAGCGCCTTCCTTTATCAAGAGAAATCTCAACACCTTCAATATCTTCTGGAGCACTCATAAGAATTATAATTTTACGACCAATTAAGTCGTCTTTGAAGATATTTAAGGTGGTGCCCTCGGCCACCTCTTTTTCGTTAATCATTAATTGATTTTGGGCATAGACAGTACTAACTGTAAAACAGATAACAAACAAAAAAAGCAATATCTTTTTAAACATTTTTCCTCCTAAAATTGATAACTTAGGCGTCCGGTTATTATGGTTTCAGAATAATTATTGTCCGAATCAGAATAATTATAACCTCTATGTTCATAATTCGCGCTAAATGTCAAATCATCTTTCAGGTTCCGGGAAATGGAAACAACAATATTTGAAATATTATTATCAGTAGGATTTAGAAAATAATCATTATCTGAAAGCATAACCCTGGCGTCAATCGATAAAGTAGAAGGAAAATCTAAGTGTAACCCCACTGAATGAGTTAGAATCAAATCAGCCTCGTTTACCTCATTATAATGTTCATGATGCAGCCCCTCAGAAACATCCCAGCTTAAAAGTACATCCTTTACATTGAAATTGCCATCAAGCCCTAAAGAAACAGTATCAATATCTCTCTCCTGGCTAGAATTGGCTTCATCAACCACGATTGTCTTTATGTATCCCAGGTTAACAAAAAATAATTCAAGGCCTTTACCAAAATTCACAGAATAAGTATAGGTTTTATCATTTGTAAACTTATCGCTAGAATAGCGTTTGCGCATATCAAAGCCAAGTTCGCAATTAATCTCGGAAGGAAGAGTAAAGCTAAAGCCTGCTCCAGGATTTAGTTGTTTGGTAGTAGCGCTTTTGTGATCGCTCAGATTATCCCGATCATAATGAAAATAATGTGTAAACTGAACACTCTTGGGAAGAAACCATAACGCATCAATCATGATTGTTTCTAAATCAGAGGCGGTAAATCCACTCGTTGCACTGAAATGCTGTCCAATGCGTGAATATTGCGTTGTGAAAGAATAATCTTTCATATTGTAATTTAAAACGGTCTTATAAGCATTCTCAGTCTTTACCTCTACGCTATCAAGGTCATCATCAGGATCAGTAAAGCTTTGAGCAATCTCAAAAGAGAAATTTAAATTATCATTTATAAGATAGCTGCCATCTATACTAACCACATTCACGAAAGTCTTAGGGGTACCGGCAACTAAATACGCTTTATCGTCTACAGCGCCACCATAATTAAAGTTCAAGGCTAATTTTTTATCAAATAAATTACTACCTGCCTCAAGCCCCCATACATATCTTCGTAGTGCAGAATCTTCCTGGCGCTCCTCCCAAAATTCTTCCCATTTGCTGGAATCAACTCCTCCCACACAGCTAAGATGCAACCCATCATCTGCACCCAAATATACCTTTAACCCTTTAAGGGCATTGGCCAGAGAGTATTCAGAAAAATTACTATAAAAATCACCTGTCAAAAACTCAAATGACTCACCCCTCAATCCGACAAAAGCCTGCTCCAAGCTAAGATCCTGATTGTCAACCAAACGGTCATTTGTTGCGCGATATAATATTGTGCCGAACAATTCATTATCTTGAATTAAATCTGTGAAATTAATGTTTCCTTCATAAAGGTAATCGACATCGTTTCGAGGATAAAAAGAATTATTGGTGTTACCCTCCACGTGATAATAAATCATAGATAAGTCTTGCATACCGGAAACTTCAGCAAAAGACACAAAAGGTAAGATAAAAAAAGAAAACGCAAATAACAAAAAGGTAATTTTAAAATACATCAATTTCATATATAAATGTTTCTTTATTGTATAGGCAAATGTAGGCGGCGTCAATATTTTAGCTTATTTTCCTTTTCTTCTGAAAAAAAGCCAGTTTTTATCGTTAGGGTCAACCGTTTTTAGCTTAATAAGACAATAAGTTCCCTTTAATTTTTCCCCTTCTAACCTAAATATCAGCTTATTGGGCTCAAAAGTTATTGGCATATAATACCCTTTATCCCAAATCTCAACCTTTCCTGCTCCGTATAACCCTTCGGGAATTTGACCCTCGAAATCCGCATATCCTAAAGAATGGTCCTGGACCTGCACTGCCAGGCGCTTTATACCTTCCTGGCTAGTAGGCCCCTTAGGTATAGCCCAACTCTTCAATGTCCCATCTTTTTCCAGACGGAAATCATAATGCAGATGTTTTGCTTGATGCTTATGAACTACAAAAATAGGCTTTGCTCTCATTTTAAGCTCCAGTATTTGCAAAGAATCTTCTTAAGTTGTGTAACCACCTCTTTGGTCTCTTGCAATTGATAATCTCGAGGCGGTGGCGCCTTCTCATTTGCGCCACTTAAATCTATTTCTAGATTAAGAAATCCTGAAATTAAAGCTGTCCAGGCAAATGGCAAAATCTCTAAATTATAACCCGATGTCAAAAAATCAATGCACTTGCCCTCACATACCTTTTGTGCAACTTCTCTCACTAAAGAGCCAAGCATTTTAAACCCACTGATAGTTAAACCCAAAACAGTCAAATCATCCAAATAATGAGGATCAGAGCCACCGTATCGAATAATAAGCTCCGGCTCAAACTCCCTTGTTAAAGGAAAAACTATCTCATCAAATATGTATTGATAAGCATCGCAAGCAGTACCAGGCGGCAACGGGATATTTACTGTAAATCCCTCCCCCTTATCTTTGCCAATCTCTTGAATAAATCCTGTGCCGGGATAAACCGTTCGGGGATCCTGATGAATATCAACGAATAATACAGAAGGGTCCTCATAAAAAATCTCGCCAGTGCCATTCCCAGCATGAGCATCGGTATCCAATACCAAAATTCTTTTTAAATTGTATTTTTTCTTAAGAACCTCGACACAAACAGCAATATCATTGTAAAAACAAAAACCTTCTCCGAAACTAGGCTTTGCATGATGAAGCCCTCCACCAATGCCAATTGCTTTGCTAAACTTACCAGCAGCCACTAATTCTGCTGTCTCGACCGATAATCCCACAATTAATCTCGCGGCACCCTCTATGCCCTCAGGGACCCTTCCTGTTATAGGATTTAAGTTGTCAACACTTACATAATTATAAATACTGGCAGAAGATTTCCCAAGACTTGCTTCTCG
>CP070684.1:195748-198314 GCA_020352775.1 Candidatus Omnitrophota bacterium
AGAGATCGCGCCAGCCCCTGCCGCCTTTGCCATAATCAAAATGTGGCAGAAATGAACAGCCAAACAGTTTCCTTAGGGTGGGTTGTAGCTTCACCCAGCGCAGCCAGTTATTAAAATTTTTATCTTGGAAATCAAAATCTAAACGAGAAAGGTAGCCCTGCCAGTATTTCTTGGTATTTTCAAGAGCGTGTTCTACTTTTTGAGGGGTATTTAATTTTGTGAAATTGCTCTTTATTTTTCTTTTGTCATTTTCTATGCCCAGCACAAGAACATAATTAGCTTCTTTACCGGGGTTTAATTTCTTGTTTTTAAAGCGTAGCGCCCCACACACTTCTTTCCCGTCAAAAGAAGGGTCATATTTAGTTGTTAGTGAAAGATTGCTTGCTAGCGCATCGGGTGAGATTAAATCACCTTTGCCGCAAAAAGAATCAAGGGTGGGAAATTGTCCTGCTATTGCAACAGTATTATTTTCATAGCCAAGAACGTAATAGCTGGTTTTATTTGCACGATGCCCTTCTTCATCAAATACCATGGTTGGAGTCAAAGTTATTCCATAAGAACTAAGTTCGATTCGATTTAAGAGAGAGCTTACATGGCGATGATCGCGAAGACTTTTTTCACCCCTGCCATAGAGAGGGATAAAGGAGGTGGGGCTTATGGAAATTGGTTTTTTACCTGTATTTTTGACTTTCACCCACATTACTTCAACAGCAAGGTCATGAGGAATGAAATTGATGATCTCTAAGGAAAGGAATCCCACTTTTTTTATCAACTTATGGTAAAGAAACCCTGCTTCAAGCACATCGTTTTTGTGGGGCAAAGAGGCACGGATAATATTCCTATTTGTCTTTATAAAGAAATCGCGCCGGCACAAAAGATTGCTTCTTATATCTTCAATGCTTGCCGGCGGGATGAGAAATTGGTCGTTATTTTTCTTGATATCTCCGCCCAAATTAGGACTTATTGAGCTCAAGAGTGTACCATCTTTGTCTGTGAGAGGAAAATAGACCGGATAGAAATGAGGATTTTTTACAATAAAAGTCCCTTTGTCGTCGATAAAGGTATAAATAGGGCGTCCCTTCTTTAATTGTTTTATTTTAGCTCTTTTCATTGGAATATATTCTACACCAAATTCTTTATTTTCTTAAGAGAAATTTGTTGGTATAGATTTTTCAGCTTATTTTGCTATAATAAAGCAATGAAAAAATTAATTTTTATTTTATTGCTGCTTTTTGCTCCTTTTTGCGGTTGGTCTGACCAGCAACCAGAAGTAACCCCTGATTCTAAAAAACCAGAAGCAATCATATTTTATTCTCCCAATTGTAAATCCTGTATGAGGTTAAAAAAAGAGTTTTTACCCCCCTTTAAAGAAAAATACGGGGATAAATTAGAGTGGAAAGAGCTGAATACCTCCGCATGTAAAGAGAATTTAGAGACTTTACTTTATTTAGTAGAGCATTTCAAGAAGAAACCACGCATACCTTCAATGTTTGTAGGAGGAACTTTTCTTGCCGGAACGAAAGAAATACATAAAGGTTTGGAGACCGCGATTGAAAATGCATTGAAAAGTAAAACTGCGCAGTCGCTTGTATTTTCCCGTTCAGATCTTGAGTCGGCATTTATGCAGATGTCTTTGCCTATGATTTTGGGCAGTGGGCTTATTGATGGGATTAATCCCTGTGCTTTTGCAGTGATTGTATTCTTTGTTTCTTTTTTAACAGTATACGGTTATAGAAAGAGAGAAATTATCTGTGTGGGATCAGCTTATTGTGTTGCGGTATTTATCACTTATCTTTTTATCGGGCTGGGATTTTTTAAATTTCTTTATATGCTTTCGGGATTTTACTTTCTGGTAAAAGCGTTTTATTATTTTGTGGCTATTTTGTGTTTTATCTTGGCAGGTTTTTCCTTTTACGATTATTATCGCTACAGCAAAACCGGCGAAAGTAAAGAAATTACTTTACAATTACCGACCCTTTTTAAAAAGAATATCTATGAGATTATTACAGGAAGGCTGCGTCAGAAAGAACGCAGCGCCATCTCTCTCATAGGTGCCGCATTTATAATCGGAGTACTGGTGTCATTATTGGAAGCGGTTTGTACTGGGCAGGTCTATCTTCCCACCATTGTTTTTATTCTTAAACACAGCGCCTTAAGATTAAAAGCTTTAGGGTATCTTTTGCTTTATAACCTTATGTTTGTTGTTCCTTTAATTATTGTTTTTCTTCTTTTTCTTTTCGGGGTGAGTTCCAAGAACTTTAATGATTTTCTTAAACGTCATTTGGGCATATTAAAAATATTTTTGGCCTTTTTATTTATCTTTCTGGGTATATTTATTATATGGATGGAGGACATCGCCCGTTTTATTGGCGTTAGAATCTAAGGCCGGACCTTCTTAATAATCCATGAACCTTCCTTTTCTTGTTTTTTCTGATAACCAAGGAAAAATTTATTCCCACCCTTCTTTGAGAATGGCGGGGGCGGCAGCAAAAGCGCTTTTCCTTCCTAAAAAAGAGGAGCTTATTCAGCTCCCTGAGGCAAGCACCTTGTTTTATATGCCAAAGCG
>CP070684.1:198414-201619 GCA_020352775.1 Candidatus Omnitrophota bacterium
GAGTATTTGGCTCCTTCTCCTCTAGTGGCCAATGCAAAACATCTGCTTTAATACCATTACCTTTCATAAAATTTGCTGTTCCTCTTGTGGCATAGAATTCAAAACCCATCTTTTCTAACATTTTTGTGCTTTCTAAAAATTCAGCTTTACTATCTATTGTCCCTGTGGACAGTAAAATCCTTTTTTTCGGAAACTTAAAGTCTACAGAAAGCAGACTTTTTAAAAATGCTTCCCCGAAATTGTTTCCTAGACAGGCGACTTCACCCGTAGAGGTCATTTCAACGCTTAACACTGGATCCGAGCCTTTTAACCTTGTAAAGGAAAATTGAGGCGCTTTAACTCCAACATAGTTTAATTCCTCAAAAGGCCGGCATGTCTTAGGCGTAGGTTTACCCATAATAATTTGTGTTGCGGCATCTGCAAAGTTTATCTTTAAAACCTTTGACACAAAGGGAAAGCTTCTTGAGGCCCTTAAGTTGCATTCAATAACTTTAACATCTGTTCCTTTTGCTATAAACTGTATATTAAATGGCCCATTTATACTTAAAGCCTTTGCTATTTTTATTGCAATTCTTTTAACTTTTCGCAAAGTCTCAATCTCGATTCTCTGAGGCGGAACTACTATGGTTGCATCGCCGGAATGCACGCCTGCATTCTCAACATGTTCGGAAATGGCATAACAACGAAGATTACCATCTTTAGAAACAGCATCAATCTCTACTTCTTTTGCGCCTGTTATGAATTCGCTTATAACAACAGGGTACTTTTTATTTACCTTAGAAGCCTTACTAAGATATGTTGCTAATTCTCCTTTATGTAATGCTATGCTCATCGCAGCACCACTCAAAACATAGCTTGGTCTTATGAGTACTGGATACCCATATCTTTCGGCAAACTTCTCAGCTTGTTTGGCAGTAGTAATTTTTTTCCATGCTGGTTGGTATATATTAAGCTTATCAAGCAAATTTGAAAATTTATTTCTATCTTCTGCCGTGTCTATGCTGGCGGGGGATGTTCCCAATACTCTCACACCGGCTTTATATAATGATAAGGCCATATTATTTGGAATTTGCCCTCCCATTGAGAGCACAACACCTAAAGGATTCTCTTTTTCATAAATATCTAAGGTTCTTTCGCATGTAATCTCTTCAAAATAAAGTTTATCACAAATATCATAATCTGTACTTACAGTCTCAGGGTTGCAATTTATCATTATAGTATTATATTTTAATTTTCTTAGGGTGACAACAGAGTTTACGCAACACCAATCGAACTCAACAGAAGAACCGATTCTATACGCTCCACTGCCCAAAACAATAACTTGTTTTTTTGTCTTAAAATCAAGGTCATCTTGTGAGGCATTATATGTAAGATATAAGTAATTCGTTTTGGCAGGATATTCTGCGGCAAGGGTATCTATTTGTTTTACGCATGGTAAAATATTCTGTCTTTTTCGCCTGTATCTTACTCTTTCTTCACTGCTTTTGGTAAGTATTGCTATTTGATTATCTGAAAACCCTCTTTCTTTTGCTTCTTTCATTAAAGAGGGTGGTAAATTTTTGAGCCTGAAACATGAAAGCTTACGCTCTGTCTCAAAGATGTTCTTTATTTTATGCAAAAACCAAGGATCAATTTTTGTAAGTTTATATATTTTATCGATTGAATATCCTTTTTTAATGGCCTCGGCAATTGAAAACATTCTTTTATCGGTAGGTTGGCTAAGCTCTTTATCCAGATCATCAAATAACAGATCATTACAAACGAGTCCATTCATTCCGATATCTAACATACGAATTGCTTTCTGCAAGACCTCTTCATAGCTTCTTGCAATAGCCATAACTTCACCGACAGACTTCATTTCAGAACCAATAATCTGGCTTACTCTTCTAAATTTTTTTAAATCCCATCTTGGGTATTTTAGAACAACATAATCTAAGGCTGGCTCAAAACAGGCAGAAGTTTTTTTTGTTATAATATTTTTTACCTCAGTTAGACCTTTGCCTAAGGCCAATTTAGTTGCGATGAAAGCTAAGGGGTAGCCTGTTGCTTTAGATGCCAGAGCTGAGCTTCTACTTAATCTTGCATTAACCTCGATTATTCTGTAATCTTCTGATTTTGGATCGAGTGCAAACTGAATATTGCATTCTCCTACTATTTTGAGATGTCTTATTACTTTTATTGCTAAAGCTCTGAGTTTAAAGTTTTCAGATGCCGTTAAAGTCTGGGCCGGAGCAACAACGATACTTTCCCCGGTATGTATGCCCATAGGGTCAACATTTTCCATTGAGCAAACTACTACACAGTTATTATAATAATCTCTCACAACTTCATACTCGATTTCTTTCCAGCCACCAAAGTATTTCTCTATTAAGATCTGTTTTGTAAAATGAAAAGCTCTCGTTACTACATCTGTAAGATCCTCTTTGTTGTAAGCTACGCCTGAGGCGAATCCACCCAAAGCATACGCTGCCCTGCACATTATAGGATAACCTATTTTTTTTGCTATTTTTTTTGCTTCTTCTATATTTGTTACTGCTTCGCTTGCAGGGACTTTAAGACCAATCTCTTTAATTGTCTTTACAAATAATTTTCTATCTTCTGTTTTTTTAATAGCCGCGATAGAGGTGCCCAGAACCTTTACTTTATACTTTTGGAAAATACCTCTTTTTGCCAGTTCTACACCTGTATTTAACGCCGTTTGACCGCCAAATCCTAATAATACACCGTCCGGTTTTTCTTTTTCGATTATTTTCTCAATGAAATGTACATTGATCGGTAAAAAATATACTTTATCCGCTAAATAATCAGACGTCTGAATGGTGGCAATATTGGGATTAACCAAAATTGCCTTTATGCCTGCCTCCTTTAACGCTTTTATTGCTTGGCTGCCAGAGTAGTCAAACTCTCCAGCTTGCCCTATTTTTATCGCCCCCGACCCTAAAATTAAAACTTTTTTTACCATTTTCTTATCATATCATCTTTAAAAATTTATCAAACAAAAACTCAGTATCGTCCGGCCCCGGAGATGCTTGCGGATGAAATTGTGTTCCAAGGAATGGTTTTGCCTTGTGAAAAATCCCTTCATTTGTCCCGTCATTGCTATTGTAAAACCATTCTTTCCAATCGCTGGGAAGGGTCTTTGAATCAACAGCATAACCATGGTTTTGAGTCGTAATGTAGCACTTCTTTGTTCCTTTCTCTATAC
>CP070684.1:201719-204982 GCA_020352775.1 Candidatus Omnitrophota bacterium
AACATGTTCATTTACCCTCTTTAAAATATTCTCATCTATCTTAGATAGCTCTACTTGCTTCTTCTCTTTACCAGCCTCTTCCCTTAACTTTTTCTGCAGTTCTATAATTTGACGTATAAAGGGGTGAGCAAATCCTATTGCTCCCAGCACCTCTGCTTCGCTTACCTCTGTTAGCTGGCCTTCAAGCATTACGATTTTTTCTTCTGTACCCACCACCACCAAATCCATTATTGCCCCTTCTCTTTCCTCGTAAGTAGGATTAAGAGTGAATTCGCCGCTCTTTTTAGAAATTCTCACCGCTCCTACAGGATTATCAAAGGGAATATCGGAAATATAAAGAGCGCTGCTGGCACCGTTAATTGCTAATATATCGGGGTCGTTTTTACCGTCACTGGAAAGAACCATGGCAACAACCTGAATTTCATTGGTTAATCCCTTAGGAAAAAGTGGTCTTATGGGTCTGTCAATAAGGCGAGAAGAAAGTATCTCAGCATCTTTTGGTCTTCCTTCTCTTTTGATGTAACCGCCAGGAATTTTACCCATGGCATAGGTTTTTTCTTGATAATCTACAAAAAGAGGCAGAAAACCACCCGAGGGCCTTGGTTCTTTCGACATACAAGCAGTGGCCAACAGTACTGTATCTCCGTAAGAAATGACCGTACTGCCGTTAGCAAGCCGGGCCAACTCCCCACAAGATATGGTCAAGGTATTGTTTCCAAAATTAGAAATGGAAAAAGAAGCATTCATTTTACTTAAGGTTGAGTTCTTTTACGACTTCGTTGTACCCTTGAGGGTCTTCTTTCTTGAGATAGCTAAGGAGGCGGCGGCGTCTGCCCACCAGCATTAAAAGGCCTCGGCGGGAATGAAAGTCTTTCTTGTGTTTTTTAAGGTGTTCGGTCAAATAATTAATTCTTTCGGTAAGTAATGCAACTTGCACCGATACCGAACCCGTATCCTCCGGATGCTCCTTAAACTTGCTAATTAGTTGTTTTTTCTTATCTTTACCCATCATATTATAGTATATTACCTTCCTAATGGCTTTCTGTCAAGGCCCCCACTTTTAAAAGGATTTTGCCCAAAAACAGGAATGATGCATAAAAACTAGCCTTTGCTATACTTTGAAAGGTGTTTTATGCGCTTGAGCATATTAGGATGCGTGCTCCAAATCTCCATAAGCTTATCTGTGCCAGAAAGTTTTATTTCTTTTCTTTTTAAAGCCTGTAATTCATAAGAGTCCAGGTGGCCGCTTTTATCCAAATCAAGTGCTGCTAAATCACTTATTTCACGTCTTGCTTTGGATAAGTCATTTAGGAAAAAAGCCTTAATTCCCTCTACCTCCCGCAGTTGCTCCTTAGGTGCCTTAGCCGTTCCATACACCAGCTTATAAAGCGCACTGGCCAGAGCTGAAGGTGGATTACCCAATAGCACTGAACCCTTATCAGCAAAATATTCTCTAATTCTTGAAGCATAAAGAACTAAAAGATTGGTAATAAGATAAAATAAAAATGCTGCCAGTCCTATTAGCACGGTATAACCTCCGCCCTGGCGCCGGCGAGAATACGAGCCAAAGAATACAAGATGAAAGAAAATACGATAAAGAATCAAAGGAATCACCGAAAGAAATGTAATAAAAAGCATGTCTCTATTCTTGATATGAGAAAGCTCATGCCCTAAAACCGCTTTTAATTCTTCGCGATTCAAAAGATTCATAATCGCCTGGGTAACACATACCCTGCCATCAGATATGCTTCTGCCAAAAGCAAAGGCATTGGGTATATTCATCTGGGCTATTCCTATTTTGGGAGTGGGAATCTTTGCTTTACGTGCCAATTCCTCAACCATTTCATATAGCCAAGGTGCATCTTCACGTTTTACATACTTTACCCGCATTGTTAATTCCACGATTTTAGGGCCTAAGAAATACTGGATAAGCATGATCACAACAGCAAAAATCACATAGAAAGAAAAGCTTGTAACCCCCATTGCAGTCATAAAAAGAGATATAATCACATAGAGAATTCCAAAAAGCAAAGTCACTAAAAACCACATTCTTAAATTTAGGGAAAACATTTTTCCTCCTTTTAGTTTTATTCTTCTTTTAAATCTTTCTCAAATTCCTTAACAATTTTACGCACTTCCAGCTCGGTCTGCTCAATTTTTTCCCGGCACAGTTTAATAAGTTCCGTGGCTCGTTTTACCTTATCGGAGACCTCATCAACATCAATCCTCTCAGATTGCAAATCATCTAGAATAGCATTGAGCTCTTCTATCGCATCACTATATTTTAAAGCCTTCTTGCTCATAACTTCTCCTTTCTTGTGACTTCGGATAGAAAACTACCCTTATACAGAACCGTCTTTACTTTATCATGAATATCTACTTCATCAATAGATTTAACTGCTTTTCCATTTTTTAATACCATAGAATATCCCCGCCTGAATACATTGGACGGATCAAGAATCTTTACTTTATCTTGGGCATAATGCAATTTATCCTGAGAGTGTTCAAAGATTTTTTGAAGATGAAACTTCATAAGCTCAAATTTGCGGCTCAAATCTGACTTATCCTTTTGAAATTCCTCTGCTAATACCTGCTTTATTTGATGTCCGATACTTAAAATATCCTGGCGATGATCAATAAAATATCTGGAGATAAAAGACTCTAATTTTACCGCCACTGTTTCCAGCTCATTTCTTTTATCCTGTAAAAAAGTCTGGCTGTATTGAATAATATCGCGCTCTAAAGAATCAAGCTCTTGTGCTCGTTCAGCTATCCGCTCTGTCAGAAATTGCGCTGATTTAGTAGGTGTCTTTAGTGAGGTATGCGCAACCAAATCCGTAATCGTAAGATCAATCTGATGGCCTAAAGCAGTAATCACAGGAAAACGGGAAAGTGCAATTTTTTCAGCGATTTTTTTATTATCGAACCAGCTTAAATCCGCAGTGGAGCCTCCTCCACGCGTAATGACAATCACATCCAGCTTATCTGGCGAAAGAGAATTAAAATAGCCCAATGCCTTTAATAAATCTTTCTCATACGCCTTATGGATAAGAACATTCTGACCAACACGACTAGCCCCAGACAATGCCTGTGCGCCCATCTCTGCGATAAAGAACGGGTCTGTACCAAAAAGGTCATACCATGCAGCTAGCATGTGACCTGCGCCAGCCCATACTGGGTGCTCATTGTTCCATTCCTCATCGTCAATCGGTATGTCCATAAGGGAAACCATACGGACACCGTCTTGAACTTCTTGACCAAGA
>CP070684.1:205082-207598 GCA_020352775.1 Candidatus Omnitrophota bacterium
CTCCCATTTAAATTCTAGTTATTTACGCTTGAATTAAGTTTAAATAAAGGGGAGTTGACCCTATTTAATGCCCTAGAAACTTCAAGTTTTCTATATTCTTAAAATTATTTCTTGCTTGGCCAAAATACTTTTTAGAAAATAATGGGGCTGGAGGTGTGCAGAAAGCCGGAATATTAAGAGGCCTTGAAAAATAAATGTATTTTGGCTTTCTGCAAGGGATTATGAGCTATAGATCATAAAAAATAGGGACAGATACCATTTTTACGGGTGGATGGTTATAGTAGATGACATCATGACACCCATAGAGACAGATAGCATTTTTACAGGTGAGTGGGGTCAGAGGATGCCATCCTGATATCTAATACTAACAAAGTCATAGGTTCACACCCCGTCCCCGTTGTGTTTTAAGATAGCAGCAGGCTGAGAAAGTGATCTAATCTATCATTGTATTCTGTTGTAATGCGAGTCCCTTCTTTTTCAAGTGCAAGAAGGTTTTCACCTGAAGTGTTGTCCATCTCCGTGTCTGCAAAAAGCAACTCAGAATTAATTCTTAAATATTGGTCTGGTTTATCCGCAGCAACAAACAATTGATTAAGCTGATAATCAACAGTTTCGGAAACACCTGACATCATAATATCTATAAGAGGCTTGATCCATTGAACAGCACCCCAGTTTTTGACCTTGTTATAATTGTATGGTTTTTTTAAAAACCCGGTTCCGAGAGAAAGCAGTACAATTTTGTTTGTGCCAAGCCTTCTTTTAAACTTTCTTCCTACTTCAGTGAATGCGCATATGGCAGGATTATTAGCAAAAACTCCGCCGTCAATAAGAGGAAAGGAAACATCTGTCAGCGACTTGATTTTTGCTGCTTCAAAATATGTAGGCGCAGCCGTTGTCGCCCTCACCACATCCCTGATTAAAAAATCGTGCTTATCCATTTTTCCTGCATCGTGCTGTGTGAAAAACATCGTACTTTTCCTCTTTATATCATAGGCGGTAATAAGGCAGGGTTTCAGTAAATCACTCAGCCTTACATCCCCAAAATAATCTTCAAGCATTTCTTCAAATGCGTCCGCACTATACTTTTCGTCTCTCCACCCGCCTTTAGAACGAATTTTTTGCCATAGTGTTAAATCGAATATCTTATCCCCCTTTTCCATGTAAAGCCTTAGCGCTTCTTCAGCCGAATAGCGGGGCCTGTCAAAGCTGCCCTCTAAATCAGGGCATAGGTATATGCAGGTAAGAAGCCCGCCAGTACTCGTTCCTGCAATAAGATCAAAATAATCTGCAATCCGAGCATTTTTGTTTCTCGTTTCTTCCTGTAATTTTTGTTCAACAGCTGCATGCACCTTTGCCGGAATAATACCCCGGATGCAACCACCGTCTATTGATTAAATTCTGGTGAATTTTGACATATTGTCTATCCATTAAATTGATAGGATTTTTTTAATTCGAGGTTCGCTGAAAAACGCAAAATAGCTTCAAAAGGATCCGATTCGCATGAGAAATACTTCAGAATATTTTTCCCTTTAAAAAGCAATAACCTTCCTATAAATATGCTACCCGTAATAGAACGTTATTTCAAGAATATAGTTTCCAGGAATGAACAGAATTGTAGCAAGAGATAAAAAGAAATGTGTCCTGAAGTATTGTGTCCCCCTTTGTTTTTTTACATCTCTTCATTGATACCGGTAATTATAATCCATACTCCGACTACAAATTCAAACGGTAAGTATGGCAAATAAAGGTAAAACGGGACCTGAAGACCGAAAAATGCTAACAATACTCCTATAAGTATTGGGATAATTGTTATCAGTCCCCAGAGCGACAAGGCACGTGGTATAACTTTTGATTTGAATAATAAATAATAAAAAAGAAATCCGCCAAAGCAAAATGTTAGTAAAAGCAGCAGCATCGCGAAATCAAAGAATTCATTTGCCGTTTTCCCTAATGTAAGCAGATAGCTTGACGACGACAGTGCATATTCCTTACTTATATTCATGAGTGAAAAAGCCCCAAGCGCTTTAACACCCGAGAGTCCGGCTTCTAATATATATAAGCCGAATGCGGTAAGGGCAATTTTTTCACTTTGTTTTCTCAATGTTATGAAAAGAATTGCACCTAAAAAGACAACACCGATCGCAGTGATTATTTCTAACAGAATACCAATCCGCATTTTAAGGATATTGTTTGAAATATTTGCCATGCTTTCGGTTATATTGCCTGATACAATAAGCGAGTCGAAGATAAACATACCGGATACAAAGGATGTTATAAATTGAGGAAGAAAAGCAATGCCTAAAAGTCTAGATTTTTTCCTGTTTGTACTCATTTTTTTACTCCTTTTAATTCCTGAAAAAATAGGACCTGACACCATTTTTACAGGTGAGTGGTGACAGAGGATAGCATCCTGATATCTAAGACTATCAAAGTCATAAATTCATCCCCCGTCCCCATTGTGTACTTTATTTTTTGATATGATCTCCACGCCAGGATTTAATTGCTGAAAGAGCCTC
>CP070684.1:207698-213222 GCA_020352775.1 Candidatus Omnitrophota bacterium
AAATTAGTAAATATCCCCTGGGCAGTTTCCGTACGCAGATAAGCATAAACAGGGTTTTCTTCGGTGGCACTTAAGTTTGTTTTTAACATAAGGTTAAAGCTGCGGGGCTTATTTTTATGAGTGTCTATTTTTAATCCACACTCCGGACATTTATGAAGATGGCTGCCAACCTTTTCCATCTTATCTAGGCGCAAGCGCCTTTTGCAGGAAGGACAATCTATGAGCAAATCATTGAAGCCTTCCAGGTGTCCGGATGCCTTAAATACCCCCTCATGCATGATTATGCTGGCATCAAGCCCTACGATGTCTTCTCTTTTTTCCACATACTCATCCCACCAGATATCTTTTATTTTCTTTTTGATTTTTGCTCCCAGGGGTCCGTAGTCCCAGATGCTGGATAGTCCTCCGTAGATTTCTGAGCCTCCGAAGACAAAACCTCTTCTTCTGCAAAGAGATGTGATTTTTGCTAATTTATCTTCCATAACTTTAAAGTCGTATACAGAAAATTACCTTCGCCTCCCCTTTTGAGCTTAGGGTGGGTCTTTGAGTAATTTAGATATTATACCTTAAAAAAAATATTTTTTAAGAAAAATTTGAGGTGTTTTGACACGTAAAAAAGGCACCCTTGTTATGAGAGTGCCTTTTTATATCCGCAATATTATTGGCTATTTTTTCTCTAATAACGCAAAAGCAATCGCACTTAAAACGAATAATTTAGCAATTTTTAAAAATGTCATTCCTGCTACACCGTCTTCGATAAAAGGTGCAGGCATAGATCCCATCATTCTAGCTATGATACCAAGAATAAAAGATAATCCTGCGATTACCAAAGCTGATATTGCTAATTTCCTCATTCAGCACCTCCTTTTTGCTTAGTTTAATTATAGCGGCTATTTAAGTCGCGTCAAACATAAATTTTTACTCACCTATTATTTCTATTTCTTCAGGGCTGTTTACAATGATTTCAGGACCATTAAATTCACGAATTCTGCCGCTTACCTCGATGGTTTTAGCGTTGTAAAATGTTACAGGATCAATGCCTTTTCGCTTGAAGTGCGGCAGGGAATTTCTAAATATTATCACCGTAAAATCCGTTTTGTAATCTTCTCCAAAGTTTAAAAATACTACTTTGCCAGAGTCGTAAGTGTTTAACACTTTGCCTCTTACGGTCCGTATCTGATTTATATATTTATGAGCACGGGACTGATCAATTATCTTATATGCTCCCCACAGACCTTTTCTAGCCTTTCGTGCCTGTTTCTGTAAGTCCACAAAAAGATCTGCGTATTTTACGTTGGGAGGTTTGGTGTAAATTACTGCCATCCCTTCTGTGATCATTTTTGCATTTACAAACTCCTCACCCGCAAAACAATATCCTAATAATCTTTTATAGCGATCGTGTTTTTCGACGTCAAATTCAATTCGGACAAATTTTCCTTCGACCAGATTGCGGTTAAATTCTTTTGCTTCCAGAGAATAGGGCTGGGGAGAATAGATGAATTGGTTTCCTCTTTTTGTGCGCATCTCCGGCGTATCAATACCGATATAGCGTAATAATTTACCATTTGATAGCTTTATTGTATCGCCGTCAATTACTTCATCTACTTTTATATTAGAATAATCGCTGGGTGCGCAGCTTACGAGAAGAAAGAATAAAAGAAAGGAGAAATACTTTTTCATCCGAAGCCAGTATAGCAAATGCCCTCTAGCATTTCAAGCATTACTTGTTAGTAAGCTTTAGTGATTGTCAGGTATTTTTATTCCCAGAGCGTCCAAATCTTTAAGGAGTCGTTCATAATCGGAAAACAGGATGCATTGGAAATTTAGAAGGCGGGCCTTTGATATAAGTTCTTGGCGGTCATCGACATAGATAATGTCTCTAGATTCTTTTCCGGCGATTGTTTCTAAATTTTCGTATATTTCTTTCTCCGGCTTTATTGATTTTACTTTATAAGAGAGAATAAGATCGCGAAAAAGAGCGAAAACCTGGGGGTAATTTTTATAAAGATGCTCAAAGTGCAATTGGTTGATATTTGAGATCATGTAGATAGGATATTCAGGTTTTAATCGTTCGATTAAATCAATCATTTGTGTTTTAGGGTTGAAGATGTCACTCCAGACATCGACGAATTCATTATAGTCAATCGAAGGGATGTAGTTTTTTTTGAATTTCCTATAAAAATCATAAGTGGAAATAAGCCCTTTTTCAAAGTCGGCGGCAAAGTCTTTACAGAAAAGATCATCGATTATTTTCTCTTTTGGCACAATGGTTCTATGTTTGATCTTTTCCAGAGCAATATCGTAATCAAAATCAAAAATCACCCTTCCCAGATCAAACGCCAGAGTTTCCATGTTTAAAAATAGAGATCCCTCTCCCCTTCTTTAATCCGGTTATAATACTTTATGAGTTCAGGATAACTATGCGACATAGATTGTTTGACCTCTTCGATTTCTTTTTGTATTACTTTTTGTGCGATTTCTTTTGTTTTTTTTGAGGCAAAATCATCAAGCCATTCCTGAAAGGTCAGAATAGCATTGAGCTTGCAGAATTTTCCTTCTTGTCCGCTTTTTAAAAGATTCATGATGCATTCGCCGGTACGACCACAGCGATAGCCAGCAGTGCAAAATGAAGTAATATAGCCCATTGATGCAAATTCTGCGATAACCTCTTCTAGCGAGCGGGTATCGCCCAGAAAGAACTGCTGTCTCTCGCCGGCCTGTCCTAAAGATTGATCACTATAAGCCCCAATCCCTATTTTTGTTGAGGCATCGGTTTGAGTCACGCCAAGCTCCACAGCTTCTCTTCGTATTTGGGCTGTTTCGCGTGCAGTGATGATCATTCCGGTATGAGGGATAGCAAGCCGCAGTACAGTAATCAGTTTTTTAAAGTCATCATCAGAAACTTTATAATTTGAATGTTGGCTAAGAGGTATGCTTTGGGCCGGTTCAAGCCGCGGAACTGATACTGTATGAGCACCAATACCGAATTCTTTTTCTAGCTGGCGGTTGTGCGCCAAAAGACCCATAACTTCAAATTTCCAGTCATAAAGACCAAATAATGCCCCTAACCCTACATCATCAATCCCTGCTTCGAATGCCCGGTGCATGCAATAAAGCCGCCAGCCATAATTTCCTTTGATGGTATCTTGGGGGTGCACTCTTTGATAAGTTTTATGGTGGTAGGTTTCTTGAAAGACTTGATATGTCCCAATACCGGCAGCTTTTAATCTTTTAAGTTCCTCTATGGAAAGCGGTGCAGCATTGACATTGACTCTTCGTATCTGGCCAAAACCACGCTTTGTCTGTGGCTTGACTGAATAAATCGTAGCAATACTATCGACCATATAATCTATATCAGTGACAGGATGTTCTCCGTATACTACAATTAGACGTTTATGGCCGATCTGGCCCGCTAATACCTCTACTTCGCTTTTTACTTCTGGAATAGTCAGAATGCGGCGCCGAGCGCTGGCATTATCTTTACGAAACCCACAGTACAGGCAATTATTAACACACAGATTCCCCAGATAAAGAGGTGCGAAAGTAACGATCCTATTGTCATAGACCTTTTTCTTAACCGCTAGAGCGGTTTGTTTCATTTCTTCATAAGTCTTTGGGTCAGTGACATTAAGAAGGCAGGCAGTTTCATCAAGGGTGAGGGTTTTTACTGATAAAGATTTGGCAAGAATATCTTTAATTTGTTTTGGATCAGGACTTTTGCTGACAGTCAGTTTCTCTTCAATTAAAGCATCATCGATAAAATCCTTTTTACCTTCGGTATATTTAGTGATTTGCTCTTCTTTAATTCTTGTTTTAAGCCAGGTATTAATATCTGCTACTTTAGTTTCTAACATAATTAAGCTCTTACTCCTAAATCTGTTGGAGCCCTGCCCAATTGTTTAAGCAAAGTTATGGTCTTATCGATTTGTTCGCCCACTTCTTCGCTTTGATGTGCTCTATCAGGATAAATTGAATAAAGCTCTCGGTATTTAAAAGGGGTAGCGTTTAACATAACTGAATTTGCACCAGATAGAAGCCCTTCTCTGCAGGCATTAGGGCTAAGTGTTTCAAAAGCAGTAGTCACTAATATTTTAGCGTTTTGTGGGTCCACGAAACGCGCTAGCGCCAGAACCTTAAGCATTTCCTCTTCTATCACTGGTTTAAGGTTTTCTAAAGGTGTGGCAGGATGAGGTAAAAATGGCCCAAAAGAAAACATCTCTGCATTTAGTTCTTTTGCAAGATAAAGGTCATTAAGTATATCTTGATAGCTTTGGCCAGGAAGCCCTATTAATCCACCGGTGGCAAGTAGATAACCTAATTCATAAGCCTGCTTTATTTCTTGGATTCTGTCTTTGAGGGTATAACCAGGATGAAGTTTTTCATAAATTTGTGGATTAGAAGTTTCAAAGCGTAAAAGTAACCCTCTTGCTCCGGCCTTATATAGTCTTTCTAAAGCATGAGGCCCTATCTCACCGAAGCTGATAATTACCAGTGCGCCCAGCTCATTCTTTATGCACTGTATTACGTTAGCTAAGTCCTTAAAGTTATAGTTAAGGTCTTGTGCGCCTTGTAGTACCAACGCTTTAAATCCGTGTTTTTCTATTGCTTCTTGCGCCGCACAAAAAATTTCATCTTTACTCATGCGATAACGTCGTAATCCCGTATTATGGGTTGAGATTCCGCAGTAGGCACAGTTTCTAGAGCAGGTATTTGAAATTTCAATGATTCCATGCACGCAGCAAGCATTTTTGTGGTATTTTTGCCTTAAAAAATTTGCGCTTTTTAAGATAAAATCCAATTCCTTCTCTTGTGTGATTGATAATAAATACAAGAGTTCTTCTTTTTGGGGTTTGATTTCGTAATTGACCTTATCTAGAATGCTAAGAACTCGGGAATCAATATCTTTTCTTTCTTGATTCAGGCGTGAAAGAGCTAGGTCCACTTTCTGAAGATCAAAGAAAATCTCACGCCAGGTTGAGAGGATTTCTTGGGCTTCGTTGTGAGGGATGCGTCTTATGGCGAATCCGCCTTGAGCGTAGATATAATCCCCTACTTTTATTTGGGAGAGTTCATTATGGGCTTTGCGTTCCTCGCCGAAATAATCTACGATTAGGAATTTATCCTCTATTCTTTTTACTTTTCCCGGTATGGCGTAGCACATTTTGTATTTATTCTACATCAAATGATAAAACCTGCACTATTGAGCCTGGAAAGAAAGTAATCTCAAGCTCAGCATCTTCTAACATCGTTGCTTTTGTCAGGGTCTTAAATGTTTCTTTAAATGAATCTTCGTTGGTGCACGTTAGATTCCCTACTTTTAATTTTACGTTGGTCACTGCTTTTGCGCCTTCTTTTTGCGCATGCTCAGAGATTCCTTTGATTATAGGCTGGATAATGTGTGTTTCATGCATTATTTGCCTCCGTAATTAATTTTGCTAATTCTTTTATAGTTTTTTTTACCGCCCCTGACATCTCTTCCCCTAAGGTCACGCTTTGCGGTTGTACCGCTAGCATATAAATGTCG
>CP070684.1:213322-215841 GCA_020352775.1 Candidatus Omnitrophota bacterium
ATAGGCCTTCAGGACATAGCAGGACAAAAGATTTCTTGCAACTGTTTCACGAGGATAAATATTTACTAGAACGGCTTTCATTTAACTGT
The DNA here is from genome assembly GCA_020352775.1 of Candidatus Omnitrophota bacterium. GTDB lineage: Bacteria > Omnitrophota > Gorgyraeia > Duberdicusellales > 4484-171. The sequence goes on from CP070684.1 coordinate 213,412, forward strand.
CCTTTGCGATATATGCGTCACTTTCTCTGGGCCTCAATCTCCTCTATGATGCTAGAGATATCTTCTGCCAACCACACAGAGAACGCCTGCCTCCCTTCTCTATTAAGCTCCACCCCGCTAGGTTTGAAAAAATCATCCTTATCGCGATAACTCTTTAAATAGCTTAGGTGTTTGAAAATAAGATTTTCGTATTTGGGGTTTCTCACAATCGTTTCCAAAAGTTTGTCTTCAGTCACATATTCAGCTGAGAATTTCAGGAAATATTTTGAGCGCGGCATACATACAGCAACCACGGAGATGTTTCTGCTCTTACATAGATTTAGTATTTTCTCAAGGTAAATGAGTGCCCGCCTGTCAAAAACCGGCCTTGAGAAATGCGTTTTTACGCCATTCAAACCATCTTCGGCATTTGCGCAGACCCTCTTTCCTCCCTTCCCTGCAATACCTCCTATACCAGTATGTTCTTTATCCAACAAATTCTGTCTCTTCTTTACTGTTATTTCTTCTGTCCCAGCCTGTTCTTTGCCTACCAAATTCTGCTTAGTCTTCGCTGCTATTTCTCCTCTGGCAACCTGCTCTCTGCTGAATAATCGCTGCCTGATAAAACACTTCAGGCTCTGGATGAAAAATATACGTATCTGACCCAATCTGATACGTATTCGTCCAATAAAACGTTTCGCCGCTGTAATAATATTTGTAATAATAACCTTGCGCCCATAATAATGGATGCGTCCAACATCTGTAGAATAAATCCATTGCTGTTTCAACAACTTAAAATGCATCCTTGCCCCGCTAATTGACAATAATTCCTTATAATCTATAAACCTATTAAACAACACGGGAAAGGTCATGCCACGAGAAGTTCTTTGACAAAAACTATTGTCTCCCAATTGAAGAACTAAAACTTTTAGCGACGACATTTCATCAATATAATGCTTTAGAAAATAATACTGCTCTATGTAACCGGCTGACGGCACGGAAAAATTAAAAGCTTTATGCTTAAATTGTTTTTGGTCTATGCCTTCACGAAATTCGCAGGCGCCAAAAAGAAATATCTGGATATCCTTCTTCTGTTTCTCAAAATATCTGTGATCCGATAAAATTATCGATGCTGATAGAATTCTTTTGACAAGAAGCCACTTCACCAATTTTCGCAGGACAAAATAAAACCCTGAAAGAATTGTGATAACAGCAACGATCTTTACCGCTGTAACGTTCAGGATAATATCTGCCATGTAGATGTTCTCCTTATTTTAGTAAATACGCAAGCCAGCGCTCTAAAAATCTGCGTAAACTTCGAGGGTTTTTTGGTTTCAGCATGAGAAAGTCAATTTCCGATCTTTTTATCAACCGCAACAAAGAAGTTGTCTTACCTAATTTAATCCTTCCGGGATTGTATCTCTCCAATAATTGTTGCATCTCGGTATGAGAATATCCCATACAGTCAATAATGTCTTTTCCTAAGTAATGCAAATAATCGCTGGCCAGGCGCCAAGTTTGGGGATCTTTAAGAAACATAGCCCATTTATCTATATTTTGAACGTCAGGGCCTCCACTTTTATAATCATCCTTCTGCTCTTGATACCCATAGGAGTTTTTATACTCCTCTTTAAAGTCATAACTCAACATATTTGAGAAAAATTCGATATGTAGCTTTTCACAAATTTTTCTGATTTCTGCATCCGGACTTTTTAATAGCTGTTCGTAGTGCGCCACGGTGCATTGTTGCCCGAGTAATTTTATGCCTTCAGGAAGAAGCCGTGGCCCTTTTAGCAAATCATGCTTAAATTGATGGATCTGATCATATTTTTTATTTATGAAATTAATGATCGAGTTTAAAACAGCTAGTGGGTTCCTTAATAATATTATATATAATGCTTCAGGGAATACCTTGTAAAGTTCAGGGATAATATGGTAATAGCGCGGTCCTTTATCTAAAAAATATTTTTTGCCCGACCCCTCCATGGCACAATTGTACAAATGGGTGTACATCCTACGTATTCCTTCTAAATAATCCTTTTCCCCCTTTGGAAGCCTTTGAACAAAATCTTTTATAGCAGTCCTGGCCCAGTAACGACTATATTCTGTATTGTAATTTCTGTCTATCTTTCTGGTATAAAGAGCATAAAGAGTGGGCAATGCTATCCATGGTTCAGGCAAGGTGTGGATTGCAGGATGGTTGCTTAAGATCTGCTGCAGCAACGTAGAGCCTGCCCGCGGTGTCGAGATTAAAAAAATAAGATTTTTTCCTTTCACTCCAATACTCATTCTCTTTGTCTCCCTCAGACTCGTAACTATTCCAACTTAGTTCGTAACCATTTTCAACCCAATTCCCGTCAATATTCTCAGAATCCTGTTCATTTATCTGACAACCGTGGGCTTTAATATAATGACTCTTTCCAGTATTTTCAGAAGTTTTTTGTTTCCTTG
>CP070684.1:215941-220673 GCA_020352775.1 Candidatus Omnitrophota bacterium
CGCAAAATTATTTCAGCAACGATCAAAAGAGAAATTGCGCCTACTACAACAGTTGAAAAAGCTGATATTTTCCTCATTAGACCAGGCCTCTCACAGAGTCAATCCGCCGTCGATACCCAATGTTTTGCCGTTAACAAACTCATTTTTGATGGCAAAAAGGATACAGTCAACGATCTCATTCACTTCTCCCAACCTGCGCAATGGCACTTTACGGACCCACTCTTTCAGGACATTCTCCTGCATCGCGTTCAGGGTGGTTTCGGTTTTTGTAAACCCAGGGGCAACACATACAACTCTAATCCCAAGTGGGCCAAGTTCTTTTGCCCACACAACAGTCAGGGTACTGATAGCGGCTTTTGCCGCAGAATAAGCACTCTGGCCTGGGTTTCCTGCAGCGCCTATGGAACCGATATTTATTATCACGCCTCGGGTTCTATGTAAAATCATCTTCTCGATAACTGGTAATGACACATAGAAAACCGAACTCAGATTCGTAGAAATAACTTTATCCCACATTTTGACATCGTGTGTTTTAATGGCGCCTGGCACGAGACTCACAAGGGGGGAACTGTGTATAATCGCAGCATTGTTTACCAAGACGTCTATGGTTTTAAAATGTTTGTAGATTTCTTCGGTTGCTTCTTTAGCCTTTTTGCTGTCAGAAACATCACAGCAGACGCAGTATATTCCTTCAACCTCTTTCTGCAATTTAGCTAAACTACCCGCATCAATATCCAATACCCCAACCTGAGCCCCTTCATGTACCAATGCCTCCGCTAAAGACCTGCCTATGCCGTTCGCTCCTCCGGTCACAATAACGTTTTTCCCTTTTAAATCCATATATCTCCCCCTCTTTTTATGTGTTCTCTGTATTTTTTTGGTCCAGAATATCCATAATGTCCGCTACGCTAGTCATTTTAATAATTTCATCAACCATTAAAGTCACGGAAAAATTTTGTTCAATTGCTGTTATGATCTCCATGTGCTTTCATGAGTCCCAGCGGTCAGTATCACGGTAGGAAAAATCAGTAGTGATTTTTGTCTCCTCCAACCCCAAGACATCCGCGATAATCTTTTTCAGTTTCTGCTGCCCATTTTCATTCATTTCTGTCTTCCTCCCTTAAATGTTCAATATCTCCGACTTTAATTGACTTAAAATATGAGGGAAAAGTCATGTGTTCTTTACTTAGCGAAAGCATATGGATAATTTTACTCTCTTCAGTCTCTATTTTTGAAAACCGATGCTTTTCATAAAACTTTACTACGAGATGGTTTTTTTTAGTAGGTACATATATCCCAAAAATATTTTCACAGTTTTTTTGTCTTGCTTCATCTATGCATACTTTCAGCATAACTTCCTCAATTCCGCGGCCAATCACTCGGCAGCTCAGTAGAAAAATGTCAATGAAAGCGTTCTGGTCTTCATAGGTTAAGATTGCCGCCCCCACAACGCCGGCCTCACCGAAACGATCTGTGAGGGTTACGTAAAAGATATCGCTTTTGTTTTTATTAATTAAATCTGTAATCTCAGATTCTGCATATCTTTTGGCGGTGAGGTTAAACTGATTTGTTCTTTGAGTTAATTGCGAGATGCGCGGGATGTGGAAGGAGTCAGCCTTGCCTATAAATACTTTCATCTCCAAATAGCTCAAATAATCTTCGATGCTCATCGACTTAAACTGCTCCCGGGCTTTTTTTCTTTCTACCTCTGCCCTATACATATCGCTTCGTTTCTTGTCTTCCTCGGAAAAGAATATTGCGTCAAAAAAACCTTGTTCTTCTAAAGTGCGGCGGTAGGCCTCTGGTTTTTTTGGCAGCAAAAGAACATCGACTTCCGGAAGCATTTTCTTCACCATATTAATTTCAAATTCATTGTCATCAACAAATACTAAACTATCTAAGCCTATGCCCAACTCCTGCGCTATTTCTTTTATGTTCGCTGCTTTATCCCTCCAATTGACCTTCATCGTAACAAAATGTTCTTTACGCAGAATCATATCAGGATGTTTTTCAAGGACCTCCTCAACGTCGCCTTGATTATTCTTACTACACAATGCAATAAGCACCCCCCTGTTGTATAGACCTAAAATAGCCTCTTGAAATTCCCGATAGGAAGAACCAGGATATGTCTGTCCGATTTTTATTCCCTCAAGGCCATCTTCTCCGATAATCCCACCCCACAAAGTATTATCACAATCCAATATCAAGCATTTTTTGTTCTTGCCTATTAATGCTCGAATAAACTTGATATATTCTTTTGCAATTGCTAAATATCCATCCCTGGAGTATGGCGCTCTTGCTATATGCCAAAATCTTTCATCGCTAAGCCGTGCAGAGCCGAGTCTGGACTGTAGCAAATCCATATCGACAATATAAACACTTTCATATTTATTGGCTATGCGCAGGATTTCTTGATTGATTTTACGTATAACATTGACCTGTTTCTGTATATCTTGATAGTCAAGTATTCCAAAGGTGGGATAGACCGGTATCTCAAAATTATGCAGCAATATTGGAGCGGATGATCTCTTTCTTGCTTCTTCTAAAACCTTCTCTAGATAATTAAGAAACGTTGCGAGTTCCTCATCTATTTCTTCCGAGCTTAACTCAGAAAAGTTTGTGTACAGCTTCTTTGCCGCCACTTTTGGATGCAGGCAAATTATTATTAAATCGCTCTTGGCATGATCCGGGCCAGCAATAAAGCCGCTGATATCCTGGAGGGCGCTATCGTAATTTCCAATATCGATTTGAGCGCAAAGATCTTCCTGATAGCACAGAAATTTCAAATAGGGCATCATGAGGTCTAAGGTGATATTGCGCAGAAAAGATATTTTAAAGAGCCTTGAGCCACGGCATTCTCTATCAAACGTCTCTACACATTTCACTACCTCATTAAAAGAAAGTTTATCGATATCTTGTCGCTGCATAATTTATCCTTTTTCAGCAATAGCTTTTTAATAGGTTATCAATAAACTCAGACGGTATGTCTTGATAAATCAAGTCATTCCAATAACTATCGTAAAGTATTTTAGTCTGAACAAGGGGCGTTGTATCAAATTTCTGCGATGCGCATATCTCTCCATAGATTCTTTCAATCATAGCAGTCAGGTTTTTTCCGGAACTCTTCCAGGCTTCAAAAAAAAGGCTTCTCAATGGAGAATTAACAACTCTTGAAAGAACCGCAGAAAGTTTTAATGCTAAATTAATATCCTCCTCAGTGAGACTATTTGTAGAAAATACTGTATGAGGGGCACGCTGTGAATATTTTATCTTATATTCGCCAGACAATTCTTCCAACTCAGACCCTGGCAATACTTGAAGAAGATGAATATTTAAAACATGATCCGTATTTCTGAAATAAGGAAGAATTAGCTCTAATCCCTCAAAATAACTCTCTAAGGTCTCAAAGGGTAGGCCTAAAATCAAATCCATCTTGACTACAATATTATACGCGTTAACTGTTTTCATGAAAATATCAAACTTTTTAAGGTCTATTCGCCTTCTCCCCACAGCTCTCAAGGCGCGCTCACAAAAAGATTCAATTCCAATAGAATTTATGACCGTGTAATCTTTAAGCATATCCGAATAAAGCTGTGCCCGATCCAGAGGGAGCAATTCATTGGTATTTAAAATCTTTTCGCGATATTTTAAAGAAGCAGTGAGTCTGATGAATTCCTCATCCACACTGTTGTAGTCGAACTCCCAATAAATCCAAGGTAGCCGAACACCACCTTTTTGCTTAAGCTCTAAAAGATGCTTTACGATTTCCTTTGTCCTCTCCAGATCTGACGTAAAAATCGCATCAGTAATTCTTAATGCTGCAACCTGTTTATCAATGATGAGACGATCCAATTCTTGCATCACCCGTTCTTTTGAATAATATTTTATTGAAGATAAAAACTTGTGATATACACAATATTTACACTTGTATTTACACCCTCTCTGTGTTTCTAAAAAGACTTGTTGCCTTTCATAGAGGTTATCGTCTATAGTCTTGCTTATATAAACCGAGGGTATCTCGTCAAGATCTTCGATATTGTCAGCGCAGCCTTCTTCGCAATATTTCAAATTATCTTTCTCCCAATAGGCTACCCCGCGGGGAAGTTCTATGTTAGAGCCTTTCTTTCTTGAATGAATATAATTGATAAGGTTTAGAAGTTTTTTCTCACCTTCCCCAACTATATAAAAATCAGCGCTCAAAGACCGCGGCATGGACAGAATTCTTTGAGTGGATATTTCCGGACCGCCCAGCACATGTATAATCCCTTCTTTTTTACCTTTAATTATTTTAATCACCCCTAAGATTTTCTCGATATTCCAAATATAACCGCTGTACCCTATGAGGTCGGCTTTTCTTTCTATTAATTTTTTAGATAACTCTTCTATCTGAATTTTCTCGCTAAAATTTAAGACCTCCACATCGAGATTATTTACCTCCCAATATTTATCAAGATAGGCCTTCAGGACATAGCAGGACAAAAGATTTCTTGCAACTGTTTCACGAGGATAAATATTTACTAGAACGGCTTTCATTTAACCACCCTTTGTGATATATATGTCACTTCCTCTGGGCTTCAATTTCCTCGATAATATTAGAGATATCTTCTACTAACCGTGCAGAGAACACCTGTCTTCCATCTGCGTTAAGCTCCACCCCGCTAGGTTTAAAAAAATCATCCTTATCGCGATAACTCTTTAAATAGCTTAGGTGTTTGAAAATAAGATTTTCGTA
>CP070684.1:220773-237705 GCA_020352775.1 Candidatus Omnitrophota bacterium
CTTTTCTCCATTCAGCCTCCTCTGCAACTGCAAGGGCAGCTGGCTCTACAACTTCCTCTTCCGCCTCTGTTATAAATACAGCTGGCGTTTTAGCTTTTAATTCTTCAACACCAGCTACTCTTTTTACTCTCTCTGCCTCTTCCTCTACCGCCGAGGAGGCAACTCCTGGCTCTTTTTCGGCCTTTGCTACGGGCAGTTTCTCTCTTACAATCCGCTCTGCTTCTGTTACTTCTCTTACAACAGCGGGGGCTGGCCCTACAGCCCTTTCAGCGGGGGCAGCTGCTGCTCTTAATCTTCTTGCCTCCTCTGCTACTTCTGCTACTTCTAAGGGGACGCCTCTTATCGGTAGCTTACTTACGAATTGTGGTATTATGTACCCACGTAGCGCCAACATATCTCTTTGCTGACGATTTTGTAGCCTTTCCTGAGACAGCTCTTCAAGATTTCGCGTAAGACCAAAATCTATCAACCACAAATTGCCGGAACTATCAATAAGGACATTTCTCTCGTTGACATTTTTATCACTAAGCTCTACCTTGCTATTCGCCGACGTTAAGTCGTTATGGGCATAGCCCAGCTCATGTATGCGCCCGACAACTTCCGTTAATTCGTCAACTGCCTCTCTCTTTATATCTCGCTGCTCGCTAACCGCCTTTTTTAAATCAATTGCACCAGGAATTGCTTCGATAAAACTTACATAAACACTCTCTCTAGAGCTTAATCCGTGAGCGCGTAACACATCTTCACTGATAGACTGCCTAACTCTGTTTATAGAAATGTTTTCTACTCCAAAAATCCTGGGTATTCCACCGTGGGAAGGAATTTTTTGTGGGTCGCGATAATAATCCTGCTGTAAGGAGCTATGCATATAAACTTCCCTAGAAATACCCTCAACGCCGGTCTTTGCAACCTTTATAATTACCTCTTTTTTCCGACCATCAAGCATTACGTCGCCTAAAAATACGACTCCTTGTGCACCATGACTTATCATTTGTAAGTTCTCCACGGTGTCGAATAAACCAGCGCCGTTGTTACGCTGCGCAGTTGAACTTAATAATTGCGTCAATTTATCTTTGGCTTTTTCATCAAAAGTTCTCTCTACTTCAAAACTCAACCGTTGCTTCAAAGACTCTAACGTCTTTCCTTCCCTACGTTCGAGCAGCCGCTGTGCTCCTCCATCTAAGCCAATATTTATCTGGCCGTCTTCAAACTTTTTCTGTAATAACTCGGGCGTACTCTCCCACAAAGGATCTATGCTGTCATAAATCCGCCTAAAACGCTCAAGCTGCGTTACTCCTAAACCCTGAGAAGACCCCTGCCCAAACACCTCATCTATCACTTTGGCTACTTCTACCGGTGAGCTTACTGTAACTGGTCGCTCTTTCTCTTCTACTCTTTCTTCAGTTACTCCTCGAAATAATCGCCCAATAAGGCTTCTTGCGCGGGCAAAAACTGTAGGCCCTCTTTCGGGTACAGCTGGAACTAATCTTATTTCAGTAGTACTAACTGGCGATAATGCCATTCTTTCAATAGTAGCTTTTGGAATACCAAGAAAAGTATTTTTTGCTAACTCCTCAGCAAGTCCGCTAAGATCTACTCCTCCAGAAAAATAACGTCTTTGAATGTTTCTTTTAAGGCTGGTATCATAATCCGTGCGGATATAATTGTAGGCGCCTCGCTCATAAGCTGCTAAATACCTAGTATATACTTTTTCTTTTGCGCGTCTTTCTTTGGCATTGACTCCCCCTATTTTTTTCTGGTCTACATATATCTGGCCCAAGATGCTCTCTCTTAGTTTATTTTTAAACCACACTGCTAAAATCAAAGAGTTATAAATCTGGCGTAGATAAGCAAAGTTTTTCCCATGATTTACCTCTCCTTCTACAATCGGAAGAACTACTTCCTTCATAATCGTGGAAGAAAAATTACTGATTTCTTTAACTTGTCCTTCTTCTAGGCGATGTGCGACGATATCCGGTTTTCCCAAGTTCCTGCGCAGGGCAAGATAATCTTCCTCCATCATTACTTTAAGCCTTGCTTCACCAATAACTGCCCGATCGCCTTCCTCATACACCACAGCTTTATCAGGCACGATCCAGATTTTATTAAAGGTGTTAATGGGTATTTCTGTGGTGCCATAAATCTCATAAGCCTTTTGATATACTTTTTCCCAAAATTTCTTACCCAAAGGATTCTCCGGATAAGTTAAAGAAGCCATTAATTGCTTCAAAATATAATCTTCTCCCAACAAATCCTCACCCAGCACAGTGTGGCCTAGCTCATCCGGGATAATAACATCCCTCTCATAGGGAGAGAGATTCACCCACAAATCATCTTCAGGAATTGTCAACGAAGCTAAAAAATATTTAATTAAGCGTGAAGCCTCAACCCGTAATTCTTCCGGCTCTACTCTTTTTTGGCCCTCATCAATGATAAAATCAAAACGAAACGGCTGGTTAAAGTAAAACTTTATTCCCTGAAGACATGGGGCATCAAGCATAGGGCTGGTGCTGATAAGTTGAGTTGGCTTGGGTAAAGAAAGTTCCGTTAAAGAGTAAGCATTCACAGGAAAGGATGAAAAGATAGTAGTAATGATAAAGGCATTGAGAATAAATAAAACAATACCCTGACAAGAGGAGCACCTCTTTGTCTTAAGCACGTGGATAATCATGTTTTCAGCCTCTCCCCTCTTACCTTAATATCTTACAATTAATATGTAACATATTTATATTTATGAATTAAGGTGAATTGGCTATTTTTTGCTATATTTTGAAAGCGGTTACAAAATTTTGCTAAAAATTCCTCTTAGCAACCCAGCAAGGCGATGAATTAACCACAGGGGCAAAAATATAAGCCAGGTAAAGAAAAACTAAAAACGAAATTAACCTATGAGGTTTTCGCCTTTGAGCTTTATTCTCTTTATTGAGCTAAAAGAAAGAGGCTAAGGAAGGATTGGGGCAGGAAAACAAGGAGAAAAATTGCAGAAGTATCTCCTAATACTATATATCATTTGTAATAAAATATATAAGTAATTTGTCTAACTCCCTTATTATAAATAAGTTATATATTTGTTTGTCCAGAATCTAGTTAGATAGGCACTTTACTGCAGGTATGGGCCAGACGCAAACTTTCTGGGATACGGTAGCGGGATGTCTTTAATACAATTTCTATGGCTTTTTTAAGAGTTATGCCCCACCCTACGGAGACATATACTGCGTTGGTATTATCTTTGGTGCGCAGCACAGCCCCTAATACCTTATTTCTATGGCTTATCCAGGCAAAACTGCCACGTTTTTCAGCCACTTTCTTATGCTTTCCCAAAAGAAGGGTTTTAGCGCAACCAATTGCTGGTTTCTTAAGGGCAATCCCTAAAAATGTTGCCAAACCCATGTTACGCGGATGGAGTATTCCATTACCGTCAAAAATAAAACAATCCGGTTGAGTCTTTAGCTTTGAAATCGCCTTTAAAATCACAGGGCCTTCCCTAAAACATAAATACCCGCTTATGTAGGGAAAAGTGACCCAGCCTCTAGCGCTCACTTTCTCAAGAAGCCGACAACTGGGATACTCTAAAACACAAACACAGGCACGCATGCGCCTATCCTCATAATGAACATCTGCACCGGCAATGGTATTTTTCTTTTTAACGGTATTTCTCAGGCAAATTTTTTTCTTTAAACTGCTCTGGATAGAATCAAGAATTTTTAGGAGAGGGATTGTTGATTTTTTATAAACAAGCATCTAATTTAACCAGATAGTCTTTTAATAAATAAACACCCTTTTCTAAATTAGAAATTCTTACATATTCATTCTGGGTGTGAGCACAACCTTTACTGCCAAACCCAAAAGCAAAAGTCTCGATTCCTTTTTCTTTTAAGAAATTAATCACGGTGGCACCAAAACTTGGCTTAAGCGCAGGCTTTATTTTGTGTTCCTTTAAAACCTTCTTTAAGGTCTTGATCAAGAAACTCTGAGTGTCAATCTCGATGGGATCCTGTTGTGCTAAAACCTGCATTTTATATTTTATTTTTTCTTTTTTTATAATCTTTTCTATCGCATTTATAATTGCCTTCTTATTCATAGAAGGAATGTATCTGATATCAAGCTCAAAAAATGCTCTTGCTGCAACAATATTTACTTTTGTGCCTCCGCAAAACCTGCCAACATTAAGAGTGGGCTTTTTTAAACTGGGATGAGCCTTATAGATGAATCCTTTATCATTTATTTCTTTAAGGATATTTACTCCTTTCTCAATGGCATTTATGCCGCGCTCTGGGTAAGCACCGTGCGCTTCTTTTCCAAATAATTCCACTCTTAAATGTAAGAGGCCTTTCTGGGCAACAATAATATTAAATTCATCAGCATCAAGCACTGCTGCGTAGTCGATATTTTTTAAATACTTCATTAAAGGCTTTATTCCTAAATTACTTCCGGTTTCCTCATCACCGCAGAAAGCAAAGACCAAATCCAGGTTCTTAAACTTTTTGTTTTTTTCTTTTAGTCGTGCAAGTAAAGCTAAAGATACCGCAACATTGGACTTACAATCTGTAGCACCCCTACCATAGACTCTTCCTTTATCAACTTTTGCGCCAAAGGGTGGAAACTTCCAAATACCTTCTGCCGGCACTGTATCCACATGAGGGGTAAGCAAAATGGTTTTTTTGGAATTCTTAGAAGGAATCTTGCAGATAAGATTCATGCGGTTCTTTTTGAACTCATATATTTCAGAATGAATGCCAAGGCTCTTTAGATAATCACGGATAAAATAAATTATTTTGCGTTCATTGCCGGGAGGATTTTGGGAATCTATCTTAATGAGGTCTTTGAGCAACCTGACTACGTCTTTTTTCATACTCCTCCTTAAGCGATGTGTTTAGGAAACGGCCTTGGAGAGGATTATAGCCGTAATAAGAAATGAGAAAAAACGAAGTAGAGGCAAGGGAGCCGGTTCTGTTTCCCTTGGGCGTTCGCCACCCATGACCGGTATCAACGAAGGAAGCGGAAGCATAAGGAAGACAAGGGTCTTCTCTGCCGGCACGGGAAGGAGAAGTAATTAGCATCTTCTGTAATTCATTAAAATAAAATACAGCTTTTTCTAGATAGTGGATGAATTTTTCAGGATCCTTATTCTTGTAGTAATCCGCCATCACTTCAAAAGCCAATATCATCTGAGCGGTCCACTCCCCCGAAACCACTCCTCCCCGTGCAGCGTGTCTTATTTTTGCAAAATCAAATCCGCGCAGGCTAACTTCTCCTTCTCTACGTTTAAAATTCGTCTCTACCTCACATTGTTCTATGGCGAACTCTAAAATTGACTCCGGATTCATATTCAAAGAAAGAAGCCCCTCAGGACCGAATGCGGTTACTGACCAGGCATAGGTATCAGTGGCAATAGTAGCATCTCCTTTGCCGCGGTTTATGGGTGGGCCACGCCGAGTATAAGTGTGGCGGGAAATCCAGGATTTTATTTTACTGGCAGCATCACCATAGCGATGGTCTCCTGTAAGTTCATAATATAAAGTAAAGAAAGCATAAGCATCGAGATTATGTTCGGTGGAATACCAGCTAACTTTCGGGCCTCCTTTTATACCCCCTTCATCGTCCATCATCTTAAAGAGAAACTCACCCACCTTCCTAGCTATTGATAAATACTTTTTATTGCCAGTCATTTTGGCATGATTAAGAGCTGCCACCCCTAACCAAGCATTGGGCCCACTGTGGACTACATACTCAAAGACGCTGCCCTGAGTATAATAAGCATTGTAGATGGGTTGGCCTTTACGCAATTGGCGCGCATAAAAATCCAGTATCTTCTCTGCGCGCTGGATATCACCAGCAACAAGAAATACGATTGTTGCCAGGGCTTGATCATAGCTAAAACAGGTCTTCTCAAGGCTGTCATCTCCTTCATAGCTTAAAACCAGGCCGCGTACTAAATCCTGACGGTTCTTTATCCAGTCATAAGTTCCTTCGATGACTTTACGCGAGAAACTGAATTTTTCTTTGCGTAATTCCTTTACTTCTTCTTTGATTTTACGGGTTGCTTCTTTTCGTTCTTCGGACTTTTCTTTTAAAAATTCATTTTGTTTCTGAAGCGCTCCCAGGCGTTCCTCAAGAATTGATATTTTTTCGGCATGGTCTGAAGCTGCCTTCAAGGATACTTCGTCTTTTCTTTTAGCTGCCAAGAGCTCTCTATAGCTTTTCTGCCATTTCTCTACTTCTTTTCCTAAAGATGTTATCTCGTTCTTTAATTTATCCTGTTGCTCATTAAGAAACTGACCGTGTTCCTTTTCTTGGGATAGGATTTTCTCCAAAGAGGAACTGGATTCTAAAATTCCCACATACTCACTTACTAATTTGCGGTTTTGGCTAATAAGGGTGCGAGCGAGCAATAAGGAAAAAAGCGAAAAGAACACCAAAATACTGATAAGGCCTCCCACTAAAAGCGGAGAGAATTTTTTCATGACCGCAAAGGCATACAGACCTTTTATCCCCCGTTCCTGAAGATTGGAAAATTCTAATCCTACAGTATAGCGGTTAAAGTCATCCAGCTTATCTTGGCGAAACCAGGCCACTTTAGTTTCACTGATAATAGAGCGTCCTTTAAGGGGGAGGTCTATCTTTACAAAAAGACGCGCTCCCCGTGGACTGATTTTATCAACGTAGCCCCACCAGAGATCATTAACTACAAGACAGATTCCGCCCTTACTGATATCCTGGGTAAACCCTTGAAGCCAGGGGCTTACGCGGTTTCCTTTCTCATCAATGATGCGAAACTCTACCGGTAACACCGTTGAGATTCGTATATATTTTCTGCGTTCAGAGCCTTCAGCCATTTTCTTTTTTCTTTTTGATTTGCTCTATCCTTTCCATAAACTTATCAAACTGGGGGTTTTTGCGCACTGCCTGTAGGTCGGGGTCTTTTAAGATATAGGAGAAATCATCATAACCCAGAAGCACTGCTTTTTTAAGCTCTGCCAGGGCCTTACCTACTTCGCCTACCAAAGAAAGACTGCAGGCAAGATTATAGTGTGCAATTGGATCATCAGGTCTTAATTTGACAAGCCGATGGTCAACCTCTAACCCTTCCTCATAAAACCCTTTACGGGTATAAGCATCTCCCAAAGAAGCTAACACCTGCACAAAGTCCGGCCGCTCTTGGAGCAGCTTCTCGTAAAAACGCATCTCAAAGTCTTTTCGCCTTACCCTTTTTTTCATATCTTTTATAACTACTTTCTTGCAAGAATAATCTTTTCTTTTAAATAAAACAATACTTCTTCCAGTTTCTTTTTGAATCTTGCGTATTCGCTCTTTGGAACAAATCTTTCTTTTATCTTAAATTCATGCTCAAAATCAATTATATTCCTCTTTCTGCTAAAATTAAGCTTGAAATCAAACCATTTGGTGCGGATTCTTCTACTGGAAGGTGCATATTGCAGTTTAAGATTAGGGGGTAGTTTTATTTTTATGCGGGAAATCCTTCGTGAAATGCCGCTAAAATCTATTGCGAAATTTCTTTCCTTTTTGCCAGCATAAGCAGTATCAATAGTGATATCTTCAAGCGAGGGTACAATCCTTAAATTGTGTGCCGGGCTCAGGAATTTTTTAGCCTTAAAAGTGTATCGTAAAACAGGTAGTTTATCAAACTCATCCGCATTCTCAATAGCATAATCAATTAGCTCTGAAAAGGGGCTGATTTCAGCCATTCTGGACTGAATATTTTCCTCAATTTCATCAGGATGAGTATGCCTAAAATAATAACGCTGAGTTGCGGCAAAATAGCCGGTAGTAGTCACCTCTCGCTCTATGTGCGCATCCTCATTCCTATCAATCTCGATGTCTGTACGGTAAAGGACCTCATTCTCTCTAAGGAGAGGAATTTTTGTCAGTTTATAGCCATCCTTAAGAAATACAAGCACGTCGCGGTCCTGATCAGATAAAGGCAGATCACCAAATGAAGTGGTAGATGAGGTTGCGTCCATAAAGATAAATTCACCCTTATAAAAAAGAGCTGCAATAGCGTGATTAAAATTAACCGAGGCAAAGTCAAAAGCTATGGGATATACTCCCCGTGTGGGGATAAGTACTGGATAGGCATCTAGGCCCGCATAGCGTAACATCCCCACTAAAAGAGTAGCCATATCTTTACAGTCTCCATATCTATTCCAGAATATATCTTGGGCGCTGTGTGGTTCATAGCCGCTTTCTCCGTATTCTACTGCCACGTAACGCACCTCTTTTGTACAGAATTCATAAATCTTTCGAGCTTTTTCTAAATCATCATCTATGCCTTCAATAAGCTCATCCACAAACTTCTTTATCTCATTACTCAAAGCAGTCTTATCTTTAAATAAATCGTGCCACCAGGAGTAAACCTCTTTCCAGGACTCAAAGCTTGAAATAATTACTGCTGGATTTACTCGTGGCAAAGGCGGCATTTTATCTTCAGGTATAATAGGCTCGATTTCCTTAAATTCCCAAATATAAGCCTTTTTATCCTTTAAGGGTTCCTGCTGGGGCAATAAGGGATGAATTCCTGCCTCTTCTTTATGAAACAATTTAAGGTTAGGAGTACGGGTTGGGGGAACAGTTAATTTAAAGCGCGCTTGCCCAACTGGATAGCGCTCACGCAACCGATAGATATATGTGAAATCGTCTTCATTAATGAGTTTGGAAGAATAAATCTTTACTTTATATTCGACGATTGCTCCGATTTCAACCGCCGGCATAGAGATGATAAATGCCCGGGCATTGCTGTAAAGAGGATAATTTAAGTATTTACTTACGTCGCGGATATTCTCCTTACCGACATAGACTACTTTTCCTTCGGGAGTGATGGTTCTTGCATATTCAAGTTCTACTCTCTCATCAGTAGAATCATAGCCTATCACCACCTCCGCCAGACTCCTTCCCTTTTCTTTAAGGACTTTTTCTATCACATGGACCGAAGATAGTGCGGTATTATCTTCTTTAATTTCTGCTTCTTCATCCACCAGAAGTATCACCGCCTCTTCATCTTCAATACGGGAAAGAAATTCTTCTTGCTCCTTAAGAAGCTCGCTAACCTCAAAAGGCATTTTTTCATCAATGGTAATCTTTATCTGGTTTATTCTCTCCTGCGCTTTTTCCTTAAAGGGTGGTTTTATTTTTTCATACATCTTTATTGCGCGGGGAAAAAGATTTTTTTCTTCCAAGGCTTGAGCATAAAGAAATATGTATTCGCGATCTCTAACTTCTCCAATCCTATCAAAGAGCTCTAAAGCCTGCGTATGCTCTTTAAGCTGGGTCAAAGTCTTAGCAAGAAGGATTTTCGCAGGCTTATCCTCTAGGCCTTGCAGCAGCTCTTTTGTGCGCTCATAGTCTTTAAACTGATAATAGAAGCGGGCAAGCTTAAGACGTAAGGCCTCATTTTCAGGCTGCTTTTGGAGTAAACGCTCATAACGGCCTACGGTATCATCATAAAGAGAAGAGATGTTATCTAAGGTAGTACCGCAGCCGCTAATTAAAACACACAGCGCTAAGCCACTAAGAAAACACGCCTTACTTTCCTTTATGAATTTTTTAAAAGATATGGGAGTCATTAGGCAATGATTTTGAGGACTTCTTTTATGGGCTGGCCCTTTCGTATCCCTAATCTTTTTGCACTAGCTGTGCAGGCAAAAACCTTTGTGCTAAGGGCATCCTTGATTGTGGATACCCCCGTAATCTTTATTGCCACGTCTTTAAATTTTTCAGCCGCAGCTAAATTAAGATACCCACACATTACATAGCCTTTGTTTGCCCTTAACAGCACAAGATTCTTAGAGCAAAGCTTCATTGAAAGAGCGCTAATATATTTTTTGCCTACTTTTATTTTTTTGATACTGCTCATAGCGTAGATATAAAACGCTCGATTCTTATCACCGCTTCCTTTAAATTATCCAGGGAATTAGCGTAAGCCATGCGAAGATAATATTCTAGACCCTCACCAAACGCAGTGCCCGGAACAACTGCTACCTTCTCTTTCATAAGCAGCCCTTTAGCAAAATCCAACGCTTTGATTTTAAAGTTCTTTAGAGAAGGAAAACAGTAAAAAGCGCCTTGTGGCTTTTGGGTGCGAAGACCAATTCGGTTTAGCTCTTTTACAAAGAAGTCACGGCGGCGGTTATATTCAGAGCGCATCTGCTTTACTTCCTTTTGCGCAAGGAGAGCCTCCGCTGCTGCAATCTGAGAAATCACCGGTCCGCAAAGCATCGAGAAAGAATGGATTTTTGTCATCGCAGAAATTATTCTTTTGTCTGCGCAGGCATAACCCACCCGAAAACCGGTCATAGCATACCCTTTAGAAAAGCCATTGAGTAAAATCGTTCTTTGTCTGGATTTTTTATCCAAAGAAGCAAATGAGCAATGGATGCCTTCATAGGTGAGCTCATCATATACTTCATCGGTTATCACGATTATTTCTTTGGGTGATAAAACCTTCCATATTTCCTTAAGCTCCTCCCTTGAATAAGTTACCCCTGTGGGATTAGAAGGATAATTTAGAATTATTGCCTTGGGATTCTGTTTTAGAAGAGTGCTTAATTCTTTGGGCTTAATTTTAAAATTATCCTCTTCTTTGGTTTGTAAGCTAAGTACTTTTCCTCCATTAATAACAACCAGCGCCGGATAAGCAACATAATGAGGGCGTGCTACAATAACCTTATCGCCTGGCTCTAAAATCGCACGTAAAGCAAGGTCTAAGCCCTCACTTACTCCTACGGTAATAAGAGTCTCATCCTGCGCATCATATTTTAGACCGTATTTTTTCTCTAAATGCCGGCTAATGCTCCTTCGCAGAACAAACAACCCCTTATTAGAAGTATAAGAAGTCAGTCCTTCCTCTAAAGCAGTGATTGCCTTTTCTCTGGCCCTCCAGGGTGTGATAAAATCCGGCTCTCCCACGCCCAGAGAGATAACATCCGGCATTCCTAATACTAGATCAAAGAATTCCCGTATGCCGGAAGGAGCTAATTGTTCAATATGTTTTGCAATCATAATCTTTTTAATAAGTTATTGCCAATCTCTTGCCCTTTTCCTCTTTTACCAATACCACTCCGTCTTCTTTGTATTTTTTTAGCATAAAGTGGGTGACAGTTCCTTTTACCGCACTTAGCGGGGCTAGCTTTTCAGAGACAAAGTTTGCTACGGTGTGGATGTCTTTTCCTTCCACAACCAAAAGCAAATCATAAGTTCCTGATAAAAGATAGCACCCCTTTACCTCAGGGAATTTATAGATTCGGGAAGCAACCATATCAAATCCCACATCTTTCTGGGGAGTAACCTGTACCTCAATAATAGCAACTACGCCTTTCTCACCCTTTATTTTATCTTTATTGATAACAGTCTTATACTTTACAATTACTCCCTTTTTTTCATAGTCTTTGATAGCGCGCTGTATTTCTTTTTTGCTTTTCCCGGTTAATTTTGCCAAATCTTCAACAGAAACCCTGGAATTTTGCTCTAAAATCTCTAATAAATCGTTCATATTTACCTCCTTATTGACCCCATGATATTTAGGGAACCCCTATTATTTGTTTCATTTATTTTATCAAATTCTCCTTTATCTTCATAGCAAATTCTGTAACTACTTATTTGTGAATAAATAAGAGGAAAAGCTAAGGGATAAGAGGCTGAGAGTTGTTGGGCTTATTTTGAAGGGAAAGATAATCTTCTAAGCTATTTATGCCTTTTTCCTTTAGTATGTCTTTTAGGCTACAAAATACCTTAAAGGTGAGGTTTGCATCTGTTAAAGCGCGGTGCAAATCACCCTCAGCTTTAATATTAAAATAAGTAGCGACTGTTATGAGGTTATAACGAGGAATTCTTACGGTTTTCTTGGCAATTCGCATAATATCAAGAGGCTTGGCTTGCAAAAGAGGACGCTTTGCCCTCATTAGCTCATGATTAAGAAAACTCATATCAAAATCAGCATTATAAGCACAAATTACTGAATTGCCCAAAAAGCTCAGGAGTTCCTCTGCAATATCTTCAAAAAAAGGCGCTCCCCTTAACTCTTCATCCGAAATCTTATGAATACGGTATACCTCCTGGGGCATTTCTTTTTTAGGATTGACCAGTGTCTGAAATTGATCAATGACCTCACCCCTCTTTACCTTTAAGGCAGCGATTTCACAAATTGCCTCACCTTTTGCGGCATCAAGACCAGTAGTCTCAACGTCTAAAAATACTAAATCAAAATCATCGATATTTTGTTTTAAATCCATAAAAATCGTAATCTTTTATTTAATGATTTTAACTACGATTTTTCTCTGGCGGGGCCTGGTGTCAAAATCAATCAACACTACCTGTTGCCAGGTGCCTAAATCAAGGCGACCATCTGTTACCGAGACAAAAAGACCGGTCTTAATAAACGAACTGCGCAGATGGGAATGGCCGTTATCGTCTGACCAGGTAAAATTGTGGGCATAATCTTTTTTGTAAGGCAGTAATTTATCAAAGCTTTCTTTTAAGTCTTTCTCTAGGCCTGACTCATACTCCATGGTGGTTAATCCGGCCGTTGAACCAATCACTGAAAGAAATAAAATCCCATCTGATACCCCCTCTTCATCAACAACGTTTTCAATTCCAGGAGTGATATCAATAATATCAGTGTTTCCCTTTGTGCGTAATTCAATATATCGCGTCTGCATTATTAACGTATGGGGCTTCCGGGAGGAACTTCTTTTTCCGGACTAAGGATAGTTATTGTATCCTTTGATTGAGCAGCCAAAAGCATGCCTTGAGATTCTACCCCGCGCACAGTGCGCGGCTCAAGATTGGTTATCACTGCTATTAGCTTTCCCTGCAATCCTTGGGGCTCATAGTAATTTTTAATTCCGGCTACTAGCTGAATAACTTTCTGGCCTATATCCACTTTCAACACATAAAGCTTATCAGCGTTGGGATGGGCGTTGACTTCTAAAATTCTGCCTATCCTTAAATCCAATTTGGAAAAGTCTTCAAAACTAACCATATAAAACTCCTTTTTTATTTAAAGCTTTTGACTATTTCAATTTTATTTATGATAATTGCCGGGTTAGTTTCAATTCGTAGATCATCGAGATAGGTGTCATTGGGAAAATAGTCTAATTTTACCTCATAAACATTATATTCTGGAGTGATTTTTATCTTTCTAAAACTCTGAAACCTTATGTCTCTTTTATATAATGCTACTTCTTGGACCGGGTCTTTAATGTAAAGCCTTATTGTAAGTGGTATTTTATCATGAGGAAACTTTCGCTGTTTAAAATCGAATCTATCAGCACCCAATTCAGCAATATATTTCAACTCACCTTTTCTTTCATCCCACGATATCGTGGGAACTTCTTTAATCATTCTTTTCATCTGCGCCCACATATTCCTTTCTCTGCCATACTTAATAATATTTATTGCTCGTAATAACGTTTTAAATATTTCCTCCTCTACCCCCACTACCCCTTCTTTTCTACCAAGCTTCAGATAGTATTTAGCTAAATAAAGGTATACGTTAAATTCAATAGGGTATAGGCTCTGGGATTTCATCAACTCTTTTTCTGCCTCTTTAAACCTGTTTTCTTCTGTATAAAACCAGCCCAACCCAAGATGATAGTAATAGTTTGTGGGATTAAACTTTATTGCTTTTATGTACGCTTCCTCTATATCTTTTTTTATATCAATGCCCAGCTCTTTTTCTAATCCTCTATCTAGTGCCGCTTCGAGATAATCTATTTTTTTTTCGTATAGCTCGGCATTTTCTCTATTAATTTGTATTGCTTCAGAAAAAGACAATAATATATCTTTAAAATAATATGGCATTAATGATTCTAATTCCTGAGGGCGTAATCCTGCCTGTATCGATCGTTTGATCAAAATACTTGCTCTAAGGCTAGAAAAAACAAAGAAAAAAGAAAAAATAAGAGAGGTGGCGGTCACAGCAAATAATAAATAGCATTCTCTAATTCTAAGTTTTCTTTTTCTCATAAATAAACTGAGTATGTGCGCATTTATACACCAAGCCTAAAATTAGCCAAAACATAAATAAAGAGGCCGGGATATGGAAATGGAAAGAAAACCCTGCATGAAGGATAATCCCAAAAAGACCGCTTAGCCCTCCTGCTACTACATTTCTAACAAAGGGGTCCTCTGTTTTTCGCAATTGTGTTAATATATCTTTAAAAACCATAATAAAGAAAATAAAGCACAAAAGGGATCCGATTAAACCCGCCTCTACAACAAGCTGAAAATGATCATTGTGAAGATGGCGGGTAAACACGCCGGGGGTAGAATCATAGGTGGTAAAAATGTATTGAAAGTTTCCCAGCCCTACACCAAATAAAGGGAAATCCCTTACTAACCCTAAAGAATCTCTAAAAATTCTCCATCTTCCATCGCTAAATATTCCCGCACCAGAAAATTTTTTATGCAAATCCCCCACGTCTCCCATAAATGCCATAATTACAATAAAAATAAAGACTGCCAATATTACCAAAATATCATTTCTTATCGAATGCTTCCTAAAAGATAAAAAAGGTAAAAGCAATAAGGCAAAAATTACACTTAAAGCGCCTCCGCGCGAAGCCGAGATAAAAATGCTTACAGCGATTGCTGCCCCAAAAAAGACAAACAGTAATTTTTTATATTTATCCTGACAGGAAAGGGCGTATCCAATACTTAAGGGGACAAACATTACCATATAACCAGCATAGTGATTTTTGTTGCCGAAAGTGCTAAACCCCAATATTCTCCTACCCTCTAGAATGAAGAATTTCTTCATTACCCCATAAAATGCTATAATAACTGCCCAAAGGACAATTATTATCACCAATCTTTCAAATTTAGCTTTTTTATCGACCGTATTAATCACAGAAAAAAATAAACAGAAGGCAGCAAACAGCATTGTGAGCTGTTCTTTTGTAGCAAAAGGATATAGGCTTAAAGTGAATGAACTCCTTTGATCTGTCGCAGATAAATACTGTTGGTACAATTTTAAAGTATTAGGAGATAATATTTTTAATATGTCTTTGGGAAGAGGTAATAACTGAAATAAAACTATAACAAAAAAAGAAAGCATAAAAAATACAGAAACCGAATACACAATCTCCGGTTTTGAAATAATGCTTATTCTGGCAATAAATATAAATAGAAGAAAGAGTGAGGCAAGCTGTAGTATGCTACGGCCAAGGGTAAGGTGCGAACCAAGAAAAAATGGTGCGAAAATTATAACAAAAACTATGACAAATTCAGAAAAAAAAGAGAATAAAGAAAATCTTTTTATCATCGGCTTTTTAAAAGATTACAAAAAATAATATCCTAGTGTAGCCTGCCTTGCTCGCACTAATTTTAAATCTTGAATTGGTTATCGCTTTTGAAAAGCTCTTACGCTTGGCTATGAATTTATAAATTCATATTTTAATATAAGTGTTTCTTTCTCTCTTGTCAATAGAATGGTTATTTTGGTGCTGTAAATCTTTAGACGAAGATGCACTGACGGTATAATACTGCAAAAGCAGTAGCCTTCAACAAAAAGGCAAAATTTTTTGTTTCTGCTTCTCTTTTATGGCTTAATTTTACGTGTCTCTTGCCTCTAATTGCAAAATATCAATAAATGCAAGGGTAATTAAATCTGAAAACGGTTACAAAAGAGCTTATTACACATAAACCAGCTTTCACACATAACCTTATGGCGATCAAAATGTTATGAATAAAATCTCTGCTTTTAGCCTTCTTTGACAATAAAAAAATGCTATGTTATGTTTAAAATGAATAATAAAAATAGATAATATAGATAATAATACAAGGAGGATTGTATGAAAAGAATAGGGGTAATTATATTGATAATAGCGTTGATTTTTCCCATTGTCTTTGCACCAGAAGCAATTGCTAAGAAGCCGCCTAAAGACGAGGATGATACACCACTGGGGGGGCTCAATGATAGTGCAGATGCAACCTGGCCGGATTGTGATCCTATAAAGAAGTTTCTGGTATGGATTGCAGCTAAGTTTGAAAATGTTGCTGATGATAATGTCACAAGTTCAGCCAAGTGGTACTACCAGCTTTACCTTGGTAAAAATGGTGAAACACTGGAGCCAGTAACAGATTTACTTACTGCTGGAAGTGGTTTTGATGGGGATCGCCAACCAAGCGGGATAATAGAACTAAACCCCGGCGAATCCAAAATGTTTCCGGTGTTTCGTTACGAGGCTTATGATAAATACCGCCTTATATTTACACCACATGAGGATAACAAATTCCCGCCTGCTAACCCTGAACTCACAACTTCCTGTCCTGATTAAGGCGTTTGGCTAGGGGCGGGTAAGAGAGCAAAGAAAAGGGAAATAGGAAAAAACTATTTCCCCTTTTTTATTTAGAACTTTTGACTATTTCAATTTTTTCTATGACAGTTGAGGGGTGGGGTTCAATTCTAAAATCATCAAGATAGATATCTTCAGGAAAAGAGTCTATTTTTACCTCATAAACAGCATGCCCTTTAATGTCTCCTGTCTTTTCAAATTCTTTAAACCGGATGTATTCTCGATAATATAATACCACCTCTTGGATCGGGCCTTTAATGTAAAGTCTTATTGCAACAGGTATTTTATCATGAGCAAACCCCTGCTCTTTAAAATCATAGTTATCACTTCCTAAAGCAGTTGTGTATATTACCTTCCTCTTTCGGTCATCCCAAGAGACATTGGGAAGCTGTCCTATTATCCCCCCTACATCCCTACGAATCTCCAAGTCCTTAAGGCCAGAAAGCTCTATCACCCTCATCAATCTCTTAAAGCTTTCCCATTCCCCTTCTTTGCCAGAGACTTTCTGGCCTAACTTCATATAATACTTTGCTAAATACAAGTCTATCTTAACCTCCGTAGGATAAAGATTGTGGGATTTAATCAGCTCTTTTTCTGCTTCCTTAAATTGCTCTTCATTGGC
>CP070684.1:237805-240956 GCA_020352775.1 Candidatus Omnitrophota bacterium
AAACAATACGCCCAGTAAAATAGAAACAAGGATAATACTTATTAAATAAAGATTAAATGATTTTCTTCCAAGTTTCACTCTCACAAAAGAAAGAGTAATGGCATTGGTGGCAGGACCGGCAATAAGAAACACAAGTGCTGCTCCCGGAGAGAAACCTTTGGCAATCAATGAGGCTGCAATCGGAATGGAGCCGGTGGCACATACATAAAGAGGTATCCCTATTATCAAAGCAACAAGAAAGTCGAAAGGAAACGAAATATACTGAGAAAATAATTCCTTGGGAACGAATGCTGCAATCGCTCCTCCTAAAAGAGTACCGATTAAAAGCCATGCCCCGATATCTTCAGGAATCTCTCTGAATGAATAGCGAAAGAACTCTTTTACTTTGTGAGAAGCCTTCATCTTGTGATGGAAATGTTCAGGCATTGCAGTTAGTTTTTCTTTTTTGCCCTCTACCACATAATCTATGGTTCCTAAAAATATCCCTGCTATTAAAGCTCCTAAAGGCCTAAATATCGCAAACAAAGGGCCCATGAGAGAATAGGTGGCAAAAATAGAATCAACGCCAGTAGTGGGGGTAGAAACCAAAAAGGAAAGCACACTTGATTTATGCGCCCCGTCTTTTCGCAGCGATGCCGCCAAAGGTATTACACCGCAAGAACACACCGGGAGCGGAATGCCAATGGCAGTGGATTTTACTATTGAAGAAAGGCCTCCTTTGCCTAATTGATGCGAAATAAAAGCTTTGCCTATTAAGATATGAAGCAGGCCCGCAAAAGTCATTCCTAAAAGAAGATAAGGGGAAACTTCCAGCCATAAAGAAATACTCTCTTTAAAGAAGTTAATAATGACACTCATTGCCTATACATCTATCCCAAATACATTTCGTATCAGCATCCCAATAAAGAAACTTATCACAGCCACGCTTAAGCTTAAGCCTGCCATCTCCAAAAAGCGGTTCCTAAAAGAGACTTCTTTGGCAATGGAGATGTAAAAGGTAAAAAATGCTATTACTACCAGGGCATTTACCATCATTGTCCCCAGAGAAAAAAATACATTGGCAAACAAAAAGTAAGGAAAGACTAAAAATAACACCGTAAGAATATAGGCAAAGCCGGTATAGATGCTGGCTTTTACTGGGTTCTTCTCTGTCTCTTCCTGTTTGGTGGATAAATACTCTGAAGCTGCCATAGATAAAGCTGCGGCAATACCAGTAATAAGCCCTACCATTGCGATTAAACGGGTGCGCTGCAAAGCTAAAGTCAGCCCTGCTAATGCTCCGGTTAATTCTACCAAGGCATCATTTAAGCCCAACACTACCGAGCCGATATACTTTAGGCGCTCTTCATCGATTACGTTAAGTAACTCTTTTTCATGACGATTTTCATCTTGGATTATCCCTTCTACTTCTGAAGAGATATGTTTCAATCTTTCATAGGCATCTTGCGCAAGATCCTCGCCACGTTCCATTAATTTAACCGCAAACGTCAAACCTAAAAAGCGGGCAAGAAACACATAAATAAATATCTTAAGCTTATCGGCTCTTACAGATCTATTGGTAAGCTTTTGCCAGAAATTGTGATGCCTAAGCTCATCCTGTGAAATCTGCGCCAATAATTTATTATTATGCTCATCCTTAATGATTGCTGCAAGCTTCTTGTAGATGATGTATTCAGTTAATTCATTCTTTTGCGCAGTTAAAACCGCTTTTTTTAAATCCGCGCTCAATTCCACCTTAGATCTCCTTTTTACTGCTTTGGCCCTTTAAACTTCTATGACTTCTTTCACTTCAGGCACGGCTTCTTTTAGTCTCTGCTCGATTCCGAGCTTTAAAGTGTAAGTGCTCATGGGACAGCCGCGACAGGCTCCCATTAACCTAAGCTTAACTATCCCCTCTTCGGTAACATCAACCAATTCCACATCTCCTCCATCAGCCTGCAAAGCCGGCCGCACCTCATTTATTACTTTTTCAACTTTCTCACGCAACATTTCTCCTCCTTTGCCTCTTACTAGTATCCTGTAAACCGTTCCGTCTTTGTGTTCTCTTTTCTGCATCCTGCCTCAATACAGACATTATTCATGGCCTCTACCATCTTGGGTGGGCCGAATATAAAAACTACCCTTGCATCTAAATCAGCCATTTTCTCAAGCAACAGGTCTTTATTAATGTCTCCGTAGGTGCAACTTTTATCTTTAGGCTGGCAATCTGTTATAGTATAGTGGACTTTAATATTATGGGTTTGCGACTGCCAATAGTCCAGCTCTTTTTTAAATGCGATATCATCCTCGGTTCGGTTAGAATACAATAAAATTGTATCAGTATCCATGCCTCTTTCCACAATGTATTCAATAATGGAGATGGCCGGGGTTATGCCGATACCCCCCGTAACAAATCCTATTTTTTTATATTCTTCTTTAAATACACACATCCCCATAGGTAACTCAAATAATACCTTATCCCCCGGATTTAAATTCCTTAAATTCTGTGAAAATAAACTTTTACTCAGCCGTTTTGTGACCTCGATATAACCTTTGGTGGGAGAAGAAGAAAAAGAAAGATACTTATTCGATTCTCTATTTTGAGGATTATTAGCATCAAATAATACCTGTAAAAATTGGCCTGGAATAAAGTCAACCTTTAGCTGCGGCTTGAACCGAAAGCTTTCAATGGTAGGGGTGCGCTTTATACGCTGCGCTAAAGTGGCTGTTATGATCTTAATATTTTCCGCACTCATAAAGAAAGGGTTGGTTTTCATTTTTTCACAAATCTTTTGGGCAGTCAAATATTTATTTATTTCCCTTCATAAAAGATCTATTTCTGGTAGAATTTTATTGTACGAAAAGATATGTTGGTGTACGTTCGGCTGACCCTCTAAGGCGTTATCACAACATCATTTTGCAATATTTGAGGAAGATGCATAATTAACTATTAAGGGGGTGAATCGGACGTAAGTGGAAATATCGAATAAGAGGGAGGATAGAAAATGAAAAAATTGATAAAACGGATAATTAAGCGTTATTTAAAAAAAATGGGGTATGAAATCCATAAATATGAAATCCATAAAGTTAATACAAATTCTGAAAATTTAAACATGTGGATAAAAACGGCTGAAGATGTACATAGGGAATTTTTATTTAAAGAGTATCCCCA
>CP070684.1:241056-244062 GCA_020352775.1 Candidatus Omnitrophota bacterium
CTTCTAAAATAAATTTTACGGCATACTGGTTATCTTGATTGTCATCGACCAGCAAGATTAATTTTTTACCTGGTTTGTTTCCTGTCTTTTTTGATCCTGGCGAAACTTTTGGTACTGGCACCATTGGAGCGGGCTCGAATGTTGTTTTCCCTCTTTCTCTCACCTCTTTTATTGGAAGCAATAAATGAAATGTTGTGCCTTTCCCCTTTTTGCTTTCAACAGAAATGGTACCGCCTAAGAACGACCACATTTGTTTGGAAATCGATAGCCCCAAACCAGTGCCCTCGAATCGTCGTCGGTCGGTGTGATCCAGTTGTTTAAAAGCCTGAAAAATCTGATCAATTTCCTTTTTATCCATGCCAATTCCAGTATCTGCAATGGCGAAATGAATTTGATTTCCACCGTTTTCTGGCTTTACTGAGACTTTAATTTTTCCTCGCTGGGTAAACTTAATCGCATTGCCCAATATATTGGTCAACACCTGCTTGATTTTATCCTGATCACTAAATACATACTCCGGCAGCTTTTTATCAAGCTTTAATTCTAATTTTAACTTTTTTCGTTGGCACAACGGTCGGATTGCTTCAATGTTTGTTTTCACAAGTTGTGAGAGCGAAAAATAGCTGTAGTTCAAATCTATGCGACCGGCATCTATTTTTGACAGATCGAGAATATTGTTAATCAACTTCAGCAAATTTTCACCATTATGTTTGATAATCTGAATTTGTTTCAACTGTTCGGCATTGAGTTCGCCCGACATCTTTTTTAGCAGCACACTGGTTAAGGTGATAATTGAATTCAGTGGTGTCCTCAATTCATGAGACATATTGGTAAAAAAGTCAGTTCTAACTTTATTGACCTGTTCCAATTGGCGAGCTCGAGCTTGTGTTTCTTCGATCAATCTGCGATTTTCGATCGCCACCGCAGCTTTGTGAACAAAAATCTCCAATATTTGAATTTGCGGTTCATCAGGATATTTTTTATCAGCCGGCTCGAATGTGGTTACAAACCCCAATATCTTCTCTTTAATTTTAATTGGGATAATCAGCACGTCATTCTGTTGCCAATTTCCGGATGGTGTCGATTTTAATTTATTAATGGGAATTCCAACAGATTTGGCACTGGCGTTTCTAACTAAATACGATTGGCTTATTCTAAACTCATCACGTAGATATTTAAATGTATCCTCAAATAAATAACTTCGTTCATCGACAAAATTTTGGAGTCGAGATTTTGAAATACCGGCATAAGCCAGAATACGGCATCTGGTTGATTTTTGACTCTTGAGTGATAAAATAACAATGCGCCAGCCGAAATTTTTTATGGTTTGACAGATATTGTTTAAAATTTTACTAATTTCAATATTTAATGTGATTTCCTCGCCAATCTGGAGAATTTTCTGAAACTGCTCCACCCGAACATTCAGTTCTTCAGTCCGTTCTGCCACCAGTTTTTCGAGATTTTGCGTCTGTTTTTCCAATGTTAATTGCATCTCTTTGAACTCTGAAATGTCTCTGCCGACACACATGGCGCCGATATGGCGATTGTTGTGATCGAATAAGTAACGGACATTCCAGCTACATAAAATTCGCCGTCCGTCTTTGGTTTTCACTTCGGCTTCGTGATCCCGTAATTCTACTTTCATGGCATCGCCATAACTTCTTCGCATCCGGTCTAAATCGGTAAAAAAGTTCGGCAGTCTGGAACTCTTTAATTCACTGGCTGAGTAACCGAGGAGCCTTTTTCCGTAAGGATTTATAAAGGTACAATTGCCTTTTCGATCAATAACCAGCAAAATATCCAGCATACCAGAAATCAGCGTCTCATAATAAGTCTTTGCCCGTCTTAATTCCTCGGTTGTTTCCTCCAATTCAGCCGTACGAGCTTGAACCATTTTCTTAAGGTTTTCAGAATAATCCAATAATTTTCGCTCAAACTCTTTCCAGGCGCTGATCTCGAAGATAACCATACGGCTGCCAGTGAATTTTTCCCGCAGATCGAACACCGGAACCGCACTGATCATCACCGGGATATTTTGTCCGCGACGATTCTGGATTTCGATCTCGAATTGGCTGCTAGCACCTGTTTTCAATTTTTCCAATTCGATCTGAAAAGTCTCGAGATTTCCTGAATCAAACAAATCTTTAATATCTCGTTTTACCAGCTTCTCTTTGGAAAAATCCAGCATCGTTGCCAGTCGTTCATTGGAAAAGATTATCTTTCCCTTTTCATCAAAGGTACAAATCCCGACGTCAACTTGATTGACCAAATTGCTGTATGTTTCCCGATCTCTTTCACTTTGAAAAAGGGATTTTTCCAATGACCGGCGTAGTTTGATTTCAGATTCCATGAACCGGGTGTGCTCGACAAAAGGCAGCCAGATGAGCACGGTGAAACCGGCTAATTGTAATAGAAAAGAACTCTGGCTCCAGCTATCGGCTAATGTTTGTTGTGGCAATAAATAAACCACCGAAAAAATAAAAAACATGGACGGCGTTATAAACCAGAAATAAATATTATGTCGCGTTTTATGGTACAGTTGAATCAGCTTTATAACGATATTGAGCAGAATTAAAATATTGGCAATTTTCAATAAAGTTAAAAAAGTTGGTTGAAATTCTTTGTTAATTACCTTCTGTAAAATTAAATACAATAGTGCGCTGGAGACAACGATTGAGCTGATCATGGCTGCCATGATTACCCGGGATATGAATTTTTTTCTATTTTTCGGTGGGATAATTTTTCCGCTGTGATAAGCTGATAGTAGCAAAAAAACAAAAAAAATGAGTCCCGCAGTCAAACTAAAACTTGAGTCGCTAAAAAATATGACCGCTTTATTGAAATATTTAATTAGATAATTTTTATAAATGAAATGAATAATCAAATAGGAAGTGATGCCAGCGAAAAGATAAATATATTCCCTGGAAAAAAGCAGCGTGAATGTCTTGTAACTAAGCAGAAACAACGCAAAGAGAAACAGGTATCTCAAATATTCCAATGATAAAA
>CP070684.1:244162-250452 GCA_020352775.1 Candidatus Omnitrophota bacterium
ATTATTATTCTGGGGCCAAATCATACTGGGTTTGGTACTGAGTTTGCCCTCTGGGATAAAGGCGCATGGAGTATTCCGTTTGGACAGATTCAAATAGACGAGGAACTCACAGATTCAATTCTGTCCAAACGGAATACTCCATGCGCCTTTATCCCAGAGGGCAAACTCAGTACCAAACCCAGTATGATTTGGCCCCAGAATAATAATTCTTTTTTTGGGCAGAGCTTGACTTACAGTCTGTACTGCTACCTTTCCTGAATAAACATATCCGGCATGTGGAAGAATTAACCCTTTGCAGCTACTTTTAGTGGGTTTTGAGGGGCTAAAACCTTCGATTATACTCTTTAATTCTTTTTCTGTGCCAGGATAAAATTGACCACTGACTACTGGTTGGCGTAACATGATTTCCTTTTTATTATCTTGCTATTTGGAATAGAATAGCAACTAACCAGCTGAATGTCAATTGTTTTTGAAATATATAGAAATATTAAAATGTAGACGTTCGTAATCTTTTAGTTCCGGGGGAAATGGCGGGAAGGGAGCCGCTCCTTTTACGCTTTGTATGGCGATTTTTTGTAGTGAGCTTTCAGCATCTGATTCTCGGCCCATTGAAAGGGTCTCTATCTGGCCGTTGCTAAGGATTACAAAGCTTACAAAGACTTCACCTTGGGCACGGCTAGTGTAGCAGCTGAATGCTGTTTCTCTGATTTTTTCGCGGATAAAGCGGTAATAATCCATGTAAGCGGGGATTTTTTTAAGATTTTCATCACGCGGTATTTCTGAGAGAGTGACGATTTTGGTGGCTTTTGCCACAATTTTAGGTTTATCAAGGCTATAAGATGCTCTTTTTCCCGGCATTAAGCGGTTCATAAAGTTGTCGACAAAAGGAGGTGGATTTTTCATTTCTTTAAGATTCTGCTTTCTTTTAATGATTTTCTCTATTTTTTCTGGCATCATTTTTATTACTGTTTTGGGCTGTTTTTCTTTTTTTAAGAGGATATCTCTGTGTGGTAGGGATGGCAGTCCAGTAAGAACAGCGGTATGGATTAAAATCGATGTAATTAATGCCAAATTCCAATAATTCTTCATACCTTTTTTAATCTTTAACATGTCCCCGGCCCGACTCGAACGGGCACATCAGCCTTAGGAGGGCTGCGCTCTATCCTGCTGAGCTACGGGGACATTAAGCCTTTGTTGATTAGTATTTAATCAGAGAGTATATTGGGTACCTTTCAATCTTTTTTCTACCCTCTAAAGCAGTTAATTCAATAAGAAAAAGGATACCAACGATTTTGCCCTTTAGTTTTTCTGCCAAGCACGCCATGGCCAGAGCTGTTCCTCCGGTAGCAAGTAAATCATCGAGGACTAAAATCCTTGATTTAGGGGGGAAAGCATCTTGATGGATTTCTAGGGAATCAGTCCCGTATTCAAGAGAGTAAGTATAGCTGTAGGTCTTAGCAGGGAGTTTGCCGGGTTTTCTTACTGGAACGAGCCCGCAGTTTAACTTAAGGGCCAGTGCTCCTCCAAAAATAAATCCACGGGATTCAGCCGCAACAATGTAATCGATCTTTTTACCCTTAAGAAGACGCGCTAAATCATTAACTGCTTTACGAAATGCTTTTTTATCGTTTAAAAGGGTAGTTATGTCGCGAAAAAGAATTCCTTTTTTGGGAAAGTCAGGAATATTTCTTATGCATTTTTCCAATTTCATTGTTTCTCCTTTTTGGGCCAACAAATTAGTCCGAAGATTTATATTTCTTCTTCCTGTTCGAGTAAAACGTATTTTTTTAGCTTCTCTAAGGCTTCTTTTTCTATTTGGCGCACCCTTTCCCTTGATACTTTAAGGACCTTGGCTACTTCGGCCAAGGTATGAGTTTTTTCGCCAGTTATGCCGAAGCGTAAATCCAGAACCTTCTTTTCGCGTTCCGAGAGAGTGTCAAGAAGGTGAATTACTCTTTCCTTATCAAAGATTTTAATGATTTCCTGGGAAGTGTCAGTGTGGCCGCTAGTTTTAATAAAATCACCTAATTGAGATGAGCCGTCTTCTCCTACTGGCGCTTCCAGGGATGCTTTTTTGTTCATCCACATCTCAATTTCACCGACTTTATCCACGGGAAGTTTCATGCGTTTGGCGATTTCGCCTCGGCTTGGTTCGCGATGTAACTTCTGGCGCAAAAGCTCTTTCTTTTTTTTGTATTTAGCCATCAACTCATTCATGTAAACCGGGATGCGGATGGTTTTGCCTTGGTCAATTAGAGCTCTGGTTACGGCCTGTCTTATCCACCATGCCGCATAGGTGGGAAATCTGTATCCTTTGCGGGGGTTGAATTTATCAATTGCCCGCATAAGGCCGATATTTCCTTCTGCGATTAAATCCATTAAGGGCAGATCAAAATAAGCATAGTGTTTGGCAATATTGACTACTAGTTTTAGGTTGGCGTTGATGAGTTTGCGACGGGCCTCCTTATCTCCTTTCTTTGCTTTTATCACTAAGCTTATCTCTTCCTTGGGAGTAAGGAGAGGAATATTTTTTATTCGCTGTAGATACGCTTTAATTGCTTCCATGTCTTAAAGCTCTTTTATTTCTTTTTTTTACCCTTCTTTGCGCCCTTTTCTTCTAGCACTGCCTGGGCAGCGGAAAGACGGGCAATCGGCACTCTAAACGGAGAACAACTTACATAAGTTAAACCTACTTCGTGGCAGAATCTCACTGATTGGGGGTCTCCTCCGTGTTCGCCGCAAATCCCAAGTTTAAGGTCTTTGCGTGTCTTTTTCCCTAGTTCTGTTGCCATTCTTACTAGTTTTCCTACTCCGTTGGCATCAAGTGATTGAAAGGGGTCATGATCATAAATCCCCAAGTTTAGGTAATCAGCAAGGAATTTACCGGCATCATCGCGTGAGAAACCGCAGCTCATTTGGGTAAGATCATTGGTTCCAAAGGAGAAAAATTCAGCGGTTCTAGCCACTTCATCAGCTGTTATCGCTGCCCGTGGCACTTCAATCATGGTTCCGATTTTTACTTCAAAGGGAAGCTTTTTAAGTTTTCTTTCTTTTTTGATTTTTTCAATGGCATCCAATACTGCTTCTTTTTGCAGCTGTAGCTCTTTTACATTTCCTACCAAAGGAATCATTATTTCGGGACAAACCTTAATTCCTTTGGCTTTTACGTTTAATGCCGCTTCGATAATGGCGCGTGCCTGCATTTCTGATATTTCAGGATAGGTTATGCCAAGGCGGCAGCCACGATGGCCAAGCATGGGGTTAAATTCATGCAGGGAATCAACCGTGTTTTTAACATAATCGAAATCTATCCCCATGGCATCTGCCAGTTCTTTTTGTCCTTTTTCATCGTGAGGCAGAAATTCATGTAGAGGTGGATCCAGGAATCTGATTGTGCAAGGATACCCTTTGAGGGCTTCAAAGATTCCTTCAAAGTCTTTTCTTTGAAGGGGAAGAAGTTCTTCCAGGGCTTTCAAGTATTGTGTTAAAGGTGCCTTTAGTTCTTCCTCCAAAGCTTTTCTTTTCTTGGAGTCAGTTTCAGCAGCGATTGCGTCACGTAAGTTTTTAACTTTTTGCGCAACCAGAATCATCTTTCTGAATGATAGGATTCTTTCGCCTTCAAAAAACATATGTTCGGTGCGACATAGTCCGATACCTTCGGCGCCAAATTCTATCGCGACCGCTGTATCTTTAGGGGTATCAGCATTGGTGCGCACACCTAATTTCCTTATATCATCAGCCCATTTCATGATTATTCCAAAGGGGCCGGTCATTTTAGGCGGGATTGTCTTTATTTTTCCAAGATATACGATTCCTTTGCTACCGTTAAGGGAAATCCAGTCGCCTTCGTTTATGGTTTGATTTCCACAGCGCATCTGTTTCTTAGCAAGTTCCATGGTGATATCGCCGGCTCCGGCAACGCAGCATTTACCCCATCCCCGGGCAACCACTGCGGCATGGGAAGTCATACCGCCCCGTGCAGTTAAGATACCGTTTGCAGCATGCATTCCTCTGATGTCTTCGGGAGAAGTCTCCAGTCGACAGAGGATTACTTCTTTACCGCTTTCTTTCCATTGTTCAGCATCTTTGGCACTAAATACAGCTTGGCCTACTGCAGCTCCGGGAGACGCTGGTAGACCGGCTCTTGAGAAAATGTCTCCCTTTTTCTCTTCTTCAGCATCAAACATGGGATGCAGGAGCTGATCTATCTGTTCTGGCTGTATGCGCAGTACTGCTTCTTCTTTGCTGATGAGTTTTTCTTTGGTGACCATATCAACCGCAATTTTTACTGCCGCATGAGCAGTTCTTTTTCCATTGCGGGTCTGAAGCATATACAGTTTGCCCTTCTCAATGGTGAATTCAAAATCCTGCATTTCTTTATAGTGTTTTTCCAGTTTTTTTCGGATTGTTGCCAGCTGATCATACATTTTTTTATCGCTTTTTTTCATCTCATCGATATGAAGCGGGGTTCTTATCCCGGCGACCACGTCTTCACCTTGAGCATTCATAAGAAACTCACCGTATAAATCATCGTCACCGGTTGAGGGGTCACGCGTAAAGCCTACCCCGGTTCCTGAATCCTGGCCCATATTCCCAAAGACCATGGTTTGTACATTAACCGCGGTGCCTAAGAGTCCTTTTATGTTATGGATTTCTCTGTAGGCAATGGCACGGTCATTATTCCAGGAACCAAACACAGCATCAATGGCATGCCAGAGTTGTTCGCGTGGTTTCTGAGGGAAAGGGCTGCCAGTATGTTTTTTATATACTTCTTCATAGCGGCTTACCAGCTCTTTGAGGTCCTCTACTGTTAATGCTGTATCCGGCACGAGTTTATTAAGAGCTTCCTGGACTAAGGATTCAGCATTAGGAATGTTTTTATCTTTTGCGATTCTTCTTTTGACTTCTTCCAATTCATGTTCAAAAGCATGATGCTCTACTCCCATAGCGACATCGCCGAACATCTGGATGAATCTGCGATAAGAATCCCAGGCAAACCTTGGATTTTTTGTTAGATCCGCAAGTCCCCTTACGGCCTCATCAGTAAGACCAAGATTAAGGATGGTATCCATCATTCCCGGCATGGAAACCGCAGCACCGCTGCGCACTGAGACTAAAAGAGGGTCTTTGTTGTCGCCGAACTTTTTGCCGGTAGCTTTCTCAAGCTTTTTAATGTTAAGTTCCGCTTCTTCTTTTAACCCGCTGGGATATTTTTTATTGCTGTCGTAATAGAGCTTACAAACTTCAGTTGTGATAGTAAAACCCGGAGGCACTGGTAATCCGATACGGCACATTTCAGCTAAATTAGCGCCTTTACCCCCTAAGAGGTTTTTCATTTTTGAATTTCCGTCAGATTGACCTTTGCTGAAAAAATATACGTATTTTTTCTTTTTCGATTTTTTAGATTTTTGCTTTTTAGCCATGCTCTTTCTCCTTTCTTGCATTGTGCACCTAAGTGTCAGTGCCGCAGTTGGTTAGTTTTTTGTTTTTTCTTGAATAATATTTAATACATTGGTTAGCGGGATTCTATCCTGTTGCATGGTGTCCCGGTCGCGTATAGTTACTTTCTGGTCAGTTAAGGTATCTATATCGACGGTGATACAGAAAGGCGTGCCGATTTCATCCTGACGTCGGTAGAGTTTTCCTATTGCTGCAGTGTCATCATAGACGCAAGATACTTTATCTTTTATATCATAAAAAACCTTTTTTGCAAGTTCTACCACCGCGGGCTTGTTCTTTAAGAGTGGGAAAATTGCAGCATGATGAGGAGCGATATTGGGTTTCAATTTCATGACTACCCTCTTTTTACCTCGCACTTCCTCTTCGTGATAGGCGTCAGCTATTATCGCAAAGAATGTGCGGTCCACCCCGGCAGAAGGCTCGATAACATAAGGGATATATCTTTTCTTGGATTCGTCGTCAAAATAGGAAAGGTCTTTTTTACTTACCCGGCTATGCTCGCGCAAATCAAAGTCAGTGCGGTTGGCAATTCCTTCCAGCTCGCTCCAGCCAAAAGGAAAATTGTATTCAATGTCAGTGCAGGCCTTTGCGTAATGAGCCAGCTCCTCTTTTTCGTGCTTTCTTAAGCGCAGGTTTTCTTTGCTTAAGCCCATGTGGTTTATATAAAAATCATAGCGGTCTTTTACCCAATATTCATAAGACTTATCAGCATCTTTGGGATTCACAAAATACTCTATTTCCAGTTGTTCGAATTCTTTCATGCGAAAGATATAGTTTCCGGTGGTGACTTCATTGCGAAAGGCTTTACCAATTTGGGCGATTCCAAAGGG
>CP070684.1:250552-259538 GCA_020352775.1 Candidatus Omnitrophota bacterium
AAAACGCGGATCATCCGTAGCAGCATGTATTGCATACTCCGGTATCACCTTATAAAGAGGGGTATCGCCTGCAATCCTACCGATGCATCCCCGCAGCTGCCTTTTTTTCTTTAAAGTCACAAACGCCCCTCTTTTTTCCTTTAAGGTTTCGGTTTCTGCTTCAAAGGAAAGAGTTTTTCCCTCTTTTAGATAACTTTGCAACGTAGAGCGGGCGATCTTAAGTAAAGCCCCTTTTTCTTTATCAGTTAAGCTAAATTCCTTCATGCCTCTCTCCTTTTTATCTTGTTTTTCATAAATTGCCTGAGTTTTTTTATCCGGTACGTAAGCCACCGCGCTTAAGTACCCCACTACACTTCCCTTTATGCCCGAGGTGTCTCCGGAATTAGCATAGTGTAATTTTTTAACCTCTCCACCCCTTAGGCGCGCATAATTCAAAAATGCTACCACCGAAGACATGCTACAGGTTCGACCCTGGCCAAAATATTTTGTGTCCCAAAGGGTGCGTGTATCCTGACGCTCGATTAAATTAATTGTGTTGCTATCTATGCGCACTGCCTCATCATAAGGCTGATAATGGGAGAGGTCAGCAGAAACAATAATGATAAAATCTTTACGCAAAGAAGTTTGATAAAGTTTTTGTGCTAACTCCTCGAGCTGTTCATAACTTATATCTCCAACCATCATTGGCACGATCTTGGCTTTAGGATTTATCTGGACAAGAAAGGGAAGCTCCATTTCCACGATGTGATCTCCGTAAAAGTTTTTAGGCTCGAATTTGACAAACTCAAGAGTCGCTAATTCTTTAGCAAACTTGCTATCAATCTTTAAACTCCCCAGCGGAGTATCGAATTCTCCTTTTGGATAAATACTGACCCCACTAAAATAATGCTTATGAGTAGTGGCCATAACAATTGCGGTATCAAACTTTACATTTTTTAATGCTTTAAAACTGTATCCCGCAACCGGGCCAGAATAACGGTAACCAGCATGAGGAGAGATTACTCCCAAAATCTCACCTTCAATTGGATCAACCTCTGCCTCATCTATAAATCTTTTTACTAAATTACGTAATATTTTAGGATTCGCAGGATACCAGGAACCAGCAAACTCATAACTTTTTACTTGTGGACGCGCATCGGCACATGCAAAGAGAAAAATTACCACAATACTTCCAAACTTTATTAATTTTTTACTAACCATCTTACCCCTGTTTGGTGGACCGGAGCGGATTCGAACCGCCGACCTCCTCGTTGCGAACGAGGCGTTCTCCCAACTGAACTACCGGCCCGATAAAAAAGCAAACATTTAGGGTTATTCCCTATTTTTCATCGGCACTGAGGTTATATAACCGAAGTGCCGCTTGCAATACAGCATTTTGACAGAGAAAAACCCTTATGTCAAGAAAAGCAAATAAAGTTTTGCGGTTAACTAAAGAAATGACTGCTAGCGAGGACTAAAAAAGGTAAGAACTAATAATGACTGAATATGATAACAGAAATTAAGCCTTTGCACATCTAAGGGAAATGCGATAGTTGTCTTCTTCAAGCTTTACAAGAACATGGCCTTCACGTGACAACCAACCTAAACTCATTAAGACTAATTCTCTGGGCTTCTCAATCCCTTCGATAAGCTCAAAAAGGGATACCTCACCGTTTTTATCTAAAAATTCCCATATTTCACCCGCGACTATCCCTATCTCTGTAATCATCTTTTCCCTCCCTGTTTATACTCTGACATAAAGGGCAACGCCAATATTTAAAAGAAACACTTACAAAATGAAAAGAAGAGCAAATTTCGCACTGTCTTTTCTTCAGATGAACTTTTTTATCTATATCAATTATATTGTGAGCCTGAACGTAATTAATAACGAGGATGCTGGCTAGATACCCTGCAAAAAGAATTCCTAAAAAAAGCGAAATTTCAACTTGCATTTTATTTTAGCACCCCCTTAAATTTTGTCCAGAAAAATCTACCCTTTGGGAAATTGGCCGCCTCGCGTACATATTCCTGCATCAAAATATTCTCTTTGGAATTAGAAGGTAACTTCTGTGGAAATGAAAAAACAACCTTTCCGTGGCCAGACACATACACCATATACTGAACTTGCTCCTGGCGCACAGAAGAAATTACAGTGGGTCTCTCCCAAAGGTAAAAATATAGGGTTTGCTCTTTTAAATGGTTATTTACAGGCAGAAAAGGGTGGATAAGTTCAACATCAAAAAGCTTAAAAAAGTGAGGTTGAAACACTGCCTGAGAAAAATAATCCTTTCTTAAGCCATGGAAAGAAAAATCAACCCCGGCAGGTAAAGATAGTGCACTTTCCTTATCTAACGATAAGTCTTTTTTGCTAAGAATGTCCTGCCAGCAGTAAATGAGGGGGCTTTGCCTTTTATCGATGCGTACTGTGATAAAGGAAAATACCACTCCATGAATTAAGCATGAAAACAGAAAAGAAAATAAAATTATATTTCTTTTCCCCATAAACGCTTTGGGATCAATCGTGGTAAGTAGTGGCAATTCCTATCTTATCAATCCCCTCTTTTTTGCATATATCCCAGATAGCCACTACTGCTCCTAAACTCGCATCCCTATCAGCTCTGATAAAAATGGAATCAATTTTTTCTTTTTTTACGGATTGCTCCACTTCTTTAATGGTCATGGGTTTCCCTTCAAGGTAAACAATATCTTCACTTGAAATCACAATGGTAAGAGTCTGGGTATTTACCTCTTCTGAAGTTATCGCTTTGGGAAGTTTTACGTTTATTCCTGGCATCACGATAAAACTTGAGGTAAGCATAAAAAATATCAAAAGAAGAAATATGATATCAATGAGTGGAGCGATATCTATCTGGCGTAACCCCGCCTCTACTTTTACTCTCTTTTTAAACCTCACTGGCGTATCTCCTTTGTGAAAGCACTTCTAACAATTCCGTCGCAGCCCGTTCGGTCTCAAGGACTGATAAGTTTACTCTGTGCACAAAATAATTGTAAGCAATATAGCTGGGTATTGCCACACACAATCCTGCCACTGTAGTTAACAATGCTTCCCATATCCCTCCTGCCAAGTCCGAAGGATTTACCATCCCCACTGCCTGGGCTTTTTGCTCGATGATGTAAAAACACTTTACCAAACCCACTACTGTACCTAAAAGGCCCAACAAAGGAGAGATGTGCGCAAGGGTGCTTAAGAAATTTAAGTTCTTCTCAAGTTTAGGAACCTCATACAAAGATGCGTCTTCCATTGATTCCTTGACAATCTCTTTAGACTCATTGTAATGAAGCAGGCCGGCCTTTAAAATATTAGTGACGTGATAAGCCTTTTTTTCACAAAAATCAATGGCCTCGGTAACGTGGTTTTTACGTATCCATTCTAAAACTTTAGGAACGATAGCGACGGTATTAAACCTTCGTCCACCGTAAAAAATCATCCGTTCTATGATTATCGCCAACGCAAATACCGAACACATAAGAATCGGTAACATCAACCATCCACCTTTTGCAAAAAGCTGCCACATAACTACCTCCTTTTAAATAATCTATTGATTTTGTAAGGCTTTTAACCTAGCTCTTGCGATTTTTGCCTCCTCTACCTCAAAATCCATGATTTTTTCATAAATCTCTTTTGCGGCCCCGAAATTACCGTCTCTTTCATGAATACGTGCAATGCGAAAATAAGATTTAACCATATAATCATCGTCTTTAAAAGTATAAATCACCTTAAAATACTCATCAATCGCCTTCTTGCTCTGATTGGTCTTCTCAAGACACAGTGCCAGAAAAAACCTTAACTTAGGAGAATCCAAGCCTTCCTTTGTGGCGCGCTCAAAACAGGTTATTGCCTCAGAATATTTTTTCATCTCTTTTAAGAGATAGGCCTTATCCAAAATCGCAGCCTTAGAAAAAGAAGAATTGGATTCAATAAGCTCATCGTAAAGAACGGCTGCCGCCTCCAGATCATTCTTCTCAGTATATAATTTTGCTAAATAAAGCTTGGCATTAAACGCAAGATTAACGCCTTTAGCTGCTAATTTTTTAAACGTATCCTCTGCTTTCTTTAAATTTCCTTTCTGCCAATAAAGGTGTCCCAAAGAAAGCAATGCTTCATTCTCCCACAAAGAATCCTTATATTGCCTGATAACCCTTTTGTAATATCTTTCTGCTCCATCTAAATCGTCTTCTTTTTCATATAATCCCCCTAAGTAGAGTGCCACTGAACCAGCATATTGTGAACGTGCGAACCTTGCCAGAAAACTTTGCCATATTCTCTTTGCCTTTTCAAAACGTGAAAGATTAAGATAGGTATTACCAATATCGATATAAACCAATTCTTCTATTTCCCTTTTCCTTACTCTTGCTCTTAGCTGCTCAAATATTTCTAAAGCTTTTTCATAATCCCCTTCATTAAAAAAGCATTTGGCATAAAGATAGCGAACATCATCAATGAGGTCACTATTGCTGAATTTAGCTATAAAATCTTCCAAAAGGCTTTTAGCCTCCGCGTATTGGCCCACGGAAAAATATCCTACCGCCAGATAATACTGGGCCTGAGGCACGAGTCTTGAAGAAGGATAATTTCTCTTGAGATTCTTTAACGCCAGAAGGGCTTGCGGGAGGCGGTTCATTTTTAAAAAAACTATCCCGATCTGAAATTGAATATAATCTACATAAACCGTATTGGGATTATTTTTCAAAACTTCATTATAGGTATCCAACGCCCGTTCGTATTTTTCTGCCTCCTGGTAAGCATCAGCGATCTGAATCTGGGAACTTATCTGCACCATAGGATTGTCAGTATACTTTAAGGTATGCTTAAACTCTTCTATTGCTTTTTTAAATTCACTATTTTTTAAGTAGCACCAGGCTAGGCCGTAATAGGCTTTGTCTAAAATGTCCTGATGCTGACTCAAGTTAAATTTCTCAAGGATATCATGATAAACTAAAAGGGAATCATTTACCCTGCCCATCTCATAAAGAGTATCTGCTTTGTGTAAATAAACGAGAGGTAAAAACTTACTTTCCTTAAACTCCTCCAAAAAGTCAACAAACACTTTTAGTGCCTGAGTGTAATTTTTTATTTTGAAATAAAACATTCCCCGCACAAAAGTGCGCAATTCATCATTTTTTATTCTTGCAATATGAGTTTGTGCAGTTTCCAGATCATTCTTTTCTATGTAAGCAGTGCTTAATCCTTGATGAATCAAATCAAGAACCTGAAACCCCTCATTTAAGGTGAGCGCGCGCTGATAATATCGTATTGCTTCATCAAACTTATTCTGCGCCACAAGGCTTTCTCCCAGATAATGATACACCTGGGCACGTAAGTTGCCCTTGGAAAACTCCTTAAGGTAGCGCTGGCCCCATTTTATAATCTGAGAATGGTCTTTGTAGCGGGAATAAAATCCAAGAAGCAATTCATAGGCGCTTTCAACAATTTGCTTTTGTTTGCTTTTCTCAACTATTTTCTTAAGTGTCTCTTGTGCTTCAATATCCTTGCCCAGCTCAAAATGACAATTAGCAGTCAAGTAATGCGCCCACCACCAAAACTGGGAATCAGGATAATCTTCTATTATTTTAGCCAGATAACTAAGTGAACCCTGATAGTCCTTACCGATAAAATAAACTTGCGCGAGCCAATAATATACCTCATCTAAAATCTGAATTGCCTCTTTCTTTTGGGTGAGTTCATGTAGGGTCTGCAGGGAAGGTGGATAATTTTTATTAAAATAGTAACACTTTGCAATGTAAAGCCTCACCTCATAAGCCCTTGGACTTTCAGGAAAATCCTTAATGAATCTTTGCAAAAGCGAAAGGCTCGCACCATAAAAGCCGTCATCAAAAGCTTTTTTGGCAATATAAAATTTTTCCTCTTCATTACTTAAGGCAAACCCGGTCTGCAAAACAAAAATTGATAAAAAAATGCCAATAAAAATATTTCTTATTTTTGACATGCTCTACTTTTTGCTTTTTGCCTTTACTTTTTTATTTAATTTACTTTTTACAAACCTACCGGTATATGAAGCAGACCGCTTTACTACCTCACTAGGAGCGCCACAAGCCACTACAAGCCCCCCTTCTTCTCCTCCTTCGGGACCCAAATCAATGATGTAATCAGCGCACTTTATGACATCTAAGTTATGTTCAATAATCACCACTGTATTTTTCTTATCAACCAAACGCTGCAGCACTGACAATAACTTCTTTACATCATCATAATGAAGACCGGTAGTGGGTTCATCGAGAATATAAAGGGTTTTTCCAGTGGCTTTCTTGCGTAATTGAGAAGCAAGCTTAATACGCTGCGCTTCCCCTCCTGAAAGGGTGGTAGCGGGCTGGCCCAGCATAATGTAGCCCAACCCCACGTCTTTAAGGGTCTGTAAAATATTTCTTATCTGGGGAAAGTTCTCAAATAACTCATAAGCCTGATCCACATTCATATTTAATACATCATCGATATTTTTCCCTTTAAAGGTGATCTCTAACGTCTGGGTGTTAAAACGCTTGCCAGCACAAACCTCACAGGGAACATATACATCGGGAAGAAAATGCATTTCAATTTTCTTTATACCATCCCCTCCACAGGCCTCACATCTGCCCCCTGAAATATTAAAGCTAAAACGGCCGGGCTTATAGCCCCGCGCTCTTGCTTCGGGAAGCTGGCTGAAAACCTCTCTTATTGGAGAGAAAACTCCAGTATAAGTAGCAGGGTTAGAACGCGGGGTTCTTCCAATAGGAGATTGATCCACGATAATAACCTTATCAATATTCTCTATTCCTTCTATTTTCTCATGCACTCCTGGTTTTAGACGCGAATCGTAAAGACTGCGCGCTAAAGTGCGATATAAAGTCTCTTCCACCAAGGTCGATTTACCCGAACCTGAAACTCCCGTAACACACACAAAAACCTCCAACGGAATCTTTACATCGATGTTTTTTAAATTATGCTCTTTTGCACCCCGGATTAAAAGAGAGGGGCGATTTTTATAAGGCCTCCTGGTTGGAGGTGACTCTATCAGACACTCCCCCTTTAGGTACTTAGCAGTCAAAGTATTTGCTTTATAAATCCCTCGCTTTTCTCCATTATAAACAACTCTTCCCCCATTGATTCCAGCTCCGGGCCCTAAATCCACAATCCAATCACTGGCCTCAATCATCTGCTCATCATGCTCGACCACTAAAACTGTATTGCCTAAATCACGTAGATTCTTTAAAGTATTTATGAGCTTTTTGTCATCGCGCGCATGTAATCCAATGGTAGGCTCATCAAGAATATAGATCACCCCGGAAAGAGAAGAACCAGCCTGGGTCGCCAAGCGAATCCTTTGCGCTTCCCCTCCGGAAAGGGTAGAACTTAATCTATCCAAAGAAAGATAACCCAACCCTACATCAAGACAGAATGCAAAGCGTTTTTTAATTTCTTTTACAATGTGGTAGGCAACTCTTTCCTCAAACGAAGTGAGCTTTAGCTTAGAGAAAAACTCACTGCAGTCAGCAATGCTTGCCTGCACCACATCCCATATTGATTTATTTCCTACATATACCGCAAGGCTTTCTTTTCTAAGGCGCGCACCCTCGCATTCCGGACAGGGAAGTTTAGACATATATTTGGCGATTGTCTGTCTCATGTAATCGCTATCAGTAGTCTTTAGGAGCCTCACTAA
The DNA here is from genome assembly GCA_020352775.1 of Candidatus Omnitrophota bacterium. Lineage (GTDB taxonomy): Bacteria > Omnitrophota > Gorgyraeia > Duberdicusellales > 4484-171. Next base: position 258,211 of record CP070684.1, read on the forward strand.
ATGGGGAATAACTCCTTCAAATGCCTTATCCCAGACATAAACCCCTGGGTCTCCATGTAAAATAACTTTTTTTATTTTTTTAGGAAGTCGCCCAAAGGGAGTATCAAGGGAAAAATCCATCTCATCAGCCAGCTCTCTTAAAAGCGCACGATAATACATCATGTAGCCCTTGCTGCCCTTTCGCCAAACCTCAATTGCTCCCTCTTGTATGCTTCTTTTTTTATCAGGCACAATAAGGTCCGGGTCAAACTCTAACTTTGTGCCCAACCCATTACAGGCTGGACAAGCCCCGTAGGGTGAATTAAATGAGAACATGCGTGGTTCAAGCTCTCTTAAAGAAACTCCGCACTGCGTACAACTTAATTGAGTATTGAAGAAGATTTCCTTATTTTCTGTTTCATCATAGACTAGCGCCAGGCCCTGTGAATATTTAAGGGCAGTCTCTACGGAATCAGCGATTCTTTTTTTATACTGACTTGATACTTTTATCCTGTCTACCACAATATCGATATGGTGAATTTTATATTTTTCTAATTTTATTTCTTCGCTCAAATCATAAATTTTCCTATCAACTCTTACTCTGACAAACCCCTCTTTAAGCAGGCGCTTAAAGAGCGCATCGTACTCTCCCTTTTTACCCCGTACTACCGGAGAAAGAATATAAATCCTGTTATCTTTGGGTAAAGAAAGAATCTTTTCAATAATCTCCTGCGAAGTCTGTTTTTGAATGGGGCGCCCGCACTTATAGCAATGCGGCTTTCCAATCCTTGCAAAAAGCAACCTCAAATAATCATAAACTTCAGTCTGGGTAGCAACAATAGAACGGGGGGAGCCACCAGCAGTTCTTTGTTCAATTGCAATTGCGGGAGAAAGCCCCTCAATATGTTCCACATCGGGCTTTTGCAACTGCTCCAGGAACTGACGGGCATAACTAGATAAACTCTCTACGTAACGGCGCTGGCCTTCAGCATAAATAGTATCAAAAGCAAGAGATGATTTACCGGAACCAGAAAGACCAGTGATTACAACAAGCCTGTTCTTAGGGACCTTTAGATCGATGTTTTTTAAATTGTGCTCTTTTGCGCCTTTAACAAGTATGTGTTCATTCATTTTCTTATTTTGATTTTTGGGAAAGGATGGCTCTTGGGCCTAAACTTCGAAGCCTACAACTTTCATCCTCCAATTTTAAGGGAAGAAAAAATCTTCTTAAGAACATACTGCGTAGAAAGAACCGCTAAAGTGCTTGTTTTTGGGTTAATTTCTGAAGGAACGTTTTCCACTTCTAAGCGTAAATTCCCTTCTTTAGCTTCGATATCAATACGATGGAT
>CP070684.1:259638-263153 GCA_020352775.1 Candidatus Omnitrophota bacterium
ATATTTTTATTAATTTGGCAGAGAGCTGGAACCGCCAAGGCAATAGGAGCTTTTACTTTCTTGGTTCAACAAGCGAGGTTTTAGAGAAAATCCGTAAAAAGATGACAGAACGATTTCCAAATATCAAAATTGCTGGAACATATTCACCGCCCTATAAAGCATATTCAGATAGCGAAAACAGTTCTGTAGTTGAGGAAATCAATAAATTACAGCCCACAGCTTTATGGGTAGGAATGACTGCGCCGAAACAGGAAAAGTGGATTTACAGTAACATAGGTAAACTTGATGTGCCGTTTATTGTAGGAATAGGTGCTGTTTTTGATTTCTTTGCAGGCACCAAAAAGCGTTCTCCCGAATGGTCCATAAAGATTGGAGTCGAGTGGCTGCCAAGGCTGATAAGAGAACCTAAAAGAATGTGGAAGAGAACTTTCGTGTCTTTTCCTGTATTTATGTATTATGTGGCTAAGCAATGGGTTAAGCAAAAATTTTATTGAGCAGGCCCCTGCTTGCCATAAGTGCGGAAGCAGGCGGCATTACGGCTTTTGTAAAAAAGACACTGATAACCTATAAGATACTTTCTCATAAAAATTGTTACAGGCCAGCTGTCATCCCACATCACCGGGAGCCTGAGAAGTTGTTTTCCTGTTTCTTTTGATAACATTAATATAAAACTACTTTAAACCGTTCACTGTCAAGCTAACATTATACCAGGAAGAAAAAATGATTATCATACCTAATTTTTTAAAAAAGAGAAAGGTGTATTTAAACATAATATGGTTCAGGCGTTTTTTACATAGCCTAGATATGAAACTGCGCTATATGTTTTTTCCAGGTTTTTTAGCGTTTTGTGCTGCTTTTCTTGAGGGACTTAGTATCGGGCTTTTAATTCCAACAATAAGAGGATTATTAGAGGGAAGTTATGAGTTCGTTAAAGGTATTCCTGTTTTAAACATTATTATGAACACGGTCTTTTCCTTATTTGGCGAGAGCCGCGCAGTTGCATTTGCTACCTTAACAATTTTTATTTTTTCCGCAGTTATATTTAAGAATTTATTTTACTATAGTTCTTCTGTTAGCGTTCTTTTTCTAGTAAGGCGATTTGCCCACAACCTAAGAAAGAGTATGTACAAGCGCTATCTTAGCTTTGGTAAGCTTTTCTTTGACCAGATGAGTACAGGATATCTCTATCAGGTACTCATAGGTTTTACTGAGAGAATTGCATTAGAGTTACGAGTGCTGCAAGTAATTATGTATAGGCTATTTTCTTTGATTGTGTGTTCTATGCTTATGGTTGTTATTTCATGGCGCCTCACACTATCTATGATTATCATATTCCCTATCTGTTACATTGTATTGAACTGGATCGTAAAAAAAATCAAGATAAGTTCTAAGCATTTTGCAGAAGCCTCTTCTGACCTGGGTAAAAAGATAGTAAGCTCTCTGTCCTGTATGCCTCTTATAAAGGCTTACAAAGAGGAAGTTGAAGAGAGTGGACGGTTTGCCTATGCAAGTGAGCGAGTAAGAGGTTTTCAGTTCAGCATTGATAAAAAAAACTCTTTGATTGAGCCCTTACAGGAGATTATTTTGGTATGTTTTATACTTATATTAGTCGGGTTTATGGCGCTATTTTTTGCAACAGGGAGAGAGTCTAATATAGCGGGATATATGGTATTTTTCTTACTATTAAAAAGAGCTACTGTATCGGTTTCCGTCCTTGGAAATGCTGTAGGGTCTTTTGCTTCTATCAAAGGTCAAATTTCAGAGGTAAGGAAGATTTTTGATGATAAAGATAAGTATTTTATTGAGGATGGCACAAAGGAATTTAAAGGTTTAAGCAGGGCAATAGAATTACGAAATCTCGATTTTACATATCCTAAGGGTGTTATGGTTTTCAGCAACCTCAACGCTTCTTTTGATAAAAGAAAAACCACAGCTATTGTAGGCGCAAGCGGCGCAGGCAAAACCACGCTTATAAACCTGCTTATGCGTTTTTACGATACAGAACCTGGTTCTATTTTAATGGACGGCCAGGACATAAGAGATTTTACGCTTAGATCCCTGCGCTCTAAAATGGCGCTTGTAAGCCAGGAGAGTTTTCTTTTCAATGCTTCTCTTCGTTTTAATCTGACTTATGGTTTTGCAAATAAAATAAGTGATGACAATCTAATTAAAATAGCTGATAAAGCCAGGCTTTATGATTTTATAAAAAAATTACCCGCAGGCCTTGATACAGAAGTAGGTGATAGAGGAGTAAAACTATCAGGAGGCGAAAAGCAAAGAGTCTCTATTGTAAGAGCCATGCTCAAAAACGCAGAGATTATAATACTTGATGAAGCCACAAGTTCTTTAGATTCAATCACTGAAAAACTGATACAAGAGGCGCTTAACGATCTAATAAAAGATAAAACTACAATAGTTATTGCTCACAGACTTTCAACAATAGAATATGCAGATAAGATCATTATTCTTGAAAAAGGTATGATTATTGAGCAGGGAGGGCTTCGAGAGCTCCTTGATCAAAAAGGTAGATTTTACGAATACTGGAAGGCACAGAAGTTTTATTGAGGCTAATTTTTTCTTCTACAAGCATAAAACGTTTCAAGAAAATTTTTATTCAGCCCCATATTAGCTTTTCTTTCTTGTAACCTTATAATATCTTTATATCTTGATGCATATTTTTTACAGATATCAAGAGTCTTATCAGTAGAGCAATCCTCACCAATAACTAATTCCATTTTAAATTTCACATTTTGATCAATCACCCCTTTGATTGAGCGCTCTATTGTCTTCTCATGATTATAAGTTAAAAGACAAACACTAACTAACGGAACATTGGTTTTATCATTAAGTAGAAACATAACAAAATGATAGGAACTTGATTTTGGAAGCCTTTTAGAAATAGCCCCAGATATTGCCTGTAGGCACCCTTCCATCGCCACGACAGTTCATATTTTAGTTTATATTCGTGGTTCGTGGGGAAAGCAAGAAATTTTTGTTTTTTGGAGGCATTTGTTGCTAAAAAATGGCATACCTCTTCTTGGATAAGCTTTTTTGGAAAAAGCTCAATTATAGCATGCTGTATCAAAGATCCAAAGGTATTCTCCCAAAGTCCTTTCAAGGCCATGGTTGATTGCGCAGGGTTTGCCGAACTGATTAGTTTCAAAATACTCTATCGACTTCAGGTAGTTTTCAATCACTTTTACGGTTTGATCGGTTGAACCATCATTTACTACGATGATCTGGTGAGGAGGAAGGGTCTGAGTAATAATGCTGTCCAGACATTCCGCGAGATATTCAGCTCGGTTAAAAGTAGGAATCAGCACCGTAATTTTAGGATAAGTTTGAGGCATTTACAAAAAATTGTTGTTCATTGATATATTTTTTTGCAGCACTGGCGATATATATTAACCCCTCAGCATTAAGAATTATACTATAGTTTTATAGATTGTGGACATGAAAATCTATAATAGCTATTTTTTGGAACTTTTTTGTTATTTTAAGAAAATATAGCGCAG
>CP070684.1:263253-266095 GCA_020352775.1 Candidatus Omnitrophota bacterium
GAATTCTTACCAACATTAATCTAGACATTATTGATCTTAATAGGTTTCGAAACATGAAGCTGGGTACACTGCAGATTTTAGAGGATCGTGATTATGGTGACTCAATATACATAGATCCAGGCCAGAATAATATATCTATCAACATGAACTGGGAAAAATGGCCAATGTCAGAGGTGCGCACCCTAACTCAGGCAGAAGTTCCATCTGATCAAGAATTAATCTCAATTGCTGATAGCTTTATTAGGGAATATGGCATTAATATGGATATGTATGGGCCAGGAGAGGTTGTTTCGCGAGAAGTAATGATTGCAGCGGAAGAGGTTTCTGAAGCATACATTCCCGAAAATTATTCAGTAGTTTATCCCTTGATGCTTGATGGTAAAACAGCCTCTGATCAGTCTGGCCGCAAAGCAGGCATATCGGTAGAAGTTAATATACGCCATAAAAAGGTTGTTTATACTGGAAATATTTCCATAAGCGGTTTTGAAAGCTCAAAGTATAATATAGAAACTGATGAGGAAAAGATTATAGCTACTGCAGAAAAAGGAGGAATATACAGATTTTATGATTATCCTGATGCAACAGAAACCATAGAGCTGGAATTAGGGACTCCCACTTTGCAGCTAGTGAGAATCTGGCAAAGGAGTCAGACTAAAGTAGGCGGCGAAGAAATGTATGTTCCCTCATTTGTCTTCCCGATTATTGGAGGTCGTTCTCAAGATTACTTTTATAGACAGAATGTGATTGTGCCGCTAGTCGGAGAGATGTATACAGACAGTGTTGAACCAATGCCCTTATTGGAGGGAAAATAAAAATCATCCACATCACAAAAATCGCCCCTATGCACTAACGCACCGGGCGGTTTTTTAATATAATTAAACAATGAAATCAGAAAAACCACTTTATTTTAAGAACAGGAATGAATGGCGCAAATGGCTTAAGCAAAATCATAAGAAATCAGACGGAGTTTGGCTGATGTATTATAAAAAACATACAGGCAAGCCTTCTATTACCCACACAGAGGGGGTTGAAGAAGCTTTGTGTTTTGGATGGATAGACAGCCGAATTAATCGTATTGACGAACAAAGATATATACAAAAATATACACCTCGCAGAAAAAACAGCTTTTGGTCAAAAATTAATAAACAAGCTGCAGAGAAACTGACAAGACAAAAGAAAATGACAAAAGCAGGCTTGATAAAAATTCAAGAAGCTAAAAGAAGTGGCAAGTGGGATAAGGCCTATACATCGAAGAAAAAGTGGCCAATGCCTCCAGATTTAAAAAAGGCTTTGGTAAAAAACAAAAAAGCCTGGAAGAATTTTCAGAATTTCGCCAATTCCTACCAAAATATGTATGCGGGATGGGTGAGTAGCGCAAAAACAGAAAAGACAAAAAAACAGCGGATCAAGAAAATTATAAAATTAGCCGCAATAAATCAAAAAATGCTAATCATGTAAAATCGCCCAATAGGCGGTTTTTTGGTAGAGTGATAGAATAAATACTATGAAACAAAAACTTTTATTTTATACAATATTTATTCTTACAATATTAGCAACACTTTTTTCTGCACAAGCTGCAGCAGATTTTGTTATTGAAAATTTTGAAGGCAATATAGTAATCCAAGAAGATGGTAAAGTAAATGTTGAAGAAAAAATAGACGTTTTGTTTTATGAATCAAGGCATGGCATTTACAGGGATTTACCTGTTGCTTATAGAACGGAAAATAACGAAAAAATATATACAGAAATTAACGTAATCAGTGTGACAGACGGCTTCAAAAGCATTCCCTATGAAATAAGCACTAACCAGGCCAATCTTAGGATAAAGATTGGTGACCCCGACAAAACTATTTCTGGTTCACAGAAATATATAATAAATTATTTAGTTTCAGGAGTTCTTGTTTCTTTTGAGAATTATGACGAACTTTATTGGAATGTTACTGGAAATAATTGGGAGACAACAATTAAAAACAGTTCGGCAACAGTAACATTGCCAGAACAGGGCATAATTCAAAGCGCTTGCTATTTTGGAGAATATGGAGCAACAAATGCTTGTTTAATAAACAAAATCAGTGACAAAAAAATTCAATTCACTTCACCGACTGAACTACTAGCTGGCCAGGGATTAACCATTGCTGTCGGGTATACAAAAGCAATGGTTCCCATATTGGTTATTGCTGCCCCAAAAACAATCAGCGATATTATCTCTTCTCCAACAACTTTAATTACTTTTTTTGTAACCTGCGTTATGGGTTTGTTCCTTTTGTTGCGAATGTGGTGGAAAATTGGACGAGTTCGCTTTTTTAAAAGAAAAAGTCTTCATGACCCAGACCAAAGCATAGAAGTTTTCCCGCTTAGAGGTCACGAGACAATTACAGCAGAGTATGAACCACCATCAAATCTTAAGCCAGCAGAAATTGGAGTGCTTATGGACGAACAGGCTGACACGCTTGATATTTCAGCAACCATAGTTGATCTTGCAGTTAGAGGATACCTTACCATCACAGAGGTACCTAAAAAATGGATGTTTGGCAGCGCTGATTATATTCTTACTAAAATAGATAAAGACAGAAGCGATTTAATGGATTATGAAAAGGAATTGCTTTCTTCGTTGTTTTCGGGAAGAAGCATGGTAAAACTGTCCAAACTAAAAAATACTTTTTACAAACAGCTGAAAAAAGTGAAAGAGGCTCTTTACAAAGAAGTGACCAACAAAAACCTGTTTGCGAAAAACCCTCAATCTACAAGAAGAAAATATTTTCTGTATGCTATAGCACTGATTATTACAGCCATTGTTATTACGGGTATAGCTTTGAGCAGTTTCAATAGTTTTATAACAGGC
>CP070684.1:266195-272568 GCA_020352775.1 Candidatus Omnitrophota bacterium
CAAAGCTTTACTAATTTCATCCTCTTTAAGTTTACGCTTATATGGATTAAGGACATACTCCAATCCATTTTCTTTCAATAATCTAAGTGGCTCCTTATCGTACTCCGCAAAGGTTGTGGTTGAAATAAAAACTTTCATAATTATTCTGTTGATATATCTAAATTAAACTCACTTTTTAATTGATTAAGACGTTCACACTCTTCTTTCATCTGATTATATTCCTCTTCCTTTCTCTTTAGAAAATGATGCGCAAGGCGCAGCTTCTCCTTAAAACCGTCTGGGGTTAGAAGGTATTTTGCCCGCTTCATCTTCATATCACTATCGGGATTCTTAGAAAATGCCTTGGCTGAAAGCCATCCTCTCTGAATAAGAGACTTAAGAAGGTAATTTACTTTTCCTAAAGATACATTAAGACGCAAAGACATCTCACGTTGAGTAAGATGAGGGGTTCGGTAAAGTTCTGATAGGAGTCTTAGGACCTCTTCCTTCTCCGCATCTGCTGGAAGGTTGTTGTTAGGGTCGTGTTCAGACATTGAACATATTTTACCCCTCGAACTAGTATTGTCAACAGTTTTATTAACACATCAGGAATTGCTAATAAAATAAAGGGTTTTTGAGCGGTTCAACGATTGAACAATTAAGGGGGGGGAGATTAGATAGGCTTTCTGTCCTTATAATATCTATAGGACTTTTTTATGCCTTCTTTTAAATTAATCTTCGCTTTCCAGCCAAGTTTATTTATTTTTGAAACATCCAACAATTTCCTGGGAGTTCCGTCAAATTTTGAAGTATCCCACCTTATCTTTCCTTTAAATCCAACTGTATTTTTAACCAGCTCGGCTATTTCTCTTACTCTTAGGTCCTTTCCTGTGCCGACATTTACAAATTCACCGATATCTTTATAATTATACTTCTTCATTAAAAATATAGAGGCATTAGCTAAATCCTCCACACACATAAACTCATGATATGGCTTACCACTGCCCCACAAAGTTACACAATCTGAAGTAATACCGATACTCTTTAAGGCTTTTCTAATTGAATCTTCTTTTTTAAGACTGATCTTTTTATCCAGGCCAAAGCCCAAAGGATATCTTTTGATATCTCTTCTTAATTCCTCAAAATCCTTATTCTGCAGTAATTTTGCCAGGTTAAACTTCCTGATGAATGCTGCAAGCATATGCCCGGTCTCTAGATTATAATTATCGCCCGGCCCATACATATTGGTAGGCATTACTGAGGTAAAATTAGTGCCATATTGCTCATTATAATAGCGGCATAGCTTAATAGCTGCAATCTTAGCAATTGCATAAGGCTCATTAGTGGGCTCTAGGGTATCGCTAAGAAGGTATTTTTCTTTCATGGGTTGGGGTGAAAATTTAGGATAGATACAGGAAGAGCCCAGATTAAGTAGTTTCTTTACCCTGTATTTATACGAGAAATGAATCACATTAGAGGAAATCATGATATTATCGTAAATAAACTCGGCCTTAAAAGTAGCATTAGCCAGAATCCCCCCTACTTTAGCTGCAGCTAAAAATACATGGGTGGGTCTTTCTTTTTTAAAGAGATTTTCAGTGGCTTTCTGGTTTCTTAGGTCTAGTTTGCGATAGTCACGGATAATGATGTTTTTATAACCCAGCTCTTTTAGCCTGCGCAAAAATGCAGAGCCAACCATGCCTTGATGCCCTGCAATATATATTTTTGCTCTTTTATTCATATTCTGGATGCATCCTTATCTGGCATAAATAAAAAGAAAGGTCATGGTTCGTATATTTAAACCCTTTCTTCTTTGAAATCTCTATGCCCTTACCCACTGGTGTAAGCCCTTTTAACTGCAAATCATAATCTACCATAATCTTTATAAGCTCACCAAAAGAGACCCTTGGCTCCCAATTAAGTTTCTTCTTTGCTTTAATTACATCAGCCTGCAAAAATGTTACCTCAGTGGGCCTAAAATAGCATGCATCAACCTTTACTACCACATCGCCAACAGCAAAAAACGAATTCCATTTTTTGGTCAAACTTTTAATAACTCCCTCTTCCTCTGCTCCCTCACCGCGCCATTCAATTTCTACTCCGGCATAGGAAAAAGAATTTTGGATAAACTCCCTTACGGAATGACTGACTCCTGTCCCGATAACATAATCATCAGGTTCATCCTGTTGTAATATATTCCACATGCATTCTACATATTCCGGAGCAAATCCCCAGTCTCTTTTGGCATCAAGACTACCTAAATATAACTTCTTCTGTTTACCCGCTAACATATTTGCGATTGCCCTTGTTATCTTTCTGGTAACAAATGTCTCTCCTCTGCGAGGACTCTCATGATTAAACAATATTCCATTAGAAGCGAAAATATTGTATCCTTCTCTATAGTTCACTGCCATCCAGTAAGCATATAATTTTGCCACTGCATAGGGACTGCGCGGCACAAATTGAGTTTTTTCATTTTGAGGGGCAGGGGCTGAACCAAACATCTCTGAAGAAGATGCCTGATAAAACTTAGTATTGATTCCACTTTCTCTTATGGACTCTAAAATCCGCGTTGTGCCCAAACCGCTGATGTCTCCGGTGTATTCAGGCATCTCAAATGAAACCATTACATGAGACTGAGCTCCTAAATGGTATATCTCATCCGGCTTTACATTCCATATAATATCATCTATCGTACCATGGTCAGAAAGATCCCCATGATGAAGAGTAAGCTTTGCTCCCGGAGTATGAGGGTCAACATAAATATGATCTATCCTTTGGGTGTTAAAAGTAGAAGCCCTTCTTATAATCCCATGCACTTCATATCCTTTACAAAGTAAGAATTCAGCCAAATATGAACCGTCCTGGCCGGTTATTCCCGTAATCAATGCTTTTTTCATTATCCCTCCTTAATTAAAACGCCTTATTTTAATTGCATTTTAGCAACAAACCAAGGATTCTTAAGCGATTCTTTATTATATCGTAAAGGCTTAAGATTATCTACCGTTAATACCTCACCCCCTGCCTCTTCAACTATAATCTGGCCGGCTGCAGTATCCCACTCCATGGTAGGGCCCAGGCGAGGATAGATATCAGCTCTTCTTTCAGCAAGCATACAAAATTTTAATGAACTACCTGCGCTGATTGTATCAATATTGCCGTATTTTTTTCCTAACTCATCAAAGTATTCTTTGGTCTCGGGGGTCATGTGAGAACGGCACCCTACCACGGTAAATGGCCTATCAGAAGAAATATTTAATGGCAGCTTCTGGGAAATACTTACCAGCTCTGTCACATTTTCTATTTCTCCTATTCTTTCACTATTCTCTAATTTATAAGCCCCCTCTCCCTTTAAGGCAAAATAAAACACACCCGTCACTGGCACATAAATAATACCAAAAATAGGATTATCTTTATGCAGGAGGGCGATATTTATCGTAAACTCTCCGTTTCTTTGAATAAACTCTTTGGTGCCATCAAGGGGATCAACCAGCCAGAAATATTCCCATTGCTTTCTAACTTCATAGGAAATATCTTTACCTTCCTCTGAAAATACAGGGATATTAGGATAAACTTCTCTTAATCCATTTAATATTGTTTGGTGGGACTTTTTATCTGCCAAGGTTAAAGGAGATCTATCTTCTTTATCTTCCCACCTAAAGGAAGTATTATAAACCTCCAGGATTTGAGCAGCGGCTGATTTTATTATCTTAAAAATCTTATTAATTTCTAAGTCAGAAGAAATCATCTAAGCATTCTCTCTTTTGACATTAAAAATTTCAGAAAAAAGGAATAATGACAACTGAAGCTAAAAAGATAAGAATATATATTATATACCTATATAATATCAAGTCACTATCCTGGGGATATAGCCATTTTCCTCTAAATATTGGACTATAACCTGGGCACTTTCTTCTTCGGTCTCCTTCTCGGTATTGACAACAATTTCAGGATTCTCAGGCTCTTCATACGGCGCAGAAACTCCTGTAAATTCACCTACTTCTCCCTTACGTGCCTTCTTATAAAGCCCTTTGGTATCCCTCTCTTCGCAAGCCGCAACCGATGCCTTTACAAATACCTCAATAAAATCGCCTTTGGGCAATAATGCTCTCGCTCTATCACGATCTTTTCTGTAAGGTGAAATAAAAGAGGTCAGTACCAAAAATCCAGCATCACTAAATAACTTCGCCATTTCACCTACTCTTCTAATGTTTTCCTCTCGTTCCTGGGGAGAAAATCCTAAATCGCTATTAAGACCATGACGCACATTATCCCCGTCAAGTATATACACATTGCATCCTCGTTTAAAAAGAATCGATTGAAGTTCCACTGCAATGGTAGACTTTCCTGAACTGGGTAAACCGGTAAACCAGATTACTGTGGCGCGATGACCGTTAGCTACTTCTCTGTCTTTCTTTCTGATACGCGTATCATGCCAAACAATATTTCTAGCCCTAACTAGTTTTCCTGGCACAACTGCTTTTTCCCGATAATATTCGGATAAAATATGTGCTACGGATTTACGCATAATCCGCTCATCAACCTCTTCTCCTTTATGGAGCTTCTGGCGCAGTTTTGTTCCTGAAATCTTAATCTGATGATACCCTTTTTTCTCATAATCATTTACCAAAACCACTCTTCCTAGCTCTTCGTAATAAGCCGCAAACCCCACCTTTAAAGGCTTAATTAAAAGCTCTACATTAAGGTTATTGAATTTCTCCTGGGCATCAAAATCTGCCCAAACTTGAGTCTTGTCATCAAAAGGAGCATCAGCGTGGCGCCTGCCGATAATGAGGTCAGTAAAGCCATAGTTCTGGCGATAAATAGAATGCATAATTGCCTCTTTAGGTCCGGCGTAAAGCATCTTTATATCAAGCCCTATTAAAACAATCTCATCATTGATATCGTATCCTTTTTTCTTCCAAAACCCTTCATCCTTATCACCATAGCCAATGAGTCTGTTTTTAATCAAAGCTTCATAAGTTCTCATTCTTACCTGGGCAGGAACATCATCTCCCTTAGTACTTCCCACCAAAGGATTCAATACCACCCCGGTAAAAAATCCTTCCTTAGAGAGCTTCTCCATAGCATAAACCATCGTGTATTCATGTGCGCGATGCAAAGGATTTCTCGTCTGGAAAGCAACAATTCGTTCCCATTTGCGCTCTTTAAAAAGAGCTCGTGTCTCCTCCGGTGAAAGCATATATTTACCATATAGCGGATGTCGGGGTTTAGAAATCGCCCAGATTTTTCCTCCTAAAAGATATTCCCTGGAATCGTCATTTACAATACGCGGACCGGGATGATCAAGGCGCTCTGTAGCGTATACACATTTATTATAGTGACTCTTATCGAAAGAATAGATATCTGAAACTTCTAAAGCGCCTACGATTTCACCGTGTTCATTCTTAACAGCGATAGTCTCTCCAGCTTCAAAGTTTTGGCTTTCTTCTTTGGATACTGCAAATGCAATAGGAACTGTCCAGGCGTATTTCTTGCCGCCTCTTTCTATTGTTTCGGTCTCAAGGACCTTATAAAACTCATCCTTATTCATGGGGCCCTCTAAAGGGGAAAGGGTCCCGTCTGCAATGCGGTAAAAGGTCGCTAAATCAGCGTTACCGATTGTATAAACTTTGTGTTTAAATACTTTCTCTATAAAATGATCTCTCTCAACTTCAGGAATAAACCTGTTTATAAGCCCACATCCTCCATGTGGCGCTAAAACACTATTTGTATTCATAACCATAACTCCCTGACATCAGCCGCCCCTAACTTTTGCGGCTGACTTTGAAAAAAATTTATAAATTATACCGGTTACATATCTGATTTCAGAGTCCTTTAAAAAAGGATGAATTGGCAAAGACAAAATCCTTGATGACACATCCATAGTATTTTTAAGAGAGCTCTTTACTTTACCCTTCTTAAAGGCAACCATTTTATGTAGCGGCAGGGGGTAATATATTCGCGACGCAACGCCGTTTGAGTTCAAGAACTTAAGTAATTCATCTCTTTTTTTGGAAACTTTTATAGTGTATTGGTGGTATACATGCTGATAACTTTTTGGCTCCAAAGGAACTGTTATCCCTTCAAGACCGTTCAATGCTTTATTGTACTGCTTAGCTAATTTCCTTCTTAAGGAATTAAACTTTTCAAGATATTTTAGTTTTGCCAAAAGCACTGCGGCCTGAATCGAATCCAGGAGGGCATTGTAGCCAATATATTTTGCGTTATATCTTGAAACCTGACCATGATCACGTAACACTTTTATTAAATCAAAAAGTCTCTGATCACTGGTAGCGATGAGTCCGCCATCACCCCAACAGCCTAAATTCTTGGAAGGGAAAAAGCTGAATGCGCCCAAATCGCCAATAGTGCCTGCTTTTTCGTTTTTATA
>CP070684.1:272668-275953 GCA_020352775.1 Candidatus Omnitrophota bacterium
AATTCATGTGGATAACGGTGAACCGGTAGAATTTGATCAACCCTTATTTCTGATTGAACCAGCATAAAATATGTTTTCCAAAATTCTTATCGCAAATAGAGGTGAAATCGCAATCCGAATCATACGGGCCTGTAAAGAACTGGGAATAAAAACAGTTGCCGTATATTCTGAAGCAGATAAAAATTCCCTTCATGTAGAATTTGCCGATGAAGCAGTCTGTATTGGCAAAGGTCCTTCGGCAGAGAGCTATCTCAATGTATCAAGTATTGTGAGCGATGCAGAAATAACCGACAGCGATGCTATTCACCCCGGCTATGGGTTTTTAGCAGAAAACACTTCTTTCGCCGAAGTATGTGATTCCTGCGGGATAAAATTCATTGGCCCTACAGTAGAAAACATCAATCTCATGGGAAATAAAATACAAGCCAAAGAAACAATGCGTAAAGCCGGCCTACCTCTTATTCCCGGCTCCAAAGGCGGAATAAAATCAAAAGACGAGGCTCTGGCTGCGGCACAGAAAATAGGCTATCCTCTGATCCTTAAAGCGAAAGCAGGCGGAGGAGGAAAAGGGATGCGCATCTGCCACAGCGATGTAAGGTTGGTGAGTGCTCTTATGACCGCTCAATCAGAAGCAGAAGCTGCGTTTGGCGATTCAGATATCTACATGGAAAGATATCTAAATAATCCCCGCCACATTGAAATCCAAGTCGCGGCGGATAATTACGGAAACGCGATTTATCTGGGAGAAAGAGACTGTAGTATCCAGCGTCGACACCAGAAAATCATTGAAGAAACTCCCTCTCCCGCAATAAATAATCGTCTAAGAAAAAAATTAGGAGAGCTATGCGTAAAGGGAATTAAATCTATTAACTATCGCAATGTGGGCACAATGGAATTTCTGCTTGATTCCCAAGGTAATGTATATTTCATGGAGATGAACACTAGAATCCAAGTAGAACACCCGATCACTGAAGAAGTCACCGGGATAGACTTGGTAAAGTTACAAATACAACTTGCTGGCGGAGAGAAACTACCCTTTAAACAGGATGCGATTCATTTTAAAGGAGCCTCTGTAGAATGCCGCATCAATGCCGAAGACCCTGATCGGGGCTTTATGCCATCTCCCGGTAATATTGATTTCTGTTATATCCCGGGAGGCAAAGGAGTAAGGGTTGATACCCATATCTATTCTGGATACCACATACCGCCTTACTATGATTCACTAATCGCAAAAGTAATTACTACTGATAATACGCGCAAAGAGGCTCTTAAGAAAATGGAAAGAACTCTCGACGAATTTCTGGTCGAACCCGTAAAAACAACGGCCTCCTTTTGTAAAAAGATTATTGTTGATCCTGATTTCCAAAGAGGAAAATATCATACAGGTTTTTTAGATAAATTTTTGGTGCAAGAAGAAGAACGCAAAGAAGCTTAACCCCGTTAGAAAAAGTGTCAAGGTAACACTTCTTTCTTATTTAGGCGGGTTAAATTTAAAAAGGAGGAAAGATGGGTTTACTTATCGCGTTCATTTATGTAATCACTTCTATTGTCGCAGGAGCAGTTCTTGTAGGATTATCACTTAATTTATTTAACTTGCAGATAATCTTTGATTATTTGCAAAACCAGCTACCTTCGTCCGGAACCAGCAGAATAACAATGGGCCTAAGTGGACTGCTTATACTTCTCTTATGCCTAAAGTACATCAGAATGAGTATGGCGCGTGGCCAAGAGGCAAAAGCCGTCACTTTTGAATCACCCCAAGGAAAAGCAAGCATTACCCTATCGGCCCTGGAAGAAATGCTTAAAAAGACTCTGGAAGAAAAAGAAGAAATTTCTCACGTACGCCCCAGAGTTGTGCTTACCAAAAAAGGAATCGCAGTGCTAATTAAGAGCAATCTGACTAAAGAATTAAACATTCTTGAAGTCACCAACGCAACTCAGGGGTTAATTAAAGAAAAATTAGTAAGTTTTTTAGGCAAAGACAAAGACATAAGGGTAAAATTGGAAATCCAGAAAGTAATGCTTGAGAAAAAGGCAAAAGAGGAATCCAAAGAAGAAGAGGAAGAAGTAGAAGGGGAGGAGCCAGAAATCCCTTTTAGAAACTATTAATATCATAATTTTAAAAACTAAGGAGGAAAAGGATGAAAATAGGTGTGCTTACCGGTGGAGGTGATTGTCCAGGCTTAAACCCAGTTATACGTGCAATAACCAGAAAAGCACTCCAAGAAGGAGATCAAATACTTGGAATCCGCCACGGCTGGAAAGGACTCTTAGAAAAAGATACAATAGCTCTGGATCAAAGATCCGTATCAGGAATTCTACACCGAGGAGGGACAATTCTGGGAACCTCCCGCACCAATCCTTACAAAACAGAAGGCGGCTCAGAGAAGGTCAAAAAAAACTATAAAGAACTAAGCCTGGATGCTCTTATTGCCATCGGTGGAGAAGACACCTTAGGGGTTGCAACCAAACTTCACAAAGAAGGCCTAAAGGTAGTGGGTGTGCCAAAAACAATTGATAATGACCTCGGTGCTACTGACTTTACATTTGGCTTTGATACTGCGGTAAACATCGTGATGGAATGCATTGACCGGCTACACACCACGGCTGAATCTCATGACCGAGTGATAGTAGTTGAAGTCATGGGAAGACACGCCGGCTGGATTGCCTGCTATGCTGGCATAGCCGGAGGGGGAGATTATATTCTCATTCCCGAAATACCCATTGATGTTGAAAAAGTGTGTGATTCTATAAAAAGCCGTCATGCGATCGGGAAAAATTTCAGTATCGTAGTCGTTGCTGAAGGAGCAAATTTTAAAGAAGAAGACCTTATCACTCAAGAGAAAAAACTCGATGAATTCGGACACGTACGCCTGGGTGGAATCGGCGATAAGTTAGGTAAGCTGATTGAAAAAGAAACCGGATACGAAACAAGAGTGACTGTTTTAGGACATATCCAACGCGGTGGCTCTCCTACTGCATTTGACAGGGTATTAGGGACCCGTTTCGGAGTAAAGGCGTATGAGCTGGTAAAGAGCGCTAAATTTGGGAAAATGGCGTGTCTTCGCGGCAATGAATTAATAGCTGTCCCATTAGAGGAAGCTACTAAAAAGATAAAGACGCTGGATCTTAAACTGTATGATATTGCTAAGATATTTTTCGGATAATTAAAATGGATCAGATTATAAGTAATTCTATTAAAAATTGTAAGCAAGCTCTGGCAGCGCTAGAAGCTAATCAAGAAACAATAAAAAAGATTGCTTCTCTTTGCATCTGGACCTTGCA
>CP070684.1:276053-284456 GCA_020352775.1 Candidatus Omnitrophota bacterium
ATGCCATATTTTGAATAATATTTGCCATCCTTTGTTTCGTAAACATATGCTTTCTCTCCCTCATTATCTATCTCAATAGAAAATGAGTGATTTTCCGTAATTGCTTTTGCAGTTCTTACGGAAAAGGAAGTATCACTTACTTCCATGTGTCCTTTTGCAGTTAAAAAATAAACCAAGCTGAATGTTATAAGTATTAACAATCCTATCTGTCTTTTTGCTGGCAACATTTTATCTTCTTTATTTAATGTAGTCACATTCAAATCTAGATTTCTGATTTTATTACTAATATTAAAAATTTATTTGAAAATCTTCGTATTCTCCGCTAAAGGGTAGCTCCTTATATGAGGCATCAGTGATATATCTTCCGAGTTCCTGGCGTAACCCTTTTAAAACTTTATCTACATTATCGGCATCGCCTTCGATTTCTAATTCAACTCTGCCGTCAGCCGTATTTTTAACCCATCCATTAACTTTATACTTGCCTGCCAGATAACGGGCGGTAAAGCGAAAACCCACCCCTTGAACAATACCGGAATAAAATGCATGAACCCGTTTCTGCATTAGGAACTTAGAAAAACTTCTCCCCAACCTCTACCCTATATCCACACACAAAAGAATTAGCATCCATCTGGGCTTTACCTTCTGGCCTTAACTTCTTTATCTTAAGCACCCCCTTGGTGGTGGCAACATAGATTCCTTCCTTATCAGTTTTTATGATTGTAGAGGGTGATTGGCCTGAATCTTCATTAATAACCTCCGCCTCCAGTATCTTTACCAATCTCTCCTTGTAATAGGTATAAGCTGAAGGCCAACCCAAAGTCGCTCTTATTAAATTTCTTATCGTAACCGCGTCTTTCTCCCAGATAATTTTTCCATCTTCTTTCCTTAATTTCGGCGCAAGAGACACTTTAGTTTCATCCTGAGGACTTAAGGTATAATCATTTCTTTCTATTTTTTTTATAACTTCAATCAAAAGCAGTGCTCCTTTTTTTGCAAGCTTCTGCATTAAAGTAAAAACATCATCACTCTCAATAATAGGTAAACTTTCTTGTATAATAATCTCTCCAGCGTCAACCTCTTCATTAATCTTAAATATTGTTACTCCCGTCTCCTTCTCTCCAGCCATTAATGTTCTATCAATAGGAGCTGCTCCCCGATAACGAGGAAGAAGTGCGGGGTGAATTCCCAAAGGAAAAACAGAAGGTATTTTGAGTATTTTAGCAGGCAAGATTTTACCATAGTCAGCCACCGCAAAAAATTGTGGTTCAATACTTTTGATCTTTTCATAAATCTTCTCGTCCTTAAGAGATGCAGGTTTTATTAAAGAAATGCCGTTCTCGCTTGAGAAGGAACTCACCTCGGTAGGAAGAACCTTTAGGCCTCTTCCTCTGGGTCGATCAGGTTGACTAACTACCAAAGTAGGAATCAGGCCCTCTTCAAAAAGAGTCTTAAGCACTGTACAGGAAAAATGGGAACTGCCAAAATAAACGAATCGTGCCTCTTTCATATTATTTTATCACTGCTGCTATTTTTATACCTGCTCTGCGCAACCGGCCTACTTCTTCTTTCATAATTTTTCTTAACTGCGTACTCTTTTTTGATTTTATAATAAGGGAATAACGAAAATTTCCTCTTAGTTGAAATGGATATTCTTCAAACGGACCATATACTTCGAGCTTACGCCCCTTTAGTTTATTATACAAATTCTCGCATTTTTTGAAAAGACTCTTTTGATTGGGTGCTCTTAGGATGATTTTTGCCAATGCACCAAAAGGAGGCAAATATAGCTCTTTTCGCAGTGCCACCTCGGTTTGATAAAAATCCTCCCACTTTTTCTGGATATTGCGAAATAGATAATGATTGCTATTGCGGCTAAAGACATAGAAGGTGTCTTTAAAAAAATGAGAAAGTTTCTCTAAATAAATAAAAGTATCAAATGCGGCCTCATAATCAATACGGGAAAGAAAATTATCCACATCGAGAAAAAACCCTACATCAAAATTATCCTGGCCATAAAGAGAACTTAATATTTTTGCGCCGCTGACGACGATCTGAGAATCAGGCTTTCGTTCTTCCCAGCTACATATTTTTGCTTCCGGAAAAATGCCTTTTAAGATTACCTCCATTTTTTCAATACCCAAGCCGCTGGTACGCAGATACCCTTTTTTGCACTGCGGACAAATTGAAGGTAAATCTTTTTTGCTGCCGCAATAAAAACATATTCCTTTGTGTTCCTCTTTTAAAGTGGTTTTTAAAAACCCTGAACAGCGGTCACAAGTTATAATATAGCCACAAGCATTGCAAGATACTACCTTACCAAAACCTTTGCGGTGCCAAAGTACCACCATGCGTTTGTTTGCTTCCAGGTTCTTACGCATGAGCTCTCTGGCAAGAGGCGAAATTACCTTTCTCCTTGAAGCTTCGCCAATCTCTACTACGCGTATGTTTTTTATCGCCTGACCTTTTCTTTTTAGTTTTATCTTATTCTCTTTTATCTTCTCATACGTAGCAAGGGTGGGATAATCCGCGCTAAGGATTAAATCTGAACCCTTTATTTCACAAAGTAAATGAGCCACATCCAAAAGATGATGGTATGGTTTTTCTGCCTGAAAATAATAAGGGCTGTTCTCTTCCTCTATCACGCAAAGCGCTAAATCACAAGGATAATAAAAAAGGGCAACCCTGCTACCCACTAAAAGCGTATTGTGCCGGCTCTCTTTCCATAGCTTTAGAATCTGAGCTTGGCTCTTTTGGCTATGAATCACTTTTACCTTTCCAGGGAAATCTTTCTCGATAACCTTTAAGGCTTCTTTTAAATACTCAAGTTGCGGAAAACATACTAAAACCGATCCCTCCTTAAGCTTTTCTTTCACTGAATCTTTCCACAAAGAATAGCGCTCTACAAAACTCTTAGCCTCAATGAATGACTTCTCTAGCCTCTGCGGGCGTTCTTTTATTTTTTCTGCAGGCACCTCTTCTAAAATAAGTTGTCCTGACCTCTTAAGAGCTGAGGGTAACATCATAAATAAAAACTCCCCTAACCCATAGGGATACATTTTAGTTAAGGCTTTGGCAAATTCTAATTGGTCTTTATCTAAAGAAGGAGTATGATCCAAGGCCTTAATAATGGATTTAAGTTTCGGCTGGGAAGACTTCTTTGAAAGTCCCACTACAATACCTACTCTTTTTTTGACCCCGAAATCTACCAGCACCCTCATTCCTTTGGCCAGGCTCATGGAGTCCGGCATTAAATAATCAAATGCCTTATCCAAAGCAATGGGTAAAATTACTTTCGCAACTTTCATTTATCAACTAATTAAGATCTGGTGATTAATTCTTTTAGCAAAGGGCGGATATCATCTACTTTTATGGGATAATTATTTTGAAGCTCTTCTTCTCTGGCATGAAAGAATCCAACTGCCTCTAGAAATTCACCTTTAGTTTTTACAAACCTTGCAATCCCATAGTTGAGAACAACATCCATATTGGCCTTTTCCTGGCCCGGCACATAATGAGTGAAAATAAAAGGTTTTCTTTTGCATATCCCCTCAAAAGTAGTCAATCCCCCTGGTTTTGATATTAATATTGAACTTAGATGAATCAGCTCCCAGAAATCCGTATAAAATGAGAAGTAGCGTAATGACCCATTTCCCAGTCGCCCCAAGTATCTCTTAAGCCTTGAATTTATGCCATAGATAATAAATACATTAAATTGCTTAAGAAGGATTGGCAGCACTTCTTTTAATAATGGGAATCTGCCGCGCACAGAAGAAACAAAAAGTAAACACGGTTTTCCATTGAGACCGAATTTCTGCCTTAGAGCCTGGCGGGAAAGCGCTTTGAAAAATCCTTCCCTTACCGGCACCACCCCCGCGATAATCCTTTGTTCTTCTACTCCCAGTCGCATAAGGTCTTTTTTGGTTTCGTCTAAGGCTACACAGTATGAATCAATACAGGGATGCACCCAGAGTGGATGCACCCTTAAATCAGTCACAATTGATATTACCTTAACTGCTAATTCTTTTTTAATACTGCCAATAAGGGCAGGAGGAAAAAAATGCGTGGTGATAACTGTTTTTGGGGCTAAATCCTTTAAATATTCATAAAAAGAACGGAACAAAAGATGGTGCACTTTCGCAAGCACCAGATTGATAAACTTATTCTTAGTAAGCAAAAAAGAAATATGCCACAAAAAAGGGAAATACTCACTCACATATATATAGGTAAGAGAATATAATTTTTTTACGAAAGAAGGGCAAAAATCTAGGAGATCATGGCAGGGAGAATTAAGAAACTTTTGTAAAGAAAGGGCTGCTTGTTTATGTCCTTCTCCGAAACTGGCATATACAAGCAGGACATCATCCATAATGGGAGCAGATATAGTGCGCTGCTAAAAGCAAATTATCAAAGATGTAATCCGGCTCAAACTCCCAACTGTTACGATTAGAAATTTTTTCCTTCCCTGAAAGCAAAAGAACGGTTTTAGCCCCAAAACTCTGGGCCGCCTTCATATCCCGGAAGGAATCACCAATAAAAAAAGAGATTTCTGGCTTAATGTTAAGATCAGAAAGTATTTTATGAAGCAGCCCGGCTTTAGGCTTTCTACAGCCACAATCATCCTCCTCACGATGCGTGCAGT
Source organism: Candidatus Omnitrophota bacterium (assembly GCA_020352775.1). Lineage (GTDB taxonomy): Bacteria > Omnitrophota > Gorgyraeia > Duberdicusellales > 4484-171. Next base: position 280,693 of record CP070684.1, read on the forward strand.
AATACACCGCATCTATCTGGGCGCTGTATTTCTTTAAGGTTCGAAGCATTTTCTGATCTATTTGATCCAGATTCTTCTTGGAATAAATACCTTTGGCCACCCCGGCCTGGTTAGAAACCACAAATAACTTAAATCCTTTCTCTTTTAGCTTCTTAATCCCTTCGATACTGCCGGCGATAAAGGAAAATTCCTTTACATTTTTTATATATTCCCTATCTCCGGGATATTTATTGATTACACCATCTCTGTCCAAAAATATCACTTTCATCTGATTTTCTCCTTTCTTATTTAACATTTGGTAGGTGAAGATATTGATTTCTACTAACTCTATCCTAACATTTTTTGCCCACTTTTCAAGAGAAAATCAAGCCCCCGAGAGCTATTTCTTTATGCACAGTGCATAAATTTTGGCCTTATCCATTAATCTGAATTGACCTTCTTTAAGATTTCCCAATGTTAGCTTTCCAATTCTTACTCTTTTTAAGGTTAGTACCCTAAACCCCAATTTTGCAAATAAACGACGAAGATGTCTCTTTTTACCTTCTGTGATAACTATTCTAAGTAAGCTTTCAGACCCTATTTTTCTTAAGATTTTTATATCTTTTACCCATAGAAGATCTTTATCGTCACGGATGCCGATCTTAGCTCTCCTGCATTGCGCAACCCCAAAAATTCCTGCCACTTTGACTAAATACTCTTTTTCTACAGAGAATTTAGGGTGGGTCAATTTATAACAGAAATCACCATCATTGGTTAGAATCAAAAGGCCTGAGGAATCTTTATCCAATCTTCCTACCGGATACACCCCTTTAAATTTTTTGGGCACAAAATCAACAACCTTCTTAATGGCAAATCTATCACTGACGGTTGCGGTTACTCCGTGCGGCTTATTAAATACAATATAAACATAACTTTTTAATGTTATGGCTTTACCTTCTACCTTTATTTCATCTTGCTTGGCCACCTCAAAAAAGGGCTCTCTCACTACTTGTCCATTAACCTCTACTTTTCCTTCTTTGATAAAGGAATCAGCTTTTCTTCTTGAGCTAAATCCGCTTTTAGAAATAAAAAGATTAAGGCGCATTTTTAGTTAGGCTTTGATAGCGCAGGTTCTAGCGTTATCTATTTTTTCTATTTTAACAGTTGCGATTTCGCCTAAAGCAATATCATCTTTGGTGCAAACCCGAATATAGTTATCAGCATAACCCCAGATTAATCCTTCCTTTTTCTCTTCCGCGACCATAGATAGGGTCCTACCCAAAAACTTCTGCCTATATTCCTTAGAAAACTCTTCGGCAAGTTTCTTTAAAGTCTGCATCCTGTTATGAGTCTCTTTTGAATTCGCGATTCTGGTTTCACTAAAAGCGGTGTATTGGCGGGGAGAAAAACGAAAGATATGCATACGCATGGGCCTGGTGCGTTTTAGAAATTCTACGGTATTATAAAAGCTAGGGTTATCTTCAGCAGGAAACCCCACCATAATATCACAGCTTATTGCAATCTCAGGATTAAGGTCCCTAGCCTTAGCTACAACTGCTTCGTAGTCTATGACTCTTTCTTTTTTATTCATGGCAGCTAACACTCCATCATCCCCACTTTGAAAAGGTAAATGCAGGTGAGGGCATACTTTGGGATGATTAAGAAAAGAAAGAAGTTTATCCGTAATCAATAATGGCTCTAAAGAGCTAAATCGCAATCGCCCTAAAAAAGAAATCTTTAAGATTCTTTCTAGGAGATTCTCCAGGCTTTGTGGTTCTACTAAGTCCTTTCCATAAAGCCCTAAATTTACCCCACAAAGCACAATTTCCTTATGCTTTTGCGATACTCTTTCTATTTCTTCTATTATCTGGCCTGGCAAGCGACTTCTGGAACGACCCCTTAAGTAAGGAATCTTACAAAAAGAACAAAAGTTATCGCATCCATCTTGAATCTTAACAAAAGCACGGTGATTAAAAAAACTCGATATTTTTAATGACCAGATATCTTTATTAGAGAGCGGCTTTCCCAAAACAATATCCACCAAAGCATGCTTTTTATCTTGAGGAATAACCAAATCTACCCCTGACTTGTCAAAATAGTATTTTTTATCTTTGGCGCTACATCCACATATTACAATTTTAGCAGCAGGATTTTCTTTTTTTGCACGCGATACTGCTTCTTTTGACTTTACATCCGCCCGCTTGGTTACACTGCAGGTATTAACTACATATAAATCAGCTGCTTCCTCAGTTAACTCATACCCCCTAAAACTAAACTCCTCTACCAATGCCTGAGTCTCATATTGATTGACTTTACAGCCTAAAGTAATAAATTTAACCTTCATGGTTATTTAAAAAGAAAATGAAGAAAGGTTAGTTTTATTCTGCTAAAAGATGGTTGATTAGGCCCACCGCAAAAACAGCTGCGGTTTCTACCCGTAAAAGGTGTTCGGATAACTTTATAAAATTAAAATTGTTTTCTCTCAATAAACTTTCCTCTGATTCAGAAAGATCGCCTTCAGGACCTACTATTATTAATACGTGTCCCCATTGAGTATCAATAACTCTTTTTGCTCCTGTTCCCTTAATTGAAGCAGCGAGCTTTACTTGAAAACTCATCCCCACAATGTCTTTAAACTCCATTACTGGGTGCAATTCAGGAATCCACAGCCGTCCTGACTGACGCGTAGCCTCTATAATAATCTTTTCCCATCGCTCCAGTCTCTTAGCAGAAGGAGCTTTATGTACACAACGCTCACAATTAAACGGGATAAACGATAATGCCCCCAGCTCGGTTGCTTTCTGTAAAATAAAATCAATTTTTTCTTCTTTCGTCAAAGGAAATCCCAATGCAATACGTCTTGCGGGAATATCTTCTTTGCGCTCCCGGCCCACCTTCTCAATATAAATCTTTCCTTTAACAATATTCTTTATTTTATAAAGATACTCCTCTCCCTTACCATCGAATACATACAGCTCATCATCCTTCTTAAGGCGCAGCACATTCTTTAGCTTATGAACCACTTCCTTTTCTTCAAGAGAAACAGTATCCGTTATTTTTCCCGGTTCGATATGGATCCTTATCTTAGACATAGTTACTTCAATAGATATTCAGACTCGCTAAATACAATAGCAGAAAATCTATAAATTATAGTATCCTTCTCTTTGTAGGCATTAGGATAAAGTCCTGCCTTAAGGCAAGTCTGTTCCAGAAAGGTTGTCTTATTCCAGCCCCACTCAGTCGGAACTTGCGGCAGAAGCAACCCCGAATAAAATCCCTTCTGAATCATAAGACCATGCTTACCTACCTCTATCTCATCTAAATCTTTAACCTCCACAAAAGGAGTCAATACTGAAATCTCAATCTCAATATCTTTAAGATCATCATATTTAACCCCTGAAAAGCGTGGATCTTCAGTTGCAGCATTAATTGCATACTCTGGTATCAGCTTATATAGAGAAATATCAGCTGCCATTCTCCCAATACAACCCTGCAACCTTCCATGTTTTTTTAAAGTCACAAACGCTCCTCTTTTTGCCTTTAAGTTTTCAGTCTCGGGATCAAAACTAGGAGTTTTCCCTTCTTTTAAATAGCTCTGTAGTGTGGTACGGGCAATTTTAAGTAAAAACTTTTTCTCATTATCGGTTAAGTCGAACTCCTTCATACCCCTCTCCTTTTTTATCGTATTTTCTTTCTTTTCTTGATAAGATAATTCTTCCTTATCTGGTATATAAGCTACTGCGCTTAAATATCCCACTACACTCCCCCTTATTCCTGAAGTATCA
>CP070684.1:284556-287372 GCA_020352775.1 Candidatus Omnitrophota bacterium
GTTTTTTTCAGGAATCATTTTTATATTCCCTTTCTAGTTTTGTGAATGTCATATCGATACCAACAAACGTGGTGCATCTTATATCGCAACCCCTAAAATTAGCATAATCTAAATTGCAATTCCTGAAATAAGCACCACACATTTTTGAAAAACTAAAATCAGTTCTGCTTAGGTCACAATCTACAATGTACGCGCCACGCAAATCAGAATAAAGCATAATTATAGACTTCCAACATAAATCCTTCATGTACGCATCTCTAAAGTCAATACCTGACAAATTATTAACAACCTTGGGAAAACTTCTGATGTATTCACCTTTAAAACTAGCCTTAGCACCCCCTTTGCCAACTAACCAATGGTGGTGGTCGATTAATGATTTTGCAAATTTGCGCCTACTCAGTACAACATCAACTACAAACGGTAACTTATGGTATTCTGAATCTGCATAATCAAACCGTTTAATTTTTATTTTATCGAACATTATTGTCACCAGAATAATTAATCTAAAATTAACAAAAAAATCTGAGAAATATTTTCGTAATTTTTATTGTTGCTGTATTGTACTGAAAATCAGAACGCCAGTCAACTAATATCTATTCTAATATCTCAATAGCAGCTCTGTCGTTTGAGGGTCTCTCAACGCTGACGTGATTTACTGTGACTGTGTTTGTGTCTAAATTGATATTCACAGATTTGTCCTGATACAGCCCCAGTTTGCGAAACAACATATCATACGCTTTTAATCTATTGTTTGTAGTTTCTGTTGATGTTTTTGCAATGTTGTAAACATCCTCGACAACCTCATCAATACTCAATTTAAATTTTTTCTTAATAGATTCGTTGCTAATTTGTTTTTTGATTTTCAAAACCTGCTCCAGCCGTTTTTTAACACGTGGTTTAGCTAAATAATTGCGCGCGCTCGCTTCTGCTGAACGCAAGGAAATTTCAGGATTGACAGTTGCAATATACGATTTACTCCCGACGCCGGTTCGGGCATATTCTTGAACAAATGCCTCTTCTTTCTCGTTAAGAATTAATAACGTATCAACTGGCCTAGGCTTCATTTTCATTTGTTTTTATACTTTATTTATGAGCCCACAACTAGTTTATCAACATACCGTCAGGAGTGCAGTCAGCAAATTTAGCTGTGAGCGTAAATTAATATAACAAACGATAACTCAAGTGTCAACAACGAGTGAACACCAAAAGTCGAAAAATATTTTCAAAAAAGCGAAATTAAACAACAAAAAGGAGTTTACAGCTGTTCTGATTGTGTGTACGCTACAAATACTGAAACAACAAAACAAAACAAGACAGGAGAAGCAAAAATGAGAAACGTCAAAATAAACGACCTAGTAGAAGCGTTAGAGTCTGCAAAAACATCGATTGAATTAAATTATCGACTTGAATATAAAAGCCAAACAATAAAAGTAGGAAGTGGACATTTAATAAAAAATTTAATGTTTAAAATAGACAATAAGATAGTTAATTTACACATAGATGCAAAAATAGTATGGTTAGGGTGTATAACAAACGCAAAATTTGATTTCGACCCAGACTTAAACTATTTTTGGCAATATCTATCGAAATTTGATCTTGATTTTGAAGTTACTGACGATAATGGGAAATTAATGGATAAATGTAGCTTATTTAAAACGATTTCAAAAATGGAAAACGTTAAATTAACAGAAAAAGAATTGCATAATGCTACTAAAAACCTAAAAATGGATGAAATAAAAATGGAAATTGAACTTTATGAACGTCAATTAGAGGAGAGCTGGGCGTATATCGGGCGAACCTTATCACTAGGCCAATTATAATTAATTAATCTATTAACCAAAAGAGAAAACAATGAGTGATCACAAAAAATTATTAACTACTGCAGAGGCAGCAAACTATTTAGGATTAAGCGCATCATATTTGAACCAATTGCGAGTTCTTGGCGTGAAAGGCGGGAAAATTGAATCGCCACCTTTCATAAAAATAGGTCGCGCAGTAAGATATCGCCGAATTGAACTCGATGAATGGGTAAAAAACAAACCAACATACAAAACAACATCAGAATCAACAATGAGGAATAAAAAATGATAAAACTAAAAGAATTTTACTATTTACAATTAATTATGGCAGAGAGGGCAGTAGAAGACATTAATTTTTTGATAAAAATTTTAGAAAAAGATTGCCAACATATAGACTTAGATTTGTCGAAAGAAGACATTGATTTTTTGATAGAAATTTCAGAAAGATTGCCCACAGATGTAGAATTAGATTTGTCGAACATTGACGAGTGTATTTATCATGCCGGAAGAATAATAAACGTATGCTTAACAAGAGCTTACGAATACAAAGGTAACTTCACAAATTTTCAGGTAATGAGTGACATCTGGTTAGTAATAGATAAATTATCTCCAAGATTTTTTGAAAAATACGTAGCTTTAACTACAGACCTGTTTGATTTAAACCCAATAACCGGAGAAAAATATGACACACGAAAATATAGATAAAATTTCTGATATAGAAAGATTAAGAGTTTACAGGGCAGTAAAAAGAAAAATGCCGCGGGCATATGGGAAAAAAGTAAACATGTTTGGAGCTTGTACTGTAGAGATGATGAAAATAAATATGCCTGATGGCTACTCATTGCCGGCTTATCATTACACAGATAATTCAACTTATGATCACAATTTTTCACCATGCACAACTGACTCTTGCTCGGACATAACCAATTATATTTTAAGGAAAACATTATGAAAAAAATAACACAAGAAGAATTAAATACAAATATTAAAAAGCATTTTGCGTGGCTAAAAATCGGA
>CP070684.1:287472-290542 GCA_020352775.1 Candidatus Omnitrophota bacterium
CAGAAAGCAGAGCCGCGCGCAACTTTTGCATGCTCGCAGTTTAACACTGTATAAAGTTCGTTGTTATAAATAATTGTATTGGAAGGTCTTATATTACCAATAGGTATCCCCACTTAACACCTCAGCATTTCCTTTTTTGACTAGCACCATGTCCTCTATTCTTATACCGAATTTACCTGGCAGATATATTCCCGGCTCAACTGTAAGGACCATCCCCTCCTTTAGCCTTGTTTCATTTTTGGAGTTAAGATAAGGAGGTTCGTGAACCTCTAGCCCCAAGCCATGGCCTGTGTTGTGAATAAAGTATTTTGCAAAACCTTTTTTAGCGATGTAGTTTCGCGCTGCCCTATCTATCTCATTGGCTTTGGCTCCAGCCCTTATTTTTTTAATGCTTAATTCCTGCGCTTTGCGAACGATATCGTATATTTTTCGCATCAAATTCGGCATTTTACCCCAAAAAAATACCCTTGTCAAGTCAGCGCAGTAGCCCTGGTATTTTGAGCCTAAATCAACTAAAACCAAGCCCTTATTTAGCCTTTTGTTCCCACATAAATAGTGCGGTAAGGCGCTATTTTTGCCTGCAGCCACAATGGGGCCAAAGGCGATCTCATTATCGCCCTTAAGCTTTAAGAACTTTTCGATTTCAATGCGCATTTGTTTCTCGGTCATGCTTTTATCGTGGATTTGGCTTGTGAATTCCAGAGCCTCTTGAGTTATCTTTAGCGATTTTTTAATAAGCGCAATCTCTCCTCTTTCTTTAATAGTTCGTAACCTCGCCACTAAATCCGAAGTCACTTTAAACTCAATGTTTTTGGCAAGCAGATGCTCATTTATTTTACGATACTCTAAGTACGGAAGGTGTTTAGATTCAAAGCCGATTTTTTTAAGCTTAAGATTTGAGATCTTTTTTGCAATAAGAATTAAGATATTTCCATTACGGGGTACTACTTCCCAGGGCAGCCTTCTGGCTTCGGCACAGTAAAGGGGATGGGTAAAATATACCAGCTTTTGGTTGCAGGTTAGTAATAGATAACCTTGCGCTTCTCTAAAACCGGTAAGATAAGTTATATTTACCGGGTTTGATAAAAGCAGGCCATCGAGATGTTCTTTTTTTATTTCTTTTAGGCAGCTGCGGATTCTATCCTTCATATTTATTGATGTTTTGAGTTTAATTATTTAGTCGTTAGGGGGTTATTTTTGGGATTTAATAAATTGGATTGCGGCATCAAGCGCAAGAATATAGCTGTGCATGCCAAGACCGGTGATCACCCCTTGTACCACATCAGAGACAAGCGATTTCTTACGAAATTCTTCACGCTTGTAGATGTTTGAGATGTGAACCTCTATGGCAGGCTTTTGTGCGCTCAGGAGTGCATCGCGAATTGCTACTGAAGTATGGGTGTAGGCCGCAGGATTAATAATCAGGAAGTCATAGCTAGCTTTAGTTATTTTATCTATGATTTCGCTTTCGGAATTGGATTGTATAATTTCGATTTCAACGCTGGCCTCTTTTGCTTTATTTTTTAGTTTTTCATTCACATCTTCCAAAGTAAACTTCCCGTAGATATCAGGCTCACGCGCTCCCAAAAGGTGTAAGTTTGGTCCATGGATTACTAAGATTTTATTATTTTTCATCGTCCTCTGCCTCCTCCACTAGCATTATTGGTATACCATCTTTTATAGGATATTTCTTCTTGCATTTTGTGCATATTATTTTATTGTCTTTTAATTCAACATCGGCTTTGCACGCCGGACAGGCTAATATTTTTAATAGGTTTTCATCGATCATTTCTTTTCTTCCTTTTCTTCCACATACATCATGCGTAGATTAAATAATGACTCTTCAAGTAGCTTCTCTTCGTCAGCGCTTAAGTTTCCTTTTGTTTTTTCGTTAATTATGCCCAAAGTATCAATGAGAAAACGAGCCTGTTCCAGGTTCTTTTCAGTTTGACCGCTAACAGGGTTTTGGAGTTTACCCATCGCAATCATTGCTTGCATTGATAACGAAGAAAGAAATACTGCAAAAGTGGGTTCATGGTATTTTTCTTGTTTGCTTTCAGCTTCTTTTTTTTCTTTGTCGACCTGCTGTTTCCAGCTTTCATCGATTTTCTTCTTGTTTTCTTGACTCACCTCATTCCTCCTTTAGGCGATGACAATTCCGGCATAACCGACTACCGAGCTGTAGTCGCCGCTTGAATCACCACTGGTTTGATATAATGCTACTTGAGCTTTTCGTGCTCCTAAGCTTTTTAAGCAGGAAAGCATTATCGCGGCCGGTGCAGTTCCGCACATCGTGATATTTTCTTTCCTCACTTCCCTTAGAAGCCCTTCTTCATCAAGATTTATGATTTTATCTATTGCAATTCTATCTTTTTTTCTTGCGGTTGCATCTGGTTCATAGTGCGTCATGTCTGAGGAAGCAACCAAAAGCACCTCTTCTTTCATTCCTTTTATGGCTTCATAGATTTGGACTGCTACCTTGCGATAAGTTTCTAAGCTTGCTTGCTGGCAGGCAATTGGAACGAATTTGAAATCTTGGAAAAAATGATAAAGAATAGGCAGTTCTACTTCGATAGAATGTTCAAATTTGTGTGCCAGATGATCCGGCTGGATACTATTTCCCTTTTTTAGAATTGAGTCTGTGAGTTCCTCATCTATTTGAATCTGGCCAAAAGGAATACTCCACGCTCCTTTATCCCAGAGGGCAAACTCAGCCCCGAACCCGGTATGATTCGGCCCTAGAATAATGATTCTTTTTTTTGGCAGAACTTGACTTACAGTCTGCACTGCTACTTTTCCGGAATAAATATATCCGGCGTGCGGAAGAATTAACCCTTTGCAGCTGCTTTTAGTGGGTTTTGGCGGGCTAAATTTTTCGATTAGGCTCTTTAATTCTTTTTCTGTGCCAGGGTAAAATTGACCACTTACTACTGGTTGGCGTAACATGATTTCCTCTTTATTATCTTGTTATTTTGAATAGAATAGCAACTAACCAGCTGAATGTCAATTGTTTTTGAAATATATAGAAATATTAAAATGTAGACGTTCGTAATCTTTCAGTTCCGGGGGA
>CP070684.1:290642-294120 GCA_020352775.1 Candidatus Omnitrophota bacterium
GCAAAAGAAGGCGAAGAGATAGTCTACACCACGCGAAGAGTGTGGAGAATGTGCGATGTCGGCTCATCACATCCTGGGGCTGGAGAAGGTCCCAAGGGTCCGGCTGTTCGCCGGTTAAAGTTGTACGTGAGCTGGGTTCAGAACGTCGTGAGACAGTAGACTTATGCTGTCTATAAATTCGGCTATATGCTGGAAAATCTGAGTATCTCATATTACTATTTGACTATTTAGTCTCTATAAGCTATTCTACTTTATAGAGGCTTTTAAAGAGTCAGGAGTGAAAATATATGAGTGCAGACAATCAGCAGGGAAGAACAAGAGAGGAAGCAGGCAATTATATTGCGGGATTCGTAGATGGTGAGGGAAGTTTTTCCATAACTGTCCAGCGGAGCAAAAATGTACGATTGGGAATACAGATTATTCCTGAATTTCATGCTTGTCAGCATAGCAATCGCACGGAAACGCTGGAGTTTATTAAGGAGCACTTAAGATGCGGTTATTTAAAACCGAATCATCGCAAAAATCCAAATGATTTAACATGGGTTTTTGTGGTGAGAGATTTAAAAAACCTTCAAGAAAAAGTGATTCCTTTTTTTATGGATTATCCACTCATTGCAAAAAGACAAGATTTCGGAAAGTTTCGGAATATTGTCAATATGATGGATAAAAAACTTCATCTCACCAAAAACGGATTAGCAGAAATTTTAAAAATTGCCTTTTCAATGAATAGCAGCGGCAAATATCGTAAATTGTCGTTGAAAGAATTGCTTCTTTCTTTGTAACCCTCAGAGACTGTACGCCGAATCCTGATGTAAAATCGGGAAAGATACAGTCCGATCTTATCGGCGACGATAAGAGTTTGATGGAAACATCAAGCCGCCTTGTATTAAAACAAGGTCAGTACTTAAATATGCTATATTTAAGGAAGTAACAGAAATGTCGGTCTCTATCCACTGTGGGTGTTAGGATTCTTGATGGGAAGCTGTCCTTAGTACGAGAGGACCGGGACAGAGGAACCTCTGGTGTACCAGCTATTCCGCCAGGAGTAAAGGCTGGGTAGCTATGTTCCTTCTGGATAAGCGCTGAAGGCATCTAAGCGCGAAGCTGACCTCGAAACTAGAAATCCCTTCCCGACTTGTCGGGATGAAGGCTGGTGAGAGACTATCACCTATATAGGGTGCAGGTGTAAGCACAGTAATGTGTTCAGCCGAGCACTCCTAATAAGCCAATCGGCTTGATACTCAACTTATTTTTATAAAATTCGGAATTCGAATATCACAATTCGAAAGATTAAATTTCGGATTTTGCATTTCGAATTTCGGATTTGTTTTTATTGGGGGTGCTCATACCGGAGAGGCCACACCCGTTCCCATTCCGAATACGGTCGTTAAGCTCTCCAGGGCCCATGGTACTGCATTCGCGAGGATGTGGGAGAGTAGGTCAGTGCCCCCTTGTTTTTATCTTTTTACCTACCATTAAAACATCAATAATTCCACAATAAAATCTAATTTTAAAACTTCTTTTGTTTTCCCCTGATTCTGTTATAATTGCATAAAGAATATAAACTTTTTAAAAGGGAGGTGTCATGGCAGAAAAGGATTTAGGCAAAAGTTCAACCGGAATGCAACCTAACGTTGCAGCTCTTTTGAGTTATCTTTTTGGATGGATTACGGGACTTATATTCTTCCTTGTTGAGAAAGAAAACAAATTCGTACGCTTTCACGCTTTACAGTCTTTGATAGTTTTTGCAACCTTGAATATCATTGTTATGATTCCAGTAATCGGCTGGGTGTTGGCACCAATTGTCGGTGTTTTAGGTTTAGTATTGTGGATTATTTTAATGATTAAAGCTTATCATGGTGAGAAGTTTAAACTTCCTGTTGCTGGCGACATCGCAGAGAAGAAAGCGTAACTAAAAATTGAATTGGTTGGAACGGCTACTTTTTTAAAAGGTAGCCGTTTTTTATTGGCACTTCGGTGGCGTCACCTCAGTATCAATGCTTCGCCGATATGCTCAGCGCTAGTGAAAAATAAGGAATAATTCTATTTGTAAACGGCTTTTCCATTGAATTTTCCGACATTGATGATATAATTACCGAATATTTCGGGCCATTAGCTCAATTGGCAGAGCGGCGGACTCTTAATCCGTAGGTTGAAGGTTCAACTCCTTCATGGCCCATGTTTTTATTAATCAATTCCCTCTTGTAATCCATCTTTTCTCTTGATAATATACCCCCATGGAGGATTTCGAGTTTATTGAGCATACTGCTGATTTCGGTATAAGAGTGTATGGTAAAACCCTGCCAGAGCTTTTTGTCAATTCCGCCCAAGCACTTTTTAGCATTATTCTGGATTATAAACCTCAAGCCGAAATCCAAAAGACAATTGAATTAGAGGAAGAGAATCTTGAGGATCTCTTTGTGGATTGGATGAATGAATTAATTTCCCAATTCTTTGCCGATAAATTCCTCCCAGCACAATATTCTGTTTCTATAGAATCTAAACCAGAATTAAATATTTTAAAAGCAGATATTACGGGTGAAGGTTTTAATCCTTATGAAAGAAAGATTAATAAGGAAATAAAGGCTGCTACTTACCATAATCTAAAAGTAGAAAAAACCAAAGAGGGGTATGCAGCAGAGGTGATATTTGATGTATAAGTAAATAAGGGGTGAAAAATGTGGACTGGACCTTTAGAAAAAATAACTGATTATAAATTCCGGATCCCCAAAAGGTATAAACCGGGAATGCGTGTGGATGGAATAATTTATGCTGACGAGAAACTCCTTGAGAGCATAAAACGAGATAGAGCGCCAGAGCAAGTAGCTAATGTTGCATTCCTGCCTGGGATTGTTAAGTATTCATTGGCTATGCCTGATATTCATTGGGGTTATGGTTTTAGTATTGGCGGAGTGGCTGCCACAGACCCAAAAGAAGGAGGAGTGATTTCACCGGGAGGGGTGGGCTATGATATTAATTGTGGCGTACGTCTCCTAAAGACAAGTTTAAACTTGGAAGACCTAAAGGGGAAAATCTCTATTATTGTAAACAGTTTGTATAACATGGTTCCCTCAGGGGTGGGGTCAAAAGGAGAAATTAAAGTATCTTTTCAGGAGGAAAAGAAATTACTCCTGGAGGGAGCAAAATGGGCAGTCTCTCGTGGTTTAGGGGTAAAGGAAGATTTAGAGTGCTGCGAGGAATATGGTGCAATTGAAGGCGCAGATCCTGATGCAGTATCTGAGCGCGCTTATGAACGCGGTAAGCAACAGGCTGGCACTTTAGGTAGCGGGAATCATTTTTTGGAAGTTCAGGTTATAGATGAGATTTTTGATAAAGATGTTGCTCTAGAATTAGGGTTATCTATTGGCCAGATTACGGTAATGATTCATTCTGGTTCACGTGGGTTTGGTTATCAGGTGTGCGATGATTATGTAAGGAGTATGGTGAAGTGTCTTTCTAAGTATGGCATAAATGTTCC
>CP070684.1:294220-308035 GCA_020352775.1 Candidatus Omnitrophota bacterium
TCGTTCTGCCGGAATAACATGAGGGCTAAAACGCACTGAGATACCTTCCCCTGCAACCTCAGAAAGAATCTGGTTTATTTCCGGTAAATGCTGGTGCCCAAACAGTTTATAACCAAAGAGGTTTCCACTTAAATGGGCGTAGTGATAATCCAAAGAGGCTTTTCGTCCAGCGCCAGTTATTCCTGATTTAGCATCGATAATTACATTGCTTATCAATTTCTCCTTTAACAGCGGGGCAATGCTTAATATCGATACTGTAGGATAACAACCCGGATTAGCTATTAATTTTGCTTTCTTTATCTTATCCCGATAAAACTCAGGCAATCCATATACTGCAGCGCTGACATTTTGCGGGTCCTTATGCGAAACTCCATAGAATTCTTTATAAACCCCTAAATCTTTAAGCCGGTAATCTGCTGAAAGATCAATTACTATTTTTCCCTTTTCCAATAAAAATGGTGCAACCTCAAAAGATACCCTATGAGGCAACGCCAAAAATACAAGATCACAATTCGAAACTGCCTCTTCTAAATCCAGATTCTTGCAGATTAAATCCAGGCGATTCTTAAATTTAGGGAAAATCTGAGAGAATTTCGTATCCTTATCAAGCATGGCAGAAAGATAGCTTACCTTAACTGCTGGATGATTAAGCAGTAATTCCACCAACTTCTCCCCGGTAAATCCGGTTGCTCCTAAAACTGCTACTTTCATATCCTAACCCCTTGATTAAGTGAGATTTCTAATATATTAGATAAAGCTATAATAAAACAAAATGCCCCTAGAGTCAATACAATTTCATAAGGCATATATAGGTATGGGGTTAGGGCTAAGAGGTGGGAATGAACTCCAAGGTGTCTCCAACTTGAATCGAGGCTCTGGAAACAGTGCCAGGGGCAAGCTCTAAAGTAAGGCAAGAGCGAATACAGGCAGCCACTCTCCAGGGCTTAAGCCCTTCATAAACCTTTAATATCCGCTTATTTTTATCAATAAATACAACATCGATAGGAAAGCGCATAAAACAGGTATGGATAAGAATGGCATACCCAAATATAAGAGCCTCCTGAGGATCCATGCTTTTTTTAAACATAAGCCCAAACAGTCTTTTTAAAAAGCTCTCTGCCGCATAAGCCCTTAAAACAATACCCCTTTCCTTGGTTTTATTAATAATTTGATACATCAGCTGGTGAGTTTTTCAGTTATCTCTTGGGGTATGGGGGTAGGCTTAAATTTATCCGTAACACATACCAGGGTAGTTTTAGCGCTAACAAGGGCCTCTGCATCCCTTTTTATTTCTTGAAAAAACTCTAAAGATACATTCTTTGTTTTTGTGATTTCAGAAACAATATCAAGGGTATCAGCATAACGGCCAGGCACTCGATATGTAATATCAACATTTTTGACCACAAACCAGATTCCCTCTTTAGCTAATTCTTTTAAATCTATGCCTTTGGCACGTAAATACTCTGTACGCGCCTCCTCTAAATACTTAAGATAATTAGCATAATAAACCACTCCTCCGGCATCAGTATCATGATAATAAATTTTCTTCTGATAGTGTTTCATTTTTAACTAACCTTTAAGTTCCCCACACAACGATTTAAGGACTGCCTCGGTTTTAGAAAATTTTACTCCCTGCCTCTTCCATAACGAAAATAGCTTAGCCTTTTCTTTGGGAGATATTTCTTTAACCGCATCTTCAATAACGACTACCTCAAGTCCCAGGCGTAAAATTCCTTCCACTGCCTCTTTTATACAGTATTCTGTCACTACCCCATAAATATAAATTTTATCCGGAAATAGTACCTCCAAAAGTGTGCGCGTATTAGGATTAGAAAACACATTTAAAATAGGTTTTTCCAAAATAAGCTGGGGGTATGTGGTTGCAAAATCTTTTAATTCCTGCAAGGAATGTACCTTCTGGAATGAAATCAACTTGTGTTTATCCAAAAGCGTTGCCTTCTCCTTTTTATGGCCCTTGGAGCCGCGCACACAATGAGGGCCAAATTCTTTAAATTCAGGGTCGCCTTTGTGATGGGTATCCTGAGATGAAACAATAAGAACCCCATGCTTTTTGGCGAAATTAGTTATTTTCTTAAGATTGGGGATAATCTTTTCAGAATTCTTTACATAAAGAGCGCCATTTTTATCAAGAAAATCATACTGGGTATCGATGTCAAGAAAAATCACCTTTGTTAACATTCTTTTTTGCAGGCGCAGGGCAAACGCCTGGGTAAGACTGCTTAGTTGTTTACTCACCTTTACTGGATAGTTATAGTCTGTTTTTACTTTCTTTAATGCTTGTGGTAAGCTCTCAGACTTCTCTGCAAATATTCTTCGTTTCTCTTGTATAGTCTTTTCTTTGTATAATCTATTGCCGCCTTCCATTAATTTCCTCAAAAGTTTTTTACCCTTTGATTTCTCTTTCTCCAGAACAATCTGGTCTTGGACTATTTTGCCTTTATTATCAAAAAGGCGAAGAATCTGCTTACTTGAAGGCAGAGTTGCTTTTTTTGCACTCAGCTTCATGGTAGGGATGAAATATTTACCCTTTTCTTTTATTTCCACAAGCTTATAAATCACATCTGAATAAGGAACGTCTGAAGAACACCCCATATGAGTGCCCACCCCAAAAGCATCAATCGGAGCACCCTTTTCAATCAGCTTTGTAATGGCATATTCATCGAGGTTACCAGAAGCAAAAATCAACACATCGATTAAACCTTCCTGGTCAAAAATCCTACGTGCATATTTTGCATCGCCAGCCAAATCGCCACTGTCAAAGCGTATCCCCAAAAGATTATGGCCCTTTTTCTTTAAATATTTGGCCACTCTTATTGCTGAAGCTATTCCCTGCTTTACATCATAAGTATCGACTAAAAGAATTGATTTAGCAGGAAACTGCTGTGCAAACGCTAAGAAACTTTCGATCTCTCTTTCAAAACTCATCACAAACGAATGCGCCATGGTTCCAGCCACCGGCAATGAATACAATAATCCCGCTAAACAATTAGAAGTTCCTTTTGCACCCACAATATAGGAATACTTGGCTACTGCCAGAGAAACTTCTTGGCCTTGCGTACGCCTTAGGGCAAAATCATATACCCCTCTTCCCTTGGCAGCCAATACTACCCGAAAAGCCTTAGTAGCTAAAGTAGTAGCCAGATTTACTTTATTAAGGAGTGCGCTTTCAACGATTTGGGCTTCGATGATATTTCCGGTCACGCGCAATATCGGCTCCTGCGCAAACACAATCTCAGGCTCCTCCAGGCCCCAAACCTCTCCTTTAAACTTAAACTCTCTTAGATACTCTAAAAAGTCTTCCTCAAAGATTTTTAAACTCCTTAAATAATCAATGCCTTCTTTTGTGAATCTTAAATCCTCAAGAAAGCTGAGCGCCTCATCAACTCCGCAAGCAACATAAAAAGGGCGGTTAGAGGAACGAATAAAAAGATCAAAGGTAGCGGCGGTATCGCGTTTGTGCCTGAAATAACTCTGAGCCATAGTCAGCTCATATAAATCTATAAGCAAACTGTTACTCATCTTTAAATATCTCCCTTATGAGATTCTCGCCTAAAAAGTGTGACCGCTGTATAAGCTCACCATCTTTAAAAAATAAATAGGTAGGCACCCCTATAATGCGGTACTTACCCAGCACATATCCTGTTCTATCCAGCAAAATATTATCACTGATGCGCTTATCTAATCTCATCGATTCTACTTCTCTCTCAACCCTTTCCTTGCTCTCTTTTACGTTAATGTAATAGACTTGTATTTTTTTATCGAAGGGATATTTCCTATTAATGCGTCTAAGCTCGCTTCTGCAATGTGGACATGATCTCGCCCATAAAAATAAAATTGTCTTTGAAGACTTAAATAATTCTTTAAAGGCAAGGGAAGTTCCGTCCAATCGATAAAATATCTTCTCATCGCTTACCTTTTGCCTCGGCAGGATAGCGCTTGAGATTGCCTTAAAAGAAAATATAAATACAACACAAAAGCTAAAAAGAATAATAGAAAGTTTCTTCATCTTATAAAAGCAAAAAACTTAAGACCAAAATACACTCCGATTACTATCAAAATCAGCCCTAATGCCCGTTTTATCACTATCATCCAGCGTCCCTGTTTTGGTATCTTACGGATAAGGGTGGTAGACATTCCAAAT
This sequence comes from Candidatus Omnitrophota bacterium, assembly GCA_020352775.1. Taxonomy (GTDB): domain Bacteria; phylum Omnitrophota; class Gorgyraeia; order Duberdicusellales; family 4484-171. The sequence goes on from CP070684.1 coordinate 298,383, forward strand.
ACGAGTAAAAGGGCGCAATACCCCAGGGAAAATAAAAAAAGTGCCACTGCCCCGTAAAAAACATTCTTTTTTAATGAAATTAAACTTAATATCGCTCCCAAAACAGGGAAATTGCAGGGAAGCATTGCAAAGGCACTCACCATCCCCACTAAAAATATAGATAACTCTTCTCTTTTGATGCTGTAATCCGGAGAAGAAAAAGAAAAGTGAAACTTTAACACTTCAAGATAAGAAAGCCCCAGAAAGATAAAAAGAAAAGCCAGTACCAGCTGGGCAACGGGGTTTATGAAAAAATCCCCCAAGAATAATCCCATCATCGAAGCAACAACACCTAAGATGGTATAGCTTACACATATCCCTAATACAAATGTAAGGCTTGCAAAACGAACTCTAAGGCGGGAAGAAGCTGAAGCTGCCCCCACTACACCCAAAGTAATAGGGATTAAGGGGTAAATACAGGGAGAGAAACTCACCAATAACCCGGCAAGAAAACTCACTCCCAAGCCCAGGGCGGGAGAAGTGGTAAATACCTTTTCTAGCTGAATCAGAATCTCATCCAGCATCTGCCTCTACATTCAGCCAGGAAAGATACACTTTATTAATCTGGTCGATTTTAATCCCGACTATTTCCGGAATATCATAAGGATGATTTTCTTTAACTACTTTTTTTATGTTTCCGTATAAAGAGTCTTTTGTTTTGATAACAAGTAGCGATTCTTTCTCTTGGGCGATTTTTCCTTCCCACCAGAAATAAGAATCAATATCTTTAATCACATTTACGCAGGCACATACTCTTTTTTCTAAAAGAATGTTTGCCATTTTTTTTGCTTCTTTTGCCGGTATCGTAACTAACACTACCATTGCCATTGCTATCACCTCACTTTCTTCAATAATTTCACAAAGCGTTCTGCTAATCTTTTACAATTACCTTCACTTCGCGCATCAAGCGTGCTTACAGCTACAGGGCCATAATGATCCCCCTGGGGATCCCCCTGAACAATCATCCCGTGAATCAGCATCGCTTCAAGGACTGAGAGAACCGTGGTCTCATTGCCTCCCCCGATATTTGCAGAAGAAGCAAAGGCTGCCCCTACTTTTCCATCCAGCTTACCGTGCAATACCACACTTTCATCAAGTAATTTTTTTATTTCAGCCGCACAAGTTCCATAATAAGTGGGAGAACCGATAATAATACCATCATAATCAGTAAGGCTTTTGGAATTAAATTTCTCTACTGCGTGCATGCCTACCTCAACGCCCTTTCCCTTTAACTCTCTGGCGATAACATGTGCCATTTCCTCAGTTGTTCCTGAGCGTGAGTAATAAATTAATGCCACCTTCATTGCCATTGCACACCTCCCTGTTTTGATTTCTTAATTTTTATCCTTCAAATTATAAAATCTATGCAATCGACGCAAAGCCTTTAGGCGTTCGGTGCGCTCGATCTTTGCTTTCTGCACCGCTTTAGTCAAAGTCTCGATTGTATTATCATAGTGAGCCAAATTTATTTTATAAGGAAAACCATCTTTACCGCCATGCGCGAAACTAAACCGCGCCGGGTCACGAAAACTTACTGGCTTTGAATAAATTAAATCGCTTATTAATGCCAGAGCCCGCAAAGTCTTTGCCCCTACCCCCTCCATAGAAAGAAGCTTTTCGAAATCTTGGGGCTTAGCTTCATATGTTTGCAAAAATATTTTATCAAGGTATTTGGGATTCACATCCCTAACAAGAACTCTGTGGCGTGCCGGTAACTTATGAGATTCCTCTTTTAATGAACCAATATCCTTTAGATTCTCATCTTTCTTTCGAGAAGCAAGCTCTGTAACTATACCCCTTAAACCAGCGCTTTCCTGAGCTACTAAATTCAGGGTAAGAAAATGCTTATCAGAAACAATTCCTTTATGCGGCTCATTTACAAAAGAAGCTACATCGTCGCAGTGCCAATGATATCTTCGCGCCCAGCCCTGGCTATCCTCACTCATTCCTTGCTGGATCACTATCCACTTAAAATCTGTGCTAAATACGAATGTATGATGATAAAGAGTGAACCCGTCCTGCAAAGCATTGTTATCTACTTTAGCGACGATTTTTGAGGCTGAGACCAGATCTTTGGGGCTTTTTAAGAGAGTTTGTGTATTTTTTTCTATTTCTTGAGGGGTCTTACGAGATGCTGCACCTTTGCCACCGCAGAAAAATACCCCATAATCATCTAATTCTTTAAATGCCTCTTTAAGGGCTCCGCAAACAGTGGTGGTGACCCCTGAAGAATGCCAGTCAAATCCCAACACACAGCCAAAAGACTGAAACCATAATGGTTGAGAAAGCAGCTGTAAAAAATAGTCCCGGCCAAACTCGATGATAATAACCTCTGAGATACATCTTGCTAAAGAAACCATCCTTTCAAAGAGCCAGCGGGGAGCTTTACCAGTATGCAATGGAAGATCAATTTGGCCCGCTCTACGCATGAAATTATAAATACACTATAAAATAAAACACTGCGCCCGGCAGGAGTTGAACCTGCAACCTTCTGGTCCGTAGCCAGACACTCTATCCAATTGAGCTACGGGCGCTATACGATTAAAAACTTAAAGCTTATAGTGGGTTATATTATCACGGTTTAAGGGCAGTATCAAGACAAAACAATTCCTTACTGATGCGGTGAAACCGTTTTCTAATCAGTTTTGAAATCATTCACTAAATAAATTAAAAACAGAGCATTTTATATATATAATAGAAGGCTAAAAAATGAAAATTTTTTCAGTTTATAGCCCTACTCAAAACCCTTACTCACCCCTAAAACCATAAATTAATACCTGTTTCAAACTAGAATACCTTGATTTTGTTAGATTTTTTAAAAACAGAACTCGTTAGGCTATAAATATAAATAAAAAGAGGTTGTAAACGCTTCCAGATTGGTTGCTCAAAACCTTGAAATTGACTTACAAAAAATGGTATTAAATATATGGGAATCCTCTTTTGAGGATCCAAAGCCACGGCCCCTCTTCACAACTGTGGGGAGGGGATTTTTTTATACTTGCTTTATAGAGAGGAAAGCTTTAAGGGGATTAGAAGGTCTTTTTGAATGCTTTAAGAGCGGGTTTTAACTCATCCAGTAAAACCCTGTTGGCAAGCAATGCGAATTCTGGGGTATCCACCAACACAATATTATCCACGCCGAGCGCTAGAACTTTTTTCTTTCTATCATTCAAATGTATGAAGTTATCTTTTCCCTTATAAACACAAACCTTGCCTTGCTTTACATTGCCGTCTTTATCTTTTTTCAGCACTTCATAAATAGCATTCCAATTACCAAAATCACACCAGAAAAAATTGCCCTTTACCACGGTTGATTTTCTGGTCTTTTCCATAATTGCTTTATCAAAAGGTGTGTCTTTGATTTTATTGTATAGTGCCCGCAAACTCCCCTTCCTAAATGAACTATTAAAATTATTGTAAAAAGGGTAATGCTTTTTAAATTCTACATCAAGTGTTTCCAGGGTAGATATAAACATCCCGCTGTTATAAGATGCTTTACCTGTACTGATAAGTTTTTTTGCCACTGCCGGCCTGGGTTTTTCCACAAATCTTTTCACAGAAAAGGCGCCCTTAGCCACTCTTTTTCCTGCCATGATATAACCAAAATGAGGGGTGGGCTTAGTAGGCTTAATTCCTAACGTACAAATAGAATCCCTTTCTGCCACACTAAGAGCGGTTTTTAAGGCGGCATAAAAACGATCTTGGTTCTGTATAAGATGATCTATGGGCGAGACGATTATTGTCTTATCCTGTTTCAACTTCTTTTTTAAATAGAAAAGTGAAAGGAGTATCGCAGCAGCGGTATTTTTGCTTTTTGGCTCATAGAAAATATTATTTTTTTTGATTAATTTCAGTTTTTGGAGGATTTTTTTCTCGCTACTATTGGCTATAAGGTAAATATTATCTTTGGAGGTAACCTTTAAAAATCTTTTGATAGTAACTTCTAAGGGCGAAAAACCAAAAATATCAAGGAAATTTTTGCTCTTATATTCTGAAAGAGGCCAGAGCCGCAAGGATTGGCCTCCGCACATAATTAAAACTAACGGTTTATCTTTTGCCACTGTTCTCCTTTGCCTTACGGGAAAAATATCCGCCGGTATAACCGTCTAAAATCGCAGTCAATTCTTGCAACCTCAGTCTCTTCTGGCACGCTTCAGTCTCAGACAAAGAATCAGCAGAAGAAATGAGTTCTAATTTAAGGCGCGCGCGCTCAAAATATACCCTATTGATTTCATTAAGAATATCGAGTCGCAGCTGCGTATTTAATCTGCTTCTTGTATCCACGTCGTCTTGATGCGTATCCCAGATTAAATCTGCCGCATCCCACTTAAGAGATACTCCCCAGTCTCGCGGACCGACTTTAGCATAATCATAAGTAGCACCTAAAGCAGTGGTAATGGTTTTATCGTAATCCAGACTTACCTCGGGCAGCAATGCTCTAAGCCTTAAACCATTGCGCCATTTTCTGATCTTATCCGGATGAACCTCATTATACCTCATCGCTATCTGCTGGACTTCTGTTATGGTGGGTTCATCTTTAAGAGCATATTCAATTTCCTCTTCTTCCCGGCAATAAGGAACGAAATCTTCACTTTCAAAAAGACCTTTGGAGGTGGCAACTAGAACTTTTTCTTCAGGAACAAATGCAATCCAGAATATTTCTGCTGAAGATATACCTTCAAAAATCTGGGTGGCAGTATTGAATTCAATGTCTGCCCTGAAAAATCCTTTTGAAGTTCCAATATAAAGTATGTCTTCCTCATAGGGTGTCTGTGCGAAAGTAAAAATAGGTAAACTATTTATACCCGCAATGTATAATTTAGTCCAGCTGCTTCCCCCATCCACAGAGCGATATATGCCTTCATTTGTGCCTAACCACACTTTATTCTTATCAAACATATCTACTTTTATAACTGTGGCGAGAACCCCTCCTTCTTCTGCCTGCCGTAACCCAAGCGTTCTCTCTATTCTTTCGTCATCTTTTGACACGTAAACGCCTCTAGCCGTAGCGAAAAAAACCTTTTTGCCTACCGCGTCTATAAAATATACCGGAATCCCTGTCAGCCTCTTTAGTTTCGTCCAATTCCACAGTTCTTCATCTGCAACATATGCTCCTCCAATTGTACCTACATAGATTTTACCTCTGTGGGCGACGGCACTAAGAATAGCTTCATCTCCTACTACGCTAAATAATCTATCTATCCTTTTTGTTATACGAAATAGATTGCGGGAAGTAGCGAGGTACAAAACATTAGCAATATGAGGATCAAAAAAGAGGTGCTGGATGTTTTCAGCAACAAATGCTTTGGTCTTAACAAAGGTCCTGCCTCCATCTTTGCTCTTAAAAAGAGTATTATCTGAAGCAATATAAATTATATTCTTGTCAAAGGGCGAGACTGCAATCCTTTTAATCCAGACGCTCTCTATGCCTTTAACGATACGAAATAAAGGAAATGCATCTTTGAGGGGAAAAACAGAAAGGAAAAAAATAAAAATAATAACTCGAATTGTAAATCTCTTGGAATTACTCATCAGTGCCGGAAGGTATCATACTTACTAAATTACCTCTTAAAGTTCATCAATTATACCGCTTTTAAAGTTTGATGTCCAGAATATATTCGTTCTTTAAATTGACAGCATAAATAATTTATGATATCTTATTCCAACTGGAGAAAAAATGATTTGGTCATACCTTTATGATGTATTCACAAAAAAGAGACCTGCGGAATTTTTTCCTGTTGCTGTGGCAGGAGGGGTTATAGTAATCTTTGCCTCCTTAAGAATGAGATATCCTCTGGAGATGCTGGTCGATGTGATCTGGATTACCACGGGATTAACATTCTTATACGGCGTAGTATTCACTATGGCTAATTCCTTCTCGCTTAATTACGCAACCTATAAGGCATCTGCAGGACGTTAATATCCTTTCCGGAAAGTAAAATCCTCATTAACCTTTCAAGACAATCTTTCTCTGCCCAGAAATAAAATAAGTTACTGATAATTTTTTAAAATTTTAATGGAGGTGGCTGCGGAGAGATTAATTTCTTTTCTTGTTTTTAACTTACCTAATTCAAATATTTCAAATACATCAAATGTTCCATCTCTATTTTTATCTTCAAATGATTTTGAAATCCTTCCATATTGATCATAGAACACTATTGAAGTGAAATTATTATTACCTTTTGGATCAAGCAAGGAATTAACAAAATAAATTTAGCCCTTAAAACATAAAATTTACCCAAATTTACTACCCCCAAAATAACCCTTATTCGCCCCCTCCACTAAGCTCTCAGCCATGCTGCCCAGAATAAAATCAGGACATTAATTTACATAACGACTTTAATTTATAGTATTTGTAAACGTTTTCATTATTTATAAGCAAAACAGAGTCGCCTTGAAGCGAATAGACGCATCTTAATTACGTAGAATTGTAGGTTAAATAAGCTTAAATGGTGGGTAGGATTACCTTTTAAATCAATCCCAGGTTAGACATCTCTGGATATAGCGTATAATCCTTTCTCGGTCCTGCTCGTTTATCTGGGTGAACTGTATTCCAGTTTCAATTCCTTTTTCCCCTCTTTCTCTTGTCCAAACAACTGCCCCCTCAACAAGAATTGGGATTGGATCAAGAGGAAGAATGAACGATAATTCCATCTTTTCACCCGGTTTTAATCTCTTATCTATATAAAGGTTGATACCCTCTCCGCTGATATTTCTGCTTACACAACCGCACTCGGACGCGGGTTCCTCAGTTTTCTTATATGTCACATTAGTAATCAGCGGGAAACGAACATATTTTCTTCTTTCTCTCATCTTGATCCTCCCCTTAAATTTGCTACAAAATCAATTAATTTTTGCCTTTAACTACTTCGTAATATTTTAACGCACTCTTTTGATTTTACAAGCCTAAATCTCTCTCTTTTTCCTTCCTAAAAATCGGTTATTATTATCATAATAATACGTATAACCTGTTTTATAGCTATGCACTGCGATAGCCCAATTTCCTTCGGTAAACTCCGGAATCTCTTTCTTACTGTATTTATCAAACACTGCAGTAACATCTATTATCTTCCCTTCACTAAAATTTTTTACCTGCTCTTTGATAGTGGTTACCTGAAATTGTTTCTGCTGGCAGCTAAAAGGAAAAATGCTCAATAATATCAATAAAATCAACCATTTTTTCACTTTAGCTCCTTTCCTAAAAACACTAATAACTCTTCTCATACTTTAATTCATTTCGCAGATTTTCATTTTCTTTTTTTAGCCGTAATATTTCCATTTCGCTGTCGTCAGATACTACTTCTTGCTTAAATAATTTATTTTTTGTAGCAGCGAAATCTTTATTTATCTCCTGTAAATTTTTCTGTAATTCTAAAATCTGGATATTTAATTGTTTTTCTTTCTGACGTAATTCAGCAATTGTCTTTTTCTGTTTTGCCTTTTCCCTTTTAAACCTAGAATTGCTGCGATTGAGCTTTCCTAACTCTTTTTCAAGAGCTTTTATTTCTTCCTGCTGCAACAATAATCCAGCTGAATCAATTTTACCTTCTTTTTCTAAGCGTATTTTATCAAACAAAGACTGATAAATATGCTTAAATTCATTCTCTAAAAACGCTATCTTTTCTTCCAAACGCTTAAACCGCGTATCTAATTCTTTTTTAGATGCAATTTGCTGTATTGGTCGGGGTTTTTCTGGTGAAGGAAGACGCCACAAAAATACAACTATGGCAACGCACGCTCCGATAAGCAATCCTAATACATAAATCATTCGCTTAACCTCCGCAGGTTATAAATTTAGCTATCTTCCTCAATTAGAAAATTCTACCTCTTTTAATGTTTTTTGCAAGAGAATAATGTAAGTTGCATAACGGCTAAAACCTGAGATGCAAATAATCCCTAAAAAAGTTAAATTATGACACATAAATAAGTCTTTAAATCATTAATAAATCCCTTCCAATTTACACTATAAATGATATAATTCCTTCTATGAAATATGAGCTAGAACCCAAAAAAAGATATCTGCTGCGGATAATCATCCCGGCCTACCCAGCATTTAACGTCTACTCGGTTCTTGCAGACAAAACAACTGCTCTAGGACCTTTATATGTTGGTAGCTCAGCACAGGAAGTAGAAAAATGGGATGTAGAAATTATCGATGAAAATAATCTCCGTCGCTTCGGCCCCAAAGACCCCGAGCGTGGCGCAAACCATAACTTCCTTCAAAAGCAAAGACCAGCAGATGTAGTAGGATTCTACGGGGGTTTAACAAGTACTATTCCCCGAGTTTATGAACTCGCAAAATTTTACAAAAACCAGGGTGCGATAACAATTGCCGGAGGGCAGCATTTTGTACCGGAAACTTTGCCCGAAGGCTTGTCTTCAGGGCTAGATCTTGTTGTTTTGGGGGAAGGTGAAGAAACCATTAAAGAACTCCTCTCTGCTTTTGCTGAAGGTAAAAAACTAGATTCAATCGCAGGCCTTGCATACAAAAAGGACAATAAAATCTTCTATACCGCCCCACGACCCACCATCCAAGACCTTGATAAAATACCTATACCTGATTTATCGCTGCTTAGATATGCAAAGGTGGCGTTATTTCCTGTAGGAAGAGTACGTGGATGCGGGATGAATTGTGAGTTTTGTGCAGTTAAGGGCCGGGCACGATACGCTTCACCGGAACACTTAGTTGGCCAAATCCGTAAAGCAGTAGAAACACTTTCTGCCAGGGAATTTTTTATTGTTGATGATCTTTTTGGCCAGGATCGTAATGAGACACTACGTTTATGTAAACTCCTGAAGGAATATCAAGAATTTATTGGTCGCAGCCTCAAACTCACGGTTCAAATCCGGTTGGATAAAGCAAAGGATACGGAATTGCTCCAGGCAATGAGAGAAGCAAATATAGGCAATATCTGCATTGGGATTGAATCACCTATAGATGAAGAACTAAAAGCTATGAGAAAAGGACTAAGAGCTGAAGACATGCTAGCTATGGCTAAAGTATTTCATAACCTTGGTTTTTTTATACATGGTATGTTTATTTTTGGTTATCCTATGAGAGAAGGCATTAAATTCAACATGCCTATCCAAGAACGAATAAAGCATTTCAGAAGATTCATAAATAAGGCACGGCTTGATACTATCCAGGTGCTCTTGCCAGTACCTTTGCCGGGTACAGAAATGAGAGCGCGGCTCTTGAATCAAAACAGGGTTTATCCTGTAAATGATTTAGGCTGGGAATATTACGATGGTAATTTTCCTTTAATTGAGTTCGATGAATCGCTGGTTCCGGAAGAAGTGCAAATGGGTGTATGGAAAATCATGTCACGATTCTACCAAAGCCGGCATCTGATTAATTTTCTGTTTACTATGTTTTCTATTCCTCATCTGATTCTTTACTTTCATCGATTAAAAATCGGCTGGAGAAAATGGTATCGAAAATGGCGAACCTACGCTTATCGAATTGGTGGCGCCAAAATCATAAAAAAATGGACCCAGCAATTCTACAAAGGGCCTTTTTTTGAAAAACTGCAAAAGGCAAAACGCGATCTAAAAAGTCTAGCCTCTCCTCAGAAAACTACACAATAAATTCAATGGTTAAATTTAATAAGTAA
>CP070684.1:308135-310707 GCA_020352775.1 Candidatus Omnitrophota bacterium
ATAATGCCATTTCACCCGAAGCCATTAGATTTAGACAGGTTATTTGATGACTGTTTATTTTTATTAGCACATAGATTAAGAGCCAATAACATAAAAATTGTAAAAAAATATGCTTCCGATTTACCATCGGTGCGAGTAGATCGAAGTCAAATGGAACAGGTTTTTATTAATCTTTTAAATAATGCTATCGATTCCATCCATCGTAATGGTGAAATTAAAATAGAAATGGATCCAAAAAATAGAGAGAAGATTTCGGGAGTGGAAATTAAAATAGCTGACAATGGAGAGGGAATTGCCGAAGAGTTATTACCCAAAATTTTTAATCCATTCTTTACTACGAAAAAACCCAGCAAAGGCACTGGCCTGGGGCTGTCGATTTCAAAAGCCATCATTCAACGACATGGTGGAAAAATTAGCGCAGCCAGCAAAATTGGAAAAGGAACAATTTTTAATATTTTTCTGCCACTAAATCATGAGGCTTAATAAAAAATTATGAGTCACAAATTTCGAATATTGGTAATTGATGATGAAAAGGACATGCTTAATGCCTGCTGTAAAATTTTGGATGCATTGGGATACCATTCCATATTAGCCGACAATGGTAAGCTGGCAATCGAGCTGCTGGCACAGGATGAATTTGATCTAATTTTATGCGATCTCTTTTTGCCTGAAGTCGATGGTATGGATGTGTTAAAAAAAAGCAACGAGTTAGCGCCTCAGACGCCAGTCATAATATTTACCGCTTATGGCACGGTAGATCGCGCCGTTGCAGCCATGAAATTTGGCGCTTTTGATTTTATTGAAAAACCTTTCGAGATTGAACATTTAAAAGTACTAATAAAAAAAGGATTATCGCAAAGAAAGCTTTATCTTGAGCGATTGAATCTACTCAGTCAATTACTGGAAAAATATAGTTTCGATAATATTATTGGTCAAAGCTCAGCAATGAATAAAATTTTTGATTTAGTGGAAAGTGTTGCGCCGACAGATGTAAATATTCTCATTACCGGCGATAGTGGCACTGGAAAAGAATTAATTGCCCGAAGTATTCACTCCAGAAGCTCCCGTCATACTCATGCATTTGTTCCGGTCAATTGCAGCGCTTTTCCGGAAACGCTTTTCGAAGCCGAGCTATTTGGCTATGAAAAAGGCGCCTTTACTGGAGCGACCAGACGCAAACTGGGTTTGCTGGAGTTTGCCGATGAAGGCACGTTCTTTCTTGATGAAGTTTGTGAATTACCGCCTTCGCTACAAGCAAAATTGTTACGCGTGCTACAAGACCAACAGCTCAGACATGTCGGCGGAACTGAATTAATCCAGGTTGACGTCCGTCTAATTTCAGCAACAAACTGGGATCTGGAACGGGCAAGAACGAAAGGATTGTTACGTGATGATTTTTATTATCGAATTAATGTGGTCAATATTCATATCCCCCCGCTGAGGGACCGTCGTGAGGACATCCCATTGTTGGCCGAATATTTTTTACGGAACCAATTAAAGACTTCTGCCAGGGATATAAACGGATTTCATCCCCTTGTCTTAATAGAATTTGAAAACTACAACTGGCCTGGCAATGTACGAGAACTTGAAAACGTGATTGAACATGCGGTAGCTGTATCTAGAGGTAATGAGATAACATTAGCTGATTTGCCAACAAATACCATTCAAAAGGAGAGTAAATTTTTAACTACTAACCAGATGAACGATTTATCTTTAGCTGAAATGAAAAATCGTAGTTATGACGAGATTGAACGAACGTATTTGATCAGACACTTAAAAGAATTTAAAGGGAATGTAACTCAAATCGCGCAAAAAGCTCAGATGACCCGCCGTAACCTGCATCGTCTTCTCAAAAAACACGGTCTGGACCCGTCCTCATGGCGCATTAAATGTGAGAATTGAATGTCCCACTGAACGCTTAAATTCCATCGCTCTAAAATAATTGAAATCATTAAAATTAACTCAAAATTAATAATTTTGATGAGACATCATTGTCCCACATAATCAATAATTCAGCTTTTTTTCTCCTGTCCATAGACCAGCCATTAATATTTTTATTGTTTTTTAATGAGTTATCTGATTATATTTTCTTTACAAAATAATCCTTTAAAATAACCTTTGGTACAATTATTGACCATTTTTTATCCTAAAAGTTATGGGGATAGATTATGGCTCCGCAATGTATTCTTATCGGAAGTAACAACAAATCGATTATTGCTAAAATAAAAGAAGTTGCTGTTAATCAGGAAATCAGTATCAGGACAGAACAAAAAATAGAAGATTTTTTACTCAACGTTCAGGCACAAGATTATCGAGCAATTTTATTCGATATAAATATGAGTTGTTATGAGGCTGTCAAAACTATCCGTTTAATTCGGCGCATGCGTCCCAAAATCCCTTTGATTGTTTTGCTGGATAAAATAGATAAAAAAATCGGTGGTCAAATTCTTAACGAAGGCGTGTTTCACATTATTTTAAGCCCAAATAAAAGAAATTTAACAACGACGCTAAGTGCTGTTTTAAAGATAAAAAATTGATATTTAAAGGGTGAGATAAATTAGGTTATACTATA
>CP070684.1:310807-313782 GCA_020352775.1 Candidatus Omnitrophota bacterium
ACACCGGTTTCATCAAACACAGGTTTTGGATCGATGCTTTTATCAACTAATCCTTTTTTCTTACGAGGCTTACCGGTACCCCGCACCGGCTGACCGGAAGCCTTCTTTTTCTTGGGTTTTTCATCAACATCCTCCGGTTCAAGCCGAATTATGGTTATTTTGGATTTATTTACTCGTGCCATTCTGATTTCCTTGTATATGTAATGAGATTAAATATTTTTGGAAATTAAAATAGTGGTATAAAAGAATATAGTAATTTCAAATCAGATTTATCAAAAAAAAATTATGCACCACGGCTCTCTCGCGCCTTAGGCCGTAGACCTTTATATCCGCATTTGCGGCACCGGGTCGCCCTTTGTGAATTTCGGGCATTGCAGTTCATGCAGATCTTCATATGTAAAATTCGAGCTTCTGCTTCTGGGAATCTTGCCATTTGAATCACTATAGTGCAACTACAATATAACAATCTCTATTTAAGCATTTTGTTTATGTTGATTTTATATTGATTTCGGAGTAGCGAGTAGCGAGATGCGAGACGGCTGACGCTGAACGCGATACGTTACGCCCCTCGCAACCGCACACCGTCAAACGTACTTCTATAAGCGATACTAATCAAATAAAGAGCTTCTGGGCCTCAACTACTTCCGCACTGTTTTTTGAATTTGCATAAGCTTCCAGTGGTTGTTCATTGAGCTTGAGAAAATGCGGACCCCATTTGTATAACTTCAATAATTCTTCTGCCTGAGATTCCCAACCCAGTATGGCAAGAGCAGAAGCTAAAGCTTCCAGAGTGCTCAGTCTAAACGGCTTACCGTAATTTGTGGGATTTGAGGCGATAAGAAAGGGGAGGGCACGGGACTGCATCTTCTTACGCACTTCCACCATATGCAAAATCTCTTCAGCACGCTCCCACGAGCAGTCCACCGCCAGAACGCCGTGCTTTTTCGCTACCACCACATCTTCAATGGATAATGCTTTTTCGGCATACGGATTTAATACAATGCAGCCGTACGGCAGCATATTCATTTTATAAAATACATTAGCCAATTGAAATTTTTTCAGTTTTACTGCCGTGCATTTCTTGGGATCATCCTGGCTGAGATGATAGATATGTAATTTTATATCCTGCTTTCCTGAGCTCATGTGATCACTGGTACAGATTCGAACATATCTAAATCATTTTCTTGATTTTATTAAATCAGCTCACCTTAAAATAATTCTATCTAAAAAACTTAGAAAATTCAGCTACCACGAATCCTCATTTTTATTTTTCTCGTCAATTTTTATGTTTGCCTCTAACCTTTTTTTACATTCGCCTCATTACCCAAAGCTTTTTATAACTATTGCATTTTAAATTCAGGGGCGGTTTTTGTATTAACAATCCCGTCGATATCTCTTATTTCTTTTTCCACCAAATCCGCCAACTGGTTATAACTATCAGATTCAATTTTTGCGATCAGATCATACTCCCCAAATAAGACGTGAACATCTTTGATCTGTGGAATTTCTAACAATTTAGTATAAATCCCGAATTCTGTTGAGGGGGCAGCACCGATAAAAACATAGCCAACGACCATGCTATCCTTTCACACTAAATGCATTCTGGCTATAAATATCTATTGTCAAGAATTAAAATCGAGCCTATATTCTTTCTATATGGTTAACTATTGTAAAAACCGAATAATTTCAGAATTATTTTATAAATTATTAGGAAAAAAATTATATTTTTAATGCTTTACAAAACCTGAATTTTAATCCTGAAAAATCCTCATTTCGAGATATATTTTAAATAATACAATTGATTTTTATTTGGTGAATCCAGGAGGGTAATTTACAGATGACAAAAAAGATCTGTGTTATTGGCAATTCAGTTGCGGATTTCATTGCTTCGCCAGTAGAAAAAATCCCACGATGGGGTGAACTCATGGACATTGTCAATCCCATCACGATGAACATCGGGGGTAACGGTGCGATTTCTGCAGCCTGTGCCGCAAGGTTGGGGTTGAAACCCTACCTTGTCAGTAAAATCGGCAGCGATGAATTGGGTACGCGATTAAAATCAGTCCTCGATACTGCAAAAGTAAATACCCAATGGCTATTCAGCGATGCAAAAACTCCAACAAGTGTTACTCTAGCTATTGTTAATAATGAGGGCGAACGAATGTTCTTTCATCATATCGGCAGCAATGCAAAACTGACAATAAAGGACATAAAGAAAATCAAGTTAAAAGGTATGAATGGATTGATATTAGGTTCGATGTTCATCCTGCCGGGAATTAAGCCTAAGGATGCCGCGGCGATTGTTAAAATGGCGAAGGATAATAAACTGCCCACATTCCTGGATGTTGCATGGGACCCCACAGGTAAGTGGGACATCGGCAATGTTTTCAAGAATGTTGATTTTTTCATGCCGAACGAAGAAGAGCTTCTACATATCGCCCGTACGCGCTCATTGACACGTGCAGTTGAACGGCTCCATAAAAAGGGTATGGACACTATAATTGTTAAACAGGGCGCTTCGGGCTGCACTGTTTTTGATTTTGGTCATCGTTCCATGCATATTAAGGCGCCCAGGGTAAAAGCAGTTGATTCAACAGGTGCCGGCGACGCCTTCAATGCCGGGTTTATTTATTCATACCTGGATTCCGGCGATGTGCGGCACAGCGCCGAGTTTGCTACTTTTGCAGCTTCCAAAACTGTTACCGGGATAGGAGGCGCGCGAGCTGCACCTACAATTAAAGAGCTTAACCAGTTTATGAAAAAGCACAGCAAGAGCTAATATTTATAATAAAAAAAGAAACAATGTTGTTATATTGTAATTTTAATTTGCTGTAGTTATTACTATTTCATCAATGATTATTTGGTTTCCTCCTGGGTTTTCAAGGTTTGAGATTTCGAGTTTAATTTATATTTTTTCCACCTAATTTTCTTCTGACTTCGGAGGTAGGGATAAACGCTTTTTCTTCTTTTCTGTG
>CP070684.1:313882-316587 GCA_020352775.1 Candidatus Omnitrophota bacterium
AGAAAATAGAAATCAGGATTGATCTTTCCGATGCCTCAAGAATCTATTGTTTTGAATCTAAAGAAAGTCCAGGCGGTTCCAACCTTCATGAAAGCGGTCAGGCAAACGGGCAACAACCACACGATGTCAATAGAAAATCAGGGCCTATCTTCATTTGCGCGGCCACTGATGCGGCCAGAGCGGGAATGACCCCCGCTGATATTAAAAAAGCCCAACATCGGCAAAAGAGAGCTTTGGAAGCGATGATCAAGGCGAATAAAGAGCTTAATACTGATATAGCCGGAAAATATGGATATGACTATGAAAAAGATAAAGACTGGCGAATGAAGGAGAACCTCAAGCAGGCTGGAAAAAGAAAGCCTCTACAGCTTTATCAAACACCCAGTGAGCAGATAGAGTTTGATCATTTTAAAGGGATTGTCAAGAACACAGAGAAAATAGATGTATCAGATATTCATATATTACCGGAAAAAAAGGAGCATACAGCGCCAACACGGCCGGTGCTATTTGAGAGTGTTTGCAGGCGTTATGAGTGGATACGACAATGTGAGCGAGAGGATAATTTTGATTTATTAAACGATGATGATTACGAAATAAAGGAGGAATTTGAGAGGACCGAGCTTTTTAAACAAATGAAATCCGGCTTTGATGCCATGGATAGAGTTTTTGGGAAAAAGGAGGCAGTTAAATGATGATAGATAACCAATAGGATAATTTAATTCTAACAATCAATAGCAGGAGGGCATAGATGAAACCAAGATTTATACAAACCGATAATGTTCGTCGATTGCAGGAGGCGGCTGTAGCCCTGGAAAAGCGCCAGGAGGGAGTACCGGGGCTCGGTTTGATTTGCGGAAATGCTGGTCTTGGAAAAACAAAGAGTATTCAATGGTATGTTATGCACAGCAATTCAATCTATCTAAGGGCTAAAGCCACCTGGACCGTTTCCTGGATGCTCGACTGTATTTGCAGAGAACTTAATATACTGAGCATGAATCGTATAAGGGATAAATTTGCAGATCTGCAGAGCAGTATTAAAGCAGTAAAATGCACTGTATTTATTGATGAAGCAGATTATCTTGTACGGGATCGAAAACTGCTTGACACTATTCGAGACCTGCATGATGAGACGGATATGCCTATCGTGCTGGTGGGCATGGATGAAATTCAGAAAAAACTTATGCGGCATCATCAATTCTGGTCCCGAATCAGTCAACAGGTGATATATAAGCCACTGACAATAAAAGAAATAATCCTATTAGGATCGGAATTGTGTTCTCTTACCATGAAGGATGCATCAGCGGAGCAGCTTTATGTTAATACGAGCGGTAATTTTCGAGATATAATCGTAGCCCTTTCTCATCTTGAAAAGATGGCGACAGCTAATAAAACTGACCTTATTACAGCCAATATGGTAGATAAGACCGTTAGGGAAGTGCTTAAGAGGAAAGCAGCTTAACGGATTATAATGTTTATAACCTTTAAAAAGGAGGGAGAAATGAGAACAGTACTCTCAAAGATTACATCAATAAAAAATAGTATTGACAATGATTCAAATCTTTCAAAAGAGCGATTAATCACTTCGCCTAAGGCTGAAACAATGTGGCGGGCCATTAGGACTTTAAATGAAGAGAAGGGGAAATTTATTACAAGTGATATATTAGTCCTTTGCGGTGATATTAGTCTTGACTACGCAAAAAAATTCGTGATTAATTTATACTTCCGGGGAATAATTGAACGTTTAACACCCAGTATAGGAACAAAGCCGGCCGTATATGTTCTCAAAAAAGATAAGAAACCAGACCCTCTCTTTATCCCTCCATATACATATCGCAGGTTAATAGGATCAAAAGCGAAAACAGATTTAAAATCATCGAAAATTGTTAAAGAGACGCAATCAACACCATCAGAAAAAAACGTTGAGAAGTCAGATAGCGATACGTTAAAGCCCGATTCTACAACCGCAATAGTTGATAGACCCGATATATCAAAGCCCGATAAAACTGCCACTAAGGCCGGTGCAGACGATACAAAGACAGCCCTTTATATTCTGAAGGGATATCATAATGATCTGACAAATAAAGTCCAACGGTTCAATCTATATGTTCATAGGATAGGAAACGAGAGAAAAACAGATAATATTCAGGAGGGATTTTTATTGCTCGACCTGATAAAAGAGTGTTTTAAGCTATATTTTAGCAAAGTCATTCGGGCTGAAAAAGATGGGATAATAAGCTCTGATGATATTCAATCAAATGAAGGAGGGACAGCATGAATGATGCCACTGAAATAGTAATAATGAGTCCTGAAGAGATTGATAGTTTGCTTGGATGTGCGCAGGGTCTGCCTATTACTAATCTTAGTGAAGTGAATGAGGTTATTCATGCGCTCTCAGAAATGACGCGCCAGATAGAATTAATCAAGATTGAAGCGGAGCAGGCGATCGATCTAATTATTGACCAAAAATCTTCAAGAACAAGCTCTATTTTTAAATGCATGAAAAAGATAAGAGAAGAACTTCGTATTTTCCTGGAGATGAAAAAGACGGAATTATTTTCTGATAAAAAGACCATTAATCTTAATTTCGGTAAAGTTGGTTTCAGGGAATCTACCAAGATTAAAGTTAAGAAGGACACCCTGGATCGAGTTATTAATTATAACTATGAGGATGCTATTAAGGTTAAAAAGTCGTTAAATAAAGAGGC
>CP070684.1:316687-319731 GCA_020352775.1 Candidatus Omnitrophota bacterium
CGCCGCCTCTTGAGGCAATATAATTTTTGATAAAATTAAAGTTTATTGAAGTGATTGCACAAAGCAAAGAAATTCATTCGCTTTAAATTTGGTAATATATTATTAAAAGTAGAAAATACAGTCGATTTTTAACAAAATTTACAAAAATTTGAGACATATTATTTGAATCCGCTAAAATTTCGGCCAATTAGCGTCAAAATTTGTCAATTATAAAAATTGGTGGCCATAATCTTTCATCAAAAAATTTATAAATATTCTATTAAGCTCTGAAATAAGGCATTGTATAATAATCATTTTGAAATAATCCATCACCAATTGGGTGAAATATTAGAGATAAAAATCATGAAAACCCCTCTTTTGCCTTTTCAATATATAAATGGAGAAAATTCTTGTAGTCTTACTTCTTTCGCTGGTTTGCCTTTGTACACGGAGATGGCAATTGCCTCTGGTTTATTTACTGCAATTGAAAAGGAGCTGCAATCAAAAATTCGAGGATGGAAAGATTTACAGGTCATAATGTCATTAATTTTACTAAATATCGCTGGAGGCGATTGTGTTGATGACATTGAGCGTTTTGAGTCTGATAGAGGTTTATCAAATCTCATTCTGGAAATAGATACTCACGGAATGAACCGCCAACAACGTCGGGCCTATGAAAGACGTTGGCGCAAAGGAAAAACCAGAGCATTTCCATCAGCTTCTGTTATACGCCGATATCTGGAGCAATTTCATAATGAAGAAGAGGAAAAATGCAGAAAGAAAGGAATAGCATTTATTCCGGCACACAATGAATTATTGCAATCATTAATAAATGTACAGTGTTCCCTGATTAATTGTGCCCAGAAAAACAATGACAGTGATGTGGCCACGCTAGATCAGGATGCCACGTTGTCGGCAACACATAAAAGAACAGCTTTATATTGCTACGAAAAACACAAGGCATATCAGCCTTTCAATACGTACTGGGCAGAACATGGGTTATTGCTTCATAGTGAATTTCGAGATGGCAATGTTCCTGCAGGTTTTGAGCAGTTAAGAGTTTTGCAGGAATCTTTACAGCGTTTGCCGTTAGGGATAAAGAAGGTTTTTATTCGTTCAGACTCTGCAGGCTGTCAAAAAGATATATTAAGATACTCTGCCAGAGGAGATGATGAACGCTTTGGGATCATTGAATTTGCTATTGCTATAAAAATCAGTCAGGCATTTAAAAAAGCTGTATCTCTAGTTGATGATGCTGCCTGGAATCCTATATACAAAGAGGTCGATGGGATGCGGATTAAAACTAACCAGGAATGGGCTGAAGTTTGTTTTGTCCCAAATTGGGCGGCATGCTGCAAAAATGAGCCTGATTACCGTCATATTGCAATCCGCGAAAAACTAAAGAAGCAGCCTGAATTAGATGGCATTGAACCAATACAACAAGAATTGCCGTTTCCAACAATCCATATTAATCAGGCTCAATATAAATTATTTGGTATGGTTACTAATAGAACGTTGCCAGGCAATGAGCTTATTAATTGGCACCGTGAGAGATGTGGCCACAGCGAGAAAGCACATAGTATAGAAAAAAGTGATTTAGCCGGTGGTAAATTTCCCTCGAATAAATTCGGCGCTAATGCAGCATGGTGGCAAATAATGGTTTTAGCTTTTAACTTAAATTCATTGATGAAAACGTTAATCATGCCAAAACATATGAAAACAAAAAGATTAAAAGCATTACGTTTCAATGTTATTAGTATTGCCGGGCGCTTTATTCAACACGCTCGCGGTTTGTTTATAAAGGTAGACGGGAAAAATAAAACTGCCAATTTGTTTAATCAAATTAGACGAGGCATTTACCAACTAATGAATGCGCCGCCTCTTGAGGCAATATAATTTTTGATAAAATTAAAGTTTATTGAAGTGATTGCACAAAGCAAAGGAATTCATTTGCTTTAAATTTGGTAATATAACCTCAATTCGACGTAAGGAAAGCCAACTTTGTTGGTAAATTATTAAATTTCAAAGATGGTTTTCTTGGTTTTAGCACATAAGCAGCTAAAGCTGCTAATAAATTAGTTATGAAATTAAATGGGCTACGATGACGTGTATGCTCTATTTGGCAAATAGATTTCAATTGTTCAATAACGGTCTCCACAACACCACGTTTTGATAAAAAGAATTTTGCAAAAGAAGACATCATTTTTTGTTTCATATTTTTTCTAATTTTAGTGATAAATTGTAACCCTTGTTTCGTCAGTTCCTCTGTTTTTTGTTTAGAAATGTAACCTTTGTCACCAGCAGCTAAGCCCTTTAAATTTTTCAGTAAAAATCTTAACACAGATAAATCACTTTTATTGCCTATAGTAAAGCAAAAGTTCATTAATTCACCTTTGTGATTTATAGCTAAATGCAATTTAAAACCAAAAAACCATCCCATAGAATGTTTACCTCGTTCTGCTATTCCTTTAAAAACTTTGTGTTTGTAAATACGTCGATTATGACAAACCTTAATAGGTGAAGAATCTACATAATACAAATCTGTTTCCTTACCACGTTTAGATAGCAGATATGCTGTTAATGGTGCTATTACACTAGCTTGTAATTCTACAAATCTGTTATAGCTAACTAATTGCGGGAAATAATTTCTTAAATGAAAAAGCACACATTCATGATAAAAATCTTTGAATGTCCTGTAGTGGCTTAAGTGGAATAAAACAATTATTGTCATGATTTCACTAATACTCATTCGGCATTCCCTGCGACGCTTGCGATTAGGATTGGGCAAAACCTTGGCAGCTTGTCCTTGGAAAAAGTCCTTGCAAAAATCGTCTAAATCGCAGAATATTTCTATTATCGGTGCGAGCATTTTTACCTCCTTTTTAAAAATTAATTGTTTTTTGAGGCAAATTTAACTCGTACCGATACTTTTTTCAATATTTTCAGTTAGATATAAAATTCCTTATGTCGAATTGAGGTTATAATATAAGGTGTTTAAATATTTTAAAAAGGAAATTGCCGATGACAAATTGTAACACAAAAAATATTTATCTCTCACCAAGTAA
>CP070684.1:319831-322589 GCA_020352775.1 Candidatus Omnitrophota bacterium
AAAAATCTCAAATTTGAATATGTAACAAATGAAAAAATTTTAAAAAACCTCAGTTTTCGCATTAAAAAAGGAGAAACTTTTGCAATAGTGGGTCCGACTGGGTCAGGCAAAACCACAATTATTAATCTACTGTTGCGCTTTTACGATTGTCCGCCCAGGTCTATTTTTATCGATGGAACCGATATTAGAGAGCTTGATTTAAAATCATTGATGCCACATCTTGGTTACGTAAGTCAGGATTCATTTCTTTTCGATGATACGATACGGAACAATTTGACTTATGGGCTGAGAAGAGAGATTACAGAGGAGGAGCTCATAAGAATTACAAAGCAGGCCCAATTATATGATTTTATTCTCCAGCAGAAAGATCGGTTCGAGACAAAGATAGGAGAGCGCGGTGTTATGCTTTCGGGAGGGGAAAAACAAAGGCTATCAATCGCACGAGCATTACTTAAAGGGACCCAGATATTAATTTTAGATGAAGCCACCAGCTCCCTTGATTCAATTACAGAGCATCAAATACAAGAGGCTATTGACGAAGCTGTTAAAGGAAGGACAGCAATCGTAATTGCCCACCGGCTTTCTACTATAAAAAATGCAGATAAAATTGTAGTTATTGAAGATGGCAGATTAATAGAGCAAGGCACATTAGATGAGCTTCTCGCAAAAAAAGGCACGTTTTATAAATATTGGCAGGAGCAGAAGTTTGATTAAGGTCTTATTGCTGAAGACGAGTATAGAGTGCTAGCTCAAAAAACCACAAACACTTACAGAAAAACCGGATGAATATCGTGCAACTAAAGCGTTTATAGTTGTTCCTTTTGACAAAAATATTTTGATAAAAGCGTTAGACAATTTATACGTTCAGAAGCAATTAGAGAATTTAAAGTAGTCCAAATAGATTCAATTCCCAGCTGGCCAACAACCAGTTTTTATTTGAATAGATTAATAAAACGGCAATACCGTTTCTTTTTAAAAATATAAATTTGAGTATATATATTGATTCAGATTTAATGATTACGAAGTATTTAAACAAAATAAGCAGGCTATTTGAAGTTATAAAAAAACATAAATTTGTAACTACTGAGCATAGCTCAAGAGATAGCTGGAAAGCCGAATGTAAAGCGATTATGGATTTAAACGATGTTTAGACAAAGAGGAAATTATTAAACAAAAAGATTTTTCCAGGCTTCAGGTGTATCTGAGGATTTTCCCGTTTGTCAAAATAAGTTCTTGGGGCGCATTCATGATGCAGAATTTGTGTTTGGTAACACTTTAATTTTATCTCAGATTTTTAAATGGAGCGAAAGAGACCAACTTGCAATCGTTTATGCCATGCACAAAACCAGAAAACATCCATTTATTCTTGGAGAAGGAGAAGTTTTTTACAACGTACTGCAAATCAATAAATATTAAAACCGTATGTTTTATTGCGCTAAATGCTCATGAACAAGCCGTAGAAGCATCTCTGGCAAGCGCACCTTTAATAAAAATCTATAGAAGATGTCATTTTCTAAAGAAATTTTATGGGAAATATATTAAAAATAAAATATAAATAAAGTTAAGCACAACTATATTATGGATACTTTTAATCATTTTCTCATTACAAGATTTAACGTGATATCTTCCGAAGGTTTTGATCAAAAATATCCAGCAGATAGGAATATAATTTATGGTAGCAGGTATTTACAATATAGATTCGACCTCTTTGACAAATACTGTTACCCGACTGTTCGAGCGCAGTCAGCGAAAAATTTTAAGTGGATTGTTTTTTTTGGCTTTTTAACCCCTGAAATTTTTCATAAAAAAATAAAAGAATATGCTAAATGGCCAAATTTTATACCGGTTTATATTGATGAATTTAATATCGAGATTCTGAAAAAGATAAACAATGAGTACAAAACAGGCAATCCACAATTTTTAATAACAACAAGACTCGACAGCGATGATGGGATTTGCAATGATTATCTACAAATGGTGCAAGATAATTTTAAAGAACAAAGTTTCCAGATTATTAATTTCTATTGGGGTTATTATTTATCGCACCCTATTGGCAAATTATATCTTAGAGGAAGAGTAGATAGCACATTTCTTAGCCTGATTGAGAAGACGGATAGAGCTGAAACTGTTTGGCTAAGGAACATTGCACATTATCGATTGCATGGTATATATAAACCCCAAGGATTAATGAAAAATATTATCTTAAAAGATAAACCGGCTTGGGTAGTAGTATTTCATGGAAGAAACTTAGCCAATAAAAGTGATTTGTATAATGCAGTAAGGCAGCCGAAGGAAAAACTTATAGAACGTTTTAATATTCAATTGCCGGATAAGGATAGATATGAAAATAAATTTCTAATAAAGTTAGATCAAAGCATATTTTATTTTCGCCACATGAAATTTGCTAAATTTATTAATAAACAAATAGCGAATTTAAGAATACGTGTGGGTAGATATAGAGCCAAATTGATTCGTAGGAGCTTTTTAAAAAAATGAAGTATTTAATGTCATCTCCAAGAAGCAAAAGAACTTCTTGCACTCCTGGAACGCTTCTGTACCTAAGTACCTTCGAGTGTCACAGGAAAGACCGGGGCTCGAGCGGAGGGACGGCCTTGGGCTTGAAAAGGATTACGAAGTGCTGGAAGCCGGTGACGGCGAGGAAGGGCTTCAAATTGCTTTGAAGCATGATATCGACCTTGTCTTTTCCGATATCCGCATGCCGAAGCTTGACGGCATGACGTTTCTCGAAAAACTCGAA
>CP070684.1:322689-325838 GCA_020352775.1 Candidatus Omnitrophota bacterium
ATCAAGCTTTGTGATAAACTTAAGATTTCAATGATCCTCACAGGAATTCGACATCTTAGTCATTAAAGTTTAAGACCAGGCTAAGTTATTAAAGATTGACAGCAAAGATAGTGGGTGGTACAATTTCTAGTCACTTATTTTAGGATGCCATATCTTTTATAAAAAGGAGTGTTTTTATGGCAAAGAAGCCTTCTCTATCTAAAAGAATCAAAAAATCTCAAACAAAAAAAAGAAAACCCACCTTAAAAAAGAAAATTTCTAAAATTCCCACTAAAAGAAAAAAATCTATCCCTATTCCTACCCCGGTTCCTATTTCCAGAGCGACATTAGAGACTGAAAATGAAGTAGTTGCAGGTGAAAAACAGAAGTTTTCACTCACTCCGGAATTTATGCCCCAGACTCAATTCGTACCAGGGGTAACAATTGCTGAGCCACGCTACAATCTTCCCCTGCGCTATCAAGATGAGCGTCTTATGATTGTGCCCCGCGATCCCTGGTGGATTCATGCCTACTGGGACATTTCTGAATATAAAGTAAATGCAGTGATTTCTTCTATCCCAGTTTATGAACGCCAGGACCTAAAGTGGATAATGCGGGTTTATGATGTTAGCGGAGTGGGGGATTTTAGGGGAAATAACGCTAATTCATATTTTGATCTTGACATTCGTTTCGAAGCTAATAACTGGTATGTAAATGTAAACCAGCCTGAAAGAGAATGGTGTGTTGAAATCGGGTTTGTGAATGCAGCAGGAAAGTTCTTTGCGGTTATCCGTTCCAATATCATAAAGACTCCTTATTTTGGTATCTCTTCTGTCATAGATGAAGAGTGGGCTTTACCCGATGAAGATTATTTTAAGGTGCTGGGAATATATGATTTGGGTAAGAGCTCTTTAGAACGAAAGAGAAAGTTTGAGGAAATCATAAAGAGACAGATTTCTTCTCCCCTTGCTTCCTGGGGTATATCGAGTCTTTATCCACAACGCAAGAAAGAGGAGAAGTTTTTCCTGGAAGTTTGGACAGAAGTCATTGTGCATGGAAGGACCGAGGCTGATGCTGAGGTGACGATAGAAGGTAAAAAGCTGGATTTAAGAAGTGACGGTACCTTTACCCAGCGTTATGCATTGCCACCGGGGGATTTCAAATTTGAAGTCCAAGCTACTTCAAAGAACAAAAAGCATAAAAGAAAAGCGATCCCCGCAGTAAAGCGATACAATAAATAACAAAAATCTGTTTTTGTCTGCCGAAAAGCAGACCCTGACTCCTGATTCCTAAAAAACTAATATGATGGAAAAAGGATATTTAGCATTAGTTCTTCATGCGCACCTACCCTTTGTGCGCCATCCAGAGTATGAGGAGTTTTTAGAAGAGCGATGGTTTTTTGAAGCGCTCTGTGAGACCTATATCCCATTCTTAGAGATGTGCGAAGGCCTGGTGCAAGATGGGGTAGATTTTTCCCTTACCCTTAATCTTTCTCCTTCGTTGTGCAATATGATGGCAGATGACCTGCTTAAGAGCCGCTATCTGCGCTATTTGGATCGGATGGTGCAGCTTTCTGAGAAAGAAATCGAGCGAAACAGATTCAATCCTGATTTTCATAAACTGGCCCTCATGTATTACCATCGCTTTAGCCGCATGAGGAATAAATTTTTAGGTGCCTACAGTCAGAATATTCTAGGTGAGTTTAAAAAATACCAGGATCGAGGGAATTTAGAGATCATTACCTGTGCTGCTACTCACGGGTTCCTACCTCTTTTGAGTGTAAACCAAGAGGCGGTTAAGGCCCAGGTACGGGTGGGCATAAATTCTTATCGTAAGTTTTTCGCTGCTAACCCTAAAGGCATCTGGCTTCCAGAATGTGCCTATTTTGAAGGGTTGGATAAATTCCTGAAGGAAGAGGGAATAAAATACTTTTTAACAGAAACCCATGGTGTGCTTTTTGCACGGCCGCGGCCTAAATTCGGAGTGTATTCTTCTTACTACACCAAAAATAGGGTAGCAGTTTTTGGCAGGGACCATGAGTCTTCAAAGAGTGTCTGGTCTGCAGTGGAGGGTTACCCCGGTGATTATGAATACAGAGAATACTATCGCGATATTGGATTTGATTTAGATTATGATTACGTAAGGCCTTATATTTCACCCTGCGGAACAAGGATATTTACCGGCATAAAATATTATCGCATTAGCGGCGAGACCCTTCATAAAGAGCCTTATTGTCCGGAGCGTGCCGCCCAAAAGGCAGCGAGCCACGCCGGCAATTTTATGTTTAACAGAGAAAAGCAGGCTGAACATCTTCATTCTTTACTGGGAAGAAAGCCGATCATTGTTGCTCCTTATGATGCGGAATTATTCGGTCACTGGTGGTTCGAAGGGGTGCAGTGGATCAATTTTCTTATCAGAAAAATCTGCTATGATCAAAATACTGTTAAGCTTATCACGCCTTTTAACTATTTAAAGGTCTATCCCCGCAATCAGGTAATTAATCCCGCTCCTTCTAGCTGGGGCTGGAAAGGTTATTATGAGGTTTGGCTTAATGGCTCTAATGATTGGGTGTATCCACATCTTCATCGCGCGCAGGAAAAAATGATTGAAGCGGCAAAAAGACACGCCTTGAGTAATGGTTTAAAGGAGCGCACTTTAAACCAGATGGCGCGTGAGCTCCTTCTGGCGCAGTCCAGCGACTGGGCCTTTATGATGAAAACCGGCGCCTTTAGCGAATACGCCAGCAAAAAAACTGTTGTTCATTTGGAGCGATTCCATTTGCTTAACAGCTATCTCGAAAAAGGATTTTATAATTTAGAAGTGTTGGAAGACATCGAGCGTAAAGACAACCTCTTTCCTGAAATCCACTATTCAGTATATCAGTCCTGATATGAGCGATTCTCCCACCAAAGTAATTTTGCTCTGGCACATGCACCAGCCTTCCTATAAGCATCCCACCAAGAGCCACTATTATATCTTGCCCTGGGTAAGGCTTCATGGAGTCAAAGATTATTATGGGATGGCTAAGCTGGTGGAGAAGTTCGATAAGGTAAGGGTGAGCTTTAACTTTAGCGGGGTGCTCCTGGAGCAGATTTTTGATTATGTCAAAAATCGCGCCCAGGATTATTATCTTACCCTTAGCTTGAAAAGCCCTTCACAGCTAACCGCTA
>CP070684.1:325938-328916 GCA_020352775.1 Candidatus Omnitrophota bacterium
CAATATTATTTAATTCATCTAACGTAGCTTTTGAATTTGCAAATAAGATATCTGCACTTTTAATACATTTGATAATATGGTTATTTACAAAAAGTGTCTTCCGTGAAATCAACTTTCCCTGAAATGCCGTCCAATATAGATCATACATAACTATTGCAATCGGAATATTATGGTTTAAAAAATAATGCAACTTCGGCCTAAAGGTTCCTTCATGGGGATATAGGCAATGAGTAATTCTATGTTTAGTGATCAGGTATTTCTCTTGCAAATGATTAATCAAAAAATTTAGGAACGCGTTCAACTTAGCAGGAAGCCATTTAAATTTAAAATTGGAGCTTGAAATAAGTATCAATTTATCTGTTTGAGGAAGATTCTCTTTAAACAGGGTAATCTTGTCTTTAGGTAAAACAAGAACAACTTTTTGAACTATAAAAATCAATTCCTTAAGCAATAGCATAATAGCTCTAGGAATCCCACCTGGTATTATAAGATAAAATGGAATAAGAATTTTCATTTAAGGTTAGCTAATTTTTTAATAATCTTGTACAAAAACCGATTACTTCTAACTATTAATCCAGGCTTTCCACGTCTTATCGGCTATCAAGACTGGCGGAGAGGGAGGGATTCGAACCCCCGGTGGGTTTAACCCCACAACGGTTTTCAAGACCGCCGCGATAAACCGGACTCTGCCACCTCTCCTATGAAATCGTATAGCTTAGATATTATCTGGATAGGGAAATATAATTATTTCGTAATCTTCTTTCTTCCATCCATATATCTCTTTAAGACTTTTGGAATGATAACTGAGCCGTCTTTTTGCTGATAATTCTCTAAAATCGCTGCAACCAATCTTGCTAAAGCCACTCCCGAACCGTTTAAGGTATGCACATACTGAGTTTTTCCTGTTTTCGTATCTTTATAACGGATATTTCCCCGGCGGGCCTGGAAATCTTCAAAATTAGAACAACTTGACACCTCAAGCCATCTGTCTAGGCCCGGAGCATAAAGCTCGATATCATAACATTTTGAAGCAGCAAAACTCATATCCTGAGTGGAAAGAATCGCTACCCGATAAGGAAGTGCAAGCATATCAAGAACTTTGCAAGCATCGGCCAATAACTTATCTAATTCATCATAAGAATCAGATGGTTTTACAAACTTAACTAGCTCTACCTTATCAAATTCATGAACACGCATAAGACCCCTCGTCTCTTTGCCATAAGAACCAGCCTCAAGCCTAAAACATGGGGTGTAAGCAACATAATAAATGGGTAAATCATCTTCATTTAAAATTTCATCACGATAGATATTGGTAAGCGGTACTTCTGCGGTAGGAATTAAAAATAAATCCTCCTCTTTGGTGACATACATATCCTCTTCTAAATTGGGCAATTGTCCGGTGGCCCTCATCGAAGCCCTATTTACAAGCTTGGGAGGAAAAATTTCTGTATAGCCGCCTTCAGCTGCGTGCAAATCAACCATAAAGTTAAAGAGCGCTCGCTCTAGGCGCGCACCTTCCCCCTTAAACAAAACAAAATTAGAGCCCGTGATTTTAGCGGCTCGTTTAAAATCAATTATATTGAGATGTTCTGCAAGAACAATATGTTCCTGAGGTTTAAAATCAAATTTGGGCAACTTGGCCGATTCTTTAATGATTTTATTATGACTGGCATCTCCTATAGGAACTGAGGGATGAGGTATGTTAGGAATCCTATCGATATCGGTCTTATATTTAGCATCAAACTCGCTAAACTGCTTTTCGATATCGGCTAATTTTTGCTTTATTCTTTTGCTTTCTTCAATTTTAGACTGAGGATCTTTTTTTTCTGCAAGAAGGGTCTTTACTTCTTTATCGATTTTATTCTGCGCAGCATACAATTCTTCAATTTGAGCCAAAAGCGTTCTGCGCTCTTGTTCAAGCTTAAGGAAAGTATCGATGTCAAACTTATAGTTGCGGTTCCTGATAGCCTGACGTACTAGGTCCGGATTATTTCTAATAAATTTTGCATCTAACATAGCTACTTTATTATACTGAAATTATTGGTAAAAATCCAGAATAGAATTGGCAGAAATTGCAAACACAAGAAGGATTTAGCCCTTAACCACGCAAAGTGGTTTCATGCGGCATATCTTTTTAGAAAGACCGGCATTGTGAACAACATTAACCACATCATCTATGTCTTTATAAGCAGAAGGCGCTTCCTCTACCACAGTTTTTTTGCCGGTCGCTCTTACTTCTATGCCCTTACTTTTTAAGTCCTTTATCAATCTATCAAAATCAACCGTGCGAATCGCTTCATGCCTTGATTTTACTCTTCCTGCGCCATGACAGGTGCTTGAAAATGATTCTTCCTCTGCCTGCTTTGTTCCGATCAACAAATATGACGCTGTCCCCATATCACCCGGAATAATGACTGGTTGTCCTATCTGGCGATAACGCTCTGGTAATTCTGGATTGCCTGGACCGAAAGCACGCGTAGCTCCTTTTCGATGGATACATAAGGTTTTTTCTTTGCCATCGACAATATGCTTTTCAAACTTGGCAATGTTATGAGCGACATCATAAATCAAACTCATCCCTAAAGATTGCCAGCCTTTCGAAAACACTCTTTCAAAGCTTGCGCGCACAAGATGCATAAGAACCTGCCTATTAGCCCAGGCATAATTGGCCGCAGCCTTCATGGCACCGATATAATTTCTTGCCTCTGGACTCTCGATTGGCGCACACCCAAGCTGTCTATCTGGGACATTTATGCCATACTTAGAAAGACACTTCACCATGCTCCGCACATAATCATCACACACCTGATAACCAAACCCACGTGAACCAGAATGAATCATTACCGTAACCTGGCCGATAGATAATCCTAACTGCTGAGCAACTTCTTTATCAAAGATCTCATCTATAACCTGAACTTCCAAAAAATGATTCCCACTACCTAAGGTACCAGCTTGTTGTTTACCACGTTCATAAGCAC
>CP070684.1:329016-340222 GCA_020352775.1 Candidatus Omnitrophota bacterium
GTACAATATCACCAAGGATTACAACCTTTGAATTTGATTGAGCAGCTTCAAGGAGCTTATCCAGTGCCCGTTTTACCCCGAAGCAGAAACCAGATGTTTTTGCCAGAGTGATTTTCATAAGAATTGACACGTAAATAATATTTTTAAGGCAATCAATGTTTTACCTTTATTATTTACGTGGGCTCGTTGGCTGAATACATCAAAGCCATTTTTTTCAATAGCGGATAGTATCGCAGCATACATGTCTTTCATAGCACAGGTAACAAAACGGCTGGCAGAAGAAGTAATCTTATTGATACCCTGATTTGCGCCATCATAATAGTTTCGTGCACGTTGTATCTGAAACTTTAAAAATGAAATTAAGCTATCATCTACTGCGGCCTTACTTATATGTTTTTCAGATATACCGAAATGGTCCATTTCATCTTGCGGTAAATAGATTCTTCCTCGCTGGTAATCTTCTTTTATATCCCTTAAGATATTAGTGAGCTGCATTGCAATTCCTAAGTCAATTGCATGCTGTTGGGCGCTAGGGTCTTTTGATCCAAATATTTTAAGCATAATCAGACCCACTACGCCCGCCACCCGGTAACAATAGAGATGTAGCTCATCAAAATTCTCATAGCGCTTCTTTGCTAAATCCATAGCCATTCCTTCAAGGAGCTGATCGAAATAATATTTGGGAATGTTGTATTTGTTTACAGTTTCTTGAAGGGCCACTAAAACATTGTTTCTTAAAGCCCCATTACTATAGACTGCCTCAATGTCTTCTTTTATTTGATTTATATTATTCGTAAGGTAAGAGCCATCAGCAGTATCCACCGCATCATCGCTTAGGCGACAAATTGCGTATACGGCGTAAGCAGCTTTTCGTTTTTCCTCAGGCAGAAAGCGGGAGGCAAAATAGAATGTTTTTGCGTATTGCTTTGTGATTTTTTCTGCTTTCCTGAAGCCCTGTTGGGTAATTTTATTTATCTGGCTCATTTTGCCTTATTTTACAACTAAGTATATTAAAATCCAAGAATTATCTTTTAAAATCTTCTAAATAGGATTAAAATGATTATGTATGTCAGAATATATGAATGTTTTAGTAATATCTGGTCTCATTCCGTTTATCTTAAGCTTTTGGCCTCCTCTTAAAATCTACCGTAATGCAAAAGCCCTTATTCTTAGTATCTTCCTTATCGTGGTTATCTATGGGGCCTGGGATGTATTTGCTACTAGCCGGGGCCACTGGTGGTTTAACCCCCAAAGCGTGGGAACATTTAAGATCATTAATTTGCCGTTAGAGGAGGTATTGTTTTTTGTGGTGATACCTTTTTGCTGTATATTCAGCTGGGAAGTTATTAAATATTTTAAGTCAAGGTTTAAAAGCTTTGCATGAAAGAATACACGATTTTAGCAATTATTTCAGTTTTTGTTACACTTGTTTTAGATAGGAGAAGCAGGGTAGGGCTTTTATTTAGAGTGGAATACTATATTTTTCTTTTCGTAATTTTTGGTTTTAAGCTATTAGTTAATGGCTACCTTACTGCCAAAGGTATTGTTCAGTATAGCCCGCAATTCTTCTTAGGAATAAGAATCGGCACAATCCCTTTGGAAGACTTTCTGTTTGGGTTTAGCATGGTGACAATGACCATTATCTTCTGGGAGTATTTTAAGCAGGCGTCTCAGAGTAGAAGAACTTGACAAAGTTTTTCCTGGATATATAATACCCTCAGCTCTTTAAAATTTATTGAATTTTTTTTCGGTGCCAAAGAGCTTAATAGGGAATGTCGTGGAAATCGGCAACTCTCCCGGAGCTGTGACCCTTATTATGTACTCTTTAGCAGATATGCCACTACTTTTAAGAGTGGGAAGGCGCTAGAGAGAAGGGAAGTCAGAAGACCTGCCGAAAAAACAGAGGAGTTAGGTTTTGCGCGGAATAAGACCTAATTTTTTCTATTTAAGGGCCAAGAAATCAGGGTGCAACCCCACATTCAGTTAATAGTTGAGTGTGGGGATTTTTTATTTTAGAGGTGTTTATGATTACGGCGTTTCCGCACCGTGATTAAAGTTTAGAAGGAGGATGGAGATGCTTAAGAAGTTTGTTTTGCTTTTTGGGTTTTGTTTTCTCGCTGCTGGTATTTGTGCAGCCCAAGAAAGGGTTGATTTAGGACAAATAGTAGTTACCCCTACTAAGATGGAACAGGAATACGGTCAATCAACCCAGCAAGTTAGTGTTATTGGTGAAGATGATATTAAATCTAGTGGTCAGATTCAAATAGCAGATGTTTTGGATTTAGCTCCTTCGGTAGATATTTGGGATCAGGGTTTGGCCGGAGCAGTAAAATCACCTCATATTAGAGGTTCAACGGCAGAACAGGTTCTAGTGCTTATGGATGGTCGTCCTCTCAATACCCCTAGAGACGGCTTTACGGATTTAAACAAAATTTCGCTTGCCAATATCGAGCGCATCGAGATTCTTAGGGGAGCGGCATCTACCATGTATGGTTCAAGCGCAGTAGGCGGAGCTATCAATGTCATTACCAAGCGGGGTAGTGAGGATATGCCCACGCAGTTATCGACAAAATTCGGTTCTTTTGCCACAAAGAATGTGAAATTTAGCCACGGTGATAAAATAGACAATTTTGATTATTTTATCTCTTACGAATATCTTGCCTCACATGGGCACCGTGATAACTCCGATTATTTAGCTAACATCATCAACACAAAAATTGGATACACTTTTAATCCAGACCATGATTTGGTGTTGTCTGCGGGCTATTACAACGGCGAGACAGGCTCACCAGGGCCAATAACTTTTCAAGACCTCGATGACCAACGGGAAACCTTTGACCGTTATTTTGATTTAACTTACAAAGGTAAGTTTTCCGAGCATCAGGATTTAACAGTTAAGTTTTTCCACAACCGGGACAGGTTGGAATTTATCGAAACCTTCAATCCACTTGATAAATCCAGCCATACTGCGAAAGTGTACGGCGTCGATGGTTATTATGTGCATCGTTTTAACGATACTTTGCGTACAACTCTGGGGGGCACTTATCAGGATGATAAAATTAATAGCACCCAGACCGGCAATCATAGCTATAATTTTAAAGGAATATATTTTGATTCCGAGCTGGCTCTATCTGAAAGAGCCTCATTACAAGGGGGTGTGCGCTGGGATAATTACTCGCATTTTGGCGACAGAGTGAGTCCTAGGGGCGGACTGATTGTTTGGCTTAGCGATACAATTCAGTTTCATAGCTCTTATGGTAGTTCCTACCGTGCACCTACCTTTAATGAATTATATTGGCCAGAGGGAATGTGGGCAGGAGGAAACCCGAATTTAAAACCGGAATTAGCCTGGTCGGTTGATGGTGGTTTTGCGGCGTATCCAGTAGAAGGATTAAAAGTCGACCTGACCGTATTCAAGACCCGCTTTGAGGATTTAATCCAATGGGTTCCTGATGCATTTTTTGTGTGGAGGCCAATGAATGTGAGTAGTGCGGTGACAGAAGGATTTGAGATTGAGGCTGATTATGAATTTAATGATAAACTCAACAGCTATTTTAGCTACACTTATCTTGCGGCAAAAGACTTAAGCACTAAAAAATGGTTAGTGCGTCGGTCGCGGCACCACTACAAAATGGGATTACTTTATAAACCATCTGATGAGTGGGAATTAGGGTTTAATGCTGCTTATAGAACTAAAGTTTTTGAGGATGTAAATAATATTAACCCGCTTAAACATTATTTTGTGATGGATTTACATATGGCGTATAATATTATAGATTCTATTCAGATATCTTTTGATATTAAGAATTTGTTTGACCGGATATACGAAGAAGCTGATAATTACCCTTTAGCGGGAAGGGCTTTTTACGGCGGGGTTAAAATAAACTTTTAATGGGTAAAGAAAGAATCCTTTTTTCTTGGAGCGGCGGTAAAGATAGTTCGCTGGCACTTCAGCAGTTGCAGAAAGAAAATAACCATGAAATAGTCGCATTGCTGACAACGGTTACCGGTGGTTATAATCGGGTCAGTATGCATGGTGTCAGGGATAGTTTGCTTATTAAGCAGGCAGAAAGTTTAGGCTACCCGCTTAAGGTAGTGACCATTAACCAGCAATCTTCTAACCAGGAGTATGAAACACGCATGGGTGAGGCTTTAAAAGAATACAAAGACGTTGGTGTCATGGGAGTTGGTATCGGCGACATTTTCTTAGAGGATTTACGTAGGTATCGAGAAGAGCGGTTAGCTCAACTAGACCTTAGAGGCTTTTTCCCATTATGGAAAAAGGATACGCAAGAGCTTGCCTGTGATTTTATTGCCCAAGGATTCAAGGCAGTAATTAGCTGTGTGGATACGAGGGCTCTTGATGCTAAATTCGTTGGTCGTCAGTTTGATAAGAACTTTTTGCGGGATATTCCTTCGTCACTCGACCCTTGTGGTGAAAACGGCGAATTCCATTCTTTTGTTTATGACGGCCCGATATTCAAAAATCCGATTAAGCATAAGGCAGGTGAACGAGTTTTACGGGAAAACAGGTTTTGTTATTGCCATATCATAGAGACGGAAGATGCGTAAAGAAGCGGGAATAAGATCTTTTAGTTGTTGGAGCGGGGGTAAGGAAAGTGCTTTATCGTTGCATAAGGCCTTGGTGTTGGGGTTAGATGTAAAGTTTTTAGTTAACATGGTAAATTCAACCGGCCGCTTATCCCGTTCTCACGGATTGCATTCGAAAATATTAACAGCCCAAGCCAGGTCTTTAGGGATACCTTTGCTTCAAGAACCGACAAGTTGGAAGTTGTATGAGAAGCGGTTTAAGAAAGTCCTTTCTTGTATGAAAGAAAAGGGTGTGGAAGTTGGGGTGTTTGGCGATATTGATATAGAAGCGCATAGGGAATGGGTAAAACGGGTATGTAAAGAGATAGGGATAACTCCTGTTCTTCCTTTATGGCAGAGATCGCGAAACAATCTTATGAGTTCTTTTATGCGTAACGGATTTAAAGCGATTATCGTTGTAACTCGCGCTGATATTTTAGGAAAAGAGTGGTTAGGTAGACGGATAGATAAACAGTTTACCGCTGAACTGAAACAGTTAAAAAATGTTGATCTTTGTGGTGAGAGAGGAGAGTACCACACTTTTGTTTATGACGGCCCCATATTTAAAAAACAGCTGCGCTTTGGTGTTGCGGGTAGATACAAAAGAAGTAATTATTGGTTTTTAAAGGTTAAATAGCATAGATGAAAAGATATACGATATTTTTATTGTGCTTTGTGCTGGTTTTTAATAGGGTTGGTTTTTGTGCTGACAGCAAAGCAAAGCCCCCTAATAGAATCGTTTCTTTTGGACCCTTATTGACTGAGAGCCTTTATCTTTTAGGGGTGGATGAAAAGCTGGTTGCTAATACAATTTATTGTACAAGGCCACCGGCAGCAAAAAGGAAAGAAAAGATCGGTACCATGGTGGATATGAACCTAGAGAAAGTAGTTGTTTTGCAGCCGGATTTAGTATTGGCCACAAGTTTGACCCCGCCACGCGTTATTGCACAGCTTAAGCGGCTTGGGGTCAAGGTAGTATCTTTGGATTCTCCCAAGACCTTTGATGAGCTTTGTGAGAAGTTCATTGTTGTAGGCGGACTCGTCGGTAAAAAAGAGAAAGCCCGAGAAATGATTTTGGCCGTTAAACGAGAAGTAGAATTGTTGCGTAAAAATGCATCAAGGGGCCGGCGTCCGAAAGTTTTTGTTCAGATTGGTGCCAGTCCTTTATTTACTTCGAATAAAGATTCGTTTATTAATGATTTTATTGAGTTTGCCGGGGGAAGTAATATTGCTAAGTATAGTCGGGGAGGTATTTACTCCCGGGAGGCGGTTTTGCGCCAAAACCCGGATGTTATTATTATTGCTACAATGGGAATGGTCGCTGAAGAGGAGAAAGAGATCTGGAAGAGTTTTAGGGGATTGGCTGCGGCAAACAATAATAGTATTTATATTGTTGAATCAGACCAAGTGTGTAGCCCCACGCCGTTTACTTTTGCTGATACTTTACGGAAATTCATTAAAATGATAAAAGGTGAGTATGAATAAGAAGATGTTTGCCTGGATTGTCTGGGCGGTGGTCCTAATTGGGATATTTTTTGTGGCAAGCGCTATATCTTTATCAGTGGGGACTGTGAATTTTTCTCCCCGGGAGCTAATTTCTGTTATAACTCAGCAGGATGATGAAACTCTTCATGCCATAGTCACGCAAATGCGTCTTCCCCGCATACTTTTAGGATTAGCGGTCGGCGGAGGACTTAGTCTTGTAGGGGTACTGCTGCAGGGGATGTTTCGTAACCCTTTAGTTGAACCTTATACTTTAGGTATTTCCGGCGGTGCTTGTTTAGGGGTATGTTTAAGCATTGTCTTAAGAGCAAATAGGGTGTTTGGTTTTTTAGCTTTGCCAGTAGCTGGTTTTCTGGGGGCGGGCTTAGTTATATGGTTTTTGTATAATTTAAGCATACGTAAAGGAATCTTACAGATAAAAGGAGTGCTTCTTTCCGGGGTAATGATAAGCTATATTACTTCGTCTTTAATTATGCTGATTATGGCTGTTTCGCACACCGAAGACCTTCACGGTATTGTTATGTGGACCATGGGCTCTCTTGCTGCTACTAATTGGGGGTTAGTTAAATTGGTGTTTTTTGTATCAATATTAGGATTAATACTTTCGCATTTTTTCTGTATCTCTTTAAATGCTTTTTCTCTAGGAGAGGAGCACGCTACTCATTTAGGTATTAATGTTGAGCGCACAAAGAAACTTATTTTTTTAGTTACATCATTACTTACTGGTTTCTTTGTCGCCATCGCGGGGATAATTGGATTTGTAGGCCTTGTAGTCCCGCACTTCATGCGTTTATTGGTCGGTCAGGACCACAGGATTTTGATAATTTCATCATTCCTGGCAGGGGGGGCGTTTCTTATTTTTTGTGATATGTGCGCTAGGACTGTTATTGCCCCTCTGGAGTTGCCAGTAGGAGTGATTACTGGAATCCTGGGTGGTAGTTTGTTTTTATATGCTCTTGCAAGAAAATATAAAGAGCTATGAGCAATAATATTCTACAGATAAAAGGTTTACAGTGTGGCTATAAGAATTTTTCTCTGACTGATATCAATCTTAATGTTAACGAAGGAGAAATTATCGGAGTTATTGGGCCTAATGGTTCGGGAAAAACCACTCTTCTTAAAGCAATTGCGCGTTTACTTAAGCCCAAAGCAGGACAGGTTTTGTTTAACGACACAGACATATGGCATCTGGCCCAAAAAGAACTGGCAAGAAAAATCGCAGTCGTTACACAAAATACTTCTGTTAGCGCGATCAGTGTAGAGGATTATGTTCTTTTGGGAAGAATCCCGCATTATAAGAAGCTACAATTCTTTGAATCTTGCCACGATATAGAAGCTGCTCACAAGGCTTTAGGTATTACTGATACCTATAAGGTAAAAGATAACCCTATTTCAGAGATAAGCGCAGGGGAATTGCAGCTGGCTAGTATTGCTCGTGCGCTTGCACAAGAGCCCCAGTTACTGCTTTTGGATGAGCCTACCAGCCATCTTGATATTGGTCATCAGATTCAAGTTCTTAATTTAGTAAAAGAATTGCATCGCCAAATGAACTTAACTGTAATTATGGTATTACATGATCTTAATCTGGCAAGTCAGTATTGTCAGAGGTTAGTGCTTTTATCAGGGGGACGTATTCATAGTGAAGGTAGTCCTTCTGATATTTTAACCCCTCAGCTTATTCACCAAGTATATAAGGCTAAGGTAGTAATAGAGGATAATCCCCTTACTCATAAACCAGCCTTGTTTTTACTTCCTTAAGGTATTGGCAAAATATTTTCTTATATGGTATAATGA
The DNA here is from genome assembly GCA_020352775.1 of Candidatus Omnitrophota bacterium. GTDB lineage: Bacteria > Omnitrophota > Gorgyraeia > Duberdicusellales > 4484-171. The sequence continues at coordinate 336,904 of CP070684.1, forward strand.
CTTCAGCCAATAGAATAAATGGTCAGGAGGTGTGTAAAGTTATGGATTGCGTAGACCTTAAAAAAATATTACCCAATTACGTATTACATATCGCTCCTGAAGATGAAATGCGTCAAGTCGAAGAGCATCTCTGTGTATGTGAGGCCTGCCGCAGGAGGTTAAGCAGCTATATGGACGAAAGTGAAGATGTTTCAGAAAGAGTAGGGGCTATTCCCAGAAAAGATAGCAGGATATTTGAATATGCGGTGGTAGCTATCGGCCTCACGACGTTTATCTGTTGTCTTTTTCTTTTCTTGCAAAGATGAAGTCGCATCGAGGATTAGATAACCCATTCCATTTAATCCCAGTCATTTATTCCCCCTCATTAATAACGAGAAAGATTCTATGTAAGAGAGGATGAAGTTTTTATTTTTAGGTTTAATTCAGGGTCTTACGGAATTCTTGCCCATCAGTTCATCCGGCCACCTTTATCTTGCTAAGCGTCTCTTAGAGCTTAAGGAGAATCTGCTTTCTTATTTTGTTTTGCTACATATTGCTACTCTCCTTGCAATTCTTATTATGCTTTCCAAGAGAGTAAAGGTTGCCATAAAAGACAAACGACTCTTAGGGCATTTGGCTGTGATTACAGTGATAACAGCTGCGATGGGCTGGGGCATTAGGAATCTTTTATTTGCTTCTTTTAATGGGAAATTTCTGGTGGCATTTTGTTTTTTAATCAACGGCATAATTCTTCTGAGTATAAAAAATGGGCTGCATAGAAGGACAAGTAATGATATGCGTCTGCGTGATTCTTTGGTTTTGGGCCTGGTGCAGGGGTTTGCAATTTTTCCCGGCATCTCTCGCTCCGGAATTACAATCTCAAGCTTACTTCGGCGCGGGTTTAAAAGAGAGGAGGCCTTTTATATTTCGTTTTTAATGGCTATTCCGATTCTTGTGATAGCGTTTTTGTCTGAATGCAAGGGGTTGTTTTCAGTTGCAATCAGTCCGGCATATATTGCAGGTGGATTTTTTATTGCATTTATTTCTGGTATAATAGCTTTAAGAATTGTCAAACACACTGTTGTTAGCGCGCGCTTTAAGAATTTCGGTTATTATAGTTTAGTCATTTTTTTGGTGAGTTTGTTTCTGTAGGAGTATTAGATGAAGATACGCGTAAGAGAAAAAGGAGGCGTTTCAATTCTTGATTTAGAGGGAAATCTTGATATCAATGCCTCTAATTTTATAGAAGAGATAGGTTGGACTGTAATGCATAAGTCCAAAGATATCCTTTGTAATTTTGAGGGAGTTAACCTGGTTGATTATGTGGGGGTTTCTGTTATTGCGGTGGCATGTAAGAACGTATTAAACCGTAAGGGAAGAATTAAGGTATACGGCGTGCCGTCACATATCCGCAAGATATTTACTATAGTGGGGTTAGATAAGGTATTTGAACATTACGAGACAGAAGAACAAGCTTTACACGCGTTCAAAGAAGAAGAAATAATTTCTGAAATTATGGAGAAAAAATTACGTCGCCGATTTAAGAGGGTGATGTTACGGGGCACAATCGAATATAGACAGAAGGGTTCTATCGAGCCTTTTTATGAAGGCATATTTTTGAATGTAAGTGGAGTGGGAGCATTTGTGGTTACAGAAAAAACCTTTCCTAAGGGAGAGATACTTTCGGTGCGCCTGCACCTTATGCCTAAGCCCGGCATTATCGAGCTAGAAGCAAAGGTAGCATGGCTGGCTGGCAAGGAAATGATTGCTCTGGAATCACCCGCCATGGGTTTAAGTTTTTATGATATTGACCCTCAAATCCAGAAAGTAATTGTAGAGTTTGTAGATAAGAATTTTGCGGCGGCATATGATGTTGATCCCAGGGACTGACTTTAAAAAAATTTCTTGACAAAAATCAATCTTAGTGTATATATAGTTTATTTGAACCCGCTCTCTTGACATCATAAAACGACCGTGTTATATTTTAGATGAAGAGAAAATTTGGAATGTAACGAGGGGAAAAGCATCCAAGAGGATGCTTTTTTTATCTCTATTTTTGCGTTCTTTGAAACATATATACCCTGAAAATAATACCTTTGGAGGGTTTGATCCTGGCTCAGAGTGAACGCTGGCTGCGTGGATTAGGCATGCAAGTCGATCGATCTATTTTATTGAAGTAGTTTGAAGCTTCTGCTGATGGCTGCGGATTTAAAACGGATAGCGGCAAACGGGTGAGTAACACGTGGGTAACGTACCTCAAGGTGGGGGACAGCCTCGAGAAATCGGGAGTAATACCCCATAGTTCCTTGGATCTGCGATGGTCTTAGGATAAAGGTGGCCTATCCTTGGAAGCTATCGCCTTAAGAGCGGCCCGCGACTTATCAGGTAGTTGGTAGGGTAATGGCCTACCAAGCCAGTGACGGGTAGCTGGCCTGAGAGGGTGGTCAGCCACATCGGGACTGAGACACTGCCCGGAATCCTACGGTAGGCTGCATTCGAGAATCTTTCACAATGGACGAAAGTCTGATGATGCGACGCCGCGTGGGGGATGAAGGTTTTCGGATCGTAAACCCCTTTTATCGAGGAGGAAAGCTTAAAGGTGAATAATCTTTAAGTCTGACTGTACTCGATGAATAAGCCACGGCTAACTCCGTGCCAGCAGCCGCGGTAATACGGAGGTGGCGAGCGTTACTCGGTATGACTTGGTGTAAAGGGTTCGCAGGCGGCCTAGTAAGTGAAAGGTGAAATCCTTCGGCTTAACCGAAGAATTGCCTTTCAAACTGTTAGGCTTGAGGATGGAAGAGGAGAGCGGAACTGTCGGTGTAAAGGTGAAATTTGTGGATATCGACAGGAACGCCCGTGGAGAAGTCGGCTCTCTGGTCCATATCTGACGCTGAGGGACGAAAGCTAGAGGAGCAAATAGGATTAGATACCCTAGTAGTTCTAGCTGTAAACGATGGGCACTAGGTGTTCGTTCGTAAGAATGGGTGCCGCAGTTAACACATTAAGTGCCCCACCTGGGGACTACGGCCGCAAGGCTAAAACTCAAAGGAATTGACGGGGACCCGCACAAGCGGTGGAACACGTGGTTTAATTCGATGCTACGCGAGAAACCTTACCAGGGTTTGACATGCTGGAAGTAATCGCCTGAAAGGGTGGGTGACCTGTATCCAATCAGGTACCAGCACAGGTGCTGCATGGCTGTCGTCAGCTCGTGCCGTGAGGTGTTCCCTTAAGTGGGAGAACGAGCGCAACCCTCGCCTTTAGTTGCTACTTCTGATTTTATATTAGAACGCACTCTAGAGGGACTGCCGGTGTTAAACCGGAGGAAGGTGGGGAC
>CP070684.1:340322-343707 GCA_020352775.1 Candidatus Omnitrophota bacterium
GATGAGCCAGTTACAATAGCTATTAATTTTGCAACTGCGATGATTGGTCCAGGCTATTTCATAAGACTCACAGATGATAATGGTATTCAGAGCGACATAATCTCTACGCTTTCACAGAAGTTAGAAGTATTTCTGGTGGATCATGTTGACTCGGTTGATACTACTTCATTAGAAGATATGGAACAAAGTTTATTTACTCCATATCTCGAGACCGATGAACAAAAGAGAGAATTTAGGTCCAATTTAAATTTAGAACCTGTTACAAAATATATATTGACACAAGCCCAAGTTCTAAAAAAGGCCTTCACGTTAAGCGGCCGTATTTATTATATAGGCTACAATAAAATTATGGCTTACTTTCACAAGCGCTACAATGCCGTCTCAAAAAAAATCTCGGTAGACTTTGATCTTGCTACTTTGGCCCATGAGGCATGCCATAGCATATTTAAGAATAGAATTGCTAAGAACGTTGTAGTTTTGAAGGAGTTGAAAGAATATTTAAGGTCAAATCATTCTCATATCTGGGAGGCAATAGGAGAAAGAGTCGATTTAGGAAGGGAAATAGATAAACTCGGAGAGATATTACCATATTCCTTGGAAGCATTTGTAGATGGTAATTTAGACGGAGATTACACCTGGGTTGGCAAGATATTTTCTATTCCTTGCTTTATCTCAATCGCCCCCCCCGACGTGGATAAATTCATAGAGCTTGGCCTTGTTCCTGCATGGATGAGTCCGCAGGCGCTTGGTTATACCGGCGCATATGATGAAGTCTTGACAAGTGAATATAAGCAGTTGCTGGACGGCAGGATCGCAGAGATGAAACTAGATACTTTGGCAAGCCCTAAGCCGGGAACCCAGCTTAGAGAAGATGAGCAATTCCTTGAGGAATCAGCCATTAAAGAGATTGTGAGAGGGGTAGTGAGAGAAGACGAAGAATTTTTGCAACCCGGACTAAAGGTTATTAAGGATGACAAAATATTTAAAGAAGTTATGAAAATCTTCAAGAAATATTACCATCTAACTATACCAGGTATCTATTTGAATAGAGAATATTACGAAAAATTAGAAGGTGGGTTCGCAAAAATTATACATAGGGAGATATTCGAATATTTAGATAATAAGTTTGGAGAATGCTTCGATAGAGTTATTATTGTAAGAAGTAACTCTGAGGATATAAATACTCGTCATGAAATTCTTCACGATGTTATTCTATTATCATCAAGAGCGTTCAAAGATATATTTAGGCAATTATCAAATTTTTTGTATGATCTTTCAAATCGCGATGCACAATTTGGTTTAGCTTATTCTAATATTTCTGGCATGGCATTAGGATTTGCCAAAACTAATCTACAACACAGAAATGATAGCTTGGAACATTTTGTTGCTAGATTCTTCTCGGGTGAATTATTAGAGCCGGATGCGAGCTCTAAACTTGGAAGAAACTATTACCAGTATATACAAAAGAATATGCCTAAAGAAGGAAAGGATCTATTTTACGATCTTGGTTTCATTTGGCCTTCTTCTGAAGATGGGGGAGACGAACAAACACCCGGACCTAAGATAGGCCCCGACAATATTAGCGCTGGGGAAATACAACCAAAGAGAGGACATGGAGCGGACTCAGACATCGATGCCCAATCGCGTCAGGGGTCTGATGAAAAGACCCCAGAGTCCGCTCCTTCTCCTTCTCAACGTAAACCCGGGCTCTCCGAATTGGGCGGGATTGACCTGCGCGATATGGGCATCGAGGTTACAAAATAACGCAAAATACCTCTTGACAAGAAGGCTTGAGTCTAGTATATTAGATTTGCATCTAAAATATTAGATTTGAGGAGGAAATGGGCGAACAGGCGCTGTACGTTACAAACAAACAAAAGGTGCTTGCCTTTCTGCTCGAGCATCCCGATAAGAAATTTTACGACAGAGAGGTTTCCAATCTATCTGGCGTGAGTAGAGCTGGGACAAATTTTGCCCTCAGAGAGCTGTATAATGAGGGCTTGATTAAAAGAGAGAGAAAGGGCCGTATGCATTTTTACTATATCGATACAAAAGATGCCCTCATAAAACAGTTAAAAATCACTCAAAATATGATTAAATTCTTCCCCTTATTAAAAAAGATAAAGCCATTCGCAATCAAAGTAATTCTATACGGCAGTGCGGCTAAAGGCCGAAATACCGAAGCAAGCGATTTCGATATATTTATTCTCACAAGAGAGCCGGATAAGGTAAAAAACATTCTCTTTAAAACCCCCTTAAGGGAAAAAATCCAGTATATAGTCCAAACGCCCGATGAATATGCTAAACTCAAAAAAACAAATCCTGTTTTTAATAAAGAAATATCAGAAGGTTTAATTTTATGGGAACAAAAATGAATATTGAATTCCAAAAAGCTCTTGAAAAGAAAAGGATCCTTCTATTTAAAAGGGGCAAAGAATTGGTCAAGCATGAATTAAAAAGCGCGCAAGATGATCTAAAAGAAGCGGAAGACAGACTCCGCAAGGGCCGCTATAAATATGCGACTATCAATGCTTACTATTCTATGTTCCACAGCGCTCGAGCCTTTATTTACTCAAAGGGCTTTCGCGAAAAAAGCCATTATTATCTTATCGTGGCTCTACAGGCATTATTTGTAGACAAGGGATTGTTGGACAGATCTTTATTAGAGGCTTTCCACGATGCTATGGTCTTGAGAGAAGATGCCGACTATCACGGCAGTTTCTCAAAAGAAGGCGCCCAATCAAATATAAAATCCGCCCAAGCTTTTCTCAATATAGCAAAATCAACTCCCTCCCTAAAATAAAAAATCTCTTGCAAAAGGATTTGGGCTCTGATATAATAGCCCAGCATTTAAGAAATACCTTGTGGATAAGGTGTGCATAAGTAAACTGGGCGCAATTCTATGGAGCAGGATGTAGGTCAACTCTGGTCGTGCGTTTCGCAGGCCGCTAAAGAAAAGTTGGGCGATGAGACCTGGGATATCTGGTTCCGTCCGATAAGGCCTGAGGGTTTTTCCGACAGCACCCTGCGCCTTCAGGTGCCCAATAAGTTTTTTCAGACCTGGATTAAAGACCACTATCTGGGATTAATTAAAGACGCGGTAAAACAAGCTACCCAGCGCCAGGACGTAAACATAGAATTAGTTGTGGCCGCACAAGAGCTTGAGCCCCCTCCGCAAAAAGAAAAGCCTAAACCAAGGCGATGGTTTTTCCGCCCATCTAAAGAACCGGCTCAAGAGGGGGATGGCAAAAAATTCAATCCCCGCTTTAGTTTTGAGACCTTTGTTATCGGTCCCAGCAACCGTTTTGCCCATGCCGCCTCACTAGCGGAGGCCGAGTCTCCCGCCCGCTCATATAATCCGCTATTTATTTACGGCGGGGTAGGC
>CP070684.1:343807-357746 GCA_020352775.1 Candidatus Omnitrophota bacterium
AGAGTTTTGAGGAAGGGAGGCTTATTGATTTTTTCAGCCCCCCATAAAAGCTTATTTGCTAGTATCGATCCGTTAGACTTTAAGCGTAGATTCCCAGCGCTGTATAAAATGTATCTTCGTATCAGTAATTACAAACCTGCCACACCGATAGAAATAGGGCATAAGCACGTGTTTCTTGGTGAAATTGAGAAGTTATTCGCTAATCGCTTTGAAATTAAAGACATTCGATTTTGTGGTTTTTTTATGCCATTATTTAGTTGGATATTGGCAGTAGGAAAACGATGTAAAATATTACCTGTTTCCATCGAGAGAAGACTCAATTGTTTACGGGGTTGGGAAAGTGGAGTTCGTTATCCTAGATTTATCGCATTTAATATCCGTCTAATAGCTGCAAAAAAATAGCCAGTTCAGTACATCCACAAAATTCTACTGGATTCCTATAATATACAAGATGAATTTAGTCAGCACGCCGGTTAATTGGTTTATTGGGACACATTAAAGACTAAAGACCCCAGGAAAATCCAGATTTCCCTTACTTCCTATAATATATCTTATGTAAACTTTTAATTATATGAGAAAGAGGCCATATCTGTAATATTATCAATATAAATCCCCCTTTCTTTAAATTCCTGTGAATTCATTATATGATACTTACCGATAGTTATATTTACTTCCCGTTAATTACCTATGGTTGTTTTTAGCTTTATTAGATGATGGTATTAGTAGAAATTTATGGCTCCTCTTTTTAACGTTTATCCTAGGGCATTCTAGGGCCTATTTTAGGGTATCTAAAGGGGCTTTTTGGTAGGTTATTTAGGCATTAAAAAAGGGTACGTAAGCATCAAACCTATGAAATATGGGAAGCCGGGTTTTCCTTTAATGAAAGAACCCGCTTACGTACCCATATAAATATAACATATCTTAGAGCCACTTTTCAAGGTGAGACTCAAAATGTATTCCGGCAAGGCCTTCGTCCGCCTCTAGCTCCTGGGCCCAGCCTTTTAGATCAAGGGTGTCTAAAAAGCCTGTGACTTGCCGGTATTCGGCGGGGTCTATTCTGCGGTTTATTTCAGGGTAATGGGTGGCCTTAAAGTATGGATGGTACTGAAACATGACACTTACCAGTGCTTGAGGGGCATTGTTTTTTATCCAGGAAAGGATCGCTTTGCTTTCGTCGGTATAGCCGGGAAAGACCAAATGTCTTATTATCAATCCTTCCTTTATCATCTCGTCTTCAATGGAATTTACTGGTCGCTGCCTGTACATTTCTATTAAGCTTTGCTGGTTAGTAATGGGGTAGTTTTTAGCTTCGGAATATCGGTGGGCCAGTCCTGAGCTGATATAGCGCATATCAGCCAGATATACATCTATGATGCCGTCCAGGCGCGCGATGATTTCTTTTTTCTCATAACCAGAGGTATTATAGATAATAGGTATGCTAAGACCGGCTTTAATCGCAATAGCAAGCCCTTTAAGGATCTGGGGAAGAAAATGTGTGGGGGTTACAAGGTTAATATTGTGTGCCCCCTCCCCTTGTAATTTTAACATGATTTTTGCAAGCTCTACGTCAGTCAAAACTCTTCCCTGGAGAGTATGGGAGAAGTGATAATTCTGACAATATACGCATTTTAAGGGGCAGGTAGAGAAAAATATAGTACCGCTGCCTTTAGTCCCGCTTATGGGAGGCTCCTCCCCTTTATGAAGGAAGGCAGTATAAACTATTAAATCTTTACCGGCTCCGCAGTAACCCCTTTCCCCTTTTGCTCTATTTATCTGGCATTCCCGCGGACAAAGGGTGCATTCCTCCAGTATCTTCTGTAAGGGGTCTGTGCTTTGCTCAATAAGAGAGAGTTTATAATCTTGATTCATTTGTGTTTGTACCTCTGAATCTGGTTATGGTATATATCCCGTATGGATAAAAATATGTCTTTATAAAGCCGGGTTCTATAATCCGGAAAGGTCGTGGGAAAATGCCCAAAATCCCTTTCATGATAGCTTAAGGTAACCTCGGCAAATACACCTTTTCTTAGATAAATCCTGTGGCTGAAGTCTTTGGTTGTGGTTAACACCAGCTTGGCCTCATTAAGATAGCCGGGATCAATATTTATAATGCGTCTGTTATTGACTGCGAATCGTTTTTCTAAGCGTATACAGAAGCGCTTTATTTTATCGAATCCCTCAGCCTGGCGCAGTTTCTCAAAAGAGATAAACTTTCGCCACAACGGTTTACCCATCTCTTCGGTGTAGTAGTCCGTAAAGGTAAAGTCAATGAGCTTACTTTCAAAATCTATGGGGCCAAATCTCGATGTCAATATCCTTTTAGTTTGAGCATAAATATCTTCGTTAGAATAGATAAAGGCGCATATAAATTTAACCGGTAACGGTGGGGTCAGCACAAGCATTAATGCGCTCGGAAATCTCTTTTTCTGGGTGATTTTAGAAATGTATTTATATAAGATACCAGGGTTTTCCGGTCTCGGTCTTTGATATCATGAAAAAATATACCTATAAAATGGGAATATTTGCCATTGGTCTTGTTGGTTTCGCTGCGCACTACCACGCCTTTACAGTGGACCTTTTTTACTTTGTTGCGTCTGGCATCCATAGGAGGTATAAGCAATACAATATCTAATTTTGTCATCAGCTCCAGCGGCTTGTCTACCATGCAGTAGGCACCGTTACCGCTGATGTTTATAGTTTCAGTGACAACATAAAGTTCACCGGAGGCAAGCTTTATGGGAAGATTCTTATCAACTCGGGGGTATCTTCTACGTTCTCTCATGCAACTACTTTTCAGATGATTGGCTCTTTTGGAGGTGGGATTTAAAGCACGATTTATTGCAGTAATATCCACCATTTCGGTAATACCAATTCACCCGTTTTAGCGACTTGTTGCAATTAGGGCAGTTTTTTCTTTTCTCTTCAGCTTTTGCCATTGAATCAGGCGTTGTAGATCTTGCCTACAAGTTTTGCAAGTTCTTTTTTGTTTTCCTCGTTTATCTCTACGATTTCTAATCCGGCTGAGTATCGGTGCGAGGTTCTTTCTTTGTTGCACCACGCTACTTTTGCAGTGCTAGTGATTACGTTACTGATGAGGTTGAGGTTTAGCTTTACTTTACTTCCTTTGGGTAGAAACTCGTCGCTAAAGATTTTTACCCCTCCACGGCTTATGTTTTTGCTTACCGTGAAGAAGTAGTTCCTTTTGGGCAAAAAAGTGCATTCTACGGGGAATGATATTTCCACCCGGGGATACTTCCTCTTCTCCTCTTTGTTTATCGGATCCTTGCCACGCATTTTCTTTTATTTGTAAACGTTTTCATATAGTTTATACCATATTTTTTTAGGGTTGTCAAATTGAGGACCCGAATTTGCATACTGCCTTTTTTATCATAGGAACGCCTTCCACCACTTCGACCTTTCCTATCCTTCGCAAAATCACCATTCGCGCTTTTCCTGAGATGAATTTTTTATCATAACATATTGCGCCGTAAAGAGTTGCATAATCAAAAGTAGCGGCGGTGGGCAAAGAATAAAGCTTTACTAAGTTTTTTACTTTTTGAGCTTCATTGTGCGTGCATTTACCCAAAGTTGCTGATAACTGGGAGGCAAAAACCATACCAATAGCCACAGCTTCTCCATGTGAGAGCTTCTTGTATTGATGAGCAGTTTCAAGGGCATGTGCCATGGTGTGACCGAAATTTAGAATAGTGCGAATACCTTTCGTTTCCTTCTCATCTTCTTCCACAATGCGTGCTTTTATCTGGGCGCAGTTAGATACAAGATAAAGCATGAGGTCTTTTTTCTGGTTTATAATTCCTTTACGGTGTTTAGTGAGAAATTCAAACAACTCTTTCTTTTTTATAATCCCGTATTTAATCGCCTCGGCCATTCCCTCCTTGAATTGCTTTGGGCCCAAAGTCTTTAAAAATAAGGGGTCAATAAATACTGCTCTGGGTTGATGAAAGGTGCCCAGGATGTTTTTGGCCTCCTTTAGGTCAATAGCAGTTTTACCGCCGATGCTGGCATCTATCTGGGCAAGCAGTGTGGTAGGAACCTGAACGCAAGGAATACCCCGTTTATAGATTGAGGCCACAAACCCTCCTAAATCACCGATAGTCCCTCCTCCCACACACACCAGAAATACCTTTTTATTCCAGGTGTCTATTTTGATTATTTCGCTTATGACTTTAAAAAGATATTCTTTTGATTTAGCTTTTTCTCCGTCGGGCACAGTGATGATTTTGTATTCACGTGATTTAAAGGCCTTATTTATACGATTTTTATAAAGAGAAAGTATTTTGGGTGTGGTCAGGACTACCCCTAAATTTCCTAACTTCAGCTTTTTAATTTGAGGGGGGATTTTAGATACAAGGTTATATCCTACAAAAATGGAATACGGATTCTCTTTTAATTTTACAGGTATGGTTTTCATATCACTTCTCCTATTCCAAGAATTGTTAACATTATTTTTACCAAAGGAAATAGAAACCATTCAAAAAACCCCAGCATAATCAATAAAATCACAATAAAAAAGCCAGCCATTTCCATGCGCAAATAAAGGTAGGCTAATCGGTAAGGTAGCAGTGACGCTACAATACGTGAACCATCAAGAGGCGGTATGGGGATAAGATTAAAGATTGCTAACACTAAGTTTATCACCACACCCCATATAAGAGCTGCGGCGATAAAAGAAAGAAACGGCATCTTAGCCAGAAGGCTTAAAAAGAGTGCAATGCACAGGTTCGTGAGGGGTCCAGAAAGTCCCACCCACATTATATCTTTTTTGGGATTACGAAAATGGTAAGGATTTATCGGAACGGGCTTTGCATACCCGAAAGCAAATGTACCGCGGCTTAAAATAATAAGAAGCAGCGGCATAATGATCGTGCCGAAAGGATCAATGTGAGCAAGAGGGTTGAGGGTGAGGCGTCCGCTTTCTTTGGGAGTAGGATCCCCTAATTTAGAGGCCGTCCAGCCATGGGAATACTCATGGAGCGTGATGGAAACATAAAGAATGAGGAGAAAAAGTAAAGTCATCAGGCATTAGGCTAAATTCAAGCCTTCTTCTCTTCCTTTTTAGGTGTAGCTGCTTCTTCTGGTGCTGCGGCTGCTGCTTCTTCTGGTTTCTCTTCTTCTTTCTTTTCTTTCTTAGCAGCTTTTATTTTGACCACTTTTATTTTGGGCAGACCATGGATACGGTCGCCTTCTTTCCAGAGGCCTTTGGCGATTAGCCATTTGATACGCTCTAGGCGTTTCATCACCGAGCGTGTCCTGCCTAATTTTTCAGCTCTCTTTAACGACGGATGCAATCCCATTTTACAACCTCCTTATGAAACAATCATGATAAGTCTTTTTTAATATTTTCAGATTATCTTCGGCTTCCCTTCTGTTATCAAATTCGCCTACAAACAATACAACATATCTGCCTTTTTGTTGTATCTTTACCGGATGTCCTTTTTCTTTTAGTTTTGCTGCTTCTTGTTCTGCTGCCTTTTTTGTAAGATAAGAAGCAACCTGGATGAGATATCTTTTTTCTTCCCCCGGCCTCGTTTTAATCAGCCGACGCATGGGCTGAGCCACTTTTGTTCCTTTTTTTGGGGCTAAAGAAATTTCCATGAATTCTTCTTTATCTTTCCCCTTCTGTTTTTTAGGAGCTCGGCTGGTCTCAGTTGCCAGAGCAAGCATGGCCGGCTCAGAAATCTTTTCCTCCTCCACGACTTTGGCTATTTTTCTTCCTCGCTCTACCCCCAGGCTAAAGGCAATAACAAGCAAAAGCACTATAACTACCGATAATAAAACCAGTGTATCCAGGGGCAAGGTTATTAGTTGGCGCCGCTTTGTCAACCCTCCTTTTTTATCATACCCAAAAAGATTGAGTTGTCTTCCCTTTGTCATAGTCGCTTATATGTTAGAAACCACCCTTTAGGTCTTTAAAGCTTAAAGACCTTTTTTAAAGATTATCAACAACGACTATTATATGAGATTTCCTAAAAAAATCAAGGGATTTGGGTTTTTCCCCTTAAGTGCCGAGCTGTAATTATAGCGGGTTAACGGCCAGCGTGCAAGAATTTTCTAACGCTTTTTCGTTTTATCACCTTGAGAAAGACATCCACCACTTTGGGGTCAAATTGTTTACCCCTTTGTTTTTTAAATTCTTCCTCTATCTCATCCAGGGGTCTACCCTTTTTATAAGGACGGCCGTAGTACATGGCATCAAAAGCATCTATTACCGAAAGAATTCTTGCCCCCACGGGTATTTGTTCTTTTTTCATTCCCGAAGGGTATCCTTTACCATCCCAGTGTTCATGGTGGTGAAGAATAATCGGAATAGCAGGCTTTAGGAGCTCCATATCCTTTATGTATTTAACGCCCTGACGAGGGTGTTTCATTATTATTTTAAATTCCTCATTCGTAAGGGGCTTGTGTTTACTTAGTAGCGTGGGGGGTAGCTCTATCTTGCCGGCATCATGAAGTAGCGAAGCATATTCTAATGATTTAGCTTCAGTTTCAGAGAGACTAAACTCTTTTGCCATTATGCGTAGTAAGCGTGAGGCAATTTTAGGATGAAAGGATGAGGTGGGGACGTATTGATTTAAGAAATTTGTTAAAGACTTAACATGATTAAAAATAAGTCTTTTTTCATCTTGTAAAAGATTAAATATTTTAAGACCGGTAGTAAACTCTTCCGAGATAGCTAAAAACCATTTCTTTTCTAAATCGTTAAAGGCACCTTGCTTTGGGCTGCGCCTTACATAAATTGCTCCCATGCTATCAGAGAAAACAAGAGGGTAAATGAGCCGGTTATCAAACATCATTTCTCTTTCCTGGCTTAAAATCTCCTTTTCTTTGTTGGTAAGTATGGATTTTCCTCCCTTTTTGATATGTTGCTCGTGGTCTTCCATGCGGATTTTTATGAACTGATGGGTGTAGACGTTTTTATAGACCATCACTACTCTTTCTGCCTTAAAGGCATTCTTATAGAGTCGGCACATTCCAGTGATGAAATTCTTTATCTTGGTTGAGGTTGTGGTGAGCCGGTAAACCGTATGGAATGAGGAAAATACATTTTTATATCTTTGCATAGCGATTAGAGCACTTTTTTAAGTTTTGCATATAATTCTTCAAGGCTTTGGGAGACTATTTTTGTATCTGCCAGTACCGGCATAAAATTGGTATCTCCGGCCCAGCGCGGGACCACATGGATATGAATATGCTGGGCGATTCCGGCTCCGGCGACTTTACCGATGTTAATGCCGATATTAAACCCCTCTGGTTTAAGAACTTTTTTCAGTGCTTTCTTTATCTTAATAAGGGTTTTATTCATATCCAGAATTTCTGCGTCAGAGAGTTTCTCTAAAGATGCCACATGGCGATAAGGAACGATCATAAGGTGGCCATTGTTGTAAGGAAAAGTATTTAAAATTGCAAATGAATGTTTGGAGCGCACAACGATGCGAGTTTTTTTATCGTTTCTTTTCTTTTGAGCCGCGCAAAGCGCACACCCTTTAGTTTTTATGTTTACGATATATTTTATCCGCCATGGAGCCCAGAGTTTATTCAATTCGGATAATCCTCCGCTTAATGCTTTTACCTTCTATTTCTAAGATACCATAAGAACGGTAAGGTGTAAAGAATGTGTCTGTGGGCGAGCCGGGGTTAAAGTATATTTTTCCATTGATTTCCCTGTCGATAGGTGAGTGGGTATGGCCAAATACAAAAATATCGATTTGTTTTTTTTCTTTAGCGAATTCTTTTTGGATTATCTGAATCAAGTTGGCCGGCGAGCCCCTTCCGTGCGTAAGGCCTATTGTCACTTCTTCGCAAGGGATTATGAGTTTTTGAGGAAGTTCTCTTTTTAGTTCGGGATCGTCCATGTTGCCGTATACGGCATAGGTTTTGGTGAGTGAAGATAACTTTTGGAGCACCTCTTTGCTTATGAGGTCTCCGGCATGAAGACAGCAGTCACTTTTTTTAGCTTCTTTTTCTATTAAAGGGGGAAGGGTCTCTGCTGTTAAGGGTATGTGCGTATCAGAAATTACTAAGATTCTCACAGCACTCGGTGGTTTTTTTCGCTTTCGAAGGAAATAAGGGGTTTATTGTACACGTTGAGAAGATGATTTATTTCGTTTACATCCCAGATAATGAGTTTATGATTTTTGGCGACCAACTTTGCTGAGGGACTGAATCTATCCAGGGTTATGAATATTTTTTTGATTTTTTTCCCTTTAATATTGCTTCCTCTCTCAATGAATTCATAAACGTCATTGTCATCAACGCGTTTTTCCTTGATTCCTACAAAAATAATCTCCCGCCCCTCCCCTACTAAATAAGAAAGGCGTTGTTCCGGGTAAGATATCAGATTTGTGCGTTCTATGGTAGGGAGTCGATATTTGTCTTTACCGATTTTAAGGACATCGTCTTTAAATGAAGAAACTAATTCTAATACTCTTTTTATTTTGTCTTTCAGGAAATATTCTTTAAACAACGCGATTTCTTCAAAAATGGCTTTCCTCCACCACTGTCTTCTTCTTTTTTTGTCGAGAAACGGCGGATAAAAATGTATTTTAAACACATGGGAGAGCCAAAATGAGAATAAGGCGTCGGTAATTTTGTAGATATTTCCGTAATTCACAATATAGTTTAAGTCTATGAGTTTTGTAAGGGCAGCATTCAATGTCGCACAATTGCATACGTTAAGAGAATTCAGTTCGTCTTTTCGCAAATAACCTCTACTTATCGAAATCAATATCTTTATCAGGTTTTGTGAATCTTTATGTTTTTCTTTCAAGATATCGATTCTTTTCATGAATTTTTGGAATAAGTAAGTTTGGTTCAAATAGAGTGAGTTTTCTAAGACCGCAAGTATCGTGGCTTCTTCGTCGTTCTGGTCATAGACCTCTTTTATCTTTTCAGCCACCGCATCATAGTAAAGACGGTTTGAGCCCAGTATATTTACGAAAAATGAAAGCAGTAACGGCGAAGGTCGCAACGTAAAAAGTTTGTTTTTAAGATAAAGATAGTTATCTAAAAATGAACGCTCGTTTAGGTGTATTTTTTCAAAATTTCCAAAAAGAAGATTTAATTCCGCCGCGAGTATTTTCTGTGCCTGGCGCGGAGCTGATGAAGCTAAAATCACCATACAATCTCTTTGCAAGATAATAAATTTAGAAAAATCTTTAAAGCAACGCGCAAAGACATCTTCTAGAGCTGGGAACTCTTCGATTATCAATACGCATTTTTTTTGGCTTTCATTGATGAACTTATTAATAGTCTCTAAGACATCCAGAAAGCTAAAGGTATTTTTTTTAAGCAGCTCCTTTATGAAGGCGGTGGTATTGTTTAAGGTGAAACTTGCGTGGTTTATCAGCGCATCTAAGGAATCATTTTTTGCCATATAACCGCGCAGGATGGAAAAGACAATGCTTTTAAAAAAGCTTTTTGCGTCAGTATAAGCACAAGTTGTGTGAATAAATATTAAATCTTGCGAGGGCTGTGATTGAAGGTGGGTTTCTAATAGGCTGGATATCTCTTCCGGGTCATTTCCGATAAGAGCAATATTCTGCCGGTACCCTTCCGTAAAAGAAGAGATTCTTTTTTCTACGATGCCAAGCACCCCTTGTTTTAGAAAATCATTTTCTGCCATCGTACACCTATTTGAGAAGCTTTAAGGGATCCTGCGGAAGATGGTTTTTTCTTATTTCGAAATGAAGAGCGTTGTTTGAGGAGACTTTTCCGATTGCCTCCCCTCTTTTTACTTCTGCCCCTTCAGCAACGGAAACCTGTGATAGATTCGCATAAATGGTGTAGTAATTGTGGGCATGCTTGAGCATAAGCGTATCTCCCCATCCTTTAAGGTAGTTAGCAAAGACTACTCTTCCTTCTTCCGATGCTTTTACAGAAGCATTGCTTTTCGTTCTGATATTTATCCCCTTATTGGTTACGTTGTTCACATTTTCTCCAAAGAAATTCAAAATATTCCCTTGTAAGGGCCAGAAAAAAGAAAGTCCAGCGGGAATTTTATACTGAACTGGAATATATATTTTTTGACCAACTTTTAATCTTTCAGGGGAAGATACTTTATTTACGCGCATAATTTCTTTAGTGCTTACGCCATGCTCTTTTGCGATTTCCCATAACGTATCACCTTTTTTTATAATGTAAGGAATAGTACCTTTTTTGTAGGAATAGCGAGACCTTCTTGTGTATCTAGAAGAATAGTAAGAGTGCGGGTCTGTCCGCGAAGATGTGCGAGAAGCACAGGAGGTAAGTACAAGAATAGCGAGAAATAAAAACAATTTTTTCATTTCTATTAAAGAATTAAATGATTCTATTGCGGAACAGTATATATGTTATCTTAAACTAAAAAATTTTCAAGAAAAAACAACCCTATTGATTTTTTTATTCTGCAGTTTTTATAAATTTTGCAAATATTAATACATGGAGCGGGCGAGCGGAATCGAACCGCCGTTACTAGCTTGGGAAGCTAGTGTTCTACCATTGAACCACGCCCGCAGCTATTTAAGTAGATTACACTTCTCAAGCATTTTTAAAGAGCAGTACCTGCCGCACATTGTGCAGATATCGGATAAAGTTTTATTTTGGCCTTTGTAGCGTTTTGCCTTTTGTTCATCGAGAGTAAGAGGAAAGATTTTACCCCAGTCCCGGTGTGCTCGGGCTAAAGATAGGTTAAGGTCTTTTTGCCATTCATCCTTAAATCTTAAAACATCAACTGAATGAGCGGCAATGCGCGAGGCAATCACCCCTTCTTTGATATCCTGAACTGATGGGTGCCGCAGGTGTTCAGCGGGAGTGACTACACATAAGAAATCAGCTCCGTAAAAAGCAGCGAGCGTTCCTCCGATCGCACCGGTTATGTGGTCGTAACCAGCAGCAATGTCCGTGGGAAGTGGCCCTAATACATAAAAGGGGGCATGGCTGCATATTTTCTTTTCCAAAAACATGTTCAGTGCGATTTCATCTAATCGGATATGGCCCGGACCCTCTACCATCACTTGTACACCTTTCTTCCTACATTTTTTAACCAGCTCCCCTAAGACATATAATTCAGACATTTGCAGGGTATCAGATGAATCAGCGATTGCTCCTGGTCGCAGGGCATCACCTAAACTTAAAGTCATACGGTATTCTTTTGCAAGCTCAAGGATTTTATCGAAATTTCCATAAAGAGGATTTTCTTTTTTGTTTACATCCATCCAACGCGCTAAAATCGCTCCTCCTCTGCTGACTATGCCCCCTACTCTTTTTTTCTTTTTTAAAGTGGTAAGTGCTTTTTTTAGGATTCCGGCATGGATCGTAAAAAAGTCAACTCCTTGCTCTGCTTGGCTTTTAAGTACACCCCATATATCATCAAAGGTCATTTTTTCAAAACTTCCCCTTTTCTTTTCAGCTTCTATTGCAGCTTCATAGATAGGCACTGTACCCAATGCCACCTCACAGTTTTTGAGTATTTCTTTTCTTACTTTTTTTAAGTTTTCACCGATAGTTAAATCCATTACCGTATCAGTTCCAGCCTCGATCGCTGTTTTAAGTTTTTCTATTTCGTCTTTGATGCCGGTTTCTTCCGTAGAGGCGCCAATATTGGCATTGATTTTTATTTTTAATCCTTCGCCGATTGCGATTGGTTTAGGGATTTCTCTTTTGCGATTGAGAGGTATAACTACCCTTCCCTTTTCGAGTTGCTTCTCAAGAAAAGTAGCCTTTACTTTTTCTTTCTTGGCTAGGTCTTTTAGGAAACTTTTTTTAAACATTGCTTAAATTCCTTTACAGTGCTTTTTAGGTCTTTACTTAAGATAAGGGCTTGGCATATGCAAACATTGGTTATGCCTAGTTTGATGAGAGGATCTATATTATACAGATTTATCCCTCCAATAGCAAATATTGATTTCTTTGCATATCGCAGCATTTTTATGAATTGGCTTTTTTTAAGAGGTTTGAGTCCAGGTTTGGTTTTAGTTTTAAATGCCGGCCCCATGCTTATATAATCAACTTCTTGTTTTTGGAAATGTTTTAGTTCTGCCAGTGAATGAGCGGTTCCTCCGACAATGCTTTTTTTGCCTAATATTTTACGTGCCTGGCTAGGTGCAATATCATCTTTTCCTACATGAAGCCCGTCAGCGCCCGAAAGGTATGCAATATCAGCCCTGTTATTTACGATAAATATCTTTTTTCTTTCGTGAATAACTTTGGCAAGCTTTACGGCAGTCGCAAGAACTTCTTTGTCAGTTAAGGATGAAAAGCGAAACTGCAGAATATCTGTTCCGTAGGCGGATAATTTATCCGCCATCGAAACTATATCTATATTATTCTTTTTAGCTACCGCGCTGTCGAGGATTACGTACAGGAGGCCAGCGCGAGATAATCTTTTTTTCCAGGCTATAGATTTCATAGCGTAACTTCTTGATTTGTTCTACCTTGCGCACTGAAACTATTTTAAAAAATTCCTCAAGCACTCGTAAAGATTCCTTTGCGCGTTGCAGGTTGGTGTAAAGAATATCACCCACATCTTTTCTTTTTATTTCAAGGGTATCGGTATTTTTCCCTAAATCATAACGGCTGTTTCTGGTAGCGATGGCCTCCCGGAGCATCTTTTCTTTAGCGATTGTATCAAGGGCATGGCGTAGTGTGCGCACTTTTCTTCTTGTGGCATCGTCACAAAGAATAAATCTAAAGATATCCTCCACTACCCGCAAACCCTCCTTGCAGCGGTTAAAGTTTGCATCGACAACTCGCAAAATCCTTTTATCCATGTTTTTTGATTTTTTCTATTATTTTTGTGGTGGAATAACCAGGATAGAGTTTTATGCTATAGACTTTCTGGATGAGGTCGGCGCCGATAATCTTATCTTTGGACCAATCAGCTCCTTTTATAAGGGTATGGGGTTTTAGTTCTTGGATTAGCTTGTAAGGAGTAGGTTCTTTAAATAATACGATATAATCTATGGGCTCAAGAGCCGCTAGAACTTCGGCGCGTGCTTTTTCGTTCATAATTGGACGTCTTGGCCCTTTTATCTTTTTTACCGAGGAATCTGAATTAAGGCCTACGATCAGAATATCGCCTTTACTTTTAGCTTGACGTAAGATTTTTATATGGCCGGGATGGATAAAATCAAAGCAGCCGTTAGTAAATACGATGCGTTTTTTTTGTTTTTTTAGTCTTGTGACGATTTTTTTTAAGGCCGGAAGGGATTTTATTTTACTCATCTGGGATTACTTTTGCGCCAGAGCTTTTTCAACGATTTCACAAATTATATGTCCGCTAAGAATATGCATCTCTTGGATGCGAGGGGTATCAGCCGATGCTATAACCAGAGCCACATCCACCAGCTTTTTTAATTCGCCCCCGTCTTTTCCTAAAAATCCTACTGTTTTTATGCCTTTTTCTTTTGCTTTTTTTATCGCCTTTATCACGTTTTTTGAATTTCCTGAAGTAGAGATTCCGACTACAATATCCTCTGGGTTTGCTAACGCAGAAATTTGACGTGCAAATACTTCATCAAACCCATAGTCATTACCCACTGCAGTAAGAATAGATGTGTTGATAGAAAGAGCCAGGGCCGGCAACGCTGCCCTATCCATTTTAAATCTTCCCACGAATTCAGCGGCCAGGTGTTGGGCATCGGCAGCTCTCCCTCCATTACCCATAAGGATGATTTTGCCTTTATTTTGCAAGGTCCAGATGCAAAGAGAAGCAATCTTTTTTATTGTTTCTTGATTGGCTTCTAGCGCTGCCAGAGCTTGCTTACAATTTTTAATCGAATTACTTATAATTTGATCCATCTTAATTATCCAAAAAATATCTTAGCAATATCATATAGTTTAAGATCCAGCGTCTTTAGTTCTTTGGTAGCTTCCTCTAACGAGACATCGATTATTTCATTGCCACGCAGACAAGCCATTTTTCCAAATTTAGCGCTTTTTA
>CP070684.1:357846-367175 GCA_020352775.1 Candidatus Omnitrophota bacterium
ATAAATTATCGCAGAATTTGCCACGGCCGCTTTACCTTTTAAGTTTTCTAATTTAACTTTCTCTTGTTGGCTATTAGCTTTGGGCATCATTTTATCCAGCATCGCATCAACCACTGTATCAATCCTGCTGACAAAGACACTTGCAACGGAATGCACCTTGCTTTCATCACCCCCACCTTCTATAAATCGTTTTATCCCGTTTATGTATGCTTTAAATGTATTAATGTATTGCTCCAGTGAGAAGATTAAAGTTATGTTTATATTCATCCCCAAAGCAGTTAGCTCTTCGACTGCCCCAAACCCCTCATTTGTAGAAGGGACTTTGAGCATGAGATTTGCTCGATTAACTTTCTTCCATAACCTTTTTCCTTCCGCTATTGTTTCTTTAATGTTATAGGCGAGTTTGGGATTAATCTCTAAGCTAACATACCCATCCAATCCCTTTGTTTTTTCATAAACTGACTTAAATATGTCTATGGCATCCTGAACATCTTTTACTGTTAGCTCATCATAAATTTCAAATGTTGACTTACCTTCTTTAGCGAGTTTTATCATTTTTTCATCATATTCAGAGCTTGAGCTTATCGCTTTATCGAATATAGTAGGGTTTGATGTCATTCCAAGAAGACCTTGGCTGATCAATTCTTTTAGTTTCCCGCTTTCAATCATGACGCGGTTTATATTATCCAGCCATATACTTTGACCAAATGAATCTAATTGCTGTAATGTGTTAGCCATACTTCCCCTATTTAGAAATTCCTAAACTTACTATTCCACTTTCTAGGCGGTTCGCTGATCTTTTTAAAACCGACCAATTGCCTGATTCCAAGTTTATTTGCAATTTTCTTTTTGATTGATTTTTTCTTATCTTCAAATGGCCTTATATCTAAAGGTTTAAGGATAGAGCTATAATTTTTTATGATAAATTTAATAACCTTTTCTATATGCTTGTTTGTACAATCATCAAAAAGAACTATTCCATTTTTGTTTAATAAGCTAACTGAATAATAAAAGTCCAAAAATACGTCTTCAAATAGATGAGAACCATCCACATAAATAAAATCAAACTTTTCCTTTTCTTTAACCAACGATGCTAATTTAAGAGATGAAAAATACTCAAAGAATCTAAAATGTTCCGAATATCCTTCTTCCTCAATAACCCTTAGCGCACTTCCTTTCCAAACTATGTTTTCAAAAGGATCAATAGCGGTATGAAGAAATCCTTCACTAAATATCTCCTTTAATGTAGTCAATATAGTGAGTGTCGAAGCGCCATATGCAAGACCTATTTCCAGCGTTCGGTTCGGCTTCATCTTCTTTAAGATTTCTCTTATAACTATAATGTTATTAAAAGTTGAGAATCCTCCAGCTCTTATTTTCTCGCCCTTGGAATTGATCGAAAAGCCTGACATAAATATATCTTTTAATCTAGGACAAAAGTTTAAATAGTCTATGTTCATGTTTATATTTTATTATTGATTTTGAACAATCTTTTTTGCCAGCTCAGCGCACTTTTCTCCAGAAATCAGCATCCCCCCAAAAATTGCACCCATGCGAGGTGAACCAAACACCCCATTGGCAGCCATGCCACACACTAAAAGGCCAGGATAAACTTCTTTAGTATTATCAACAATTTCGGCTTCCCCTACTTCTGCCCACATGGATTTTTCACCAATTACTGTGCCGGTTTTCGTTTTAAGCTTGGGTCCTATTTTTCTCTCAACAACCTTACATACCTCAGTATCGTGCCCAGTGGCATCTATAACCACTTTTGCCCTTGCTGCTAAAGGATCGACGTGCAATTTAGACCAGCTTACCGCACTCCAGTTTAAAACTACACCTGTGATGCGATCCTTTCTTATCATCACATCCTCTACCTGCATGAGATTAAATATTTTAACCCCAGCTTTTATTGTTCCAGAGCAAAGGGTTGAGACAGTCTCAAGCGAATCAGCTACATATAAATCATCCTTGTAATGCTCCATACTAATGCCGAATTCATCTAAAATATGCTTGGCTTGCTTTTGGACTACGATGCGGTTAAACATCATTCCTCCACCGGGCATACCTCCCCCCACACGAAGGTGGCGCTCAAACATGGCAACTTTCATGCCTTGTTTTGCCAAATAATAAGCACATACAAGGCCAGAGGGACCAGCACCAGCAATCGCGACATCTAAATCCATAGAATCAATAAAATCTTTCATGAATTTCTCTGTGATCGCTCTTGAAATTACTACCTCATCCATTACTCTTCCTCCTTATTCTGCTGCATAATTCCGCAAATGTTTATTCTTTAAACAAATCAGTGCTAAGATATCTCTCCCCTGTATCTGGTAATATGGTGACTATTGTTTTTCCTTTAGAATCTTTGCCTTTGGAAACTTCAAGCGCTGCCCACATTGCAGCTCCACTTGATATGCCAACAAAGATTCCTTCTTCTTGCGCTAATCTTCTGGCAATATCTTTAGCATCCTTATACTCGACCTGAATAATCTCATCAATAATATCTCTATTTAATACTTTGGGAATAAATCCTGCACCAATACCCTGAATTTTATGTGGTCCAGGCTCACCTCCTGATAATACAGCAGATTCTTTTGGCTCTAATCCGATAATTTTTACCGAAGGTTTTCTTTGTTTTAAAACTTCACCCACCCCTGTTATGGTGCCACCGGTCCCAATTCCGGCAACAAAAATATCTACTTTACCATTAGTATCAGCCCAGATCTCTTCAGCGGTGGTTTCACGATGTATCTGGGGATTTGCCGGATTATTAAATTGATGTGGTATAAAACTATTGGGGATACTCTTTGCTAACTCTTCTGCTTTCTCAACTGCCCCTTTCATACCTTTGCTACCATCAGTCAATATAATTTTAGCCCCTAAGCTTTCTAAGAGCTGCTGGCGTTCTTTACTCATAGTTTCGGGCATAGTAAGAATCAATTTATATCCTTTTGCTGCGGCCACAAACGCTAAAGCAATGCCGGTGTTTCCGCTGGTGGGCTCAATAATCACAGAGTCTTTATTTAAGAGGTCCTTCTTTTGGGCATCCTCAATCATAGCAAGACCAATTCTATCTTTTATGCTGGAAAGAGGATTAAAGGACTCTAATTTAGCTAAAAGAATAGCATCCAGCCCTTTAGATAATCGATTTACCTTAACTAATGGGGTCTTTCCTATTGTTTTAGTAATATCATCAAAAATATTAATCATAATACCTCTCTACCTAAGGCTAGCTAAATCTAGGCCCTTAGCTTTAGTTTCCCTATTATCTATAATATTAGCCCTTAATACAATAGAAAACTTTATCACTCAAAAAATCAGCCATTAGCGTATCATTTTACCCCTAATATCTTTATCGCTTCCTTTAACTAAATATTCTTCTTGGGTTTTCCCGAGAATTCTTACAAATATCTTTACTTCCTGGCCACAAGATGTATATCGTGCAATAATGCGTGCTGCTAAAAGCTTGGTTTCTTCGTCATATTCTCCTCTACCTAATGCTGAAGGACCGGGTTCCTCTTTAGGCTCAAAATAAATATCGCCTTTTCTAAATAAATGATTTAGTCTCTCATTCTCCTCTTTGTCTCTTCCTACTACCAGTTTAAAAGTGGGGCTGAAACGAAAATGCCTGCCGACCTTTAACAGCTCTATATTTTCAAGAGCGAATTGATTATGTTTGATTAAGTCCTTGAGACGTTTACAAAATTCGGGATCAGTTAATAAACATCCTCCTGCAGGCCAAGGATATTCTCTTATTCCTAATTTTTCTGCAAGTTTTATCTGCAGATTACGGCCCCTACCGCAAACATCTTCTAACCCTTCTCTTTTCACCCAGCCCTTTTCTTCGGCAATAGTAAGTGAAAGGAGCTTGGCAGATAAGGGCCTGAGCAATAAACCCTTGAGCCCACTTTCCTTTTCTATTAGTTTTAAGGATTGTTTATTCTGCGACATCGGTCTTTGCCCTAAAACTTCTCCACTTACTATAAATGAGGCGTCGACTTCCTTCATTATTTTCTTTGCTTTCTTAAACATTAAAATTTTACAATCAATGCAGGGATTTAAATTCTTACCATAACCATAACGTGGATTTTTTACCATCTTTAAAAACTCTTGCCCTAAATATTCTGTTTTTAACTTAACCCTTAAGCTGTCAGCTATTTTTTTCGCTGCTGATTTCTCCATTTTAACGTCTTTATGTCTACAAAAAGGAATGAGAAAATGCAGCCCCACAACCTCAATTCCCTGGTTTTGAATAAGTCTTATAGCCAGAGAGCTATCTAATCCGCCTGACAGTAGGGCTAGCGCTTTCATTTAATTAAAATATTTTTTAAATAAAAGGAATTATAAAGAAGTTACCAGACGTTTAGTTTTTTGAACATCTATTTCTTTTAATCCTAACCCCCCCTCTCCTCAAAGCCTTGGCCATCCTATCATAAGCCTGAGAAGGCGTGCTTCCTTCAGTAAGATTATTAAAACAAACAGCAGCATATCCTCGGCGATTCTGAATCTTAAATATTTTTACTTTTTTTGCATCCACGAGCTTAAGCTCTTTTTTCTTCATCTGCCCTCCTTTAATGAGACTGTAGTTTTTCAAATGTTAATGAAGAAAAACCACTAGTCGAATTACCCCGCCCTTTCTTACTTCGCAGATTTTTCCACTATAGAAAGGGCGGGGTCGAATTCAGCCGGATGGCTTCATTCGATATATCTATAATACATCGCTTCTCTATCTGAAAGCTTATCTTCCGCGATAAGTTTGCGCAGTCTTTCCAGATTCACGTTATCATAAATTAATCTCTCGGTATCCTTCTCCCGTGAAGGAAGGCGTGAGATTCTGCGCTCTCTCGCAGTAGAGAAAGTCAGCGACATAACAATAACGGTAACCACAAAGGCAAATTTAAAGAAATTATCCTTGTTCATCTTTTTTCATACAAAGATTACACCGTAAACAACTTAAATCATAATACCCTTTGGCTCCGATTTCACACTTTCTATAGCGCTTTATAAAAAATCGCTTAAAAATAGCAATCTTATTAAATAAGGAAAGGAATGCACCGCATACACAAAAATACTGACACCAGAAACGCAAAAAGAATAACGAGAAAAATAATACCACCAGACTAAGGAATTTCTCAAAAGATAAAAGTGGGATTCTTAAGAAAAAGGTAGAAAGTGGCTCTTGGGAAAATATTAAGGTATCTCTTTTCCATGATACAACGAATATAAAGAAAACAAGAAAAAGATATTTAATATAGCGGGCCTTTTTAGCAAGGTCTTCAGATATTGTAAGATGTTTTCCAGTGCCACCGAAAAGTTCTTGCAGTGCCCCAAAAGGGCAAAGCCATCCACACCAGGCCTGCCCTAAAAATATCCCTAAAATTAAAGGGATACAATATATAAGAATTTGTGAAATAATCCCTAAAGAAAAAAACTTAAGCATAATCAAATTGCCCAAATGAAAGAAGGAAAAAATGAGATTGTATCTTATTCCCAATACTAACACTACTAAGAAAAGATAAATTTTTCTAATTACAGGATTGTAAGGCAAACAATAAAGAATAAGAGCAACTACTGTAAAAATAATAAGTGCAATCCCAGCCTCATCTACGATGATCTTTCTTTTAGCTGTTGGCTCGATCTCTACTCCCTCTAATCCTTTTTTAATCTTTTGGGAGACTTCATCCATAATTGCTGCTACTGCTCTTGAAGTAATTGTTGCGCCACTTACGGCATCAATAGTATCAAGAGAAAACCTCTCACCCACAAAACGGCCCTTAAACTGCTGCAATAATTCACTGAAGTCTCCTACATAAGCTGATGTCTCCTGGTGTTTAAGAACTTCTGCTTCTAAAATTTTTCCCTGATCATTAACTTTTAAACGTAAATTAATAGGGCCCCCAAACCCTTTTACATCTGGAGCAAAATCCTCTGAGGAAACAACAAACTCTTTACCTTCTTCGGTCTCGCATACATATGCTTTAAAAGGACTCTCTTGCCAGAAACAATCTTCTTCTACCTCAAGGCGCTTAGCTACAGGGGCCTTCCAAATTTCTCTTTTTTGTTCAATCAGACTTAAATCTATCACGCAAATGAGCGCTATTGCTGCCAATACATAAGAAGTGCGAATATAAGGAAAAGATAATAATTTCGGCGTCCTCTCTCGACGCAACATAGTAAGGGGGACCCTTTCCAGCACAAAAATAATCAAAAGCAAAGATACAATAACAATAATGATAAAAAAGGTGTTGCGCACACCTACCAGAGGTAACATAAATAATCCCACTAAAAGCCCGGCTAAAGATCCTCCCCAATGATCAAGAAGCTCTAGGTGTGCGGCAGTAGTTCTCAAAGAAACCTGATTATCTTCCAATACTTTTGCTGCCAAAGGATAAGAACTACCTGTAATCATTCCTGAAAGAAAGAAAAAGACAACAAAAAATGCAAATACCATGGATGGTGCTAAATTAGAGTAAATAAAAATAGGGTAGGTAACCATGATTAATAAAGCCTGAAAGAAAAGTATTCCTATAATCTTTGTGGTTACCTCTCCCTTCTTCATCAGAAATCTTCCCCCAAATCCTCCTGCGCAAAGTCCAAGCATAAAAAGGGCATTGACTAATCCAATAAGTTGAAAGATAGTGCCGAATCGGTTTTGAAAAAGAAAAATAAGTAAAAGATGAAATGAGAACCCTAAAAACCCTGAGAAAAACTGATAAAGCTTAGCATTAAATACAACGCGCCTAATTGTGGTATTTTCTATCTTTAAAAGAAATAAAAATCTAAGACAAATAAAGATAATGAGTGGTATTAAAAATATGCTCACTCCCACCAGCTGTGCGCTCTTAAAAAAGTGCACAAGATAAGAATTAGAATAGCGTGCCAGCACAAGCAGATTCAAAAAGAAAGTAAGAGGCTGATCATCCTGATTAATTAGTTTTATCTTTTGAAATAGGGGGTTATCGCGATACATCTCTTTAACAAAAGAGACTCTTCGTGCAAGAAACATACTCCTAAAAACCTCAGGATAGAAGGAGAAATCACGGGTGAGGAACTTTTTAACGCGTGTCTCTAATACTTGAGGTTGCTCTGTTACTGAAGACTGCTTATCTCCGGCAAAAACCCAGTTAGTTTTTCCCGGTACAATTACAATTTCAGAAAAGACATCTTTTAAGGTGTAATAAAGAGAAGAGCCATAATTGCGGATCTCTTCTCCCAAAAAATTCTCTGCTGAAGTAATGCGGGTTGCAAGCACTCCCCTATCAGTTAAGTTCTGTTCCAAAAGAGAGTAGAATTCCCTTGTAAAGAAAGAATTAATCACCAGATTTGTTGGATCGGAAGTATAAACTAAAGCCAGGTCAAATTCCCCTTTATTGTCTTTTAAGAATTGACGCGGGGCTCCAACGATTATTTTTAGGCGTCTATCCTTTAATGCCCACCTTAACTCTGAAGGCAGATTCTGGTGGACATACTCATAATAAACTCTATCCTTAATGATATAGGTTATTTCTTTTACGGGAAATTTAAGCAAAGACTTAATTGTGTTTTCCACCCCATATCCAAAAACAAGAATGCGTTCTGGTTTATCCGCCTGGGCAAAAAAGAGCGCGGCTTCCCTGTCAGCATCCACTACCTCCGGGTAACTACTCATAATTTCACCATTAGAAAGTAGCACGGTTTGATTGGGAAGTTCGCTTAAGATAATATGTTGATAGTGGGTATAAACTTCTCTTACCAGCTTTCCTTGAGGAAGCAAATTCTTCATCCTTAACCCTTGGGAAAAGTTAACTAATTTCTGGGGAGAAAAGGAAAAAATTATAAGAACGCCTAATAAAATTGCATTGGCCCAGGTGCTGGAAGTCTTTTTAACCCGAATACTGGCCCAGCTAGCAACAAAAGAGAAAAAGATACTGCCTAAATGAAGAATGAGCATGGGGTGAGCTAGGTTAGCAATAAGAAAAGTAACCAGACACCCGGCAATAAAGCTTCCCAAGGCCTCAAAGATGTAAGAAGCTGATATTACTGAAGCGGTGCTATCTTCTTTTATTTTCTTAAGCCATAAAGCATCAAGAGTAAAGATGATACCTGTAAAAAATGAGATAAAAGAAGTGAGAAAGAAAAGATAAAGAAATACTCTTTCAAAGGAGAAAAATTCCCACCAGCTTACCCCAGCCACACTCCTTAAGTTTATGCAAATAAATAGCTCTATAAACGCAAGGATTGGATATAAAGCAAGGAGTGTAAAGAAACGCTCAAAAATGAATTTTCTTAAAACTGTTAAGGTAACAAGAGCGCCTATTCCAACCCACAAAAGCCAGAAGAAGTAAAATGCTCCTATTCCTAGCTCATTTCCCCCAAATGAAATAATAAACTCTCTTAAGATTAGGGTCTGAGCTAGAAGTGAGAAAAAGCCCAGAGCAAAAAATAAAAGAAGGATTGGTTTTCTCATCCTCTCAGATTATGGGTGCGGAATAAATCCTCTCTATTGAAAGGTTTAAGGCGAATACAAAACCTTCTTCCTGCCTCAGAAGAATTGGTCCTTTCTATTCTAAACGGTACAAGATATAAAAGTACTCCTACCAATGATATTTTGGCGCAAATTTCAAAGAATTTTCGCCGCGTTATTCTCTTCATAAATATTCACCTCTTACTTCCATCTACCGGCAACAGGCTCATCACAACTTGGACACTTACCGTCTTTTAAATTATACTCTGTAACAGTAAAGCCTATCCGTTTAATAAGTAACGTGCCATCATAAGGGCAGTAAGTGTTTTCCGCCTCTCCCCATACATTTCCAATATACACAAAGTGCAATCCAACCTCAAGGGCAATATCGCGCGCTCTGCGTAAAGTCTCAACCGGAGTCTGAGGCAGATTCCTTAAAAGATAATGGGGATAAAACCTAGAAAAATGCATCGGGACATCTTCTCCCAGATTATCTTTAATCCACACGCACATTTTCCTTATAAGAGGGAAGTCGTCATTTAAAGTAGGTACCACCAAATGTGTGATTTCAAGCCAGACATCCATCTCTTTAGCAAGTACCAGCGATTCCAAAACCGGTTTTAAAGAACCAGTGGTAATTTTTCGATACATGGCATCATCAAAGAATTTAAGGTCGATATTTGCAGCATCGCTGACTCGATAGAGCTTTTTTAGGGGCTCTCTATTTAAATACCCTGCAGTAACAAGGGTGTTTTTTAAAAAATATTCTTTCGCAAGCGCTGAGGTATCTAAAGTATATTCATAAAATGCAAAAGGATCAGTATAGGTATAGGAAAGCATAGGGCAATTTTCCTTAAGAGCTAAATTCACTAAATCCCGC
>CP070684.1:367275-437705 GCA_020352775.1 Candidatus Omnitrophota bacterium
AGTTGCCGACCTTAAAAGGAAGAACAAAACATTCGTGGCTAACTGGAGAAGATACGGAAATAGCTTTGTGTATTCAACGTCAGGGATGGGAGCTCTGGTATAATCCTAAAATGGAGATTTATCATAGAATATATTCTGTCCGCCTAAAAAGAAGTTATCTACTTCCATTTTTTCGCGGGCTTGGCATTGGTAGCTTTATTATAAGGAAGCAAAGATTTAAACCTTGGCAAAGACCATTTGGAATTTTAGCTTATATGATTCATGATTTATATAAAATTATTAAGTATATCGTAAAAGAGAGGGGCAAGATTAAAATAGATCTGGCAAGTAGATGCATCTTGCAACTTTATATATACAACCTCATCAGTCCCCTTTATTTTTTAAAGACTAAAACTAAAGATGGGGAAAGCAAAAAAGGAGTAACATGAAAATTAGTGTAGCAAAAGAAAAAGCAACTAGATTATTAAATTGTGGGATGGTAGTGCTGGTAAGCTGTGCCTACAAAGATAAGCAGAATGTTACTACCTGTGCTTGGCACCAGCCCCTTTCCAAAGCGCCAGCTGCTGTTGCGGTTGCTTTAGCCAAAAAACATTTTTCATCGGAATTAATAAGAAAGAGCGAAGAATTTATCATTAACATTCCAGACTGGTTTTTATTAGATAAAGTTGTTCAGTGCGGTTCATTAAGCGGTTGGGATGCTGATAAGTTTAAGGCTACAGGATTAACTCCTGCAAAGCCAAAAAAATTAATAAAGTCCCCTGTTATTAAAGAAGGTATTGGTTCTGTGGAATGCAGCCTTATTGATCTAAAAGAAGTTGGGGATCACTTTTTGTTTTTGGGCGAAGTAATCTATGCCGAGGCTGATAGTGATTGTTTTGTAAATGATATCTGGGATACTACTAAAGTCGATTTAATATTTCATTTGGGCGCTAAATTCTTTTTTAAATCTTCGCCTTACAGTGAGTTTAAACGATGAAAGACATCGCCCATAAACTTCCCAATAATTTCCTGCAGAAGCTTCATAAACTCTACCCTAGCCGCTATGAAGAGATTATTGATACATTCTTGCAAAAAAAGATCACTACTTTTAGGATCAACTATCTTAAAACAGACCTAGTCACTTTAAGAGAGAAGCTTTCTAGAAAGCGTATAAGGTTTAAAGAGCTTGATTACCCTACGGGAGCATTTTTATGCTACAGCCCTTTACGTCAGCTGCAAAACACAGACATTTATCAAGACGGTCTTATCTATGTTCAGAATGTCTCCAGCATGATTCCGGTATTAATTCTTTCTCCGGCTAACAATGAGAAAATTCTTGATTTATGCGCTGCTCCGGGAGCAAAAACAACCCAGATTGTTTCTTTAGCACCCCAAGCTCAAGTTACAGCAATTGAGAAAGCAAGGGTGCGGTTTTATAAGCTTTTAACTAATATAAAAGTGCAGGGGGCAGGAAACTTGGTAAAAGTGTACCTTTTGGATGGAATATGGGTAAGAAAAAAATTCCCCGAGTATTTTGATAAAATCTTAGTAGATGCCCCCTGTTCCACAGAGGGAAGATTCTATATTAATAACCCGCGCACTTATAAGTACTGGAAGGATAAAAAGGTAAAAGAAATGGTGCATAAACAGAAAAAGCTTCTTGCCGCTGCATTTTTTGCTTTAAAGGAGGGAGGGGAGCTCATATATTCTACCTGTACCTTCTCTCCCGAGGAAAATGAAGGGGTGATTGATTGGTTCCTTAATAAATTCAAGGATAAATTGCAAATATTGCCTGTTGAGATACCACTAGATAATATTAGTCCCGCCTTTTTAAGATGGCAGGATAAAAGATATTCGAAAGACCTCAAGGGTGTCTGTAGAGTTCTACCCAATGAGTTTATGGAAGGGTTTTTTATCGCCAGATTGAGAAAAACCCTTTAGCGCCTTCATTTTTGAATGAAGGGTTAGATTAGAAAAAAAGAGGCATACCAATAATGATATGCCTCTTTTTTGTTCACTCAGATTAAAGAATTGACTTTAACTCTTTTGAAGCCCTGAAAGCAATCTTTTTCTTTGCAGGAATCTGGATTGTCTCGCCAGTCTTAGGATTTCTTCCCTGTCTGGCCTTTGTCTGTTTTACTCTGAATGTACCAAAACCAGAAATCGTCACAGGCTCTTTCTTTTTGAGAGATTTTCTGATGGAATCCAACACAGCCTCTACAGCCATTTGGGCATCTTTCTTGGTGCCTGTGCATTCCGCCACTGAATTGATTAGTTGCGCCTTGTTCACCTGCACACCTCCTTTTTAAAAAGTTAATATTTTCAACCCTTTTTACTATTTTATAATTAAGCCCTATGTTGTCAAGAAAATTCTAAAAAGTTAATCCAGGACCTCAAATTCGCTTCCAAGGGGTTTTTGGCCTAAGTTTTTAATGCAATTTCGCAGACAGGGGTTATAATAAAGCTATGATTATTACCCAAAAAGAGTTTAATCTCATAAAAGAAAAAGAGGAAGGCCAGAAATTCACTCTGAAGGTGGATTTTGGGCTTAAAGAAGTGCAAGGAATACGCCAGAAAGATAAAGCAATTCTTGTTGGAGCCTACAGTATTGATTTAAAAGATAAGGTAAAGGAAAACTTTTGCTATCAGATAGAAAAAGAAGGCCTTACTCCTATTGTTTTTTTCTCTGAAAATACAAACAGGTTTTATAAATTGGTTCCTACCGGTGATTGGCCTACTATTGCTCTGGGTTCAGTTCCGATGCATAAATTAAGTTCCCCTAAAGAAGATTCTTATAATAAAATAAGGCTCCTAAAGCCATATGGGGTTGTGCTTGATACCTGTATGGGCTTGGGTTATACAGCAATTTTAGCGTCAAAAAAAGCAAAAAAGGTGATAACATTTGAACGGGATAACACAGTATTTGCGATTGCTCAGATTAATCCTGCATCTAAAGAGCTATTTTCTGCTTCAAATATTGAAATACGACGCAAAGATATTAATTTAGCAATTGGCAAGTTAAAGAAGGACCATTTTGATTGTATTATCCACGACCCGCCCACTTTTAAGCTTTCTCCAGAGTTGTATTCCGTAGCTTTCTATGGCCAGCTATTGAGGGTTTTAAAACCAGGAGAGAAAATGTTTCATTACACGCCTCTATATAAAATTAAACAGGGCTATGATTTTCCCTCCAAAGTAAAGAATAAATTAAAGGAAGCAGGATTTAAGATAATAACTTATTCAGAAGAAGCCGGAGGATTTTTGTGTCGAAAGTAAAGAATGTGGATTTAGATAAAGAGCGTAAGTTATTGGACCGTGAGATTACATTTTTTCATTTCAAACGTGCCAGTAAAAAAATAGTTAAATGCTTGCATTTTGCAGAAGCTACTAATAATGAGTTCTTTATTTGGTATTTTAAGGGGCAGGAGTGTATTTTAGAGGGAGATTTCAGAGAAGCGATAAAATATTTTAACCGTGCCCTTAAAATTCGGCCTAAAGACGGCTGCACTTATAATGATAAAGCACTATGTCTGGCAGAATTGGGTAAGCAAGCCCTAGCCCTGGAGTGTTTTAACGAGGGGATAAAAAAAGATAGGGATTGCGCTTCTCTATACCATAATAAAGGGTGGCTCCTGCATTCTTTAGAGAGGTACCAGCAGGCGCTATTGTGCTTTCAAAAGGCCTTAGAACTAGAAGGAAATAGGGCCGAATCCCTTTTTAGCCTAGCTGATACCTATTTTAAATTAGGTAATATTGAAAAAGCCCGTAAATTCTTGGAATTAACCCTTTCTCGCCTTAAGGGAAAGAGCTCTTATGTGCGTAGAGAGACCTTAAAAAGGCTAAGGAAGCTAAAAGATGTATAACTTATTGCCTATCAAAGCATTAGAGCTAAAACCATACCCTTTTAAATTGCTTAAATTTCTATAGATTTTTTCTTCTTCTCTGGTATAATAACCTCTGTTTTAGCCAGGTAGGGCTAGACCTTACTTGTGTTTTTACGGGCAATAAAATAAAAAGCATGGAAATGGTAATAAAAAAAGAAAAAAGCGAATTAAGGCAAAGACTTCTTGAAAAGCTTCTTTCGCTTACAAAAGAAGAAATAAAAAGGAGGAGCGAAAATGTTAATGAGAAACTATCGCAGTTACCTATATATAAAAGTGCAAAAGCTATTATGGCGTATTACCCTTTAGGGGGTGAAGTAGATATTAAGGAGATGATGAGGAAGGACTGGAGCGCCAAACGATGGTGCTTTCCAGTTATGGAGCTAGAGCAGAACCATTTGCGTATCTTTGAAGTTAATAATCTTGATGAAGATTTTGTTAAAGGACCGTTTGGAGTCATGCAGCCTGATCCGCAAAAAACAAAGGAAGTAGATGTTAAAGAGATAGATTTGGTGATTGTCCCTGGTTTAGCCTTTGACCGTCAAAGAAATAGACTGGGGCGAGGAGCCGGTTTCTATGACCGCTTCCTAAAAAACATCAGGCCGCCTGCTAAAAAAGCAGGGGTTGCATTTGATTTCCAAGTCCTCCTAAACCTTCCAATTCATCTTCCCTTTGATGAAAAAGTGGATATCGTTGTCAGCGAACACTTTCTTGTCTAAGTAATCAGATCAAAGGAGGTCACAAAATGATTATTGTCTACATAGTAGGGGGTCTAGTTCTAGGACTAATCATAGGTTGGTTTTTAGGAGATATTTTTGAGAAGAACAAATTAAGAAAGGCTAAAGGGGATGCAAAGCGCATTGTTGAAGAAGCAAAGCTTAAAGGCGAAGAGATCGTACGCAAAGCGGATTTAGATGGAAAAGAGCTGCTCTATAAGTTAAGAGTCGATTTTGAAAAGCAGCATTCCGCTAAGCGCGAAGAGATGTCTCAACTTGAGAAAAGGCTTATGCAGCGGGAGGAGAATCTGGAGAAACGGCTTGATTTTATCGAAAGTAAAGAGCAGGAAATTACAAAGCACGAGGAAGATATAAGAAAAGTCAGCCGGGAAGTGGAACAAAAAGATGTAAGACTTAGACAGCTAATTGAAGAGGAGAAGAAAAATCTGGAAAGGATTTCTTCTCTTAGCCCCCAGGAGGCAAAGGAGCTTTTGCTTAAGCGTTATGAAGAAGAGATGCGTTCTGAAAAAGCAAAACTTTTGCACCAGACGATAGAGGAAATAAAAGAGGAGTCAGACCAGAAGGCTAAAGAAATTCTTTCTCAGGCAATACAGCGGTGTGCAGTAGAGCATACTACCGAGACCACAGTAAGTGTGGTTGAGCTTCCCAGCGATGAGATAAAGGGGAGGATCATCGGCAGAGAAGGAAGAAATATCAGAGCTTTTGAGATGGCCACCGGAGTTGATTTAGTAATTGATGACACTCCTGAGGCAGTAAGTTTATCAAGCTTTGATCCTATACGGAGGGAGATCGCCCGCATTTCTTTAGGGAGATTGATTCAGGATGGAAGGATACACCCTGCGCGCATTGAAGAGATAGTGGATAAAACCAAACAGGAATTTGACAAGAAACTGATTGAGGAGGGAAAGGAAGCAGCGTTTGAAGTGGGGATTCATAATCTGCATCCGGAATTGATTAAGCTTTTAGGTAAACTTAAATATCGCACCAGTTTCGGGCAGAATGCCCTGCAGCATTCCAAGGAAGTTGCGATTATTATGGGTATTTTAGCAGAAGAGCTTGATCTTGATCCCCGTCTTGCAAAGCGTGCAGGTCTTTTGCATGATGTCGGAAAAGCAGTTGACCATCAGGTTGAAGGCACACACGCTCAAATTGGATCTGAGCTACTGCGTAAATACCGCGAAAATGACACCGTAATCAATGCTGCCGAGGCCCATCACGAAGAGAGTGAGTTTAAATCTCTCTATGCGCTTTTAGCGATTATTTCCGATGCTATCTCTGCTTCTCGTCCTGGCGCACGAAGAGAAACGCTTGAGACTTACGTTAAGCGGCTCAGGCAATTAGAGACTTTGGCCAACTCTTTTGATGGTGTTGAGAAAAGTTATGCTATCCAGGCTGGAAGAGAAGTAAGGGTTATTGTACAGTCTAACAAGGTGAAAGATGAAGAAGTCTCAATGCTTGCCTATGAGTTGAAGAAAAAAGTAGAGCAGGAATTGACTTATCCGGGCAACATTAAAATAACTGTGATTCGGGAAGTAAGAGCGGTTAATTACGCTAAATAGTTTGATTTTTAGCGGTATTGTAATTTTTGGAGAAAGAGGTAGAATATAAATCCATGCGCATACTTTTTATCGGTGATATCGTAGGTAAGCCCGCCCGAAACTTTCTTAAAGAGGCCCTGCCCCAAATCCGTAACCAAGAGCAGATAGATTTTGCTATCGCCAATGGTGAAAATACCGCCGGAGGCTCCAGTATTACCCCGGATACAGCCAGGGAGGTGTTTGATTGTGGGGTTGATGTCATTACTACTGGTGACCATGTGTTTAAGAAGAAGGAGTCCCGCGAAGTTTTAGCGAATATGGAGGTGGTGCGGCCTCTTAACTATGGAGAATTTGCTGCCGGAAAAGGATATGTAGTTAAAGAAGTAAAAGGGAGTAATGTTGCAATAATAAATCTTTTAGGCAGGGTTTTTATGAATCCCTTGGATTGTCCTTTTAAGGCCATACGGGATAACATCGAAGATATCAAGCGTCAGGCAAAAATAATTATCGTTGATATGCATGCCGAGGCAACTAGCGAGAAGCTGGCCATGGGATATTTTCTGGCGCAAAAAGTAAGTGCTGTGATCGGTACCCACACCCATATTCCTACTTCCGATGAAAGGGTTATTGAGGGGTTTACTGCTTACATTACTGATGTAGGAATGAGCGGTAGTTTTGATTCTATATTAGGTAGAGAAAAGCATCAGGTTATTGAGCATTTTTTAACTAATATGCCGGTACGTTTTAATCTTGCTCAAGGCGATGTGCGCATTCAGGGAGTAGTAATTGAGGTGGAAGAAGAAACTGGCAAGGCTCTCTCTATAAAAAGAATAGAACAAAAAAAAGAGGTTTGATATGGAATGGGCAGGCCCAGAAAGAAGAAGATTTGTTAGGGCAAATTTTCCCTGTAAGATTACACTTTCTATACCCGAAAAACACGTCATAATTTCTCATACCGAAAATATTGGCGCTGGCGGAGTAAGGGTATTAATTCCCGAAAGATTAGAAGTCTCCACATTGGTGGATCTTGCGATTTATATCGCAGAGGAGCCCACCATCTGTAAGGGCAGGGTAGTTTGGATGGTAGAAAGAAAAACTCTCTTTTCAGAAGAACCTCATCTTTACGATATTGGAATAGAATTTTACGAAATTGATGAGGAAAGCCAGCGTTTTATCCAGTCTTTTGTAGAGACAAGCGTACCCCAGGAATAATGATTTTAGAAAGAATTAATTTCCCGCAGGATTTAAAAGAGCTTAAGCTTGAGGAGCTTAAAAGCCTTAGTGGTGAGCTTCGAGATTTAATTATAAAAGTGGTCTCAGGTAAAGGAGGGCATCTGGCTTCTTCTTTGGGGGCGGTGGAGTTGTGTGTTGGTCTTCATTATTGTCTTGATGCGCCAGCTGACACTCTCGTTTTCGATGTGGGGCATCAGGCCTATGCTCATAAAGTTCTTACTGGCCGCCGAAATGCTTTTAGTACCTTAAGAGAGAGTAAAGGATTAAGCGGTTTTCCTCATGCTAAAGAATCTGTTTATGATTCTTATATCAGCGGTCACGCTTCCACCGCGGTTTCCTGGGCTCAAGGAATTGCAGAAGCAAAGAAGTTTAAAAAAAATAAAACAAAAACTGTGGCTATAATTGGCGATGGGTCATTAACCGGTGGAATGTGTTTTGAGGCCTTAAATAGTTGTGGCCATTCTCATAGCGAAGTTTTGGTAGTGCTGAATCACAATGAGATGAGCATTTCTCAATCTGTAGGAGCAGTAAGCCGTTATCTTACTAAAATAATTTCTGCTCCGGTATATAATCGCATTAGAAGTGAGATTGAGAGCTTTCTAAGAAACCTTCCTTTGGGAAAAAGAATAGTTCCTCACGCCAGAAAATTAGAAGAAACGCTCAAAGGTTTGGTGACGCCAGGGTTATTTTTTGAAGAATTAGGTTTTCGTTATTTCGGTCCCATTGATGGGCACAATTTGGATGTATTAATTCCTACCCTTAAAAATGTTATTGCGCTTAAGGGTCCCAGAATCTTACATGTATTGACTAAAAAAGGAAAGGGCTATAAATATTCGGAAGAAAACCCCGAAGATTATCATAGTGCACCTTCTTTTTGCATTGAAGATGGAGAGCCTACAGCAAAAAAGAAAGACGGTTTTGGAGAAGTATTGGCAAAGAAACTCATTTCTCTGGCGAGAAAAGATGAACGGATTGTTGCTATTACGGCAGCAATGCCAAAAGGAACCGGCCTTTCTTTATTTGCTGAAAAGTTCCCCAAACGCTTATATGACGTAGGCATTGCTGAAGAACACGCCGTAGGGTTTGCTAGTGGATTGGCAAGAGAAGGGCTTAAGCCGGTAGTAGCAATATACTCTACCTTTATGCAGCGTTCCTTTGATCAAATCGTGCATGATGTGGCACTGCAGAATTTAGGAGTTATTTTCGCTTTGGATCGTGCCGGAGCAGTGGGAGAGGATGGTCCTACCCATCATGGAGTATTTGATATCGGTTATATGCGCCTTATCCCTAATTTAGTTTGTATGGCCCCTAAAGATGCGCAAGAGCTCCGAGATAGCTTAGAGTTTGCGGTTAATTTAAATTCACCGGTAAGTATTCGTTATCCAAAGGGTGGGGCTTATTCGCTGGGTGAGAGCCAGAAAATAGAACTAGGCAAATCTCAGATAATGGCTGAAGGTAAAGATGTTTGTATTATTGCTTTAGGTTCGATGGTAAAGACAGGCCTGGAATGTGCTAAAATCTTAGCTGCGCAAGGTATCAGCGCTTGTCTGGTGAATGCTCGTTTCATAAAACCACTAGATGAAGATTTATTAAGAAGTCTGGCTTCTTCTAGATTCGGGTTAATAATTACCTTAGAGGAAGCAAACCTAGATTGTGGTTTTGGAAGCGCGATATTAGAGTTTTATGAAAAAAGCAATATTGCCCAGAATATAAAATTAGTGCGCGCAGGCTTTCCTGATGAATTTATTCCTCATGCTTCAAGAGAAGAGCTATTTAAGGCTTACGGCCTTGATGCAAATTCGCTTGCCGAGAGAATAAAGAAGATGATAAAAGAGGAAGTCAGCACCCTAAAATGGTAAGAGTAAGATTCGCTCCTTCCCCCACAGGATTCCTTCACATTGGCGGGGCACGAACTTGTCTTTTTAACTGGCTTTATGCCCGCCACCACAAGGGTCAATTTATCCTGCGTATCGAAGATACCGACCTTGAGCGTTCCAAAAAAGAATATCTGGATGAGATTTTAGAAAGCATAAAATGGCTGGGAATGGATTGGGATGAGATTTTTTACCAATCCCAGCGTTTTGACCTTTACCGCGAATACGCTAAAAAACTGATTGATAAAGGAAAGGCAGAGCAAAAAGAAGGAGCGGTATTTTTTAAATATGAATTCCAAAAAGTAGAAATAGATGATTTGATTCGAGGTAAGATTGTATTTACCGAACTCCCCAAAAGCGAAGAGGTAATAATCAAAAGCGATGGCAGCCCTACTTATAATTTCTGCTGTATAGTCGATGATGCCCTTATGAATATCAATTATGTAATAAGGGGAGAAGACCATATCTCTAATACTCCCAAACAAATTCTGATGTATAAAGCATTAGGGTTTGACACTCCTCAATTCGCTCATGTTCCTTTGATTCTTTCACCGCAGGGAGGAAGGATGTCAAAACGCTTTGGGGCAACTTCCATAGGGGAGTATCAAGAACAGGGTTATCTGTCAAAAGCAATGGTTAATTATCTTTTGCTTCTGGGTTGGTCCGCGGGCAAAAACAGAGAAATTATTACTTTAGAAGAAGCGAAAGAGCTATTTGAAATTAATGATGTAAATAAAACTGGTGCTGCTTTCTCACAAGATAAGTTAAACTGGGTAAATTCCGAATATTTAAAGAGCCAAAGCACCAAAGATCTTACGATTACGATAGAAGATTTTCTAATGAAAAAGAATCTTTTACCTTCTTCTGTCAGCAAAGATTATCTTGAGAAAGTTGTGGAGCTTTTCAAAGAACGCATCAATACCCTTAATGATTTCCATATTCAAGCCCATGCATTTTTACACGATGATTATGAATACAGCGAAGATACAAAACCTATTTTAGAAAAAAATATTTCAGAGCAAATCCAGGAATTAATTAATAGATTATCAACCATTACTACTTTCGATAAAGAAACAATTGAGAAAGAATTTCGTGCTACTGCACAAAGCTTAGGTCTTAAGGCAAAAGATCTAGTGCACCCAGCCCGGGTAGCACTTAGTGGAAAACGTGTAGGCCCAGGACTCTTTGAGACCATGGAAGTGCTGGGCAAAGAACGTGTGTTAAAGAGATTAGAAAGGTTAGTTGATTATTGGAGAAGAACCTCATAAAGGAGGGGAGAGTTGAAAGTCTGTGTAGTGGGAATTGATGATTTTTCTTTCGGAAAGCACCGCTACGAAGACCCCCGCGTAGAAAAAATCTCCCAAAAGTTTCACCCCGAACACATCGCTCACACCTTTATTGATTTCATTACTTTCCAAGAAAAAGATTTAGCTGATTGTTTTGTGGCCACGATTGAGAAAAGATTGGATTTGATCATTGAAGACATAAGCCTTTCGGAATCACGCATCTTAAAATCTGACATCCAGGAGGAAAAAGATTTATTCGCAAAGTGTAAGAACTTCCTGGAACAAGAAACCACCCTGGATCAGGTAGAATTCTCGGATAGAGAGAAGCAGCTATTAAGTAATTTTCATTTACTCACTTTAAAGCCTATTTACTGGACAGAAAAAGATAAAGTTCCCTCCCTAGAAGATTTGATGCAAGAATGCCTTTTTATGACCAACACTATTTTTTTCTTCACCGTAAACCAAAAGCAACTCACTCCCTGGATGATAAGAAAAGGAACAACAGTGGTTAAGGCTGCCGCCAAAATCCATTCTGATATGGAGAGGGGGTTTATAAGAGCTGAGGTATTTAACTGTAAAGACCTGGACCAATTTCATAACCTAAACGAAGCCAAAACAAGAGGGTTTGTGAGGGTTGAAAATAAGGATTATGTCGTAGAGGACGGGGATATAATCCATATCCGCTTTAGCGTCTAAAACCCCTTATTTTACTGGCCATTCCTGTTGTGACAAGGACCTACCCGGGTAATTTAAACACTCCTTTGGGCCTTATTAGACTTTATTAAAACAATAAGGTTATAATTCTTTGACAAAAAAACATATTTGCGATAAACTATAATACTACATAACCTAACATAACCTAACAAACCCTCACAAGCATGTCAAACAAAAAAGAGGTCAAAATCAATGGAAAAAAATTTTGCAAAGTATCTGAACTCTGTCAAATCTTAGGAATTTTCAAGAATACCCTTTATAACTGGGAGAAGAAAAGAAAAATACCCAAAGCTAAGAGGGACCCTATGAGTGGATGGAGATTGTATTCGCAAGAAGATGTTGCCAGGATAAGGAAAATATCGGGAAGGTAAAATATATAGATTAATAACTTTATAAGGAGGTAGGAGATGATAGTAAAAGAAAGAAAAATCTACACCGTATCTGAAGTCTGCAATATTCTAGGGATTTTTAAAAATACTCTCTACAATTGGGAGAAGAAAAGAAAAATACCCAAAGCTAAGAGGGACCCCATGAGTGGATGGAGGATTTATACGAAAGAAGACGTAAGAAGACTACAAGAGATTTCAGGGAGGAAGTAAAGCTATGAATCTTTATTTAGAATTTTTTTGTCTTTATCAAGCGATAAAGGAAATGTGGAAAAATAGAAAATTTAATCACAGATTAAGAAGGAGGTATGTGATGAAGGTGAAACAATTATTCGTGTTGGTTTTAAGTTTGGTGGCATGTTTCTTTTTTGTTGTGCCGGCGCGGGCCGGCGATGTGGAGGTTGAGCTAAACTCCTCAAACGGCTCAACGGCGTTTGAGGTGATGGACTCAACCTCGGCGGTGCAGGCGCAGATTGACTCTGATGGCAACATGGTCATCAGGGGAGGACTGCGTCTTGACTCCGGCGGAGCTGAGCATACCACTCCGGAACAGTTGATCGTTGACGACAGGATTGGTATCGGGACAACTTCACCTGATGCTAATCTTGATGTTGAGGATACATCGGGTTCAGAGTTTATCCGCTTAACAACTGCTGTTGATAATATTGGTATGTATGGTGGAGCCGGTTCTCCGGAAGGAGCAGTTACAGCGCAGCTAGGCTCAATATACTTTGATTACACTAATGGTGCTGCCTACCTAAAAGATACCGGCGATAACACCAATACTGGATGGCAGGTTATCTCAACCGGAGCAGCAACTAATTATTGGTCACGAACTGGGACAGCTTTAAGTCCGGCAACCGCCAATGATACTTTGCGGCTCGATGCTGGAACGTATTTTAACTTTGGCGCCACCGCTGGAGCAGGTGGATATGGTGTCAGGGATAATGCCGGAACAATTGAGTTTAAAAATTCAGGTGGTTCTTGGGCGAGCATCAGCGCAGGAGCAAATCAACTTACGGATTTAACTGATGTTAACAGCTCCACCGCCACTAACGGCAATATCTTCATGGCTGATGGCACTGACTGGGAATCTGTCGCTCAAACTTTAATCACCTCTTTAGGAACAATTGGCACCGGTACCTGGCAAGCTACACCGGTAGCTGATGCCTATGTAGCAAATGATCTTACCATCTCCGCTGGAACCATAGATAACAGCGCAATCGGTGCAACTACTCCGGCAGCCGGCGCATTTACCACTCTCTCTTCAAGTGGCAATATTACATCAGGTGGAAATGTTGACATTGATGCTAACTCTTTGATTTTAGATGCTGACGGTGATAGCAGTGTATCAGCAGCAGTAGATGACACAATTTTGATAAGATTAGGAGGAGCTGATGAGTTCACCATGGGTGGAGGAGCAATTACTCCGATAGTTGATAATGCTTTAGATTTCGGAACTACTGCAAATCGCTGGCAAGATCTTTACTTGGCAGGAAACCTACACGATGGCACCAACTCTACAACCATTGCCAATATTGTAACCTTAGCCGGCACCCAAACCTTAACCAACAAGACTTTAACCTCACCCACGATCGGCACTTCACCTACAGCTGTAGGGGCGA
Source organism: Candidatus Omnitrophota bacterium (assembly GCA_020352775.1). Lineage (GTDB taxonomy): Bacteria > Omnitrophota > Gorgyraeia > Duberdicusellales > 4484-171. Next base: position 380,529 of record CP070684.1, read on the forward strand.
CGTGGACCGATTTGGGAACTGTAACTACAGCAGATATAAATGGTGGAACTATTGATAGTATGACTATTGGAGGAGCCGCTCCGGCAGCAGGAACCTTTACTACCATGCGGGCTAACACTAGCGCTATTATCGAAGATCCTGGGGTTGGGACTAATACTGTAACAGTTCAATCGCCTACTGGTTTGGCAGCAAGTTATAGCCTAACCCTTCCTGTAGATGATGGTACTTCTGGTCAGGTGTTAAGCACCGATGGTAGTGGCACATTGAGTTGGGCTACTTTGAGTGGTTCAGCAGTAATAGATAGCGGAACATCTGGAGCTTTGGCTGCAGGGACTGTGACGGTTAATTTTGCGCAAACTTATGCCAGCGCGCCAATAGTAGTGATTACTCCTACAATTTCCCAAACACCTGGCAATAATGATATTTGGCCACATGTATCTGCAACTACAACAACAAGTTTTACCATAACCGCTGATACTAATTTTAACGGTGCAACATTTAATTGGATAGCTATTGGGACTTAATGGAGGATAAATGGTAAGTTGTGTAACAATAGGAGATAGATTTGCTTAAGAGAGCCTTTACTATTATTGCAATAGCAATAGGTGTACTTGCGCTAAGCATAGCCACAGCTGATGCGGGGAACTTGCGCGTGCGTAGTGGTGCAGCTGTGAGGCTTTCTAACTCTGCCTCCTTAGATCTTAATGAGAGTGGTGGCACAGCAACAGGCGCAACGATTGAGGCAGGAGGCGAAATTGATGCTGGTAATGGCTCTATTAATGTCACAGGAAACTTATCTAACGCAGGCACTTTTACTGCGGGAACTTCCACTGTAACCTTAGATGGAACAGCTGCCCAGAGCATAACCAGTAATTCTGCTACCTACAATGATTTTGTTGTTACTAACTCTTCAGGAGCCGGCGTAACATTTGCTGATGCCTTTAGTACCACTGATTTTACTGCTATAACTGCTAATACTAATCTTACCTTTGATGGCGCAAGCACTTACACCATAACCGGCACATTAGACTTAAATGGCCAAGCATCAGGCACAGAAATTACCCTCCGTTCAGATGCTGCCAGTGCCTATACTTTTGATGTTCAGGGCGGTCCTCAGACTGTTAATTATGTGGATGTTCAGTATTGCCATGCCTCAAGCAATGATATTACTGCTAATAACTCAATTAATAGCGGAAATAACGATGACCTTCTTGGTAGTCCACATTGGGTTTTTGCTTCAGCTACCGCAACAATTACTAGCCCTAGTGGCGCTAAGACGGTGGGGACAACGCCGACTGTAAAGGGAACTGCTACCCCTGGAGCAGCAGTTACCATAAGAGATAATGGCGGCACTGCAGTTGCCAATACAACTGCTGATGCTAATGGCAATTTTAGAGTTACAGTGACAACCCCGCTTGCAGTAGGTGCTAATTCGCTTACACCTTATATCGGTGCTGCAGCTGGCACTACTGTAAATATTACGGTAGTAAATTCACCCACGACCGTCCAAGTTCCTACAATCACATCACCTACTGGTGGTTCAACAGTTAATGGAAGTACTCCTACGATTAGCGGACAAGGTAATCCGGGCCAGGCAGCAACCCTTACTGTACATGATGCTAATGGCAATCTTTTATTAACTGATGTTGGCGCAAGTACGGTTGATGGATCTGGTAATTATACGATTTCATCGGCAAATTATAGCACCGCATTGGTAAAGGGGACAAATTATCTCTCTGTTACGGTTGACGGAGTAACCAGCAGTATTATAAATGTCACCCTAACTGATCCGTTTGGTGTTGTGTTTGATTCTATAACTGATACTCCCATTGTTGGAGCAACTGTTACTTTATATTATGATAACGATCCCGGTCCAGGTAGGGTCTGGATTCAAGCTGTGCCTGGTGTACATATTGCTGCTGGTGATGCTAACCCACAAGTTACCGGGGCAGGAGGGTCTTACAGTTACCTTACCATAAATGGTGATTTCTATCTTGATGTTAGTGCCGCGGGTTATACCTATCCTTCTACACGTTCAAGCTTTCCAGCCGGACGTTCTGTTGTGACTGGATCTAAACAAGAACCATTTACCGTAGCAGGAGCAGTGCTTAATATTGATTTACCTATGGATGGTGCGGGTGCAAGCATCTTAAAAGTAACTAAAGACGCTAACAAAAGAGAGACTAAAACCGGTGACATTGTTACCTATACTGTTAAAATCCAGAACCCTGGCAGCACGGCTTACAGTTCTGTCTTTATCGAAGATAAGATTCCAGCAGGATTTAAGTACATCACTGGAAAGACTACACTTGATGGTGTGCCTGTTTTGGACCCAACAGGTAACCGTCCACTCAGATTTAATATAGGTAATGTAAATGCTGGCCAGACTTATGTCCTTAAATACCAGCTAGTGGTTGGTTCAGGTGTTACTTTTGGAAATTATGAAAATGAAGCATTTGCTAAATACTCCAGCGGAGCAATTATTTCTAATATTGCTTCTGAAACAGTTAAGGTTGCTCCTAACCCTGTATTTTATTTAGGTACGGTAATTGGTAAGGTGTTCTGGGATAAAAATGAAAATGGCATTCAGGATGAAGGAGAAGGGCCGATACCATTTGTTGAGGTTGCAACTGAAGATGGGACCCTTATTACTACTGATCAAGATGGTAAATTCCATTTACCAGCACTTACAGTTGGCAGGCATCTCTTTAGAATAGATGAACGTTCTCTTCCGGAAGGAGCGTATCTGACTACCAATAAGATAGTAGTAGTTGATATTACTGAAGGAGTTTTAGTGAAGGTAAACTTTGGAGTAAATTTTGAGATTGATACTTCCGGAGAATTGCCCGTAAAGATACAACATGATAGAGGAAAGCCAACCCCGCGCTTAAATGTGAGTCTTTTTAGGGATAAATTGATATATGTAGATGAAGTCTTAAGTGAGCCTGCGCAATTTAGAATATTTACTAATTATGCCGCCTTTATAAAGAAATGGAAATTAGAGATATTGGAAACAGGCAAAAATAAAGTGGTAAAAAACTTTAGTGGAGGAGCTGATAGTATTCATCAGCCAATTTATTGGGATGGAAAATTAAAGAATGGAAAAGTACCGCGTAAAATCAAAGATTACGCCTATCGGGTTATGGTATATGGCGTGCATAATAAGAAAGATTCCACAAAGCCAGTCAGAATAGATATTAAATGGTATGATTCAGAAGAATCTTCGATGCAAGAAAAAGATGAGAAGGGTAGAGAAAATGAGCATAAGCGATGGATCAAAAAGGAAAGTGTAAAAGATAACCTAAAATCCCAGAGAATACTAGTTGACGGAGAGACCGTAAAGGTATTGTGCACAGACTCAAACATTAAGCAAGTTACCATTACTCAAGGTGGTAAGCTACGCCAAGACGTTTTAGTGGTTGAAGCTACAGGACCGGTTGCTCAAGATGTATTAGAGCGCAAAGAGAAGACAAAGACATATCAAGAAGTAGAGATTATTCTTCCAAATGGAGAGTATAAGGTGGATGTTTATGATAAAGAGTTGGATATAGAGAAACAAAATACCAAGAAAAAACGTGAGCGGAGACGCCGCGGAAAAGTAGAACCTGCCTATTCAAAAACAGTAAAGGTGGGTGATGATTATTTCTTCTTGGTGGCAATGGGCGACGCTAAGATGGGCTACACCTTCCATAGCGGCCATATCGATGCTATTCGCCATGATGATTCATTTAGGGAAGGGTTCTGGAGTGAAGGAAAACTCGCCTACTATTTAAAAGGAAAGATTAAAGGAAAGTACCTCATCACTTCCAGTTTAGATACTGAACGGGATAAAAAAGAACTGTTTCGTAAAATTGACCCTGATAAATATTACCCTGTTTATGGAGATGCCTCCAGCACAAATTACGATGCTACTAATACCCAGGGAATGTTTTATGCTTTGATTGAGTGGGATAAATCTTATGCAAAATGGGGTAATTATGATACTGACTTTAGTGATACTGAGTTTGCCAAGTTCAAACGCACTATCTATGGTGGCAAAGTTCATTACGAAAGCCTGGCAAATACTAAATTCGGTAAGCCTAGCACAAAATTGGTTGTATTCCAGGCGAAGGCCGAGCAGCGCGCTGCCCATAATGAATTTTTAGGTACCGGTGGATCTCTTTTCTATCTTAAACATAAAGATGCTATCGAGGGATCAGAAAAAGTAAAGATTGAAGTGCGCGATAAGACAACTGGTCTTGTGCTTGATGAAAAAGAAATGCAGGAAGGCTCTGATTATGAAATTGATTATCCTGAGGGACGTATGATCTTCTGGAAACCGGTATCAAGAATCATTGAATCAGAGTCAATTATTTCCAGCCAGCTTCTTGATGGCAATCCTGTTTATGTAGTGGTTGATTATGAGTACGAAACCAAGGATAAATACGATGAAGCAACTTTTGGTGTGCGCACTCAAAAAGCATTAACAGATTATGTTACTTTAGGCGGCACTTACGTAAGAGAAGAACAGCCGGATAAAAACTATGAATTAAAAGGGGTCGATGCCACAATCCATATCGGTAAAGATATTAAGGTTAGCGCTGAATACGCACAATCAGAATCTGAAGAGGTGAATAATTTCATATCTACTGATGGAGGACTTAGCTTTACTGAGCTACCCACCGCTGATTCAGATAAGGGCAAGGCCTATGGCCTTAAAGGTGAGGCTAAGCTTTTTAAAGGGTTGAAGCTTCGTGGTTACTACAAGCGAGTCGAGCCAGGGTTTTCAAGTACCTCTACAATTTCCCAGCAGGGCAAAGAGCTTATCGGAGGAGAGGCCAGCCTTAAATTATCACCTCGTACACACTTAAAAATAAAACATGATATTCAGGCACTCATTGACGATGGTAATATCCAGACACAATTGCAAACCGGTGCAAAAAAGGTTGCTACCAGTCGTGCCCAAATCACTCATAAATTGAAAAGATGGATTTTTACCGCTGAATACCGTCATCAAGAGGTGGAAGAAGAAAAAGAGCAGTTTGAGTCCCAAACAAATAGAGAAGACGACACCGTAGCTTTAAAAGCTAAGTATAAGGCAACAAGTAATCTTAGCATTTCTGTGGAACAGCAAGCGACGATCAAGGGCGACGTTAATCATCAAACTACAATTGGAATAGACGCTAAAGTTAATGATAGTCTTTCCATCAATGCTAAAGAAATTATCGGTACTGAAGGCAATGCCTCTAAGATTGGAATAACCACAAACTTAAACGATAATTTAAAGATTCATGGTGACTATACTCATTCTCACGGCGCAGATAAGGATAGGGAAGCTTCGATAAGTGCTACAGGAAGATTTGATGAGGACACAGAGCTCTATACTACTTTTGGAGTCAACGATTCTTCTAAAAAAGGAAAAACCCAATCAGTTGTATTTGGTTCTAAGCGCAAGATAGACAATGAATTCACTGTTAAGAGCGAACAGAATTATGCAAAGAATACTGATGCTTTTATTAGGTCTGAAACTTACGGCTTAGCCAGAGAAAAGGAAGGAAGAACTCTTGAAGCAACATTTACATCCAAGCATTCTCAAGAGGAAGACGAGACTTCTGATACAAATATATTCGGACTTTCAGGGGATATTAATGAGAAGTGGGCCTCCTTCTTAAATTATGAAAAAGGAATTGTTCAAAATCATGACGGAACTCAGACTAAACGCCATGCCGGCTCAATGGGATTGGCTTTTGTAGATAAGGACCCTGATGCAGACAGAATAAAAACTAAAGCATCAACAAAACTTGAGGTCCGCCTTGATGATGGGCAGGAAGATAAGAAGCAGTTCTTAGGCTCTTTTGCTGCAGAGAAGAGCTTGGATATAAATACAACTTTATTTGCAAAAGCCCAAGCTTCTCTTACCAAAAATACTACTACTGATGCAACAGAAGCTGAATATAAAGAGTTTGTTTTGGGGCTAGCTTATCGGCCAATTTATTTTGATAAGCTTAATCTTTTGGCTAAATACAATTATTTAGAAGATCGCTCCCCTGAAAGCCAGGAAGATATATCTGACATTGAGGAAGAAAATATGCACACTGTCGCGCTTGAGGCAGTGTATGATTTAACAGATCGTTTCCAATTGGTGGAGAAATTTGCTTACAAGACCGGAAAAGAGAAAGTAACCGGATTTGATTTTACCAGGGCTTCAAGCTGGCTCGCGATCCATCGCCTCAATTATAATTTTAACAGGGATTGGCAAGCAGGTTTAGAGTATAGAAGATTAATGCAGGATGAAGCTGACGATTGTAAACAAGGAGCCCTCTTTGAGCTATCTAGAAAAATAGGCGAATATGCCCAAGTAGGCGTGGGGTATAACTTTACTGATTTTAATGATGATTTAACTCATCTTGATTATACTTCTCATGGTCCATTTTTCAGAATCACTGCAACAATATATGAACCAAGCCCTGAAGAGATTGAAAGGGCTAAAAAGAAAAAATTAGAGGCAAAAATAAGAAAATGGACGAAGATGTTTGCTAACAATAGCTTGGCAGTATCGGGCAGCGAGACTTCACAAGAACTACATGAATATTTTTATCAGGCCCGGCAACTAGATAAAGAGAGAAACTTTGAAGCCGCAAAAGACCTTTATCAGAAAATAGTCACAAAAGGCGAAGAGATTTATGAGGAAGCAGAGGGTTATGTGAGGGGCTGTTTGGAGAAAGGGGAAGAATTAGATACTCTTAAAAAGGTTAAAAAAGTGCGTGACTATCCTTACAATCTTGATAAACTAATTAAGATGAGCGAGAAAAGCATTAAGAGGATAGATAGGAAGTTGTAGAATTAGCTACAAAAAACAAAAGGGGAGGCTGATGAGTGCGTGGGTTAAAATTATAGGCATTTGGCTGTGTTTAGACGGCGGTTTTTCTTTAGTCTTTTGTTCAGATAGGTATTGGTGGGCTCAGGCAGTTAGGGTGACGAGGATAATCTTAGGCATATTATTGTTTTTTATGTAAGGCCCGCCTTTTAAGGGAATTTTCTTGCCATAATTCTAAAGAGATAATACAATAACAAATCTTTGCCCTGTGGTGTAATTGGTAACACGCTTGACTCTGGATCAAGTATTTCTGGTTCGAGTCCAGACGGGGCAGCCAAAGAAGAATTCCCGCCCTTAAACGGGGCGGGTTTTTTATTGTTGGTTGTAATAAAGAGAGTAGAGCCAGTAAATAATTTGCTTGCAAATATTAGGTAAGCGTGATATACAAATCTTTATAGCCTCAAGGATAAGCTATGTGGGATTATTCCGAAAAAGTAAAAGAATTGTTTAAGAATCCCCGTAATGTGGGGGAAATCGAAAACCCTGATGCCATAGGGGAAGTGGGTAGTATTATCTGCGGAGATGCTCTGCGCCTTACCCTTCGTATCGATAAGAAAACAGACACTATAATCGATGCTAAATTCCAGACCTTTGGCTGTGCCAGCGCAATTGCCTCTTCCTCAGCCCTTACTGAGATGATTAAGGGCCTTACCATAGAACAGGCATCCAAGGTTACCAATAAAGACATTGCTGATTATCTTGGGGGGTTACCGGAGGAGAAGATGCATTGTTCTGTGATGGGTATGGAGGCATTAGAGGCAGCGATTGCTAATTATCGGGGAGCACCTTTTAAAAGAGAAATGGTGGGCGAGGAGCAAATCGTCTGTAAATGCTTTAGCGTGACCGATAAAAAGATAATCCGGGCCATAAAGGAAAATAATTTAAAGACTGTTGAAGAAGTTACCAATTACACCAAAGCCGGAGGAGGGTGCGGTAAGTGTAAGCCTGAGATAGAGAAGCTTCTTAAGGAATTCTGGGAGAAAGAAGCCACTAAACCTACCGAAAAAATACTGAAGAAAAAACTTACTAATTTAGAAAGAATCTCACTGGTCAAGGAGACTATCGAACGAGAAATACGCCCCAAACTTAAAGCAGATGGGGGAGATTTAGAGCTGGTGGATATAGACCGTAATAAAGTATATGTGAAGTTTTTGGGCACATGCTTAGGTTGTCCCCGCACAGGATTTACCTTGAAAGCATTGGTAGAATCAAAATTAAGGGAATTTGTAGAAGAAGACATTGTTGTGGAAGAGGTCAAGGAATGGAAAAAGTAGTTTACGTAGATAATAACGCAACTACTGCTGTGGCACCTGAAGTTTTCGAGGCAATGAAGCCCTTTTTAACGGAGCGCTATGGAAACCCTTCCAGTATGCATGTCTTTGGCGGCAGTATTTATAAAGAGATTGAAAAGGCCCGTGAGAGTGTGGCTGATATTTTGGGAGCTAATGAAACCTCTGAGATTATATTTACCAGTTGTGGCACGGAAAGTGACAATACCGCCATTATCGGAACTTTAAGGTCTTATCCCGATAAAAAACATATCATAACTACAAAAGTAGAACACCCCGCGGTTTTTAACTTATGCAAGTATTTAGAGGCAACCGGATATAGAGTTACTTACCTTAACGTTGATGGTGAAGGGATGATAGATTTAAACGAGCTTCAAGGCGTGATTGATAATGACACTGCTATTATTTCTATAATGTATGCTAATAATGAGACCGGTGTAATTTTTCCCATTGAGGAAATTGCCGAAATAGCAAGATTAAGAGGGGCAGTGCTTCACACCGATGCGGTACAGGCAGTAGGAAAAATACCCTTTAGATTAACCCAGCTTCCCTTAGACTTTTTATCTTTGTCTGGACATAAGCTCCATGGTCCAAAAGGTGTGGGAGCTATTTATGTGCGAAAAGGCACAAAATTTACTCCGTTTTTAATCGGAGGGCATCAAGAAAATAGTAGGCGGGGAGGCACAGAAAATGTGGCTTCTATCATAGGATTGGGCCTAGCTTGTCAGCTGGCAAAGAAAGCCATGGAAAAAGAAATGACAGCGGTAAGGAAATTACGCGATAAGTTGGAAAATGCTATTTTAGAGAAAATACCCCATACAAGAGTAAATGGAAACAAAGAAAAACGTCTTCCCAATACTAGCAATATCGGATTTGAGTTTGTGGAGGGGGAGTCTATTTTGCTTAAGCTTGATGAGAAGGGTATCGCGGCCTCTTCTGGTTCAGCCTGTACTTCTGGTTCTTTGACCCCTTCACATGTATTAAGAGCAATGGGAATACCTTTTACCTTTGTTCAGGGCTCAATCCGTTTTAGTTTAAGCCGCTACAATAGCGAAAAAGACATAGATTATATTGTTAAGTGTATGCCTGCAATGATAGAGAAGTTAAGAGAGATATCTCCCTATGGGAAAAAGGGAGGCTTGAGCGTTTGATATAAATTAAGGAGGAGAAAGTGAAGGAATGTAAGATTAATGAAAATAAAAAGAGATGCAATTGTAGCTATGAGCCCTGCGGTAAAAAGGGCATCTGTTGTGATTGTATTCAGTATCATTTCTCTAGTGGTCAATTTCCTGCCTGTTTTTTCCCTTCTGATGTGGAAAAGACCTATGACCGCTCCATAGAGAATTTCATTAAAACCTACCAAAAAAGAGGCCCCTGGTGGTAAAACCCTTGGTTTAAGCCAAAAGACCCCCCTAGATACAGTATATTTTGTTCAAAATAGCCTGATTTTACGTTGACTTTTCTTATTATAAGATGTTATTATTCAAATAGAGAGGGGTTATACTGTCTAAAGGGGGGAGGCAATGGCTAAGGTATCATTCCCCAGAAAAGTAAGGAAAAGAGATGGCTCTGTAGCAAAGTTCGATAGAAAGAAAATCGAACGCGCCATAGAAAAAGCTGCTTATCAAGTCCTGCCAGAAAAATCAAAAGCAAATATCATCGCCAAAAGAATCACTAATATCGTAGTCTCAAGAATAGAAGACATCTATAAAAACAAAATTCCTGCCATTGAATCCATCCAGGATATGGTCGAGGCTGTACTTATGAGTGAGGGCTATAACCATATCGCTAAGTGCTTTATGCTTTATCGGCAAGAGCGCAGCCAAATTCGCATGGCAAAATCTGTCCTGGGAGTTAAAGACGATTTGAAATTACCCATAAATAGCATGGCGGTTCTAAAGAAGCGTTATCTCCTAAAGGATGAAAAGCAGAACATAATCGAGACCCCCAGTGAGCTTTTCCGCAGGGTCGCCTCGCATCTGGTAAAGGCTGAAAAGAATTTTAAATCTCCTATATCCAGTCAAGAAGTAGAGGAAAAATTTTATCACATGATGAGGAACTTAGAATTTATGCCTAATTCTCCCACCCTTATGAATGCAGGAACTTCTCTGGGCCAACTCGCGGCTTGTTTTGTCCTTCCCATAGAAGATTCTATGGATGGGATATTTAAGGCCTTACATCACATGGCTAAAATCCATCAGAGCGGAGGAGGCACGGGATTTAGTTTTTCCCAGCTGCGGCCTAAAGGAGATATTGTGAGTTCAACAAAAGGCGAAGCTTCTGGTCCGCTGTCATTTATGAGTGTATTTGATAAGGCTACTGAAGTGATTGTGCAAGGGGGTAGGCGTCGCGGGGCTAATATGGGAATTTTAAGATGTGATCACCCTGATATTGTGGAATTTATTGAAGCCAAAAGTGAAAGGGCCGCGTTTTCGAATTTTAATATCTCAGTGGCTGTCACTGATAAGTTTATGGAGGCAGTAAACAAAGATAGAGATTTTGATTTAATCAATCCCAAGACCAAAAAAAGAACAAAAACAATTAAGGCTAAATCACTTTTTGATCTTATTGTCAATGCTGCCTGGCGCAGTGGAGATCCAGGCCTTATATTTCTGGATGAAATAAACAGAAAGAACCCCCTTCCTAAACTGGGAAGAATTGAAGCAACTAATCCCTGCGGAGAACTGCCGCTTCTTCCTTATGAGAGTTGTAATCTAGCATCGATAAATCTATCTAAAATGGTTGTAGAAGGATCTTTAGATTGGGGGAAGTTACGAGAGACTGTGTTTTGGGGCATTAGGTTTTTAGACGATGTGATTGAGGTAAATAAATTTCCCTTGAGGCAGATAAAAGACATCACGTTAGCCAATCGAAAAATAGGATTAGGAGTAATGGGATTTGCCGATATGTTGATAAAATTGGGCATTCCCTACACTTCAAAAGATGCAATTCGTTTTGCGCAAAAGCTAATGCGTTTTATCCATCGGGAGTCTTTGCATGCCTCAATGCTTTTGGCTAAAGAAAGAGGCCCCTTTCCTAATTTTAAAAAGTCAATTTATGCCAAAAAGAATATAAAGTTGCGCAATGCCACCGTAAATACCATCGCTCCCACCGGTACAATCAGTATTATTGCAGGGTGTTCTTCTGGTATTGAGCCGCTTTTTGCGATAAGTTTTGTGCGCAATGTTCTTTCCGGAACAAAATTATTTGAGATTCACCCTATTTTCGAAGAGATTGTCAAGAAGAAGGGTTTAGATACCAAAGATATTCTTACTGCAATCGCGCAAAAAGGATCTTTGCAACAGATTCCCAAAATCCCTCCCGGCCTAAAACGGCTATTTGTCACTGCCTTTGATGTTGAGTGCCAGCAACATCTTCAAATCCAGGCTGCGTTTCAGGGTCATACCGACAACTCTGTTTCTAAAACCATAAATCTTTCACCTGAGGCTACGGTTGAGGATGTGCGAAAGATTTATTCTCTGGCACACAGTTTAAGATGTAAAGGTATCACTATCTATCGTTATGGTAGTAAGAAAGAGCAAGTGCTTTCTTTTGATTACAAAAGAGAAAGCCAACAACCCCCTCTGAATCTAATTACAGTTGATTCCGAATATTCCGGAGGCTGTGTATTTGGGGAATGCCCCTTTTAATGATGTTTTTTCTTCCTATAGATCAAGTTAAGCTTCTTTTAAATCCACTGCTGCAATAATGATATAATTTTTAGAGAGTTATTGTTATGTATGACCCATTAGAGCTAGCGGCTAAACTGGAAAATATTGTTGTTCAGGGAGATTTGCGCAAATATTACCGCCTTATTCGTAAAGACAGATGGTATGGCGGGATATGCACTTCAGATTGCGTGGGTTGTAATTTACGTTGTGTATTTTGCTGGAGCAGAAAAGTCCGGGAGAGCCCGCAGGAAAGCGGCACTTTTTATGCCCCCCAAGATATTTTCCAAGCTTTAACTAAATGTGCCAAAAGATATAATATTGGTCAATTGCGCATCAGCGGTAATGAACCTACCATAGGAAAAGCGCATTTATTTGAAGTCCTTAAATTGATAGATACAACTCCATACAGGTTTATCTTAGAGACCAATGGAACTCTTATTGATAAGGATTACGCAGAGGAATTGGCGAAATTTAAGAATCTTCATGTGCGAGTTTCTATTAAAGGCACAAACCCTCAGGAATTTTCACGCCTTAGCGGTGCATATCCAGAATCTTATCAGTTGCAATTGAATGCATTGAAAAATTTATCAGAAGAAAGAGTGAGTTTTCATCCTGCAATAATGCTTTCATTTTCAACTTTGCAGGACATAAAGCAATTCAAGTCAGCACTTAGAGAAATTCACCCCTCCTTGGAAAATAGCCTAGAAGAAGAATATGTGTTTTTATATCCCCAGGTTGCAAAACAGCTAAAGAAAGCTGGCATAAAACCCACCATTTCTTATGGACCGCGTAACATCCCTGAGGAATTAATTTGAGAATAAACTTTTTATTTCAAACGAGATTCATTTGTTTTATAATTGTTTAGTGGTATAATTATTATTCAGTGTGGATAGTGGATAAAACTTTTTAGCCAGCCACTTATGTTAGAAAACGCCGCAAAAGACTTTCTTACCGGATTTTATTCCAGAGAAGCCTTGAGTCCCTTTCTGACAAAATTAATGAGTGATGGTATCATTGACCAGAAGAGATTCTCTCTGGCCTTGGTGGATTTGGACCGCTTTAAAAAGTTCAATGATAAATATGGCCATCTTTTTGGTGATGAGGTTTTAAAATACACTGCCGGAACGATGCGTCTGACTTTTCATGAAAATCCCAGTTTTTTATTTCGTTTCGGCGGAGATGAATTTATTGGTGTTTTCCCCGATAAAAGCCCTCCTGAGACACTTCATTTATTGCGTAAGTGCAATTACAACTTGTATCACCGCCCTTTTCTTTTCAAAGGAAAATTTTACAGAATCAGTTTAAGCTGTGGTGTGGCTGGCTTTCCCGCTGATGCCAAGGATGCAAAAGATTTGATTCATAGAGCGGATAAGGCTATGTATACTGCAAAGCGTTATGGCCGAAGCCTCGTTGCTTTGGCGGGGAAAAAGAATTACAGCATGAGATTGCGCCATCTCTTTGCAAGATTAAAAACTATCCTTATTGCTATTTTGATTGCATTTATGTTTTATCATTTCGCTTTGGGGAAACTGTCTAAGCTGGTCGGTAGCGCAGCGCGTTATACAATGCCCGGAAATTTAGATGAAATAATGCTAGTAGACGGCAGGGTATATCAAGGATACATATTAGAGGAGACCAGAGACAGGCTTGTGCTGGATTTATATTTAAGCACAGTCCTTTTTAATAAATCAGAAATAGCCAAGATAAAATACCACCAAGAAAACCTTAATCCCGGCCGGATCTTGCGACCGTAAAAATAGTTCCCTTAAAAATTCCATCAAATTTGCTTAAAGCAAAAAGACAAAAAATCTCCTTAACAATTGCAAAAGATTATTTGAGCAAGGAGGTTGTTTTCGACTGGATTTTTTAACTTCTATTAGAAGTTTTTTCTGAATCCGAATGACCTTCTTTGTTCAAAACGGGGTTTTTGCTTGCGAGCTTTATTTACTTTAAGCTTTCTTCCTTTGACTTCTAATCCGTCCAGAGCCTCAATTGCTTGATTGAGCGCTTCATCAGTCTCGAATTCCGCAAAACCGAATCCTTTTGATCTGCCGCTGTCTCTGTCTTTAATTACTTTTACTTCCTTTACCTGTATTCCTTTTTCTTCAATTATACCCTTAAGTTCTTCTTCTGTTACACTATACTCTAAATTACCCAGGTATGCCTTTTTTTCTTCTTCCATTTTCCCTTTCTCCTTTTAAAAAAATTTCACATCAACTGAACCCTTTAATATCTTTTTTTCTTCTTTACATTCTTCCTCCTTTTTTGCGACGGTTTGGTATAGTATTGTCTTTCTCTGAATTCCTTGACGATTCTTTCCTTTTTACACTGCATCCGAAACTTCTTTAGTGCCTTATCAAAATCTTCCTTTTTTTCTATCTTTACTTCTGCCATAACCCACACTCCTTTTTCGGAATGCATTGTATCATGAAAGGCCTAAATTTGGCAAGAAAATAATTTATATTCGCAGAAAATGAGGGTTTTTCTTTAAAAATAGGACAATTGTTAGGGCTTAAAATAAAAACAGGGGGCTCCTCGCCCCCTTGGCTTAGCTGATCCCAAACCCAAGTTATCTAAATATAACATGAAAGAGATTATTTTTTCAAGGCAAAATGACGAATTTACGGAACCGTTTTCAAGCAGAAGGTAATTTGTTGTGTTTTAACTAAAGGGGTGTTGTCGATATAAAATAAAGAAGTATAATAAAGATGTGTTGATTGGGTTAGCTTGGTGTCTTTAATTTGTAAAATTCTATCTATCAATAATTAAATGAACCAAGACATTAATAAGGAAAAACAATCCCCTCAAGAAAAGACTGGGGGTATCGCGCCAATTCTATCCTGGGCGATGTATGATTTAGCAAATCAGTTTTTTGCCCTAAATGTAATCTCTCTTTATTTTGTGCGCTGGGTAACTTTGGAAAAAAAGGCTCCCGAGATTTTTTATAGTTTAGCTTTTGGGATTTCAATGTTTTTTGTTGCAATCTTGGCACCGATTCTGGGTACAATTTCAGATATTAGAGGAAGGCGCAAAGCTTTTCTAATATACTTTACTTTGCTTTCCAGTATTTTTACTATGCTTTTAAGTGTGCCTAAGGGCGTGGTTTGGGGTTTGATTTTCTTTGCAATCGCAAATCTTGGGTGTCAGGAGGCAGTGGTATTTTACAATGCGCTTTTAGTAAGTGTCAGCCCTAAGAATAAAATCGGTTTAGTCTCAGGATTGGGAAGAATGTTTGGATACTCCGGCGCCATTCTGGCATTATATCTTGTTAAACCCATAATTTTAGAAAGAGGATATCAGGCTGTGTTTTTACCTACCGGGGCGCTTTTTCTCTTTTTTGCTATTCCCGCTATGATTTTTATAAAAGAAAAGCGAAGTGGCCAAGAAGCCCCTTCCGTTTCCCTTTTTAAGGGAAAAACAATAATTGAAGTAATTAAAAGACTAAGAGAAACTGTTTTTGAGGATTACAGATCCAGAGGATTGCTAAACTTTTTAAAGGCGATTTTTTTTCTATTGTGTGCGGTCAACGTGATAATTCTTTTTATGTCTGTTTATGTGAGCAAAGCTTTTGGACTAACAGAAGGTCAGATAATAAACTTAGTTGCTTTTTCAACTATCTTTGCGATTATAGGTAGTATTTGTTCTGGGTTTATAAGCGATTATTTCGGATATCGCAGATCTATGATGGGAGTATTTTTTCTCTGGGCAATTACATTTTTGGTAGGAGCTTTTGCAAGACCTCCTTTTTACTGGGTGGTGGGAGCATTGGCCGGAACAAGCTTAGGGTCAGTTTGGGTAGTTTCCCGCGCTTTGGCCATAAGGCTTGTGCCGCAAGAAAAAATTGGAGAAGCATTTGGATTGTTTAATCTGGTGGGATATATTTCCGGCATACTGGGACCTATTTTTTGGGGCCTGATTCTGTTATATCTTTCTCACTTAGAGGAATGGGGGTATCGCATAGCCTGTCTTAGTTTAATCTTATTTATTGCAATCGGTTTCATTTTTCTTTTACGCGTTCCTAAAGAAACCAAAGCCTAAAAATCCCGCCAGATAAAACTCAGGTTTCGGGAAAGACCAAACAATTTGAAATAGAATCGAATTTATTATATATTTTAAATGAAAGGGTATGATGGAGCGATTTTTCAAAGAAAAGATGTCACGGAGGGAATTTTTTTTAAGAGGTATCCAGCTATTAGCAGGCCTTGGCATTATTGGGTATTTTTTTAGTGTTTTTTTAAAAAAATCAGGAGGCAAAATGGGCATTAAAGCCCCCCTAAGAGAGGCGATGTTTTATGAGAAATTAAAAGGAAAGGATGTGCAATGCCAGATTTGTTTTCGTAAATGCATTATCAAGGACGGTCAAAGAGGTTTTTGTCGCAATAGGGAGAACAGGGGAGGAAAGCTCTATAATATCGTTTACGCTAAAGTATCGGCTTTACAAATTGATCCCATAGAGAAAGAACCAACCTTCCATATGCTTCCCGGATCAGATATTCTTTGTTTTGGAACCGCGGGTTGTAATTTCCGTTGTAAATTCTGTCATAACTGGCATCTTTCCCAGCGGTCCCTAGAACAAATGTCCTCTATCTATGAGATTAAGCCTGAGGCAGCAGTTGATTATGCTTTAAAGAAAAATATTCTTGCGCTTTCTTTTACTTTTAATGATCCCATTGCTTTCTATGAGTTTGTGTATGACACTGCTAAAATTGCTAAACAAAAAGGCTTAAAAATCCTCTGGCATTCTAATTGCTCCATGGAACCTGAATCTTTAAGGGCGCTTCTTAAGTATACTGATGCGGTGGCATTAGATCTTAAAGGCTTTACCCAAAAGTTTTATCAAGATATTTCAGAGGCCAAATTAGAACCAGTATTAAGAGCGGCAAAGATTATAAAAGAAGAGGGGGTTTGGCTTGAGATTGTGAACTTAGTGGTTCCTACCTTAAATGATAACCCCGCAGATATGAGGAGGATGTGTAGTTGGATCAAAGATAATTTAGGTGAGAATACCCCAATACATTTTTCTCGTTTTTTTCCTAACTACAGGCTTACTTCACTTCCTCCCACACCCATTCCTACTTTGGAGAGAGCATATCAGATTGCTAAGGAGAGCGGTCTGCGCTTCGTAAGTATTGGGAATGCCCCTGGCCACAAATACAACTCTACTTTCTGCCCGCGCTGCGGAGAAAGGATTATCCACCGCGTACACTTTCAGGTTTTAGGCAATAATATTGTCGATGGTAAGTGTAAATTCTGCAAAGAACCCATTCCTGGAATCTGGACCTAAGTAAAAGAGAATTATTGGGCGAGCCTTTTTATAAGAATCGAGCTGAATATTTTAAGGGTTGCTAAGAGAAGACAGGTTTTTATAATTCCAATAACAGGCACAAAAACAACTGCAATAAGAAGAGCAGCGCCCCAGGCACCAGCTAAATCTAAAGCATAAAGCCGGCCGGCAGCCTGGCTATAGCTAAAATCTTTACCTAAGTAGATTTTGTTTGCCAGAGGAAATTCTGAACCGACCAAAAATCCCGAGACTCCTGAGATTAAGAAAAACATAAAGGAAAGGTTATAGTCGAACTTATTTAGATAGATAAGAAAGGGACCAGCCAAAAGACAAAACAAAATAATAGCTAATTCTATTTTAAAGAATGAGTGTGTTTCTTTTTCGATTTTGGCTAATCTTTTAGTCATTCTCCAACCCCCCAAAGCCAAACCGGCCATAAAAGCAGTTACTAGAAGAGCTAAGTGGTGAAAGATAAATCCATAGAAGGATTGGTAGGCAAGAATGAGAATAAGGTCAAAACTCATGCCCACAAATCCTGTGCTTGCAATAGCAAACCCAATAGATACCCTTCTTAATCTCTGAGGGTAAACCTTTTGTAGGAATAAAAAGCCTGCCCCCATAAAACACAAGATCATAAATAACCATTTAAAGCTAAGCTTATCTAGAAGCCCCATGATTCTATTTAAAGATGGGGAGAATAGCGCATTCCAGTAGGCGATACTGTAGAAAACACCAGAAGGTTTTAGGTCGTGATTTTTTCTTATTTCAGAAAGATCCCCCATGGAATCTTTAAACCAGCTCTGCCAACGTGCAAGGAGCTTATATTTTATGTGTTCGGCCAAAAGGAGGTGGGTTTTGATTTTCCTTTCTTTAAGGCGCTGGATGAGAGTTTGAGGCTTAAGCGTAAAATCATTTTTTGAAGCCAGATAGATATTGACATCTCCCGGGATAATCTTTACGTAGCCAAATACGCTCTTTAAGGTATTTAGGATGGAGCCGTTTAAATTACGCATCTCATCATTTATATAACTTAATGATCCCGGAAGAACAAAGCTAAAGATACCTTCTTCTTTAAGGATTAAGTTTATATCTTTAAAAAATTCTTGGGTATAAAACCTATTTAATTGCAAAGTAGAAGGCATCGGAAGGTTAAGGATGATAGCATCATAGGAATTCTTGGTTAAGCGCACAAAACGTCTTCCATCAATATGTTTTATGTTTAAGCGGGGATCTTTTAATTCTTTTTCAGTAAGCTCGGTAGGAAATTTCTTAATCAATTTAATAAGCGCAGGGTCAAGTTCAGTATAATCAATCCTTCTTAGGGGGTGTTTAAAGTTTTCACTAAGAAGTCCCCCTGCGCCGCCACTTAAAACAAGAACTTCGCGGGGGTCTTTATGGGTAAGGAGGGTAAAGTGAGTAAGTTCTTCAACAAAAGTTATATCAGGTACTGGGCTTGCAATAATAGGTATCCCATCGCTATAAAAAGTGTATTGATTTTGGGATTGGATTACCACTAAATTGCCGTAGATAGAGTTATGGTAATCTAGCACCTTTTGATTGTGCCATTGGGTGCGGATTGATGATTGTTTCAGTTGGGCATAAAAATTAAAGAGTGACCATGTCAAAAAGACCAAAAGCAATATAAAAGCAAAACGTAAAAAGTTTCTAATTACCCCTTTTAATTCGCTTCCTAAAAGAAGCAATCCCGAGAGAAGATTAAGAATTCCTACTGCAATAGCAATCTGAAAGGCATCAAGGGTAGTAAGAAATACATAGGTAAAAATAGGTCCAGCAATAATAAAGCCCATTGCTTCTAAGATATATACCTTACCAGGAGCCTCTAAGGGTTGCTTGGAAACTTTAGAGAAGATCCTGCAACCAAAAGGAAATTGCGCTCCGTCAAAGATGCTCAATGGTGCGATAATAAACAAAGAACTTAAAAATACTGCAAAGAATCCCACCCCTTCTCCGGCACTAAGACCCAAGATACTGGTTGTGGTACGGGCCAGATATATTGCGACAGGAAAGTATAGCGCAATACCCAATTGTAGTAGAGCATACACTAGAATGGGGCGCTTTGCTTTAAGGGAGAAGCGGCTTGATGAATTGCTGCCGATTGCCTCTAAAATAATCCAGTTAGCAAGGATAATTCCAATGATTAGCTCTGTGCCATAAAAAGTGATAAGGAATTCACGGATAAGAAGAGTTTGCACTACCAAAGATGTAAAGCCCATCAAAAGCATTGCAAAAGTTACCCTTTTATTCATATCTTACAATTATAGCACAAAAGTTTGGGGAAAAAGCTCTAGGATTTAAACCCATCGTATTTGCTCGACTACAAAGGGGCTTTTTGCTATAATTATTTGCCTTAAGGTATCGCAAAGGTTAAAATATAGACTATATTGAGGTAGTTATGAAGAGCCCAAAGACTTTAATCCTCGAGGCAGAGCTAACTAAAAAACTGGTAGGAATAAAAGAGGCACTAAACGCTATTGAAGATGCTTTCAGGCGCATGGGTCAGGCAAAAACAAAGATGCCTGCAAAGTTATATTTAAACCTTCCTCAGTTTAAGGGTGACTTTAGAGCAATGCCAGCCTGGGTAGAAGGATTTAAGGGCTGCGCCATAAAATGGGTAAATGTTCATCCTCTTAATAAAAATAAAGGGTTACCCACTGTTATGGGTATTATTATTTTAAGCGACCCTGCCACAGGTTTTCCTCTTTGCGTCATGGATGCTACTCATCTTACGGCTTTAAGAACAGGGGCAGCAGGAGGAGTAGCAGCTAAGTTTCTGGCAAGAAAAGAATCGAGAAAGGTGGGGTTGGTAGGTTGCGGAGTGCAGGCTCGTACTCAGCTGGCAGCAATCTTTGAAATTTTTAATATTGATGAGGTAAAGGTGTGGGGGCCAAAACCCAAAGAAATAATGTGTTTTATTAATTTTGCTAAAAAATTACCCCGTGCAAAAAAAGTAAAAATAGAAAAAGCCAACACGATTAAAGATTGTGTGAAGGATAGTGATATTATTGTTACTACCACTCCCTCCCGAAAACCTCTTGTTCGCAGAGGGTGGATTAAGGAAGGTGTGCATATAAATGCCATCGGAGCAGATGCTTGTGGCAAGCAAGAACTTGATTATAAAATATTAAAAAGAGCAAAGGTTGTGGTAGATGATTTAAGGCAAGCTTCCCACAGTGGAGAGATAAACGTTTCTTTAAGGAAAGGGAAATTCCACAAAAAAGATATTTATGCCGATATCGGAGAGGTGGTCGCAAAACGAAAGAAGGGCAGAGTCAAAAGAAGTGAAATCACGGTGTTTGATTCTACAGGATTAGCAATTCAGGATGTGGCTATTGCCAATATCGTGTATCGCAAAGCGATGCAATTAAAAAAGGGAAAATTTGTAAAATTTGTAAGCTAAAAAGGAGGCTATGATGAGCGAAGGACTTAATGCTATAAACGAGAAAGTAAAAAAGGAGAGTGCTTTTGTTGAGGGTCTTCTTTCAGAGATAAGAAAAGTAATTGTAGGCCAGGAGTATATAATCGAAAGATTACTAATCGGTCTTTTAGCTAACGGCCATATTCTTGTAGAAGGAGTGCCAGGATTGGCAAAGACATTATCAGTGAGAACGCTGGCACAGGCAATTCATACAAAATTTCAGAGATTGCAATTTACTCCCGACCTTTTGCCCGCAGATCTTATCGGGACACTGGTATATAACCCCAAAGATGGCGCATTTAGCACAAAGAAAGGTCCGATTTTTGCAAATATCATTCTGGCAGATGAAATTAATAGAGCTCCGGCAAAAGTTCAAAGCGCACTCTTAGAAGCTATGCAGGAGCGGCAGGTAACTATTGGGACCCATACCTTTTCTTTAGATGATCCTTTTTTGGTAATGGCTACTCAAAACCCAATTGAACAGGAAGGCACTTACCCTCTTCCTGAGGCTCAGGTGGATAGATTTATGTTAAAGGTTAAGATTGTTTATCCTAATAAAGAAGAAGAGCATAAGATTTTAAAGCGCATGGCTTTTACTGATAAGAAAATTGAAGTCAATCCCGTCATAGATCCCAAAGATATTATAAAGGCGCGCGGGGTAGTTAATGAGGTATATATGGATGAAAAATTAGAAAAGTATATTCTGGATATTGTATTCGCCACCCGCCACCCAGCTAATTATAAATTAGAAGATTTAGCCCCTCTTATTCAATATGGGGCTTCTCCTCGCGCAACTCTTTATTTGACTTTGGCAGCCAAGGCGCATGCGTTTATTAAGCAAAGGGGCTATGTGACTCCACAGGATGTTAAGTCTATAGGCCATGATGTGCTGCGTCATAGGATAATTGTAAGCTATGAAGCTGAAGCAGAAGAAAAGAATTCCGAAGACATTATTAAAAGGATATTAGAGGAAATAGAAGTTCCCTAGATTTTGATTCCCGCCTGCCGGCAGGCAGGCTTGCCTAACAGAATAAATCTTTTAAGACCCGCATATGATTCCTAAAGATGTCCTTAAAAAGATATTGCGAATAGAAATCACTACCTCACGCATGGTGAGTGAAGTGTTTGGGGGGGAGTACCTCAGTGTATTTAAGGGCAGAGGAATGGAGTTTGAAGAGGTACGCGAGTATCAGCCTGGCGATGAAATCCGCTCCATAGATTGGAATGTGACCGCGCGCATGGGACATCCGTTTGTGAAGAAGTTTGTGGAAGAGCGTGAGCTTACTGTAATGCTTCTTTTAGATATGTCACAATCTTTTGGTTTTGCGACCGCAAATAAACTTAAAAACCAGATTGCAGCAGAATTATGTTCGCTTTTGGCACTTTCTGCGATTAGAAACAAAGATAAAGTGGGCTTAATTATATTTACCGATAGGATAGAAAAGTTCATTCCTGCCCGTAAAGGGCTTCGTCATGTATTAAGGATTATCCGTGAAGCGCTTTATTTTAAGCCCCAAGGAAAAAGTACTGATATTGCGGGGGTAGTAGAATATTTAAATAAAGTAACAGTTCGAAGTACGGTCAGTTTTATTATTTCAGATTTTTATGCCAAAGAGTTTAAGAAACATTTATCAATCGCAAATAAGCGCCACGATATTGTCGCCATCACCATTACCGATCCCAAAGAGATCGATCTTGCAGATATCGGTTTATTGACATTACGAGATCCCGAGACAGAAGAATTATTTATCATAGACACCTCCGATAAGAATCTCAGGCATAAATACCACCTTGATTCTGTTAACCGGTTCAGGAAAAGAAAAGAATTATTCAATTCAATAGGGATTGATCATATCGATATCCGTACCGATATTCCTTATGCTAAGACGTTAATAAGCTTCTTTCGCATGAGAGAAAGAAGAAAGAAATTAAGATGAGAAGATTTGTTTCTCTTAAAGCTTTGATTTTTTTATTTACATTAGCTGTTTTACCATTAGCTTTTAGCCAACCACAAAAAACACTTTCTTCAGTAGAGGTTAGTGCCTCAGTTGGTAAAGATAAGATTACTATTGGCGAAAAATTTATCTATACTCTTGAGGTTAATGCTCCCCAGAATATTGAAATTGAATTTCCTGATTTTGATGAAAGTTTGGCGGGTTTCTCAATTAAAGACGAGCGCCTTTTAAAAAGAAGCTTTCTTGGCCGAAAGCGAGAGCTTAAGCGGTTTATTCTTTATACCTATGTCACCGGACCCTATATTATTCCTGCGGCAGTAATAAAATATAAAGAAAAGAATGTAGATCAATGGCAGGGATTAGAGACTAATGAGGTAGTGGTTCAGGTCGAGAGCGTATTGGAAGGTGAGGAGCTGGCTGCAGGAATTAAGGATATCAAAGGACCAGTTGATTTTCCCAGCAGATTGTGGATTTTTGTCGTTATTTTAATATTGGTTGCAGTGGTTTTGAGTGTAATTGTTCTAGGGCAGTTTATAAATAGAAAAAGAAAAGCTAAGGCTATATCTTTTGTGCCGGCTCATGAGGCAGCATATGCAGCATTGAAAGCCCTTAAGGGAAAAGATTATTTGCGCCGGGGTAAAATGAAAGAGTATTATAGTGAGCTTTCTAATATCATCCGGCGCTATATCGAGGAAAGATTTAAGATAAGAGCACCGGAGATGACTACGGAAGAATTTTTCCTGAGCATAAAAGATGCGACTTTTTTTTCTAAAGAACAAGTTAAACTCCTAAAAGAGTTTCTGTCGCATTGCGATATGGTGAAATTCGCCAAACATATACCAGCTCAAAAAGAAATCGATGAGAGTTTTGCCGCCGCAGAGCGATTTATTGATCAAACTAAAGAAGAGCGAGGATAGATGAGTTTTTATAACCCTTACTTTTTGCTGTTGCTTCTTTTCGTGGCGGGGTGTTTTATTTATGTTAAACTCAAAAAATCCCGTTATCCCGGAGTGAAATTTTCCTCCGGGATGTTTGTACGCAACTTAAAACCCACCTTAAAAGTAGCTTTGAGCCAGAATCTGATTTTTTTACGTATGGCCTCACTTGTTTTTATTGTCTTTGCTCTTGCCCGGCCACAATCACCGGTAAGAGAGGAAAGAATCGAAACCGAAGGTATAGATATTATACTTGCGCTTGATGTCTCTGGAAGTATGTTGGCAGAAGACTTTACGCTCCAGGACAAACGCGCTAACCGCCTTAGCGTGGTAAAGGAAGTGGTTAAGGATTTTATTCAGGTAAGAGAGAGCGATCGCATCGGGATGGTGGTATTTGCAGCCAGAGCATATACTGCAGCCCCCTTAACGCTTGATTATAGCTGGCTATTGCAAAATTTAGAGCGGGTTAAAATCGGTATGATTGAAGATGGGACCGCAATTGGCTCTGGTTTAGCTTCGGCACTGAACCGACTTAAGGATACAAAAGCTAAAAGTAAAATAATTATTCTGCTTACTGATGGCAGAAACAATGCTGGCAAAATCTCTCCGTTAACTGCAGCAGAGGCAGCTAATTCATTGGGGGTTAAGGTTTATACCATTGGAGCGGGAACTAAAGGATTGGCTCCTTTTCCGGTGGCGGATTTTTTCGGCAGGACAGTATATCAAAAAGTAAAAATAGATATTGATGAGGATACATTAAAAGAAATCGCAGAAAAAACTAAAGGTAAATACTTTAGAGCCACCGACACTGATTCATTGAAAGAAATTTATCAAGAAATAGATAAGATGGAAAAAACCTCAATTGAAGAACGGGGTTATGCAGAGTATAAGGAGCTTTTTTCTTTGTTTTTAATTCCGGGGCTCCTACTGTTATTAGGAGAAATTATTTTAACCAATACTGTTATAAGAAGATTCCCATAAAAGGATAAAGCGAGAAGATGAAGTTCGGTAATTTAAATGCAGCATATTTATTGTGGGTAGTAATTGGTTTGGGACTGTTTTATTTATGGGCTTTCAAGAAGAGAGAAAAAGAAATGGAGGGCTTTGCCCAGAGTGAACTTCTCGCTCAGCTGACACTTAACTTTGATAAGAAGAAACAGAAGATAAAGACAGCAATAATTCTTAGCGCTGTTTTTTTATGTGTGTTTTCACTGATGCAGCCAAGATGGGGATTTTACTGGCACAAGCTAAAAAGAAAGGGCCTGGATATCCTTATTGCCGTTGATGTTTCAAAAAGTATGTTAGCTACTGATATTAGACCCAATAGATTAGAGCGTTCAAAGTTAGCAATAAAAGATTTAACGCGCAAAATAAAAGGAGATAGAATCGGACTCATTGCCTTTGCGGGAAAAGCATTTTTGCAGTGCCCCTTAACAATTGATTATAATGGTTTTTTACTTTCTTTGGATAATCTTAGTGTTGGCATTATACCCCGGCCGGGAACTTCTATTACTGCTGCCATAAATGAAGCCATAAAAAGCTATAAAGACATAAGTAAAGAATATAAAGTTCTAGTGATCATTACTGATGGTGAAGATCATGAGGGCGATGCCATAAAAGCGACTGAAGGTGCCAAAAAAGAAGGAATTAAGATATTTTGTATCGGGATAGGGACAAAAGAAGGAGAGCTTATTCCTATTGTTGATGAGGCAGGTAAAAAAACATTTCTTAAGAATAGAGAAGGAAATTTTGTAAAAAGCCGCCTTAATGAGTTACTGTTGCAAAAAATTGCTCTTTCTACTGAAGGGAGCTATGTGCGTGCTAGGGGAGCAGAGTTTGGTTTGGATTTAATTTATGAACAGGAACTTTCTAAGATGGAGAGAAGAGATATTGAGGGAAAGATGGCAAAAAAATACAAGGAACGATTTCAGATTCCTTTGGCTTTAGCATTTCTGTTATTGTTGGTGGAGCCATTTTTGATTCCGTTAAGAAAGAAAAGTGAGTAATATGAAAAGATTTTGGCGTATAATATCCAGCACAATCTTTTTATCATTGATGATGATTCCTTTAAGCTTTGCTGCCAAAGGAGAAAAAGAGATAATAAAAGCTAATAAGCTATATAGCGAAGGAGAGTTTAGGGAGGCGCTCAAAGTGTATAGCGAAGCGCTTGCCCTAAATCCAAATTCAGATGTTATAAACTTTAATAGAGCCACGGCATTGTATAAGACAGGTAATTATCGGGAGGCAGGAGCTGGATTCACTAATGTATTAATTACTGATAATCCCAAACTCCAGGCAAAAGCCACTTATAATATAGGTAATAGTAAATACAAACAAGGAGAGCTTAAAGAAAGCACGGATTTAACGCAAGCGATAAGCCTTTATACTGAAGCCTTGAATTACTACAGAAGGGCGATAGAATTAGATGAAGAAGATCGAGATGCCAAATATAATTATGAATTTGTAAAGAGAAAACTAAAGACGTTGAAAGAGAAAACAAAGCATATGCCAAAACCAAGACAGAAAGAACAACCGCAGCCAGAAGCTAAGGAGAAACCGCAAAAGCAACAAGAACCTGAGAAGGGAGAAGCACCGCGAGAACAAGACGAGCGACCACAACCGGTTCTGGAACGAGACGAGATGTCTGAGCAAGAAGCGCGTATGCTTCTTGAGGGTCAAGAAGAAAAAGAAATCGGAGAAGTTATTACCGAAAAAAGTAAACGCCCATATCCTGAAGTTTTAAAGCATTGGTAGAATGAATAAATTAAAAATAAATTATCTGGTATGTATTTTACTTTTAGGTGTTAGTCTTTGTTATGCCGATGATGTAAAATTTGAGGTAACAACTGATAAAGACAAAGTTTCTTTGGGGCAAAGCGTAAAATTGAATTTCTCTTTTTATGGATTGCAAAATATTCCCGCTCCGCAGGCGCCCCAAATAGAAAATTTCCAGACCCGTTATCTCGGTCCTTCCACAAGAGTATCAATAATAAACGGTAAAGTTTCTTCATCTATAACCCATACTTATACTCTCTTGCCTTTTAAAACAGGTGCATTTACTATCGGACCTTTTTCAGTTAATTATAAAGGAGATGTATATGCTTCTAAGCCCATACAACTGGAAGTAGTAGAGGGTCCCCTAGAAGAATTACCCTGGAGTTTAGACAGGGAGCAAGAGGCAGAATTAAAGGATAGAATTTTTCTAGTGCTTGAAGTTGAAAAGACTAATGTTTATCTGAATGAACTAGTACCGCTCACGGTAAAACTATATGTGCAGAATCTTACTGTAAGAGATATTCAGTATCCACAGTTTAAGCGTGAAGGATTTTCTATGGAGGAATTCCAAGAGCCCAGACAGTATCAGCAGGTCATTGGAAGGGTTTTAGGAGGAGTTTTGTATGATGTAATAGAATTTAAAACTAACATTTTTGCCATAAAAACAGGAAAATTTATGTTGGGTGAGGCACAGCTTTCCTGTAATCTCATCGTAAAAAAAGAGAGGCGCAAACGCCAGAGGTCTCGTGCCCAAGATTTTTTTGGTGGGTTTTTTGATGATTTTTTTAGCGGAGATGCCTTTGAGGATTTTTTTGCCGGCTATGAAACCTACCCGTTAACTTTAGAATCAGCTCAAATACCCATGACAGTAGTTGATTTACCCCGAGAAGGAAAACCTGCTGAGTTTGATGGAGCAATAGGGGATTTTAAATTTGAGTTAGAAGCCGGGCCCCAAGAGCTAAAGGTGGGGGATCCCATTACGCTCAGGATGATTATCGAAGGAGAGGGTAATTTTAATACTGTCCGTTCTCCTCAACTCAGTTCCCAGGAAGGTTTTAAAGTGTATGATCCCCAGGCAACCCTTAAAGATAATAAGAAGATTTTTGAACAAGTTCTTATTCCTACCACAGAAAACGTAAAAAAGATTCCAAAGATTACATTTAGTTTTTTTAACCCTAAAAAAGAAAACTATGAGACTATTGCCAAAGGAGCCATTGCGATAAAAGTAGCTAAACTGGAAAAAGAAGAAGGATTTAGAATGGTGGGGATGCCGGGTGTAGAATTAACGCCGTTAAAGGAAGAGATTCTCGGAAGAGATATTGCTTATATTAAAGAATCAGCCGGTAAATTAAAGAGAAAGGGAGCATATCTTTATAAGAATAAGGGGTTCTTATTGTTTCAGGCAATACCTTTGCTTACCTTGGTCGTGCTTTTAGTTACGCACAAAAAAAGAGAAAGGCTAAAAACAGATATTCCTTATGCGCGCTGGCTGCACGCGCCTAAGAAAGCAAGAAAAGGTTTTAATAAAGCTAAAGCCTTACTTGAAAGTAACAATGCGCATGCTTTTTATGAAGTGGTTTTTAAAACATTACAGGAATATTTAGGTGATAAATTACACCTGCCCACCGGAGGAATTACTGCTAGTATTGTGGACGATATATTAGAACCAAAAGGGATAGCGCAAGAAATCCTTAAAATTCTAAAAGAGATTTTTTCTGAGTGCGATATGGCACGCTATGCACCTTCGGAATTTAGTCAAATACAGATGCTGGGGTCATTGGAAAAGCTAGAAGAGATTATTAATTACCTTGAGGAACAAAAATTATGAAGAGAAAGACTTTCTCTAAAATCTTTATTTTGGTCCTTATATTTGCGGCTAGTTTATTTTTTCAAAGCTTAATCTGCTTTTGCGAAAATACAAACTCTGGCATAGAAAACTTTTATCGTGCTAATTTTCTATATGAACAGACTCAATACACAGAGGCGATCAAGCAGTATGAAGCATTGATTGAAAAGGGGTTGGTGAGTGCAAACCTTTATTATAATTTAGGGAATTCCTATTTTAAAAAAGGAGATTTAGGCAAAGCAATCCTTTATTATGAGCGTGCTAAGCGCCTTGCACCAAGAGATATTGATTTGGAATCAAATTATGCCTACGCCCGTTCTCTGATAAAAGCTAAAATAACCGAACAAAGGCCTTTATGGTTTGTGCATATAACAGGAAAACTTTTCGCAAAGCTTACCATGGATGAACTTACTTTATTTATTTTCTTTCTTTATATTGCTATTGTATCCAGCATTATTCTCGGTCTGTACCTTAAATTTATGAAACCTTATACCAGATTCCTTTTAATTATCTTTGGGATAATGCTTATTCTTGGTGTTTTTGCTTTAGGTGCAAGGATATGCTGTCATTATGCTGATGCAATTATTGTTAAAGAAGCAGAGGCTAAATTTGAGCCCTTCGAGCGGGGAACAACCCACTTTGTGCTTTCAGAAGGTATGAAAGTAAGCATCCGCTCCTCAAAAGATGGATGGGCCAAAGTAAAGCGTATCGACGGAAAAATCGGCTGGGTGAATCAGTCATTTCTGGAGAGAATCTAAAGAAGATATCCTCTGTTAAAAAAAGATATATAATAAAAAAGAGGGGAGAAGACGCAATGAGGATCAAGTTTGAGACGGCCACAGTTAGCTTTGAGGCAGAGTTTAATGAAACTCAAGCTGCAAAGGAAATTGTTCAAAACCTACCCATTAGCTCTACAGCATCAACCTGGGGAGATGAGATTTATTTTGATATCGGTGTTAAGGTTTCGCCTCAAGGAGCAACCATGGAGGTGGAAGAAGGAGATATAGCGTATTGGACTCAAGGGCATTGTCTCTGCGTGTTTTTTGGGCCCACTCCCGCAAGTTCTGGGAAAAAACCAGTTCCCGCAAGCCCGGTAGTAATTGTGGGTAAAACCAGAGCTTCACCCCAAGAGTTATGTCAGATTCAGGGAGGAGAGGAAATCACTGTTTCTTTATCCAGCTAACTAACTTTTCATGTCTAAAATCAATAAATCCTTAATTGGTTGGATTCTTGGCGGCTTAGCCGGATTAGCAATATTTATTGCGTTTTTTTATCACGCTTATCCTATTGCTTCGGTCGATTTACGTTTGAGCAAAGAAGATGCGCTTAAGAGGGCAGCGATATTTGTTGAAGATAAAGGTTTTGATTTAGCCGGCTTTAATCACACCGTAATATTTCACTCTGATTACTATGCCTCAGCTTATTTACAAAAAACTCAAGGGATAAAAAAGTCTAATGAACTGATTGCCCAAGGGATTCCAGTTTGGTTTTGGAGAATACGCTGGTTTAAGGAATTGGAAAAAGAAGGATTTGTTGTTGATGTGGATCCTTCTAGTGGAAAAATTCTGAAATTCTTTCATTCTTTGTTAGAAGATGCCAAAGGAGAAACTCTAAGGTTTAACGAGGCACTTAATATCGCCAAAGCTCAAATGGAATCGGCTGCTAAGGACTTGAGGCAATATGAGCTGAAAGAGAGCGGCACTATAGAGCAGAAAAATAGAACCGATCATTATTTTGTATGGGAGCGGAAAGGCTTTAAGATCAAAGAGGCTACGTTGCGCGTCGATGTTGATATTTACGGCAACGGGCTAGGAAGATATAGAGAGTATCTTAAGGTTCCGGAAGAATTTTACCGCTCCTTAAGCCAGGAAACTTCACGTGGGGCAGTACTGGCCATGGTTTCAAGAATTCTTATCTTTTTATTCACCATCGCCGGGATAATAATTATTATTGTTCAGCGCACCCAGCTACAGTTTTACTGGAAAATGGGATTGGTTTTTGCCTGCATTGTGGTATTTACTGAAATCATATCTTTTTTTAATAGTATACCCTTGGCATGGAGCTTTTATCCCGACACGATGAGTAAATTTGTGTTTTTAGCTGCTCATTTCGGCAATTCTCTTCAAATCGCGCTCCTTTATGGATGCATGATATTTGCTTATGGGGTGTTAGGCGAAGGCTTCTCGCGCCAGATCTGGAAAACAAAAACTCCTTTAATTGATGCTGCCCTAAGTAAAGATGTCTCGTTTGGTAGGGGCGCAACTGTTTGTGTGGTGGGATATTCGGTGGCGTTTATTTTTCTAGGCTATGTGACAATTTTTTATTTGGTAGGAACGAGATTCTTTAATATCTGGATGCCGCCCGATACCGAGTATTCCAATATTTTAGGTACTGCGATGCCATTTCTTTTTCCTTTTACGATTGCAATTAGCGCCGCTGCCCTGGAAGAATTTACTTTCAGGCTCTTTGCGATACCTTTTTTTAAGAGAATCTTGCGTTACAGTTGGCCCGCAGTTTTAATCCCGGCGATAGTCTGGGCTTTTGGCCATACCCATTATGAGATTTTTCCCAATTACGTAAGGGGCATTGAGCTGACATTATTCGGGATTTTGCTGGGAATAGTGTTTTTAAAATACGGGCTTGAGAGTGTAATCATAGCGCATTTTGTTATTGATGCGGTGCTTGCGGGCCTTCCTTTGCTTAGATCGCAAAGACCGTATTATTTTCTTTCCGGAATAGCGGTGGTTGCTTTTGCTTTTTTACCGGTCTTTATATTTCTGATTGTGGCAAGAAGAAAATCTTTTTTAGCCAAAAGTCGTTAAAACAAAATGGAATTATTTCCCTTATCGCTATTAGTATTGTTGAGTGTCGTGGGGTTTATCGCTATTTTTTTTACCACCTTCGGAACCCTGATTATTTTTATGGGAGCGGCTTTATTCGCTTTTTGGACTAAATTTTCTATTATCTCCATCGGGGCGCTGGCTTTTTTGTTTATTCTTTATCTTATCGGAGAGGTCTTAGAATATTTACTGGTAGTCCTGGGAGTTAAAAAGCTCGGTTCTTCCAATGCTGCGATAATCGGCGCGCTATTCGGAGGAGTTATCGGGGCAGGTTTGGGGCTTTTAGCGTTTGGAATTAATGTGGTAGTGGGCACTTTTTTGGGAATTTTTCTGGGGGCCTTTTTAGTTGAGTTATGGATTCATAAGGATTTAAAAAAATCCCTAAAAGCCGGTGCCGGTGGGATTATCGGCAGACTGGGCTCTATTGTGGCTAAAGTCATTATTGCGGTTGCGATGTTAACCATAATCAGCGCACAAATTCTTAAAAGTTTGGAGGCTAAATCTTTAGATATACAAAAAGAGATACGAAAAGAGATTATTTATCACAATGCAATAAGAATTTAAGGTTAACGCGCGTTCTGTTTTAAGGTGGTATAAAATAAGAGCAAAAAATGAAAAGATGTGTGTTTTTTTTAATTCTATTGAGTGCAATTAATGCCTACCCCCAGGATAATTATTCTCGACAGAGAGAAAGAATGGTAGAGACTCAGATTGCCCAAAGGGGCGTAACTGATGAGCGGGTGCTTGCAGCGATGAAAAAGATCCCGCGCCATAAATTTGTGCCTATTTACCTGAGGGGGTTCGCCCATAGAGATAGTCCTTTACCCATCGGTTACAACCAGACTATTTCGCAGCCTTATATCGTGGGCCTTATGAGCCAACTTCTAGAGTTAAGAGGCAATGAAAAAGTTTTAGAGATTGGAACAGGAAGCGGTTATCAAGCCGCGGTTTTAAGCTTATTATGCAGAGAAGTTTACACCATCGAAATTTTAAAACCCCTGGCTGATTCAGCGCGTCGCAGACTCGAACAACTGGGCTATCATAATATAGAAGTTAAGCACGGTGACGGGTATTTAGGCTGGCCCCAATATGCTCCTTTTGATGCGATTATCGTTACCGCGGCCCCGGATCAAATACCTCCTAAATTAGTAGAGCAGCTTAAAGAGGGTGGGAGAATGGTCCTTCCGGTGGGGAAGTATTTTCAAACTCTTAAGGTAGTAAGGAAGGTCAAGGGCCAAATAAAAGAAGAAAATATTATTCCGGTGAGATTTGTGCCGATGATAAAATCTAAAAATAAGGTTAAGCCCAAAAAAAAGAAGTGTCCGTGCAGTGAGTAGTTCAAGAAAAAAATTCTTACTTTCTCCTTATACTTTAAACATTTTCCTAGATTGTCCGCGTTGTTTCTGGTTCCATGTAATTAAAGGAAAAGAGTTTCGACGTCCCGAACCGCCCACTTCCAGCCTTCCAGTTGGAATGGATAATATCATCAAAAGTTATTTTGATCAATACCGCAAAATCAACTCCCTACCCCCCGAAGTCTCAAGCACTTTGAAAGGAAAGCTCATAGAGCAGTCTCTTATCAAAGATTGGCGTTTCTGGAAGACAGGGTTAAAATTTACTGATACTGACGGTCAAACTTTGTGCGGTGCACTTGATGAATGTTTGATTTCTGAAGGGCTCTATATCCCGGTTGATTATAAAACCAGGGGATTTGATTTAAAAGAAGATTCCCATTCTTATTATATATTCCAGATGAGCTGCTATAATTTTCTTATTAAAAAAAATAATTATCCTGTTTCGGATTATGCTTATCTTATTTTTTATATCTCTCAAGCAATAAAGGGGGAGGGATTAGTTAAGTTTAAAATAGAAGTTAAAAAAATTAATACTCTAAAGCCAGATAAGGTTTATGAGACATTTCGTAAGGCCCTGGAAACACTGGAGCTCAAAGAGCCACCCCCAGCATCTAAAGATTGTCAGTTTTGTCTCTGGGCACAGCGCATAATAGAGAGTCATAAAAAACAATTGCGATTATTTTGAATTTTAATCTTATAAGATGAAAGTTTATCTAGCGCGCCATGGTAAATATTTAACCCCCGATATGGACCTCGCCGGGTCTTTAAGTGAAGAGGGGATGCAGGAGACTAAAAGAATCGCAAAATTATTAAAGAAAAAAAAAATAAAAATAGACGTTATGTGGCATAATAAAAAGATAAGAGCCGCACAGAGTGCACGAATCTTTTCAAAAGTCATAGGGGAGGTAGAAACCGTATCAAGAGATGATTTGGGCCCCGCAGACCCGGTAAATAAGTTTACCAAATCAATTCAGACGCTTAATAGGGATTTAATGATTGTGGGGCATAATCCTTTCCTGCAAAAACTATCCGCTCAGCTCCTTGGCGGCACAATCAGATTCGATTCTTTTTGTTTACCCAACTCAGGTATTATTTGCCTGGAGCATGACCAGGGGTGGAAAATCTCTTGGAGTCTTACTCCGGACTTGGTGGGCTAGGGTAAAAAAACCTTTTAATAAAAGAGGAGAGGTTGTATAATAAAAATCCAATATTTACTGTTAGATTAGGATTAATGTTGAGATTATGAAAAAAATACATTCTTTACTGCAAAGCTTCCAGGCTCGAATCACTATAGTATTGATTCTGGCGATGCTTTTTATGGGGGCATTGAGTAATTTTCTCATCTATAGATTTACCCTTGGCTCCCAGCTTGAGAGCCTGCGGACCCAGCTTAAAATGGTGGCCCAGACTGCAGCATTAACGATTGATCCAGGGTTGCTTTCACGCGTCCCTTTAAAAAAAGAAGGAATAAACAGCCCGCAATTTAAGACTATCGCAGCTATTATGGCAAAAATCCAGGAGCTCAATCCCACTATTGAGGATATATACACCATGAGTAAAACTTCAAAACCAGGCATCTGGAAGTTTGTGGTTGACCCCAATTACCCTAGCGATGATGAAATTGCCCAAGGAAGCCCTAGCGCTTATCCCGGAGACGAGTATGATGCCTCACGTTTCTCAGAAATGCTAAAAGCCTTCCAGGGGCCTGCTGCAGATACTAAACTTGAGGTTGATGAATGGGGTACTACTTTATCCGGTTATGCTCCAATTCGAAATAAAAAGGGGGAAGCTATTGCAATGATAGGGATTGATGTTGCTGCCGATAATGTACATAAAATGCAACAAGGGGTGCACAGCCGCGCACTATTAGTATTTATTTTGGGAATCGTTGTTTCTTTAGGTTTAGGCGTACTTCTTTCAAAAGGAATTGCCACTCCCCTGAACAAACTAGTAGAAGGTACCCGCCATATTGCCAAGGGCGATTTACAATATCAGGTAAAACTAGGTGGTTCAAGGGAGATAAAAGAGCTAGCGGAGTCTTTTAATTTCATGGCGCAGGCTTTATCGGAGGCAAAGAAAAAGCTCCATAGCTATTTTTACCGCGTGGTACAGTCATTGGTACAAATCCTGGAGGCAAAAGACCCTTATACGCGGGGGCATTCGGAAAGAGTCGCCGCCTACACAGAGAAAATCGCAAGCCGCATGGGTATTCCTAAGGAAAAGGTCGATCTTCTTAAAGAGTCAGCAGTGCTACACGATATTGGTAAATTAGGAATCGGAGAAGAGATTCTTAACAAAAAAGAAAGACTGACAGATGCGGAGTGGGATCTGTTGCGAAAACATCCTGAACTGGGAGTAAAATTATTAAGACCAGTGCTTTTATCGCAAGATATGGAAGCAGCAATTAAAGGACATCATGAGCGTTATGATGGCAAAGGTTACCCGGATCATTTAGACGGCAAACACATTCATTTATTTGCTCAAATTGTAGCCGTGGCAGATGCTTATGATGCCATGACTTCAAGCCGAGCCTACAGAAAAGCGCTTAGTAAAAAGGAAGCCATAGAAGAACTTAAGAAAAATAGCGGCGTTCAATTCGAGGCCCATGTAGTAGATGCTTTCCTTCGAATTCTAGAAGAAGAATCGTGAACAGAGTATTAAACAGGCGAAAAGTTGGTTTGGTAGTCACATCCTTGTTGGTTTTAAGCGTATCAGGATGCAGCTACGGCCGTCAGCTGGCTACCCTAAAGAGGCTAGGAGATAACCAGAAAGAAATTGAGCGCTATGTGGCTGCACAGGAAAAAGGATTTTATAAATTGTCCGATGATTTAAAGAATGAGCGTCTCCAAATCGGTTTATCAAAAAAAGAAATTATATCTTTGTATGGGCATCCAGTGCTTTCTAGGAGGCTTGAGGATAACCCGCTCTTTAAAGAAGAGTTGCTTTATCGGCTTCCTACAGAATACTTTAGAACCAGCAGGATATATCTTTATTTTGATATAGAGGATAAATTGGTGAAGTGGAAATACGATCCCAGCCTATGAAGGTCTAGTCTAAGGAGAAAAGATGGATATTCAAAATATCATGCAAAAAGTAATCGGGCAAAATCGAGTGTTAGATTATATTGTTTGTTTGGCTGTCTTTGTTGCGTGTGTTCTGATATTAAAAATATTTAAGCACATCATTTTAAAACGTCTTAAGAGATTTGCCGAGAAAACTGCAACTGCCATGGATGATTTTATTGTCAGTCTGCTCAGGCGTGTTTTTGTTCCGCTTATGTATCTTGGCGCCCTGTATTTAAGCCTTAATTTTTTAACCTTGCCTGTTTCATTTAAAAAAGTTATCGATGTGATAGTGATTGCGGTGGTTACTTTTTTTACTGCCCGCATGGCAACTTTGATTTTGGCTTTTACTTTTCAGAGTTACTGGATTAGAAGAGGTAAAGATTTTGCCTTAGAGCGCTCTTTGAGCGGGATATTAAAAGCTTCCAAATTCATTATCTGGGCAGGGGCAATTATCTTTTTCCTCGATAATATGGGATTTAAAATCTCAACAGTCATTGCCGGATTAGGTATTGGTGGTGTCGCCATAGGTCTTGCAGCCCAGGCAGTTTTAAAAGACTTTTTTAGTTATTTTTCAATTATTTTTGATCGGCCTTTTGAGGTGGGTGATTTTATTATTGTGGGCGAATATCTGGGAACGGTAGAGTATATCGGGATAAAAACTACCCGTATCAGGAGTTTAAGCGGTGAACAGCTGGTTTTTTCAAATACCGACCTTACTGATTCGCGGGTGCGCAATTATAAGCGCATGGAGAGACGCCGGGTGCTGTTTCGCCTGGGGGTTGTTTATCAGACTTCATTGAAGCAGTTAAAAGATATACCAAAAATCATTGAAACTTGCATTCAAAAAGTAAAGGATACGGTTTTTGACCGGGCACACTTTTTTTCTTATGGAGATTTCAGTCTTACATTTGAGGTTGTATATTATGTTTTAGCTAGCGACTACAATAAATACATGGATATCCAGCAAGAAATTAACTTTTTAATCAAAGAGGAATTTGAAAAGCAAGGGATTGAGTTTGCATATCCCACCCAGACTCTTTACGTCAATAAAGAGAAATAAGCTGGATAAGGAACTTGACGAGACCAAAAGAATATGTTAATATTCTGACCTATGTGGGCAGTGGTTGAGATAGGAAAAAAACAATATTTAGTTAATAAGGGCGATCTCCTTGAGGTCGAAAGGCTAAAGGGGCAGAAGGGTAAGGTTCAGTTTGACAAAGTCCTTCTTTTAGCTGATAAAAAGAACATTAAAGTCGGCAGCCCTTATATAAAGGATGCCTTGGTAAAGGCCGAAATCCAAGAAGAGAAGAAAGGCAAAAAAGTTACAATATATAAATATAAACGTAGAAAGAAGTATCGCAAAAAACAAGGACACCGACAAATATATACCCCTCTTAAGATTACCAGCATAACAACTACCTCCTAATTACCGTTTTACGGTGATCATTGACGAAGCAAAAATATTTGTAAAAGCAGGAAATGGCGGCCAGGGGGTTTTTTCTAGCTTACGCCTTTCCGCCAGAAAAACGATTGGCGCAGGGGGCGATGGCGGAAGGGGCGGTGATGTTATTATTCGCATCAGCCCTCATTATTATGACTTAAGCAGGTTTAGCCAAAGAAAAAGATTTGTTGCCTCGGACGGTAAGAATGGTGGTCCAAATAACAAGAAAGGTAAGGACGCTGAGGAGTTAGTAATTGATGTTCCCCAAGGCACGATCATAAAAGATGAACAAGCTAAATTCATTATTGATTTAAGCGAAGACAAAAAAGAGTTTTTGATTTGTCAGGGGGGAGAAGAAGGACGAGGTAACTATAAAAAAAGTACCACCATCCCTCCCAAAGAGGGAGAAGCTAAATATGTCATTTTAGATTACCGCATCCTTAATGATGTTGCGATTGTGGGATTACCCAATACAGGCAAAACTTCCCTTTTCAACGCTCTTACCGGCAAAGATTTTAAAGTTGCTGATTACCCTTTTACCACTACCAGTTGTATTTGGGCTGGAGTTGAACATGAATTTAGTTCCTTTATTCTTATGGATACCCCTCCTCTTAAGGAGGATATCAGAAAGTCAGATTCCCGGTTTCTTAAGCATCTTTACCGTACTAAGATAATCCTTTTGTTAAGCGATAATAGCCTAAATTATAGCCAGGATTTTTCTCTATTAAAGGAGCAGATTGCTGTTTTTGATCCCAGCCTGGTAAGAAAAAAAATTTTTTACTTGCTCAATAAAATTGATACAATAGAGGGGAACTTTAAAGATAAAGAAATTATCCCTATTTCAGCAGAAAAGAACATAGGGGTTACAGGGCTTAAGGAAAGAATAGTAAATTGTCTGGCTGAAATTAAAGGAAAGACATGAAAAAAATAGTAGTAAAAATCGGAAGTAGTGTAATTGCTCCCAAGGGGAAAATTGATGCTAATCTTTTAGGAAGAATTGTGCGCGATGCCCTGAAGGTAGAAAAAAAAGGCTACCGGGTTGTGTTTGTTTCTTCTGGAGCAATTGCCTGCGGTCTTAACATGCTTAAGTTTAGGAGAAAACCGCATGATACACATTCGCTCATGGCCATAGCTTCTTTAGGCCAGATTGCGCTCATGGATACTTATGCTGAAAAGCTTAAGAAGCACAAGAGGCGCACTGCCCAGATTCTTCTTACCTGGGATGATTTTGATAACCGCAAGCGGTTTGTAAATGCCCGCCAGACCATAGATAAGCTTCTTTCTATGGGAGTGGTTGCGGTTATCAACGAGAATGATGCGGTATCAAGCGAAGAAATACGTTTTGGTGATAATGATCGGCTTTCAGCTTTAGTGGGAGATCTGATCGGAGCTCAAGAGTTAATTATGCTTTCTGATGTTGAGGGTCTTCTTGAAGGCAATAAGTTGGTGAAACAAGTGTCTTGTATTGACAATAAAGTATTTTCTCTTGCGCGCAAAGAAGATAAGATGTACACCGCAGGAGGAATGTTTACTAAGTTAGAGGCAGCTAAAATTGCGACTTCTTCGGGAATAAAGACTGTTATTGCTAGCGGAAGAGCTAAAGAAGTGATTTCTCGTATTGTAGCAGGAGAGGCACTAGGCACTTGTTTTTTGCCGGTTGAAGAAGTCGGGAAAGCACGCAAGCGCTGGATTGCTTTTAGTAAAAAGATTAAAGGGAAAATATATATAGATGAAGGAGCAAAAGAAGCCATTGTCAATAAGGGAAAAAGCTTGTTAAGCGTGGGAATAATAAAAATAGAGGGACAATTTGGCAAAGGGGACGGAGTACAGGTTTTAGATGAAGAAGCAAATATATTAGGCTGCGGCATTACCCATTATTCCAGTGATGAATTAAGAGATTTAAAAGGAAAAAGATTTGAAAAAGAAATTATCCATCGGGATAATTTTGTAAAAGGTTAAAACAAAAGATGCCATGAGTGCTTATGTAAAGAATTTAGTAAAACAAGCAAGAGCTGCCAGCTATCGCATGGTAGGCCTTAGTACCAGCCAGAAGAATGCTGCCCTTAAGAATATGGCTAAGGCAATAATGGATAACAAAAAGGTTATCCTTAAAGAAAACGAAAAAGACCTTAATAATGCTATAAAGAATAAACTAAGAAAGAGTTTTGCTGAGCGCCTTAGCTTAAATGAAAAAAGATTAAAAGAGATGAGCCTTTCTTTGGGGGCGCTGGTAAAACTAGAAGATCCTGTAAATAAAATCATCTCAAAATGGAGACAACCCAATGGATTGGCCCTTCAGAAAGTAAGGGTCCCGATTGGGGTGGTTCTTATTGTTTATGAAGCGCGCCCCAATGTTACCAGTGATTGTGTGGGGTTGTTATTTAAGACTTCAAATGTAGGGATTTTAAGGGGGGGTAGCGATGCTATCTATTCCAATAAAGCAATCGCCGCTACTCTTAAGAAAGCAATAAATAAAAGCGGGATTAACTTTGATACCTTCTTTGTGGTGCAGAGAACAGACCGTAAAACCGTGGACGAACTGCTTAAGCAAGATGAGTGCATTGATTTAGTTATTCCCCGTGGAGGAGAGGCATTAATACGAAAAGTGGTAGAGACTTCTCATATCCCGGTAATAAAACATTTCAAAGGGATATGCCATATATTCGTGGATCACAGTGCTGACATCAAAAAGGCGTTAAAGGTGTGCGTTAATGCTAAGGTGCAAAGACCTTCGGTATGCAACGCAGTAGAGACAATCCTTGTGCATAAAAATGTTGCTAATAAATTTTTACCGCTTCTTAAGAAAGAGTTCGATAGATATAAAGTACAGATTCGTGCTGACTCAAAAGCTGCTAACGTTTTAGGAGGAGTAAAAAGGGCTAAAAATAAAGATTGGATCACAGAATTTCTTGATTTGATAGTTGCGATAAAGGTTGTCAAAGATGTAGATGAGGCAATTGCGCATATTAATAGTTTTGGCTCGCATCACACTGAGAGTATCCTGACTAAGGATAAGAAAAATGCGCAAAAGTTTGTCAAAGAGGTGGATTCTGCTTGTTGTTTTATCAACATCTCCACCCGTTTCAGTGATGGTTATCAATTCGGTCTGGGGGCAGAAATTGGTATTTCTACGGATAAACTTCATGCCCGCGGCCCGATGGGGTTAAAGGAACTTACCACTTATAAGTGGATTGTGGAAGGCAACGGGCAGATAAGAACTTAAGGATTAATATGAAGATTGGAATTTTAGGTGGCACATTCAATCCTCCCCACATGGGGCATCTGGTTTTAGCTCAGGAAGTTCTTGATAAGCTAAAGCTGGATAAGATATTTTTTATCCCTACCAATATTCCTCCTCACAAAGAAAATGAGGGCATTGAGACTAAGCATCGTCTGGCAATGGTAAGTCTCTCTATGGAGGCAAATGATTCTTTTGAGTTAATCGATGTAGAAATTAAACGCGGTGGCATCTCTTATACTATTGATACGCTACGTCAATTAATACAGCAATTTCCCCACGATGAATTTTATCTTATCGTGGGTTCGGATTTGGCCAATGATTTTTCTAGCTGGAAAGAGCAGCAGGAATTGAAGAAATTGGCCAAAATCGTGGTCGCCTGCCGCGATAAATACCCTTTAAAAAAACAAGATGATTTTATTGTGTTGGATATCATCCAGATAAATATTTCTTCTTCTCAAATACGGGGTTTGGTAAAGAAAGGTCATTCCATTAGATATTTAGTTCCTGAGGCAGTAGCAAGCTATATAGAAGAACACCATCTATACAGGCAGTAAAAAAGGAGGATCGACAATGATTAAGTTTGGCACAGACGGCTGGCGCGCAGTTATTGCAGAAGATTTTACTTTTGAGAATGTAAAGATTGTTGCTCAGGCAGTGGCTGATTATCTTAATAAAACAAAGAAAGGTCAAAACAAGGTAATTATTGGTTATGATTGTAGGTTTCTATCTGGTGAGTTTGCCCAGGCAGCGGCTTTGGTCCTGGCGGCTAACAACATAAAAGCTGTTCTTTCTGATACCAATGTTCCCACTCCCACGGTAAGTTTTCATTGCCGTTACCATAAATATGATTTGGGAATTATGATTACTGCTTCGCATAACCCCGCACAATTTAACGGGTTTAAAATAAAGACCAAAGAGGGTGGCTCAGCAGATAAAACAATTACCGATAAGGTCGAGAAGTTATTGCATAAAAGCAAGGTATGCTCAATGAATAAAGAGGAAGCGATTAAGAAAAAACGTCTTGAGATCAAAGATTTGACTTCTCCTCAAATACAGTTTCTAAAGAAGTTTGTGGATTTAAAAAGTATCAGGAAACTCAAATTAAGAGTTCTTATTGATACGATGTATGGAGCAGGCGTAGGATTTATTGATAAAATATTGGGCGATGGAAACATAAAGATCGATTATATCCATAATGAATACAACCCTTCTTTTGCAGGTATACATCCAGAGCCAGTTGACACCTATTTGCAAGAACTGATTAATAAAGTGAAAAAAGGAAACTATGATTTAGGCCTAGCCTTGGATGGTGATGCTGATCGGTTGGCAATGGTGGATAGTAAAGGAAATTTTATAAATGCCCAGGTGTTACTACCTTTACTTTCGATTCATATGGTTAAAAACCGAAAGGCAAAAGGAGGATTAGGTAAGACTGTGGTGGGAAGTAATGTGATTGACGATGTTGCTTTATCTTTGGGGATTGCTTGTTATGAGACAAAAGTCGGATTTAAGTACCTTTCGAATTTATTCAAAGAGCATCTTATTTTTGTGGGGGGCGAAGAAGCCGGCGGAATCGGCTTTGAGGGCTATATTCCGGAGCGGGACGGTTCCCTGGCATTTCTTATGGTTTTGGAGATGATTGCCAAAGAAAAAAAGAGCTTTGATAAACTCCTTACCCAATTTTACAAAAGGTATGGCCGTTGGTTTTATGATCGTACTGCGGTTTCAGTGCACAGCTTAAAGAGAGGATTGGATAGCCTTAAACTCCCTTCTCAGCTCTTTGGAAAAAAAATAGAAAGAGTAAATAAGATGGATGGAATTAAGATGATTACAAAGGATTACTGGCTGATGTTGCGTGCCTCCGGGACCGAGCCGATTGTTAGGATTTATGCTGAGGCTAAAAGCAAAAGACAAGCACACCGGCTTATCGGCTTAGGCAAGAAGATGATTCATGGTTTATAGATTAGTAAAGTTTTTAAGCTTTGTTGTTTGTAAGTTTCTTTTCAGGATAGAGATAGAAGGAAGAGATTGCTTTCCTTCAGAAAACACTCCATTTATTTTTGCTTCTAACCACATAAGCTATCTTGATCCAGTGGTTTTAGCGGTGGCCTCGCCTCATCACTTAAGGTGGGTTGCTAAAAAGGAGTTGTTTAGAAATAAGCTTTTTGCTCTTTTGATAAAATCACTGGGAGCATTTTCTATAGATCGGGAGGTAGCAGATATTGGGGCACTAAAGAGGTCATTAAGGATTTTAAAGAAAGAGCCCTTGGTAATTTTTCCCCAGGGTGGGATTGCCCAGAGTTATGATGCTTATAAAGGCGGGGTTGGATTTCTTTATAAAAAGACCGGAGCTCCCATAGTTGTGGCAAAGATTTATGGGAGTGACCATGTTTTACCTAAAGAATTAAATCGTCTTCGATTAGGTAAAGTTAAAGTTATTCTTGCCCGCGTGACAGAGATTAGTAAAGATCAGGATTCTGAAGAAATTGCCACTAAAGTGGTGGATAAGATAAAAAGTCTTTAGGCCAGCCTCAAGAGACCTTTTTTATTTATTTCTGTTGACAAAAAAAGCGATTTAGGAGATAATTTAACAAATTTTTTCTAAGGAGGATGTAAGAAAAATGAATAAGGTGTCTATGGATTTACAAAATGCTTATTATGATTCCATCAAGGAACTAAAGGAGGGGGATATTGTAAAGGGTGAGATTGTAAGCGTCACGCCCCGGGAAGTGATTGTTGATGTGGGCTATAAGTCCGAAGGTATCATTCCCCGCATGGAATTTGAAGAGGTTGACCCGGAGCAATTAAAGGAAATAGATGTATTTGTGGAGAATGTTGAGGATGAAGAAGGTAGAATTATCCTTTCTTATCGCAAAGCAAAAGAGACTCAAGGGTGGCTGACTCTATCGAGGGATTACAATGAGGGAGATATGGTTGAAGGATTTATTTCCCGCAAGGTAAAAGGCGGATACATGGTTCATGTTTTCGGCGTAGAAGGGTTCCTGCCTCAGAGCCTTTCCACTTTACGGAATGCAAATTTTGAAGAAGTAGCAGGAAAGAAGCTGACTTTTCAGATTGTGCGAATGAACAAAATTAAGGGTAACTTCATTGTCTCGCGCAAAGACGCAGTAAAAGTCGAAAGAGAAGAGGTACGCAAAAAAGTCTGGGGAGAGATTGAGACCGGAAAAATAATGAAGGGCAAAGTAAAAAGCATCACCAATTTCGGAGCTTTTATCGATTTAGGAGGAGTGGACGGTCTTCTTCATATTGCAGATATGAGCTGGAAAAAGATTACTCATCCTTCAGAGATCGTTGCGGTAGGCGATGAGATAAATGTGATGGTATTGAATTTTGATAAAGAGAAGGGGAAGATTTCTTTGGGCCTAAAGCAGACCATGCCCGATCCTTGGAAGGAAATCGATAAAAAATATGCAGCGGGTTCAGTAGTAAAGGGAAGGATCACAAACATTCAAAATTACGGGATATTTGTGGAGTTAGAAAAAGGAATCGAGGGTCTGGTGCATATAAGCGAGATATCCTGGACGAAAAGATTTTTGAATCTTTCCGAGATGTTTGCTATTGGCGATACCTTGGAGGCAAAAGTAATTGGAGTCGAGCCTCAGGAGAAAAAGATTTCTTTAAGCATCAGGCAGCTGGAGAAGGACCCCTGGGAAGATGTGGACAATATGATAGTGATTGATTCACTGATTAGGGGAAAGATTACTGGTTACGGCGACGGTTGCGCTTTCCTAGAACTTGAGAACGGCTTTGACGGAATTATTTATAATGAAGATATCTCCTGGACAAAACGCGTCAGCCGCTCCCAGGATATACTTAAAAAAGGTCATTCTTATGATTTCAAGATTTTAGGCATTGATCGAGGTAATCGTAAAGTCATTTTGGGCATAAAACAGCTTAACGAAGACCCCTGGCCTCAGATTATGGAGAGGTTCCCGGTAGGTAAGATCATCGAAGGGGAAGTGGTAAAAGTTACCAACTTCGGGGTATTTGTTAAGATTGACGAGGAATTGGAAGGATTGGTGTTTTCCGGGGAGATAGAGAAAGAGCAGATGGAAGCATTGCAACCCAAAGATAAATTAAAAGTAAAAGTGATTAAAATTGATCCGGGTTCTGCTAAAATCGGACTTTCGTCAAAATTAGATGAAGAGGAAAGTACGCCAACAGCTTGAAATAATAAAAGAAAACACCATTGACCTTCTTCCCGAAGAAGAGCTTGTTGCTAAATTAGAAAAGTCACTGCATAGCAATAAGCCCCTCAAGCTAAAAATCGGATTTGATCCTACCGCAAGCGATATCCATCTAGGGCATACTGTGCTTTTGCGCAAGTTGCGCAGACTTCAAGATTTAGGCCATCAGGTCCTTTTTATTATTGGAGATTTCACTGCTAAAATTGGAGACCCTTCCGGAAGAACTGCTCTTCGTCCTGTTCTAAGCGATAAGGAAATAAAAAAGAACGCTGCTACCTATACCGAACAGGCATTTAAGATACTTAATAAGCGCAAAACAAAGATTATTTATAATAGCATCTGGTATAAGGATATGAAGCTTTCTGATTTTTTATCTC
Source organism: Candidatus Omnitrophota bacterium (assembly GCA_020352775.1). Taxonomy (GTDB): domain Bacteria; phylum Omnitrophota; class Gorgyraeia; order Duberdicusellales; family 4484-171. Next base: position 425,103 of record CP070684.1, read on the forward strand.
TTTTGTCTTCATATACCACCGCACGAATGCTAGAGCGAGATGATTTCGCAGAACGAATGAAACAGAACCAACCCCTTACAATTCTAGAGTTAGTCTATCCTTTAATACAGGGATATGACTCTGTAAAATGTGAGGCTGATATTGAATTTGGGGGAACAGACCAGAAATTCAATCTTTTGGTGGGCAGGCATCTGCAGGAGGTATTTGGAATGAGCCCTCAGATTGTGGTTACCATGCCTCTTTTAGTGGGACTGGATGGTAAGAACAAGATGTCCAAATCTTTAGGAAATTATATCGGCATTACCGAAAGACCCAAGGATATGCTTGGTAAGCTTATGAGTATTTCCGATGAGCTTATGTGGGAATATTTCAGGCTGCTTACCGAGCAAAGCCTAGATGAGGTTAAGAAAATTCACCCTAAGGAAGCGAAACTTCTTCTGGCTCAGACTATTGTATCTAATTACTATTCGCAAAAAATAGGGTTAAAAGAAAAAGAAGAATTTGAACGCGTATTTTCTCAGAAAGAAATCCCCCAGGATATCCCGCTACACAAAGCTTCAGATAAAAAGGTTGACGCAATAGAACTTCTTTCATCCCTTAAGCTGGTTTCATCCAAGAATGAGGCGCGTCGGCTTCTTGGGCAGGGAGGCATTTCAATTATTGATCAAGATACCCTAAGCCAGACTACCTTAAAGGCCCAAGAGTTAGAAATCCCTCCCCAAGGTATTATTTTAAAGATTGGCAAGAAGAAATTCCTTAAAATAACTACCTAAATTAGATACCTTCTCTGAAGTCGTTAATTAGCCCATTTATAAGAGAATTTACTTGCAATTTAGGGTGTGGTTGTTATAATAATCCCTCAAAAATCGGGGTTATATGATTACCCCCCTATTTTAATAATTTTTCCAAACTAAAGCTTTCTATATCTATGCCGGAGTTACGAAAAGACCCTATTCTTGGAAGATGGGTAATAATTGCAAGCGAAAGAGCAAAAGAACTAGATAATTTTGAATGTCCCGCCGTTGCCCCCAGCCCCCTAAAAGAATGTATCTTCTGTAAAGGCAATGAACACAAGGTTTTCCCGGAAACATTCTCCTTAAAAGACGAGCGTCAGGATTGGCGGGTAAGAGTGGTGTCTTCCCAAGATTCTTTCTTGCAACTTGAGGGCGAGCCTTGGAAGAAAGGCAAGGGGCCTTATGACTTTATAAATGCCATTGGCAGTCACGAGGTGATTATCGAAAGTCCTGACCATGTTGAGAATATGGCTGATTTGACAGAAAAGCAGATTACAGATGTATTTTCCACATATCGCCAGCGCATTAAAGAGTTAGAGAAAAATCAAGATTTAAGGTATGTATTAATATTTAAAAATTATAAAAAGGGAGCCGGAGGAGGAGAAATAAAGCATACCCATTCCCAGCTTCTTGCCACCCCGGTTAATTTAAAAAGAGTAAAGGAAGAATTGGAGGGGGCGAAGTTTTACTTCAAATGCCATGAACGGTGCGGTTTTTGTGATATGATCCGGCAAGAAGTGGGTACTGCTCAAAGAGTGGTGCTGGATGAAGGAGGGTTCTTGGCCCTGGTTCCTTTTGCTTCTCGTTTCCCATTTGAGGTATGGGTTATGCCTGTTACGCACTCACCGGATTTTTACGCAATGAGCGATGATCAGACTGCTAATCTAGCAAAGGTAATGAAAAAAGTCCTTTTAAAGATCAAAGTTCTTTTGGGTGATCCACCCTATAATTATATTATTCATACTGCCCCTTTTAGAAGGCCTTATCCTGGTTATTGGTCAACTATAGATGAAGATTACCACTGGCATATTGAAATTGTTCCACGCCTTACACAAGTGGCAGGATTTGAATGGGGAACTGGATTTTATATTTGCCCTTCTTTACCGGAAGAGGCAGCAAAATATTTAAAAGAAACCAAGGTATAAAATTATAAATTAAAAGAACTATGCCGCAGCTAAGAAAAGATCCTATTGTTGGTAGATGGGTGGTAGTAAATGTAGAAAATCCCTATTTGCCAGAGGATTTTAAAATTAAACCTTTTCATTGGAAGGGCGAGGAAGGGTGTCCTTTTTGTCCGGGAAACGAGCAGCTTACACCCCCTGAAACAGGAGCGGTTGCTGAAAGCAATCGTAAGCCAAATGAACCCGGCTGGAAAGTAAGAGTGGTCCCTAATAAATTTCCTGCTTTAATGATTGAGGGCGGGGTGCATAAAAGAGGGGTAGGGATTTATGATATGTCCAACGGCATCGGAGCGCATGAGGTAATCGTTGATAGCCCTTATCATTATAAAGATATAGCGGAATTAACCATTCCTGAAGTAGAACATATTATCAGGGCCTATCGTTCGCGCTCAATTGATTTGAGGAAAGACAAGCGCTTTAAATATATTTTGATTTTCAGGAATTTCGGACAAGATGCAGGAGCTTCTCTTGAGCATGGCCACTCGCAATTGATTGCTTTACCGATGATGCCTAAAAATGTTAAAGAAGAGCTTAAGGGGGCTCAGTATTATTATAAATTCAAAGACCGCTGTATATTTTGCGATATGCTAGCATACGAAGAAGATGGCATTCGCCAGGAGATTGTCAGTGAGAACGAGGGGTTTGTGTCTTTCTGTCCTTTATCCAGCAGATTCTCTTTTGAAACCTGGATTGTTCCCAAAGAACACCTTACAGATTTTGGAAAAATTTCAGATAATCAGATTAGTCACTTAGCAGCGATATTAAAAGAGACACTACATCGGTTGAAGAAGGTGCTGGGAGAACACGCATACAATTACATCTTGCATACTTCACCGGTAAACACCGATGAATATCCTTATTATCACTGGCATATTGAGATAATGCCTAAATTGACAAAAATTGCAGGATTTGAATGGGGTAGTGGGTTTTATGTGACATTTACTCCGCCGGAGTTAGCGGCGAAATATTTAAGGGAAGTGGAAATAGTTAACCTATAAACAAAGTATTAACTAAGGAGGTAGAGATGGGCGTAAAAGTAGGAATTAATGGTTTTGGAAGGATTGGAAGATTGGTGTTTCGGGCCGCTCTTGAGCAAGGCACAAAGGGCATTGATTTTGTTGCCGTCAATGACCTTACTGATGCTGCCACCCTAGCATATCTACTTAAATATGATTCTAATTTTGGAATATTAGCTAACGATGTTGAGGCCAGCGGTGATTCAATTGTGGTGGATGGTAAAAAAATAAAAGTATTATCAGAAAAAGACCCTTCCAAATTACCTTGGAAAGAATTAGGCGTAGAGTATGTAATAGAGTCTACTGGTATTTTTCGTGATAATGAGAAAGCCGGCTTACACCTTAAAGCAGGAGCAAAGAAGGTCATTATCACTGCTCCGGCAAAAGGGGATGTGCCTACGTTTGTCTTGGGCGTAAATGAAGATAAATATGATTCTTCCAAGGATAACATTATTTCCAACGCCAGCTGCACTACCAATTGTATTGCGCCAGTGGTTAAGGTAATAAAAGATGCGTTTGAAGTAAAGAAGGGGCTTATGACTACTATCCATTCTTATACTAATGATCAGCGCATCCTGGATTTTCCGCATAAAGATTTACGCAGAGCGCGCGCTGCAGCATTGTCCATGATACCCACTACTACCGGCGCAGCAAAAGCAGTGGGGTTGGTGATACCGGAATTAAAAGGAAAAATGGATGGTCTTGCGATTCGTGTTCCTACCCCCACAGTTTCAATTGTGGATGTGGTGATGCAGACCGAGAAAGAAGTAACCAAGGAAGAGGTCAATAAAGCTCTCAAAGAAGCAGCAAAAGGAAAATTAAAAGGAATTCTGGGGGTAAGCCAGGAACCTTTAGTTTCCATAGATTTCAAAAAGAATCCACTTTCTTCTGTTGTGGACGCAGAGCAGACATTCTGTAGTGGCGATATGGTAAAAATTCTTTCCTGGTATGATAATGAGTGGGGATATAGCTGTAGGATTGTGGATTTAATTAAATACATGGTGGGGAAAAAGTAAAAAGCTAAATTTTAAAAACAAGGGGAGAAGATGAACAAAAAATCCGTAAAAGATGTTTATCTGGGAGGAAAACGAGTGCTGATGCGCGTTGATTTTAATGTGCCGTTGGATAAGAGCCAGCGTATCACTGATGACAATAGAATCAAAGCAGCATTACCCACCATACAATTTGCTTTGCAAGAAGGAGCTAGGCTCATTCTTATGAGCCATTTGGGAAGGCCCAAAGGAGAAGTAAAGCCTGAATTCAGTTTAAAGCCTGCAGCCAAGCGGTTAAGTGAACTTCTGGGTAAGCCTGTAAAGATGCTTAATGATTGTATCGGACAGGAGGTGAAATCAGTTGTTGACAATATGCAAGAAGGCGAGGCAGTGATGCTTGAGAATTTACGCTTTCACAAGGAAGAGGAGAAAAACAATCCTGAGTTTGCAAGGGAACTCGCCTCTTTAGGGGATATATTTGTTAACGATGCTTTTGGAACTTGTCATCGCGCTCATGCTTCAACCGAAGGAGTCACGCATTATCTGGAATCAGTTTCAGGGTTTCTGGTAGAGAAGGAAATTGAGTACTTCCAGAAGATATTGACTAGTGCTCAGAAGCCTTTCGTGTTTGTTTTGGGCGGAGCTAAAGTTTCGGATAAGATTCCTGTAATTGAGAATATGATGGAGAAGGCAGATGCGATTCTTATTGGCGGGGCAATGGCATATACCTTTATGAAAGTAAAGGGAATTGATATTGGAGCCTCACGCCTTGAGGATGATATGATTGAAACTGTAAAAAATATCTTAGATAAAGCCAAGCAAAAGAAAGTTGAGATCATTCTGCCTATAGATCATGTTATCACCGATGATATTGAGAGTGCCCAGAATGTAAAAACTACTGATTCGCAAGCTATAGCCAGTGGCTGGATGGGGGTCGATATCGGACCCAAGAGTGTTAACCTTTTTAGCGAAAAGATAAAAGGCGCTAAGACTGTTGTTTGGAACGGACCGGTAGGCATTTTTGAGAAGGAAAAATTTGCTGTTGGAACAAAGGCGCTGGCAGCTGCTATTGCGCAATCAGATGCTACTTCTGTTATCGGAGGAGGGGATTCTGCGGCGGCAGTAGCAAAGTTTGGTCTGGCAGATAAGATGTCTCACATTTCAACCGGCGGAGGAGCTTCTTTAGAGTATTTAGAGGGAAAAGTTTTGCCCGGCGTTGCCGCATTGACAGATAAATAAGTTACAATCTAAAGTTAGAGGAGAGTAAAATATGAGAAAACCTTTGATTGCGGGAAACTGGAAAATGTATAAGACTATCAATGAAGCAGTAGAGCTTGCTAACGGAGCAAAAAGAGAGCTTCTTGATTTTAGTGAGGTTGATATCGTGCTTTGCCCGCCATTTACATCTTTAGATTCAGTGTATGAAGTGATTATGGATACTGATATAAAGCTGGGAGCGCAGAACCTATACTGGCAAGAGGAGGGAGCATTTACTGGAGAAGTATCCCCCATTATGCTTAAAGATTGTGGTTGTGAATATGTGATTATCGGGCATTCCGAGCGAAGAAAATATTTTGCAGAGACTGATGAGACAGTAAATAAAAAGATAAAAACCGCTTTAGCAGTGGGTCTTATTCCGATTGTTTGCGTGGGCGAGACTCTCAAAGAGAGAGAATCTCAAAAGACAATTGAAGTTGTTCAGCGGCAGCTACAGCAAGGATTAAAAGAAATCGCCAAAGATACGTTTTCTAAAATCGTCATTGCCTATGAGCCGGTGTGGGCAATAGGCACTGGAAAGACTGCGACCCCCCAGCAGGCCCAAGAGGTACATAAATTTATCCGTGACTGGATCGAAGATAATTACTCTAGCGACATCGCCCAAAAAACAAGAATCCTTTATGGGGGGAGTGTAAAGCCTTCCAATATAGAGGAGCTTATGCGCGAGGAAGACATTGACGGCGCATTAGTAGGAGGAGCATCATTAAAAGTCTCTTCTTTTGTTGACATCACTAGAAACGCAGTTAAAATAAGGTAACTATCACATAAAGAGGCAGAACATGTATGAGTTGTTGTTAGTATTTCATGCCCTTATTGTTATTGCATTGATTGGACTTATTCTCATTCAGAGAGGTCGTAGTGGCGGACTTATCGAAGCTCTGGGCGGAGTCGAATCTATCTTTGGCACAAAGACAAGTTCTTTTTTTGTAAAGGTGACAATCATTTTAAGTGTGCTTTTCTTTTTTACCTCAATTTCTCTGGCATACCTTTCAAAAGAAAGAGGTAAATCTCTTATCGAGAAATACGGGGAAGAGCCAGCCTCAATGCAGGGACCTTTCCCTCAACAAGCACCTTCACCCCAAGGCAATACTTCTTCCGGCCAACCAGCATCTTAAATATTTTCGTTTGATGCCTAAACGCGCTATTTTTTCCTTTTTAATCGCAGGTTTACTTTTAGGTTTATTTTATGCACCTTGTGCAGCTGGTGCGGCCCTCCCTTTTAGAGAGCCCTACGCCGAATATAAGTTTAAGTGCGGTAAAAGAGGGGGGAAATTGTTTTTAGCTTCAACCAGTGACCCTAAGTCTTTTAACCCCGTAGTTGCCCAGGAGACTTCTACCACTCAAATTACTTCATTAATCTTTGAGGGCTTAACGCGCACCCATCCTCTTAGTTTAGAAGTGCTTCCTAATTTGGCGCAAAATTGGGAAACTTTTAACGGGAAAGAATGGATATTTTATCTTAAAAAAGGGGTGCGTTGGAACGACGGTAAAGAATTTAGCTCCGATGATGTGGTTTTTACTTTTAACGAGCTAGTTTACAATGACGATATTCCCACCAGCTCAAAAGACATCTTCACCATTGAGGGTAAAAAGATTAAAGTCCAAAAAATAGATAAGTACACCGTGAAATTCATTCTTCCGTTTGAATTCGCACCGTTTTTACGCGCTCTTTCGCAGGAGATTTTGCCGGCCCATAAGTACCGAACTTTGGTCAGAAAAAAAAGATTTACTTTCAGCATGGGACTGGATTCGGTACCCGAAGATATCGTGGGAACCGGCCCCTTTAGATTGAAAAAGTATTTTCCCGGAGAGCGAGTGATTTTAGAAAGAAATCCTTTTTACTGGAAAAAGGATGATTGCGGGGTTAGACTGCCTTATCTTGAGGAGATCGTATTTATTATTCTACCTAATTTAGACACCGCACTTTTAAAATTTTTAGAAAAAGAATTAGATTATTACTCTCTTCGGCCGCAGGATTTAAGTATTTTAGGTCCGCGCCAAAGTAGTGATGCGTTTACGATTTATAACGCCGGGCCATCGTTTCAATCTGAGTTTGTTGCTTTTAATCTCAATCCTTCGATTAATCCTCGCACGAAGAAAGCGTTTGTGAATGGCATTAAGAGAAAATGGTTTATTAATAGAGACTTTCGTAAAGCGATATCCCACGCTATTAATCGTCAAAAGATTATTGAGGTCGTGATGCAGGGGTTAGGGATTCCACAATATTCTCCTTTAAGCCCGGCAAACACTTTTTTTTATACTCCTCAGATAACGCGTTATGAACATAATCCCAAAAAAGCAAAAAGTATTTTAGCCAAACTAGGACTTTTAGATCGGGATCGGGACGGGGTATTAGAAGATAAAGAAGGCAATCGCTTAGAGCTAAATTTTTTTACCAATGCCGATAATACTCAAAGAATACTAATTGCCACTTTAATAAAAAAAGATTTAGAAACAATAGGAATAAAAGTGCATTTTCTTCCCCTTGATTTTAATAATCTGGTAAGCAAGTTAACCGCCACCTTTGATTGGGAGATGGTTTTAATCGGGCTGAGCGGAGTGATTGAACCTTATTTTGGCAAAAATGTCTGGTCTTACAAGGGAAATTTACACATGTGGAATCCTTCCGGCAAGGAAATATTTCCTTTTGAGGAAGAAATCGAGGATATTTTTAATATGTCCGCCAAGACCCTTGATGAAGAAAAGCGAAAAAAATTATTTGCCCGCTGGCAGAAAATCGTCTCTGAGGAGCTACCTCTTGTTTATACCATAATCCCTTACTCTTTATATGCGGTGAGGGATAAATTTGGAAATTTATATCCTACTGTGTATGGGGGTGCTTTTTCAGAGATTGAGCATATTTATCTGAAAGACAGTTTTCGTAATCAGAGTGTTGGAAACTAGCCGGTTAGAAAGGCAAATTTTCTTGACACAGTATTGTATTTATGTTAAAGTTAAACCAAATGAGATCCCTTCTCGTTTTTGTACTTTCCTTTTTTCTTCTAACCCCTCTTTTTGGTTCAGAGATAATGAAAGAGGAGGCGATAGCCTATCGGGAAAAAGGATATAAATTACAGGCGATGGGGGATTTCGTTCAGGCGCTTAGCTACTATCAGAAAGCCATACAGATAGATCCTCACTATGTAGAAGTACTTAATGATTTGGGCGTGGTATATGAAAATCTGGGGGATGATGAGTGCGCTTTAAAAATGTATGAAGAATCTTTAAGACTTAACCCCCATTATCTTCCCGCCCATACCAATTTGGCGTTTTTTTATGAGAGAAAAGGCAATATTAATAAAGCTACCCAGCATTGGGTTAGGCGCTATGAATTAGGAGAGGAAGGTGAATATTGGCGTGAAGTTGCCTATCAGCACCTTCTAAGGCTTGGCACATACCCTGAGGCTAAGAAAAAATGGCTTGAGAAAGCCGCGGCAAGATTGTCTCAGGAAGTGATGTATAAACGTGAACAAGAGCGGCTTAAAATTATTGAAGAAGCAAAACTTCATTTTGATATTGGAAAAAAAATGTTTATGAGAGGTGATTATGCCCAGGCGCTAAAGGAGCTAGGGATAGCCGGTGACATAAATCCTCCCGATGAGAACCTTAAAGTAAAAATATTTGATTTATACAAAAAGTCGTTTCGGATGCAGAAAAAAGCAGAGGCTGTAGCTTCTACGCAAGATGCGTTAAATTACTTACAAAGCGATAGTCTTATCTCCGCGGGTGATAAGCTTAAAGATGCACTCAGAGCGGTTCTTCAAGTTGCCCAGGAGAGAATAGGTGAGTAACCAGCCCTAATTTCAAAAATCCTAAATGAAAATTAATTCCTAAGACAACTAACCCCGAAATGATATCGCCAAGGGTGTTTTCTTGCCGTTATTTTAAATAATCAATGTTATTTAAGGATTTAGACCTTGATTTTTTCTGCTTGGTTAGATGAGTAAAGAAAAAGTATATCTTATTGATGGAACCTCGATTTGCTACCGTTCTTTTTTTGCGATTAAGCTTTCTACTTCAGAGGGGTTTCCCACGGGAGCGATATACGGATTTTATCAGACGTTGCGCAAGCTAATCAGCGAGCATTCACCCAAGTATATGGCGATTTGTTTTGATGTTTCTCGCAAAACATTTCGCCAGGAAAAATTTAAAGAGTATAAGGTTCAAAGGCCACCGCTACCCGATGGTCTTAAAGCACAAATTCCTCTTATAAAGGAAATGATTGGGTTTATGGGGGTTAAGTTGGTTGAGAAAGAAGGATTTGAAGCGGAGGATGTGATTTTAACGCTTTCTCAAAAAGCGCTGAATAAAGACTTTTCAGTGGTTGTTGTCAGTTCTGATAAGGATTTATATCAACTGATTGAGGATAATCGCGTAATACTTTATAATCCGGGACAAGAGCGTTTCATAAAAGAGGACGATTTTAAGAAGGAATTTGGATTTGGGCCGCCTCAGATGGTAGATTTTTTAGCTATTACCGGAGACAGCGTGGATAATGTTCCCGGAGCAAAGGGGATTGGTAAGGTAGGAGCTTCCAAGCTCATCAAAGAATTTGGCACGGTGGAGAATGTTTTTACCAATCTAAATAAAATATCAGGACGTACCAAAGAGATACTTAAGGATCAAAAGGATAATGTGGTGTTGAGTAAGGAATTGGTTAAGCTTGAGCCTTGCGATGTGACCTTGGATTTAGAAGAACTAAAAATAGCCAAGCCAGATTCCTCAAGTCTTTATAAGATGTTTAGAGAGCTGGAATTTAAAAAAATCTTACAGGAATTGAACGCGCCCTCATCCGACATTAGTTTTGAGGTTAAAGAATTAACTTCACTTAAAATGTTAGAGAAATTAAAAAAAGAGGGACTTATTCTAACTGTGGAGGGTGATTTTGTTTATATATTGGGTGAGGATAAAAAATGTATTTTAAAAGCAAAGTGCAAAGAAATAAAAGGCATTATCGAAGATGATAATGTAAAGAAAGTTTCACATGAATTCAAAGCTCAGTTGCATACCTTATTCCCTCTCGTATTAAAAGGGGTTTGGTTTGACGTGGCAGTTGCAGGATATCTACTTGATCCCTCCATGGGAGACTATTCTTTAGAAGCGCTTTGTGCTAAATATCTGGATCAGTATCTTTCAAAAATAGAAGCATCCCAAAAACCATTTTTTATCTGGAAGCTTTACGAAATATTATTGAAAAAGATAAAAGAAGAGGGGCTCCAGAAGCTTTTCTCTGACGTAGAGATGCCTTTGATTGCGGTGTTGTGGGAAATGGAGAACTTCGGTATAAGAATCGACATAAAGATGATGAAAAAGCTGTTGCAGCAGGTAGAAAAAAGATTAGAACAACTAAAGAAGGAGATCTATCAGATTGCCAAAAAAGAATTTAATTTGAATTCTCCCCAGCAACTAAGAGTGGTGCTGTTTGTAGAGCTTAAGATACCACCTCTTAAAAAAACAAAAACAGGGTATTCTACCTCAGAAGAGGTGCTTGAGAAATTGGCAGACAAATATCCTATTACGAAGTTGATTTTAGAATACCGGGAGCTTAATAAACTGAGTACGACCTATATTGTTCCTTTAATTGTGCAGGTAGAGAAAGCTGGCGGAAAGCTTCACGCTAATTTTAACCAGACCGTTACCCAAACTGGTCGGCTTTCTTCTTCTTCTCCTAATTTGCAAAGTATTCCTGCAAAAGGAGAGTTTTCAGCTGTTCTTCGGAGTGCATTTATTTCTTCGTTTGAGGACGGCTTTATGCTTTCGGGAGATTATTCCCAAATCGAATTAAGGATACTTGCGCATTTTTCTGATGATGAAAGGCTTAAGGAGGCATTCGGGGTTGAACGCGATATCCATCGCTATACCGGGTCATTGCTTTTTGGAATAGAGGAAGCTGAGATTGATTATCCTAGGAGAGATATAGCTAAAAGAGTAAACTTCGCAATCCTTTATGGGATGAGTCCTTTTGGCCTTTCTAAAGAACTTAAGGTAAGCACTGAGGAGGCAGAACGCTTTATCGTAGAGTATTTTGCGCGTTACCCTAAAGTAAAGGTATTTATAGATAAGATTAATGAGCAGGCACGAAAGAATGGTTTTGTGCGAACAGTCTTAGGGAGAAAAAGATACTTGCCTGATTTTTCCAGCCCCCAGATGCAGTTACGGGAATTTGCCCGGCGCCAGGCCATAAATACCCCTATTCAGGGTTCATGCGCCGATCTCATTAAGGTAGCAATGGTAAATATTCACCGGGAGCTTAAAAAAAGAGAGCTTAAGGCAAAAATGATTATCCAGATTCACGATGAGCTAGTTTTTGATGTACCAAAAGAGGAATTAAAAGAAGTAAAAGATATTGTCAAGCTTTGTATGGAGCAAAGCTTAGAATTAACAGTGCCGATAAAGGTGAATATTAAATACGGCAAGAACTGGGCAGATATGCAAGAGTTGAAAAATGAAAAATGAAACCTGCCTGCGGCAGGCAGGAATTAAAAATTATTAGTAAGGGAAGGTGAGATGAAAATAGCATTTTGTTCTTCAGAGGTTTTTCCATATGCTAAAACAGGGGGATTAGCAGATGTAAGCGGAGCATTGCCCTTTGCTTTGGCAAAGCAGGGTTGTGAGGTAAAAGTATTTATGCCTTTTTACAAAAATATCAAGCCTCAAGAAGTAAATAGTGAATATGGATATACAAAACAGGAAAGGGTTGAATTTTACTTCGTAAGACACGATAACTATTTTAAGCGTGATGCCCTCTATGGCACGCCAAAAGGAGATTATCCTGATAATTTAGAACGATTTTCTTTTTATTGCAGAAAAGTCCTGGAGTTGCTCCCCAAGCTTGATTTTCCCGCAGATATTATCCATTGCAATGACTGGCAGGCATCTTTAGTAAATATTTATCTAAAAATTATTTATGGGAATGATGAATTCTACAAAAACACACGCAGCGCACTCACTATTCATAATCTTGCTTACCAGGGCCTTTTTAAGAAAGATAAATATCCTGTTTTGGGAATCCCTAGAGATTATTTTAACTTTCGTTACCTCGAATTCCATAAAAAAATTAATCTCCTTAAGGGAGGGATTGTTTTTTCGGATATGGTAAATACCGTGAGTCCTACTTACGCTAAGCAGATTCAGACTCCTGATTACGGGGCGGGCCTGGATGTGGTATTAAGGGAAAAAAGAGAGCACCTTTGCGGGATTCTTAATGCGATTGATTATGACGTATGGAATCCCAAGACTGACGAGCACATTTATAAGAATTATTGTGAAAACTCTCTTGGGGGTAAGCATGCAAACAAAATAAAATTTCAAAAAGAATTGGGCCTGGACGTAGATAAAGATA
>CP070684.1:437805-448252 GCA_020352775.1 Candidatus Omnitrophota bacterium
AGGAGTGATAGGATTTCGCGATATAGGCTATGTAGAGACAACCGCAGGAACCCAGTATTTTTTGGTAATGGACTATGCAGAGGGAGAACCTTTAAGTGTTGTCTTAGACAGAAAGCATATCCTTAGCGAGCAGGAGGCAAGAGATCTTGCGGGCGCACTGTTACGGACCTTTCTTTTGTTAGAAAGAGAAGGGATTTCGCACCTTGATATAAAGCCGGAAAATATAATTATCCCAAAAACCAGCGATGGAAAAGATGATTTTAAGAATGCAAAGTTGATAGATTTTGGAAATGCCTTAAGAACAGATGGAGAAAGTAGAGAGGGGGTAACAATAGCGACTCCTTCCTATGCTCCTCCTGAAACTTGGCCTAGAGGAGAAGCTTCTTTGCAGCGGGATTTGTATTCTTTGGGGATGGTCCTTTATCATGGAGTGGAAGGTATAATTCCTCACGAAATAACCCCTGATCAAGATATGTTTGAAGAACCCGCCTATGAACATCCTTCAGCAATTTTGGAACGAAGAAAGAAAGAAGAGGCCCCTCCTCTAGTGCGAAAAGATGTTTCCGAGGAATTAAGAGGTGTGATTGCCTGGATGGTGAAAAAAGAGGTTGATGAGCGCCCCGCTTCAGCAGAAGCAGTGCTTAATAGATTAGGCGTGCCAGAGGAAGTTACAGTAGCAAGAGAGGCAGAAAGAGTAAAAGCAGCTGCCGCTGCGAAAGAAGAAGCTGTAGGACCAGCAGTTGCGCTAGAGGTTGAAGAAAAAGCCGCCTCCTCAGCTGCAGTTATGGAAGAAGAGGTTGCAGAAGAAATTACCACGGAAGAATTTGAGGAATTAAAAACAGCTGGGTTAGATGGAGAAGTAAATTGGTTACGCCCACGTGTTTTGCGTGCCGCAGACGGAAGAGACCCAGAAATAGTTTATTATCCTGCAATGAGGTTTGATATTTACAGAGCTTTAAATATAACTAATGCGGAGAAAATTGTAGGAGTGGATCCTTTGGCTGGGGTGAGCAGAAGAGATATAATCAATAATTTTATAAGAGAACTAGAAAGGCTAGGTGTTAAAATCAGACCTTTGGATATAAAAATAAAAGGAGTTTCCTTAGTCGATATAAATGGAAAAACAACTAGAAGGATTCGCTACGAAGTAGCATTTGATTATAAAGACAAAGTGCGAAGCATTATTATTTATCAGGCTGATGCCAATCAGTTTACACCTGATACTTTGCCAGAAACAGAGAAAGGGTATGACATGCATTACACGTACGGCTGGTCTCCTAAAGCTAGCGCGCTAGAAAGAAGTCTAACTGGACTGAACGAAGGTGGCGTTATGATGTTTCATATCATGCCGCAAGATATTGAAGAAAGAATAAATTATGATGAGCTAGCCGCGAGAGATGACTTTGGAGAAGCAGACGAAGCTTTATGGAGAGGGCGTGATATCTTTGGTAACGAATATGAACATCGTATTGTACTTTTTGCTAAGACAGGAGTAGAAAAAGAAGCTCCGCTTCCTGTGTCTGTTGAGGAGGAAATAGTTCGTGAAGGAATGCCTGTTGTTACGCCGATAAGAGAAGCGCCAAGGCCAGGCCGAGGCGGAATTGACCTTGGCCCGATGGAAATAGAGACCAGAGGCGAAGGCCTCGAAATTTCTCTTGAAAGTCTCCCCTTTGACCTTAAAACCTTCGAAGGTTTTACTTTCCAGATATTAAAACTAGAGCGCGTAGATGATGTGGGCAGGCTGCTGGGGCACGTGGATAAAGAAGAAAAAGAGGTGAGCAGCCTGCCAGCGCCCTAGCTTGTTTCTTTAACTCATTTCGGTTAACAACCATTAACCATGTAATTGCAGGTTAACATAATAGAAAAAGGTAAAAAAAGGGGACGTTTCCATTTATTATTTCTTTGGAGCGCAATTAAATAGAAGCGTCCCCTTTTCTTTTTTAAATTGGACAAATAGATTTATAACTTCTTATTTTACAAAATGTTAAGATTTGTCTATTACAATATAGCAAACCATATACCCCTTCCCTATTTACCTTTCCCCTTATAATACAAATAGTTATGTAAATGTTTTCAGTAGAGGCTCTATTTTGCCTTGAAAATAGGACCTTATAAATGTTATATTATATGGTTTTTAGAAATCCTCCAAAATTCATAAAAACCACTAAAAAACATGGCTATATCAATATTAAAAACTCAAAGAAGGGGTAATATTTCATTTAAGCTGATAATATCAGTCTTACTTGTGGCTGTTTTTGTCTCCGGGCTATCTATCCACGTGCCCCAGCGCAGCCCCCAGGCAGAGGCCTCAGTCTTGCCTTATTTACCTGGCCCCACTAAACTCATTGAAAGAAGCCCTGAATTTAACCTAGCCCGCTTGCATGGAATAAAACTTTATCCTCACAATCCTTTTAAATTTGATTTTATCATTGAAGAAGGAGATAAAACCCTCTCCCAAGAAGAATTCAACCGCCAATCTTCGAAGCTTATTAGCTACTTCCTAGCCTCATTAACTATTCCGCAAGAAGATCTCTGGGTTAACCTCTCACCCTATGAAAAAGACACAATCATACCAGATGAGCTAGGCCTAACTGAAATGGGAAGAGATCTTTTAGGAGAAGATTATATCTTAAAACAGCTTATGGCCTCTTTAACCTATCCGGAATCACCTCTGGGAAAGAAATTCTGGGAAAAAGTATACAAACGAGCACAGGAACTCTACGGCACTACTAACCTTCCCATCAACACCTTTAATAAAGTCTGGATTGTGCCGGAGAAAGCAACTGTCTATGAAGATGCAGACAAAGCCTTTATCGGAGAAAGTAAATTCAAAGTAATGCTTGAAGAAGATTATTTGGCCTTAAATAAAAACATCCATAACCCTGACATCAAAAAACACAACCTCGATGAAAGCGAAATAAAAGACATCAGTAACTTCTCCTCCCAAATCATGAAAGAAATCATCCTGCCGATCATTGAAGAAGAAGTAAACACAGGGAAACACTTTGCCTACCTGCGTCAAATATACCATTCCCTAATATTAGCCACCTGGTTTAAACAAAAACTAAGACAGAACATCTTAAAAGAAGCCTATATCAACAAAAAGAAAATCAAAGGAATAGATACCACTGATCCTACCCTCAAAGAAAAGATCTATAACCAATACATCACTGCTTTTAAAAAAGGAGTCTATGACTACATAAAACAAGATTTTGATGCCCATGCATCAAGATACATCAATCGCAGATACTTTTCCGGAGGGTTTTCAGCAGAGGCAATTGGACCTTTAGTTGCAGGTAGTGCTGTAGATATCGGCGGTCTCCTACCTATCCAGAGAAAAAGAATCGAAGAAGAAGATAGAAGAAAATCTGATGCCCTTGTGCAATGGCAGTTGACTCAGCCCGGTAAAGAAGATGAATCCATGACAGCATCGTCAGCAGAAGGTAAGCGCACCGCCTCCTCAGCGGTTGGGGTGGAAGTTGACCTGGATGAAGCAGTCCTCAAGATGGTTAAACTTAGTAAGCTGTATAGAGACGTGCATGCTCACGGCACAAATGCGCAGGCTTTATTAGGTATTTTGGCTATGGGAGGCAAGGTATTGCCGAGAGCACAATTAGAAAAAAGAGGCATAAAAATCTTAAGCGGGGAATCTCTCGGAGCATCGGATTTTAATTTGAATTCAGTTTCGACAATAACCCTTTTATCTCGTGGAATCGCGGCATTAGAGGCAATAAGGTATGCATGGCGCACTACAATGTCAATGGGCTTAAGGCCTTCAAATATTGACCAAAAAATACAAGAGGCTGCATATTTGCTTGAGAAATCGAAGCGCCAAGGCAGAGAATTAGTAATTCCTGGGGGAGAGAGGTTTTTAACGGCACTAAGAGATGCTAAAGAGTATTTCTTAAGTTTATCACAAAGAGAAAAAGAAGCGATAGAAAGGAATATGTCAATCCCAATTGTGGTGATAGGTTTTGATTCTGGCGAGAAACAAATTTACACCTCCTATGATGGAGGCGGGATCGAAGGAGAAGCGCGGGTAGAGGAGCTTACACTCACTATGATTGCCACAGAGAGAGACCATGTTGAATATGTATCCTCTTTGTTAAAGAGCGCAGGTAAAGATTATATCAAAGTAATAACCATGGAGGAAGTTTTAGAATTTGATGGTAAGTTTAAAAAGGCCATGGGTATGACCCCCGCAAGTATAGCTGAATTGTCTACAAAAGAAATGGAAGAAATAATTCAAAGAGAACGTGAAAAAACGCTTCGAGAAGGAGCTGCTTCCTCGCCGCTGATTTCAACCAGCGACACAGAAAAGGATGTTGCTCAAGAAAAAGTAAGGGCGGTCGTTGAGATGTTAAAGCGCAGTAGAGTGATAGACTTTGATAATAAAAGGAAGTTTGAGTTTATCGGCAAAGGAACTAATGCAGAGACTTATGCTGTCAGAGGAAAAGATGTGGTAGTACAGATATCAATTAGAGGGAAGGAGAGATATTTCCGGAGAAAAGTTGATTTTGTAAGAGATAGAAGGTTTAAGGCGTTTAGAGACGCTGGGCTGGGTATTACCGCCGGTGTTCTTTATGGGGGAAAAGTTAGAATTGACGGGCATGAGGGCTTTGTGGATTTAATTGTAGCGGACCGGGCCAAAAGCACTTTAGCTGAACGGGTGTTTGTACTGCTTATGGCTCAAGCAGTAGCCCACAGGTATTTCCATAATACTCCTGATCTTGAGGCTATATCCGGGAAGAGACGCGCTGTAAAGAAACAGTTAACAGCTATTTTTAGTGAAATATACCAGCAGCAAAACATGAAGTTATCTGCCGCAGTTAGTGAGGCGCTTAAAGATGAAGTGGTAGACTTATTGTTATTGTTTATTATGCAAAGCGGCACTATTGAGGAGTTGGAAGTGGAAACTAGACGCGGCATAGATGAAGATTTTGACGCTGTGCTATCTAAGGGTAAGGGTTTAATGAAACGCCTTAACGAGGCGGGGTACGCTGCTATAGATGTCAACTTTTTTCAAAATACCGGTTTTGATTCAAGGGACAACCTAGTTTTTTTAGACTTTGATCAGAAAAGATTTGCAGTGTTTGATTTATTTAGCGATAAAAGTCAAGAACATTGGATGGGGTCTGAGGAGGTAATTAAGTATCTCCTCTACCCTGTTTATGTAAGAGATGACCTTGAAGCGATTGGAGGTCTTTTAAAATTAGACCATGCCTCAATAAAAAGGATGAAAAACAGACTTTTTAGAATGATTGTCGAAGCTTTTACTTCAGACCCTGGAGAGAACGCTGATGATATAAGGCAAGGAATAGAAAGAAAGATTCAACGCAGAGAAGAAGAGCTTTATGCGTTGACCGCCCTTAAGAAGAAAGGTTTTTCTGCTGCTTCCTCGCCGCTACGTTTTGCTGATGAGGCGTTCGCAAAAGAGGTGTTACAACGACTGGTTACTGATAACCTCCGCCAAGCATTTGCTCCCTTTAATGGCGCACGTCAGCCCGCCCAGGTAATTCTCAGCGGCGACGCTATGAGTCTTATAAGCGCCTTGCCGCAAGAGTTGGATAAACTCACCGATATTAGTGATGATGAATTCATAGTAGTCGCTTTACATCGGAGCGAGGATCAAGGAGAAGGAAGTATTGAGAGTAAATTTCAAATAGTAATTGACAGGTTAGAAAACATTAAAGCGTATAGTTCGGAAGTGGCTCTGGGAAGGTTTGATCTTGAAACCTGCGATTTCGTGCTTGATTTTACTATTTTCCACCCGCAAAACCATATCCATCTTGAAACACTCTCCATAGGACGAGCAAATACTGCTACTGATGTGTTAAAAGGGCAGGGGATAACTAGTTCTGTGTTTAAGGAATTTGCTGCTGTTCTGAAGGAGAATTGCCAGGGTATGATTATATCTACGATGCCTATTGAGCGTGAGGGTGCATCATTGGAAGGAAAGTTTCAGGTTATACCTCATTGGATGGAGAAATATTTCAATGCCAGAGATGCTAGCAGAGCTGAAGCGGATAAAATAAAGGAGTTAGGCATAGCAATAGATAGAGTTTGGCCCTTGGTGGGAAGGGTTGGTGAATCTACTGCCTCATCGGCTGCGGGGGATGCTTTGCAGGATGAGGCAAGCATGCGGGAATTTGCGAAAGGTATCAGGCAGATGGAGGTGACTGCGCAAAAAAGGATTAGCACCATATTAGATCGTGCCTTCTTATCTTTAGACTGTGCCAAGGCGGTTGCGCAAAGGTTGTGGGAACAAGGTATCCCGGCAGAGATTTATGCCACCCCTGAAGGCGAGCTCGATATGGCTCATGCGCATTTATGGGTTGAGACAAAGGATTTTATTATTGATGTTTTCCCCGAAGGAGTATGGAGGTACAACTATTATGTGGGGAAATATATCCGTGAGGAAGTGGTGGTTTTACCTAAACAGGAGGGTAAAGATTACGGTGTTTATTCCTCAGGCGTTAACGCCAAAGTTACAAGCTGGAGCCGTCGGCTAAGGGATATTGAACTTCAGCCCAAGCCTTTTGTACCGGTAGAAGAAAGGATAGAAGAGATTGCTCAAGAGGCAGTAAGAGTGCAGAGAGTTGCTAATGCTAAAGAAGTGCCTACCAGAAAGACGCGGCAGGAAATTGTGACAGAAATAGAAACACCCCCCGCAGCAAAAGCTAAAGAAGGAGAGGCAGAAGAGCCGGGTGCCTCCTCGCCGGCTGAGGAAGAGATAACTGAGGAGACCAAAGAAGTTATTAGAAAGCTTTTTGTTGGTGGCACTGAAGGCTGGGTGTTGGAGCGGAGTGAGGGAGGTAAATTGGGTAATGGTTGGGGAGATCCCAGTGTAACAAAACAGGATGATGCCTACGAAATTGCTCTGACGATCCTAGGCAAAAAGCCGTTATATTTTGGTTATTTTTTAGATGGTGCGGTGATAGTCAAGGAGGAAGAGATTGCAGAACATACCGGCCTTTCTGCAATGAGGGTAAGTGGTGGCTACCCCTTGTTATATAATGAAGCAGAAGTAAAAAGGATTATCGAAGAGGATTTGAGTTTAGGAGAAAAATCTTTTTATTTGAGATTTTTCTCAGAGGAAGATAAGCAGCGGCTACCTACCCAAGGTGTAAGCCCCCAAGATATAAAGCACCTTCTTGAGGTAATTTTCGGTGAGAAAAGAAGGCACTATGGAGTAGTAACAGGGTTAGGGGAGTTAGGCGGAAAACTTATGGGCTATCCTGCGCATGCGTATAACGAGCAAGCAATAGGTGTTGCTTTTATAAGAGATATGGATCCCGACGATGACAATGATATTTATGGTATTGGTTATCTTTTCAAGACCGATTCCACGGATTCTATAAAAGAGGAAACTTTACAATTAACAGATGATATTTTGCAAACGCTGCAGGAGATAGATGCAATCAGAAAACCAAGAACACCCAGCAATTGGCGGGCGGAATTTAGAAAAGATAAGAAGTTAATCCTGCGTCGGCGACTAGAAGAAGGTAAGATTGTAACAGAAGATTACCGCTCGCCTACAGAAAGATCCGCCTCCTCAGCGGTTGGGGAGCTTGATAAACGGGAAAGCTCCTTACCAGCTACCCCTGGTGGTATTGACCTCACCAATAACCATCTTGATATAGAAGTTAAAGGAGAAGGTATTTATCCTCTTGAGAGTGTTCCTTTTGACATGGAGAATTTTGAAGGTTTTAGCTTCAAAATCATCAAAATAGAACGACTTAATAAGTGGGCGGGCAAAGAAGGAGGTGAGGATGAGCTCGCTCTCCTAAGCTAAACAGTTATGAAGCGAAGAGCTACAAATGGTAAGAGATTTAAGCGCAAGAGATCAGCTACTCGAAAGAAACTGCGGACAAGAGTTCGCGAGGAAGCGGATTCAGTTTTTAAAAACCCTTCCGATTTAAGAATAATCGGTTTGGATTTGTTTCGCTATTCGAGACTGAACTTCGAAGATAATTAAGTGGAGTAAAGCAGATTATGATGATTTCGATGTTAAACTCCAAACGCAGGGGGACTATAACCTTTAAACTGGTTATATCAATTGTGCTTGTTGCAGTTATTGTAACAAGTATGGGTATCCGTCTGCCCAGACAGGGAGCTAGCGCCGAGGCATCGGAATTATCTTATTTGCCTGGGCCTACCAGCCTTATTAATACAAGCCCTGAATACAACCTTCCGCGTCTACAAGGAATAAGATTCTACTATAATAATCCCTTTGAGTTTGAATTTTTTATTGATGAGGGCAATACTCATTTAACCAAAGCTGAACTAAAAGAGCATTCCTCAAGGCTGATAAGCTACTTCTTAGCCTCTTTAACCATCCCCGAAGAAGATCTCTGGGTTAACCTCTCACCCTATGAGAAGGAGATGATTATCCCCCAGGAGCTAGGCCTTACCGAGATGGGTAGGGATATGTTGGGAGAAGACTATATTTTAAAACAACTGGTTGCCTCTTTAACCTATCCAGAAAGTACTGTTGGTAAGAAATTCTGGGAAAAAGTATACAAACGAGCCTATCAGCTCTATGGAACTATAGAGATTCCTTTAAACACTTTCAATAAGATCTGGATCGTGCCCGAGAAAGCAGTGGTCCATGAAAAGTTTGATAAAGCAGTAATCGCAGATACCAAACTAAAAGTAATGCTTGAGGAAGATTACCTTGCCCTGCAGAAAAATAAGCACTCCCTTACCAAAACCAAAAACCTCAATGAAGGCCAGGTCAAAGAAATCAGCAACTTCTCCTCCCAGATTATGAAAGAAGTAATCCTTCCCGTCATCGAGGAAGAGGTAAATGAGGGTAAAAACTTCGCCTACCTGCGCCAGATATATAACTCTTTAGTATTAGCAACCTGGTTTAAACAAAAGCTTAAAACAAGTCTTTTAAATAAAATCTATGCCAACCAGAAGAAAATCCAAGGCATAAACTCAAATGATCCCCAAATAAAAGAAAAAATATACCGCCGCTATGTAGAAGCCTTCCAAAAAGGAGTTTATAACTACATAAAACGAGACTATGACGCCCAGACCTCTAAATACATAAACCGCAGATACTTCTCCGGAGGCCTAGCCTGGAATAGTGTTGGAGAGGTTTTAGAAGTAATCCAGCCTGATAAACTTCCTGTTGTAGAAGGCGTAAGGATTAGAGGAAATATGGCGCCGGTGGGAAGGGGCATAGCAGTGCTTGCTGAGGAGGCGCCGGGTGTGGCCCCACAAAGAAATAATGGAGACCAAAAAGAGCAAAGATCTGCCTCCTCCCCAGCTGCCTCTTCGCCGACACAATTCAGCACCCAGCAGTTTGAACAATCTTATAGGTGGTTTCAGTTAACAAACAAGGTAAAACCTCACCCCCACGATGTTGAGTTCTCTGCAAACGGTAAGTTTATGCACGTAATGCCTGAAGATAGAACTATATACGCAGAGAGACCAGATCTTTTTGTTTCTCATAAATTATACG
Source organism: Candidatus Omnitrophota bacterium (assembly GCA_020352775.1). GTDB lineage: Bacteria > Omnitrophota > Gorgyraeia > Duberdicusellales > 4484-171. Next base: position 447,278 of record CP070684.1, read on the forward strand.
ATTATACTACCGGCGAGGATTTAGAGCACTTAATAGGCACAGGTGTTTTAGATATCTTGCTTGCACCACGTAATTTAGGTGTTGTTAGATACGCCGGTGGCAAGGTTAAGTTTTTTGACTTAGAGCAGAGAGAAGAACTTACTTTTCCCTCTCTAGAAGATTCACGCTACGACCACATAGAAAGAGTTAGGTTAGTAGATGAGGGAAGAAAGGTGGCGGTAGGTTATAGGAAAGAATTAAGCCGTGATAAAAACGGGTACAATCCCGTTTACAAAGAAACAATAAAGATTTTCGACCTTACCCAACGTAAGGAAATAAAAGGATTGCTACTAGAGGATGTCGTTGCTTCCGGCTTCTATTCCGGTTATGGTCTCTCTCCCACGGGAAGATATTTATTAGTCCGCTTTAGGGATCGAAACAAAGGCAGTGTCATGGTCGATTTTAGGCAGGGTAGGCTGGTATTAGAGTATGAGAGATCTGTTGGCGCACGCTTCGCTAATAATGAAAGACTTGCCTGTTTAGGAGACTTGGTTTATAGTCCTTCACATGAGCGGAAGGATTTATTCGTCTCCAGCCCACGACTGGTGGATCTACAGAGCGGAAAAGATATCACCGCCGTGCTTGGCGAGAATATTCATAAAGTAGTGGTTTCAGAAGATTCTCCTTACGTGTTTGTTCAGAGGTATGGAAAGGGAGGGCCCAATGATCTTAATTACATTGTTAACGCTGAAAGCGGCAGGCAATTAGATATTTCTTTTGATGCAACTACCAGCAGTTTAACCTTTGCTCCTGGCGGGCGGCATGCTTTTATTGAATATGATAACCACCCTCCCCAATTAATTGATCTCGAGACTAAGGGAAAAACTGAATTGCAGCTAGGTATAGATAGAATCGCTGAAGTTGGTTTCTCTTCCGACGATAAGTTTTTAAACGTAAGGGGGTATCAAAAGGTTAATAGATTGCGGCAGGGCAGGA
>CP070684.1:448352-470828 GCA_020352775.1 Candidatus Omnitrophota bacterium
GATGAAAGAGTCATCCAATTTATAGAAGGAAGCTCCAAGGGTCCAATAAAGGAGATGGAGGTATAAATAGGAATCTTTAAGAAGGGGGAAAAATAATGTTAAGATTAGTTCGGTTTGGCAATATACGTAATTTTATTAATGAGATTAAAATAGGTGCGTTTACTCTTTTTGCGCTCCTTATTCTTTTCTTTGCTCTTCTTTCGGTAAGAGAGCTCACTTTTTTTAAGGGGACCTACATTTTAAGGGCAAAATTTGATTTTGCTGAAGGTCTTCGTCCGGCCTCACCGGTGCGGTTTTGCGGGGTGGATGTAGGGGAAGTTAAGGAAGTAGAGGTGATTGAAGAAGAGGATAAACCTTTGGTAATAGTGCATGCCAAGATCGAACAAGGAATACGCATCCCGATGAACTCTTATTTTTTCGTTAACAGTTTAAGTCTTTTTGGCGAAAAGTATCTGGAAATTGCTCCGCCGGAGAAAGTCACTGAATATCTGGGGCCTAACGCCTTAGTTGAAGGAATCTCTCCCATACCTTTATTTAATTTGTTCGCCACTTTCAATAAGACCATGAAGGAAGTGAGTGAATTCGTAAAAGAAGGAAAAATCAAGACTACCTTTGAAAACACCCTTGTCAATCTTGAAGATATAAGTGTGGAAATAAAGGATTTGGTTAAAACCTTAAATTCAAGGGCTGGCACATTCGGTAAGCTTATTTATGATGATTCATTGTATAAAAGGACTGAAGAATTCATAGAGGATTTACAACAGCACCCCTGGAAGCTCTTGTATAAGCCTAAGAAAACAAAAGAGAGAAATAAATAATAGTTAAAAGGCCTAAAAACAGAGTGATTTTTGATTGCGCCCTCTACAAGGGGGCGCAATTTATTCGTATTAAAAGTTATGTTTTCCTGCGCTAATTGTGGATATCAGTCAGTCAAGTGGTTGGGTAAATGTCCCCTTTGTGGAGCCTGGGAGAGTTTTTCCGAGCAAAAGGAGACTAGAGCTACTGAGGGTCAAATCACAAAAGAAAGACAACCCCCCAGATTACTTAAAGATATAGGAAAAGAGGAATTTAAGAGAGTTGCCACCGGCATTGATGAATTTGACCGCATTTTAGGTGGTGGGGTGGTAAGGGGAGAGATGATTCTTATTGGGGGAGAGCCAGGAGTGGGTAAATCCACTCTGCTTCTTGAAGTAGCCTCGCGCCTATCCCAGAAAGAAAAAACCCTTTATGTCAGTGCCGAAGAATCTTCCCAGCAGATAAGTTTGCGCGCCAAGCGCCTTAAGACTGATTTTGATAATCTTTATATCTTGGGCGAAGATGACCTGCAGGAGGTTTATAACTATATAAAAGAAGAGGGTTTTAAATTTATGGTGATTGATTCAATCCAGGTCGTGCAATGCCCCATAGCAGACGGCTCCAAAGGAACTATAGGACAAATCCGTGGCTGCGCTGATTATCTTACCCAGATTGCAAAGAGCTTGGGAGTAGTTATTTTTGTGGTGGGCCATGTAACAAAAGAAGGAGCTCTGGCAGGCCCGAAACTCCTTGAGCATATCGTAGATTGCGTACTTTATTTTGAAGGTGAGATTGTGACGTCTTATCGCATTTTAAAAGCGACTAAAAATAGATTTGGTGCCACCGGAGATATTGCGGTGTTTGAGATGACCTCAGAGGGTCTAAGAGAGATTAAAAAAATAAATGATGTGTTCCTGCCTCATAAAAATAAACCGGTCTCAGGCAGCAGTGTGGTGTGTGTTATTGAGGGGCTTCGTCCAATTCTAATAGAGCTGCAGTCTTTGGTGAGCAGGGCTAGTTTTGGGGTGGTAAGAAGAAGGAGCTTAGGGTTTGATTTTAATAGATTTTCGCTTTTGGTCGCAATTATCGAGAAGAGGCTACGGCTGTCTTTATCCAGCGAAGATGTGTTTTTAAATGTCGCCGGAGGTCTTCGGATTAATGATACTGCAGCAGATTTAGGGGCAGTAGTTGCGATTGTCTCAAGCTTTAAGGAAAAAGACATCCCAGCTGGCCTTATCTTTATCGGTGAGGTGGGTCTTTCGGGGGAGTTACGCAGAGTAAATAATATCAATCTGCGCCTTAAATCAGTGGAACGCGCCGGCTTTAACCGCTGCATCATTCCAGAAGGAAACCTTAAAGAAGTGGATAAAGACGTGAAAATAAAAGTAGAAGGGTTTGGAGCCCTTAAAGAAATAATTGATGAGATTTTTTAGGATAGTTTTATTATTTATAATATTTTATTTGTGCTTTGGCCTGCCGGCAGGCAGACACAGTGCATGAGGGGGTGAAGTAGGATGAAAGCTTTGTTTTTGACACGGATACTTTTCGTTGTGTTGTTCATGCTGGGAGGGTATGCTTTAGGCGGAGCTCAGCCCATGCCTTATGTCCTTTTTGGTCTTTTAATGGGGTTAATAGTAGTTTTCTTTGAGATGCTTGCCCGCAAACTCTCCTTAAAGGATATTTCATCGGCATTGTTTGGGATTTTACTGGGCTTAATCATGGCAAGGTTGACCTGCATGTTATTGCAAATGCTTTTTACCTTTGAGGGGTCGACAATGCGCGCCATAAATATCTTTGTCACTTTTACCTGGGTTTATTTTGGTCTTACCCTGGGCCTTAAAGGCAGAGGGGATTTTAATATCGTCATTCCCTATGTAAAGTTTAGACGCCAGGAGCTTAGAGAAGAGGAGATTGTGGTGGATACAAGCAGCATCATTGATGGACGCATGCTTGATATGGTAAAGACCGGGTTTATTGAAGCGCGCTTTATTGTGCCTCGTTTTGTTCTTAATGAATTACATGCTTTGGCTGATTCTACCGAACATCTAAAACGACAGAAAGGTAAGCGCGGTATTGAGATTCTACATGCGTTAAGCAAAGAACAGGGCATAGAGGTTGAGATTTCAGATCAGGACTTTGAAGACATAAAGAGCGTGGATGAAAAAATTGTCAAGTTAGGTTCAACATTAAACGCCAAAGTTTTAACTACGGATTATAACTTAAACCGTGTGGCGCAATTACAGGGAGTAAAGGTGTTGAATATCAATGACCTTTCCAATGCCCTAAAACCTATTTTTATCGCGGGAGAAAGATTTAATCTTAAGCTTATCAAGGAAGGTAAAGAACACAATCAGGCGGTGGGGTATTTAGAAGACGGAACCATGGTGGTGGTTGAGAATGCAAGGTGGCTTATTGGAAAGACAGTTGAGGTCGAGGTCACCTCGATTTTACAGAGTCCCAGCGGTCGGATTGTGTTTACTAAACTAACGGGATAATAAGCGATCTATTACAATATATTATGGCATTTAAAGTCGGTGCAGTAATTGTTTGTGCAGGCAAAGGAAAAAGATTAAAGGGAACGGATAAAGCAATTTTACCTCTAAGAGGCAAACCTCTTTTTTTTCACGCCACCAATCTATTTGCAAGATTAAAAGAAATAAAAGAGATTGTTTTGGTGATAAGAAAAAATCACTTTTCTTTGGCAAAAAGGATAATTAAAAATAAGAAGGTGAAATTAGCTCCGGGAGGAGTGCGGCGGCGGGATTCAGTGTATAACGGCTTAGCTGTTTTAGGTAAAGATATAAGCCATGTGCTTATTCATGACGGGGCAAGGCCGTTTCTTTCTAGGGAAGTGGTAAATAATATCTTGAAAGAATTAAAGAAATATCCGGCAGTGATCTGCGGGATAGCAGCAAAGGACACCCTAAAGAATGTAAACGCTGGGTTCGTTAAGGAAACCTTAAGCCGCGATGAGGTGTATTACATTCAGACTCCGCAAGGCTTTAGGAAAGACGATATTTTAGAGGCTTATAAAAAAGTCAAAGGTGATGTCACTGATGATGCCCAGTTATTTGAACGTATGGGTAAAAAAGTAAAGATTGTAGAGGGCTCAAGTTTAAATATAAAGATTACTTATCCTGAAGATGTGGTATTGGCAAGGAAACTTGTGGGATAAATTATGGCAAAAAAGCAATTGCGTGCCGGTATCGGGTTTGATATTCACAATTTAATTAAGGCAAAAAAAGACCTTATTTTAGGGGCAGTAAAGATTCCTTCTCTCTATAGCTTAAAGGCCGTTTCTGACGGCGACGTGGTTTTACATGCGATTTGTGATGCTATTTGTGGAGTAGCGTGTCTGGGTGATATTGGAGATTATTTTGCACCCAGTTCTAGGAGATCAAAAGGTATCAGTAGCAAAGATATCGTAAAAGTCATATTGGCAAAGAAAAAGATTAAAATCTTAAATATTGATGTAACGATTATTACTGATAAGCCTAAGCTCGTCTTTTATAAGAGGGCGATGTTAAAGTCTTTAAAGAAGATTTTTAAAGTTGAGGCGCTAAATTTAAAGATTAAGTCTAAAGAAGGCAGAGATTTTTTAGGAAGTAAAAACGCGATTAGCTGCGTGGCTTTGGTTTTGGGTCAGTTATGATAAGGATTTATAATTCCCTAAAAAGAGAAAAAGAAGAGTTTAAGTCTTTAGCTGAGGGCCAGGTAAAGATGTATGTCTGTGGCCCCACGGTTTATGATGAGCCCCATATCGGGCATGCTAGAAGCGCCTATATATTTGATGTTATCCGCAGATACCTCCAATACCGAGGATATGATGTTACTTTTGTCAGAAATGTCACTGATGTTGACGATAAGATAATCAATAAGGCAAGGGAGGAGTTTAAGGGTGAGGATTTAAACAGCGCTGTTAAAAAAGTCTCTAGTAAATACTTTGCTTCTTATCAAAGGTGTATGGATGAGCTTGGCATAAGAGAGCCTGATGCCCAACCAAAAGCAACCGAATATATCGATAGGATGATCGAGTTTATTGAGACATTAATTGAGCGCGAGGTTGCATATGTTGCAGACGGCGATGTGTACTTTGATATTAAGAAAGCCAAAGATTACGGTAAGCTCTCTAATCAGAGTCTTGAGAATATGGAGTCCGGCGCAAGGGTGGCAGCGGGTGAGAAAAAAAGAGATCCTCTTGATTTTGCCCTTTGGAAGAAAGCTAAAGAGGATGAGCCTAGTTGGGATAGTCCCTGGGGAAGAGGAAGGCCTGGCTGGCATATTGAGTGCTCTGTGATGAGTTCTGATATTTTGGGAGATGAATTTGATATTCACGGAGGGGGCATAGATCTTATTTTTCCTCACCATGAGAATGAACTTGCCCAATCCCAAGGAGCAGGCAAAAAGTTTGCCCGCCATTGGATTCATAATGGCCTTCTGACCATAAACGGACAGAAAATGGCTAAATCGTTAGGGAATTTTGTTACGGTGGATGAGGTTTTAAGTAAATATAACTCTGATGTATTGAAAATATTATATTTAGGTGCGCACTATTCAAACCCAGTGGATTTTTCCTGGAAGAAAATGGAAGATTCAAAGGCTGCCTATGAGCGGATTGATATATTATTAGGTAAAATAAAAAAGCTAAAAAAAGATAAAAAGGAAGAGGCTTTGACAGAGCAGTTTCGTAAAAGCTTTGCTGAAGCCATGGACGATGATTTTAATACCCCTAAAGGGTTAGCAGTTTTATTTGATATTGTTAATTACTGTAATAGCCTGTTAGAGGGTAAAGATAAAGGTAAGAATCAAAAATTGATGGATGCTTTAAGCATTATTGAAGAGATTACAAATATTTTCGGGGTAACATTTGAAAAGGATAAAGGAAAGCTAACGGATAAGGAAATAGAGAATTTGATCCAGAAGCGTCTTGAATGCAGGAAAAATAAGGATTATAAAGCGGCGGATAAAATAAGGCAAGATTTAGATAAAAAAGGTGTTATTTTAGAAGACACCAAAGAGGGAACAACCTGGAGGAGAAAGATATGAAGAAAAAGAAAGCATTCTTTATCACCGTCGAAGGATTGGAAGGTAGCGGCAAAAGTAGCGTGATTAACTTCCTAAGGGATTTATTAAAAAGAAATAAGTTTTCCGTAAAAATATTTCGTGAACCAGGCTCAACCAAGGTAGGTGAGAAAATACGCAATATTCTTTTAGATAAAAAAAACAGTAAGCTCTCGGTTCATACTGAACTTCTTTTGTATCTGGCGGCAAGGACCCAGCTCATTGAAGAGGAGCTTAAGAAAGCACTGGATAAATATGATTTTGTTATTTGCGACCGCTTTTTTGATTCAACTTTAGTGTATCAGGGTTATGCTTTAGGGTTAGGAAAGATAGTAGAAGATGCAGTTAAGACTTTTTCTTTGGGAGTGGTTCCTGATTTAACCATATTTCTTAATGCTCCGCCAGAGGAAGGTCTTAGACGTATTGCTAAAAAGGACCGCATTGAGTCCAGGCCCCTTAACTTCCATAAGAAGCTAAGGCAAGGATATTTAAAGTTAGCCAAGAAATACCCCCAGCGCATTAAATGCGTGGATGCCAGGGGAAACCTGAAAGATATCTATAAGCGAATCCAGCTTGTGCTTGAGAAAAACTGTCCGAATTTGACTTGTTTGTGGTATAGGTAGTTTAGCTATGAAAGATAATAAAATCCTTAATTACTTTTCGCTTTTAAAAGGAAAGAATCTCTTGGGGTCGTCTTATCTTTTTATAGGAGATGATTTTTCTTTAGTAAAAGATATTGTGAAATTGATAAACTGTAATGAAAAGGTTCCTTTTTGTAATAGCTGTTGGGATTGTAAGAAAATCAATGAAGACATTCATCCTGATGTGTGCCTGGTTAAGCCCGATCCAATAACAATTAGCATCGCAAGTATTCGCGAGGCACAGCATGCCCTTGCCCTAAGAAGTTATCGGCTGCCCAAAAAAGTAGTTATCATAAAAGAAGCAGAAGCGTTAGGGATTGAGGCAGCTAATGCATTCTTAAAAACTTTGGAGGAGCCACCGAAAAACTCTTTTATTGCGGTTTGTGCCTCTAAACTGGAAGCGCTTCTTCCTACAGTTATCTCGCGCTGCAGAAAGATTTTTCTTCCCTTTAAGGAAGGTAGCGCCAAGGCAGTGGGGCTAGATAAAATCAGCAGCTTTTTGAATGGAGAGCGTCTTAAGTTTAAGGACCGCAAACAATTTGCTTCTTTTCTTTGGACTTTGGTTTTAATTTTGCGTGATGAACTTGTGTCTGAGAGCGGCTTAGATAATCAATTGCTTGAGAGGGCTGACTATGAGAGGATTTTTGAGCAATACCCGGCTCTTAAGGAAAAAGAGGTAGAGGAATTAATAACTGCTGCTCAAAATATTTTAAAGATTTATGGAGCATACCAGAATGTAAACCAAAATCTGGCCCTGGATATGATAAGAACGAAACTGGGCTAGTTTAGATATATGGAGGTGTAAAATTGAGAGTTGCATTAGTGAGATTAAGAGAAGCTGGTCAGCTTATGACTTATAGAGCTGAAGAGAATATTAAGGCACATGATTACGTAATTGTTGAGGCTGACAGGGGCCTTGACTATGGAGAGGTAATTGAGTTGACTAAAGTCGATACCCCTCAAGAGGAGGAAGATACAAAGAGCTCCTTAAAAAATATCGTGCGTAAAGTAAACGCTGAGGACAAGAAGCAGATAAAGGAGAATCAGCAAAGCGCTAAGGATGCGATGCATCTCTGTTCGCGTAAAATAGACGAACACAAGCTGGCGATGAAACTGGTTGATGTGGAATACTCCTTTGATAAGAAAAAGATAATTTTTTATTTTACTGCCGATGGAAGAGTTGATTTTCGCGAGCTCGTTAAAGATCTGGCGAAAGTGTTTAAGATACGTATTGAGATGCGCCAGATCGGAGTAAGGGATGAGGCCCGTATTTTTGGAGGCTATGGGCCTTGTGGGCAGTCACTCTGCTGTATGAAGTGGCTTAAGAATTTTGAGCCAGTAAGCATGAAAATGGCTAAATTGCAGCGGCTCCCTTTAAGTTCTGGTAAGATCTCCGGGATTTGCGGAAGACTGATGTGCTGTCTCTTTTATGAATATAAGACCTACCGTGAATGCTCTAAAGGTCTTCCTAAAGAGGGCCAGACTATTGATACTGAGCGGGGCAAGGGTAAAGTGATTTCAGTAAATGTACTGAAAAGATTAGTATATGTGGAATTGGAAGATGGCAGAATAGAGAAGGTCTCATTTAAGGAAAATGAGTAAGTTTTACGTAACAACTCCCATTTACTACGTAAATGCTAACCCTCACGTAGGGCATGCTTATACTAATATTATCTGCGATTGTATCTCTCGTTATAAGCGCATCAAGGGAGATGAGGTATTTTTCCTTACCGGCACTGATGAGCATGGTGAGAAGATAAAAAAAGCTGCGGATGAAGCTGGAGAAGATGTTAAAGCATTTGTCGATAGGGTAGGGCAGAATTTTAAAAAGCTGTGGGAGAGGTTGAATATCTCCTATGATTTCTTCATCCGTACCACAGATGTTTTTCATATAAAGGCGGTGCAGGAGGTGATTAAAGCACTTTATGAAAAAGGAGATATATATAAGACTACCTATCATGGTTTTTACTGCACTCCTTGTGAGTCGTTCTGGACCGATACCCAGATTAAAGAAGCTGGTATCTGTCCTTTGTGTGGACGGGAGCTTGAGAAATTAGAAGAAGAGAATTATTTTTTCAGGCTTTCAAAGTATGAGGATTGGCTAAAGGATTATTTGAAAAAAAATCCTGATTTTATCAGGCCCAAAATCCGCTACAACGAAGTAAAAGGGTTTCTAGAAACCCAGAAACTCTCTGACCTTTGTATCTCCCGGCCTAAAAGAAGAGTTTCCTGGGGGATTGATTTTCCTATTGATGATAATTATGCGGTGTATGTGTGGTTTGATGCGCTTATTAATTATATTAGCGCTGTAGGTTTTGCAGTTGAGGGTAAACGCTTTAATAAATTATGGCCGGCAGATATTCATTTTATCGGCAAAGATATCTTACGCCATCACGCTGTATTTTGGCCGATTATGCTGCATGCTTTGGGCCTAGAGCCTCCCCGTATTATCTTTGCCCATGGGTGGTGGAAAATGGGTGAGGATAAAATGTCTAAATCTAAGGGGAATATCGTGGATCCTTTGGTATTAATAGGTGAGATCGGGGTAGATGCGTTGCGTTATTTTCTTTTGCGTGAAATTCCAGTGGGGCTTGATGGAAACTTCTCAAGGTCTGTCCTATTGCACCGTATTAACAGTGATTTGGCTAACGATTTGGGTAATCTTGTGTATCGTACCTTAAATATGGCAGAGAAATATCTTGAGGGTAAAATCACAGAATCTTCGCCAATGCCTGAGGAATTTAAAAAGGCCTTTAAGGGATTAGAGAAAAATTATATTTCCTGTATGGATAAAGTTGAATTCAGTTCGGCACTAGAGGAGATTTTTAAATTTATCGGTGCAATGAATAAATATATCGAAGATACAAAGCCCTGGATTTTATGGAAAGAAAAGAAAATCGATTGTTTAAAAGCATTTATTTATTCGCTTTTAGAGGGAATAAGAATTGTGAGTATTTATCTTTCTCCTTTTATTCCTGAGACTGCCGCTTCTATTTACAGGCAATTGGGGATAGAGAAAGAATTAAATTTAAATGGTATAAAATGGGGCATATCTAAAGAATTTAATATTAAAAAAGAAAAACCGCTTTTCCCGCGTATCGATGTTGATTGATTCACATTGTCATATCAATACACTTTCATCAGAAGAGAGGGGTAATTTCTTCAAGAAACCCCTTAACGGCTATCTCTTTGTTGATTCCAGCATTGACCTTGAAAGCACTTTGGTGTCACTTAATATTTCGCGCAAACATGGTTGTATTTATTCTTCAGTGGGGTTTCATCCTTTCAGTGCCGATAAATTTTTCGATAATACCGTCGCTAAATATAAAAAGTTGATTACTGAAAGCCCCAAGGTAATCGCCGTCGGTGAAATTGGCCTTGATTATAAAGCTGATGCGTCGCTTGCCAGACAGGAAGAGATTTTACGTGAGTTCATCCAGTTGGCGCAAAAAAAAGAATTGCCGATTTCTATTCATAACCGCCTTCAGGGTCCACTTATCCTAAACATCCTTGATGATTACTATTCTTCATATGAAAGAGTAGTATTTCATTGCTTCTCTTACTCTATGGATTTTCTTGAAAAAATTGTTGAGAAAAACGGACTTATCTCCTTCTCACTCAATGTGTTACGAAAGAGACCAGATCTTTTGGCTTCCCTTAAGGCCTGCCCGTTGGATAATCTTATCTTAGAGACTGACTCTCCTTACATGAGAATAGGAGCTAGACTGTCTTCTCCTTTAGATATCGAAAAAGTTTATTCTTTTGTGTCTGAAGTAAAGCGAATCGATGAGGAAAATCTGAAAATAAAAATTCAATCTAATGCTGAGAGTTTCTTCAGTCTTAAGCGTTAATATATGAAAAGAGTTGTTCTTATTAAAATAGCTGAGTATGACCCTCAAATACTTAAGCAAAAAATAAAAGATACCCTCGAGCAATATTTTCCATTAGATGAATATTTTTCTTTGCGGGATAAAATCCTTCTTAAGCCTAATCTTTTGATGCCCTCAAGTCCCCATGAAGCAATAACAACTCACCCGGCAATAATCGAGACTTTGGGAGCGATTCTTAAAGAGAAAGGCTTTGATGTCTTTGTTGCTGATAGCCCGGGAGGGTTCGTAAGCGAAAGAGATATGGATTATGTATATCAAAACTGTGAGTTAAAAGATGTTGCAGGGCGCACTGGCTTAGAGCTTCTTTATCCTACCGAGAGTGTAGTGCGCCAAGGAATCCCTTTATGTTGGTGGGCAATTAATGAAGGTAGAAGAAATTCATTTAAAATGATAAATGTACCCAAGCTAAAGACTCACGACATAATGGTATTGACTCTGGCGGTGAAGAATCTTTATGGTTGTATAAGTGGTCTCTATAAAAGTCATCTTCATAAGGTGTATCCTCGGGCACAGGAGTTCAGTGAGGTTTTAATAAGCTTGTATCAGATGATTAAGCCTTCGCTTAATATTGTGGATGGGATTCTTGCTATGGAAGGAAGAGGTCCCTCCAAAGGAGGCAGTCCCCGCAGACTTGGGATAGTCATTATGGGTAACGATGCTCTTTATACTGACTTTGTGATAAGTAGGCTTTTAGGGTTGAAAGATGAGGATAACCCTCTTCTTAAGAAAGCAAAAGAAAAAGGCCTTTTTAAGGAAAAGGAGCTTGAGTTTATTTCAGAAGATGAGAGTTTTAAGGTAAAAGATTTTGTGTTTGGACCGCCTGCCATAATGAATCAGATTCCAAGACCTTTTTTCGGGTTATTAAAGGCGTTTATTAAATTCAGACCAGTGATAAATAAAGATAAATGCACTGCCTGCGGGATTTGTGTAAAGGTGTGCCCTCAGGCTGCGATAGAAATGAAAAAGCAAAAAGCCGCCATAGATTACAGTAAATGCATAATGTGTATGTGCTGTAGTGAGATGTGTCGGTTTGGCGCAGTGGATTTGCAGTCGAGCTTGTTTGTAAAAGCTGCAAAAAAACTTGGTAGGGTGCGCTCATGTACTCGCTAGAATTTTGCAATAATCGTCTCTATTATCTGGATCAGACTCAGCTCCCCTTAAAAGAGAATTGGCGGGAGTGCAAGAGTTTAAAAGATGGGTGTTGTGCGATTAGAGAGCTACAGGTACGAGGTGCGCCTTTAATTGGGGTATTTGCCGCTTATGCCTTATGCATTGGCATGAAAAACTTTTCTTTGTCCCAGAAGATTTTTTTAAAGCAGTTTCATAATGCAGTTAATTATCTTAAATCTTCGCGTCCTACAGCAGTGAATCTTTTCTGGGCATTGGAGCGGTTAGAAAAAGTCGTTATAAGATACTCTGCCAATACCGTCTCGCAGATAAAGAAAGCAGTGGTACAAGAAGCAAAGGCTATACACAAAGAAGATATACAGCTTTGCCGCAGGATGGGAGAATACGGCGTAAAGCTTGTTAAAAAGGGCTACAACATCCTTACTCATTGTAATACTGGTTTTTTGGCTACTTCCGGAGAAGGCACTGCTTTATCAGTTATTTTCAGTGCACATAAAAAATATAGAGACATCCATGTCTATGTTGATGAGAGCCGGCCTCTATTGCAGGGTGCACGGTTGACTGCGTGGGAATTGGTGAAGAAAAAGGTTCCTTACACGGTTATCTGCGACGACATGGCCGCCTATTTAATGCAGCAGGGTAAAGTTGATGTTATTTTTGTAGGCGCTGACCGGATAGCCGCTAACGGTGATACCGCTAATAAAATCGGTACTTATAACCTGGCAGTAAATGCCTTTTATCATAAAGTTCTCTTTTATGTTGTTGCTCCCTTTAGTACTTTTGATCTGGGTATTTCATCGGGAAAAGATATTCCTATCGAAGAGAGAAGTCATGATGAGGTGCGTATTGTATTTGGCAAGGCCCAAATTACACCAAAAAATGCGCATGTATATAATCCTGCCTTTGATGTTACCCCTGCCAAATTAATAACCGCGATTATCACTGATAAGGGAATTATTAGACCACCTTACAGAAAGAATATCAGGAAGGTTATTGCTTCTAATTAACGTTTATACGTTATTCACTGTCCATTTATCATCAATCCACAATCCAATTATTTTTACGTCAGGATAGATATTTTCTAGGTAATTAATGGATTGTTTTATTTGGTCTTTTTGTGTTTGTTCGTCTTTAGGATTTCCTGCACAATCGTGGTGTCCAGAAATAGCAATTAATTTTGATCCGTGCTTGGCCACTGATATTTTAACTCTTTCAAGAATTGAATTAATCAGTGTTTTGTTATCATTTTCCGCGAGTATTTTGCAGGGGCCGGGTTCGGTTATAGTGTCGACGTACTCAGCATTATATTTTTCTTTTAAAAACTCTTGGAGAGGTTTTTGTATTCTTCCATCCATGCAATGAATTGATGTGCAAAAATTCATTGTCCTTATAGCACAGAATAGAAAATACTTGATTCATATGGTGGAGGATATCCGCCTTCAGCCTTACCATCACCATTACAATCTAAGAAGTCTCCCCCGGTGCTTTTAATGGTTCCTCTAAGATGCAGTTTGAGCGCGCCTTCTGCTGCCCATTCATTGCTTGACCATATAACCTTTTTCCCAAATCCTTGGATACTGTCGTGTGTTTTGTGCACGTCGACCCAAAATCCAGCTTGATTTCGCCTGAGCATCCTAAAATTATTACCGAGCGAGATACTGCTAAGATCGACATTTTTGTTGAAGGTGACATCGACTTTAAGATGAACCTCGTTGCCGACAGTAACATAGCGGAATTTACTATCCACCACCTGAAATGATTGGGGAATTTTTAGGGTTTTTGTTATCGATGTGCCTCTGGGCTTTCTTAAAGTTTCGCGGGATTTCAATCTAGGTCCTGTAAAAGTTTTAGTGCGTATTGCCCACAAAGATACCGTAAGGCCAAGCACTAAATATGTTAAGATTAAACCTACCTTTAAGATTTTTGATATTTTCATTTTGCTTTTCCTCCTTTTTATTTGACATTCGAACTCTGGGTTCGAAAAGACCCTCTGACGGCAGACAGATCAGTTTTTTGACTGGAAGGCGTTATTGCAAGATACCTATAGTAAAATAGTTATAGCTTTAAGCGTTGCAAGAATAAAGCAAGCAGCGGTGATTACATCAATGGTAGCTTCTAACCAATAAAACTCTAGAATCAAATGGGATATTTTATAGCGTAGTTTATCTTTAATCTTTGGAATCACTTCACCTTTATATAAATACCGCATTGTATTTTTATAAAGTAAGGCTTGAGTTACCTGCGTTAGAACTCCGATAAGAAAACACCAAACAATGAAGGGCGCATCGGGAGATAGTGAAATCTTTCTTAATGCAAAACTATTAGACATAAATAAAATAGGCATACCTAAGCCATAGGCAATAAACCAGGTGCGTAGAGCTTTTGCATAGTCTGAATAGCACTTAAAGAAATCTTCACCTTTAGCGGCATCACCTAGATAGGTTTTGGTTTGCTGAGGTTGAGGTTTACTATTCATTATATTTTAAGTATTGTTTTGTGCTCTAAATCAGCAGAGCCATTAAGTCGTGGATTTATTAGACGAGGTTTACTGATCGAGCTTATTTAGTTAGATATATTATCATAAGATGAATATTATGCAACAAATTTAAAAGGAACAGAAATTGCTTGATTTTTCGTACCTTTTTGCTGTATAATGCAAAAAATAATAGCCATGGATGAACTGCAATTTATCGATTTTTTAAGAAAAAAGGCCCCCAAAATGAAGGGGGTCATTAGGGGTATTGGTGATGATTGCGCACAGGTTAAAGTGGGCAAAGAAACATTGCTTCTTAAAAGCGATTTATTTATTGAGGGGGTGCATTTTAAGAAAAAAGATATGACTTACAAGTCCATTGGAATGCGTGCAGTTGCAAGGGTTCTTTCAGATTTTGCCGCCTGTGGCGGGGCCCCTAAATTTATTGGCATATCTTTAGGCAGGCCCAAAGATATCTGTGGCCATGCCCTTAATGATATCGTTAGTGGTGTTAATTTCTACAGCAGAAAGTATAAGTTTTCTCTTATCGGGGGTGACACTGCGCGTTCACAAAAGTTATTTCTGGATGTCTGGGGGCTGGGCACAGCTAAGGAGTTTATTAGCCGCAGTAGCGCCAAAGCAGGGGATGCAATATTTTTAAGCGGCCCCTTAGGGGCGCGGCCATTTAATAAACCATTTGAGCCTCGCCTGGAAGAAGCAAAATACCTGAAAAGCTTTAAAGTCAATTCTATGATAGATGTATCTGACGGGTTTATTATTGATTTTTACCGTATTTTAAAGATGAGTAAAAAAGGCGCTCTTCTTTATGAAGATAGTATCCCTTGCACTAAAGGAAAATCTGATTTTTACCGCGGAGAAGATTATGAGCTTATTTTTACAGTGGATAAAAAAGAACAGCGCCTGAACGAATTAAAAAAGAGATTTTATTTTGTAGGTGAGATAAAGAATAAAGATTTTGGATATAAGATAAAAAGAGGGTCTTCAATAAAAAAGGTAAGTATTGGAGGCTATACGCATTTCTAAGTTATGAAGATCATCACTAATTGTGCAGATCAAACAATTGAGCTTGGCAGGAGATTTGCTCATGTATTGGAGGAAAAAGATGTAGTGGTTTTTACTGGAGCATTGGGCGGAGGAAAGACCACTTTTATTAAGGGTGTGCTTAGCGGCCTGGGGCGTAAGGTGCGAGTGGTGAGCCCTTCTTTTACTTTGGTGCGTCATTACCGGGCGCAGCGTATTGATATTTATCATATCGACCTTTACCGTCTTGATGAACATCCTGAAATTTTTGGATTGGGAATAGAGGATTATTTATATGCTCCTTCTAGCATTGTTCTTGTTGAATGGGGAGAAAAAATAGAAGAATTATTGCCGCGCTATATTAAAATCGCTTTTTTTTATGAGAGCCAGGACAGCCGCAGGATTGTTTTTTCTTCAGAAGGATATGATAAGAGAAGGTTTGATGTTTTAAGAAAAGAAGGGTATAGTGTGAAGAAATGAATCTTCTGGCATTTGATACTTCTTCTTATAACTTATCTTTTGCTTTACTGAGCAAAGACAGAATTGTAGTGAATTTTAATCGGCGCATAAAGTTTGGCGCTTCAAGCCTTATTCCCATCATAGAAAAGCATATAAAAAACTCCCCAATGTCAATGGATTTAAAAAAGATAGATGCATTTGTAGTAGGGGAAGGACCAGGTTCATTTACCGGCTTAAGAATAGCTTTTAGTGTCGCAAAGGCTTTTAGTCTTAGTTTAGGAAAGCCGGTGATAAAGATAGGGAGTTTTTTTTCTATAGCTTACCCTTTTAAGGATAAGTATGATAAAATAGCAGTGATTTCTGATGCACGTCGTAACCTGATATATGCTACATCTTTTAGGTGCAGAAAGGGCCAGATTAAAAAAGAAGCAAAGGAGAGGTTAGTGTCACTTGCAGAATATATTAAAGCTCACCGGGATTATTTCTTTATTACCTATGATAAGCATATAAGGGAAGCCGCATTTAGCTTAAATCCTAAACTAAATTTTTTTTCTCGCGATGTATATCCTCAGGCTAACTATTTATTAGAGCTTGCTAAAATAAGTTATGAGAAGAAGGAGTTTATTCCCTTGGATAAGCTAAAGCCTCTTTATTTGCATCCTAAAACCTGTCAAATAAGAAGGAAGGTAGCGGTATGATTCGCCCTTTGTGGATTGAAGTTGATTTAGGAGCGTTAAAAAGTAATTTTCAAACAATCAGGAAATTAGTCGAGCCCAAGACAAAAATAGTCGTTACCGTAAAGCAGTCTGCTTATGGACATGGGATGATTCCGGTTGCTCAAACATTGGCTGCGGCAGGCGCTGATTTTTTTGGGGTGGGCAGTATCGAAGAGGCAATCCAGTTAAGGGAAAACAAAATTAAACAGCCCATTCTTACATTAAGCGCGGTATTTGATAAATTTGCTGAGTATTTCATTCGTTATAATGTGAGGCCTACGGTGGTAGATCTTTCTTTCGCTGCCAGATTAAACAAGGAGGCTGCTAAGAAGAAAAGAATAGTTCCTGTCCATGTAAAAGTCGACACCGGAATGGGACGACTGGGGCTTTATTACAGCGATGCTTATGATTTTATATATGAATTGGCTAAATTTAAAAACCTTTATTTAGAGGGGATTTATACTCATTTTCCTGCTGCAGATACTGAACGCGAATTTACCAATTCTCAAATAGATACATTTAACAAATTTATTAAAGAATTAGAAGAGAAAGGAATAACATTTAAATTCCACCATTGCGCCAATAGTATCGGCATCGTCGATTACCCTGAATCCCATTTTAATATGGTAAGGCCCGGCTTAATACTTTACGGCATCAAACCATCAGCAAAAATCAATTTATCCTTTAAGCCGGTATTGTCCTTAAAATCAAAGATAATTTTTGTAAAGCAGATTAAAAAAGGCATGGGGGTAAGTTATGCAAGGGTATATGTTGCCAAAAAACCCACCCAAATCGCTACGGTGGCAGCCGGATATGCTGATGGTTACCCTTGGGCGCTATCTAATCGCGCCAAGGTGACCATTAAAGACAGTTATTTCCCCTTAGCGGGCCGGGTATGCATGGATCATATTATGGTCGATATTGGCTCAAGAAACGACATAAAGGTGGGTGATGAAGTCGTTCTTATAGGGCAAAAAAAGGGTTTAAAAATCAGTGCTGAAGATTTAGCACAATGGGCAGGCACGATTCCTTATGAGATAGTAAGCGGACTTTCTTCTCATATTCCCCGCGTTTATAAGCATCCGAGGGGTTAGTTTAGGAATTAGATAGATTTTTATTCCAGGAATGATATAATCTTGAAATGAAAAAAATCATCAATTTAGCCATCATTTTAATAATAGGAGGATTTATTATGAGCGGGTTTTCTCAACCACAAACCTTGCGTCTTCCCCCTCCCGTTAAAAAAGGAAAAGTTTCTCTGGAAGAAGCTTTAGATATCAGAAGTTCCGTAAGAGAGTACCTCAAAAAGCCTTTAACAATGCGAGAAGTCTCTCAGCTTCTTTGGGCTGCCTATGGCCAGAACAAATGGGCTAAATTGACTTCACCTTCTGCGGGAGCAACATATCCTTTAACTCTTTATATCGTTGCAGGAGAAATAGATGACTTGCCAATGGGGATGTATAAATACAACAATAGAAGTCATTCTCTTACGTTGGTTAAGGGCCAGGACTTACGCGCTAATCTCTCCAGAGCCGCACTCAATCAGCCCTGGGTGAAAGAAGCTCCATTAGTGATAATTGTCTGTGCTCATTATCCTGCTACTACTTCTTATTATGGAGCGCGGGGTAAGCGTTATGTTGATATCGAGGTCGGCCATGTGGGTCAGAATATATATTTACAGGCCACCGCTCTGGGGCTGGGTACAGTGGCAGTTGGAGCATTTAATGATAAAAGCGTTGAAGCAGTTCTTGATGTTAAAGAGACCCCTTTGTATATCTTTCCGGTAGGAGTAAGAAAATGAACAATGAGATTGTCAGGGTGGCGATTGAAGCGGCAAAAGAAGCGGGGAAATTTCTTTTTGATAACTTTGGTAAAATCAGCGAGATTGAAAGTAAAGGGGACCGCAATCTTGCTACCAATCTGGATATAGAAGCAGAAAAGATGATTGTTGCCAGAATCAAGGAGAAATTCCCAGAGCATGGGATTATTGCTGAAGAAACAGGCAAAGAAAATGTTGATCGAGATTATGTCTGGATAATAGATCCTCTTGATGGCACGCATAATTTTATCCGCAATATCAATATCTTTGGTTCTTCTATAGGAGTCATCCATAAGCAGGAATTTATCGCCGGGGCTGTGTATATGCCGGTTGATGACGAACTGTATGTGGGAGAGAAGGGTAATGGTGCTTACAAGAACGATAAGAAGATATCAGTCTCTGGCGTTAAAGATCTGAAAGAGTGTTCTATTTCTTTTGATTCTAGTATACGTTATGCTCCGGAAGTCATGTTAAAGGTCTTGGGGGATTTGGCAAAAGAAGTGTTTAACATCAGGATGTTTGGTTCTTCGGCCCGGATTTTAACATATGTTGCTGAAGGAAAACTTGATTTTGCAGTTGAATTTCACGATCGTCCCTGGGATTTTTCAGGAAGTGTTTGTATTATAGAGGAGGCTGGAGGCCGCTTTTGTGATTTAAAGGGAGGACCCTTGACTCCTAAAACTATCGGATATATTGCTTCTAATCCGCACGTATTCGATAAAGTGAAAGAGATGGTTTTTTCACGTCTGCGGTAGGGAAAAGTTTGTTAAAGAGCATTAAAATCTGATATAATTTTTATACTGTTCTTTTTAATTTTTGCTATAAAGGCACTTCGGTTATGTAACCTCAGTGCCGATAAAAAATAGGGAATAACCCTGTATAATTGCTTTTTTATCGGGGGGTGGCGCAGCCTGGTTTAGCGCGCTTGGTTTGGGACCAAGAGGTCGTGGGTTCGAATCCCACCCTCCCGACCAGTTTTAATAATAATAGTTATTTGAAAATCAGCGCCCGTAGCTCAGTTGGATAGAGCATCTGCCTTCTAAGCAGAGGGTCGCAAGTTCGAATCTTGCCGGGCGCGTGTTCTCGCAATGCCCTATCCATAATATTAAAAGCTAAATATGAAAAAAATTACTATTTTTTTACTTATAATTATGATTCTGCTTGCCACGGTAAGCACTGTAGTTCATGTATATGTGAACGCCTACGGCAAAGATATTCTTGCTAATGCCATCAAAAGTAATTTAGGGGTTGAGGCAGAGATTAAAGAACTTTCCTTAAGATTCCCCTTCGAATTACAAATTAAGGAGTTAGAATTCGGAGATATTTATGTTGGAAGCATAGAGGCTTCACTTGTAGGATTTAACCCTTTTATTTTGCAGTGCATCTTAAGTGAAGTTTTAGCTGAAAACATAGAGGTGCAGCTAAGGCGCAATGAAAGCGGTCTGGTATTTGAGCCTTTTGTGGGAAAAGAAGTGGATGCCAGGCGTAAAGTAGCACAAGAAAAGGAAAAAGCAAAAGAACCTCCTCATATTAAGAAGATGCCCTTATCTGTTAGGGTCGCAAAGCTGGAGCTAAATAATATTTTGGTTGAGTTTATTGACTTAACAAAAGAAGAGCCTAAAAAAATAAAAGCCTATGATATTACTACCAGATTCAGAGATTTTGTTTACCCGCAATTAAGCAAATTTTATGTTTATTTTGATGCCTCTTTAGAAACCGAATACGCCACCATGGAAGATTCGATCCAAGCCGATGGATGGATGGATTATTCCAATAAAAATATGGATCTTGATATTAATGCTGGTGGCATAAGCTATTGGGCTTTTACTGATTATTATCCTCCTTTCTGGAAACCGGATTCTTTAGGTATTAAAAAAGCATTTCTTTCTTTAGAGTCAAATTTCAACTCTAAAGATAATGATTTAACGGTTGATTTAGTATTCTCGGTAGATGAGGTCGAGTATATGGGAGTAGAGTATTTGGAAGATCCTTCCAGGATGTATACTATAAGGACAATCCTGGAATTTCTAAAAGGGGATCGTGCCAAACCCGTTTTTTCTACCACTTTAAAAACTAAAATGGACCCTTTTAAATTAGATGTTGAAGTGTTGCAGAAGAGTTTCGAAGACGCGGTAAAAGGCGCTCGTTTTGACTATATGGGGGAAGTTATCAAAAAAGTAAAAGAAGGGGCCGAAGGAACGAGAAAAATTATCATCGAAGCTCCGGTTGAAGGCGTAAAGAGTGTTGTTGATGCCGTAAAAGGTATCATTGGAATTATCACAAAACCTAAAGAGACAGAGAAACAAGAGCCATCTCAAAACTAGCCTTTTTGATTCCTAACTTTTTATAAATCAATCCCTTATATCTGGCTTGAAAAACAATTCAAGAAAAGGTATATAATAACTAAGGGTGTATTTATGAAAACGCAAGGGTTGGTTTCGATTATGGTTGTGGTGTTTCTATCGTTGAGTTTCTATTGCTTGGGCCAGGATTATAAAAGAGATAGTAGTAAGTATTTCAGCAAGGATACGGAAACAGCTGATTCTCATGGTGAGGATGAGGAAAGTGAGTTTGATTACTTATTTGAAGACACAAGTCTTATCAGCGTAGAGGAGGGTTATTCAGCTACACCCCAAAGCAATAGCTTTATAGATAGCTATAGTGACCCTTCCTTAGAAGGTTATGGTTATCTCTCAGGTTTCTATGAGCATACAGAATATGATCAGCCTACCGAAGATTTTTATTATTACCATGAGCCAAAGATTCCTTCGCCACCCACCCCTCCCAACCTTTTATATCAAATTATGAGGCGTTCTCGCGACCGCTAATACCTTAATTTATATTACTTGACAAAATATTAATAGCTGATAAAGTTATATAGTAAAAGAAGGGGTAAACTTG
This sequence comes from Candidatus Omnitrophota bacterium, assembly GCA_020352775.1. Classification (GTDB taxonomy): domain Bacteria; phylum Omnitrophota; class Gorgyraeia; order Duberdicusellales; family 4484-171. Next base: position 469,277 of record CP070684.1, read on the forward strand.
ATATCTTGAAGCCGATGAGTTCCAAGATAGTGGGGCTTTTCGGCTTTTTTTATGATGCATTTTAATGAGGGTATATGCCGAAAGAAGAAGCTATAAAAGTCAGCGGTATTGTAACAGATGTATTGCCTAATGCTTTATTTCGTGTGGAGATGGAAAACGGCCACAAAATATTAGCACATATCTGTGGCAAGATGCGAAAGTATTTTATAAAGATTATACCGAGCGATAAGGTTGATGTTGAATTATCACCCTATGATTTAAGTAGAGGTAGAATTGTTTATAGGTATAAGTAGTTTACAGGAGGTAAGATGGCTGAAGTTACAATTGAGGGTAGAGGAGATTTTGAAAGAGCCCTTAAAAAATTCAGAATGCAATGCAAAAAAGAAGGCATTGTCAAAAAGTTTAAGGAGCGGCAGCGTTATACAAAGCCATCGCAAAAAAGGAGGGAGAAAGCAAAAAGAAGAAAAAAGGGTTAAGTGAGATGGGATTTTGTATATGAATCTGTTTAAAAAGGAGAAAGGAAAATGGAAGAAGCAAAAAAGATTTACATTGGCAACTTAGAGTATGGCGTTGCAGAGGGTGATATTCAAAGAACTCTTGAAGAAAAAGGAATAAACGCCAAAGAAGTAACTATCATTAAAGATAGAGACACCGGTAGATCAAAAGGTTTTGGATTTGCAGAATTTGAAACCGAAGAAGAGGCCCAAAAGGCGATAGATGCTTTAAACGGCCAGGAATTAAACGGAAGAACATTGAAAGTGAATAAAGCGCAGAAAATGAAGCCACGCAGAGATAGGTTCGGCGGCGGTGGCGGTGGTGGATTCCGCGGCGGCAGTCGCTATTAAAGACAATTCCGTATAAAAGAAAGGGTAGGGAGCGATTTATTATTCCTACCCTTTTTTTATAATTTTACCCTACCATATAGCCTATATTACTTTTTTAACCTGCCCCCTTAAGGAATTCTTTCTTTACAGCACTTAAAAAGGCTGGTATTATAAATTTCTCTCTGCGGTGGGTGTAGCTCAGTTGGCAGAGCACCTGACTGTGGCTCAGGTTGTCGCGAGTTCAAATCTCGTCACCCACCCCAATTTAGACGATGAAGCCCTTTGGCGAGTAAGTCAAAGGGCTTTTTGTATGTAGGGTAAAGATTTCCATCACTCAGGGTGCAGTTCGAAAGTAGGTATTGTAGCAGGCGAGCCTTTTCTGAGGGTATTTGTCGTAAGTATAAGTCATAGGCCTTATTAGAGAGTTCTAAAATGTGGATACCTTTAGCAAGGTAATTTGAGTCTGCGTTTTCGTGCCTTGCTATAGTAGATCTGATTTCTTCCTGTTCAGCTTGCCAATTATCAACTTTTTCTCGATAAAATTCATCTGGTATATCACCATCTAATTTAGATTGCTCCGCCACCTAAACCATAGACCATACGGCAGGTAGCCTCTTATTCAATAGTCCCAGATAATCCACTAAAACCTACGATTTTAACTCTTGTAAAATAACCCCTAAAGAAGTATTATTATCTTATTGACCACAAAAGGGTGGTTATGAGGATAA
>CP070684.1:470928-490539 GCA_020352775.1 Candidatus Omnitrophota bacterium
GACCTTCGGCAAAATCAAATTTTGCCCTTAAAATATAGGTTCCCTTAAAAAAGGTGAGCTCTCTTACCGAAAGAAGAGCAAAGAAAAGAATAACGAGCGCAAAAAGAGTAAACGCACCTATTTTAATCTCATTAAGAAAATTACGTATATTACCAAACCGAACTAATTTTACCATTATTTCTCCCCCTTCAATGAGACCGCAATCTACGGAATGCAATGAATGTAAATTGCATGGTCGAATTGTACCCTTGACATCTTTGATGTCAAGGGTACCTTTATTATACTTCCATCTCCTTTATCGGACCTTTAGAACTTCCTTCTATAAATTGAATGACTCTTTCATCATTGGTATTAGCTAATTCCTGTTTATCACCCTCAAAAATTATCTTTCCTCCCAATAAAAACGCAAGGCGATCAGCCAACTTTAACCCCACTTCCAAATCATGAGTTACAACCAAAGAGGTGATTGAGAGTTTACTATGTAAATCCTCAATTAATGATACGATTTTATCCACTGCAATGGGATCAATTCCAGTGGTAGGCTCATCATAAATAAGAACCTTGGGCTGATAGATAATTGCTCTGGCTATCGCGACTCTTTTCTTCATTCCTCCGCTTAACTGATAGGGATATTTTTCCTCTATCCCCTCTAACCCCACCAATGCCAGAGTTTCCTTTACTTTATCTTTTATTTGGTTTATTCTTAAAAAATCATTTTTCTTTACATTCCCATGCTCATATAAAAAGAACCCTACATTCTCTTGCACGTTTAAAAAATCAAAAAGAGCGCTACTCTGAAACACAAGACCGAATTGCAGCCGTACCTTCTGCAGCTCTCTTTTATTCAGCTTTGTGATATCGGTATTATCAATAATAATCTGTCCTTCATCCGGACTAAGTAAGCCTAAAATGTTTTTTAAAAGAACGGTTTTACCAGCACCGCTTCGCCCGATTAGTAAAAATGTCTCTCCTTTGCGTATCGTAAGGTTTACTCCGTGTAAGACCTTAAGATCCATAAAGGTCTTATGCACGTCAACCAAACGAATCATGCACTCATGCTCAGCACATTCACGTTCAACATGTTCACGTTCAATGGGCTTCTGTTCAGCATGTTCATGCTCAAGGTGCTCACCCTCAATATGTTCACCTTCAATGTGTTCGTGATGTTCGCGTCTCTTCTCTTCCTGTTCCATGCTAAGCCCTTATAAGAAATAAAATATCGCGGTCAAGAAACAGTCACTCATAATAATAAAAATAAAGGAACGTACCACTGCCCGCGTAACAGCTTTGGAAACATCAGTTGTTGAGCGCGGCTGCATCCCCTCATAACAACAAACAAAAGCAATGATTGAGCCGAAACAAACGCTTTTTATGAGCCCGCTCACAATATCTTTGTATTTTAAGGCATCAAAGGTCAGTTTAAAATGAAGACCAAAAGGAATAGCGTACTTTGTAGCGCCCACTAGATACCCTCCGAAAATACCTACCGCATCAGCATAAATCACTAAAAGCGGCATAGATATAAGAAGGGCGAGAAATTTAGGAACCACCAGATAATTTACAGGTGAAACTGCAAATGCTTCCAAGGCATCAACCTGTTCGCTTATTTTCATAGAGCCAATACCCGCTGTAATAGAAGCACCGCTACGGGCAGCAACAATCAAAGAACCCAATACCGGCCCCAGCTCTCTTACGATTGATAACGCCACTAAAGAAGCGATGTAAATCTCAGAAGAAAACTGCTTCAGCTGATAGGCAGTCTGAAAGGCAATGATAATACCCACAAAAAATGAAATCAATGAGACTAAAGCAAGACTGTCTATCCCGATAAATACAATATCTCTTATTAAATTCTTAATATCCCTTTTTCTGGCAAGCATCCACCACATAATGTCTTTTACAAAAATAGACATGCTTCCCAGATATTGAAGCAATAAAGCTACTTGTCTAAACAACGCCATAGAATAATCCTAATTTTTGCGTTTTGCCAAAAGAGGCCTATTGTAAAGGTCCCTTAATTATGTAAACTGAAGCTCTTCGCCTTTGCGTGAAGCATGTATCTTTACAGTCTTTGCCTTCTTTAACTTTTCAGCAAATTCTCCCTTGATAATGCTTTCTGCTAAAGGGTCCTCTAGGAATCTTTGGATAACCCGTTTTAGGGGCCTTGCTCCAAATACAGGATCAAAGCCTTTCTCCACAAAGAAATCCACCGCGCTCTTATCGAGCGTCACCTGAAATCCCTGATCTTTTAAGCGTTCATTCACGTAGCCAATCTCGATACTAACGATGTTCTCTAAATCTTTTCTGTCTAAGGGCCGAAACACAATCGTCTCATCGAGGCGGTTTAAGAATTCAGGCTTAAAAGTCTTTTTTACTTCCTCTAGGAGCATATTTTTCATCTCTTCATATCCAATATCTTCCGTCAGAGGCTTAAATCCCAACGACCCCCGTCTGCGGATAATATCCGCTCCTACATTGGAGGTCATAATAAGCACTGTATTTCTAAAATCAACTCTTCTGCCAAAGCTGTCAGTGAGCCGGCCTTCCTCCAGTATCTGAAGAAGGATGTTAAACACATCAGGATGTGCTTTTTCAATCTCATCAAGAAGAACTACCGAATAGGGCCTTCTTCTTACTTTCTCGGTTAGCTGACCTCCCTCTTCATAACCCACATAGCCCGGAGGAGCACCCACCAAACGGGAAACATTAAACTTCTCCATATACTCACTCATATCAAGCTGCACCAGTGCTTCTTCATCGCCGAACATAAATTCTGCCAATGCCCGTGCTAAAAGAGTCTTACCCACTCCGGTAGGCCCCAGAAACAAAAACGAACCAATGGGCCGGCGCGGTTCTTTAACCCCGGCGCGGGCTCTGCGCACCGAACGCGCAATAGAAGTAAGGGCCTCGCTTTGTCCCACTACTCGCTCGTTTAACTTTTCTTCTATTTTAAGAAGCTTTTCGGATTCTTTTTCTTCCAGGCGATAAATCGGTACCCCTGTAATCTGGGAAACTAAACGAGCAATATCTTCTTCGCTTACATTAGGGGTAATCTGGTCTCTCTTTTTATTCCAATCTCTGCGCGCACCCTCAAGTTTAAGGCGAAAAGTTTTTTCCTCATCCCTTAATTTGGCCGCAGCTTCAAAATCTTGCTGTTTTATCAGCGCTTCCTTCTCTTTGGTAATCTCTCCTAACTTATCCTCCAATTCTTTTATCTCCTTAGGCGCAGTCAATACTGCCAGGCGTGAACGCGCTCCGGCCTCATCAATTAAATCCACTGCCTTATCAGGCAGGAATCTTCCGGAGACATAGCGATCTGAAAGCTTTGCCGCGGCCTCTATTGCCTCATCAGTAAACTTTACTCTGTGATGGGCTTCGTATTTATCGCGCAGACCCTTTAAAATCTCAATGGTCTCATCCACCGTGTTAGGGTCAACAACAATCGGCTGAAACCTTCGCTCAAGAGCGGCATCCTTCTCAATATGCTTTCGGTATTCATCAAGAGTAGTTGCGCCGATACACTGAATCTCTCCCCGCGAAAGTGCCGGTTTTAAGATGTTAGAAGCATCAATCGCTCCTTCCGCAGCTCCTGCCCCTACCAGAGTATGAAGCTCATCGACAAAAATAATCACGTCTTTAGAACGCTTTATCTCATCCATTACAGCTTTAATTCTTTCTTCAAACTGACCGCGGTATTTAGTCCCGGCAATCATCAAAGCTAAATCCAAAATCACGATTCTTTTATTGCGTAATACTTCCGGAACCTCTCTGGTGGTAATGCTTTGAGCTAAGCCCTCTACAATCGCAGTCTTACCTACCCCAGCCTCACCAAGTAATACCGGATTATTTTTGGTGCGCCGGCTTAGAACCTGAATTACTCTTTCTATTTCAACTTTTCTGCCGATAACCGGATCAAGTTTTCCTTCCTTGCCCAATTTGGTTAAATCCCGTCCAAACGAATCAAGGGCCGGAGTCTTAGAGGCAGGTGCTGCAGCACTAACTCCGCCTGCTGCCCCATGAATTCCACCCAAAAGCGCTGAAATTTCATCGCGCACCTTCTTTAAATCAATGCCCATCGAAAATAAAACCTGACAGGCAAGACCTTCGCCTTCCCGTATCAGACCTAAAAGAATATGCTCGGTACCGATATAGTTGTGGCCCAGACCACGCGCTTCTTCGGCTGCTAATTCCAGCGCTTTTTTTGCGCGGGGGGTAAAAGGAATATCACCTAAAGCAGCAGAAACTTGCCCCGGAGAGACCAGTTTCTCGATTTCATTTTTTAAGCGGTCTAGGTCCACCCCTAAATTCTGTAAAACCGCACAAGCAACACCCTCTCCTTCCCGGATTAATCCTAGGAGGATGTGCTCGGTGCCGATATAGTCGTGATTGAAGCGGCGTGCTTCTTCTTTAGCTAAAACCAAAACTTTTCGTGCTCGCTCCGTAAATCGATTAAACATCCTTACCTCCGATCCATTTAAAAAGTGTAAATTTAACTTTTAAGCTTCTGACGCAGAACCTCTGCTCGAATATAATCTCTCTCTGATTCTTTCAGCTGTCTACCCTCTATTTTTTGAAGATGGGCAGGCTGAATAATGATAAAAAGGTTATTAATTAATTCCTTTTTTATTCCTTTAATTATACCTAAATCCAGCCCCAAGGACAACATCGAAAGATGGCTCAAGGCTTCGCGGGTATTAATAAGACGGCTATTGGTCAAAATCCCCGCTGCCCTCCAGATGCTGTCCTCAACAGTAATTTTATGCTTTTTTAGCAGTACATCGCGCGCATCCATCTCCTGGGTCAAAATCTGATTTACCACTCCCACAAGATTTTCCATCAATTCCTTCTCCGAAGGCCCCAAACATACCTGATTGGAAACCTGAAAAAAGTTACCCAGGGCCTGAGTGCCTTCTCCGAAAAGCCCGCGGGTCGTAAAAGAAATCTTTGCAAGAAGCTCTAAAATCTTATTAATGCGCTTGGTAAATACAAGTGCCGGTAGATGCAGCATACAAGAAGCACGCAGAGCTGTTCCCACATTAGTAGGGCAAGCAGTCAAATAACCTATTTGGGGATGAAAAGAAAACGCAATAGTCTTATTCAGCTCGCTATCAATCTCATCTAATATCCCCCAGCATTTTGGGAGATCAAACCCTGAAGTTATAACTTGCATCCTGAGATGGTCTTCCTCATTAACCATAATCGCAATTCTCTCATCACCGGTCACAACAAGACCACGAGAGGTCTCGGTGCTAGTGTGTTCCTTGCTGATAAGATGCCTTTCAATGAGAAAATTTTTATCCAAACCTGGTAAATCATCCATCTTAACAAAAAAGCTTTTATCCAGGTGTTTTATTTTGGCATGAACCCCCTCTATCTTTTTTAACACCTCTTCTCGTTGTGCGGGATTAGCGCGAGAAGGAAAAGGCACCCCTTTTAAATTACGCGCCAGCCGCATACGGGAAGAAAACACAATCTCAGAGGAAGGCCCCTTACCGCTTAACCAGCTCCCGGCATTGGTAATAAACTTATCAAACATATCTATTTATCTTTACTCTTTTTCTCTGCTTTTTTTATCTCATCGCGAAGCCGTGCTGCCTCCTCATACTCTTCCATCTCAATTGCTCGCTCAAGCCGTTTTTTTAATTCTTCCAATCTCTCCGAAGCGCTCACTTTCGCTACCGCCCCCGGAACCTTTCCAGAGTGGCGCGTGGTGCCGTGCACTTTCCTTAAAAGCGGAAAAAGCCTATCCTTAAAAGTAGCATAGCAATTCTCACAACCCAAACGTCCTTGTTTTTTAAAATCAGCATAACTCATGCCGCATACCGGACACTTAAGCGCAGGCCTTGTCTCTGAAATTCCCTCAATATCCATAAGTCCGCTTAAAAGCTCTGAGATGCTGAGTTGATTCTTTAGCTCTTCAGCCTTGGATTTAGCACACTTCTGGCAGATATGCATCTCCACCACCTTATCATTAACGATTTCGGTGAGATGGACCGTAGCCATGTTTTTATGGCAAATATCACACAACATAACTTATAAACTGTATTTTACTCCATCAGTCTTTGTAAGCTTGTGGAATTCTTTCATTATCCTCTTAGTCACATTCCCTGGCTTGGCATCGCCAATAGCTCGCTCATCAATTTTAACCACTGGAATAATCTCTGCTGCAGTCCCGGTCAAGAAGCACTCATCAGCATTATAAATCTCATGACGGGTAAAAATATGTTCATGAGCAGGAATTTTTAATTTCCTTGCAATATCAAGCACCGTGTTACGGGTAATACCCTTTAAGGTACCCATACACTGTGGCGGGGTATAGAGCGCGTCATTTTTCACCATGAAAATGTTATCTCCGGTACACTCTGCCACATACCCCAGATGGTTAAGCATCAGCGCTTCCTGATACCCAGAATTACTAGCCTCAATTTTAGCTAAAATATTGTTTAAATAGTTAAGGGACTTAAGCTGTGGATTTAAGGCTTCGGGGTGATTCCTGACAGTAGGCACGGTAATAATTGCCATGCCCTTCTGATACAGCTCTTTTGGATAGAGCACGATTTTATCAGCAATAATAACCATGGTCTGGTTACCTTTACATTTTCTGGGATCAAGCCCTAAATCACCTTCACCGCGTGAAACCACAAGTCTGACGTAGGCGTCTTTTAATTTATTTTCTTTCAGTGTTTTTACCACCGCATCAATCATTGCCTTTTTGGTAAAAGAGATACCCAATGTAATGGTATGGGCAGACTCATAGAGCCTGTCGATGTGTTCTTTCAATTTAAACACCAGGCAGTTATAAACTCTAATCCCCTCAAACACACCATCTCCATAGAGATAGCCATGGTCAAACACTGAGATTTTTGCTTCTTTTTTATCCACCAATTTTCCGTTCAGATAAACCTTCATCTTGCACTCCTTGTTTTAGTTATTAAGCCGTACTTTCAAGATAATAATTCGCCGCCCCTCATATATAAAATCTTCTCTGCTTCTTTAGCGATTTCCTGATTATGGGTGACCATCACCACTGTCTTTTTCATATCTTTGTTAAGCTTGACAAAAAGCTGCATCACCTTATCCTGTGAATCCTTATCAAGGTTACCAGTGGGCTCATCGCAGAGAATGACTTTAGGGTCATTGACTAACGCGCGCGCAATGGCAACCTTTTGTTTTTCCCCACCGCTGAGCTGCGAGGGGAAAAACTGCTGCCTTTTATCTAAATCTAAGTATTTTAACAATTCTTGGGCCTTTTTTAAAGCATAAATTTTTCCCCTACCAAAAGAGGCGATAGCCACATTTTCAAGGGCATTTAGCTCCTCAATAAGGTGATAAAACTGAAAAACAAATCCTACGGTGTTATTGCGCCAGCGCGCTAATTCTTTAGACTTCATGCGATAAAGATTCATACCCCCAAAATTAACTTCACCCTTGGTAGGTATTTCTAATCCTCCAATCATATGCAAAAGTGTGGATTTACCCGCACCCGAAGGCCCTACCACTGCCAAGAACTGGCCCGGCTCAACTAAAAAAGAAGCGTCTTTGACTGCCACTACCCGGTCAGCGCCGTTCTGATAGATTTTGGTAGCTGAGTTTAATTCTAATAATTTACTCATAACGCAAAGCCTCACAGGGCGCTAATCTTGCGGCACGCATTGCCGGCAGTAAACTGGAAATAAAAGCAAGCGCTAAGCCCAAAAGCGCAACCAGCCCGATATCGCCAAGATTAATCGCTACGGGCAAATACTCAATGGCATAGATTTCTGCGGGAAGCTTTATAAAAGGAAACCGCTCTAAAATAAAGCATAATCCCAACCCCAAAACAAAGCCTGAGACTACTCCAATTAATCCTAAAATAAGCCCCTGTAAACTAAAGACAGTCCAGATCTGCCTATTGGTAAATCCCAATGATTTTAAAATCCCGATATCTTTGGTCTTCTCCACTACCTTTACGGTAAGGGTGGCAAAAATACTGAATGAAGCAACTACGATTATAAGACTTAAGATTATAAACATCGCAATTTTCTCCAATTGCAGCGCTGAAAACAATACCCGGTTTGATTCCATCCAGGTACTTACAAACACACCTTGCGCAAAATTCATTATTATTTTTTGCTTTATCTTTGGAGCATTAAAGGGGTCTTTAATGCGGGCTCCTAAAAAATAAAGATAGTTAGGAGAAAGATTCTTAGCAGTCTCAAGATCGGTGACCACATAGTTGTTGTCAATATCATAAAGCCCTACCTCAAAAAATCCTGCCACCGGCATTGTACGCAATGTGAGTTTTTTCTCCAGAGGATAAAATTTTAGAGAATCTTCGATAAGGAATCTATTTCTAATCCCCTCTCCCAGATAAAAACCTTCATCCCCAAGCCTGTGCGTAATGTGTTTGCTAAAGAAATCTTTTTCATCGCCGGACTCAATCCCTCTTACCACCAACGGCCTAATTAAATCATCAAAGCGGGCAAAGATTTGAGTCTGCACATAAAGAGAAGCACTCTCAACTTCCTCCCACTCTCGCAAGCGCTCCTGTATCAGGGGAAGGTTTTGGGGCTGACTACTCTCAATGGTAATATGATAATTAAACTTTAAGAGCCGCTCCATTAAATCCTGATCAAAGCCATTCATTACGGAGATAACGATAATCAGAGTCCCCACTCCCAGCGCAACCCCAATGCAAGAAATAAATCCAATAAAGGAAAGGTGTCTTGCTTTTCCGCGGAAAAGATAACGACGCGCCAGATATAACTCAGTCATCAGCTAAAGGTTTAAGCAGCGGGAAAAGAATTACGTCTTTTATCGAGGGTTGATTAAGAAGAATCATTACCAGCCTGTCGATACCGATTCCCAATCCAACCGCAGGCGGCATTCCGTACTCTAAACTCAACACGAAATCTTTATCAATCTTTTTAGGAAGCTCCTCCTCAACTTCAAGCTGCTTCTTAAAACGCTGCTGTTGTTCTAAAGGATCATTCAACTCTGAATAAGCATTGGCAACTTCTAAGCCCCCCATGAATAGCTCAAAGCGCTCTACTAACTCTGGATTGTTTGGTTTTCTTTTTGCCAAGGGAGAAGTCCAGGTAAAAAAATCAACGATGAAAGCAGGCTTTTCCTTAGGATAATACTTCTCAACCAACTCCTCGGTAATATTAAGAATCTGAGTACGGCTTAAGCCCTGTTCTAAATTCAACTTTTTACTTATCTTTGCAAGCATCTCGTTCTGAGAATCAGTTGCCTCCACCCCAAACTCCTTTTTGAACAACTGCGCAAATGAAATCCTCTGCCAGGGCGGGTTAAAATCTATTTTTTGTCCCTGATACTCAATAACCGCAGAACCACAAATCTCTTTCGCAAGATAAGAAAATAAATCCTCGCATATCTTCACCATGTATTCAAAATTCTCATAAGCACAGTAAGCTTCAAGCATGGTAAATTCCGGATTATGCCGGGGCGATACACCTTCATTGCGAAAACTTCTGTTAATTTCAAATACTTTTTCTAGGCCTCCCACCAAAAGACGCTTAAGGTGTAATTCCGGTGCAATCCTCAAATAGACATCCATGTCAGTAGCATTGTGATGGGTGGAAAAAGGCTTTCCAGCTGCACCGCCGGGGATAAGATGTAACATTGGAGTTTCTACTTCAACATATTTTAAGCGATTAAAAAATTCTCTTATCAAAGAGGTTATCTGGGAGCGCTTTATAAATACTTCTTTAACTTCCTGATTAGCGATTAAATCCAGATAGCGCTGCCGGTACCTTACTTCCACGTCTTTAAGTCCGTGCCATTTCTCAGGTAAAGGACGCAGAGACTTTGCTAAAAGCTTTAAGCTCTGCGCTAAAACAGTGCACTCTCCAGTCTTAGTTCTAAATAGCTTACCCTTTACGCCAATAATATCGCCGATATCAAGCTGCTTATAAAGCTTAAACCCCTCACCCAAAGTATTAAGCTGAGCGTAAATCTGCAACTTAGCAGTGTGGTCGCTTATGTGCGCAAAACCTGATTTTCCGTGTTCACGTTTAGTCATCAGCCGACCCGCCACTGAAACCTCTTTTTCCTCCTCAAACCCATCTAATAACTCTTTTATGGAGAAAGGCTTAGAAAAAGCAGTCTCTAAGAAAGGCTGACCGAATTCATCACTCACTTTGTTTAGTTTTTCGACTCTTTCAGTATCGCTCATAACTGCTAAATTATATAAGATAATAATATAGCTGTCAAATAATACTGTTACTAATATTGTGCTTTAAAAATAGAAGCGTCCCCTTTAGCGAATAAGGACTTAGCTATAGAGATGGCAACAAACAAAATGCTCTGGCTCAAGCTCAATACTTACTGGTTCTTTCTCACAACGCGCCATCCTTGAAGAACAACGCGAATAAAAAGGACACCCCTCTAATTGCATCATCTCCTCTTGCGGGATACTTTTTAATTCTTGATGAGCAGCTTTTTTTAAAAGTTTGGTATAAGGATGAAGGGGATTGTTATATACCAGATCCTTTGGCCCATACTCCACTATTTTTCCCCGATACATAATAAAACAAAAATGAGAAATTTTCCCTATCAATTTGATGTTATGGGAAATATAAAAAAAAGTGATTTGGCGCTTCTCCTGCAGTTTTGCTAAAAGATTTATGATTGTACCGGCAGTGGTAACATCAAGGCTAGAGGTGGGTTCATCTAAAATAACCAACGGCGGCTTATTGATTAAGCTACGCGCAATACAGACGCGCTGAAGTTGTCCGCCGCTTAACTGATGAGGGTAGCGATACATGAGGTCTTTATCCAGCTCTACTTCCCCCAATGCCTTCTCAATAATTGACTCTGCTCTGCTTTTATTTATATCTCTAAAAACACTTAAGGCCTCATAGAGAGTTGAAAAAACCGTATAGCGGGGATCAAGGCTTAAAAAAGGGTTCTGAAACACAATCTGGATATTTTCCCTTACCAAAGTAATGTTTTCTTTCTTTATAATGTCTTCATTTTCAAAATAAATCTCACCCTCATCGGGTTTATAAAAACCTAAAATTGCCCGGGCTAAGGTGGTTTTTCCACAACCACTCTCTCCGGCCAATGAAGTGGTAATTCCTTTTTTAAGAAATAGATCCACTCCATCCACTGCTTTTATGACTTCTTTTTTCTGGGTGAAGTAAACTTTTAAATTTTTGGTGCGCAAAAGCTCCATTTAATCTCCTAAATCATGAAATGCTTTCAATAAATTTTTAGTATAATCATCTTGCGGTGCGCTAAATAATTCATCTTTACTTCTTACTTCTTTAATCCGACCCTGATAAAGGACCACCACCCTATCACAAAGCACCTTTACTAAATCAAGATTGTGGGTAATGAATAGCACAGTTAAATTTAGACTCTCTTTGAGTTCTTTTAAGAGGTTAACAATCTGGCTTTCAATAGTTACATCCAAAGCACTGGTAGGCTCGTCCGCAATCAAAAGTGTCGGTTTTAATGAAATCGCAATTGCTAAAGCCACTCTTTGCAATTGTCCTCCGCTTAACTGATGGGGATAACTTCTTAAAATTCGCATTGGCTCAGGCAATTTCACTTTTTTAAACGAGTCCAAAATGATATCAAGACCTTGGCTTTTGTTTTTTATCTTTCCTTTCTCCTTCAATACTTCCTGGAACTGATACTTAATACTTAACACTGGATTAAACATGCTCGCCGGCTCCTGTGCCACAAGACCGATTTGACTTCCTCTTATTTTTTGCATTTGCTTCTCTGGCTGCGAGAGGATGTTTTCATTCTTAAAAAATATTTCCCCTGCCCTTTCAGAATCAAAAGGCAAAAGATTTAATACTGAATAAGCAATGGTGCTCTTTCCACTTCCAGTCTCACCCACTACTCCTAAAATTTCTCCTTCAAACACAGTGAAGCTGGCATGCCTTAGTGCATCTACATAACCTTCTCTGCTCCAATAAGATACAGATAAGTCTTTAACTTGCAAAATCATAATATTTTCCTTTTTGGATCCAAAACATCTCTTAAGCGTTCGCCTAAAATATTAAAGCACATCACCGCAACAATAATGAATACGCCGGGACTAAGAATCCAGGGATAAAGTCGGATATTTACAATACCCATTGCTGAAGAGAGTAAATTACCCCAGCTTGCTTCTGGCTCTTGAATACCTAAACCTAAAAGACTCAATGCCGCTTCACCTAAAATATAAGCCGGAATGCTTAAGACCACTGCAACTATGGCGTAAGAAAAAGTATGCGGCAGAACATGACGGATAATTATTTTAAAATTACTTAATCCAATAGATTTAGCAGCGTAGACAAACTCATTCTCTCTTAAAGAAATCGCCATACCCCTGATAATACGCGCAGTGGATGCCCAGCCAATAAATGAAAGAATTACCACAATCAAAAGATAAACCTGGGTTGAGCTTAAATTAGGAGGAAAAGATGCGCGAAGCGCCAGCATAAGATAAAAAGAAGGAACCATCATCATCATCTCACATAGCCGCATTGTAATATTATCGATTTTTCCTCCAAAATAACCTGCCATACCTCCTACAATTAATCCAATGCATAATGAAATTGCTGCCCCAATTAAACCTATGGAAAGTGAAATCCTTCCTCCGTATATAATGCGGGATAAAATATCTCTCCCCTTTAGGTCTGCGCCCAATAAATAAATCTTACCTTGCTCTACTCCAAATAAATGCCGGTCTAACCCCCAAAGACCAAAAAGTTTATATTTAAATCCTTTTACAAAAAACCTGATCGGATATACTTTAGTTTTATCCTCCTCATAAATACGGCGATAATATTTATCAACCGTAAACTTCTGGCCATAAATAAAAGGCTGATATATTTTATTTTCCAAGCTAAACAGATGGACTTTAGTAGGCGGGGCATTGGTATAAAGCACATCATCCTCATCATAAGCATAAGGAGCAAAAAAAGGCGCAAAGATAATGGCAAGATATAAAACCACCAATACAATTAATGCAATTAAGCTGAGTTTATTTTTTGCGATTTCTTTCAAAAGACTCATGATTTCTCAAATCTTATTCTGGGATCAAAATAGGCAAGCAAGATGTCTGCCAACAGATTCCCTAAAATCAGTAACACTCCTCCCATAATCATTGAACCCATCACAAGATATAAATCCTGTGAACGCACTGCCTCTAAAGTAACCTGACCCAAGCCGGGCCAGCCCACAATAATCTCAGTTAATGCTGCGCCACTTAACAGGGCTGAGAACTGATAACCAAAAATCGTAATCATAGGATTTATGGCATTCTTTAAAGCATGGACGTAAAGGATTCTTTTACTAGTAATACCTCTTGCTTTAGCACCTAAAATATATGATGAACCTAAAACCTCTAACAAATTAGCGCGCATTATCCTCTGCAGGACACAAATACTACCAATGGAAAGAACCACTGCCGGAATAATCAGGTGTCTGCCAACATCAAAAATCTTTCCCCAGAAAGTAAACTCCTCAAAGTGTATGGAGCGCATTCCTCCCAAAGGAAGCCAGCCCACAAAAGTTGCCAGATAAAGAAAAAGAAATGCCAAGAAAAAGGTGGGACTTGAAATTCCCAGATATGAAAAAAACGATAAGACTCTGTCTGTGAATTTATTGCGCTTTAGGGCTGCAATCACCCCTAAAGGAATTACGCATATCCAGGTAAGTATTAAAGATGCAATAGAAAGAATAAGAGTATTAAAAGCACGAGACGCAATCACCCTTAATACCGGTACTTTATAGGAAAAAGAATAACCGAAATCTCCCTTAAAGATATTTTTTAACCACATAAAATATTGAACTGCCAAGGGTCTATCCAGATGAAACTTCTCTTCATATAACTGAATGGTCTGAGTAGAAATCTGAGGATTTAGGCGCAGTTTATCCAGAAAGTCTCCCGGTGCAATCTGGATAAAAAGAAAGGTTAAAAAACTAATCCCTAGCAGTAAAGGTATGGCAAAAAGTAATCTTTTAAGAATAAAACGATGCATGACTTATAAGCAAGGGGGGGCAGGGGCCCCGCCAGCCACATCTGTCTTCCCAGAGAAAAGCTAGTCCCCACCAGCCACGGAAGAGGTAGGCTAGCTTTGTACTCTGGGTATTGGTAGACAGCGACGAGGTAGCCTCTACCCCCGTATTTACTTATATTTTCTCGCAACCATACCCAAAAAGCAATGATTTTTGCATTTTTTTTATAAAAAATGCTATGAATTGATATAAATTTGGAAGGTTTTGTGGTTAGAGGAAGGTAACTGTTTTAGGGGTGGCTACGGCAAGAAGGGTACCTTCAGCCACGGAACGAGGCCGCCCGCTTCCTACCGCAACCAGTTTATTCTTCATTCGCCATGTCCGTGATTCGGGTGTGGTTTTTTTGTGCTTGCTCCCACATAATCTTTATCTTTTATCTTTGCTCTTATATCCTCAATCAGCTCTCCTATACTTAAGGAAGTAGCTTGCCATCTTGTTTCTCCGCTACAGAAGAAAAATATTCCATTCAGGTTAAGCCTTGCTCTTTCCGCTGCCCTTAATATTGATTTAAAATGGATTCCTTTCCCCTTTGTTGCTTCATCAAAATCCAAGCCTGCCCTGGTTAGCCTTGAGATGATTTCATATACGGGGATATTGTTTACTCTGGCTAATTGTTTTATGAAACAGTTGCCAAAATACGGAAAAAACTCATCCCGTTTTCCCAGGGCTGTTTCCCTTAATGCTCTGATTCTCGAGGTGCTGAGGATCAATACTCCTGCTGCTCTCCTGACCGACAATCCCTGGCCGTATAATAATTCTAAAACTTCTCTTTCTCTTTCAGTAAGGGTTCCCATAAAACGCTCAAAACGTTCTCTCTGTTCACGTGCGATTAAGGCTAGCAGCGGTTCAACGTAAGATTCATCCCTCGGGGAAAAAAGGGAGACGTTTCTATTTTTCACGCACTCCTGAGCAAATCTTTCATTCTCCTGATCAGTACTTTCCGAATAGACGCGGTGGGGGTCGAATAGCGCAGCAGGTGATGAGGTGGTCGGCGATTCGGGTTTGGTTTTTGTACTCACCCATTGCCAGAATTTTGTTTTTCGTCCATCGAGTTCAACTTCAACTTCTTCCCAACCATTCGCAAATGGAAAAAGGTAATTTTCTCTCAAATTTGCGCGCATAAGCTTAGTTCTGAGCTTCCTTTGATACCATTCTTTTCTATCTTTTGCGGTCGAAGCATAGAAGCGCTTGAAGTCTGCGCGGTAGGCTAATTCTATGATGCGCTCAATCGCCTGACTGCTCCAGGGACCATATTGTGCTATTCTTCTTTTCTTTGGCTTTATCTGTCGATAACCTCTGCTCGGATGGACTTCCCGAAACCATAACGCAAGCTCGCCAGCGCGCTTTATGACATTTATTCGAAGAACACCAAATAGTCCTGAAATTGGCACCCTATCATCGCTAGCTGACATATCAAGAATTACAAGTTCTGGATAGGATTCCAAGCATTCTCTTGTTGGGAACACCTCAAAGTCCTGAGTTATGTCTTCATATTTGATGAGTGCGCTAAATTCATTTTCTTTTCCCCACACAATTTTCGGGTTTTTCTTCAATAACTCCAATAATGTAACAAACTCCTTAACCGCCATTTTGCGATTATCAGGCACTTCTGTCAACTTCTCCCCCTCTGTTTCAGCGACGGCTGAAGAGGCTCCATTATCGGGCTTAGCGCGGTGGGGGTCGGACGGCGGAGTGAAGTCTTTGCTATCGAACCGTTTTGTTCTTCCTAATTTACGCCTACGAGACTTGGCAGCCAACGCTTGTCTGCTTTCCACAGTGAGCCTATCTACAACTTCCTTTTTTAGGCTCTCATCTGGTTTATTTGGTTTATTGCCCAATTGTGTCAGCTTTTCGACCATCTCTGTGACAAAATCATGATCATCAAGTACTTTTCTATAGTATAACTGGCATATAATATTACGGGCTATCGAAAATGCGTTATTTTGTATAGCGCTGATTGCCCCATCCACGGACACCTCAAATAACCTGGGCTTTTCTTCCGCAAATCTTAATATTAGCTCTTCATCGACCATGTGCGCCAGGTCTGACATCGCGATCCAAAATTGTGAGTTGGCAAACCGGTCTCCGGTCAGCTCAAGTATTCCCCATCTTATCCTGTCTAATTCTTTCCTATCAGTTTCTCTCAAGTAGCGATACTGCATTACCATTTCCGGAGTAAGACTATAACCCTGTTCAGACAGGGAATTTTCATTTAGCATTATCGCGGCGGCTCTTTGCAGTAATTCCTCTCGCGCTACCCTCCTCTCTTTACCCAAAATAACAACGAAAGCCATCACAAATACTATTTTTTCCTTTATCATACCCTCGAAGCCTTCTCTTATATCTGTTACAAACGCTTCAAGCGAGCTTCTGTATTTACCCTTAAACGCCACGTACTCACTCACGTGAGATTCGACGGCCCTTTGCGTCATTTCGACACTTCCTTCTTTCAGGCGCTCCTTGCCCTTCTCCTCCCTTGCTATGCCCGGGGATCTAGGCAGAGCTTCCTCCTCCCCGGCGGCGGGTGAGCTGGAGGCCGAAGGCCGACGTCCTGAGGCTTCGCCAGAAGCCGAAAGGGAGGCGCCTCCATCTGAAATAGAAGCATCCCCTTTTTTGCTGATTTCTTCAATAAGTTCTCTCCCATAGAGGTCGTATGCAAAGCCAAGTATCAAGTTTCTATAGCTATTGGAAAGATGCCTTCCTGTTCGAAGATTAGGCAGAAGATCCGGATTAAACGCTGCTCTAAATCTCGCCAAGTCTGTCCTATATCTTTGCGCTCCCAAATCTTGAGTCCAAATGCGCCGGATTTCATCACAAATCGTTGCTTCACCTTTAATGGCGCGGTCATAAGCTGCTGCTGAAAATTCCCATCTCGGTATGCTTGGAGGGGTAGGTAATCTGTCGGCAACCCCAAGGGCCCGGACAAGATAACCAAGACTATTGCCCCCGAGTTCATCTCTATGCTTGATGAGCCATTTTAGTGTATCTTTGAGGTTTTGGGGTTTATGGCTTTGAAGAAGCTCGCTGTTTAAATAGAAGTCGTAGGCAGCCGCCGACCGTTCCCAGCGCTCATCGTTTTCTCCTTTGGGTAACTTTCCCGCAACCGCAAGGGCTTTAACAAGATAAGCAAGACAGTTATCGCCAAGACCTTCCCTGTGCTTGATGAGCCATCTGAGTGTATCTTTTAGGTTTTTGGGGTTATGGCTTTGAAGAAGCTCGCTGTTTAAATAAAAGTCGTAGGCTCCCGCTGAAAATCGCCAGCTTTCCTCATTTTCCCCCTCTGGTATTTTTCCCGCAATTGCAATAACGCGAACAAGGTAAGTAAGACTATTACCACCGAGTTCATCTCTATGCTTGATGAGCCATTTGAGTGTATCTTTGAGGTTTTTGGGTTTATGGCTTTGAAGAAGCTTGCTGTTTAAATAAAAGTCGTAGGCTGCTGCTGAAACTTCCCATTCCATCGCACTTTCTTTTTCAGGCAATCTTCCCGCGATCACAAAGGCTCGGATAAGATAAATAAGACTATTGCCGCCGAGCTCGTCTCTATGCTCGGTGAGCCATTTTAGTGTATCTTTGAGGTTTTTGGGTTTATGGCTTTGAAGAAGCTCGCTGTTTAAATAGAAGTCGTAGGCTGCTGCTGAATACCCCCAAGCTGTTTCATTTTCTCCTTCGGGCAATCTTTCCGCAACTATAAGAGCAAGAACCAAATAGGCAAGACTATTACCGCCGAGTTCCGTTCGGTGTTCATTTAGCCACTTAAGAGTATCCGGTAGATTTTGTGGGCGGTATGATCGCAGAAGTTCGCTATTTAGGTAGAAGTCGTAAGCCATTGCTGAACGCTCCCAAGTTATTTCATTTTCCCCTTCAGGCAATTTTCCCGCAATCGCAATAGCTTGAATAAGGTAATTAAGACTATTACCGCCGAGTTCATCTCTATGCTCGGTGAGCCATTTTAGTGTATCTTTGAGGTCTTTGGGTTTATGGCTCTGAAGAAGCTTGCTGTTTAAATAAAAGTCGTAGGCTGCTGCGGCTAATTCCCATCTTTTTTGACCTACACCTTCGGGTAATTTTCCCGCAGCCACAAGAGCTTGAATAAAGTAGTTGAGGCAATTACCGCCAAGTTCATTTCTATGCTCTGTGAGCCATCTAATCGTATCCTTAAGGTTCTGGGGTTGATATCTTTGCAGGAGAGGGTATCTACGATATAATTTCAGGGCATACGATTCACTTCTACGCCTGGCCGCGATCCTTACATTTTTTTCATCAGGCTTGCCTTCCCTTCCGGTGGCGGGTGAGGATGTGGCGGATGGAACTGCCTTACTTAAAAACAACTGATCTATTGCTTCCTTTACCACCTTAACATCTTTTCTGCCTCGAATTGTTACAAAGAGCCGACCGTTCTTATCAATAATCGCACGGTTTTCTTCTCCTTTCTCCACAACCATCTCTACTAAAATATCCTTCGTTCTTAAATGCTCATTAATTTCTTCTACTGTCCTTTCAGAAACCCCCTTACCGACACAGTCCTGCAATGCAAGATACTTAATCTTATAGCCGTCAGAGCCTATAGATAGAGGCACGAGCTCAAAAACTCCTATACTAGCAACGATCAACAAAAAAGGTAAAAATGAATCCAAGCTGCCAATTACGGAAGCAAATCTCAGTAAATTAGCGCCAGCGGCAAAAAGCATAAAAGAAGCCAGTGGGCCGGCAAAAATAATAATTCTGTATTTCCATTTCGGTATCTTCCAGAAATTACCGTCCCCTAAATGAAACGCCAAGCCCCATAACGGCCCTTTTTTAAGAAATCGGTAGCGCCCCTGTTTTCTAATTTCCCGGGACAAAAGGTACCCGGTTATACCATGGCCGATTTCGTGAAACGTAACCGCAACACCCATAATAATTGCATAAGGAAAAAACACCAAAGTATACACCATAACCTCGCTGGGCCATGCCTTTAAAAACATCTCTGGAAATATCATTAAAGAAGCACCAAGGGTCACCGTAAATAAAAAAGCCAGATAAACCCACTTTGACTTAAGTATCATCAGGGCAGTTTGTTTAACCCTTTTACCTTCCTGGGCAGCGGATTTTGTCATCTTAACCAACTTTCTGTAAATGCATAAATACCACAATGTACCGATAATAGCCAGACTTGCTATGCCGGCTACAAGAAAGAGGGCGTTAATATTCCAAAGAATATATCCTGCCGTACCCAAAGTTAATATCATTACCATTCTACTTACCCCCACAAGAATGTTTCTTATTCTCAAATCAAACACAACCGCCGAAGTTGTTTTTGTCCCATCTTCTTCGACAATCTGCGCTAAGGTATTTTTGTTACCTCTACCCCCATCCACTAACCCCTTAACAGCGGCTGAGGAAGCGAGGGATCCCTCCTCCTTTTTACCTGGAATTTCTCCTTCCGCCCCGGCGGCGGGTGAGCTGGAGGCCGAAGGCCGACGTCCTGAGGCTTCGCCAGAAGCCGAAAGGGAGGCGCCTCCATCTGAAATAGAAGCATCCCCTTTTTTGCTGATTTCTTCAATAAGTTCTCTCCCATAGAGGTCGTATGCAAAGCCAAGTATCAAG
>CP070684.1:490639-520320 GCA_020352775.1 Candidatus Omnitrophota bacterium
GGCCTCTTTTACCTTGATCCCATTTCTTCTTAAGAGCGCTGCGGTTTTACCAGTAGAGATAATCTCTACATGTAAGTTTGCCAATTTTCGGGCAAGCTCTCCAATTCCTTTTTTATCCCATACACTTATTAATGCTCTTCTAATCTTTAACATGGTTTAGGTTTTCTCTGCTTCCTTAGCTTTTTTAGCCTGATCAATAACTGTCTGGGCGATTCGAGCAGGAACTATCTCATAGCTTGAAAAACTCATGGTGTAGCTGCCTCTTCCGCCGGTTACGGAACGCAAATCCGAGGCATAAGTAAACATCTCTACCAGCGGAACCAAAGCTTTAACCACCTGATTTTTTCCCCTGCTGTCCATACCCAAAACCCGACCGCGGCGAGAATTAATATCTCCGGTGACCTGGCCCATAAACTCTTCTGGAACCACAATCTCTACATTCATAATCGGCTCAAGCAACACACTGTTTGCCTGCTCCAATGCTTGTTTAAAAGCCATGGAACCAGCAACCTGAAATGCAATATCTGAAGAATCAACCGGATGATAAGAGCCATCATAAAGCGTTACCCGGATATCAACCACCGGACAACCGGCCAAGATTCCCTCTCCCATTGCTTTTCTCACACCTTTCTCAACTGAAGGGATGAAATTACGCGGAATCGCTCCGCCTACAATCTTATCCACAAACTCAAATTCTTTTCCTCGCTCCAGGGGCTCAACTTCAATCGAGCAGTCTCCGTATTGACCTCTTCCCCCGGTCTGCTTTTTGTATTTACCTTGCACCTTTACGGTCTTGGTAACTGTCTCTTTATAGGGAACCTTGGGTTTTCCCAGCTCTACATTTGCTCCGTACTTTCTTTTCATGCGGTCAATGATGACATGCAAATGTAACTCCCCCATTCCAGAGATAATTAACTCTTTAGTTTGGGTATCGCGCGATACTCCAAAGGTTGGATCCTCACTGGTTAAACGCGAAAGCGCACCGGATATCTTATCTTCATCTTGTCTAGTTTTTGGTTTTACTGAAGCTGAATACGCCGGGGAGGGAAATTCTAAAGGAATAAGCGCAAGCTTATTTGAAGCGTCGCAAAACATATCTTGAGTGCTGGTATCTTTTAGCTTTGCTACTGCCCCGATCTCGCCAGCGCAAACAGCTTCCTGGGCTTGTTGCTGTTTACCCTGCAAAAGGTAAAGCTGACCGATTTTTTCTTTGCCTTCTTTGGTAGCATTAAAGGTATCGCTATTAGAAGAAACCTTTCCTGAGAAAACCCGAAAGATACTGAGCTGGCCCACAAAGGGATCAATTATGGTCTTAAAGACCTGCGCCACTAATGGCCCATCGGCCTTGGGCTCAACCAATATTTCCTGATCGCCCTTCCTTGCTTTACGCGGGCTACTTTCAGCAACCGAAGGCATTACATCCATTAAAACTTCAAGCAAAACATCAATTCCTACTCCTTGAGTCGCCACCCCGCAAATCGCAGGAAAAAGCTGCGCACTTGCCACTGCTTTCTTTAATGCCGGCATCATTTCTTGCTCATCGATAGTTCCGCTCTCAAGATACTTCTCTAAAAGCGCATCGTCACTTTCGGCAACTTTTTCTACAATCTGACCGTATAAAGGATGGTTTTTATCCTTAAGCACCTTGACTACCTTACCACTTTCATAAACCGCAAAGGGAACCACGTTTTTACTAAGGCTTGAACGAATATCCTCAAGGGTCTTATTAAAATCAGTGTTTTCTTTATCGAGCTTATTAATAAAGAAAAGGCGAGGAAGATTTTCTTTATTCAAAACATCCCATGCTTTCTCTGTTCCTACCCCCACCCCTTCAACCGCATCAACCACCACTAATCCGAAATCAACGGCTCTGGCTGCCGAAATCATCTCCCCAATAAAATCAAGATAACCAGGGGCATCGATGAATTGTAAAAAATTACCTTTGCAGTCTGCGTGCAGAACTGATAAATTAATGGAACTTTTTCTTTCCTTTTCATCATCTTCGTAGTCACTTAAGGAGGTCCCATCATCGACCTTTCCTAAACGGGTATTTGCTCCACACTTAAAGATCATTGCCTCTGCTAAAGAAGTTTTACCTGACTGGGCATGGCCACAGATAAAAAATACCTTTTTTTTGGTTAAATCGCTTCGCATACTTTCCTCCTAAAGGGCTGATTTTCTTAATATTTAATATACATTCCAGTTTGTCAGTGCATCGAGACAAACTATTATATTAGAAATGGGTAGGTTCGTCAACGCAAGACTGGACTTTTTTTATTCCTGTAACTGCTTTATAATCAAGGGGTTATGTAACTAAACCAGAAGCATGGCATCCCCGAAACTATAAAAGCGAAAATTATTCTTAAGGGCATATTGATAACTTAACATCAATAACTTTGCGCCGCAGAAGGCAGAAGCCAGAATTAAGTTGGTAGAACAGGGGGTATGAAAATTAGTAATAAGAGCATCGACAATCTTAAACTTATAGCCCGGAATAATATAGAGATCGGTCTGGCCGCTAAATTCTTTAATATAAGGGGGGCTGGCGTCGCTTAACTCTGCTGTGCTCTCAAGAGCTCTTACTGAAGTCGTTCCCACCGCAACCACTCTTTTTCCTTCTCTTTTAGCGTTATTGATTATCTGGGCAGTGTGCGAACTTACCTCAATCCATTCTGCTTCCATGGTATGGTCGCGGATATCATCGGTCTTTACGGGCCTGAATGTAGCCAGGCTACAATGTAGTGTGACATAAACAATCTTAACTCCCTTGCGCTCAAACTGTGAAAGTAACTCTGAAGTAAAATGAAGGCCCGCAGTAGGAGCAGCAACTGCTCCTTCTTTTTGGGCATATATTGTCTGGTATTTATTAGCATCATCAACATCTTTTTTAATATAAGGCGGTAAGGGTACTTTTCCTATTGAATCCAGAAATGACTTTATATCAGAGGGAGAAAACCTCAAAATTCGTGAGCCCTGAGGGGTCTTATCCTGGACCACAGCTTTTATATGGCTATTGTCAAAATAGATGGTATCATTTAAGCGAATGCGCCGGCTGGGTTTAATAAGCGCTTCCCAAAGACCAGTTGCGGTCTCTTTAAGAAGCAATATCTCAACCTTTGCTCCACTTGCCTTTTTGCCAAAAAGGCGTGCTTTTATGACCTTGGTATTATTTAAAACTAATACATCGCCGCACCCAAAACAACCAATAAGGTCCCGAAAAAAACCTTCCGTTATGTTTTTATTTTTTCGCTCTACAATTAAAAGACGGCTTGAGTCTCTAGTGAGGACAGGCTCCTGGGCAATACGGCAGGGGCTAATCGCGTAGTCAAATTGTGCTAAATTGAACTCATTCATGTCTGCCCATTTTACCAAATATCGCGAAAATTGAAAGTTTTAAGAAAGTTATTAAAAAACAGGAATCAATTGACTTTTTAGGCTAAATGTGCTATTTATAGCCATTATGAGAGAACTAGATAGATTAAAAGAAGATATAGAAAAGGTACGTTCCCAGTTCTACATCTTTTATGAACTCACCAAGATGATGCGCACCACTCTGCGCCTCGATGAAATCGTCTATATCATCCTCACCGGCCTTACTGCTGGTCAGGGACTTGGCTTTAACCGTGCGGCGCTATTTCTGGTGGATGAGCAAACAAACCTGATAAAAGGCTCGATGGGAATCGGACCAATCAATGCCAAAGAAGCAGCCGGCATCTGGAGCCACATCGAAGAAGAAGAAAAAGACCTCTATGCGCTCATTAAAAACTATCACCGCATAAAAGAAGGTGGGGCTAAACCTAAATTTATGGAGGTTGTACAAAACCTTTCTTTTCCGTTAACCAAAGAAAGCGGCATTATTTATGATGCCCTTTATGAGATCGGACACCTGCATATCACACAAGAAACCCTAGGAAAGTTTAGGGACGATCCCCTGGTAGAGAAGTTAGACCTTAATGAATTTCTGGTTGCCTCAGTATGGATAAGAAATCATCCGGCGGGGCTTATTTTAGTAGATAATTTTTTTACCGGCAAAAAAATTACCGATGAAGACACCCGTATCTTTAACATGTTTGTTGACCAGGCTGCCGGCGCAATTGAGAACTCTCAAAAGTATGAAGACACCTTAACCAAAGCTCATACCGATGCACTCACCTCATTATGGAATTACGGTTACTTTCAGTATCGCCTCGATGAAGAACTGGCCCAGGCTAAAGCTAAAAATTATCCTATTTCACTACTTATGATTGATATCGATGATTTTAAAAAATTCAATGACCGCCGCGGCCATATTCAAGGCGACAATGCCCTAAGGATGATAAGTACAATTATCAGAGAGAATTGCCGAAGAATTGATATCGCCTGCCGCTACGGCGGTGAGGAGTTCTCTGCTATTTTACCCTACACCCCCAAAGAGGAAGCGCATACCCTTGCCCAACGTATAAGAAAATCCGTAAAGCGCAATCCCATCCTTAATGAACACTTTACGGTCAGTATCGGAGTAGCCTCCTTTCCTCAAGATGCTCCTGACAAAGAAACTTTTATCAGTAAATCCGACCAGGCACTTTACCTTGCGAAAGGAGCGGGCAAGGATAAAGTAATCCTCATCTGAATTTGACCTTAGAATTTAAACCTTAAAAGTGATATTAGGCGGGGGCAGGCTCTCCAGCGGCAAATTTAACTGAGACTAATTTTGAGACACCTTTTTCCTGCATCGTCACCCCATAAAGCACATCAGCATTACTCATCGTCTTTTTGTTGTGACTGATAAGGAGGAATTGGGAGAAGGAAGAAAATTCTTTTAGGATATGATTGAATCTGTCAACATTAGCTTCATCTAGGGGAGCGTCAATTTCATCAAGCACACAAAACGGTGAAGGATTTACTCTAAAAATAGCAAAAATCAATGAAATCGCAGTCAGTGCCTTTTCTCCCCCGGAAAGAAGCGAGACATTTTGAAGCTTTTTGCCGGGAGGCTGCACCTCAATCTCTACTCCGGATTCAAGTACATTATTCGGATCAAGTAAAACCAGGCGCGCTCTACCGCCATTAAAGAGAAACCGGAAGTTTTTCTTAAATTCCTCTTCTACTTTTGCAAAGGTATCAAGGAAAAGCTCACGTGAGGTGCGGTTAATCTTTAGGATTGCTTTCTTTAGGTTATCTTTGGAAGTTATTAAGTCCTGTTTTTGGTTCTCCATAAACTCTTCGCGTTTTTTAAGCTCTTCAAACTCTTCAATCGCGATTAAGTTAACTTCCCCCAAAGACTGCTTTCTCTTAAATAGCTTCTCCTTCTCAGCAGTAAGATTTCCCAAATTGTCCCCTTCGATCCCAACTCCAGTTAAATCAAATTCGATTTGATATACTTGACGCAGATAATCTTTTAGTTTCTGCTTCTGATGATCCAAATCTTGCATCTCCAGCTGCTTATCATAAATCTTGGATTTAGCCTTCTCATTCTCTTCGTCTAAATCCTGGGTGCTTTCTCGCATCTTTTGCATATTCTCATCAATGGAAGTCTCTAAATCTTGCAGTCTCCCTTTCTTCTGAGTATCTTCTTCTATTTTCTTCTTGCCCTCGCTTATCTTTTTATGCATATCTTGAATCTGAGCTGCTAAAGACTGGCTACGACTAACATTGTGTTCTTTTACTTGCTCGATTTCATTTATATTATTTATGATATTATTCTTTTCCTCTTCTAAAAACGAAAGCTTAGTATGCAATGTCTCCTGCTCTTTATATAAAGACTGTCTTTGTGCTTGTTTTCGCGCAACCTCAATATCAATTTCGGTAATTCTTTCTGAATCATCCATAACAGTCTTTTGAAAACTAACAAGGCTTTGATTTACCTGGCTTAAATTCTGTTCAATAAAGAGCCCCTGTTCTTCCTTCTCTTTTTGCTCTTTCTCAAGACTTAGTATTCCCTGCAGAGCAGTATGAAGCTCTTTCTCCACCAACTCAAACTCTTCCTTAAAACGTTCACACTCCTGTGAAAGGTTTTCTTTCTCCTGCAGCCTTTGGCGAAGGTTACTCTCCTCTTCTTCTAAAGCGGCCAGCTGCGAGCCCATTTCTTTAGCTACTACTTCAAGCTCTCGATCAATAAGCTGTAAATTATCTTTGTATTTATCGATTTCATTCTGGGTGGTACGGATGCGTTCTCCAAGCTCTTTTTCCTCTAAAGAGATAACTTTAGCATCCAAGGTGGCTTTATACATCCGGCCTTCTTGTTCGAATTTAACGTCTTTTACCGACAATACTAGTTTGTTGATAGAGCCGGGGTCTTCATCTAAAAGGATCGTGACTCTTTTGGTGGCGGGAAACACTTCATACTTTATCCTTAAATCTTTTAAAAACTCATAGTAGGAATTTAGCTCTACCAGCTCTTTTTCTTTTTCGATGAGCTTGTTTTTAAATTCCTCTTTGCGGGAAATTAGCTCCTTCTGATTAGCCAATAATCTTTCTTTCCTTTGTCTTAAAACTCCCAGGTTGCTCTCAACATCCCCTAACTCTTCTTCGGTCCGCTCAATGCTTTCTTTCTTTTCCTTGATAAGTCCTTCGATCTTTGCCTTATCCAGGAGAAGACGCTGCTTTCTTCTTAAAAAAGAATTGAGATTGGCCTGTATCTCAATAAGAGAGTTATTGCCTTTAGTTTTTTGGGTTTCAAGATCATATATCTTGGCTTTTTCTTCATCGATTTTCTTTTTGGCAAGCTTTATTTCTTCAGCCCGTCTTGTTTTCTCCTCCTCTAAAGATTTAGTTTCTTGCCCAACCTTACCTACTCTTTCCTCAATTGTTCCAAACTCCCTTTTCTCTTCTTCCAAACGCACACTCTGGGTAGCTAGACGATCTCCTAAATTTTTCTTAATCTGCTCGATAGCTATATTGCGTTCGCCCAACTCTCTTATTCTCTGCTCATAGAGCTGGATATGACTTGTTGAACTTTCGACCTTAGCATTGAGAGAGGCAACTTTTTCGTTTGTCTCCTCTAATTCCCGGCGCAACTCCCGAAGACGCCTGTTGGAATCATCCCACTTATCCTTAGCTTCTTTTAGCTGACTTTCCTTATTCTGTCTTTGGTCTTTGAGCTTATTTAGTTCTTCTAAAAAGGAATCGCTCCTATCTTCTAAGGCGCGAAATTCAAATGCTGCAATTTTCTTCTCAACCTCAACTAGCTTAGCCTGTGCCTCTTTAAATTTACGTGCTTTTTCAACTTGACGCTCTAAATAGCGAATCTGGCGCTTAATTTCCGAAAGGATGTCTTCTAGGCGCAGGAGGTTTTCATCAGCCTCTTGGAGTCTGCGCATCGTCTCTCTCTTTCTTTCTTTATACTTAACAATCCCACTTGCCTCATCAAAAATAAGACGTTTATCTTCAGGTTTATAGCTTAAAAAGATTTCAATGCGGCCCTGCTCGATAAAAGAGTAAGTAGATTCGCCAATACCAGTACCCATAAAAAGCTCTTCTACGTCTTTTAACCTTACAGGGTTTTTATTAATAAAATACTGACTCTCTCCGGAACGATAGAGCCGCCGGCCCACTGACACTTCTTTGTACTTAATCGGCAGGTAATTATCCTCATTGCAGAAAGTCAAGCTTACTTCGGCATAATTAAGGGGCGGGTGCTGTTCGGTGCCGTTAAAGATTATGTCTTCCATCTTGGTGCCACGAAGCGATTTAGGGCTTTGCTCACCTAAAGACCATTTAATGGCATCCAATACATTTGACTTACCACAGCCATTAGGACCGACAACCACGGTAGTACCGGGTTCAAATTTTAGAGTGGTCTTCTCAGGAAAAGACTTAAAACCGAAGATTTCTAATTCTCTTAAATACATAATTCCTAGTTAAGATACAAGAATTCATCTTAGTTTTTCAGGATGCGAAAAACCTCGTATTCCTTAATATCTTATCACAATTAAAAACTAGACGCAAGATATTGTAAGGCAGGAGAGAGATATCGTACTAGCACTTGAGAGACTCTCTGAGTTTCTTGGTAAGGAGGGGAACAATTTTAAAGGCATCTCCTATGATGCCGTAATCAGCGACTCTAAAAATTGGAGCATCGGGATCTTTGTTGATCACAATGATTGTTTTTGAAGACTGCATTCCTACTAAATGCTGCACCTGTCCTGAAATACCGCAGGCAATATAAAGTTTAGGGCAAACAGTTCTTCCGGTCTGGCCTACCTGATGTGAATAAGGAATCCAGCCTGCATCAACCGCAGCGCGCGAAGAACCAACTGCTGCTCCTAAAACTTGCGCTAGCTCCTCAAGCATTTTGAAATTACTTGAATCCTGCAAGCCCCGGCCGCCGGAAACAATAATGTCTGCTTCAGCTAAATTTACAGTAGAAATTGCTTCCTGCACAAAGTCTAAAAACTTTATCCGCTTATCCTCTTCTTTTATATTAAATTCTTCTTTAATGACCTCGCCCGAACGACTGGAGTCTTTTTCTGCCTCTGGCATCACCTTATGGCGCACAGTTGCCATCTGAGGCCTGTAATTAGGGCAAATAATCTGGGCCATGATATTACCCCCAAAGGCAGGCCGGGTCTGAACCAGGATTTTCTTTTCTTTATCGATATCTAAGCCAGTGCAATCAGCGGTTAAACCAGTGTAGAGATTGACTGCGATTCTTGAGACTAGACTTCTTCCGGTTGTGGTTGCACCAGCAAGTATTACCTCGGGTTTATGTTTTTTAATAAGCCCTACAATTGCTTTAGTGTAGTTTTCCGCAATGTAGTTTTTTAAAGCCGGGGACTCAACCACATAAACCTTATCTGCCCCGCGCTGGATTAATTCCTTAGCCTTTTTCTCAATTCCCTGACCCAAGAAAACTGCACCTACGTAGGTATTCAGGTCTTTTGCCAGTTCTTTAGCTTTGTTTAAGAGTTCAAATACTACCGACGCAATCACCCCGTCTTTTTGCTCTGCAAAAACCCATACCCCTTTATATTCAGAGGTATCAACATGTGCTAAGGTCTGGCGCAGAATCTGTATTGCGTTAAACTTACAAATTTCAACACAGGCACTACAAAGAGTACACTTGGCCAAATCAATGATTGCTTTTCTATCAACCATGGTTATCGCTGAAACTGGACAAGCCTTAACGCAAAGGTTACAGCCCACACACCTATCTTGTATTACTTTTATTCCGCTCATAACAACTCTTTAATGACCTTGGATAACTTCTCCACCGTATCTTCGGGTTCACCCTCAAAGATTTCACCGCCTTCTTTCTGGGCCGGGGTAAAAATCTTTACTACCTGGGTAGGGGATCCTTTAAGGCCAATCTGGCTCTCATCAATATTTAAATCGCTGTTGGTCCAGGTAAGGATTTCAGCTTTTCTTGCTTTCATCTTTCCTCTAAGTGAAGGGAGACGCGGTTCATTGATTTCCTTTACCACTGTGATAAGCGCCGGAAGACTAAGCTCTACTACCTCGTAACCTTCTTCAAGAAGCCTTTCGGTTACCATCATTCTGGGGGTAGTATCAAGATGTATGCTATCGATTTTACGCACATAGGTTGCCTGGGGTAAATCAAGATGGGCTGCAACGCCAGGGCCGACCTGGGCAGTATCACCGTCTGAGGCTTGCTTACCGCAGATTATTAAATCAAAATTTCCAATTTTTTCTATGACAGCGGCTAAAACCAAACTGGTTGCCCAGGTATCAGAACCGGCAAATGCTATATCGGATAAAAGAATTGCTTCATCAATCCCCATTGAAAGCGCTTCTCTTAAAGCATCTTTAGCCTGAGGCGGGCCCATGGTAATGACTGTGGTCTTTGCCTCAAAGCGCTCTTTAAGGCGAAGAGCCTCTTCAATCGCATACATGTCGAAAGGATTAATAATAGAGGCCACCCCTTCCCGAACAAGGGTGTTAGTTTCAGGGTTTATTTTAACCTCGGTAGTCTCAGGAACTTGTTTTATACAAACAATAATATGCATAATTGTTTAAGATACTATAGATTTAAGAAATGTCAACCGCTTTAGAAATCACTCACCCAATTGCTCTAATTTTTTATAGTATTTTCTTAATACCCAGTAGACTTCTTTGGGTCTGCGCTTTGCATCCACTACCCCGTAAAACTCCTCATTGCTTACATTGTCAGGATGGCTTCCTTTCAGATAAAAACCTTCGCTGTTATAAGTTGCATAGCTTCTGGCCTCACGAGGATCATTGTAATTAACCAACCCCCCTAAACTTAAGTGATAAGAGCCTACTTTCCAAAGAGAATCATTAAACTCATGAACCAACCCTCCCACGCAAACTTTTGCGGGATTGAGGGCGGATAAATTATTTTCAATCTCACTCCATAACTCTAGAAGAAATTTACCTCGGCGCCTATCATCTACTTTCCCCTCACAGTTATCAGCCTGAAATCTATTTACCACCTTAAATTTACTAGTATAAAAAGAGTCAGTTCCAAATTCACTAATATAAAATGGTTTATAGCTTGTATTCTGCCAGACATCAAAAAGATTATGAAAGCTTTTTCCCCGATACACATTTATCCCCCATATCTGGACAGAGGGGCAATTTCTTACAACCCAGGCAATAGTATTGGCTGGCTTTCTATCAATAAATCTATCCCCTAAACAAGAGCTTACTGGATGGTCTTTATCAAGATGCCTGATTCTTCGCGCTGCTTTTTCAGTGGCTCGGGCTGCTTCTGAGATAGTCTTATACCCCCAATATTTATTGTAATCCAGATTCCACTCATTACCCAAAGACCACATAAGAATCGCAGGGTGATCCTTGCAATGTTTTACCAGTTTTATATATTTTTTACTATCGATATCATCTTTTGACGCGGCCACCGTAAGAATAACCATGATATTGTTTCGGTAAAATTCATCTAAAATCTTCTTCCACTCCTGAGGGTTATTACCTAAAGAATCATAAACCCGCACCGTGTTTATATTCATTTTCTTCATCAAAAGAATATCAACTAAATAGTATTTTTTGAATTGAGACCTTAACCAATAACCAAGGACTTTATGCCCTTGAGGGTCGCGATCTTTCCAATCAAAGAAAAAACCATAAGGAACGCTTTTGGAAGGATTAAAAGGATGGGGTCCTTTATGAGGTGCTCTGGTTGCCGGAGACCAGGTTGTGCCTTTAATAATATAGGGCTTAGGCTTATTTAATAAGCCATTTTTAAGCCTTTTTTCTACGACTAATTGTCTTTTCTTAACATATACTTTACTTGAGGCAGAAGGAACTCTTGCCTCTAGCTTAATAACAAAAAAAAGCACAACGATAAAAAATACAATAAGAACTCTTTTAGTCGAAACCTTAAACAAACACATTTTATTGCCAGGTTTAAAGCGAAATCCCCGCCAGGGATTCTAAGGCTTGGCGATATTTATTTTGGGTTTTTTCTACCACATCCTGCGGCAGGGAAGGCGCAGGAGGACTTTTATCCCAATCAAGACTCTCCAGATAATCACGCACAAACTGTTTATCAAAACTAACCTGCGGTCCCCCGGGCTTATAATGCTCTTTGGGCCAGAAGCGGGAAGAATCCGAAGTCAATGCCTCGTCAACCAATATTAGCTTTCCTTCACACATCCCAAACTCAAACTTAGTGTCTGCAATAAGAATCCCGCGGCTTTGGGCGAAAGCTGCTGCTTTCTCATAAAGAGTAATGCTTATATCTTTTATTTTATTCGCCAATTCCTGGCCGATATTATTAGCCATGTAACCAAACTCAACATTTATATCATGGCCGGCTTCAGCCTTGGTGGCAGGGGTAAATATCGGTTCGGGCAACTTATCAGCTTCTTTCAGCCCTGGCGGCAACGCAATTGCGCATACTTTTTGGTTTTGCTTATATTCTTTCCACCCCGAGCCGGAAATATATCCTCTTACCACACATTCAAAAGGAACTACTTCGCATTTTCTAGTGATAACAAATCTTTTATCGAGCTCATCGTGGTGTTCTTCTAGAGCCGCTGGCAAATCGCAAAGATTCGAAGAGATTAGGTGATTATCAATGGTGCCTTTTAAAAATGAGAACCAAAATAAAGACAATTGGGTAAGCATCTTTCCTTTATCCGGGATAGGAGTGGGTAAAACCACATCAAAGCAGGAAATCCTATCGGTGGCAATAATCAAAAGTCTTCCATCAAACTCATAGACATCCCACACCTTTCCCTTTTTAAATAATTTTAATTCTTTGTAATCTGTCTCGTATAACATCTAAATCTCCGTTAGCCAGAAAAACCTAAAGGGCTCACATAGTCGCCAAACTTTTTCTGAGACTCCCTTAATCTTACTTCCTGAGCATCCAGCTCTTCATAAAAATGCGCCGGGATATATTTTAAATCCTTATAGATATTTCTGATGCGCTCAATTTTTGCTATGTTTTCAGGGATACGCAGCGTAAACGGCGTTATGTAGTCCTCTTTTTTGTACTCCTTATTTAGAACCTCTTCAAACAAATCCTTTAAATCTTCATATAAAGGTATTAGGCCGGTGGGGGTGGCTAGAGCTGAAACCGCACCATCTATGCGCGCTCTCATCCACTTAAGCCAGACTCGTTTATCCTCCAAGTCATTGAAGAATTTAACGTCTTTATCTAGCAAAAAGTAATTTACAGAAAAAATCAACGCAGGCTTCTTTAGTTTTTTACCGAAATTAAGATTCATATCAATATAAGTCCCTAACGGGATGGAAACAAAGTCAATGTTAGACATCGGGTTAAATGCCCGTACTCCTTCCTGGCCTAAAGTTGCGGCGGTTGTTTCTGATTCAAGGCTTGCAGCTTTAATGCAAATTCCCTGTGCCCAGGAAAGCGCCTCCTCAACCGGAACAGAGGTATCAGAGTCTCTACCTCCATAAATAATTCCACTTACCTCTACTCCTTGGGGATTTCCTAACTCACGATCTACGTTCTCTAAAGAAGATAAGCCTATGGTATAGCGCGCATTTTTATGAGAAGGAGGGATCTCTTCTCCCTTTTCGTTGGTTTTTCCCGGAAACCAATCTCCAGAAAAATTAACTCCTTTGCGGGGGAGTTTTGCGCCTTTACCTACCCAGAAAGGAATACCTTTATCGTCTACCAGGATATTAGAAAAAATTACTTCTCCCTCCTTATTAAGCGCCTTAAACAATATGGGGTCATCCTTAGAATTTACTCCTTTGATAATGCCAAAAATTCCTCGCTCAACATTAGCGGCATAAGCTTTGCCGTTGTTAGCTCTCAAATAGGCAATATCATCCCCCACTATTGCTTCACCCACAATCATTGCAGTAGAGGTCTTTCCACACATACTAGGATATGCTCCGCAAAAGTAAGCTTTCTTTCCTTCTTTATTGTGCACGCCCATGATAAACATATGCTCTGCAAGCCACCCTTCTTTTGAAGCCTTATTGATTGCTAAGCGCAGGGCAAGTTTTTTAAGACCCACGGTATTGCCGGCATATTGAGTATTAGAGCTATAAACAATACTTTCTTCTAAATCAATGTATATCCTTCTTTTATCTATGTTTTTACTTACTGCTCCTTCTAGCTCGCCGGCGCTGTGAACAAACCTAAAAAACTTAGCAGGATTTTTCTTCTTAAATTCCTCATAGCCCGGTCGGTAAAGTATATCCTCGGAATGAGCTACGTAAAATGAATCCGTGATCTGGACCGCAGGAATAGAAAAGGAAGAATTAAGGGGGCCCAGGCAGAAAAAACACACCAGCATCTCTTTATCTTTCATGATACCCTTTAAGATGGCGCGTATTTCCTTTAATCCTTTTTCTCTATCAATACTATTGGTATAATGGCCCAGGTAGGTATTTTTGGGAAGTAAGTATTTTGTTGCTCCTTTATCTCGGGCCTGATCAAAAAACCCGTCAAAATGAAAGGTATGCCCGGAAAGGGTAAGTTTCTTTTCTTCTTCTAATTCTACTACCTTTTCTCTGATATAAGCAATGTCTTCACTGAAATCAGTGCGCACAAATACACTTTTAGGGCCACAAAGCTCAATATATTCAGCAACAAACTTAAAGATCTCAGAGTTATTTAGAGCTTCTAATTTCTCTAAATTCTTGTTATCAAGCTTATTTTTAAGAATATTAAGATAATTTTTAGCCATCTCCACCTCTTTAAAATGTAGCTTAATTTATCATAGTAGCCTATAATTTGCAAGGATTTTGAATAAATTTATCTTGGCTATTTTTTATAACCTCTTGATTATCAAGTAGATATAGAATTTAAGCGGCAAGCTTCTAGGGGTAATTATTCTAGAAAATCGTAAATTGCTATAAAATTAAGTCTTAAAAGCTACAAGAACCGTTTATATACGCCCAAAGTCTCTTTTGTAACCATTTCTTTAGTGTAATGAGACTCTACAATCTGTCTTCCGGTGTAGCCAAATCTATTTCTAAGTTTAGTATCTTCGATAAGCTGACATATCTTTGCCGCCAAAGCCTCAAAATCACGCACCGGAATAACAAACCCGTTTATCCCGTCCCTTATTATCTCCGGCATACCTCCCATATTAGTTACCACCATTGCTTTTGCCATAGACATTGCTTCAAGCATTGTAAGACCAAAAGGCTCTGGAGAAGTAGATGGGTAAAGACATACATTACAAAGTTCATAAATCTGGCGCACCTCATCCAGAGAATACATATCAATTAACACATTCTTATCCATATCGAAGTGCTTGACTAAGCTCACCAAATAAGCAATATCTTTTTGCTGGGTCGCTCCCCAATCAATAATGTTTTTAGCTCCTGCCAATACCAACATAATATCAGGGTATTTTTGCTTAACAATCCCCATCGCCTTAACGCTGACATCACAACCCTTTGCTAATCCAATACGCGCTGGATGAAATATTATTATTTTATCTTTTAATTGGGGGTACTTCTTTAATACATGGGATGTGTTAATACCTGGAGAATACTTTTTCTGATCTATTCCGTGATGAACCACTGTTACTTTAGTATCATCAACTCCGATTCCGATAATCTCTTTTTTAATGTAGTGGCTTACAGCAATAATGTGGGTCCAGTCTATTTTATGGGTTAAATCCATAAACAAAAGGTCATCCCAAACATTATGCGCCGTGACCAAAAACGGAATCCCTCTTTTTTTCGCCAAGCGCTCTATGGTGCGGGCATGAATTTCACTAAAATAATGCATGTTATGGGTGTGAATAACATCGGGTTTTGTCTCCTCCACAAAAGAAGAAAAAACATGCGTTATTTCATCATCCAATCCTTTAAGGCCTCGTTTAAAAAGCCAGTTTAAATCCATAAGGGGGGTGCGCAATATATCCACCCCTTCATATTTATAGCGGCCATCCACCCCCTCCACTGCTCCGGTAAGTAAGCTCACACTGTGTCCCTTCTTCACCATCTCAGGAAGAATAATCGTGAGATGAGTCTCTACCCCTCCCACGATAGGCGGAAATCCCCAGTGCAAGTGAGCGATATTTAACTTATCCTTCTTCATTAGTAGTACTCCTCCTTCTTCTTTGGTATGGGGCGTTTTATAGTATATTGTTTATTTGTTTTATAAAGGTGCGCTTTGCCGAAAACATATATCTTTACCTGTTTTTTCTTTTTAGAGTCTATTTTTAATTTAACAACATTATTGCTGGCATTAAACCCGATCGTGTCTTCTCTCCAGGTTAAAGAAAAATCTATGCAGCTCCAGGTGCGGGGCATACGGGGATTTATATGCAGTTCCTCTTTTTTGACTTTTACTCCCGCAAATCCAAAAATAACTGCCTGCCATACCCCCCCTAACGAGGCAGCATGAATGCCTTCGTAGGTATTGCCATAGAGATTGCTGATATCAGCGCGCAAACCAACATTAAAAAGACTATAGGCCTTATTTATATCACCCACTTCGCAAGCAATTAAGGAATGTATGGGGGCACTCAATGAAGAACGATGTACAGTGCGGGGCATATAATACTCGTAATTGACTTCTTTGGTCTTACGGCTGAAGATATCATCAAGCATAACCAAAAACATCAATACATCGGCCTGTTTTACCAATTTGGTCTTTCCTAAATCTTTTGCTTTAATCCTTGAAGGAATAAGAGGAATACCGTTTTCATCGGTGCGCCTAAGAGAGACCTCTCTTAATTTAAAATATCCGTCAAATTGCTCAATAACTCCCTTACGGTTTGTATTCATTGTTATCCCATAAGAAATTTCTTTCCACGCCCTGACTTCCTCTTCAGTTAAATTCAATTTATCCCTTAAGCTTTTACAAAGCGCCTTCTGCTGCTTAAGCACCCGATACATCTTATGGGCAGTGATCAGATTCCACTTTGCCATGATATTGGTAAAAGCATTGTTGTTGACATTGATGTGAAATTCATCCGGCCCAATGACATTATTAATCTCGCATTTCTTTCTTTTTCTATTACAATGTACGCGCGAGGCCCAAAATCTTGCAGTCTCAAATAAAATCTCAAAGCCATAATCAGCCATAAACTCTTTATCTTTTGTGACAACATAATATTTATACACTGCATAAGCAATATCAGCAGTAAGGTGGTGCTCCCATTTATGGGTATGAATTCTTACAATTGTCCTATCAATATCACGTGCCCATTCCGGAGTCTCCTCCTCTCCGGTATCACCTGATTCCCAGGCAAATTTTGCTCCCTGATAGCCCTCCTCTTTAGCTAATTTGCGCGCGGCATCAAGACGTTGGTAGCGGTAAAGCAACATATTTTTTGCCAGCTCCGGAAAAGTAAAGAGATAAAACGGCATCAGAAATATCTCTGAATCCCAGAAGATATGACCCCGATAACCTTCACCGCTTAAAGTTCTTGCTCCGATACTGGAAAACCCATTATCATAATGACCGCAAGCCAGCATATGGTAGATATTAAACCTTACGTTCTGCTGGATATTTGCTGTTCCGCCAACAGCCACATCAGCCTTCTCCCATAACCTCTCCCAGGCCTGGATATGCTTCTTTAGGAGGGAAGGAAAACTTTCATGGAATGCTTTGTTAAATACTTCATAAGCATGACGTTTGCAGTGGTGTGCACCTTCCTCATAAGGAAAATGCTTAATACAAAATATTTTTGTGAAGGTGACTGTTTGATCCTTTTCTAGTTTTAGACGAAAGATATTATCTTTAGCATAAGTCGTTTTGCCGTTTATCTCATAATAAAATCCACTCCAGTAAGCTATGGTATGCTTTTTCTCAAGAGTATCAACGATAAGATATCCGGCATCGTGCTCCTGGCCTAACCCTTTTACTCTGAAATGGCGCTTGCGGCCCTCGCTGATACCGCCGGTATTATATATCGCAATATCAATACCAGTATAGACGTCGACTTCACAATCGGAATCAAGAGGCTTAAATACAATTTGTATCGCACCGATATTTTTTTCGTGCATCGAAAGCAATCTTAAAGATTGATAATTGTATCTTCGTTTCTGTGCATCCTGAAAAAGAGTATGCCTTACCAAAACTCCCCTCTTCATATTTAGGGCACGGCGATGATCAATCACATCCATATTAATGACCCCGACTTTTTCACCACCCTCAAGCGTTAAATGAAAATTTACTGGGTTAGGGAGATTGACCAACTCTGATACCTTAGAAGAGACTCTATCATAAACTCCGGCAATAAAAGTTCCCTGCACAGCATCATAAGGAATTTCCTCGCAAATACCGCGAGTCCCCAGGCACCCATTGCCTAAAGCAAATTGAGAGCCTCTGATATTTTGAATATCACGGTTCCATTCGGTCTCTTTAATCAACCATAGCTCATCATCGGTGTAGGCAGAATATAATTCCTTCATCTTAAATCTTTACAATCCTCCATTTATTTATTTTATACGGATTCATGAATTTAATCAATAGTTGTGCTTGGACCTTTAAGTTTCGGTCTTAAGGTCTGCGGGAGCTAAATCCACAATATCTTCGACATCCATTTCAATAAGATATTGGGGCTGAGGAAATAAAGACTCTGGGGGAATGAGGGGCTTTTGGCCTTTCGTTATATCTTTAATCACTCTTTTTGAAATTCTTTCAATAACTCTATTTTCCCACTCTATGATGATATGTACCTCTAAATTTTCCCGCTCTACAATCTTTGCTTCTCCCTTAAGGGTGAAACCGATAAACTTATCGTCATCCACGGCGGTGATACTTATTGTAGGGTTTCGCCCAAGATTATTAAAGGTATTTTCTTTATAAAGGTCAACAAGATGGATTTTCCCTTCTTTCTCAATCCCCACGATTCCTTTTGTCGAACAGTGAATGCTACCAGCCTCATCTAAGGTAGAGACAATCACAAACCCCTGTTTCTTAAGA
This sequence comes from Candidatus Omnitrophota bacterium, assembly GCA_020352775.1. Classification (GTDB taxonomy): domain Bacteria; phylum Omnitrophota; class Gorgyraeia; order Duberdicusellales; family 4484-171. Next base: position 508,932 of record CP070684.1, read on the forward strand.
AAATCAATTATCTCAGGAGATAACTCCTTCATAATTTCTCCTTCTAAAATTTATGGGTTGATAAATACCTGAATGCAGAAAGAGTTGCTTTTGAGCCCTCACCGCAGGCAATAACAATTTGCTTCTCCGGTACATTGGTTACATCTCCAGCTGCAAAAATACCTTCGATATTTGTCTTGTTGTAACAGTCTACTACAATTTCATCTTTTTCATCACGCTCTAAAATAAAAGCGAACTTAGAGTTGGGTATCAGCCCGATCTCAATAAATATACCTTCTACATTTAAATTGTGGACCTTTCCTTGTTTTTCAATCTCTATTCCTTTTACAAATGTGTCTCCGTATATTTTATTAACCTTAGAATTAGTGCAGATTTCGACATTCGAGGCTTTTTTTATATTATCAATCATTAAAGAATCAGCGCTTAATTGCGCCCCACTCTCAATAAGATAAACCTTGGGTGAAATCTTCACCATCTGCAGGGCAGCATCCAAACCGGAATTTCCTCCGCCGATAATAGCAACTGGTTTGTCTTTGAATAATGGCCCGTCACAAGTGGCGCAATAAGTAACCCCTTTGTTTTTAAACTCCTGCTCTCCTTCTGCACCTAAGGGCCGGGGGCGCTTGCCGGTTGCAACTATTGCTGTTTTAGATAAGTATTCTGCATTATTGGTAATTGTTCTTATAATATCGCCTTCCTTTTTAATATCCGTGACTCTCTCCGGCATCCTTACTTCTATTTTGAAAGCCTCCATATGTTCCCTAAATTTTGAGGCCAATTCCGGGCCGGTTACGAATTGATAGCCAGTGTAATTTTCTATATCCCCGCTCCAAACAGTTTGTCCACCGATATCCAGTGTAATTACCAGAAAGTCTAATTTTTTACGTGCCGCATAAACCGCCCCAGTGATTCCTGCTGGTCCTGCGCCTAAAATAATCAAATCGTATATTTTACTCATCTTTTATCTGGAAAAAAAGATATTAAGTTGAAAGAAGATAATCAATGCGGCTTTTATCAAATCCTACCACTGCTTCGCCATTAATCACTGTTACTGGAACGCCCATCTGGCCTGAAACCTTAACCATATCCTGTAACGCTGTTTTATCCTGTGAGACGTCTAAGCTCTGATAATCAATGCCTTTGCTTGAAAGATAATCTTTTACCATTTTGCAATAAGGACAACTTGGGGTGGAATAAACTTTTACCTCCATATATCCTCCTTATTTAGCCTCTAAAGATTTTTTTACTGACATGAGGTTAAGATAATGCTGTTTTTCCTCTTGAATAATCTTATCCAGAGCCTCTTGTTTGTCAACTGCCACATAGGGTCGCAGAGCCATATAAATAAAGATGGAATCTTTCTCAATGCGAATTCCAAAATCCACCGCCTCAATATCAGAACTAAAGCCTTGCTTGGTTTTCTCCTCTATAAGCTCAGGAGTAAAAACTTGTTCTGAGGCAATCCCTGCTAAATAAGCATCGTATTCACCGGGACTAAATTCATAGACAATATAATCTGAGATGTGCTCAAGCATTCGGGCAAAAGTCTTACGATGCTCTTCCTCCTGATCTTTAAGATAGCACCACATCTCTTTTAGTTTTGGGTCGGTGGCTTTTTCCTCAAAACTACCATAAAGCTTTTTACCTTTCTCCTCGATTTTAATGGCGATTTTTACTATCTCTTGGGGGTGAAATTGCTCTGGCATCTATCCTCCTTAGCTAACAGATAGCTCTTTATTTGATTGATTTCTCTTCACTTCTTTCTTTAAAGATTATTTACACACCAAACCCATATCATCTACGATAGCTTCTAAATCTTCCTCGTGCTCTATTTCATCCGCTAAGATTTCAAGCGCCATGTTGTAGGTTATAGAGTCTTTATCTTTTACGAACTCAGCTAACTTTTTATAAACCTCTATCGCACATTGTTCGCCCTTTATATTCTGTTCCAGCAATTTCTTGGTGTTAGGATCCACTGGTTTATCATAACCACAATTGGTCTCTTTATACCAATCTTGCGGCTCAAGCAAAGGCGCTCCTCCCAGCTGAATCATTCTTGCAGTAAGCATACCAGCATGTTTTAATTCATCTTGGGCATGCTGTTCTAGCTCTGCCACTACCGGCTCTCTCATCAATCCTTTAGCTACTTTTGCGCCAGTCCAATATTGGTAATATGCCAGCCACTCATCAGCAAAAGCCTTGTTAAGTAGTTTCAACAACTCCTTTACATCAACTCCAATGATTTCTCTTCCCTTTGTGCCCATCTTCGCCTCCTTTTTTTATTCTTGTGCTACTGGTTCAAATTGACTCTTATCCACCCCACAAACCGGACACACCCAGTCATCCGGTAAATCCTCAAACGCAGTACCAGGCGCTACTCCTGAACCGGCATCTCCTACTTGCGGATCATAAATATACTCACAAACCATACATTTGTACTTCATTGCCCCTCCTTTTATCTAGTTTTTCTTAAAAGAAGCAACAATTCTATCATAAATTTTACATTGAAATTTAAAATATATTTTAAGCTATCTGGGCTTAGACCCCTTGCAACATTTTCTCTAATTCCTTCTTGTGTTGCTTTTCATCTGCGATGATATTATCAAGGGCCTCTTTTGTCTCGCTAGAGCTGACATGCTTTTTACAGGTTTCATAAAAACTTACTGAACGCTCCTCTACCAAAATCCCCAAATTAAATGCTTTCTTTTTATCATCAACTATTTTGCATGCCTCAACCATATTTTGATAGGGCTCAAAAATACCAAAATCCATGGTGGTTAACAAATCGCTTTCTTCGGTTGTATCTTCCTTAACTTGGCGAAGCTTATCAATACAATCCTCAAAAAAATTAAGATGCTTTTTCTCTTCCACAATAAGAAACTCCAAAGCCTTTTTGGTGGCTGCGTCTTTGGCACACTCAAAGAGTTTAGAGTAAAACCGCATCCCGTCTTTCTCTATTTTTGATGCGATGCGATAAGCCTCAAACTCATTAAAATCAGTGATTACAAACTGGCCATGTTTTAATTCAATTTTCATGCTACCCCCTTAAGAATTTTATAATTTCTCTGCAAAATGCAGGCAAATCATACGGGTTACGGGACGTAATTAGATTCCCGTCCACCACCACCTCTTGATCAACAAATTTTGCTCCGGCATTTACCATATCATCTTTAATTGCAGAAAATGCCGTGGCACGCTTACCCCTTACTACATCCGCTGAAACCAATACCCAGCCCCCGTGACAAATAGCCGCAACTAACTTTCTATTTTTATATAACTCCTTAACAAACTTATTTATATCTTTATATCTTCTCAATATATCCGGGGCCCAGCCTCCGGGAATAACTACTCCATCAAAACTGCTTGCTTTAGCTTTAGCTATTGAAAGCTCTTCCTGGGCAGGATATCCTTCTTTACTATTATAGTCTTTTTTACCAGTTCCTACTAAAACTGTCTTTATCCCTGCTTCGCACAAGCGCAAATAAGGATACCACACCTCTAGTACCTGATAATGGTCTTCCACTAAAACCGCTACTTTCATTCTTACCTCCAATTATGCATTTAATTCATCAATCAATCGCGCCATGATGAAGTCATTTTCCGTTAAGCCACCGGCAGCATGAGTAGTAAGAGTGCAGCTAACCTTACCCCAGCTAAGTGTGACGCTAGGGTGATGGCCTTGTTCCTGGGCGATAACAGAAACTAAATCCAAAAAGTATTTTGCTTCGAGGAAATCCTTGAATTTGAATGCCTTTCTTATTTTTTTATCTTCAACCACTTCCCAGCCACGATACTGCGCAATTAATTTATCGATCTCTTCTTTAGGCAAAGGCGGGGTTCCCCCTTCACAAGGAACACAATGGGAAGGCGACTCCTCTTTCAATGAAAAGGAAGGATTACTAATTACCTCTGAAAGCTTATTGAGTGCACCGTCATAATCAGGGGCATTGGTCAGCTCTTCTACAACTTGGATATAGCGCAAAACATTATTCTTATCCACAATGAGTATTGCGCGCGCCAAAAGATTAAGCTCTTTTATAAGCACTCCGTAGTTAATACCGAAAGAAGAATATTTATAGTCCGAGAGAATCTTGATATTATTAATATCATTGGCATCACAGAAACGCTTTTGTGCAAAAGGTAAATCTTTACTTATGCCTACAACCACAACTTCATCCGAAAAGCTCAAGGCTCTTTTGTTAAACTCTTTTACCTGCAAATCGCATACCGAAGTATCAAGGGATGGAAAAGAAGTGATTATTTTGATTTTCCCTTCAAAATCAGAAAGACTAATTTCTTTTAATTCATTGGTGGTTAATCTAAAAGTCGGCGCTTGCCCGCCTTCTTTTACTGCTCTACCCACCAGCCCAAGAGGACTTCCTTTAAATTTTATCTCTCTAATCACGCCAGCCCCTCTTTATCTTTTAAATACCTGAACCTTAATATACATCAAGCTATATCATGAATCAATATTTAAATTGACTTCTTTTTAGAGCTATTTACAATACCCCCATGAGCTTAATCACCCCCTTTGACCCCTGGAAGGGCAAGCTGTGCACATGCCCCCAAAAACATAGCCTTTCTGCCTATGCTGGCTGCGGTCATGGCTGTCTTTACTGCTATGCCTCTTCCTATATAATTAAGTTTTTTAGTCCCCGGCCCAAAAAAGACTTTTTAGACCTCCTTAAAAAAGAAATCCCCAAAGTTCCCAAAGGCTCCATTATCACTATCTCTAACTCCTCTGACCCCTACCTGCCTTTAGAAAAAAAATATAAACTTACCCAAGGAATGCTTGAAATCTTAAAGGATTATGATTTGAAATTGCTCTTTGTAACCCGCTCTGTGCTTATCTTAAGGGATATCGACCGTATTAAAGAATGCAGAAACGTTGTGGTAAGTTTTACTCTAACTACCCTAAAAAAAGAATTAGCTAAAAAGCTAGAACCCGCAGCCTCCTCTCCCCACCAACGCTTAAAAGCAATGCAAGCCCTCTCAAAACATGTCCCAGTAGTTTGCCGCTTTGACCCTTTAATCTATCCCTTAAACACCGAAGAAATTACTGAAGTAGTTGGGGCGATAAAAGAAGCGGGAGCAAAACAGGTAATCACCTCCACTTATAAAGTAAAACCCGATAACTTCAAACGAATGACCAAGGCCTTTAGCGAATATAAAGAACTCTGGGAAGATCTCTATTTAAAACAGGGTGAAAAATTGGGCCAATACATTTATTTACCTAAAAATTTGAGAAAAGAATTAATCGAAAAAGTAAAACAAGCGGCTCTGAATAAAGGGCTTGATTTTTCAAGCTGCCGAGAAGGATTACAAGAACTTAACACAAAGAACTGTGACGGCTCATCTTTTTTTTAAAAAGAATTGAAAAAGAATTATCTTGATATAAAATGATTCTATGAAGTTTGGATTCAAAATTATTTATTTTTTATTAATCCTTTCTCTCACCCTTCCCTGTTATGCCACAGACTGGAAAGCACTTCATGAAAAAGCAGATTCGATCTCATCAAGCCAAGCGATTAGGCTGGTAAATCAAAATCCCGGTTCCTTAGAAGACCTCTATGTGCTAGGTCTTACTTATCTTAACGAACACAAAGACAAATCAGCAATGGGGGTATTTCAGAATATTTTAGAACAAAAAACTGATTTTATCGGTGCCAAATGGGGCGTAGCAGAAGTTATGCAGCGCATGCATCATACTAAGAAAAGTGAGAAATTACTCAAAGAAATCATTAAAAAAGATCCAAAATTCTGGCCGGCTTATATTACGCTTGCCTTTGTGCAATACATGAGTATGCAATTTGTGCCATCCCTTAAAAGCGCCTACAGGGTAATGAAACAAAAAAAAGATTCCGTAGACTTAAGCAATTATGTTAGGGCAATTACCTTGGTGGCCGGAGCAAAAGGAATGATTGCTCATTATGGCGGGCCATTAGCAAAAATGATGCATGGATTGGGAGTGCTTCCTCTTTTAAAAAAGGCCGAACGCCTTCAGCCCAATGCAATTGCGGTATTGATGGGAATCGGATCTTTTTATCTTATTGCCCCCCATATTATAGGTGGCGATCTTGATAAAGCAATAGAGTATTTAGAAAGGGCCGTTAGCGTAGACCCTCTTTTTCCCAATGCTTATGTACGGCTTGGCCAGGCTTATAAAATGAAGGGAGACCTTAAGACCCATGAAGCCTTTATGGCAAAGGTAAAACAATTAGACCCCCAGAACGAATTACTAAAAGATATTACAAGCGGAGCCTGCAAATTTCTCTGCGTGCGCTCACCGGACGAATAACTCGCCTATACCCCCAGAATCTCTTCAGAATAACTCTTAAGAAAGTCTTTATAAGGCTTGTTTATTGAAGAAGGTCTAAGCAGATTTTGTGCTTTCTTTATAAAGCCGGCTATTTCTTTCTTGGCATAATCTAGGGCACCGCAATCAATTACTATTTTACGTATTTTATCTAAGTCATTGCGGTCTACTTCTTCTTTATCCATTATATTTCTTATTATGGATTTTATTTCTTCTGATGACTCCTTATATGCGTACCAAACAAGGATTGTCTTTTTTGCTTCCTGCAGATCAGTTAGGCACGATTTGCCGATTTTTTTCTCATCTCCAAACATTCCCAGAATATCATCCTTTACCTGAAAGGCGCGGCCCAGATATATACCAAAATCAAAAAGCCTTTTGGCTTCGCTGTCTTTTGCACCACCCAGCACTGCTCCTGCAGCTAAAGGCGTAGAAAAAGTATAAGAAGCTGTTTTAAGGTCGTATATCTTGTAAATATCATCTTTGGTGATATTCTTTATGTCTTTTAAGCCCGATAGTAATTCAATTAGCTCTCCGCAGCCAGTATGAACCGCAGCCTCAATGAGCTTTCTTAATGACTTTTCTTTGCGCTTTGGCTCTTCCTTTACGGATAAAAAAGCATGGATTGCCATCGCATACATTACATCACCGATAACAATACTTAAATCCTGACCGTTGAATTTAAGATCTTTATACCTGGCAAGATAAGAATCCATCATTTTGTGCATCGAGGGCTCTCCTCTTCTTGTGTCTGATTTATCAATGATGTCATCATGCACCAGCATAAAATCATGCAGTAATTCTATCGACAAAGCACTGGTATAGAGATTTTCTGTTTCTTTTTTCTTAAAACCCAGATACCCCACCAGAAAAAGTATCGGCCGGATTCTTTTTCCCTTCCTTAAGACAAAATCTTTTATGGCATCGAATAATAAGGGTGAGGTCTTTTTTAGGGCGTAGGTCTTATCGATATGGGTAATGAAGCTCTTTAGTTCTTTCTCAACTCTGTTTTTTAATTTGCTAAGCATTGGAGCCATAATAGCACACTGTTTTTACTAACACAAATAGCTTTTCAAGCAATCCCGCAGGAAACAAAAAATGAAAGGATCAAAAGAAGCCCAAAAAGAAAATGAAGCTGGGCAGTCTCAATATCAATAAGGGCCAGACTTTGCGGCTCATTGGGCTTACTATTGTTTACACTTTTTATATTCTTTAAAGCAAGTGGTAAAGTTAAAAACACTGTCAAGGACCAACTTGATACCACTCTCATTATAACCAGTAAAACCACAACTAAATAGGCTACGCTGATAAGTGCCCGATAAAGCATCTTTGCCTTAGCATAACCCAAAATACCAGCCAGAGTTTTAACGTGAGCTCTTTTATCATAGGTGATATCGCGTAAATTATTACCATGTAAAATCGCAGTTACCAAAAAGCCTATCGGAAGCGATACATAGAAAACACGTGCAAAAAAATCTCCGGTGAGCGCAAAATAAGAACCAATTACCATAAGCGGGCCCATGAGAATAAATACCATAACATCTCCCAATGCTTTATATTTATAAGCAAAGGGTTTACCACTATATAGATAGCCGCCCAGAAGACCGATTAAGCTTAAAACAAGCATTGGGATACCCCGGATTGCAACAAGAATCAATGCCAGCAAAAATCCCAAAGCTAAAAGAGCAATTGAACCTTTAAGTACTTGGTGAGATTCAAGTAATCCTTCAACCAAAACCCTGCTTGAGCCGTAAGTATCTTCTTTATCAACTCCTTTCTCAAAATCAGAATAATCATTGAGTAGATTTGTGCCCGCATGCAGCAACAAAGAGCAAATCACTACCAATGGAAATAATTCCCATCTTATAGTGACCGGATCACACAAACCTATGATTGCACCCACTGACACTGGAACAAGTGAAGCAGTAAATGAAAAGGGGCGTATTGCCTGCATCCAGATACTTAACTTACTTCTTGGGGTTGAGCTATCCATAATTACCTCCTCTATTTTCTTTCAAGGAGAGTTAGTATTTCAACATGACGGGTGTGCGGGAAAAAATCAAATGGTTCAATGAATCTAATCTCATAGCTATCTTTTAATTCTTTAAGGTCTCTTAAGCATGAATCAGGGTTGCAGGATGAATAAACAATGCGCTTGGGCGAAAGTCTCAACACCCCCCTTAATACTTTCTTAGAAAGCCCAGGGCGGGGAGGATTAATTACTACTACATCAATTCCTTTATAAAAGGCACCTTGGGTATTTAAGAATCTTCTGGTGTCAGCGGCAAAAAATGAGATATTTTCAATGTTGTTATTTTTTGCATTCTGGGAGGCAGCATCAATTATTTCCTTACCGATATCTACTCCCCAGATAAATTTAGCACAAGACGCCAAGAATATTCCAATTGAGCCTACCCCACAATATAAATCAAGCACCCGCTCCTTTTTATCAAGTTTTAGATAATCACGGATTTTAGTATAAAGTCTCTCTATTCCTACAGGGTTTACTTGAAAGAAAGTGTCAATCCCAATATTAAAATTCAACCCATCCAATTTTTCTTTAATAAACTCCTCTCCATAAATAAGCTCTTTTTTTTGAAATACAACTGCATCTGATAAGGCATCATTTATAATCCAGTAAATAGACTTTAGGGAGGAGTTAAGATTTAAAGAAGTTAATGCATTTACTAAGTCTTCTTTCTGTAAGGGGCTTGTACTGGTGGTAATAATTGCCACCATAAGCTCATTGGTAAATTTAGTCTGGCGCACAATAAGGTTTCTTAAAAAACCTTCGTGGGTGGACCTATTGTAAACAGGATAATTGTGCTTTTTACTAAATTTTCTTACTGCTTTTAAAATTGCTCCGGTATCGGGTGAGAAAATAAGACATTCTTCTAAATCCAAAACCTGACGCTTAAAATTCTTATTATGCAGACCGCACACAATCCCTTCTTTCTCCCCAAAGGTGTATTCCATTTTGTTGCGATAAAACCACTCTGGGAAAAAGTTAATCGGCTTTAATTGTGCCTTAATGTCATATTGTGACATTAATCCCCTGATTTTTTCTTCCTTATTCTTCAGCTGTTCAGGATAAGGGGAATCCTGAAAACTACAGCCACCGCATTCGCCAAAATGCTTACATGTTTTTTGCGCAACAGTTTCAATCATTTGATCATTAATTTATTTAATGCCAGACGTTCTCCTTTTTCGCCTTTTTCTGCTGGGTAACCCAGGGCAATCACTGCTTCCAACTCAAGATTCTCAAGAATTCCTAAATGCTTTTGTACTTCTTTTCGCTGATTAAGTATCTCGCCCAGCCAGCAGCTACCAATTCCCTGCTTATGAGCATATAACAACATGTTCTGGATACAGGCGCCGATTGCCATTAAATCTTTCTCATAACTATAGGAGGCATCCTTATCCATAAAAACAAGAATAATTTTATCGGCTGCTTTTATGATTGAGCTGTATTTAGTAAACTGAGCAATAGCGTCTTTCTCATTAGCCTCTAGGACCATAAATCTCCAGGGCTGATTATTTAAGCCTGATGGCGCCCAGCTCCCTGCCTCTAAAATCTTATCAATTACTTCAGTTGGGATTGAATCTTTTTTGAATTTGCGTATTGACCTTCTTTGTTTTATTGGTTCTAAAATATCCATCATCTCCTCCTAAAATCAAGCCCACCAATACCCTAATTCTTTTAAAATACGGGGCTTCTCCTGCCAATCCTTTAATACCTTTACTTTTATCTCCAAAAACACCTTTTTCTTATATATTTCTTCAATATCAAGCCGGGATGCCCTGCCTACTTCCTTTAAGACATGACCTCCTTTACCGATAACAATCATCTTCTGGGAGGTCCTATTTATATATATATTTACCTTAATATATATAAGCGCCTCTTTTTTAAGGGTTTTTCGCTCCTCAATCTCCTCTACCTCTACTGCAATAGAATGGGGCAATTCCTTAGTTAGAAACCCATAGAGCTTCTCCCGTACAATATCAGCCACCCTAAACTTTATCGGAAAATCAGTAAGAGTCTGAGTATCATAAAAGGGGTGTTCACTAGGAAGATTCTCTACCAAAGCGTTCTTTAATTCATTAGTGTTCTTTTTTGTCTTTGCTGAAAGGGGGAGAAAATACACTAAAGGGTCTTTTCTTCTTTTTTTCTCTTTTAGCTTAGCTTTCCAGAAATCAACATATGCATTTAAATAACCCACTCCTAAATCCATTTTATTCATGGCCATAATAATCTTTACTTTCTGGGAGGCCAAGATATCCATAATCTGTGCTTCTTCCTGGCCTACTCTTCTTGATACATCCACCACATAAAGAATTAAATCACAGCCTTCAAGGGATTTCTTGGCAATAGTATTAAGATGGGTTGCTAACCTATCTCTAAAAGAGTGAATTCCCGGAGTATCAACAAATACAATCTGAGCATCTTTTAAATTTAAAATCCCTCTTATTTGATGGCGGGTAGTTTGGGGAGCAGTTGAGACAATACTTATTTTACTATCAAGTAAAGCATTGATAAGAGTAGACTTGCCTACATTAGGCCTACCCAAAACTGCTACAAACCCGGACTTAAAGCCCTCTTTAGCCATGGGGTTATTTTACATAAATTAAATGAAATGTGAAGGAAAGAATCTTAAAAAATAGAGGTAAAGATCACCCCTGTGCCACGAACAGGGGCAACCTTTATGAAAGGAGGTTTAAGGGGTTAGGTTTGCGGGCCTTCCACCACAACCTCTGTGCTTGCCCAGTCTTGGACCCGCTCAATCGAGGTTATGCGGAAGGTAAACCCTCCAAAATTTTCAGTATCAAATGGAATGCGAAAGTCAGGTAAATATAGACCTTCGCCTTCTATCTCTATTTTATTGATATTTAAATCAATTCCGCCTTTGTTTAATAACAGCCTGCGTGCCACTGACATATTTTCTCTTGCTACCTTGGCATTTTGATAGCCTACGGTTTCTTCATCATCCTCTTCTTTGTTGCCATCAATAACCCCTTCATAGATCTCGATCGCCCCTTGTAATAATCCCCTTGCTTCACCAAATTCCTGCTGGG
>CP070684.1:520420-573942 GCA_020352775.1 Candidatus Omnitrophota bacterium
CATGGATTTGTGTATATGGTTGGTTTTGATATGTATTGCCGTCTTCTTAAAAAAGAGATAGAATATCTGCGCCAAGCATTTAAGATAGATATGGGGGGTTGAGATGCGAAAGGTTTTGATGGCTACCCTTTTATTGGTCGAGAGCGAAAAGTAACACCGCAGCTTACGCAATATTTGTTAAAACATGAAATTATCTATTATTATTCCTACCTACAACGAACAGACTACCATAAAGCATCTTATTGACTATGTTCGATCAGCTAAATATCTTATTGAGTATGAAATTATTATTGTCGATGATGCATCTATCGATAGGACATATGAGAAAGAATTATTGATTAGACTGAAAAGCAAAGCAAAGAGCGGTAATGTCAGGCTTTTTAAAAACAGAATTAATCGTGGAAAAGGTTTTTCTGTTAGAAAGGGAATTAGAAGGGCAAGCGGTGATATTATCATTGTTCAAGATGCCGACACAGAATATGATCCTCGTGAAATACCAAGATTGATTAGCCCCATTATAGAGGGTAAAGCAGCGGTTGTATATGGAAGCAGATTTTTAAATAAAGTTCGTCCCAAAGAAATGGCCTTTCCTAATTGGGTTGCCAATAAGATTTTAACATCTTTCACAAATTTTCTTTTTAAGATCAAACTAACTGATATGGAAACATGTTACAAGGCAATTAGGGCAGATATTGCTAAAGATTTAAAACTGAAAGCCAATAGGTTTACGTTTGAGCCCGAAATAACAGCATTGCTTGCGAAAAGAAAAATAGAGATTAAAGAGATGCCAATATCTTATCATGGCCGATCCGCAAAAGAAGGCAAGAAAATAAAAGCGAAAGATTTTATTTTTGCAATCTTAGTATTATTATGGCAAAGAGTAATAAAATGATTGAAGCCAAGAAAACCCAATTCAATGTCTGTAATAGCCGTTAAAAAAAGGAATCATATTTAGCTATGAATATTGGGATACTAAAACATTTTTGGCAAATGACAGTTTTTGCTATAGTTCTAATGGGTCCAGTGCCTTTTTCTTTATTTTTTATCAATTTGGATAATTATGAGACGAAAAAATATAGTTTTGCCCATAATATATTAGTACTATTGATAAGCTGGTTTGTAATACAAACAATTATGGCGCTTGTATTTGGGGTTATTGGTTTTCTTAATCTTATTAGCGTGGTTGTGTTCCAGTTTGTTATCTTTCTCTTGGGCATTAAATGCTATAAGTCAACAGAGCAGTTTAAACCTAGATTTTTCGTAAGAGACATAGCGAAAGTAATATCTTCTTTAAATAGTAGCGAACTATTAATTTTAGCTTCATTTTTTGCAATATGCACTACTTTTTTGTGGCGAATTATTGCTGCACCGATTATTGAATATGATAGCTTAGCCTATCATCTTCCAGCCATGGTGGAGTGGTACCAAACGAGTTTCGTCAGATTCGGACCACGTACCTTCCCGGGCAATTTTGAATTGATAAGCACTCTATTTCTGATGCCATTTGGAGAAGATTTGTTTGCAGCTTTTCCAAATTTAATATCCTGGTTTTTATTAGCTCTTTCTGTCTTTTGTCTAGCTATCGAGATAGGGGCAAAAAAAATTTATGCTTTGGCATCAAGTATTTTTGTATTGTTTACCCCTCGAATGATAGAAACCCTTGGTGGGGCACAGGTTGATATTTACTTTGCGGCACTTTTTATGGCCAGTTTATATTTTATATATCTATACAGCAAAGGAGGCTCTTACGTTCAGCTTGCATTATTCATTGTATGCCTGGCAATGCTTCTAGGCACAAAAACAACTGGGTTGTTGTATGGTGCGTTGCTTGGATTTATTCTTTGCATTGCTGTTTTTCAAAGAATAATTAGGCGCCAAACTACAGTGCGGTATAGAAATGAATTAAAAAAATCGGTCATTATTTTTTTTATGATAGTTCTCTTTTGTTCCTTTTTTATGGCAGGATTCTGGTATGTTCTAAATTTAATCAAATATGGTAATCCTTTAGGAATATATGAGATAAAGCTAGGTAATTTTGTGTTGTTTGCTGGCACAAGAAGCCTTGCGACTCTAAAAGCGACCTCACTTGCAAATCTTTTTAACCCTTTGGAGTTTTCTGATTGGGTAATGCTGTTTACGGGTGTAGGTAAGAATTTTCAGCTACCTTTTTTTATAATGAGTTTAGTTTTTATGGTTTCTTTTATAAAAAGCTTAGTTTTTTCTCGAAATCAGTCTTTGGAAAAAAAATTATTGCATCCAACGCTACTGCTTCTTTTTTTAAGCATTGGTTTAATATACTGGCATATACCGTGGAGCGGTGGTCCTGGTACTACATTAGGACCAGCGGGGTGGATAGGTCAGGAGTTAAGACTTTGTTTTCCTTTGTTGGGAATTTTGGGCGTTGCAGCAGCAATAAGCCTAGACAATCTAAAGGTAAATAATAAAATTATCACAATGACTGTTATAGTATTTGGTATTTTTGAGATTGCATATACAAACTTATGGCAGAGGGTTGCGTTTAAAGATGTTTTAAGGGGGAGGGGATTAAATCAAGCCGTAGGTGAATCCATTATATTTTTAATATTATTTGCTTTAGTAACTGCATTGCTTTTTTGGTGGAGAAAAAAGATTGATATTGTTTTGAAAGCAAATTTGAGTTTGCACAGATTATCTAAACCAATATTATTATTTGTATTTCTTTTTTTCTTTTGTGGTATAACTTTCTCCTATATTGCGCGAGAGGTGAGAAATGTTCAAAGAAAAGATGCTTACGGTGGAATTTTAGAATTTATCGAATTATATACTGATAAGAACCGAGCTATCGGTACCATTTTTTCACATCGCCCATATCTATTGTATGGAAAAAATCTTGATAGGAAAGTATTACACGTGGATAGAAAAACAGAAAGTTTGTCTGAATGGTTGAATTTTTTAAATAGTCATAATGTGTCTTTTGTGGGGGCGGGTCCCCTTGTGGTCGAAAAAGAGAGAGAAGAAATGAGAAAAAGAGTTGTTTCGTGGCTGGAGGATAGAAATGGTGCGTTTATTCGAGTTTTTGGAGAAGATCCCGAAAAAGAATTGGTTTTATATAAAGTGAAGTAGATAATATAGGAATAAAAAATGATAAAAAGATACCGGTACAGCCCTAGTAATAACAAAGCGCGAAGAATTAAATCTTGGTGATTGTTTCGAAAGCATTAAGCGGGCAGATGGAATCGCGATGGTAGACGCTGATATATAGATAAAACAATTGAAATAGCGAAGCAAAAAAGCGCTTAGAGCTGATTCAGGAGTTTTCACATCTGGGGGCAGGGTTTGAGGTGGCAATGAGTGATTTGGAATTGCGCGAAGCTGGTAATATTTTAGGTCATGAGCAGCATGGATTTGTGTATATGGTTGGTTTTGACATGTATTGTCGTCTTCTTAAAAAAGAGATAGAATATCTGCGCCAGGCTTTCAAGATAGATATGGGAGGTTAGGATGCGCAAACTCTTAATAATCACGGTGTTATCGGCTATTACATTTGCAGTAAGTGGCGAAGAAATCACCAAGATTGCTGCCAAGGTCAATAATGAGGTGATAACCTCTAAAGACCTTGATAATCATATCAGAGCGTTGTCTCGTCGTCTTTCCCAGGATAAGATGGATGCAAAGCTCGATTCTGAGGAATTCCGCGCGGAGATTTTGCAACGGCTCATTGAAGACAAGCTTATTCTTGATGTGGCTCGACAAGATAAAATCGAAGTTCCGCCGACCTGGGTCGAGAGCAAGGTCAATCAAATGATATTAACCTATCCTTCCCGCGAAGCATTTGAGTTTTCCCTTATTACCGAAGGGCTTAATCTTCCTTACATGAGAGAGAAACTTAAAGAGCAGTATCTTTTGCAGGAGGCGATAGATAGATACGTAAAGAGAGAACTGCGCGTATCCCCCCAAGAAATAAGTCGTTATCACAAGGAACATAAAGACGAATTTACTTTCCCTCCAAAATACTCACTTTGGATTGCTAAATTAACAGACGATAAGGATTTCAACAAATTGATGAACGTAGTCAAAAGAGACGGAATTCAAGGTGCAAAAGAAACCTGGCCTGATCTTTTCATGGACTTAGAGTTGTACCAAAATCAGCTGCGCAAAGAACTGGCAGAAGCAGTTCTGGAAATAAAAGAAGGTAAATACATTGTAAAAGACATAGATGAGACAATACATCTTATTTATTTAGATAAAATCACCCCTCCCAGATCCGTCTCGCTACGCGAGGCAAAAGAAGAAATAAAAGTAATATTAGAAAGTGAAAAATTTAAAAAAAGATATAGCGAATGGGTTGAGAAATTAAGAGAGGCCGCAATAATAAAAGTCTATTAACAAATGGCTGTAAAAAAAATCGTTATCACTACAGGTGACCCTGCCGGTTGCGGTCCTCTTATCACATTAGATGCTTTGAATAGCCTAAAAGACGCTAACGCGGATTTTTTCGTGGTGGGGGATGAACGAATTCTAAAAAGATTTCCCATTTATACAAGGATAAAAAAAAGATTTTGCCTTATCGGTGCAAATAGTCCTTATGTGGACAAAATTAAATCCGGATATCCATCCCGCCTTTGCGGTCAGGCTGCTTTAAATTATTTGCGTACCGGCCTAAAAACTCTTAAAAAGGAAAAAATAAAGCGACTGGTTACTGCCCCGGTATCCAAAGAAGCAATACAGAAGGTCGTTTCAGGATTTAGCGGCCATACTGAATATTTAGCCGATTATTTTGGCGTAAAGAACTTTGAAATGATGATGGTCTCTCCTGAATTAAAAGTAGTCCTTGGGACGCGCCACATTCCTTTACGAAAAGTTTGTGCTTCAATACAAACTAAAAATATAATTAAAACCTTAAATCTAGTGCATAGTTCACTTCTTAAAATGTTTAAGATTAAAAATCCAAAAATCGCACTAGTATCAATAAATCCCCATGCCGGAATAAACACTCATCTTGAGAAAGAGGAACGCATAATGCTTGATACCCTTAAGAGGGTGAATGCCAAAATCTTTGGTCCATTTCCAGCAGATACGATTTTTATCGAGCAAAACCTAAAAAAATATGACTGTCTTGTTTGCTTCTATCATGACCAGGCTATGATACCGTTTAAGCTTCTTTCGATAAAAGAAGGGGTGAATCTCACCCTGGGTCTTCCGATTATTCGCACATCGCCTGCCCATGGCGTAGCATTTGATGTGATGAAGGCAGGCAAAAAACCTTTTTCATCCTCAATGGTTGCTGCTATCAGGCTAGCCTTAAAATTACAGGTATAAGTTAAAAAGATGAAGCTTTCAAAATCTTTCGGCCAAATATTTTTACATGATAAAAAATATGTTGGAAAAATTATCGATGCTCTTGAAATTGAAGGGGAAGTGGTAGTTGAAATCGGTCCCGGCAGCGGCATCATGACCGCAAAGCTTATTAAAAAAGCTAAAAAACTTCTTTGTATTGAATATGACCCGCGCTTTTATAAACTCCTTAACCAGCGCTACAAAGGACACCCCATTGTTGAGATTATACGAGCTGATGTTTTGAAGTTTTCACTTTCTAAGTTTAAGAAAAAAGTAGTTGTTTTTGGAAATATTCCTTATCATATAAGCAACCGCTTAATACATTACCTTATTGAAAACAGAAAAAAAATTAAGCGCGTATATCTTA
The DNA here is from genome assembly GCA_020352775.1 of Candidatus Omnitrophota bacterium. Classification (GTDB taxonomy): domain Bacteria; phylum Omnitrophota; class Gorgyraeia; order Duberdicusellales; family 4484-171. The sequence continues at coordinate 526,104 of CP070684.1, forward strand.
CTCTTCAGAAAGAATTTGCCGATAAACTTAGCGCTTCGGCTTCAACCAAGGCCTTTAGTTTTTTAAGTTGTTATTTGCAATATTACGCAAGCGTGATGAAATTATTTGATATTCCGGCTGGGGCATTTTTGCCTAAGCCTAAAGTGGATTCTTCATTTGTGAAGATAGATTTCTACGAAAAACTCCCCTTTTTGGCTAAAAATGAAGATTTCCTTTTTAATCTTATGCGCAAAGCATTCATGAACCGCCGTAAAAAAATCACAAACTCCCTGCCAGCCTTAAAAGATAAGCGTATGTTTCTTAGCTCATTAGGTATAAGTCCAGAATCTCGCCCCCAGAATCTTTCTGTTTCGGATTTTGTTGGTTTGGCCAATAAGCTTTTGCAATTATCCCCTAAAAAATAATAAAATCACGTTTAAGTCCCGCCAGTTTTAACTGAATAATCATTGACTTTCTTAATGTTTTGTGATAATTTATGGCCTCATGGCAAAAAAAGATAAAATCGGCATTATCGGGTTCGGAAATATGGGTAGCGCCATCGGGTTTGCCCTTAAGGCCAAAGGGTGGCAACTCTTTATCTATGAAAAAGATAAGAAAAAGATAAAGGATCTTAAAGGCTTTAAGGTTGCTTCCAGCGCCAAAGAGCTGATTGAGAGTGTTGAGATAGTAATTCTCGCCGTAAAACCCCAAGATACCCGTCAGTTCTTGCAAACAAATAAAGATTATTTAAAAAGAAAAGGGAACTTATTGATTACCATTGTCGCTGGAATCCCCGCAAGATTATACGAAAAATACGTTAATAATATTCGCCTACTGCGTATAATGCCTAACTTGGCTGCAAAAGTAAAAGAATCTGTTTCTTTTATGGCCTGTGGCAGATTTTGTAAGAAAAAAGATTCAGGTGTGGGAAAGAGGATTTTTTCTTTGGTAGGGGAAGTAATTGAAATTAAAGAAGATCTTTTAGACATGGTTACTGCAATAAGCGGTAGCGGCCCTGGCTATATTTTTTATTTTATGGATTATATATATCGGTCCGCGATAAAGTTAGGATTAAACCGCGAACAAGCACAAGAGATGGTGCTTCAGGTCTTTAAGGGGGCTACCAAGCTAGCCGCGAGTTCTCAGAAGGATTTTCATCTTTTAGTCCAGGAAGTGGCTTCGCCCCGTGGAACTACTGACGCAGCCCTTGATGTTTTTAATAATGCCAATCTGGGCGGAATTATCTATAAAGGTATCGATGCTGCCTATCGACGCGCCCGGGAAATTTCTCGCCTGTTTGTCTAGAGGAGGTAACCCATGGAAAGAATTGGGATTATTGGTGGAAGCGGCTTGTATCAGCTAGAAGGCGTAAAGGTTAAAAAAGAAATCTCGCTTAATACCCCTTTTGGTGATCCTTCAGATAAGTTTATCCTTGTGGAGCTAGATGGAAGAGAAGTTGTATTTTTACCCCGGCACGGTAAAGCCCATAGCATAAGCCCCTCACGCATAAACTATCGTGCAAACATTTATGGCATGAAGAAGTTGAACGTAGGCTGGATAATTTCTGTTTCTGCCTGCGGGTCTTTGAAGGAAGAGCTTAAGCCTTTAGATTTTGTAATACCGACCCAGTTTGTGGATCGCACCAATCAGGCGCGGGCCCATACTTTTTTTGATGAAGGCATCGTAGCTCATATCGGCTTTGCCCAGCCTATATGCACAGAATTGGCAAAAGTGGTACAAAAGGCCGCAGAAGGTGTGGGAGTAACAGTTCATTACGGTGGTACTTATCTTAATATGGAAGGGCCTCAATTTTCTACTCTGGCAGAGTCCAATCTCTACCGAAGCTGGGGCCTGGATATTATTGGGATGACCAATATGGCGGAAGCTCGCCTTGCACGCGAGGCTGAGATTTGCTATAGTAGTCTGGCTGCAGTCACTGATTATGATTGCTGGCATCAAACTGAAGAATCGGTCTCGGTAGATATTATTCTAGATAATCTAAGAAGAAATGTAGATAATGCCAAAAAAGTCATAAAGAGCGCGATTTCAGCAATCAGTAAAGCGCGTAGCTGCTCCTGCGAGAATGCTCTTAAATATGCAATTGTCACCCAAGCTCCTGCAATACCTAAAAAAGTAAAGCAAAAACTCGATATTATCATCGGCAAATACATCACATAAGATGAGCGTCTTAATCACTGGAACTGTAGCCCTGGATACAATAACTAGTCCGGTCGGCAAATGCCACCAAGCGCTAGGTGGTTCTGCCAGTTATGCCTCAGTAAGCGCCAGTTTCTTTACCCCGGTTAATCTGGTTGCTACGGTCGGTAAAGATTTCCCCAAAGCTCACATCCAACTCTTTAAACGCAAAGGAATAGATACTCAAGGGTTGACCATAAAAAAGGGTAAGACCTTTCATTGGGAAGGTGAATACGGCTGGGATTTTAGCGATGCCAGGACCTTAGCAACACACATTAATGTTTTATCGCAGTTTAACACTACCCTCCCTAAAGACTATACCAAGAGTAAGTATGTATTTCTGGCCAATATCGATCCTCAAATGCAGGCAACGGTTCTAAAACAGGTATCGAGTCCGCGCTTTGTGATATGTGATACCATGAACTACTGGATAAGTAATGCCCGCAAGCACCTCGTTAGGCTTCTTAAAAAGATAGATATGTCTTTACTTAACGAATCAGAGGCTAGACAGCTTTCCGGCCAAACCAATATCATGAAGGCTGCTAAAGCATTACTAAAGCTAGGACCCAAAATACTGGTAATCAAAAAAGGTGAACACGGAGCAATAATGTTTACAAATAATAGAGTCATTTGCGTACCGGGATTTTTACTGGAAGATATCTCAGACCCTACCGGAGCCGGAGATACTTTTGGTGGAGCGTTGGTGGGATACCTGGCAAGCCGTAGCGGAAATAATTTAGCGAATTTAAAGAGCGCAGTGGTGTATGGCAAAATCATGGCAACATTTGCTGTGGAGGATTTTAGCCTACGTAGGCTTATTTCTCTACGTAAATCCGATATTTCAAAGCGCTTTAATGAATTTAGGAAGTTTAGTTGTTTTTAAAAAATGAATTACCGCGACACCCTTAATTTGCCGAAAACCGATTTTCCCATGAAGGCTAATTTATCGGCGCTTGAACCGCGCATGCTTTCTAAGTGGGAGAAGATGCAGATTTATGAGCGTTTAGGAAAAGAGCGAAAAGACAATGATAAATTCATCCTTCATGACGGCCCTCCTTACGCTAACGGACTAATTCATGTGGGCACCGCCCTTAATAAACTGCTTAAAGACATCGTCCTTAAATATAAAGCATTGAGGGGGTTTAATGTTCCGTTTATTGTGGGCTGGGATTGTCACGGGCTTCCAGTGGAACACCAGTTGTTTAAGGAGTTAGAATCCAGTAAGCATGAAGTTGAAGTGGTTGATTTTCGCAAAAAAGCAAAAGAATTTGCCTTAAAGTATGTGGAATTGCAGAAGGAGGATTTTAAGAAACTGGGTGTATTTAGCGATTGGGATAATCCTTATCTTACCCTGGATCCAAAATATGAACAGACGGTAATAAAGTTGCTTGAGTTTCTGGTTCGAGAAGGGTATGTGTATCGCGGCCGAAAACCAGTAAATTGGTGCCCAACTTGCGAAACTGCTTTAGCTGAAGCAGAAGTAGAATATGCGGATAAAGAATCTGATTCGATTTATCTTCTGTTTAAGACCAAGAAAGAAAAAGAGCTTTTTGGCAAAAAAGACGTATATTTTCTTATCTGGACTACCACCCCCTGGACACTCATCTCAAACGTAGCAGTGGCAGTTCATCCTGATTATCAATACGCCCTGGTTGATTATAAAGGAAAAATCATTCTCATCGGGCAGGATTTTGTTGACCGCCTTCAAGATAAATTCCAGGCCAAATTAACCACTCTTAAGACCTTAACCGGTAAAGAGCTTGAAGGAATAACGCTTGAGCACCCCTTCTTAGAGCGCAACGCAACAGTTGTTTTGGCTGATTTTGTCTCTAAAGAAGAGGGTAGTGGCTGTGTTCATATTGCGCCTGGCCACGGCCAAGAGGATTTCTCCCTTACCCATAAATATCCCTTAGAGACTATTATGCCGGTTAATGAAAAGGGTGTTTTTGATGAGCCGGATAAATTTAAAGGTAAAAACATAGTTCAAGCCAATGAAGCGGTAATCAAAGCTTTAGGAGAAAACACTTTACTTATCAAGCATGAAAAAATACAGCATTCTTATCCACATTGTTGGCGTTGCAAAAACCCTATTATTTTCCGGGCGACTTTTCAATGGTTTATGAATGTGGATTATAATGATTTGCGCGATAAATTACTGGCTGAAGCTGAAAAAGTGCGCTGGGTCCCGCAAAGCGGTAAAGAGCGAATGAGGGGGATGTTAATTTTGCGGCCAGATTGGTGTCTTTCCCGCCAAAGACTTTGGGGGGTGCCGATTCCTGCCCTGAGGTGTAAACAATGCAACGAGGTTATCTTAAATAAAGATATTATTGCGCAAGTAGCTCGCGTTTTTGGTGAATGCGGTTCTGATTCATGGTTTACGCATAAACTCGATGATTTTATCCCCGCAGGGTTTAGCTGTGATAAGTGTGGCGCAAAAGATTTTGATAAAGAATACGATATTCTTGATGTCTGGTTTGAGTCCGGGGTAAGCTTTGCGGCAGTATTAAAGAACAATCCCGCACTTGATTTTCCAGCAGATATGTATTTAGAAGGGAGTGATCAACACCGGGGTTGGTTTCAGGTATCGCTTATTCCCTCGGTTGCGAAAGAGAGGCGCGCGCCTTTTAAAATCATTTTAACTCATGGCTTTACGGTTGATGGGGAAGGTCGTAAAATGTCTAAGTCGTTAGGCAATGTCATTGCCCCCCAAGAGGTTATAAAAAAAGATGGCGCTGAGATTTTAAGGCTCTGGGCTGCTTATAGTGATTACAGTGAAGACGTAAAGATTTCAGAAGGTATTATAAAACAGCTGGTTGATATTTATCGAAAAATAAGGAATACGATCCGTTTCATTATGGGTAACATCCATGATTTTGATATCGAAAAGCACGCGATGGACGTCAGCGCTTTGGTGGAGGTAGATCGCTACATGCTTTCGCGCACCACCCAATTTGTAAATGAGGTTATTAATTGTTATGAGGATTTTAGTTTTTATCGTGCGGCTCAGAAAATCTTTAATTTTTGCAACCTTGATCTCAGTTCATTTTATCTTGACATTTTAAAGGACAGACTTTATACTCTTTCCTCTAATTCAAAGGAGCGTCGCTCCTGCCAGTATGTTCTTTATTATATTTTAAAAGTTCTTTTAAAAGTGATTGCCCCCATATTATCGTTTACCGCTGAAGAGGTTTATGAGACATGGGAAAACCTTAAGGGCAGGAAGGATTCAATCTTTCTTGATACGATCGATGAGGATCTTTCGCCGCAATTATTTGATGAAGAGTTGATGCAACGTTGGGAAAGAATCCTTTCGCTTCGCGATGAGGCCTTAAAAGAAATCGAGAAAATGCGCGAAGGGGGTCAAATCGGAAGCTCTTTGGAAGCAGAGGTCAGCCTGCATTTACCCAAAGCCGAATATAAGTTATTTTCTAACGATACTGACACCTTAAGAGAGGTGTTTATCGTATCGGATGTCTTGACAAAAGAGGGTGAGTTTAAGGTTGAGGTGAAAAAAGCAAGCGGAGCTAAATGCATCCGGTGCTGGAACTGGAGAAAAGACATAGGCTTAAATAAAGAATTTCCCGAAATCTGCGCACGTTGTGCGAATGCATTAAAAGGAGGAAGTAAATGAAGAAAGCAAAAGCCAAAAAGAGCAAAAAGAAAGCCGCAAGAAAAACAAAGAAAAAAAGCGTAAAGAAAACGGTTAGGAAAGCAAAAAAGAAAGTACTCAAAAAACGCGTAAAAAAAGCTGTAAAGAAAGTAAGAAAGAAGGTTGTTAAAAAGGCGGTAAAAAAAGCAATAAAAAAGAAAACAAAGCCAAAAGCAAAGAAGATCTTAAAGCCTATCAAGGCGAAAAAGCCCGCTAAAATAAAAACTCCTTATTCGAAAAGAGAGCTAAAGAGCTTTAGAGAGCTTTTACTGAACCTCAAAGAGGATGTCTTAGAAAGAATACGTGAGATGTCCGAGGATACGCTCATGAAATCACGCAAAGAGCTTTCCGGCGATATCTCCGGATACTCCATACATCTGGCAGATATGGCTAGTGATAACTACGAGCGAGATTTTAATCTCGGTCTTGTTTCAAACGAACGAAGGCTTTTGTTGGAAATCGACGAAGCCTTAAAGCGAATCGAAGAAGAAACCTACGGGATATGCGTGCTTTCCGGAAAACCCATTTCCAAAACACGCCTCAAAGTAATACCCTATGCAAAGTACTGCAAAAACGTGCAGGAAAAGCTTGAAAGAGAAGGTAAACTATAAGGCATGGGGTAGTGTGGGGCGTTGCAGCGTTAGTCTTCTTTTGCGACCTCCTTGTTAAAGGGTATCTGAGACATAATCTTGCCTTTCAATCGATACCGGTCATAAAAAATATTTTCCATATCACGGTGGTATTTAATACCGGCGCGGCATTCGGGGTCTTGCAGGGAAAAACCACTTTTATAATCTATATTACTGTATTATTTATTCTCTGGCTTTTCATCTTTCTCAGGAAAGAGAAACAAATCAAGCCTAAATTTGCCATTCCTTATGGCTTGATTTTTGGGGGAGCACTTTCTAATCTTTATGACCGTCTTCTTTTAGGATATGTAGTGGATTATATTGATCTAAGAGTATGGCCGGTCTTTAACCTTTCTGATACCTGTATTACAATCGGAATTGGCCTGCTTTTGATTTATTCCTTCAGACCTCAAAAACAAAGCTGATATGCATAAAGAACTGAGCGTGGGGCACAACGAGAACGGCGAACGCCTGGACCGGATTTTGGCCGTACATATCACGTCTTTTTCTCGCAGCAAACTGCACGACTTAATTGAAAACGGCAATGTGCTGGTGAATGGCCAGGTCAAAAAGCCCAGTTTTCATCTTAAGACCGGTGATCGTATTTTAATTAAAATCGAAAAACCCAAAGAAGAGCCCGCTCTCTATGAATGCCAAATACCTATTATTTATGAAGATAATGACATCATTGTGGTAGATAAACCGTCTGGGTTAGTAGTACATCCTCCACATCCAGGCTATGTAGAAACATTAGTCAATGCTCTTACTTTTATGAAAAAGGAATTATCAACTGTGGATATTTCCAGAAGAGGAGTGGTACACAGGTTGGATAAAGAGACTAGCGGGGTGATGATCCTGGCAAAAAATAATGAAAGCCATAATAACCTCGTAACTCAGTTTAAAGAAAGAAAAGTTAAAAAAGAATATCAGGCAATCTGTTGGGGGCAAGTTAAAAAAGAAAGCATCCGGCTGGATTTACCCCTAAAGCGTGATGAGAAAAAACGCCTACGAATGAAGGTGAGCTTTGTGGGGGCAAAAAGAGCTTTGACTGAAATTATACCACTTAAGAAATTTGAGGACTCAACCCTTCTTTCCATAAGACTTTATACTGGACGCATGCATCAAATAAGGGTGCATCTTAACTTTTTAGGGTATCCTATCGTGGGTGACAAGAAATACGGCAAGAAAGATAAATACGAGGAGCTTTTCCTACATTCTCATTGCTTGGGCCTGCACCACCCACGCAGCAAAAAACCCTTAGAATTTGTTTCGCCAATACCAGAGCGTTTTAAAAAATTTGTCGAAAGTAAAAACCAATTGTATAATAAATAGCAAGATGAAATACGAAATAAAACCACCCCCGGCATTAAAAAAAGAAATCAAAGTTCCTCCGGATAAGTCGATCTCTCACCGTGCAGTTATGCTTTCCTCGCTATGCAAAGGAAAAACAGTAATAAAACCGTTTTTAAAAAGCGACGATACCCTGGCTACACTACATTGTATGAGCAGGCTGGGCGTGAATACCTACTTAAAGGATTATGAGCTAGTCATTGAGGGCTCAGGTCTACAATTTCCTTGTAATAACGCAGTGCGCCTTTATGCTCAGGACTCAGGTACGACCATGAGGATTTTAAGTGGTCTTTTATGTGCCCAAAAAATTCCTTCAATATTTGAGGCTTCACCTTCCCTAGAGCGCCGGCCCATGAAAAGAATAACTATTCCACTGCGAATGATGGGTGCAAATATTGAAGGGAAAAGAAAAGGCTCAAACGAGTATCCGCCACTTACCATAATACCGGTTAAAAAACTCAAAGGCATAAAATATGCGCTTGCCGTTGCCAGTGCCCAGGTTAAATCCGCAATCATGCTCGCAGCACTATACGCTGATAAGCCTACAACGATTAGTGAGCCGTTTCAGTCCCGTGATCATACCGAGCGCATGCTAAAACTATTTAAGGCAAGGATAAGGAAAAAAGGCAAAGCTATTATCTGCCAACCCACTAAAAACCTCATCTCTCCTAAAAAGGTTTTTATTCCGGGGGATTTCTCTTCCGCATCATTTTTTATTATTCTGGGGTTAATCTTAAAAAATAGCCAACTGCGCATTAAAAACGTAAATATTAATCCTACCCGCTGTGGCCTTCTTAAAGTATTAAAAAGAATGGGGGCCAATATCAGAATCGTAAATAAAAAGGGAGGATATGAGCCTTATGCAGATATTATTGTAAAGAGCTCTAAGCTTAAAGCAACCAAAGTGGCTGAGAAAGAAATCCCTTTAATGATTGATGAAATTCCTATTCTTTGTGTGGCAGCCGCATTTGCCAAGGGTAAAACCATTATAAATGGAGTGGAGGAGTTAGTTATAAAAGAGACTAACCGCGTTAGTTCCATGATATTTAATTTACTTAAGGCGGGAGTAAAAGTGGGTACCTTAACCTATCCCAAGAAAAGCGCCAAGCAACATGTAATGTTGTCAGTTGAGGGGAAAAAGCAATTTAAGGCTGCTGATTTTAAAAGTTTCAATGATCACCGTACCGCGATGAGTATGGTTATTTTTGCCATGGCAGCCCAGAAATCTTTTACTATTGACAATATTAAATGCATTAATAAATCCTTTCCAGAATTTATTCCCCTAATTAATTCGTTATACTGAAAAGATATGAAAATCGTAAGGCTCCTTTATAAAAAAGAAGAATTATGGGGGATACTTAAGAATAACCACATTAATACGGTGCGCAATCACCCTTATCAACGAATAAGATTAACTTCTAAACAAATCCTTTTTAAAAAAGTAAAGCTCCTTGCGCCTACAATTCCCACTAAGATTATACTGGCCGGGCTTAACTATAAAGATCATGCGCGGGAATTAAAGATGAAAATCCCCAAAGAACCGGTGATTTTCCTAAAGCCTCCCACCACAATTGTCGGGCATAATGAGGCAATAGTCTATCCTGAAGGAGTCAAACGCCTGGATTATGAGGCAGAATTGGCAGTGGTCATTAAAAAAAGAGCAAGAAATATTTCAGCCCGAAACGCCAAAAAGTATATTTTGGGCTACACCTGTCTTAATGATGTTACTGCACGGGACTTACAGAAAAAAGACGGTCAATGGACGCGCGCAAAGTCATTTGATACTTTCTGTCCCATTGGGCCCTGGGTTGAGACTGATTTTAATCCTGAAAAAGCCAACATTAAGCTTTACGTAAATGGAAAGCTAAAACAAGACTCCTGTACTTCTAATTTTATATTCTCAGTGGATTATCTTGTTTCATTTATTTCTAAGGTTATGACCCTTTTACCCGGAGACGTCATTTCTAGCGGCACCCCTGCCGGAGTGGGACCGCTTAAAAAACATAATATCGTAGAGGTTGAAATAAAGGGGATTGGCCGCCTAAGAAATAAGATTATCTGAATGCATTCAGGGCCGCGATTATTTAAATGCTTCCATTTTCTTTCTTGACAATTAGATGCGTATATATATAATAATAAAACTTTCAGGACAAAGGCGTCCTTATGCCAAAGGGGCGCTTTTTTTATTTTTGCTCCCTTTAAATGAACTACAAATTGCAACGTAAACAATGAAGATACTAACTAAAGAAATACTAGCTCAAACTTCCGATACAAGGATTACCAAAATCGAAATCGAAGCCCCCCTTATAGCCAAAAAAGTTCAAGCCGGACAATTCGTTCTTTTGATGGTCACTGAAAAAGGGGAAAGAATCCCTTTGACTGTTGTCGGTAACGATCCCCAACGCGAGAGTATAACTCTTATTTTTCAGGAAGTTGGGTATTCGACAAAAATTTTAGGTACCTTAAATATCGAAGATTCTCTATATGCCCTTGTCGGTCCCCTGGGACATCCTACCCCCATAAAGAATTACGGCAGGATTCTGGTGATTGGAGGCGGGGTAGGAATTGCAGAAATCCTTCCGGTAGCTAAAGCGCTTAAGGAAGCAGGTAATGTGGTTTATTCGATTCTGGGCGCGCGGACAAAAGAATTACTGATTTTAAAAAATGAAATCAAGAGCTATTCCGATAACCTATATATAGCCACTGATGACGGCAGTTTAGGGCAAAAAGGATTTGTCAGTAATATTTTAGAAAAAATACTAAAAGAGGATAAGGATTTTCAATTGGTTTACTGCGTGGGTCCGGTTCCGATGATGAAAGTCGTTTCTAATGTAACACGGCCTTATAAAATAAAAACATTAGTGTGTTTAAACGCCATTATGCTTGATGCAACAGGAATGTGCGGCGGTTGCCGTCTCATTGAAGGAGGAAAGGTCAAATTTTGCTGTGTCGACGGGCCGGAGTTTAATGGTCATGAGGTTGATTTTGATGAACTGATGCACCGACAGGGTCGGTTCATTAATGAAGAGAAAGTATCGTTACGTAAACTCAAACATAAATGCAAACTGGATTCGGGTAAAAAGAAATGAAAAGAAAAAAGCCTGAAGGACAAATAACAAAAATCCCCTTAAAGCAAAGGAGACGTACGTTTACGGAAGTCTCCAGGGGTTTTAGCCTCCCGGAGGCACTTAAGGAAGCATGCCGCTGTCTTCAATGTAAAGAGCCAATGTGTAAGGCGGGTTGTCCGGCAGGCATTGACATTAAAGAATTTATCAGACTAATCCAGGAAAAAAACTATATGGGTGCAGTTAAGAAAATAAAAGAGACTAATAATTTGCCGGGAGTATGTGGCCGGGTGTGCCCCCAGGAAGAACAATGCCAGCTTTACTGTATCTTAAAGAATAAAGGCAATGCTATCAAAATCGGGTACCTGGAAAGGTTTGTGGCTGATTGGGAGCTTGAGCACGCAGTGCAATATAGAGTGGCACATATTCAGCAGCAAAAACCAACTAAGGTTGCAGTAATTGGTTCAGGGCCAGCTGGCCTTACCTGCGCAGCGGATTTAGTCCAAGAAGGATTTGAAGTTCATTTATTTGAAGCATTGCACAAACCCGGTGGAGTTCTTGTGTATGGCATCCCAGAATTCAGACTTCCTAAACATATCGTTAACGAAGAGGTAGATTATATTGAAAGTCTGGGGGTTGCGGTTCATAAAAACTTTTTGGTCGGCAGAACTAAAACTATTGATGAGTTAAAAAATGAAGGGTTTAAAGCTTTTTTTATCGGAGTAGGAGCCGGGGCACCTAAATTTTTAGGGATTCCGGGTGAGATTTTAAATGGGGTTTATTCGGCAAATGAATTCCTTACCCGGGTTAATTTAATGAAAGGTTATCGTTTTCCGGAATATGATACCCCGGTAACAGTGGGTAAAATAGTCGGCGTATTTGGGGGAGGAAACGTTGCTTTTGACTGCGCGCGTTCAGCATTACGTTTAGGTGCAGCTAAAGTTTGTATGATTTATCGCCGTACTGAAACGGAAATGCCGGCACGGGATGAAGAAATAGAAAATGCAAAAGAAGAAGGTATAAAACTTCGCCTTTTAGTTTCACCTAAAGAGTTTATTGCCGATAAAAAAGGTAATATAAAAGGAGTGCGCTGTATTAAAAATAAGCTTGGTGAACCGGATTCATCCGGCAGGCGCTCACCTGTTCCTATTCAAGGCTCGAAATTTACCATTAAAATTGATACCGCCATTGTAGCCATCGGCACCATGGCGAATCCGCTCCTGCTTCAGACAATCCCAGGGTTAGAGTTAACCTCAAAAGGTTACATTAATGTGAATGATAATTACCAGACTTCGGTTCCGGATATTTTTGCCGGGGGAGATATTGTAAGCGGTTCGGCAACTGTAATAAGCGCAATCCAGCAGGCAAAGCTTGCTGCCAAATCCATAAAAGATTATCTTAGCGCCAGCGGCGCTTAAGCGATTTCTATACGGCGACAGCATTTGTCGGTTTTAATTGTTGAGTAGTAATATCTAATGTAAGGAGGATAACATGCCTGAACAATTCATGAAAAAGGTTATCGAGAAAAATCCCGGCGAGGTCGAATTTCATCAGGCAGTAAGAGAAGTGGTAACCTCAGTGATGCCTTTCGTGAAAAGCAACCCTAAGTATTTAAAAGCGCGTGTTCTAGAAAGAATGGTGGAGCCGGAGCGAGTGATTATGTTTCGTGTCCCCTGGGTGGATGACCACGGAGAGGTTCAGGTAAACAAAGGTTATCGCATTGAGATGAATAGCGCTATCGGACCTTACAAAGGGGGGCTGCGTTTTCATCCCAGTGTCAATTTAGGGATTTTAAAATTCCTGGCTTTTGAGCAGGTTTTCAAAAACAGCTTAACCACCCTTCCGATGGGCGGCGGTAAAGGCGGTTCTGATTTAGACCCCAAAGGTAAATCTGATAATGAAATAATGCGGTTCTGCCAGAGTTTTATGACTGAGCTATGCCGACATATTGGTCCGGACACTGACGTTCCTGCTGGTGACATCGGGGTGGGGGCGCGCGAAATTGGATTTTTGTACGGTCAATACAAACGGCTACGTAATGAATTTACCGGGGTGCTTACAGGTAAAGGGCTTAACTGGGGTGGAAGCTTAATTAGGCCAGAGGCAACGGGCTATGGCTGTGTGTATTTTGCTCAGGAGATGTTAAAGGCTAAAGGTGACTCGTTGACGGATAAGACCTGTACGGTTTCCGGTTCCGGAAACGTTGCTCAGTTTACCGTGGAGAAATTAATTCATTTAGGGGCTAAGGCCGTGACATTATCCGATTCCGGTGGGTTTATTCATGATCCCGATGGCATCGGCGAGCAAAAATTGGCTTTTGTCAAGGAGCTTAAAAACGTAAAGAGAGGACGAATTAAGGAATATGCCCAAAAATACGGAGTTAAATATTTTGAGGGCAAACGCCCCTGGGGTATAGTCTGTGATGTAGCTTTTCCTTCTGCTACCCAGAATGAAATTGATGCAAATGATGCCAAAGCTCTTGTGAAAAATGGCGTTAAATGTGTCGCGGAAGGAGCTAATATGCCCAGCACCCCTGAAGCAATAGAGGTCTATTTAAAGGCAAAGATTCTTTACGGACCTGGGAAAGCGGCAAATGCCGGGGGTGTTGCAACCAGTGGTCTTGAGATGTCACAAAACAGCCAACGGTTATCCTGGAGCAAAGAAGAGGTGGATGAAAAATTACATCAAATCATGATTAAAATACATGAGTCCTGCGTTAAATACGGCAAAGAAGAAAAATTCATTAACTACGCAAAAGGAGCAAACATCGCCGGATTTGTTAAGGTCGCAGATGCAATGTTAGATCAGGGTATTGTTTAAGGCAAAAAGGGATTAAAAATTTAAGAGATGTAAAAGAACTTGACAAATTTAAAATAGTGTGTTATATTTCTTCTACGAAACACAAAGGTTGTGTTTCTTGGAAAGGACAAGGACGTTAAAAAAAGACGTCCTTTTTTTATTTTTAGGTCCTTTCATTCAAAGTTAGAAAACCGGATAATGGCGTCCTTTTTGACAGCAAAGACTGTTGGGGGGCGTTTTTTTATTTAGTCAATAACTTGCGTTTTTAAGGCGGGTTATTGACACGTTATAGGACGATGGCGTTCTAAGCCTGAACCAAAGGCATGGAACGCTATTTTTTTTGAGTCGATATACAGCAAAAGGAGGTAAAAATGAATTTACAACAACCAAACGCAAACGAGGCATTACAAACTGCCAACCGCTCCAGGAGCGTATCGCCCCTATCGGGAATTTGCACGCGTTGCATCGACGGCTGCCGGGGAAATTGTGATATTTTCAAGGCAACATTTAGGGGCCGGGAAGTGATTTATCCTGGGCCTTATGGCGCGGTGACTGCCGGCGGGGATAAGAATTATCCTCTGGATTACTCTCATCTTAACATTCAGGGCTATGCGATGGATGCTAAGGGTCTTCCTGAAGGGGTTGAGGCTAATCCTGATACTGCTACGTTCCCTGCGGTTGATACCGAAACTGATTATGGCTGGAATAAAAAGGTAAAAATGTGCGTACCTATTTTTACTGGTGCCCTTGGTTCTACGGAAATTGCACGAAGAAACTGGGAGCATTTTGCAGTGGGTGCTGCGATTTCAGGAATTACTCTGGTTTGCGGAGAAAATGTTTGTGGAATCGACCCTAAATTAGAGCTAGATTCCAACGGAAAAATAAAAAAAGCACCTGATATGGATCGTAGAATTGAAGTTTATAAAAGATTCCACGAAGGCTATGGAGAGATTTTGGTCCAGATGAACGTTGAAGATACCCGTTTAGGTGTTGCGGAATACGTAAGAAAAAAACATAATCTGGAAACCATTGAACTTAAATGGGGCCAGGGCGCAAAGTGCATCGGTGGTGAGATTAAGGTTAACACCATTGAACGAGCCCGGGAACTTAAAAAACGCGGTTACATTGTCACCCCCGACCCTACCTTGCATTCGGTTCAAGAAGCATACCGGGTAGGGGAAATCAAAGAGTTTGAGCGTCATTCCCGTTTGGGATTTGTAACCGAAGGGGCTTTCTTCGATGAAATCCAACGGTTAAGAGATTTAGGCTTTAAGCGCATAACCTTAAAAACCGGAGCTTATCCGATGCGCGAATTAGCCATGGCAATTAAATATTCATCACTTGCAGGAATTGATCTTCTTACAGTTGATGGTGCAGGGGGCGGAACAGGAATGAGTCCCTGGAGAATGATGCAAGAGTGGGGTGTGCCTACTTTTTATCTGCAATCCATGACTTATGAAATCTGCGAGAAACTTAAGAAAAAAGGCATGCGTGTTCCGGATATTGCCATTGCCGGCGGCTTTTCATCGGAAGACCATGTGTTTAAAGTGCTTGCAATGGGAGCTCCTTACGTAAAAGCAGTTTGTATGGGGCGCGCACTTATGATTCCGGGTATGGTTGGTAAAAATATCGGGGAATGGATTAAAAACAATGATTTGCCTAAAACAGTTTCAACCTATGGCAGCACCCCCGAGGAAATCTTTATCGGATATGAAGAATTAATAGATAAATACGGTAAAGAAATGAAAAATATCCCTCTGGGTGCAGTGGGAGTTTACTGCTTCACTCAGAAAATAAAGGTCGGCTTGCAGCAACTTATGGCCGGCAGCAGAAATTTTAGGATAAACAGTATTTCAAGAAAAGACCTGATGTGTCTCACTGAAGAAGCAGCAAAGGTATCCGGGATACCTTATGTAATGGATGCTTACCGCAAAGAGGCAGAACAAATTTTGGACAGCGAAGTGAAAGCTCGGTTTAAAGCTGTAAAACACTAAATATTCCTACACCCCTTCTTGATAAAGAAGGGGAGCGTGCAAACAGGAGGCGAAGCATGAATGACAAAGGTCTGTGTCTAACATGTGCATATGATAAACGCTGCTTTTTCCCGCGAAAATACCCTGTATTTGAATGTACTGAGTTTTCAGCGGTAAAAGTCAAGCCAGCAGCGCTGAAACGAAAGAAAATCAAAAGAAAACATCCATCCTGTTAAGCAATAGGCAAGCCCCCAGACCCCTTAATCATCCGTAAAAAGGATTCTTGATTTAATAAAAAACCCTGTTAAAATATCTTTCTTGATAAGCGTATGATTACTTACGATAAAATTCGGAGGAAATAGAATGACACGGCAAATGCTGCTAAAAACTGTAAAAAGCAAAAAGGTAGGGTTTGTGCGTCTCTGGTTTACGGATGTGTTAGGGTTTTTAAAAAGCTTTGATATGCCTGTCGAAGAGCTGGCCGGAGCACTGAAGGACGGTATGGGCTTTGATGGTTCATCTATCGAAGGTTTTTCGCGGATCGAAGAATCAGATATGGTGGTAAAGCCTGACCCGAACACCTTTCAACTTCTGCCCTGGATTGAAGAAGATAGGCCTGTGGCGAGAATGTTTTGCGATGTGGTGGAGCCGGGAGGAAAGCCCTTTACCGGTGATCCGCGCTATGTCTTAAAAAGAAATTTAGAAGAAGCTAAACGTATGGGGTTTACTTTTTACGTAGGGCCGGAACTGGAATATTTTTATTTTCGCAATAAAGGTGGGACCCAGATTCTTGATCGCGGAGGTTATTTTGATCTTACTCCTATGGATATTGGACAAGATTTGAGGCGTCAAACCGTGGTGATGCTTGAGAAAATGGGCATTGATGTTGAATATTGGCATCATGAAGTAGCGTCGTCGCAACACGAAATCGATTTGCGCTACAACGACGCGCTTGCTATGGCCGATGGTGTTATGACCTATCGTATGATAGTAAAAGAAGTAGCAATGCAGAACAATCTTTATGCTACATTTATGCCAAAACCGATATACGGGATAAATGGAAGCGGCATGCACACGCATATGTCATTGTTTAAAGGAAACCGAAATGCTTTCTTCGATCCGAACGATAAATATCATCTCTCAAAAATAGCTAAATACTTTATTGCCGGATTATTGAAACATGCCCGGGAAATTTGTTCAGTTTGCTGTCAGTGGGTAAATTCCTATAAGCGATTAGTTCCCGGCCATGAAGCTCCGGTTTATGTCTCTTGGGCGCAAAAAAACCGCTCGGCCCTTGTCCGTGTCCCTGTATATAAACCAGGAAAAGAAAAAGCAACACGCGTTGAATTGCGCAATCCAGATCCTGCCTGCAATCCCTATCTGGCGTTTGCGGTGATGCTGGCGGCAGGGTTAGAAGGCATCAAAAGAAAATACCCTTTAGCGAAAGAGGTGTCCAGCAATATTTACGAAATGACTGAAAATGAAAGGAAAAATGTCGGAATAGAATCTTTGCCCGATGATTTATTTGAAGCAATCAATATCACTGAAAAAAGTGCGTTGGTGAGAAAAGCTTTAGGAGATAAAGTCTTTGAATTCTTTATCCGCAACAAGAAGGATGAATGGAGTGACTATCGAAAGCAAATTACGAAGTATGAGCTGGATAAATATCTCCCGATTCTGTAAACTTACACCTTGAGATTAAAATTATTGTATACTCACTCCTGTAGCCTTAAATCTACAAAAACATGCCAAAGGCATCTTACAAAGAATATATCAATACTCTAAGCAAAATCAGCAAAGCGATCACCTCTGAGCTATACCTGGAGGATGTGCTTAAGCTAATTGTTACCCTTACTGCGAATGTAATGAAGGCCAAGATCTGCTCACTCTGGCTTCTGGATAAAAATACAAAAGAACTGAAAATAAGAGCCACTCAAGCCATGGGGCAGGAGTATTTAAAAGAACGCAGCCTCAGATTAGGAGAGGGTATCGTGGGATTGGTCGCAAAAGAAAAAAAACCAATTGTGATTCTTGATGTTGTAAAGGATCTTAAATACAAAGAGAAACAGCTTGCAAAAAAAGAAGGTCTGATTTCGATGTTGAGTGTACCGATGATGGTAAAGAAAAAAGTGGTCGGAGTAATAAACCTTTACACCACCACTCCTTATAAATTCAGCAAAAGCGATATCGATCTTTTAAGTGCTGTTGCCAATCAGGCTGCGGTGGCAATTGAAAATACTGAGCTGATGGTTAAAACTAGAATTATCCAGGAGGAGCTAGATACCAGAAAGAAGGTAGAGCGGGCAAAGGGAATATTGATGAACGAGCAAAGCCTGACCGAAGAAGAGGCTTATAATCTTATTCGTAAATCCAGCATGAACAAACGTGTTCCTATGAAAGATATTGCCGAGGCCATAATTCTTTCTCATGAAATTAAAGGTAATAAATAAAGGAGGGTAAGATGCCTTACAATCAGCAACTAGACGAGTGTTTGTTTACCAAAGCCTGGGAAGGTGAAGCAACAAGGTTAACCGTTAGTGTTTACTCTTACAATAAAGGACCTAAAAAGCTACAAATTGTAAGGGAGAATAAAGACACCGAAGGCAATTTTAGGTTTACCCGCTTGGGCAGAATCAGCAAAGAGGAGCTTGAGGCTATTCTTCCTTTGATTAAGGAAGCGCAAGGTAACTTGGAGTAGATTTCTACCATCGGTTTTCGGAAAATTATTGACAAGTAATTTTTTTGTGGTATAGTTCCTTTGAAATATCGTGAATTTCTACAAAGACAGTGGAAGAAAAAGGCAAAGAAGCCCCCGGTAAAATGACGGGGGTTTTTTTCTGTCAATAAGCATTAGAGTGGATTGATGCATTGAGTAGGACGATGGCGTCCTTCTTGCTACGGCGCAGTAGAGGGACGCTTTATTCTTATCTGAGAGTTTTTATTAATGAAGGAGAGCGGTAATGCCAAGACGCAAAGATATTAAAAAGGTATTGATTATCGGTTCCGGGCCGATCATTATCGGACAGGCCTGTGAATTTGATTATTCCGGTACTCAGGCTTGTAAGGCATTAAAAGAAGAAGGCTATGAGGTCGTGTTGGTCAATTCCAACCCCGCTACGATCATGACTGACCCTGGTATGGCTCACAAAACATATATCGCGCCCCTTACGGTTGAAAGCCTTGAAAAAATCATCGAAAAAGAAAAACCTGATGCTCTTCTTCCTAATCTAGGCGGCCAGACCGGTCTTAATCTAGCCTCGAACCTCTATAAGGCTGGGATTTTAGATAAATACAAGGTGGAGGTTATTGGGGTTAAGGCAGATGCGATTGAGCGCGGCGAAGACCGTCTTATTTTTAAAGAAACCATGAATAAGTTGGGGATTCCTTTGCCTAAATCTGAGATTAGCCGCTCAATCCAGGAGGCAGAGGCTATCGCGGAGAGGTTAAAATACCCAGTGGTATTGCGCCCTGCCTATACTCTGGGCGGAACCGGCGGAGGAATTGCTTACAACATCGAAGAACTAAGAACTATTGTCAGCAGGGGTCTTTCCGCAAGCATTGTTAATCAAGTCTTGGTAGAAGAGGCGGTGATTGGCTGGGAAGAGTTAGAACTTGAAGTAGTGCGTGATGAAAAAAATCAAAAGATAACGGTCTGCTTTATTGAAAACATCGATGCGATGGGTGTACATACCGGTGACAGTTTCTGTGCGGCACCGATGCTTACCGTGCCTGAAAAATTACAGAAAAAGATGCAGGAATATTCCTATAAGATTGTCGATGCCATTGGAGTGGTGGGCGGAACAAATATCCAATTTGCTCACAATTTAGAAGATGATCGATTGGTGGTAATTGAAATCAATCCTCGTACTTCCCGTTCGTCAGCTCTTGCTTCTAAAGCAACCGGCTTTCCTATTGCAAGAATTTCAACTAAGCTTGCCGCAGGTTTAAGTATGGATGAAATCCCTTATTGGCGAAAAGGTACGCTTGAGAAATACGAACCCTGGGGAGATTATGTGGTTATTAAGTTTGCGCGTTGGGCTTTTGAGAAATTCCCCAAAGCCAAAGACATCCTCGGAACCCAAATGAAGGCTGTGGGGGAGGTAATGAGTATTGGTAAGAATTTTAAGGAAGCTTTCCAGAAGGCTATTCGTTCTTTGGAGATAAAACGTTATGGTTTAGGGCTGTCTAAATTTAAAGAGCTTGACTTTGCAGAGCTTCAAGCAAGGCTTACTTTTCCTTCCAGCGAACGCATATTTTTGGTATACGAAGCTTTGCGCAGAGGTATATCCGTAGAAGAACTCTATAAGGTGACCCATATCGGACGCTGGTTCATCAATGAAATGAAGGAGCTGGTCGAACTTGAAGAATACCTGCTAACCAAGAGCTGGAATGATTTGCCAGCTAAAGATTTAGCTAAAGCAAAAGAATGGGGTTTTTCAGACCGGTGCCTGGCAGATATTTTTGGCATCGCCGAGGCGCAAATAAGAAACAGAAGGATTGAGATCGGTAAAGCCGGCTGCTTTGATGCAGTGCCGGTAAGCGGAGTGGAAAACGCCGCTTATTATTATTCCACTTATAATGGTGAGGATAAGGTGCCGGTATCATCCAATAAAAAGATAATGATTTTAGGAGGGGGGCCTAACCGTATTGGTCAGGGTATTGAGTTTGACTATACCTGTGTTCATGCGGCATTTGCTTTGCGCGATGAAGGCTATGAATCCATCATGATAAACTGTAATCCTGAAACGGTCTCAACTGACTATGATACATCAAATAAGCTTTATTTTGAACCGTTAACAGTAGAAGATGTCTTGACCATCTATGAAAAAGAAAAGCCCGAAGGTGTGATTGTACAATTCGGGGGACAAACCCCGTTAAATATCGCTCAAGAGTTAAAAGATAACGGGGTAAATATTTTAGGAACCTCTCCCGAAAGTATTCGTTTAGCAGAAGACCGGGAATATTTTCGAAAGAGGATGCTTGAATTAAATGTCCCTCAGCCTGAAGGTGGCACTGCTCGTTCACTCCATGAGGCGATCGAGATTGCCAACAAAATAGGGTACCCACTTATGGTGCGGCCATCATTTGTTTTGGGCGGTCGAGGAATGGAGATTATTTACGATGAGATAATGTTAAAAAGATATGCTCAAGAAGCTATTCAGGTCAGCCCTGAATACCCCATGCTCATTGACCGCTTTCTGGAGCAGGCAATCGAGGCTGAAGTTGATGCTCTTTCAGACGGCCAAGATATTTTTATTGCTGCGGTTATGGAACATATCGAATTAGCAGGTGTACATTCTGGTGATTCCGCATGTGCGATTCCACCCCGGACCCTTAAAGAAAAACACCTGAGTGATATTAAAAAGTATACTGCTCAAATCGCTAAAGAACTTAAAGTTGTGGGGCTTATGAATATTCAATATGCGATACACGAAAACAAAGTGTACATCCTAGAAGCGAATCCGCGGGCTTCACGTACGGTTCCTTTAGTATCCAAGGTGACCGGAGCACCGATTGCACGCATTGCTACTCAGATTATGCTCGGAAAAAAAATAAAAGATTTTCCGGAATTAAAAAAGTGCACCCCTCGTTTCGTGGGGGTTAAAGAGGCAGTATTTCCGTTTAATATGTTTCCGGAGGTCGACCCCTTATTGGGTCCGGAAATGCGAGCAACCGGTGAAGTTATGGGTATGGCTGATACTTTTGGCCTTGCGTTTTATCTTGCTGAAGAAGCTGCCGGCTCAAAACTACCCATTGAAGGAAATGCGCTTCTTACTGTAGCTGATAAAGATAAAAAGTTTTTACTTCCCATTGCGCAGCGTCTTAAGAAGCTGGGATTTAATATTTATGCTACTGAAAGAACTAGCAAGTTCTTGAAAGAAAACAAGATTGAAAACACCGAAATCAAGAAAGTACACGAAGGACGCCCCAATATCGTTGATGCTATTAAAAACAAGGATATCAATCTTATTATCAACACGCCTGTGGGGCGCAGCTCCAAATACGACGACAGCCACATCCGTATTATGGCCATACAACACAAAGTTCCCTACATTACATCAATGGCCGCTGCCCAAGCTAGTGTGGAAGGGATCGAGGTAACAAAAAAAGGTAAAATCTTGCCCAAAGCACTGCAAGATTATTATAAAGATAACTCATTTGCCGAAAAAAGTCAAAAAGCATGTAAGAAATCGTGATCGCACAACAAAATATGATACCAAGATTGGATAGATCCTAAACGGAGGATAGATATGAAGATAGGATTTGATAATGAGAAATATTTAAAAGAACAGACTCATGCGATCCTTGAAAGAGTTAAAAAATTCAACAATAAATTATACTTAGAGTTCGGCGGTAAAATTATCTTTGATTATCATGCCTCGCGCGTTTTGCCCGGTTTTGACCCCAATGTGAAGATGAGGTTATTACAGAAACTCAAAGATAAGGCAGATATCATTCTGTGCATTTACTCCGGCGACATTGAAAGACGAAAAGTAAGAGCAGATTTCGGCATCACTTATGACGTTGATGCCATGAAGTTGATTGATGATTTGCGGGATTGGGGCATTGATGTTCGGGCAGTGGTAATAACCCGCTTTGATGATCAGCCCTCAGCCATAATATTTAAAAACAAGCTGGAACGCCGGGGCGTAAAAGTATATACCCACCGCTTTACAAAAGGATATCCCACCGACATCGATACAATTGTAAGCGATGAAGGCTATGGCGCCAATGCTTATATTGAGACCACTAACCCTTTAGTTATTGTTACTGCGCCCGGTCCCGGAAGCGGAAAGCTGGCCACCTGCCTTTCACAGTTATACCACGAGAACAAACACGGCATAAAAGCCGGATATGCAAAATTTGAGACTTTTCCCATTTGGAACCTGGCGCTTAAGCATCCGGTGAATGTGGCATATGAGGCCGCTACTGCCGATATCAGAGATTTTAATATGATTGATCCCTTTCACCTTACGGCCTACAAAAAGACAACTGTTAACTATAACCGTGATGTGGAGGTATTCCCAGTACTTAAACGAATACTTGAAAAAATAACTGGTTCAGAATCAATATACAAATCTCCCACTGATATGGGGGTAAATCGTGCTGGATTTGGCATCGTTGACGATAAAAGGGTGCAGCTAGCCGCAAAACAAGAAGTAATCCGAAGGTATTTCCGGTATCAATGCGAATACATGATGGGGTTTGTGGATAAGGAAACTGTTCAGCGTGCCGAGCTTATAATGGAGGAATTGGGCGTAAAACCTGCTGACCGAACCACCGTAGAGCAGGCACGCCAGGCCGCAAGCGAGGCTCAAGAAAAAGGCAAGGGAAACAATGGTATTTTCTGTGGGGCAGCAATAGAGCTAAAAAACGGCACAATTATAACCGGAAAAAATTCTACACTCATGCATGCCACCTCCAGTCTTATCTTAAATGCTATAAAGCAATTGGCTGATATCCCGGATAAAATACACCTTCTTTCACCCAATATAATTGATTCCATAGGGGTCCTCAAAAAGGATACCTTGTCCTCAAAAAGCGTAAGTTTAGATTTGGAGGAAACCCTCATCGCTTTAAGCATCAGCGCTGCCACAAATCCATCAGCACAGCTTGCGATGCAAGGTCTAAAAGAACTTAGCGGTTGCGAGGTACATATTACGCATATTCCTACGCCAGGAGATGAGGCTGGCCTAAGAAGCCTGGGCGTTAACTTAACCAGCGATCCGCAGTTTTCCAGTCACAGTCTATTTGTGGGGTAGAGAGCTTTGTTGATATTGTTTGACGGCATGAAATGATCGACAACGAGATTACGATAATCGGTGCTGGGGTAATCGGGCTGGCGATTGCCGATAAGCTTTCCGAGAGCGGCAAAAATATTGTCGTGCTCGATAAAGAACCCACTTTCGGGCAAGAAATAAGCTCCAGAAATTCCGAGGTAATTCATGCTGGCCTCTATTACCCTCCTAATTCCTTAAAAGCCAAAACCTGTATTAGAGGAAGAGAGCTATTGTATGACTTGTGTCAAACGCATAATATCGGACACAAAAAACTGGGTAAATTAGTGGTAGCATCAAATGATGCTGAAATTGAAAAAATAGAAAAGATTTATGAAAATGCCACTCAATGCGGTGTTAAGAATCTAAGATTACTGAAGGAAAAAGAAATCAGTGAGCTTGAACCAGCGGTTTGTGCAAAAGAAGCCATATTTTCACCGGACTCAGGGATAATAGATACTCACGCTCTTATGGATTTCTTCTTTCATAAAGCCAAAGAAAAAGGGGTAATGTTTTCCTTTTCTACAGAGGTAATTGGTGTAAAAAAACAAAATAATGATTACGAAATAACAGTAAAAGAACCCTCTGGGGAGACTTTTGCGTTTATAACTCCTACTGTTATAAATTCAGCCGGGCTATACGCTGACAAAATTGCGCAAATGCCCGGTATAAACATCGAGGATGCAGCTTATAAGCTTCACTATTGCAAAGGACAGTATTTTCGAATCGCCCATCCTAAAAAATTTTCTATAAATCATCTTGTATACCCCCCCGCAACTAAAATTGATTTAGGCATACATCTAACACTGGATTTAGGCGGAGGTCTACGGCTTGGGCCGGATGCTAAATATATACCCAGTATTGATTACAATATTAATGAAGCAGACAGCGCTTATTTTTATGAGTCAGTACAGAAATTCTTACCTTCCTTAAGCCAGGATGATTTAATACCTGATACCGCCGGTATTAGGCCCAAATTGCAGAAAGAAACAGAAGATTTCAGGGATTTTGTGATAAACGAGGAGAGTGATAAAGGCTTTGGGAGATTTATTAATCTTATTGGCATTGAATCGCCCGGACTCACAGGATGTTTAGCTATCGCAGAAATCGTTGAGAAGCTCGCCAATACCTAAGATAAAAAAATCTATATATATAGTGGTAGCATCCAGGTTTTTATGATATAATTCATAATTGAAAGCTGTAATTAGCCAAGCGCCTAATATCCTATGGAGGTGGAGAATGAAAGATAAACTAATAAAGAGTTTGCTTTATGCCTATATCTTTACATTTGTTTTATTCTTTCCACCGTTTTTAGCAAACGCCCAGGAACCCGTCAGCGCGCGCATAGATTTTATATATGAACAAGCTGTTGTTTCCTTTACAAAGCAAGATTATGACGTCGCCCAACAACTTTTTAAAGAGATTCTTGATCTGGATCCCACCCATAGAGAAGCGCGAGACTATCTTCAAAACAGGATCCCCGCAGAGCTAGAAATAATAAAAAGAGAGAAAATAAAACCTCTTCAGCGGGAAGCATTCAAGACCTTTAAAAACAAAGAGTATGAAATATCACGGGAATATTTTCTTAAAATACTTGAGATCGACCCTGAGCACCAAAAGGCTGCTCAATATGCCAACGATATAATCCCCAAACTAATCACCGAGGGGAAAATAAAATCTTTATACCGCAACGCAATACAATCTTATAAAGAAAAGGATTCAGAAACCGCTTCCCAGTTTTTTGAAGAAATACTCACTTTAGATCCTGAACAGAAAAAAGCACGCGTCTATCTTGATAAATATATCCCCCGTCAAGTAAGGGTGGTGCAGAAGAACAAGATAAAATCTTTATACCGACAAGCTTTTAACTTGTATTATCAAAGAAAATACGATGAAGCACGCCAAATGTTTTTAAAAGTCCTTGAGTTAGACCCCGAAAAGAAAGAAGCTAAGTTCTATGCTTACGAGAAAATACCCTTTGTAAGCACCCGCCTTAAAATAAAATCTCTCTATGAGGAGGCATTAGGGGCTTATGCGGACAAAGACTATGAGCGTGCCAGTGTTATTTTTAAGGAAATACTTGAGTTAGAACCGCAGCATCCAGAGGCAAGCGTTTATCTTACAAAACGAATCCCGCGCATGGTGCGCCGCCTCACGCACGAAAAAATAGCTCTCCTCGAGAAGGAAGCCCAAAAGCTTTACTATCGCAAAAAATACGAAGAATCAAAAGATCTTTTTGAACAGATACTGACTGTTGACCCCGACAACAGAAAAGCGCGTCTTTATCTTGAGAAAAAACTTCCTGATAAGTTTATCGCAATGAAAAAAGGGGAAATTCGTACTCTTTCCAAAGAAGCGTTTCGTTCCTTCTATAAAAAGCGCTACCGGGAAGCCCAGGAGTTATTTTTACAAATAATTGAGCTGGACCCGGAACACGCAAGGGCAAGGCGCTATGCCCAGGGTATAATTCCCCGCCTAATAAACAAGGATAAAATAAAATCTCTCTACATAGAAGGCGTAAGAGCCTTTCGTGACGGCCGCTATGAGGAAGCCAATGATCTTTTCGAGAAAATTTTACAACTTGATCCTTACCATAATAAAGCAAAGCTCTATGTTAACAAAAAGCTTCCCCGCAAATTAGGGATGGATAAAGATAAAAAAATAAGAGGATTATATCGCGATGCGCTTGCGCAACTTTCCGCGAAAAATTATGAAGCGGCCAATAAAATATTTAAAGAAATACTTTATTTAGACCCTACTGAAAGAAAAGCAAGGTATTATTTGACCGAGAAAATGCCTTCCCTTCTGGGCGAAGATAGAATAAAGGTTCTTTACGATGAGGCTTATCGACTTTATGATATTCAAGACTATGAAGGAGCTCGCCAAGTTTTTAAGGAAATTCTTGCGATTGATCCTGGCCAGAAAACAGCGCGCACCTACCTTGCGAAAGAAATCCCTGCAGAAAGAGTAGAACGAAAGGGCCGTATCGATCTTTTATATGATGACGCCTTAGCATATTTCGATGAGGGCCGTTACAGAAGAGCCGAAGCAGTATTTAAAGAAATACTGGCTCTTGACCCTACCCAGGATAAGGCGCGCACCTATATCGAGGCAATAATTCCTGATAAATTAGCCGTAACAGCGGCAGTTCCACCTGCGGTGAGAGCAATTGAAGCTTATCCTCGAGCAGCAAGGCGACCCGAGGTTTCTCCCAAATTATATATTGCGCCGTGTCCTGAAGTAGGGCCGGCGAGACTACCGGGAGAGTTGGCGCGACCCACTGCCAAAGGTATTGGTTTTCTTTACGATCAAGCCTTTGCGTACTATAACCGCAGAGAATATACTAATGCTCACAACTATTTTGAAAAGATTCTTGCCCTGGATCCGGAACAAGGTGTAGCGAGAACCTATTTAGGCTTAATAAAAGAACGCGCGGCATTAGAGCGCGAACAATGATGCTGAAAGTAAAAAATTCTATTTTCTTTATCCTTCTGGGTTTCTTCTTTCTGACAGCATGTTCCCCACAACCTACTACCCCCAAGTCAAAAGTTTCCGAGCCAAAAGATGGAGTATATTTAGGTTATTCCCGCCTCGTGGATGTCAAAGTAACAATCAAGGGCGGTAAAATCGCCGCAATTGAAATAGTCGAACATCGCGGAGGCGGCAAAAAATATGAAAACATGATATTGCCACTTGCTAAAGAAATAGTCAAGACTCAATCTTTAGAGGTAGATACGATTTCCGGCGCAACTGCTAGCAGCAACTACCTTATAAATGCTGTCAAAGAGGCATTAGATAAAGCGACTGTGAGCCCGGCCCGAAAATAATTACCCCTTTAACCCATTTTTTACGACTTATTTAATATGAAGCGCTATATTTTAACTGTCACCTTAAACCCCGCAGTAGATAAAACTGTTTATGTGCCTGATTTTCGTATCGGAAAGGACTTTAGAGAAACTCAGCTGCATCTAAGCGCGGGAGGTAAGGGTTTAAACGTTTCAAGAACATTAAAGCATCTTGGGCATCGCGCACTTGCTACTGGCTTTATTGGTGGCGGTAGCGGATCATATATCGGGCGGCAATTAGATAAAGAAAAAATAAAACACAGGTTTACTCCCATTGAAGGTAATACCCGAACAAGCCTTACTATTATTGATTCCCAAACCAAAAAAATAACCCGGGTATTAGAGAGAGGTCCAAAAATCAGCCCGCGAGAGCTCAAGGCATTCAAGAAAGCCTTTACTTCTCATTTGTCGCGCGCAAGTTTCGTTTTATTCTGCGGCAGAAATATTCCTGGCGCAGGGGATTCGATTTATGCCGGGCTGATTGCAATCGCAAAAAAAAGAGGGGTCAAAACCTTACTTGATACCAGTGGCAAGGCGCTCATTCTGGGATTAAAAAAGAAACCCTTCATGGTAAAGCCAAACCTCCAAGAAGCCGAGCATGTTGTAAGAAAAAAGTTAAAGTCTTTCTCAGACATCAAAAAAGCCCTAAGGCACTTTCACAATCTTGGTATCGAAGTTGTTGCGATCACCATGGGTTCAAAAGGAGCAGTGGTCTCAGATAAAAATGAGGTGATATTTGCCCGACCCCCTGAAATAACACGAAAAAACCCGGTAGGGTGCGGGGATGCCTTTTTAGCTGGGTTTGTGCTCTCAGTGGTACGCAAAAAAAGCCTTAAAGAATCCCTGACCTTAGGGGTTGCTTGCGGTGCAGCAAATGCCGCAAGTATTAGCCCGGGATTTATAAAAAGGGAATCTTTGGGCGGTATAATCAAGAAAATACAACTCAAAAGAATTAATTCTTGCGTTTAATTCTGCCGGTATTGATAACGTTTTCCTTCCTGCCTGCGGTAACTAAACTTGAACCAAAGCTTTCTCTGTGATATTATAACTAAGGCACTTCGTGACCCCTAGTCGCTCAGTGCTAATCATTAAAGGAGGTAAATATGATCAGTATAATGCTTTTTTTCATGCTTATCGCCATTGGGTTAGTAGTAATGGCGTTTTTTCTACCGTCTAAAAAGGCACCCACCGTAAAAAAAGAGGCAGCGGTCAAAGAAATAGCCAAAGATACAATTGACCAATTAGAAACTGAACTTAGTTCTTTAAAGATGGAACTAGAGAAAGAACAACTAAAAACTTCCGCACTCCAGGGCGAAGTAAATGCCGCTAAAGAATCTGAGAGCGCTGTACGCCAGGAATTGGAAAAACTACAGTCCAAAGCCGCCGCACCTAAGGAAACTGAAAAAATTGCTGCGCTAAGTAAAGAGCTGGAAGAAAAAAATAAACAAATTCAGTCGCTTAATTCCCAGATTCAGGATCATAAGAAAAAAATCGAAGAAATGAGTAAGGCAGCTGCAAAAGAAGAACAACCCGCACCCCCGAAAGAGAAGCCAGCTGAACCGGCGCCTGAAAAACCAAAAGAAGAGTCTGCGGAAGGTAAAGAAGAAAACAAAGAAGGTGGAACGCAAGAATCCGGCGAAACAAAAGAATAAAAATCAATGAGTCCGCAACGTTTTTCAAAGCCATCCGGCGCAAGAATACGAAAAAAAGAAAAAAGGATTGCCTATTTCTCCATGGAAATAGGTATTGACCCTAAAATCCCTACTTACAGCGGAGGATTAGGGATTTTGGCAGGCGACACCATAAAATCCTGCGCAGACCTCCATGTACCCCTGGTCGCAGTTACTCTTCTTTATAAGAAAGGTTATTTCTATCAAAAACTGGATGAGGAGGGTCAACAAACCGAACTTCCTCATGATTGGAAGCCAAAAAAGCATCTAACGCTCCTGCCTAAAAAAGTAAAAGTAACGATCGAAGGCCGCAGTGTGACAGTGGGGGCCTGGATTTTAAAAGTAGCCGGAATTAAAGGATATAGTATTCCGGTCATATTTCTTGATACGGATTTCGAAGAAAACAGCGAATACGACCGTAGCCTTTCATATTACCTTTACACTGGCGACAGAAAATACCGCTTGGCACAAGAAATCGTACTTGGAATCGGCGGAGTGAGAATGCTTAAAGAACTGGGGTTTCACCGCCTAAGCCGCTACCATATGAATGAAGGCCACGCCAGTCTCCTGACTTTAGAGCTTCTGCGTGAAAGAAGAAAGGGTAATAACGATTGGGATATTGAAGGAGTAAGGCGACTTTGTGTATTTACTACCCATACTCCGGTTCCCGTCGGCCATGACCAATTTGAATATGACTTAGTAAAAAAAGTTTTAGGTGAGTTTGTTCCTAGGGATTTATTAAAACAGTTATCAGGGGGCGAAACGCATCTTAACATGACTCTTCTTGCCTTAAACTTAAGTGACTATGTTAACGGGGTAGCCAAGCAGCACGGCAAAGTATCCCGCGAGATGTTTCCGGGTTATCATATCGATTCAATTACCAACGGAGTCCATATCACTACCTGGACCTGTAAGAGTTTTCGCCAACTGTATAAGGCCTACATGCCGGGCTGGAAAACCGATCCTTCCAGTTTGCGCTACGCCTTAAGTATTCCACGGGAGGAATTATGGAATGCGCACATAGAAGCAAAAACCATCCTGATTAATTATGTAAACAGTAAGACCAATATCGGCATGGATTATGATGCTTTAACTATTGGTTTTGCCAGAAGAGCCACGGCCTATAAACGCGCAGATTTGGTATTTCATAACCCCCCACGCCTGGAAGAGGTGGCAAGAAAAGCCGGAAAGATACAATTTATCTTTGCCGGAAAAGCGCATCCGCAGGATAATCCTGGTAAGGAAATGATAAAGCGAATAGTTTCAATGTCGAAGAAGCTCGATAGCAACATAAAAATCGCTTATCTGGATAATTACGATATTGATCTTGCCAAAATTCTCGTTGCCGGAGTTGATTTATGGCTTAACACTCCCCGTAAGCCCCAGGAAGCCTCGGGAACTTCAGGCATGAAAGCTGCCCTTAATGGGGTGCCCAGCTTTAGTATCCTTGACGGCTGGTGGATTGAAGGCTGCATCGAAGGTCTTACTGGTTGGGCAATAGATTCCGCATCAGACCGTGAAAGCAATGATGAGGACAATGCTCACGCGCTATATCGTAAGCTTGCAGAGGTAATTATACCCCTTTTCTATCGTGATCGACAGCGCTGGATTGATATTATGCGCCATACAATTGCAATCAACGGCTCTTTTTTCACTACCCACCGCATGATACAGCAATACGTGTTGCTTGCGTATCTCTAAGCCCTATTTTACCTTAAAATCAGTACCCATTATTCACCTTGACAGATCTTACCAAGGAGGCGTAAAATATCATGAGCCACGGGAGAGGTCAGCTAAACCGGGTGGTTTAAAAGATGGATAAAAGGCTTACCAAATCCGTGGGTATCTTTAAATTCCTGTTTTTATGCTGCGTTTTTATTGTCGCCCCCCTTGGTGCGAGAGCCTACCAGAATCCCGATTATTTTGATACAAACTACCCCAATTCTTACGATCGCAACAACTATTATTCAAATACATACCCCCTCCACAGCCAGACATTACATAATCAAGCCGACATTGAACCGTCAAATATAGATTATTATACCAGCAATTATATATTACCAAGCAATATGGGTTATTATAGCGGCGCATCTTCACCGCACGATGATATAAGCTACTGCAATGATGTGTATTTTGCAACTACTGTTAATGCCTACCATCGCGAGGTAGAAGAAAACTTAAATGACTACCGCGAAAAAATTCAGGAAACAACCGAACGCATCAAATCCTACCAGAATGATTTAAAAAGCTTGGAGCAGACTGAAACCGTGCCCTAGCTAAAGTGTTTCTAAGCCGGACCCGAAGATAATCTTACATTTTTAACCTTGAATTTGGGTTGGCTTTTTAGTGGCGTCTGGTATAATAATAAAGCTATGAACGCTAATTCTGCACCAACCATGAATAGAGGCGAGAAATTTCTATTCGGTATCGGCATGTCATTGCTTGTATTTTTAATCATTGATAGTTACCTTATCCATCTTTGGACAGTGCTAATCGCTTATGATTTTGGAGGATTTGGGCCGGCCCTTATCACCTTTTTATTGCCGTTCTTTGCGCAGGTTTTCTGGGCAACATATCACATCATGTACTTGCGAACAATTTTAGATCCGTATCTTCTGGGGATTATTTTTTATCTGCTTTTTCTCCTTTTAATGATGTTATGCCTGATTCTATCTAGCGCACGCTCAAGTTGCGAAATCAGTAAACGCTAACACACGACAGACATGATCAGAAAGCCTTTCCTTTTAAAAATTTATGAATCCGCCAGTATGCAGCGCTGGAATGATCAGATAAGGCCGGTGGAGCTGACCGAGCTTGACAAGCAGGCGCATAAAATGATAATTGCCTACGTCTTAGGCAAATGTGAGGAGCAAAATAAAAACAAAGACCTTAACTGGATTGAAATTATCGAAGCGGGCCTGTTTGAATACCTGCAACGTACTATCCTTACCGATCTTAAGCCCCCCCTTTTTCACAGAATAAAGGAAGACTGGGGACAATATATTCAACTTAATGAATGGGCTTATGAAAAAATACGGCAAGTCATTGAGCCCCTCGGGAAAGATTTTTGCAGCCGTTTTCGCCAATATCTTACCGATAAAGAACGCAATGTTAACCGCCGGATTATAAGCGCTGCTCATTTTTATGCCACCAAATGGGAATTTGATATTATTGAACGCGCCAATCCTAACGGCTATGAAATCGATGAAATCAGAGAAGACATCCGCTCCAAACAGGGAAAATATCATGATTTAGAAAGTATGCGCTGGCTCTTAAGCTCCCCACAGCTAAACGATTTTGTTAATATCTGCGGGCAGCTGCGTTTTCAGATACGATGGAGTCACCTGCACCGGGTACCCAAAACTTCAGTTCTGGGGCATATGCTGATTGTGGCCATGATTTCTTATCTTCTCTCTCTGGAGGCCGGGGCCAGCCCTGCGCGCTGTATTAATAATTATTTTACAGCTCTTTTTCATGATCTTCCGGAAGTCCTTACGCGTGATGTGATTAACCCTGTTAAACGCGCCGTAGAGGGCCTTAAGGAATTAATCCAGGATTATGAACGCCAGGAAATGCAGCGCCGGATTTATAAACTCTTGCCTAAAGAATGGCATGAACAAATGAAGATGTTTACTGAAAATGAATTTACTAACCTTCCCAATAGAGACGGAGGGCTGATTAAGGCCGTGGATGATTTAGCTGCTTTTATCGAGGTATATTTAGCCTTTAAAAACGGTATCCAAAATGAAGACCTAGAAGGAGCTAAGTTTTCACTCCTTGAAACATACAACGCAAAAACAATAGCGGGCATTAATTTTGACCAGATTTACGCGGATTTCGATTAAATTAAAAGGAGGTTATATGAATGTAGAAAACATTGGTGAAAATTATCGTTGCAATGTATGCGGCAATGAAGTGACCGTAACCAAGGTAGGCGGCGGAGAGCTTGTCTGTTGCAATCAACCCATGGAAAGAATAAGCGAATAAAAGGGAGGGAGACATGAAAACTTTAAGGATTTGCTTTTTGGTTTTGGTTTGCTCGGTAATAGCTCCTTCGATAGGTGTCTATGCTCAAAGAATAGGGAGCCCTTACAGAATGCCGCCACGCATCCAGACACAACAGACCCAACAAACACAAGAGACAAAACAATCACAGCAAACAAAAAGTACTGAAACCAAACCCGCATACGAATCACCCCGCTATAAACGCCCGAGAGCAGAACCGCGCCATACCAGAGAAAGAAGGCGGACCAGCAGGGAAGTACAGGGTTCATTACGCCAAAGAGGAAAAAAATTGTATTTACGTACTAACCAAAGCGTAAAAAAAGTAGAAGTTTTTTCGGGAAATAAAAAATTAGGAGAATTAAAAAGAGGCAGAAACTTTGATATCACGAACTATCTTTCCCAGGCGCAACGCAACCAATTAAAATTTATCTACCATGACCCAAAAGGTAAAACTTATCTTCAAAGCTTAAGCACCCATAAATATAAATCTCTTGCAATGCCTCCGGAACCGTTAGGTAAAATTTCCAGGGCTGGAATGCCTGTTGATCCTTTAGGAAAGATTTCTGAGCCTGTAGATCCTTTAAAGCGAGGCTCTCGCGGAATGCCCGTTGATCCTTATGGGAGAGGTGGCAGGGCAATGCCTCCCGATCCTTTAGATAGAGGGTCTAGAATTAAATCCGACCTCGAACCTTTCCCTGGCACTGACGCATCGGTTATGACTGGGCCAAGACGCGGTCGTGGCGGCCGTGTAGGACCAGGTGCGGTTGGTGGATTGCGCGGCCGGGGTGGCGTTTCAATGGATGAGGAGGAAGAAGAGGAGGAAGAAGAACCAATACAGGCACGGCCAAATCCAATGCAACGGCTGCTCAATTTCTTTAGAGGACGGCGTGGTGTAGCACAACAAGGAGTAAGCAGCATGGGCCGCGGTAGTGCCGCTTACGGTGAAGAGGAAGAAGAACCAGAACCTCCTAGTCCTGTAAGCCGGATGGGAAGAGGCGCTACATCAAGTGGAGAGCCTACCGGAACAGTTCCTGGTAGAGGCCCTGTATCATGGGATCCAGGTGAAATGCCTCAAAGCATGGAAGAAATGGAACAGATGGGTAGATAAACCAAGATTTAGCGGACTAATTTACGAGAAATAAAATATACCGGGATTCCGCTTAATGCCAGAAGTATCCCCACTACAGACTGGAAAGGGTAAATACGCACGGTATTGATTACCAGCCAGGCACAGGCGAGAATAAAAATAAAAGGTATGAAAGGATAGCCCCACACTTTGTAAGGACGATCTAGGTTGGGGTATTTGCGTCGCAGCACATAAATTCCGATCACAATCAGGCCAAAATATAACCACATCAGCACTCCGGTAAAAAATAATAGTCTTGTAAAAGTACCCCAGATAATTAAAACAACAGTCCAGAGTCCATTGATGACGATGGAACGTGCCGGGGTGCTAAAACGGGGACCTACCCTACCCAAATATTGAAAAATAGGGTGGTCTTTTCCTAAAGCATAGGTGATTCTACCGCTGGTTATAATCATTCCATTAATCGCCCCAAACGCTGAAATTACAACCAAAGCCTCTACCATTTTTTGGGCTGGCGCACCAAATAAAACATGCATTACGTTTGAGGCGATTAAGTTTGTCTGGGCAATTTCAGCAGCAGGCATAAGGTAGATATAAACCAAATTCAGTAAAATATAAAGAACTGTAATTATTAATGTGCCAACAATCAATGCCCGTGGGAGCACGCGTTGGGCATTACGGGTTTCACCCGTAACATAAGTGCCTTCATGCCAGCCGCCATAAGTCCAAAGCACTGGGATCAGTGCTAATCCCAACAGAGAAATTAGACCTTCTGTGCCTCCCAAAAAAGTTAAAGGAGTAAAATTAGAAATATCCCCTTTACCCGAAAAAATACCCAGAATAATAATTGCAAGCAAAGTCAGCACTTTGGCAATGGTTGATATGTTTTGCAAAGTCTTTCCCTGCCGTAAACCCAAGATATTTACAAAAGAAAGAAGCGCAACAGCTGCGATTGCAGTCACTTTGACTAGTCCTGCATCTAACGCTAAAAAGGAAAGCAAATATTCCGCAAAGATAAATGAAATCGCAGCGATTGATCCGGTGCGCAGCACCAAAAGTGATGTCCAGCCATAAAGAAAGCCCATTAAAGGGCCGTAGCTTTTGCTAAGATAGACATAGTCTCCGCCAGTCTCGGGGATTGAGGAGGAAAGCTCAGCATAGCAACTTGCTCCGATCAGGGAAATTAAGCCTCCTAAAAACCAAACAAAAATTATAAGCTCTGGGGAAGTAAGATATTGGGCTACTTCAGCCGGGACCCTGAATATCCCCACTCCGATTACGATTCCCACTGCAATCGCAACCGAATCCCAAAAGCCTAAAGCTTGCAATAATGCTGGCTTAGAGTTATTTTTATCCATAGCGCTTATTATACCACGCTTAGAAGAGGAATCGAGTTACATATTGCGATTTTTTTGCTATAATTATACCTTATGATTACGATAACTAACCTATCCAAGACTTTCGGTAAAAAAGACCTTTTTTCCAAATTCAATTTAACGATCAATAAAGGAGAGAAGATCGGACTGGTAGGACCTAACGGCTCTGGCAAATCTACTCTTTTTTATATGATCCTGGAAAAACTTGAACCCTCAAGCGGCCGCATCCAGATAAATAAAGGCGTGCGCATCGGCTATCTGGCCCAAGAAGCAAATTTTACCTCACAGCGAAAAGTCCTTCAGGAAGTAATTGAAGGCGATGAGGCGATTATGCGCCTTAACAAAGAAAAGGAAGAACTTGAAACTAAAGGCGAGGCAGCCTCAGCACGCTACGGAAAAATCCTTCATGATTTAGAATTCTTAGGATATTTTGAGATGGAGCATAAAGCTAAAAAAGTTTTAAGCGGGCTGGGGTTTAAAGAAGAGGAATTCAATAGGCCCATAAACCAGATGAGCGGCGGCTGGCAGATGCGCGTTCTCCTGGCCAAGCTTTTGGTGTGTCACTATGACCTGCTGTTACTGGATGAACCTACTAATTTTCTTGATTTAGGCGCGGCGCTGTGGCTTAAGGATTACCTCGCTTTTTTTAAGGGGGCGTTTGTGATGATTTCACACGATAAGGATTTCCTGGATGAAGTTACCAATTACACCCTGGTATTGGAACACGGCACAATCGAGAAAGTTAAAGGTAATTATGAGCATTACCGCAAGATAAAAGATGAGAAGCGCCGGCACCTATTAAAGCAATTCAAAGAGCAGGAAAAGAAGCGCCAGCAGTTGGAGCGATTTATCAGTCGTTTCCACGGCCAGCCCAATAAAGCAGCTCAAGTGCGCGCCAAACGCACGCAGCTGGAGAAAATGGCAGAAATCATAGTACCCTTGGACCGCAAAGAAAGTATCCGGGAGTTTAAATTCCCTGAAACTCAAAGGAGCGGGTATCGTGTGATCGGACTTGAAAAAATATCCAAGTCTTACGGCGATATTAAGGTATATAAAGATTTTGATTTTGAAATAATAAAAGGCGAACGCGCGGTCCTGACAGGTCCCAATGGAGCTGGTAAATCAACACTTTTAAAGATCTTAGCCGGCGTGGTTGATATCGACAGTGGTAAACGCGCCCTGGGCCATAACGTTGAAGCCGGATATTTTTCCCAGATGCGCCTGGAAGTATTAAATCCGCACCACACTGTATTTGAAGAAGCCTATGGGGTAAGTGGGGGAAAGTTAACCGGGGAAGCAATCCGCACTATTTTAGGGATGTTTTTCTTTGTGGGAGACGATGTTGAAAAAAAGGTAAGTGTTTTAAGCGGGGGAGAGAAAAGCCGCCTTATTTTAGCTAAACTGCTGATTAAGCCTCCAAATTTTCTGCTTCTGGATGAGCCTACCACACACTTAGATGTTGATGCCGTAGAAGCACTAATAAAGGCTCTTAGCGATTATGAGGGGACACTGGTCTGCATTAGTCATGATATACACTTTGTGCGTTCTATCGCCAATACGGTGTTTGAAGTTAATCCCGGCGGCAGAGTAAGGAAATTCCCGGGTAATTTCGATTATTACCTGCACAAGATAAAAGAAAAACCTGGTGCAAAGCCGGCCTTGGCAAAAACTAAAGTAAAAGTATCGAAGGGGTTTAAGGAAGCAGAAAAGAAAGCGGCGCCTGAAAAAGAGGAAAAGCTCAAAGAACACAATAAGAAAATAGCAAAAAGAATTCGCAAGCTTCGAACTGAAAAGGAAAAAATCGAGGTTGAGCGCTCGGTTAAAAAAGAGATTCTATCTAGTCCTGGTAGAATCCCCAGTGAAGAAATCGCTAAAAAATACCGTCAGCGGCTTACGCAAATCGAAAAAAGAGCCCACCAAATCGATAAGGAAATCGTGAAGCTCAAACATTCATTTCTTTAAAAAAATAAAGACAGCTGGCTTTATGGGGATATTGCGCTCGACTAACGCCGGCGATTCTGCTATAATCTATGGATATGAAAATTAAACTGGTCCCGATAGTTTTGTTATTGCTCATACTCTGCGCCTGTGTTGGACCGAAAAAAGGAGTCTATCAGACTACGGCCGGCACAATTAAGAAAGGCTATACCAAGGAGCAGGTTGTAAAAGTGCTGGGCCAGCCTCATCATATGCGTTCCCGGGGAGGGGTTGTTGCCTGGTATTATTCCTTCGGCAAAAACAAAAGCCTGTTTGTGTATTTTATCGATGATAAACTGACCGATGTGTGGCAGAAAAGCTAAATCAGGAGGTATCCATGAAATTAACTAAAGGTGAAAGGACAATTTTTTCCGGAGCACCTTTGTTTTTCGGAATGGTTTTGATCGTGGGGGGCTGGTGGAGTGCGCTCACAAACCCCAGGCTGCCGCAGGGAATGATTATGATCGGGGCGGGATTAATTTGCGTCAGCCTTTACTGCGTGGCGGCGCTTTTGATAAGGCTTATCGAAAAATAATCAATACCATGGGCTGTTGTGGACAATCAAAATCTTCAAAATGGATTTGGATTGGGGCTTTAGTTCTTCTTGCAATACTTCTTTTGATCGGAGTCTCTACCGGAGCGTTTAAGTAAGATTTTTCAGCAAGAAGAAAAGGGAGACAAAAAATGAAAGAATTCCTGGTAGGTCTTATTTTTATCTTTGCGGCTTTAGTACTTTTAGGCATCGGAGTGCTGCTTTACCCTTTTCTTCTGGCATTGGCATTGTTTTTACGACTGCTTGTAATTTTTGCTCTGGGCATTTTTGCGATCTGGCTTCTGGGAAAATTTATAATTCTAGTCTGGGAAAGAATGCGAAAGAAAGAATAAAAGGAATGAGCCTTGGTTAAAACTTTCCTGCACATACTTGGCTGGCTAATTGTTTTCTTTTTGTATATAAA
Source organism: Candidatus Omnitrophota bacterium (assembly GCA_020352775.1). Taxonomy (GTDB): domain Bacteria; phylum Omnitrophota; class Gorgyraeia; order Duberdicusellales; family 4484-171. The sequence continues at coordinate 564,438 of CP070684.1, forward strand.
ATTCCTGGAGCACCGCAGTGTATTTTTCCCCACCCGGGCCATTGAGATAACCCCCCAGGCAGTTAATCTGGAATATGAGGATGTTAATTTCTTAACCGCTGATGGAATTAGCCTGCATGGCTGGTTTGTCCCTTACCCTAAGGAAGAGCTTACATTTCTTCTTTTTCACGGAAATGCCGGAAACGTCTCGCACCGCATTGATAAAATCCTTTTATTTAACGAAGCAAAAGTCAATGTCTTTATCTTTGATTACCGCGGCTATGGAAACAGCCAGGGAAAACCAAGTGAAAAAGGTATTTATATTGATGCCAGAGCCGCCTATGGTTACCTAGTTAAAGAGCGCAAGGTAGCCCCAGAGCATATTATTTTGCATGGCACCTCTTTAGGATGTGCGGCAGCAATTGATCTAGCTTACAAAGAAGAAGTCGGAGGACTTATTATGGAGGGTGCCTTCAGTAAAGGCAGAGACGTCGCTAAAAGGCTATATCCATTCCTACCTTCATTTATCTTCTCCAATAGCTTTAATTCCATGTCCAAAATCAAAGAAATAACCGCACCCAAGCTTTTTATCCACTCCAAAAACGATGAAATAATTCCTTTTAAATTAGGAAAAAAGCTTTATGCTGCTAGTCTGGAACCCAAGAAGCTGGTTACGATATACGGCGGTCATAATACTGCATTTCTGGATTCTCGCCAGCATTACCTTGCGGCAGTAAAAGAGTTTATAAAAGAAGTAAAAAAATGAAGTCTTTAACTGAACAGCTGTGGTTTAATACAAAAACCAGACGCGCCTTTATAAATATCACCCCTAAAATAGAAGAGCTGGTTAAAAAAAGTGGCGTAAAAGAAGGGCTTTGCCTTGTAAATGCAATGCATATTACGGCCAGTGTCTTTATCAATGATGATGAGTCCGGACTGCATCGCGATTTTGACCGCTGGCTTGAAAAATTAGCCCCTTATGCACCTACCTCTCAATATGACCACAATAATGGGGAAGATAATGCTGATGCCCACCTAAAACGCACGATTATGGGCAGAGAGGTAGCAGTAGCAATAACAAATAATGCGCTTGACTTTGGCCCCTGGGAGCAGATTTTTTACGGTGAGTTTGACGGCAGACGACGTAAACGGGTGCTGGTTAAAATAATAGGGGAATAATTAGCGGCCCTGCCTTGCGCGCACAATCTCGGCGGCCCTTAACGCTGCTTGCTCAAATCTGAGAAAGAAATTCTCCTCCCCAAGAATATCCATAAACTTCATCTTTCGCAAAAACGCCTTTGGCTCTTCCCCTAAGCCGGTAATAAAAAGAAACTTTTTCTCAGTCCCAAACATTTCTGCCAGCTCCTCCAGAGCATAGGCACCGGTAGTATCAATTTCCGGAACGCGGTGCATACGTAAAATAAGTCCGGCAAAATCTCCGTGTTTCTCGGCAGATTTAAGGAAGTTACTTGAAGCTCCGAAGAAAAGCGGCCCATTCATCTGGAATACAAGAATTTTACTCTTCTCCTCAGTAGTAAGGGCGCTACGCCAGGATTCATCCGCTACCCAGGACTTTCCAATATCATTAAGATTAATAACATCAATCGCAAGCAAATCTCCCATACGCTTTACAAAAAGAATGCAGGCCAAAAGAAGCCCAATACCTACTGCAACCATAATATTGATTGAAACCGTAAGGGCAAACACGACCAGCAGTACCACCTCATCAAAGAACGGAATCTTAACTAACTGCTTAAGGCTCTTAAAATGAATAATATCTATGGCCGCTTTAAAAAGAACTGCTGCCAAACAGGCCATGGGCACTTCCTTAAGCCATTGACCTAAAAAGACCATGGAAGCTAGAATCAAAAGGGAATAGCTTACTCCGGAAAGAGGGGTTCTTCCGCCGGTATTGATATTGATTTCAGTACGAATCGTTGCACCAGCACCGGGTAGTCCCCCAAAAAGACCAGCCACACAATTACCCAGGCCCTGGCCGATGAGTTCGCGATTGCTTTCATGTTTGTGCTTGGTGAGTCGATCTGCGACCAACGAAGTAAGAAGGGAATCAACCAACCCTATTACCGCCAAAGTCATTGCCGGAGCAATCATTATCTTTAATATTTGCCAATCAAAAGGAAAGGGACGAAATGCAGGCAATCCTTTTGGGATGTCTCCGATAAGAGCCAAATCTAAGTTTAAAGCTTTTGCGAGGGCGGTTCCTAAAATTATGGCCACAATGGCACTGGGAATGGCGCGGTGAATGCGCGGAAAAACATAGATTGAAAGTAAGGTTATGCTGCCTACTGCTATTGCTGCCCAGTTGATATTCATAAAAGAATAAGGCAAAGCCTCAAAAAAAGCCTCAACGCTTCCTATGGTAGGTAGGCCCATAAACGGATTGAGCTGGGTAATAAGGATTATAATTCCGATTCCACTCATAAACCCGGAAACTACCGGATAGGGCATATACTGGATGTATTTTCCGATTTTGGTTAACCCGAAAATGATTTGAAATACCCCGGCTAAAACAATGACCCCGAACACAACCAGAGGATTACCAGTATGCTGCATCACGACGGCAGCCATAATAATTGTCATCGGAGCAGTGGGACCGCTTACCTGCGAAGGGGTGCCGCCAAACAAAGCTGCTAATAACCCTAAGATTATTGCTCCGATAAGGCCGGCTTTGGCGCCTAACCCAGAGGAGACGCCGAATGCAAGCGCAAGGGGGAGTGCGACCACACCGGTAGTAATCCCGCCCATAATATCGCCCTTAAGGTTTGAGCCCAGCATTCTGAAATTGGAGGCGGGGCTGAATTCCTTGAAATAGTCTTTAATTTCGTTCCACATCTTATATTTAGTATATAGCTAATCGGGGGGTTTTTCAAAAGCTTTTTAAGATTTTTACTCAATTAAGTATTGTAATTTTTACGCGATATTATATAATCTGATTAATTATGGAAATACCTTCGAAATACGACCCCAAACCAGTTGAAGAGAAAATCTATCAAAAGTGGCTTAACGAAAAAAAATTCGCTGCCCGTGCTAACCCGTCTAAAAGGCCGTTTTGTATTGTTATCCCGCCGCCCAATGTAACCGGGATTTTACATATGGGCCATGCCCTTAATAATACTATCCAGGACGTGCTAATTCGGTTCAGGAGAATGCAAGGGTATGAATCTTTATGGATGCCCGGCACTGACCATGCTGGAATCGCAACCCAGAATGTAGTTGAGAAGGAACTGGCCAAAGAGCGCCTTAAAAAAGAGGATATCGGCAGAGAGAAGTTTTTAGAACGGCTCTGGGACTGGACTGATAAGCACGGCTCTACAATCATTGAGCAGCTTAAAAAGCTGGGCGCAAGCTGTGACTGGGACCGCACCCGCTTTACCATGGATAAGGAGTACAGTGAGGCAGTAAAAGAAGTCTTTATTAAGCTTTATGAAAAGGAATTGATTTATCGGGGAAATTATATTATCAACTGGTGCCCGCGCTGCGAGACTGCACTGAGCGATGAAGAATCCCCCCATAAAGAAATCGACGGCTGGCTTTATTACATCCGCTATCCCGTAGAGCAAGGGGGAGGAAAAATTCCTTCAAAATTCAGGATAAACTATATTATCGTAGCAACCACCCGGCCGGAAACAATGCTGGGTGATACTGCAGTTGCAATTAATCCCAGAGACACCCGCTATCAATACCTTAAAAACGCAAAAGTAATCCTTCCTATTGTGGAACGGGAGTTAAAAGTGGTAGAAGATGAAGCAGTAGACCCGGAATTTGGAACCGGGGTCGTGAAAGTTACTCCCGCACATGACCCGGCAGACTTTCAGATGGGTAAAAAACACAACTTAGAGTTTATTAATATCATGAATCCTGACAGCACCCTAAACCAGAATGTTCCCGAAGACTTCATTGGCATGGATCGATTTGAAGCACGCCAGGCGATTCTAGAAGTGCTCCAAGAGAAAAAATTAATCGAGAAAAGAGAACCCTATCGCATCAGTGCCGGACATTGCTATCGTTGCCATACTATTATTGAGCCACGCGTCAGCCCCCAATGGTTTGTGAGGATGCGGCCCTTAGCCCAAGGTGCAATTAAAGTCGTGGAAGAGGACAAAGTCACTTTCCTTCCGCAACGCTGGAAAAAAGTATATCTTAACTGGGTCCACAATATCCAGGATTGGTGTATCTCGCGCCAGATCTGGTGGGGACACCGGCTTCCGGTTTATTATTGCAAGGATTGCCGCGAGGGCGTGGAGGAAGAAAGCAAAAAGGGCGTAATTGTTGCCAAAGAAAAACCCCCAACTTGTCCCGCGTGTGGCTCAAGTACAATTACCCAGGATAACGATGTGCTGGATACCTGGTTTTCATCGTGGCTGTGGCCGTTTGCGACCTTTCACTGGCCACAATCAGAGCATGGCGAGGAGAAAGCAAAGGCTGACCTTGACTATTTTTATCCCACCAATGTGCTGGTTACTGCCTCAGAGATTTTATTTTTCTGGGTGGCGCGCATGATTATGGCCGGAATGGAATTTATGAACCAGATTCCTTTTGATAAAGTCCTTATCCACGGGACAGTGCGCGATGCCAAGGGGATTAAGATGTCAAAGTCCCTGGGTAATATCATCGATCCTTTAGATATTATTGAGAAATTCGGCGCTGATGCCCTGCGCTTTTCCCTTATGCTTTTGGCGGCAAGCGGCTCTGACGTATATCTATCGGATGAGAAGTTTTTAGTGGGTAGAAATTTCTGTAACAAAATCTGGAATGCCACCCGGCTTTGCCTTCTTAAGATAAAAGAAAACAAGATCAAAGTCAGTGATTTAGAACTTAAAGAACTTGAGGATATCGATAAGTGGTGCTTGCAACAACTTGATGAAACCATAAACCAGGCGACTAAAAGCCTCCAAGATCTTTCCATTAACGATGCCACCAAAAAAGCATATGACTTCTTCTGGCACACTTTTTGTGACTGGTATCTTGAAATCATAAAAGATAATTTTACTGCGGCCAAAACCAAAGTGCTCCTGCATTCGTTAGTTACTTCGATGAAACTGCTGCATCCGGTGATGCCGTTTATAACGCAGGAGGTATTTACTCTTATCAAAGAGCACAGCTCTTTAAAACTAGAAGATTCCCTGGTTAGCGCAAGCTGGCCCAAACCCTCTAATATCGCACCTAAAGAATCTGAAGCCGCCAAGCTCAATTTGTTGGTTGAGACAATTCGCCAAATCCGTAACATCAAAACCGATCTTGGTCTGGGCGCAAAAAAGTTACACCTCGAAATCAAAGCCGGCCCCAAGGCGGAAGAATTCCTGAGAGCTAATGCGACCTGGATTATGCGCCTCAGTGCCTCGCAATCTCTCGATATCAAACCAAAACTGGCCCGCACCCTTTATAAAAACGCTTTATGGGAGATTAACCTCGGCATTGAAGATATCGATGCGGAAAGCTTTGTCACTTCTCTGGAGAAAAAAATAAGTAAAATTCAAACTATATTTGAGAAAGCCTCAGTAAGACTGACTGATCAACGGTTCTTGGATAATGCTTCCCCTGATACGGTAGAGAACGAAAAGGCTAAATTTGAAGAAATTTCCCTGCAGCTTAAACGACTGCAGGAGCTAAGAAAGGCTTTTATGGACCAGAAATAAAATTAAATAAGAAATGGAAAAGTTAAATAGAGAAAAAATAACCGAAATCGTAAGACAGGCCCTGAGGGAAGACATTGGAAAAAGAGATATCACCACCTCTTTTACTATCGCGGCCCTGGCTAAAGGCGAGGCAGCAATTATTGCCAAAGAAAAGGGCATATTGTGCGGGATTAAAATCGCAAAAGAGGTTTTTGAAGAACTGGATCCCCATCATAGCTTTAAATCATTCTTAAAAGACGGCCAGAAATTCATTAAGGGTAAAAAAATCGCCCTTATAAAGGGGAGGTTACGCGCCATCCTTACCGCGGAAAGAGTAGCCCTTAATCTGCTTGCGCTTCTCTCCGGCATTGCTACTGCAACCGGAGAGCTCGTGGAAAAAATAGAAGCCACGAAAGTAAAACTCCTTGATACCCGGAAAACCACCCCGCTCTTAAGAGACCTAGAAAAGTATGCGGTAAGGATTGGAGGAGGGTACAATCATCGCAGCAGTCTTTCCGACGCCATTATCATCAAAGACAACCATTTGCGCGCATCAAAATGCACAGAAAAAGGAAAGCTAAACGAAAAAGAGCTTGCTAAGACAATACAGCTCATTAAAAAGAAAACTCACATAAGAATCGAGGTCGAAGTTGAAAACTTAACTGAATTTAAAGCTGTTCTAAGCTGTAAGCCCCAGGTCATAATGTTAGATAATTTTTCGCCTGCCCAATTAAAAGAAGCAGTGGCGTTACGAAACAAACAATTCCCAAGCGTAAAACTTGAGGCCTCCGGAGGAATCACTGCTGCCAACATACATACCGTGGCACACACTGGCGTGGATTTTATTTCCGCAGGAAGCATTACCCACTCTCCCAAGGCAATTGACTTTTCCCTTGAGATCACAAAGACAGATTGAAAAAGTATTATTGAAAAGCCAGCTGTGAAGAATTAAAGTAATATATGAAAAAAATAATATTGATAAATATATATATTGGAAAATTGCCCAACTGGATAAATCTTTTTCTGCAAACATGCAAAAATAATCCCACGATCGACTGGCTTATTTTTTCAAATGATAAAACACCAAACAATACCCCCCCAAATGTTAAAATTGTTAATACGGATTTAAATCGTATTGTTTCTTTAGCTAGAAAAAAAACAGATACAAAAGTGCGCATCTTTGAAACTAGAGCGATTTGCAACCTCAAACCAGCCTATGGTGTAATTTTTGAAGATTACTTGCATGACTATGATTTTTGGGGACATTGCGACTTAGATATTATGTGTGGAGATATACGCAAATTTATCACCGAAAAGATGCTAGATCAATATGATGTTATTTCCTCGTGCATCCTACATATTGCAGGGCCTTTTACAATTTACAGAAATTGCGCAAAGATAAACTATCTTTTTAAAGAAAACCCAAAATACAAAGAAGCTTTTGAAAAAGGAAAAAATGTAGGTTTTGATGAGGTAGGGTTCGGAAAAGAATATTTTGGCTTTGATTTAACCGTTACGCAAGCGCAAGAAAAAGGGTTAATAAAAGTGGCGATGCAAAAAGTGGCTTTAAGAGATAAAAATAATAAAAAATGGCTAAAAAACCTGATAAAGAAAGTCAAGCCAATAAAGAAACACATAAAGTTCGAACGAGAAAAAGCAGGGATATGTTATTATAAAAACGGAAAGATTTTTCACAAGAAAACCAATGAAGAATTCATGTATTTTCATTTCCTAAAATGGAAAAAGCGTATGTTTCTTCCACTCATGATTGAATGGGATGACTCAATAAAATATTGGGAGATGCGAAAAAGAGGAATAAAATTATTCTTCAATTCAAAGCGAGATTTATTTAAATATTATACAGGAAACTTCTTAAAATTTCCTGCTATTGTTAACATAGCACTATATCTTTTAAAAATTCCAATAAATAAGGTTAACTGGTTTTTTAGGGGTTTGACAAGAAAGGGCAAGCGCTGTTATCGATGGATAAATTCAAACTGGTAAGTAAATTTAAGCCTACCGGTGACCAGCCCCAGGCAATTGAGAAATTAGTAAACGGAGTCAAAGAAGCCAAGCAATTTCAAACTCTTCTGGGCGTAACTGGCTCTGGGAAAACATTTACTCTTGCCGCTGCAATTGAAAAGATAAACCGTCCGGTTCTAGTTATTTCCCACAATAAAACTCTTGCCAGCCAGCTTTACGCTGAGTTTAAAGAATTTTTCCCGCACAATGCCGTGGAATATTTCGTAAGCTACTATGATTATTATCAACCGGAAAGCTATATTCCCCAGACCGATACCTATATTGAAAAGGATGCCTCCATAAATGAGAGACTGGATCGATTGCGCCTTTCAACTACAAGCTCGCTGGTGGCGCGCCGTGATGTTATTGTGGTAGCCTCCGTATCCTGTATTTATAATCTGGGTTCACCCCAAGATTACCAGGAACTTATTCTTTATGTGAAAAAAAGCGATACTACTCCACGGGAGGCGCTTTTAAAAAGACTGGTATCATTACAGTATGAGCGCAATGATTTTGATTTTAGAAGAGGAGTATTTCGGGTAAAAGGAGATACTGTAGATATTTTCCCGACCTATAAAGAGCGTGCACTACGTATTGAGTTTTTCGCTGATACCGTTGAGGGTATTTATGAAATTGATCCCTTAAAAGGAGAAAGAATAGAGGAATTAAACGCAGTGGGAATATATCCGGCCAAGCACTTTATTATTGGAGAAGAAAAAATAAACCCCGCTCTTGAGACAATTAAGTGGGAATTGGAAGACAGACTCAACTATTTTAAAAAAGAAGCTAAGCCCCTGGAGGAGGAACGCCTTCGCATGCGCACCCACTATGACATGGAGATGCTCAAGGAAATGGGGTATTGCCATGGTATTGAGAATTACTCCCGTCATCTCTCCGGCCGGCCCCCTGGCTCACGGCCCTATTGTTTGCTGGATTACTTTCCCAAAGATTTCATTACGGTGATTGATGAAAGCCATGTCACGATCCCCCAAATAAGAGGAATGTATGAAGGGGATAAATCACGCAAAGAGACTTTGGTAAAATATGGCTTTAGGCTTCCTTCCTGCCTAGACAACCGGCCCTTAAAATTTGATGAATTTATGGAACTTACGGACCAGACAATTAATATCTCTGCTACCCCTTCTGATTATGAGATAAGACTATCGAAAGGTGAGGTTACCGAGCAGATTATCAGGCCTACTGGCTTGCCTGACCCTGAAATAGAAGTACGGCCCACTAAAAATCAGATTGATGATTTAGTCAAAGAAATCGAGGCCCGCGCTAAGAAGAAAGAGCGCACTTTGGTTACTACCTTAACCAAAAGAATGTCAGAAGAACTAAGCGCCTACTTAAAAAATGAAGGGCTGGCAGTGACTTATCTTCACTCTGAAATCGATACCATCCAAAGAGCTAAAATCTTTAAAGAGCTAAGACTTAAAAAGTTTGTCTGTGTGGTAGGGATAAATCTTTTACGGGAAGGTATGGTTTTACCCGAGGTATCATTGGTTGCGATTTTAGATGCTGATAAGGAAGGGTTTTTGCGCTCTGCCACATCTTTAATTCAGGTTGCTGGAAGATGCGCCCGTAATATAAATGGCAGGGTATTAATGTATGGTGATACCGTGACAAAATCCATGGCAAAAGCAATAAGGGAAAGCAGCCGACGCCGCAAAATCCAACTGGAATATAATGAAAAACATAATATCACGCCCACCACCATCCAGAAAGCAATCCGGGAAGGAATTGAAGTTTATATGCAGGAAGAGGAACGCTTAGAGGAGAGACTAGAGCTGCATGCCAAAGATATCGAGCTAAAAGATATCATTGCCCAATTAGAAAAAGAGATGTTTATTGCTGCGAAAAACTTA
>CP070684.1:574042-611725 GCA_020352775.1 Candidatus Omnitrophota bacterium
ATGTTTACTGCAAAAAATAGAAAATTGACATTGGGCGGGATACGCACTACAATTTATACAAGCTCAATCAGAATAGATAGTGTTCAGCATTGTGCTTATGCTTTCTTAAAAGCGCTAAATTATATTTATAAAGAGGATTATGAGCAATAAAGTTTCTATAATCGGAGCAGGCAGCTGGGGAACAACCTTGGCTATCATTCTTTCCCAAAAAGGCATTGAAGTTACGCTTCATAGTGTGTTTAAAGAACATAATCTCGCAATGCAAAGAGAAAGAATAAATGCCCTTTTTCTTAAAGGTGTAAAATTTCCTTCCAATCTTATTATCAGCCCTTCTTTAGAAACTGCCTTAGAAAACCAGATAGTTATCATCGCTATCCCGGCAAAGTTCGTAAGAAAAATATGCACCACAATTAAAAAGCATAAGATATCTTTGAAAAATAAAATCTTTGTGAGCGTAAGTAAGGGGATTGAGGCAAAATCTTTAAAGCGGGTATCTGAGATTATCCGTGAAGAATTAGGAAGAGTTGATATTGCGGTGCTCTCCGGTCCCAATATCGCTCAAGAAATAGTTAGCGGCATTCCCTCTACAACTATTATTGCTTGCAAGGACAAAAAAATAGGAAAGAGACTACAGCTGTTATTTACTTCTTCTGCATTCAGGGTATATTTGCATGAGGACTTGGTAGGTGTGGAGTTAGGCGGAGCGATTAAAAATATTATTGCCATTGCTTGTGGAATTTCTGATGGGTTAGGTTTCGGTACCAATACCAAGGCAGCGATTGTCACCCGGGGCTTGGCTGAAATCGCACGATTAGGCAAAAAGTTAGGAGCAATGCCACAGACATTTTGGGGAATAAGTGGGATAGGTGATTTAGTAACTACTTGTTTTTCTCCTTATTCACGCAATAGGTCTGTGGGTGAACAAATAGGAAAGGGAAAGAAGCTAAAAGAAGTGATTGCCAAAATGAGTATGGTGGCTGAAGGAGTGGAGACTGTAAAGTCTGCTTTCACTTTAAGTAAGAAGATAGATGTAGATATGCCTATAACGCGCCAAGTGTATGCAGTGCTTTATCAAAATAAATCCCCCCAAAAGGCAGTTAGTGACCTCATGAGAAGGCCATTGAAGAAGGAAAAAGTCGGATAACCGACCTAATCTAGTTTTTTAAACCCCTCTTTACACCCCAAAAAAAAGAAAGTATAATAAGCCAGAAAAGATATTAAGGCATTTCGGCTTATCAGCCTCAATGCCGTTAAAAATTAAGGTAGATAACTTAGATAAATTCATTTTTGACGGGAGGTGGCGCAGTCTGGATTAGCGCACTTGAATGGGGTTCAAGGGGTCGCGGGTTCGAATCCCGCCCTCCCGACCATCTTTAAGATTTTAAGGAGATAGAATTTATTTTTTAATAAGGAGGTAGATATGGCAGAGGAACAATATTTGGGCCCGGAGAGAAGAAGATTTCCTCGTCTTAACGAGAATTACGTAGTCAGTTACCGCAAGACGGAAGCAGCGAGAAAAGAGTATGATCTTAGTCAAACAAAGAATATAAGTAGAGGGGGAGCCTGTATTGCTACTCGTACGCAATTTGAAAAAGGAGCTCATTTAGAAATTGTAATGCGGGTCCCTTTCAGGCCTGAGAAGATAACCGTTGAGGGAGAAGTGGTTGAATCTAAGGAAGTAGTGAAGAATTTGGTTTCCCACACACGGATAAAGTTTGTTAATGTGGATCCTGCCCTTGAAAAAGAGCTGGGCGCATTTTTAGAACAACTGTTAGAGGAAGAAGGAGAGGAAGAGGAAGAATGATAAAGAAAATAGGCATAATCGGATTAGGTAATGTAGGAGAGGCAGTAATACGGTCTCTTAAAGATTCTAGCCGTCTAATTTCGCGCAAAGCTTCCCTTAGGCTGGAAGTAAAAGGGGTTTGTGACGTTAGGAAGGATAAAAAACGCATCGCGTCTAAGTATCGTATTCCTTTTACTACCAAACCTTCTTCATTGATTAATGACCCTGATATTGACATTATCGTGGAGTTGATCGGGGGGATAGGGCCGGCGCATAACATTGTCATCGCAGCACTTAAAAAAGGAAAACATGTTGTGACAGCGAATAAAGCGCTTTTGGCCAGTCACGGAAAAGATATTTTTTCTCTGGCTCAAGCAAAGAAGCGCGAGGTAGGATTTGAGGCCTCGGTATGCGCTGCAATTCCGCTTATAAAAAGTATATCTAAAGGGCTGGTAGGGTGCGAAGTAAAGGCTCTTTACGGTATCCTTAACGGCACTACCAATTATATACTCGATAAAATGACAAAAGAAAGAATCGATTTTAACTGCGCTTTAGCGCAAGTGCAAAACAAGGGGTTTGCGGAAAAGAACCCCACCCTTGACATAGAGGGAATCGATTCTTTACATAAGCTATGTATTTTAAGCTATCTTTGCTTTGGAGTATGGCCACCTTTGAAAAAAGTCTATGCCGAGGGCATATCAAGAATATCTCTGCTTGATATTTTATACGCCCAAGAACTTAATTATCGAATAAAACTCCTTGCTATTGCTAAAAAGCAACGTGATAAAATTGATTTAAGGGTGCACCCTACTCTTCTTGCGGCAGAGCATCTATTTTCTGACACTTCTTCAGCATATAATGCAGTTTATCTTAATACTTATCCGGCCGGAGAGCTTCTTTTCTACGGCGAAGGAGCAGGTGGAGTTCCTACTTCTTCTTCTGTTATTTCTGATATTGTGAGTATTGCCCTAAACGAGAAAGGATTACTAAGAAAAGAAGAGAAGGTCTCTTTGTGTGATATGAGAGATGTAAAAATGCGCTACTATATGCGGATTATGGCACTGGACAGGCCCGGTGTGTTAGCTAAGATTTCAAAGATACTTTCTACCTACAATATTAGCATCGCTTCCGTAACCCAAAAAGAAAGAGATATCCATAAATTCGTTCCCATTGTGATGATTACCCATGAGGCGAGAGAAGATGACGTATGTAAAGCGCTCTCTCAGATAGATAAGCTCTCTGTGATTAAGAGCCCTTCCCAGAAGATAAGGATAGAAGATCTATGAAGCCGTATTCCGGTGTCATTACGCGTTACAAAAAGTATCTTCCTGTAACGTCTAAAACCCCTATTATAACTCTTCAGGAAGGTAACACTCCCTTAATTTATGCCGCAAGTATCTCTCGAAGTTTAGGCCAGCCCTTAGGAGTCTATCTAAAATATGAAGGGGTTAATCCCACCGGATCATTCAAGGATCGTGGGATGACTATGGCAATTTCTAAAGCAAAAGAAAAAGGGGCAAAAGCTGTAATTTGTGCTTCCACGGGTAATACCGCTGCTTCAGCTGCAGCTTATTCTGCAAGAGCAGGTCTTAAATGTATCGTGGTAATTCCCGAAGGTAAAATTGCGATGGGCAAACTCGCTCAGGCAATGATTCACAACGCAAAAATAATTGCAGTTAAAGGAAATTTTGATGACGCCTTAGAGATTGTAAAAGAGGTTACTGAAAAATATCCCGTGACACTAGTAAATTCCATAAATCCTTATCGCATTGAGGGTCAGAAAACCGCCTCTTTTGAAGTATGCGATTATTTAGAGAAGGCACCACATTTTCATTGTTTGCCAGTGGGTAATGCCGGAAATATTACTGCTTATTGGAAAGGATATAAAGAGTATTATTCTTATAAAAAGATATCGAGCTTGCCAGTAATGCTTGGATTTCAGGCTGCAGGTGCTGCCCCCATTGTCAAGGGCCACCCTATTAAGAAACCCAAGACTATTGCTACTGCAATTAGAATCGGAAATCCTGCCAGCTGGCAAAAGGCCGTGGAAGCTAAAAATGAATCAAACGGACTTATCGATATGGTAACCGATAAAGAAATCCTTAATGCTTATAAGGTATTGGCTCAAACAGAAGGGGTATTTGTAGAACCTGCATCAGCAGCTTCGCTGGCAGGATTATTTAAATTAAAAAGACAGGGATATTTTAAAAGACTAAAAGATAAAAGAATTACGGTGGTCTGTACACTTACTGGCCACGGCCTAAAAGATCCCAAGATCGCAATCAGCGCTATAAAGCGCCCGCCGACTGTTAACGCAACAGCAGAAGCTGTAATCAAAGCTGCCAAAATCTAAGCTCCTAAATCATGAGAGGATTTTACCAGAAAGTTTCTCAAATCTTAGAAGATATAGTGAGGGAAAAATACGGTCTGGAGTTGGAGCCGCCTTTATGGGAAGTGCCTAGCCGTCAGGAATTTGGAGATTTATCTTCGATGGCGGCAATGAAACTCGCCTCAAGATTAAAACGAGACCCTTTAGGAATCGCCATTGATTTAAAGTCGCAGTTAGAGAAAAAGCTTAAAGGTGTAGCAGAAAAAATAGAGATTGTTAAACCCGCCTTTATAAACCTATTTATTTCTCACAAGGAACTTAGCCAAGCCATGAATCAGCTTCTTAAGGAAAAAGATGATTTTTTCCGCCACAGCATAAAAAAGAAAGTGCTCCTAGAATTTGTGAGTGCCAATCCTACCGGACCGCTTTCTATTGCACATGGGCGTCAGGCAGTGGTAGGTGATGTTATCGCTAACATCCTTGAATTTTTCGGAAATAAAGTGACGCGAGAATACTATATTAATGATGCCGGGCGCCAAATCGAACTTTTAGCTGCCTCAGTTGCGGCGCGCATAAAAGAATTAAAAGGCGAAGAATTTTCCTTCCCTCAGAATGGTTACCAGGGCCAATACGTTAAAGATATTGCCAAGGAGTGTTTAGGGAAGAAAAAAATTAAATTGGATAAATTCGTAGAGTCACATGTGCTTAAACTGATAAAGAATGAACTAGCCTCTTTAGGGATAAAGTTTGAAAGCTGGATCAGCCAGACAAAACTTATTCAGGAAGGAGAGGTGGATAGGGCAATTGCATTTATGAAGAAGAAGGAGTTAATTTATGATGATGGTGGTGCGCTGTGGTTTTCTTCTACTAAGTTTGGCGATGATAAAGATAGAGTGATTAAGAAAAGCGACGGCGAATTGACCTACTTTACCTCTGATATTGCTTATCACCGCGACAAACTAAAGCGTAAATACAACCAGCTTATAAATTTATGGGGACCGGACCATCACGGCTACATTGAACGGGTTAAAGCCGCGATCGAAGCATTGGGGTATCGGCGCCAAATCCTAAAGGTGCTTATTATCCAATTAGTAAGTATTAAGACCAAAGAGAGGATGTCGCGAAGAAAAGGAACCGCGATTCTACTTTCTGATTTGGTTAATGAAGTGGGTCCGGACACGGCACGTTTTTATTATCTGGTGCGGCGTAATTCATCACACTTAGAATTTGATATTGATTTAGCAAAAGAAGTTTCGTTTAACAATCCCCTGTATTATGTGCAATATTGCTGTGCCCGCATCAATAGTATCTATGAGAAAGCAGGCAAAAGGCGTTTTGACCCGGCTTTTAGTAAATTCCTAAAGGAACCAGAGGAGTTTATGCTTTTGCGGGTATTGCTCCAATTTTTCCATTGCCTGGAGAAAGCTTACTATACTTTGGAGCCGGTTTTTATCATTGAATATTTAAAGAATTTGGCTGCAATCTTTCATAAATTTTATGAACGAAAAAGAGTGTTGGTAGATGATAAAAATGTGAGTTGTGCTCGCCTTAATCTTTTAGAAGCAACGCGCATTGTGTTATATTGCGCTCTTAATCTTTTAGGTATTAAGCCGGTAAAGAAAATGTAAGTCATGAAAAGGAAATTGTGGAATATTAAAGAATTAACTCCCAAAACTTATAAGCTTGCTAAGCGTTTTCGTATTTCGCCTGTTCTTATTCAGGTGTTGTTTAACCGTCAGATCAGTGAAGATGATTTTCAGAGTTTTCTTTATCCGGTTTTGATAAACCTTCACCCGGCGCACCTTCTTCCGGATATAGAAAGGGCAGTCCAGAGAATAAAGGCGGCAACAGAGAATAAGGAGAAGGTTTTTGTGGTGGGTGATTTTGATGTAGACGGCATTACTTCTTTAGCAATCTTTCATGAATACGCAAAAGATTTTTCTGACAAATTTTGTTTCTATATTCCACACCGGGTAAAAGAAGGTTACGGATTAAGTAAAAAGTGCGTACAAGAAGCTAAGAAAGAAGGCGCGTCTTTGATTATTGCCTTTGATTGCGGAACAAATGCTTATGAGGCCTTAAGTTTTGCGGCCTCTTCAAGAATTGATGTTATCGTAGTGGACCATCACCATTGTCAGGAGAGCCGCATAAAGCCTTTCGCATTAATAAATCCTAAAAGAAAAGATTCTTCCTATCCTTTTCGTGAGTTAAGCACTGCAGCTCTTTCCTTTAAACTCCTGCAGCTATTAAAGAAAAGTTCTTGCGCTAAGATGCTTGATTTGGTGGCGCTTTCCTTGATATGTGATGTTGTTCCTTTAACGGGAGAGAATAGAATTCTTCTAAGGGAGGGATTGAAATTAATCAAAAGTACTTCGCGCCTCGCCATTAAAGCGTTGTGTGATGTAAGTAAGCTAAAACAAAAAAATATCGATACCTTTCATATCGGCTATATTCTTGGGCCGCGCATCAATGCCTCCGGAAGAGTAGCTCACGCTAAAGATGCCCTGGATATCTTTTTAAGCAATGATAACACAAAAGTGTATGAGCTTGCTGCAAAGCTTGGGAAGTATAATCAACTACGCAAGGGAATCGAAGCTGGTATATTAAAGGAGGCGGAGGCCAGCGCACAAAAGAGTGTGTTGAGTGAAGATGGAGCAATTGTAGTTGCCAATGATGGCTGGCACCCGGGAGTGTTAGGAATTGTTGCTTCGCGTCTGGCAGATAAGTATTATCGGCCTACATTTGTTATTTCTTTTGAGGAGGAGCTGGGAAGGGGTTCAGGCCGTTCTATTCACAGCGTTCACCTTATGGATATGCTTAAAGAGTGTGCTGATTGCCTTCATCTTTACGGGGGTCATCAGAAAGCCGCCGGAATACATATCAGGCGAGATCAGATTAAAACATTTAAAGAGAAGTTAAATTATTTTATGAAAGAAAATGTTAAGGCCCAGGACCTTGTGCCGGTATTGGAGGTAGATTGCGCAATTGATTTTGAAGATATCACCATGGCCCTTATTGAGCAGCTCCAGCTTCTTAAGCCTTTTGGAGAGGGTAACCCCCAGCCGCACTTTGCCAGTTTTAATATCAGAAAAAAGACTCTACCCCAGAAAAGTAATAGCGGCTATTCAGTATGGTTTGATAACGGCCATCTTACTTTTGAGGCCACGGTTTATGATAAAGACTTTTTGGAGTTGTTAGATTATGGGGAGCGTTTCGATATTGTATATACTCTGGAGAGAAATTCTTTTTACAATATTCCCAGATTGATAGTGAGGGATTTAAGATTGGCGGCTGGCGAAGGCTAAGTTACCTTTGCGAATACATTTGACACATACCAGGATTTCTTTGATTTTACCGTTGGTAACCACACGTCTAGTTTGAAGATTAGGGTAGAACTTTCTTTTGGTAATACCGGTTGTCTTTTTTCCTACCCCACCTTTTTTCTTGGCCATACCACGACGGGTGATAGAGGAACCAGTAATCGCCTTTTTTCCACAAATTTGACACTTCCTGCTCATAATTATTGACTACTATACCTATAAATTATTTATTGTCAAGGAAAAATTAGATTCCTTACAGTTCTTGGCGCAGTTGTCTCTCGGCATCTACCGCATCGCGGTTTATGCGAGAGAGGCAATTAATTATTTTTGTTTTCAGGGATGGGCTTATGATGTGGGAAGAGCAGATTTCTCTAAACACCTGTATGCTCATTCTGAAATAACGCACAATCTCTCCATCATCCACACTGCAAAGCCGGTGCAGATTGTTAAAGGGCTGGCCGTCAAACCACGCCTCGCAAGCCGCGCTTAAGTGAAAGTAAAACTTCTTGCTTAAAGGATAAATGCGGAATTTACGTTCGGTGTTATGTATATTTTTGGTAAATTGCTCAACTTCTTCTTTGATTCGTTTAACCCTTTTAGTCAGGCGCGGCCGTTTTTCGCCTTTGCGCGGTTCATACACCAGGGAGGTGATTGCAATAAATAAACTTTTTTCATCCAGGCTGTCTAAGTACCCTTCTTCAAACATCTCTGAGACCGGAAGCTCAAAGCTATATACTTTGGCGGCTAAATCCGCTTTCCAGCTTAATCCCGTCTCTAAGATATAAGCGCACTCTCTTAAGAGGCTGATTTTGCGTTTCATCAACCCCAGCACTTCTTTCTGTTCCCAGGGTTTAGCTTGGTGAAAATGAAATGAGCGCGGATAAAGGTCATATATTTTTTCGCCCATAATTTTATAGAGATTTAGTATCGTAGCATAGCAGGAGTTTAGCTGGCTCTCAATGAGCTCGTATTTACCGTAAATAATATCTTGCAGGGATAAAATATCTATATGGTGAGGGTTAATCCTTGAAAACACATAGCCTTCTTCATCGATTCCCCGTCGACCGGCGCGACCCGCCATTTGATAGAAATCCCGTGTTTTAAGATAGCCGTGGTAGCGGCCGTAAAATTTGCTTAAAGAGTCGAACACCACGGTTTTTGCCGGCATATTTATTCCTAGCGCAAAGGTTTCGGTGGTGAATATAAATTTTATAAGACCGGAAGTAAAGATTTGCTCCACTGTCTCTTTTAAGGAAGGAAGGAGCCCGGCATGGTGATAAGCAATCCCTCTTTTTATGAGCTGGGAGAGAAAGTTAAAATGAGCAGATGCAGGAATACGCAGCTTGGTGGTGATTTCATCTAACAACTCTTTTACTTTTTGTTTTTCTTCTTGGGTTAGAAAATTGAGGCCGTAAACTTCATGGGCTAAATCTTCACATCTTCTGCGTGAGAAACAAAAGTAAATGCAGGGGTAAGCGCCTTTGTATTTTAGATGATGTACAAGAGTGTTTAGGCGGTTGGGTTTTAGATGAAGATGTGAGTCTCTAAAACGGCCCGGGACTTTTTTTAAGTATTTTTTAATCAGCCCTGCTTTTTTCAACTCCCCAAAGTTAGGAAAGATTTCATTGTGGCACTGAAAGAAAAAGTGTAACGGTACGGGTCTTTTTTCTTCCATAATAGATTTAATGGGAGGGGTGTGCACTTTTTTAAGCCACCAAATAAATTCTTCAATGTTAGGGATAGTTGCGCTTAAAGCAAGCATTTTCATGTGGGGCGGAAGCAAGATGATTGCTTCTTCCCACACGGTGCCTCGTTCGATGTCGTCTAAGTAATGGATTTCATCGAAAATTACCCAATCCCGGTGGGTGAACTCTTCGGGATTGACCAACAGAGCGTTTCGAAAAATTTCAGTAGTCATAATCAAAATTGGTGCATTGCGGTTGATGCTGACATCCCCGGTAAGAATGCCGGTAGAGCCCGGGTATTTTTTGGAGAAATCCCTGAATTTCTGGTTACTCAGTGCTTTTATGGGCGCAGTATAAATTACTCCTTTATGTTTCTGCATACAGTTTTCAATGATGCGTTCGGCAATGAGGGTTTTACCCGCTCCAGTGGGAGCGCTTACGATTACAGAATGGTTTTTGAAGGCGTAATGGATCGCTTCTTCCTGAAATTTATCCAGCTTAAAATCTTGGTTCATACGCCCTATATTATATCAGAAATTAAAAGGGTGCAATCACTTTAATTGCCAAAATCGCTTAAAAATAAGGCCTAAATTCTGTATTTAAATTTTTTCTTTACTTCCTTTTATTATTTGATAGATTAGTATATAGATTTCTTCATTATTTATGAGCTATCCTATATAAAAAGATTCATGAAGAAGAAAAAGATTCTCCTTGTTGATGATGAACCTCAATTAGTAGATACACTAAAGCTGCGCCTGGAGGCTAACGATTATGAGGTTGTTATTGCTTACGATGGCAACCAGGCTCTTGAGAGGGTACGTAGTGAACAACCGGATTTAATCGTATTGGATTTGCTGCTTCCTAAGCTTGACGGCTACACGGTTTGTGGGCTGCTTAAAAGAGACTCAAAGCATGCTCATATCCCAATAGTAATGCTTACCGCCCGTACTCAAGAAGCTGATATAAAGATGGGTAAAGAGGTTGGCGCGGATGAATATATTACCAAGCCTTTTGAACCTAAGATTTTATTAGAAAAAATAAGCAATCTTTTAGGAGGATAAATTATGGAGAAAAAAGAGGTTATCGACCTTTTACTAGAACGGGGATTAGTCAATATTGAGGCGATTGAGGCGGCAAAAGAGGAAGTTAAGCGTACCGGGTTATCTATTGAAAAAGCCCTGGAGAAGTTAGGATATCTTAGCCAGGAAGATATTGCTAATGCTCAGGCCGATGCATTAGGCATTCCTTACATGGACTTAAAAAATTACAATGTCGATGTGGAATTGATGGAATCAATCCCTAGAAATTTAGCGAAGAAATACAGAGCAATACCTTTATTGCGAGTAGGCGAAAACCTAACTGTTGCTATGGCTGACCCGCGGGATATTATGGCTATAGATCAGCTGCGTCGTTCCATGAAAGTGAATGCTATTGTTCCGGTGCTAGCCACTGAGGAAAGCATTCAGAAAGTGCTCGATGAGTATTACGGTATTGCCGGCTCTTTAGAAGATATAGTCAAGACTGTAGATAAAGATAGATTTGCAGAGGTTGAAGAAATGGATTTAGCAGAGGCCGCGGAAGAAACACCAATTATAAAACTGGTAAATTATGTCATCTTACAAGCAGTAAAAGACAAAGCTTCTGATATCCATATTGAACCAGAGCTGGAACTTACTCGCGTGCGCTACAGGATTGACGGGATATTGCATGAGGTAAACAGTATTCCTAAGAAGCTTCATCGCGCAGTTGTTTCGCGAATTAAAATCTTATCGCAATTGGATATCGCTGAAAGCCGCGTCCCGCAAGATGGAAAGGTTCGTATGAGAGTAGGCGGTACGGATTTAGATGTAAGGGTATCTACTTTCCCTACCATTAACGGAGAAAATGTAGTAATGAGATTACTTATAAAGTCCGCGGTCCTTCTGGGACTGGAGGAATTAGGTTTTTCTAACCAATACCTTGAGGGATTTAATAAGCTCATTCGAAAACCCAATGGAATCATGCTTGTGACCGGTCCTACTGGTAGCGGGAAAACAACTACTCTTTATGCGGCACTTTCCACCATAAATTCTATTGAGAAAAACATTATCACTGTTGAGGACCCGGTTGAATATGAATTACCTTTAATAAGACAAACCCAGGTTAACCCCAAAGCAGGAGTTACTTTTGCGACGGGCCTGCGCTCTATATTGAGACAAGACCCCGATGTTATCATGGTAGGTGAAATACGTGATTTAGAGACAGCTGAGGTTGCGATTCAGGCCGCACTCACGGGGCATTTAGTTTTTTCAACCCTTCATACTAACGATGCCCCAAGCGCTTTAACGCGCTTAGTAGATATGGGGCTTGAGCCATTTTTGATTTCGAGTTCGGTGATTGGCATTCTGGCTCAAAGATTGGTGCGACTTATTTGCAATAACTGCAAAGAAAAATATGCACCACCCAAAGCAGTATTAAAAGACTTAGGGTTAGAATCAAACATAGACTTTTATCGTGGTAAAGGTTGTGACGAGTGTAAAGGAACGGGTTATTCCGGAAGAACTGGAATCTATGAGCTGTTGATTTTGGATGAAGAGCTAAGGAATTTAATTGATGCTAAAAAGTCAGCAGATGAGATAAAGAAAAAGTGTAGAGCAAAAGGAATGAAGGTTTTAAGGGAAGTTGGTCTGGGAAAGATGAAGCAAGGTTTAACTTCGCCGGAAGAGGTGCTGCGAGTAACAATGGAGGCAGATTAAAATGGCAACATACAATTATCGAGCACGTGATAAATTTGGAAAGTTAACGCAGGGCTCGATCGAGGCTAATGCCGAAAGCGAAGTTGTTGCCAGATTAAGAGAAAAGGGGTGTGTGCCTATTGCCATAAAAAGAGCCGAAGAGGCGCAGGGTCTAAGCAAAGTGCTTAATGATTTTTTCGATAGGTTCAAAGGAGTTAAGTATTCTGATTTAAACGCTTTTACCCGCCAGTTTTTTGTGCTCCAGCGCGCCGGTCTTCCTATTCTAGTCAGTCTTAATGTTTTAAGAGAACAAAGTCAGAATAAAAGATTAAGGGATGCCATTGAGAATATTGAGAAAGATATAAGAGGAGGGGCAAGCCTTTCCGGGGCGATGAAAAAGCATACCAAGGTTTTTAGCGACATCTATATAAGTATGATAGAGGTAGGGGAGGCATCCGGAACATTGGATGAAATCCTCGAAAGACTGGCAGCTTTAGGGGAACATGAAGAACACGTGCAGATGCGAATCAAGGCTGCGACTAGATACCCGATTATCGTTATTGTGGCGATTGTGTTAGCATTTTCAGTGCTTACTACTTTTGTGGTGCCACGTTTTGCAAAAATATTTTCAAAGTCAGGGGTAGATTTGCCTTTGCCTACTCAGGTTTTGGTGTGGTTGAACCGTTTCATCACAGATTTCTGGTGGGTGTCAATCGCGCTCCTTATCATTGCACTTTTTGCTCTTAAAAAATTCATAAATACTACCCACGGTCGCATCTGGTGGGATAATTTAAAACTTAAAGTTCCGGTATTTGGACCACTTGTGCTTAAGCTTTCAATGTCCCGTTTTACCAGGATTGTAGGGATTATGATGCGTTCCGGTGTACCGGTACTGCCGGTTTTAGATCTTGCTTCTGCCGGAACAGGAAACGCTGTGATTTCAGGTATAATCGATAATATTAAGTCCGGCGTAAACGATGGGCATGGTCTGGCAGATTCAATCAGGTTTACCGGAACCTTTCCTCCGGCGGTGGTCCAGATGGTTTCAGTGGGAGAAAAAACCGGAAAGTTAGACGAATTAATGATGCATGTTTCTAACTATTATAATTCCCAGGCAGAATATACCATTGATAACCTTACCACTTTGATTGAGCCTATGCTTCTTTTGGTGTTAGGCGGCGGAGTTTTATTTATGGCCCTGGGAATATTTTTACCAATGTGGAATCTGATTTCGCTCTTTAAGAGATAATTTACTTTTTTATTAAAATTTAACTTGCAACGCGTGATAATTTTTATATAATAATTATAAAGGAATTAAAAGTAGTAATAACGATAGAGAAAAAGCAAAGGAGGTGCGGATGTCAAGAAGAGGTTTTACTCTTATCGAGTTGGTGATGATTATCGTCATCTTAGGTATTTTGGCTGCAGTGGCGGTTCCCAAGTACTTTGATTTACAGGCTGATGCTCAAGCTGCCGCAGAAAAAGGTGTAGTTGGAGGGGTAAGAGCAGGAATTGCTACCTATTTTGCACAGAACAAAACCTTTCCGGCTTCACTTGATGCCGTTGCTAATGGTACTGCTTGTGATGAAACCAATCCTTGCTTTGACACCATACTTGGCCAGGGCGCGGTAACTGAGGATTGGTCAAAAGACGCTACTGGAAATTACTTAGGACCGGCGGCAAATTCTTATATTTACGATAATACCGACGGTTCATTCCTTAAAGTTCCTTAAGGAATAATTTTTATTTTTATAAATATAATAGAGGGCAGAGGGTAGTTAAACTTTCTGCCCTCTAATTTTTTTGCCACTTTGAGTTTTTTTAGTTAAAATAATAAAAAGCTTTTATTTATGGATAGAAGGAAAAGCTTTACTCTTATTGAGCTAGTTATGGTCATCGGTCTTATTGCCATTGTTGCCGTGATTGTAATTAGTCCCAGAGCAAAGATTGCATTATCGCGAACCCGCCATGCCGCATACAAAATTAAATCCGACATAAGATATGCCCAGAGTCATGCTCTTTCTTCCCAGAAAAACACCATGATTGATTTTGACCCCGCCACGGAAACTTACAGGGTATATGTAGAAGATACCCCTGGTAATTGGGTTCTTTTAAAAAACCCCTTTACTAAGGAAGATTTTACGGTAAACCTTAACGAAGGAGATTACAAAGGGGTAGATATTTTAGAGACTAATTTTAACGGAGCAGGTTATGACCTCGGCTTTGATGCAGCCGGTATCCCCTATAGTTATGATTCTTCTGATGGGTCAGCCTCTGAGCTTTTAGCGTCGGGCAGTGTATTTTTAGGCGAAGGTTTATTCGTAGAGGTTAAAGTCAACACCGGCAAAGTTTCGATTGCAGAGTAATTTAGGAGCTTAAAGAGCAGTGCGCAAAAGAAGTTTTTCTCTTATCGAGATAATTTTAGTGATTGTTGTTATTGGCATTTCTTTTGTGGGTTTAGCAGTAGCGATCCACAATGCTTTAATTGGTATTCACAAACCCGAAGCGCTTTCTGGCGCAACTGCGTTGGCAGTGAAAGAGGCGGAGCGCCTTATCGCTACAGATTTCGATTATGTGACCAGTGAAAATTTTGGTAACCCCAAGAGTTATTTCGGAGATTTTTCAAACTATAGTTGGGAAGTGAGGGTAGGTAGCATCGATGATGTTCAGCCGAATCTGGGCAGTGACCCCACCATGGATATCTATAAAATAGTAGAGGTAAGGGTTTACCACAATGCCATAGATTACGTAGCGATTAAGTTTTTAATCAATGACCTTTAACTTTTTTATGAAAAAGAAAAAAGGGTTTACGCTAATCGAGCTGGTTATGACCGCGGTGATCTTAAGCATTATTGCCTTGGCAGGCGCTCCTCTTATGATAGCGGTAAATGAAGGCTGGTTGACTTCGGTTAGGCGCAATGAATTTTCTGAGAGCGCAAGGATAGCCATGGATAGAATGGTAAGATTAATAAGAAGAGTAAAAGATGAAGATAGCGTGTTTATTGCAGATAGCAGTATTTTTCAATTTATTAATAGTGAAGATAATATCATTACTTTTGATAAATCCGCAAATATCCTTAGACTTAGCGTGGATGACAGCACCAATGATCTCGCAGCTGATGTGAGCTTATTGGAGTTTACCTATTTTGATAAAGACGGAGCAATTATAGCTATTCCCAAAGTAAATCCTGCATCAACAAATGTAAGAAGAATTCAAATAGATTTAGTGTTTTCATTCGGCACTGAGCAGTTGAGTTTCAGGTCTCAAGTAGCTCCCAGAAGGATTCAGTAAGGAAGGTTAAATGATGAACATAAAGAAAAAAGAGCTTCCCAAAAGGAAGGCCTTTGGTGTTGTTGCAGCGGTGTTGATTATGCTTCTTGTCGCGGTGATGGGGGTTACTGTGGCGTATTTAATGGGAACTGATATTTCAAGCTCAGCCAATTATCAATATTCTCAACAAGCATTATTTATTGCTGAAGGGGGGTTGCGCTATTATCTTGAGCAGTTAAAAAGACAGGTAACTTCCTGGAGCTTGCCTCCTGAGAAATCAGTTAATGAGCCTTTAGGAGCAGGTACTTTTACTATTACTACTGCTAATGAAGAGGATGATGAGGTTGATCTGACTTCAACCGGATATATAACTGCAGCTGATGGCACAATAGCTAAGCGCGTGGTATATGTGCACCTCAAGCGCATCCTTCCCCCTGCTTTTAAATATGCCACCTATTCCGATACTAATGTTAATCTTTCCGGGAAAGGAGAAATAAACGGCGATACCGCTGCTGACCAGCATGTGCATGGCGAGCAGGGGTGGAAGATGAATGGCGATGTAGAGGAAGGAGCAGACATTGATTTTCCTTATATGGATTTTCCAAGTTATGCAAAGGATGCTGATTACATCGTGGATGGAAGTTTTACTTTTGAAGAGGGTAAAACTTATGAGGGGATATACTACATTACGCAAAATGCTTTTGTAGAAAATGGAGTGACAATAGAGGGCAGTGTTATTGCTGAGCAGAATATTGAAGTGAAAGGAAAAGACATAAATCTTAGCGCCCAGGGGGGGTATCCGGCTCTTGCGGCACAATTAAATATAAATATCAACTGTAAGGAGCAGGAAGAAACTATATCCATTGAAGGGTTGGTTTATACCGAACAAAATTTTATTCTGGTAAGCAAAGGAACTACGGATATAACTGGTTCGGTTATTGCCAAACAGAATGTAAATATTACATCCAAGGGCAATACCACCATTACTTATGATCCAGATATTATTGTGACTCCTCCGCCTTATTTTTCAAGCATTCCCGATCCCACAATAGATTGGGATGAGATTTATTGAGGAATCAGTGGTTTTAGCGTTTTCAGTTGCTTTTTAAAACAATCTTTTGCATTTTTTCTTTTTATAAGTATAATAAATAGAGTAAAATACGGTATTATGCTTTAAATGGAGCCGAAAACAAAGATGAACCCTATAAATTTAAGCAAAATCATAAAAAAAGGACCAAAAGAGGTTCTTTCTATAGATTTTGGTCGCGGTTTTGTAAAGATTGCCTGTCTGCAACCCCTCGGTCATAATTTTAAACTTATCTCCTACGATATCAAAAAGATTACTTCCTTTGCGGATAATCGCGATGAAGTTTTAGAATTCATAAATAATTTTATCCAAACTCACTCTATTAAGGGAAAAGGGATATATGTGACACTTTCGGATCCCGATTCAATAATCATAAAACGTCTTACCCTCTCTGGCGTATCAAAGGAAGAAGAAATCCTTAAGGCCGCAAAGTGGCAATTGCAGGAAGGGCTTTCTTTTTCTATAGAAGAGGCGGTGCTTGATTCGCGCAAGATAAGAGAATTTACTGATGAAGAGGGGGTAAAAAAGATTGACATACTGTTTGTGTTAGCGTATGCACAAGCCCTGCGCCAGTATCTTTTGGTGATTAAGGAATGTGAGCTCATTCCAATAATAGCGTCGTTAGGTCCTTTTAATTATTCCTATCTACTTAAGCGTATCAGTCCTCAGGAAGAAGAAACCCAGGCCCTTCTTGATATCGGACAGTATAATTCAACGCTTTGTATTTTTAAGGGCAGTGAGTTAACTCTGGCAAGGACATTATCGTTTTCTTCTGAGAAGCTTGCTAAGTCTTTGACTTCTTCTTTGACTTCGGATAAAGGAAAGATTTCTTTTTCTTATGAGGAGGCAGACCGGATAAGAGAAGAGTTTGGTATTCCCAAAGATGATACTGTAGAATTAAAAAAGGGAGTCAATGCCGGGCAAGTAATGTCGCTATTACGTCCGGTTTTTGATGAGCTAATAAGAGATTTTAAGTTTACTTCCTATTATTATACCTCTAATTATCAGGAGAAAGCACCTTCCAAGCTTTATATTACCGGAGGAGGAGCGAACCTAAAGAATTTAGGTAATTATTTAAAGAAAGAACTCGGTGTAGAAGTAGCGCAATTACCCCTGCCTGACTGCATTTTAACCGAAGAAGCCCAGAGAAAAGATTTAGAAAAGAATAAAAATCAGATGATGAGTACCTTAGGCGCAGTATTTGCGACTTTCGGAGCGGTTAATTTGCTGCCTTCAGAGTTCAGGTCTTTAAGGCGAGAGTTTATCGAGAAGGCTGCCCTTAGAGTATTTACCTTTGGAATGTGGGCGATATTTCTTGCTGTTTTACTTATTGTTTATGGTCAATTTCAAGGGTATAAAAATAAACTTAAATATTCTCATCTTCATCTGCAGAATATCCAAGAC
Source organism: Candidatus Omnitrophota bacterium (assembly GCA_020352775.1). Taxonomy (GTDB): domain Bacteria; phylum Omnitrophota; class Gorgyraeia; order Duberdicusellales; family 4484-171. Next base: position 591,636 of record CP070684.1, read on the forward strand.
ATCCAAGGCTTAAAAAACCAGTGTGTTTTTAGAGAAAATCTTATACAAAAAATACAAAGAGGTAGAGTCCCGGTGGATGGAGTTTTAAAAGTCATCAGTGCTCTTATTACTCACGATATTATTTTAAATAGGTTAAGCTTTAATCAGGAAAATGACACTTTAATTTTTAAGGGTAGTGTTTCGGCGAGCGGAGAGATTGCAGCGCTAAAACTCACTGACTTTATGAAAAAAATTGAAGCTTCTTCGTATTTTAAAGATACACAGCTTGTATCCTCTGAGAGATTCGGAGAAGTTCAGCGGTTTGAGATAAAATGTATTTTGGTTCAATAACATATATTCGAAGGTAGAGTCATGCGATTTAATTTAGCGGTATTTAGGGATATTAAAAATTTAGCTAAGTCAGAGAAAAAGCTAATTATATCTAGCGCCGTTGCTTTGTCGGCGCTTTTGATTCTATTTTTCGCAGTCTATTTGCCTATAAAAAATAAGGTCAAAATGTTCGCAAAAGAACAGTTTCAGGTTGATAGCCAGATTAAAGAGATACAAGAGTTAGTTGATACCACAGCAGGTAAGGGGTTTGCACGCCTTGAAGAGCGGTTTAAAGCACTTGATAGAAAATTCCCCCAGGAAGAGAAGGAAGCCATAATATTACTATCTGCCTTTGCCCAGAGATTAAATATTGATATTATCACCATGAGGCCTCAATCTAAGAAAGATTTTATTGATGAAAAAGAAAATAAGGTGGTAATAGACGGAAAGACTTGCCGTATGGTTGGGGTATCTTTGGAGATGAGAGCTCTTTATGAAGACTTGGTGGAATACATAAGGATTTTGAGGCAAATGTTACCATCGTATGTGAGCATCGATAACTTAAAAATCATTAAGGACCGAACAGATAGTCCGGTATTGCATATTCGCCTTAATTTCAATCTGCATCTTTTGTCATAGCTGCAACCAAGCACATAGCTCCAAAAAGGAGGAGAGGAAATGACTGAAAAAGATAAAAAGAATCTTATAATTGTCGGAGTTTTAATCGCTGTCCTCATATTTATGATTGCTAATGCGACAAAAAGAGTAAAGAGAGCGAAGGGGCGTATAGCCAGGTCAAAGAGCGTAGCTTCTGCTAGAGAATCAAAAAAGGGGAAAAGAGCAGAGCTTCCAGAAGGCGCAATAGTTGAAGTTTCTAAAGCCAGGCCCTCCGCTGCAAATATTTTCAGCAGATTAGACATGGAGGCAGAAAGTATAAGTCTTAAGCGAGATCCTTTTTCTATGCGCACTATATCTGTAGAGGAAGAAATTGCTTCGCATGGGGTTCGCCTTTCCGGTATTCTTTGGGATAAAAGATCTCCCCGGGCCGTAATAAATGATGAGATAGTAAGCGTGGGGGATAAATTTAATGACTATACTGTAAGTGCGATAGAAAAAGATAAAGTTATTTTGAGTGAAGAGGAAGGCAGTATTACTCTTAGATTGGTAGAGTAACGCTTTTAAAGGTATTGCCTAAGTATTGATATTTGAGTTAAAATATAGAAATAAATAATAAAAGATTTTAACCTAGGGGGAGGAATGAATATGGCAAGGAGAATTAGAACTAAATTGACCAGATTATTATTGGTATTCGTTTTTGTAATTTCAGGCTTTTCTGTTTATGCACAGGAAGAAGGCATGATTACTTTGATTAAATTTAAAGAGGCAGACATTGGGGTAGTAATGCAGTCTATTAGTCAGAAAGCATTCAGAGACGGAGATAAGGTCAATATCGTGGTAAGCCCTAATGTAAAAGGGTTTGTCAATGTGCATCTGGAGAATGTGAGTTGGCTTACGGCACTGGAGGCAATACTGACGCCTTATGATTACAGCTATGAATGGGTGGGTAGAAACATCATTTTAGTAGATACCTTAGAGAAGATAAAGGAGAGAGAATCAAAGGCAAAAGAAAGACAGGAAGTCGAAGTGCCCCGTACCAGAGTATTTAAATTAAAGTATATCGATGCCAACGATGCCAAAAGAGCGATTGAGCCGTTACTTTCTCCCATGGGCAGAGCTTCAGTGTTAGAGATGACTGGCCAGTCCGGCTGGGAGTTCGGTACGGAAAGCGCTGCCAAAAGGGCGAGGGTGGCGGAACGAAGAATTTCCCGCACCAAGACTTTGGTTGTTTCAGATAATACAAGAAAACTATCCGAGATCGAGGATTTACTTCGAAAAATAGATGTGATGCCTCAACAAATTTTGATAAAAGCAAGAATCATGGAAGTAAATAGAGATGCTCTTACTGATATTGGTTTTGATTGGGGTACTGGAGACCAAGGGGGGAGCCAAGAAGATTTAATTTTTACGGACTTGGTAGGCTCTGGCAGCAAGGTTGGAGGAGGGCATATGTTGAGTGATCAAATTACCCCCGCGGCCTTTAACCCTCTGGAAGGCATCAGCAATCTTACCACAGCCGATACGGGCTTAAAATTAGCATTTCGAAAGCTTACCGGAACTGAATTTGAAGTGATTCTGCATGCTCTGGAGGAAGATGGTCGAGCCAATTCTCTTTCAGCACCGGTTATTCTTACTTTAAACGGCCAGGAAGCCTCAATTTTAGTGGGACAGAAATACCCTATTGTTAAGACTGACACCAGCACTGAAACCGCAACCATTACTGGAGGTTCTTTAGATTACTATCAGGATATAGGGATTCAGCTTAATGTGGTTCCTCAGATTTGCGGTGAAAATGAAGATTTTATAACTATGATTATTCACCCTGCAATCACAACCCGTGAATCAGATATTTCAATTACAAATCAGGCAGGGGATGTTTTTGCCTCTTATCCGCTTTTAAATTCCCGCGAGGCAGAAACACAGGTTTTTGTAAAAGATGGAGAAACAATAGTAATGGGTGGTTTATTAAAAGATGTGAAGAGAAAGCAAGAGATTGGAGTACCGATTTTAAGGCATTTGCCCATCTTAGGATGGCTGTTTAAACGTTATACTGATAATACGGAAAAAATAGACCTTTTAATTTTTATTACTGCTAAAATCGTAAAACCTGGCGAACCTATTCCTTTAGAACTTCTGCAGGGCAATGAGTTGTCCTTAGAGTTTAAGGAAGAGTTTGAGAGATAGGCTTAGAGGGCCGGGTTGGGCCAAAATATGTATCTTGAATTGTACGGCTTAAAAAACTCACCCTTTAACATCACTGCTGATCCTGAATTTTATTTTGAGAGCTCTTCTCATAAGGAAGCGTTTGCCGCCCTTCTGTATGGTATCAAGGAAAGAAAGGGAATAATTTTAGTCACCGGAGAAGTGGGTTTAGGAAAGACCACTCTTTGTAAAGTTTTTATGGAAAAACTCTCCGGTCAGATAAAGACTTCACTTATCCTTAATCCTTATTTTAGTGAGGTACAATTGCTGGAGGCGATTGTAGGGGATTTTGGGCTGAAGCTAGCCAGAAAGACACGCCTGGACATAATAAATAAGTTAAATTCTTTTCTTGTGGAAAACAGTTTGGCGGGAGGCAATGCTGTTTTAATAATCGATGAAGCGCAAAGCTTAACAAATCGTCAATTAGAGCAGATACGGTTGTTATCTAATATTGAGACTGCCAAAGAAAAACTGTTGCAGATAGTTTTGGTGGGCCAGCCAGAGTTAACCGAGAAGCTCAAGCAACCTAATTTGCGCCAAATCCGCCAGAGAATTTTTGTAAAGTATAACCTCATGCCTTTAAAAGAAGAAGAGTTAAAGGGCTATGTGGAGCATAGATTGGCTAAAGCAGGAAAGTCTGATTTAGAAATTTCTCCCGAAAGCTACAGGATTATTTATGAATTTTCAGGAGGAACCCCTCGCTTGGTAAACATGCTTTGTGATCGGGCGTTACTCTGCAGTTTTGCCAGAGAAAGCAATATTTTAAATGAGGCAATTTTTAACGAATGCGTCAGAGAACTTGCGCTACCCTGATTTTAAAAAGAAGGATTTAAAGGTAAAATGAGTATAATCTATGAAGCACTAAAGAAAATCGAAAAGAAAGAGGACCCAAAGGTTGCACCTACCCCTTTTCCTGTAGAAAAAGTAGCAGAACCAAAGGAGCAGCAACCACAAGAAGAACCGTCGTACCGGATAAATAAATTTGTTTTTTTTACCGCAGTAGGGGTAGGGATATTTTCTCTTTTTCTTTTTTTAATGCATCTTTTTCATTCTAAGCCTGTAGTGCGAGAATCTCCTTCTCTTGAGAGAGCATATGTAAAGAGAGATGCTGTATCATATAACCAGCCAAAGCTTGAGAGACCAGCTTTTATAAATAATGCCTTAGATGAAAGTAGAAACAGGAGTTATTATTTACAGGGGATAATATATACTGAAGATAGCCCTTTTGCCCTTATAAATGGTAAAAGAGTAAAAAGAGGCGAAAGAATAGGGGGGGCAATAGTTAAGTCTTTATCCGAGAGTGGAGTGGAATTAGAGACAAAAGATGGTAATATCCAACTTACCTTAGAATAATAGAATTTATCAGCTAAAATTAAAGGGGATAAGCTAAAAACTTATCCCCTATTTTATTTTTTTAAGAATTATTGGTAATAAACTATTTTGGTGCCGGAGGAGGGAGTCGAACCCTCACGGAGTTGCCCCCACTGGATTTTGAATCCAGCGCGTCTGCCAATTCCACCACTCCGGCAAGAATTGCTTTTAACTATAGCATCTATGATTTTCTTTGTCAACCCTTCGGGTATACTCAGGGTTGACACTGAGGCGATAAATCCAACAATAAATATCAGGCTCATCGCCGAATGTGTCAATTGACAATCTCTGTGCGAGATGATATTATTCCTTCTATAAGCTATTGATGGGGCCGTAGTACAGTTGGGAGTACGCTACGCTGGCAGCGTAGAGGTCGAGGGTTCAAATCCCTCCGGCTCCACCAACCTATAGATAGGAGGAGATTTATTGCAATGAAAAAGTTCATTTTCTTTTTAGCGATTGGGTTGTTGGTTTGCGGCTGCGCTACAGTGGAAAGAGATGAGCACCTAGCTTCTTTGGAGCAGGAATTGTTTCAGTTACAGCAAGAGAATGCGTTATTAAGAAAAGAATTGACAACTACTGAAAGAGAATTGGCAACTACTGAAAGAGAATTGGCAGAGACCGAAGAAGAACTTGAAGTTCTAAAGAGCAAGCCCGTCAAAGTAGAGGTTAAGTTGCCCACAGGACGCCAGATTCAGACTGCTTTAAGAAATGCCGGATTTTACAGAGGAAAAATAGATGGCGTCATTGGAGCAGGCACCAAGAGAGCAATCAAATCATTTCAGAAATCAGAAGGACTTAATGCTGACGGGGTCGTGGGAAGTAGAACTTGGGAAAGATTGAGAGAGTATCTTAATTAATACTAGTTTTTGACTAGTCGCAAAAACCGCATATAGAATTTGAGACTCGGTGTTCAAGTATCTAGCGCAGGTAAGATTTATTACGCTATAGATAGGGCAAAAACATTGGATTGCAACACGATGCAGATTTTCGCCCGCAATCCCCGTCAGTGGCGTAAAGCATCCTTAAGCCAAGAGGATATTGCGATATTCAAAGAAAGAGTACAGAAAGAAAAAATAAGCCCGGTTGCGGTACATATCCCTTACACGCTTAATTTGGCAACCGCCAAGCCGCACTTTTACAAAGTCACAATAAAAGAATTTATCGCAGATTTAATTGAGGCCGATAAACTTGGTGCTCAGTACCTCATCACTCATATGGGCTCTCATAGAGGAATTAGTGAAGAAGAGGGCCTTTCTAAAATCGCAAAAGCCTTAGAGGAAATCCTAAAAGCAACAGAAGGAACAAATACGATGATTCTTCTTGAAAATACTTCCGGAAGCGGTAAATGGCTGGGCTATACCTTTTCTCATCACAGGATTATCTTAGGGCAGATTGATTTTAGCTTACGGGTGGGAATATGTTTTGATACCGCACATGCCTGGGCAGCAGGATACAAGATTGATGAGAAAAACGCAGTTGATGAGTTGGTTAATGAAATAGATAGAGAAATTGGAATAGAGCGCTTAAAAGTTATTCATCTTAATGATACACAAACCAACCTGGGTTCGCGTCATGACCGCCATTTTGATATCGGGGAGGGTAACATCGGTAAAAATGGCTTTTCTTATATTTTTGCTCACCCGTCCTTAAGAGATTTACCTTTTATCCTTGAGACACCTAAAAAGAGCGACGAAGATGATTTAAGGAACCTGGATATGGCAAGGAGGCTTTATAAGAATGCAATACTCCAAAGAAATTGATAAAAAGTGGCAAAAGTTCTGGAGTAAGGAGAAGCTTTTTGCGGCTGACATAAAAGAGAAGAAATCAAAGTATTATTGTTTGGTGATGTTTCCCTATCCTTCCAGTGAACTGCACGTGGGTCACGCCCGTAACTACGTTATTGGAGATGCAGTAGCAAGGTATAAGCTTATGCAGGGTCATAATGTATTAAGTCCCATGGGATGGGATGCATTCGGTCTTCCAGCAGAAAACCAGGCGATCAAGCATAAAGTGCACCCTAAAGAGTGGACGCTGAAAAACATCAAACGCATAAAAGAGCAGCTAGATAGTTGGGGTATTGGCTATGACTGGGCTCGTGAAGTGACAACCTGCCACCCCAATTATTATAAATGGACCCAGTGGATTTTCTTACAATTATATAAAAAGGGATTGGCATATCGTAAAGAAGCAGCCGTAAACTGGTGTTCTTCATGTAAGACTGTGCTTGCCAACGAACAGGTTATTAATGGAGAGTGTGAACGCTGCTCAACCGAGGTGGAACAGAAAAAACTAGAGCAGTGGTTTTTTAAGATTACCGATTATGCTGATAGATTATTAGAAGACCTAACATTATTAGAGGAGTGGCCGGAGAGGGTGTGCACGATGCAGAAGAACTGGATTGGAAAATCCAGCGGAGTTGAGATGGATTTTGAGGTTCAGGATAGTTCCTTAAAAATTAAATGTTTTACTACCCGCGTCGATACTATTTTTGGAGCGACTTTTGTCGCCCTTAGTGCTGAGTACCCCCATCTTGAGGAATTGATAAAGGATGCACCCAATAAAGATGAAATAATTTCCTTTATTGATAAAGTAAAAAGTAAATCTGTTTCTGTCCGTACCCTAGAAACTTTTGAGAAAGAAGGAATATTTAGCTCTAAATACGCTATCAATCCTATGACCGGTGAAAAAATCCCGATTTGGATAGCAAATTATATTTTGATGGAGTATGGAACAGGTGCGATTATGTGTGTTCCTGCCCATGATAAGCGTGATTTTGAATTCGCTACTAAATATAATTTAGGTATTACTGAAGTTATTCAGTCAGCAAGCGGTAGCCGCACCCCGCAGACTCCCGATGAGGTTTATGAAGGGGAAGGGGTAATGGTTAATTCCAAAGAATTTAACGGCCTTAATTCAGAAGAAGGCAAAGAAAAGATTGCTGCATATATGAAGAAAAAAGGAATTGGCGAAAAGAAGGTGAACTTTAAATTACGCGACTGGCTTATTTCCCGCCAGCGTTACTGGGGCGCGCCAATACCAATTATTTATTGTAATAAGTGTGGTGAAGTTCCGGTTCCAGAAAAAAATCTACCGGTAATTCTTCCTGAAGCAGTTAAGTTTTTACCTACTGGCCAGTCACCCTTATTGCACATCGATAAATTTTTAAATGTTAGTTGTCCTAAATGTAAAGGCAAAGCCCGTCGCGAAACCGATACCATGGATACCTTTGTTGATTCCAGCTGGTATTATCTGCGCTACATATCTGCCCACCAGAAGAAAGTGCCGTTTGTGGGTAAAGATGTTAATAATTGGCTTCCAGTAGATCAGTATATCGGCGGAGTAGAGCATGCCATACTGCATCTTATGTATTCCCGCTTTATCAATAAATTCCTTAAGGATTTAGGATGGATAAGTTTTTCTGAACCGTTCCAGCGCCTTTTTACTCAAGGAATGATCGTTAAAGACGGAGCAAAGATGTCGAAATCCAAAGGTAATGTGGTCGCACCCGATTACATTATTGATAAGTATGGCGCTGATACCATGCGTCTTTACATTCTTTTTATGGGACCGCCGCAGAAGGATGCGGAATGGCAGGATGAGGGCCTGCAGGGTTGCTGGCGTTTTATTCAGCGCGCTGCGCGCCTAATTGATATGCTGAGTGAATACAAAGAAGAGCAACCCGAAAAAGAATTAAACGAACACGAGAAGATAGTGCTTAGAAAAATTCATTCCACCATAAAAGAAGTAACTGCTGACCTTGAAGGCAATTTTCAGTTTAATACCGCCATCAGCAGGGTTATGGAGTTAGTCAACCAGACTCATAAGAGTTTAGCCGAAGGAATTTTGAGAAAATCAATTTTTAAAGAAGCAGTATCTACGGTGTTTGTGCTTCTGGCACCATTTACTCCTCATATAAGTGAGGAAGTCAATGCTCTTTTGGGAAATAAGCAATCGATATTTAGAAAAAAATGGCCTCAGTTTAAAGAGCAATATCTTCATCAAGAGGAAGTTGAAATTGGGGTATTGGTCAATGGCAAATTAAGAGAAAAGCTTAAAATCAATGTAAACTGGGAAAGAAGTGAAATTGAAACCAAAGCCCTTTCTCTGGAGAAAGTTAAAAATATCCTGAAAGACAAGAAACCTAAAAACGTGGTGTATATACCCAAAAGAATCGTAAACATTGTTGCCTAGCCTTTAATTTTCCTGACCAGAGATGTTATTGCTTACCCCTCGCGAGCGTAAAATTATTCTTTTTATTGGCGGATTAATTCTTACTGGAAGCATCCTTCGGTTTAGCCGTAATGCTCGAGGCCCTAAAGAGGAGATTGTTTTAGTTAAGGAGTTCATTAACATCAATAGCGCAGCTATTCAAGAGTTAGAGAAAATACCCGGGATAGGCCCGGTAATGGCGAATAGAATAATAGAATACCGCCTTAAAGGCGGTGCCTTTAAGACCATTGAGGATTTAAAAAAAGTAAAAGGGATTGGAGATAAAAAGGCTTCCATAATTGCCACACATATTAAGTTTTAAGTCCTTTCTAGATTAAGATTAAATGAAAAATAAGTATTTAGCTTCTTTATTACCATTTTGTATTTTTTTGGTGTTTGCTACAGGGATTATACTGGGACACTATTTAGCTCATTTTTTTACGCTTCTTATTACAGCATTAATTTTTTTACTGTTAGTTTATATTTTTTATAAAAGAAAAAATATTCTCTTTTCGGATATTTTGCTCCTTGTATTTTTTTTCTTTGTGGGTGGGGCTTGGCATGCATCAGCTAGCCGTAATATAGACCCATTTTTGTATAAAGAGAGTGTTTTTAGGCTAAAAGTTGTTTCTTTACCAGAGGAGAACCAATTACGTAATACCCTTTATGCCCAAATAAAAGAGATTGGTGGGGCTCCAGCACAAACAAGAGTAAAGGTCTTTGATTATACTAAATCTTTAGAATATCTGCACTCTTATGAAGCAGAGGCAAGATTAAGCAGGAAAAAGTATCAAGAAAGATTATTTTATTCTCTTTGGATAAAAAAGAGCGCTTTTCTTAGGGAGCTACCAATGGGATTATCTGATAGCCTACGAGAAAAAGGAACTCGATATTTGCTTAAGGTATTTAAAGATAACGTAGATAGCGAGGCATATCGATTTCTGGCGGCGGTATTTTTAGGCAGAAGGGAGTTGTTAGAGAAAGAGAGGGACTTATTTTCTAGAGCCGGAGTATCGCATCTACTTGCTATTAGCGGTCTTCACATTGGACTTACGGCATTGATTTTATTTTTTGTTCTGCGCATATTTTGTGCATCATTTCGAGTGAGTTTGATAATATCTGTATTCTTTCTGTGGTGTTATACATTGCTTGCCGGAGCAAGTTCTGCTACGGTACGCGCAGTGATTATGTATTCAGTGTTTGCGCTAAGCTTCTTAGCAAAACGAAGGGTTAATGTTTTCAATGCCCTGGGGCTTGCAGGAATCACAATTCTTTTTATTCGTCCCAGTTCGGTTTTTGAGGTTGGGTTCCAATTGTCTTTTTTCTCGGTACTTTCTATTATTATTGGTTATAAGATTTTTTCTTTCAAAAGCTTTACGATACTCCCTTTGGATTATGCTAAGAATATCTTGTTAGTATCGCTCTATGTTATGATTGGAATCACTCCTTTAATTTCTTATTATTTTGGACGGGTATATTTTTTCAGCTTTCTTTACAATGTATTGCTGATCCCTTTATTTACCTTAATTTTAGCGATAAACTTTGTTCTTATTCTTTTTTCTTTCTTTTCTTTTATCGCCTTTTCTATAGGAAGCGTGCTTTCTATTTTTATTTCATTTTTTGTTAATCTTACTAGATTTTTAGGCTCTTTTTCCTGGTCTTTTGCATCTTTTAGGTTTTCCGGACAAATGATGCTGGGATATTATATGTTTTTGGCGGCAATTTTAGTTATCTCAAAAACTGGATTTGGCCGCAAAACCTTAAAAAAGATTAAGATCGGGGTTCATAGAAAGAGAGTGATTTTGCCTTCAGAGAGGGCCTGAATCCTTGAATTGACAAACCAGGCCAGGTCTGGTATAGTCTTTGCTATGAAGAAATTAGCGATTTTTGTAATTCTGGCATTGCTTTCCTGCAATAATGCTTTTGGCTTCTGGATTTGGTCTCCCAAGACCCAAAAATGGAAGAACCCCAAGTATTCCCCTCTGGTAACTCCTTTTCTTCAGCTCAAGGAAGGGGAGAAGACCTTTGAGAAAAAGAAATATCAACGGGCTTACAGGGAATTTAAGAAAATACTCCTTCATTATCCAGATTCCAAAGAAGCTGCCGAGGGGCAGTATTATTTAGGGCGCTGCATGGAAGAGATGAATAAGCCTTATCAGGCATTTTTAGAGTATAGTAACGTAATTGAAAGATACCCTAATAGTAAGCGTATAAATGAGGTAGTGGAGCGCCAGTATAAAATCGGGGAATATTTCTTAAGCCGCGGACACAAACAGTGGCTGGGAGTCTCTATTTATGATTTTGTTGATCATCCCGCGATAGAGATCTTTACCAAAATCGTGGAGAAATCTCCCTATTCAGAATATGCGCCACAGTCTCAATATAAGCTGGGATTACTCTTAACGCAGCTAAAGCGTTATGATGAGGGTCGTGATGCTTTCCAGAAGGTAATTGAAAATTATCCTGATAGTGAATGGGCTCCGGCTGCCAAGTATCAGTTAGCAATCACTACCGCTAAAGGCGCCGCCGGTGATGCCTATGATACTACTTCTGTAAAAGAAGCGAGCGAAAGGCTCGATGAGTTTATCAGAGAACACCCTGAGGCAGAAATTACTTCTTCGGCAGTAGAACAGCTGGATGAGTTAAAGAATATGGAGGCAAAGAAAAACTTTGGTATCGCACAGTTTTACGAGAAACAAAAGAAATATAATTCCGCACGAATTTATTATAAACTGGTCATCAATGAATATCCCGCAACTCATTACGCCAAAGCTTCAAAATCAAAATTAAAACAGTTAGAAGACAGAGGGCTATGAAGAAGGCGCTGGCTATTGTTTTCCTTATTTTGTTAGGGTGTGGATATACTACGCGTGGATTTCTTCATGAGGGAGAGAGTATCTTCATTGCCCCCGTAAAAAACAAAATAAAGATCGCCAAAGAAAGCAGAAAGTACGCTGGCTATGTGAGTTATCCGGTATTGATAGAGAAGCGGCTCACCAATGCTTTGATAGAAAAATTTCAGACCGATGGCCACCTGAAGGTGACCAGTAGTGAGCCTTACGATCTTAAGCTTGCGCTAGATATCACAGATTATAGAAAGGAAACATTACGTTACACCGACAGCGATGATATAGAAGAGCAACGATTGTGGTTGACTGCTTTCTTGACCCTTACTGATAATAGCAAGAATATAATTAATAGAAAAGAGATTAGAGGCGAGGCTACTTTCTTTCTAGTCGGCCCACAACAGCAAAGCGAAGGATTTGCGCAAAACGAGTTAGTTTCTGATACCGCAAGGCGAATACTTGAGGCGGTAGTCGAAGAATGGTAAACATCACGGAGCGAGTTTCCTCTGTTATTGGGATTGATGCTCTGGCGCGTCAGCGCGCCATTGAAAATATAAAGCAAAGGATCTTAAAAGATAAATCCCGCACCCTTAATACCGTTATTTTTTATCCTAAAGAAATCAATCTTAAGGATCTGCAGGAAAAAATTATTACCTATTCCTTTGATAAAGATAAATTAATAATTTTTAAGAATGCCTGCCGTCTTTCTGCAGATGTAAAAAAGTTTCTTTTTGAGAGTTTTAAAAAAATAGTGGCTTCAAACTATCTAGTATTTGAGATAGAAAGAGATTATTTTAGTCTGGTGCGCGATTCTAAAATTAGTTCTGATAAGTTTTTTCAGCTTATTTTAAAAAAGGGGAGGGTCTTAAGGATCTCTTCTTACGGGCGCAAGGTCAGCATCGAAGATTTTAAAAGAAGTGTTAGAAGAAATGACTTATCTTCATCGCTATATGTCTTAGAGAAACTGTTTGTTGATGTTGGAAGATCCAGGGAAAAGGAGTATGCCACGTTTCTTTTGGGGGTTTTGCTGACGGAAGTTTCTTTTCGCAGAAGAGACTCTCAGAAAGAGAAAAATTTAAACCTTCTCTGGGAGACAGATCGGGCCCTTAAGGAAAAGGGGATAGATTCGCGCCTTGCATTGGAAGTTTTGCTTGCGAAACTGATAGCTATTTAGCGCTCTTTAACAGCTTGGTGAGACGGCTTTTCTTTCGGGCCGCTTTATTGGCATGGAGAATCTTTTTGGAGACAGATTTATCAAGGATTTTATATACCTGACGAAGTGCCTCAGCACGGGTTTTAGTATCAGCGCTTTCGATAGATTTCTTAAATTTCTTTATCGCTGATTTGATTTGTTGTTTTATCTGGAGATTCTTCTCCCGCCTTTTTAGGTTTTTTCGTAAATCTTTTTTTGCTGCTTTTCTTTGTGGCATAATAGACTCCTTTTGGTTTTAAGGATTTTATAGGAATCGTTTAGTTGTGTCAAGATATTTTTATTAACGAGCCATGTTTAGAAAAACCATAAAAGATACTACTACCGTAACCCTGGGTACACTGGTTTCACGTCTGTTGGGGTTTGTGCGTGATGTGTTGGTTGCTAAGTTTTTCGGCACCTCCAACCTCCTTGAGGCATTTATTGTGGCTTTTCGCCTGCCCAATCTTTTTCGCAGCATCTTTGCGGAAGGTTTTGCTGATTCAGTCGCCACTCCGGTACTGTCAGAATATAGAAAGGAAAAAGATAAGCTTTTTGAAATCGGCAATCATCTTCTTTCAATCTTTATGGTTGCACTCTTGGTATTTACTTTTTTGGGCATCGCGCTAAGTAAATACCTGGTTTTAATCATTGCTCCGGGATTTATTGCCAACCCGGCAAAATTTGAGCTGGCAGTATCATTTACCCGCATTACTTTTATTTACCTTTTTCTTATCGGGTTTTCAGTTAACTCTACTGCTATTCTATGCGCTTTAAAGAGATTCTTTATTTTTGCCATAAACCCCGCATTTCTTAATATTTCGTTTATCATCGGGATTATATTCTTTCAGCGTTATCTTCATAATTACATCTTGGTAGCCTGTGTGTTGGTAGCAGGTCTTTTACAAATGACTTTTTCTCTTATTTCTCTTAAAAAAGTGGGATTTAATTTGCGCTTTAATTTGGGGCGGGCCCTAAAAAACAGTGTGGTTGTGCGCATGGTGAAATTGTTTATTCCCCGTATTTGGTCTAGTGCCGTGTATCATCTTAGTGTGTGGATTGATACGGTATTTTCATCTCTTACTGCGATTGTGGGCAGCGGAGCTTTGGCTGCGATTTATTATGGAAATCGCCTCATTCAATTCCCTTTTGCTCTTATTGCGCTGTCCATATCACGCGTGGCAGTAGTAGATTTGTCAGTTTATCACAAAGAAGGAAAGATAGATGATTTTAAAAGGCTTTTTGTGTTTTCTTTTCAAAATATCGTATTTTTTATTGTACCGGTTTGTTTTCTTTTTATGTTTTTATCAGAAGGAATCCTTGAAGTGCTTTTTAAAAGGGGAGCATTTGATCTTGCATCTTTAAAAATAACCTCATCAGTTCTTTTTTTCTATTCCTTCGGGCTTTTCTTCTTCTGCACCGTAAAGCTTTTGGTGCACTCTTTTTACTCTTTAAAGGATACGGTCACTCCTGCTAAAACCGCCACCATCTCACTTTTCGTAAACGCCGCTCTTAGTGCCGCTCTTATGTTTCCTTTAAAAATCGCAGGGGTAGCCCTAGGGAGTAGTCTGGCAGCACTTTTTAATTGCGTGCTTCTCTACAGAGTTCTTGTAAGAAAAATCGGTCCCATGGATTGGAAAGAAACAAAAAAACAACTTATAAAAGTAATAGTTTTAAGTATCGCGCTGGGTTTTCTTTCTCGTATCCTGTGGGAGGTGCTTTTATGCTCTAAGTATTTGAAATTAGGCATTATCGCCCTTATCTGGTGTGCTGTATTTTCTATCGTGGGTAATTACCTTGGTTTTAAACAGATTCGTTACGTAAAAGAATTAATTTTAAAACGAAAGAAGTAATGGCAAATCTTAAGGAGAAAATAAAAAAATTACCCCTCACAGCAGGGGTGTATATCATGAAATCAAAGAAGGGCGAAGTTCTTTATGTGGGCAAAGCCTCTTCTTTAAGAAAAAGAGTAGTCAGCTATTTTAGGAGAGGGCGCTCACGAAAGACCGAGATTCTGGTAGATAAAATCGCAGATATTGATTTTATTGAGTGTGAATCAGAGGCTCAGGCTTTAATTTTAGAGGCATCGCTCATAAAAGAGAAGATGCCTAAATATAACATTGCTTTGCGGGATGATAAAAGTTATCCTTATGTAGAGATTACCAAAGAAAAATTTCCACGCCTTAGGGTTTCGCGGCCAAAGGGAAAAACTAAAAGTATGCTTTTTGGACCATACCCTAATGCAGGGCTTCTAAAGATGGCGTTAAAGATGATTCGAAGAATTTTTCCTTATTGTTCTTGTAGGAGGTGGCCCAAGAGTGCTTGCCTTTTTTATCATCTCAATCTTTGTCCAGGTCCTTGCATCGGGGCTGTTTTGGAATCTGAATATAGAGAAAACATTGAGGGGATTTGTAAAGTATTGAAAGGAGAACGAAAAGAATTAATAGAAGATCTTGAGCAGAAAATGAAGGAGTTTTCGCGTAAAAATAAATTTGAAGAAGCTGCTCTACTGCGCGATAAAATTTTGGCGATTCGCAATCTCTACCGTGGCAGAGGAAAAATGCATGAGCTTCTTTTTTTAAAAGATGTAGTGGGCCTTGCGCATCCTCCTTTGGTGATTGAGGCTATTGATATTTCTTCTTTGAGCGGAGGAGGTGCGGCAGGCTCAGTGGTAGTGTTTAGGAATGCAATCCCAGATAAAAACAGTTACCGTCGCTATCGCATAAAAGAAGCCCGGTCCCGCGATGATTATGCCATGATTGCAGAGGTGGTGAGAAGAAGATATTCAAGACTCCTAGAGGAGAAGAAAAAATTACCCGATTTAATTCTTATTGATGGTGGCAAGGGGCATGTAGAGAGAGCAAAGATTGAATTGGATAGACTGGGGGTTTCAGTAGCGGTTATAGGAATTGCCAAGCGAAATGAAGAATTATGGTTTCCTAAGGGTGCGGGTAAAAAAGAACGATTGGTTATTCCTAAAGATGACCCCAGTTTACATCTTATTCAGAGAATAAGAGATGAGGCACATCGTTTTGCCCACAAATATCATCTTTTGTGTCGCAAAAAGAAAATGACAGAAAAAAATGACTGAGTTTGAGAAAAAAGTTCTTAAAGAAGTAGCCAAAATACCATTGGGCCAGGTACGTACCTATAAATGGGTAGCAAAAAAAGCAGGCAGGCCCAGGGCCTGGAGAGCGGTTGCAAATGCATTAAAGAAAAATCCTTATCCACTTCTTGTGCCTTGCCATCGGGTGGTCAAGTCTTCAAACGATTTGGGGGGTTACAATTTGGGCCGTGAGCTTAAACAGGAACTAATAAATTTAGAGAAAAAAATAAAGGATGTGATACAATAGAAAATCAAAATAGACAAAGACTTATGCTTGAAGATATTAATAATAAATTAAAGGATTTAGAGGCTAGCATAAACAATTTTCGTATTTCTTTAAAGATTGAAGAGAAACGAAAGGCAATGGGAGAGCTGCAACTTAAGATGTCTGAGCCTGGCTTCTGGCAGGATCAAAAGAAAGCTTCAGAGATAGTGGCGCAGTTGAAGGATTTAAAGAGCGATGTGGAGGAGTGGGATGGCCTTTATCAAAAACTACAAGCACTAAAAGAGCTGGTTGCGCTTTCCGATACTTCTTATGAGAAAGATATCATGCAGGAGACAGCGGATTTAGATAATAGCATCGAAAGCTTGCGTTTAAAGATCCTATTTTCTGGCAGATTCGATGATGCCAATGCCATTGTGGAAATTAATTCCGGAGCCGGCGGCACTGAGGCCTGTGATTGGGCAAGCATGCTTTTTAGGATGTATTTTCGCTGGGCAGAAGAGAAAAAATTCAAACTCAAAGTGCTTAATGAGGTAAGGGGAGAAGAGGCCGGGATAAAAAATATTACTTTTTTTGTTGAAGGAAGGAGAGCGTTCGGACTGCTTAGGTCCGAAAAAGGAGTGCACCGGCTGGTAAGGATTTCACCTTTTGATGCCAGCCGCAGACGTCATACTTCTTTTGCTTCGGTTGATGTGCTGCCGGAGATCAAAGAGGATATTGATATCGAGATAAAACCAGAAGAGATAAGAGTCGATACTTATCGCGCTTCCGGTGCCGGGGGTCAGCATGTAAATGTTACGGATTCGGCAGTAAGGATTACGCATTTTCCTACTGGGATTGTGGTAAGTTGTCAAAATGAGCGTTCTCAGCATCAGAACAAATATAGTGCGCTCAGGGTCCTGAAGGCAAAATTGTATGAGATTAAAGAAGAGGAGAAGAGAAAAGAGCTGGAAAAGATTTCCGGAACTAAACGTAAGATTGAATGGGGTTCTCAAATCCGTTCTTATGTTCTTCACCCTTATCTTTTGGTGAAAGATCATCGCACCAATACCGAAGTTGGTAATGCTAAGGGAGTGCTGGATGGAAAAATTGATGAATTTATTTATGCTTATTTAAAACTAATGAGCCAAGAATAGTTATGTTTAAGAATTTTCTCCTTAAAAAATGTGAGAAAAAAATTAATTCTTTAAAGCCGGCGGTAAATATCGCTCTTAATAGAGAGATTCCCACCCCTTCTTTGAGTGAAATTGCTTCTTTAGCGGGTATTGTAAGCAAAGTCAATTCTTTTGAAGAAGAGTTAAAAACCAAACCCGATAATTTCTTTAAAGAAAAGACAGCTGAGTTTAGAAAAATGGTTATGGAAAAAAGCGCCGCATTAGAAGGTCAGGAACAAAAAGAAGTAGTTGAGGGGGTTTTAGATGAGATTCTTCCCTTTTATTTTGCGATGGTGCGCGAAGCTGCCCGAAGAACTGTTAGGATGCGTCATTTTGATGTGCAGATTTTAGGAGGAGTAGTGCTGCATAAAAATAAAATCGCAGAGATGGTTACCGGTGAAGGTAAAACCCTGGTAGCTACCCTAGCTGCCTCATTAAATGCATTAGCACAGAAAGGCGTGCATATCGTGACGGTAAATGATTATCTGGCCAGACGTGACCGGGAATGGATGGGTCCTATTTATGAATTCCTGGGATTTTCAGTAGGCGTGATTCAGCAGGATATGGAAAAAGAAGAGAGGAGAGCAGCTTACCGCTGTGATATTACCTACGGCACTAATAATGAATTTGGTTTTGATTATTTAAGAGATAACATGGGTGTGCGCCCTGAGGATATGGTGCAGCGGGGTCATTTTTATGCTATTGTAGATGAAGTCGATTCAATTCTTGTTGATGAGGCACGCACTCCCCTTATTATTTCTGGTCCGGCAGAAGTTTCAATCCAGAAATATTACCTCGCAGATAGAGTAGCGCGCCAGCTCAGCACCAAGTGTATTATTCAGAGTTTTGACAATAAAGAAGGGACAGTCACGATTAAGAATCTTGACGGCAGCGAAGTAAAGATGGCGCCCCAAGATTTAGAAGAAAAGTTTGATGCTATTGTGGAAGAGAAAACCCATCACGCTTTCCTTACCCAGCAAGGAGAAAAAAGGTGCGAGAAGCTTTTAGGGATTTCAAGTTTAGCAGAGGATATGCCGGATAAATTTTCTAATCCCTGGCTTCATTATGTCACTCAATCTTTAAGGGCGCATAATCTTTTTCGCGCTGACAGAGAATATATCGTTAAGGAAGGTAAAGTTATGATTGTAGATGAGTTTACCGGCAGACTTATGTCCGGCAGGCGCTGGTCTGACGGCCTGCATCAGGCAGTTGAAGCCAAGGAGGGCTTAAAAATACAGGAAGAAAGTCAAACCCTGGCCACCGTAACCTTACAAAATTATTTTCGAATGTATACAAAGCTTGCCGGCATGACCGGAACCGCATACACTGAAGCAAATGAATTCAAACATATTTACGGATTAGATGTAATTGCTATTCCCACTAATTGTCTCCTCATACGAACCAATCATCCTGACAGGATTTATAAGACCAAAAAAGGAAAATTTGAGCAGGTAGTGAGCGAGATCCAAGAGCTTTACGAAACAAAAAGACCGATATTGGTAGGTACGATTTCAATTGAAGACTCAGAAGAGATTTCATTTTTACTTAATAAAAAGGGTATTGCGCATAACGTGCTCAATGCCAAATACCACGAAAAAGAAGCGCACATTGTTGCTCAGGCCGGAAGATTAGGCCAGGTTACTATTTCAACCAATATGGCCGGAAGAGGTACTGATATTATCCTGGGAGGAAACGCTGATTATTTTATTAAGGATATTTTGGCCAAGAATAATATCAGCCCTGAGGACCCCTCATATGTTGCACAGTATCAAAAGCTTTATGATCAGTATAAAGATAAGTTTGGGGAGGAACATAAAAAAGTAGTGGAGTTAGGAGGCTTACACGTTATTGGCACTCAGCGCCATGAGGCACGCCGCATTGATAATCAGCTGCGCGGTCGAAGCGGACGCCAGGGTGATCCGGGTTCATCCCGTTTCTATGTATCTTTGGAAGATGATTTAATGCGTCTTTTTGGTTCCGAGAGGATTTACTTTTTGATGGATAAGCTTGGATTTCCTGAGGATGAACCTATTGAGCACGGATTGGTGAGCCGTTCCCTTGAGATTGCGCAAAGGAGAGTAGAAGGGCATAACTTTGAGATACGAAAGAATCTTCTTGAGTATGATAACGTGATGAATAAGCAGAGAGAAGTGATTTATAATCAGCGTAGCAGTGTGCTTGCCAAAGAAAGTATTCGCGAAGAGATACTTGAGATGATTGATGAAATTATTGAAAAGAATATCCCTCTTTATTTTGAAGAGGAAAGAAATGTCCTGGGACTCGCGCACTGGCTAAAAGTAGCATTTGAATTAGAAGTTTTGCCTCAAGAGATAGGAGAGCTAGAGACGCAAGAAATTATAGATTTAGTTAAACAAAAAGTGTATGCAATGCTTGATGAGAGAGATAAACAATTTGGTAAAGAAAGAGTAGCTCAAATTGAAAAGATGGCAGCATTATGGGTTATCGATTCCCGCTGGAAGGAAAACTTGTTAATTATGGATTCTTTGAGAGAAGGGATTCACTTAAGAGGTTATGCGCATACCGAACCATTAGTGGAATACCAGAAAGAGTCTTATGCCGCTTTTCAAGAAATGGTTGGTGTTATAAAAGAAGGAATTGTGGAGATGGTATTTAAAGCTAAAATCGCGCTTCCTAAAGAGGAAGCCGGTGTATTTGCCAGCGCCCCGAAAAGTTTTGTCCATTCTCAGTATTCTTCTTTACAAAAAGGAGAGCGTCCACCAGAAACTGAAGGAGAACAACCGCCTTCTGTTCCCAAAGCCCCCCTTAAGCATGAAGGTAAAAAAGTAGGCAGAAATGATCCTTGTCCTTGCGGAAGCGGGAAAAAATATAAGAAGTGCTG
>CP070684.1:611825-643211 GCA_020352775.1 Candidatus Omnitrophota bacterium
CCTCTATGTTTATAGATGGATATTTTATACTCTATTGCCCTTCCAATCAGCTGGTGGCAGGTTTGGCCCTTATTGTGGGCAGCGCCTATTTGATAAAGAACAAGAAAAACTGCCTCATTGCGCTTGTGCCGGCAATAATTATGTTTTTGATTACAATAAGCGCTTTAATCATAAAATCGCTTGAGTTTTTTGATGGCGGTAAATTTCTTCTTTTTTCTCTAAATATTGTGCTGGCTCTTCTGGGAATATTTATTGTGGTTGAATTCACAAAAAAGGTGCCTAATAAAATAATTGATAGTAAGGGCAATAGAGTATAAAATATCCATCTATAAACATAGAGGAGTAGCATGCCTTCTAAGGTGATTGTGCAAAAATATGGGGGAAGCTCAGTAGCCAATGTGGAGTGCATTGAGAATGTGGCGCGCAGAGTAGTTGACTCTGCCAAAAAGGGAAACCGGTTGGTAGTGGTAGTCTCAGCTATGGGAGACACTACTGATGAGCTTCTTGAGTTATCCAGTAAAATCAATCCCAGCCCTTCGGAGAGGGAGATGGATATGCTTGTCTCTACGGGCGAGCAGACTTCTTGTGCTTTACTTGCAATGGCAATTCATAAGCGCGGATTGGAAGCAATTTCTTTTACTGGACCCCAGGTGGGTATTATTACTGATACCTTTCATACGAAGGCCAAGATTCTTAGGATTGAGACCGCAAGGATTAAGGAAGAGTTAAAGAGAAATAAAATTGTGATTGTGGCTGGTTTTCAGGGGATTAGCACTGCCTTGGAAATCACTACTTTAGGTAGAGGCGGCTCAGACTTAAGCGCGGTGGCTATGGCAGCAAGTCTGGGGGCTGATATGTGTGAAATCTATACTGATGTAGAGGGTATTTTTACAGCAGACCCGCGCATTGTAAGCGATGCCAGGAAACTTAGATACATTACCTTTGATGAGATGCTTGAGTTAGCTGCGCGCGGCGCACAAGTAATGCAGACCCGTGCGGTGGAGGTGGCTAAAAAATTTAATATCCCATTAGCAGTTCGTTCCAGTTTTAATAAAAAGGAGGGAACAATTATCATGGAGAAGACCCCTTATATTGAGGAACCAGTAGTCAGAGGTGTGGCTTTGACTGAGAATGAAGCAAAGGTAACTCTTTGCAATGTGCCGGATAAACCCGGCATTGCGGCGCGTATATTCAATCATCTTGCTAAAGAACATATCAATGTCGATATGATCGTGCAAAATGTCAGCCATAAACGCATGACTGATATTTCGTTTACGGTTCCTAAATCAAGTTTGTCCAAGGCAATCAAGACCTCCCGTAGGCTTTCTAAGGGAATTGGAATTAAGAAAGTAATCTTTGATGAGAATATCGCTAAGGTTTCAGTGGTGGGGGTGGGGATGAGGTCTCATTCTGGGGTAGCAGCAAAGTGCTTTTCGGTTTTAGCAAAGAATAAAATCAATATCGAGATGATTTCTACTTCTGAGATAAGTATTTCCTGCGTGGTCCAGAAAAATTGCGGCAAAAGAGCATTAAAAGTTCTTCACAAAGAATTTAAATTGGATAAAATAAAGTCATGACCAAAGTCTACATTTATGACACTACCTTAAGAGACGGTGCCCAGACCGAGGGGATTTCCTATTCTCTGCACGATAAAATCAATATTGCCAAGAAATTAGATCAGTTCGGCATTGATTTTATTGAAGGAGGCTGGCCCTATTCTAATCCCAAGGATACAGAACTGTTTGATTACTTTAAAAAACACCCTTTAAGAAAAAGTAAACTCGTTCCCTTTGGCTCAACTGCGCACCCGGCTAATCCTGCTTTTAAAGATAAGAATTTAGCAAGTCTTATTAAAAGCCATACTGAATATGTAACAATTTTCGGTAAAAGCTGGGATTTACACGTTAAAGATGTGCTTAAAATTACAATGGAGGAGAATTTAAAGATAATTCTTGAGAGCGTAAAATTCTTAAAGAAAAATAAAAAGAAAGTATTCTATGATGCCGAACACTTCTTTGACGGTTATAAGGCCAACCCCAACTATGCCATAAACACCTTAAAGGCTGCCCTTGAGGGCGGGGCGGATTTGCTTGTGCTTTGTGATACCAACGGCGGAACACTATTAGAGGAAGTGCAGGAAATTGCAAATGAAGTGAAAGCCCAGGTAGCAGTGGATAGCTTTGGGATCCATTGCCACAATGATTTAGGGTTGGCAGTGGCAAATTCAGTAGCATGTGTGCCAATGGGGTGTGTACAAATTCAAGGCACGATCAATGGCTACGGGGAGCGTTGCGGCAACGCCGATTTAGTTCCCATAATCGGAATTCTTAAATTAAAAATGAATTGTACTTTAACTTGTGATAAGCAGCTTAAAGAGTTAACCGAACTGTCCTATTTTGTAAGTGAAGTCAGCAATATGGTGCATCGCGATAATCATCCCTTTGTGGGTAGAAGTGCCTTTGCTCATAAGGGCGGGGTGCACATTGATGCGATGCTTAAGCATCCGCTTGCCTATGAGCACCTCAATCCTCAGGTAGTGGGTAATCGCCGAAGATTTCTTATCTCTGAATTGGCTGGAAAGTCTTCGGTGGTGGTTAAGGCAAAGGAATTGGAGTTTGAGCTTGATAAGAAAAGTGCCCGCGCCAAAAAGATTCATAAACTCATCCAGAGCCTAGAGAAGGACGGATATCAATTTGAAGCTGCCGAAGGCTCATTTAAATTGCTGCTGGAAAGAGAATTTACCAAATATAAAAAGTTTTTTGACCTTTTGGGTTTTAGGGTCATTGTAGAAAAAAGAGAAGATAATCGACTTATCTCAGAGGCGACCATAAAACTAAAGGTAAAGGGGGCTGCCCAATACACTGCTTCGGAGGGTGATGGTCCGGTTAATGCCCTTGATAGTGCTCTTCGCAAAGCTTTACGAAAGTTTTATCCCACCCTTTCTCAGATGCATCTTACGGACTTTAAAGTTAGAGTTTTAGATGCTAAAGAGGGCACTGCTGCTAAGGTAAGGGTATTAATTGAGTCTCAGGATGAAAAGGAAAGTTGGTCTACGGTTGGGGTATCGGAAAATATCATTGAGGCCTCATATAATGCTTTGGTAGATTCCATTGAATATAAGCTTCTTAAAGACAGAAAAGCAGGCAAGCTTTAATCTCACCCTAATCTGCATTTAACCCATTTTTTGTATATTTTGTAAGAGTTTTTTCTCTTGTTGTGTTTTTAATGCTTGATGGTATAATCTTATAATTATGAAAGGTGCACAAATCTTTATTGAAAGCCTAATAAAGGAAAAAGTGGAGGTCATTTTCGGCTATCCCGGGGGCTCAGTTCTGCCTATTTTTGATTGCCTTTATGATGCCCCCTTTAAATTCATCCTGCCCCGCCATGAGCAGGCAGCGGCGCATGCTGCAGATGGTTATGCCCGCTCTACCGGTAAAGTGGGGGTTTGCATTGCCACTTCCGGTCCGGGAGCAACAAATTTAACTACTGGAATCGCCACCGCTTATATGGATTCTGTTCCGATAGTGGCATTTACCGGTCAGGTAAAAACTCAGCTTATCGGTAATGATGCTTTTCAGGAAGCGGATGTTACCGGTGTGACGCGCTCAATTTCTAAGCATAATTATTTGGTTAAAGACGTAAAAGATTTAGCTCCTACTATTAAGGAAGCTTTTTATATCGCGCGTAGTGGCCGGCCTGGTCCGGTGGTGGTTGATTTGCCGGTGGATGTGCAGATGCAGGAGACAGAATTCAGTTATCCCAGGGAAATTGAGCTACGTAGTTACCGGCCTACTTATTTTGGTCATCCCGGTCAGATAAAAAAGGCAGTTAAAGCAATTTCAAAAGCGAAAAGACCAGTGATTATTGCCGGAGGAGGAGTCATTATTGCCGGAGCCGCAAATGAGCTCAGGCATTTTGCCCAGGCAATTAAAGCACCGGTAACTACAACCTTAATGGGATTTGGAGGGTTTCCTTCCACTCATAAGCTAGCATTGGGAATGCCGGGAATGCACGGCACAATGTATGCTAACATGGCTATTACTGAATCTGATTTATTGATTTCAGTAGGCTGCCGCTTCGATGATAGAGTTACCGGTAAGATAGATGCGTTTGCACCGGAGGCAAAGATAATCCATATTGATATTGACCCTACCTCAATCAGTAAAAACATAAACGTTGATATCCCCATTGTGGGAGATGCCAAAAATATTTTAGGGCAGCTTATTGAGGAAATCGCGGAGCTTAAGAAACTGCCAGATATCTCAGCCTGGAATAAAAAAATAGCAGCCTGGAAGAAAAAGCACCCTCTTGGTTACAGAAAGAGCTCTACGAAAATAAAACCTCAGGCGATATTAGAAGAGCTCTATAAGCAAACTAAAGGAAAAGCAATTATTGTAACTGAAGTGGGCCAAAACCAGATGTGGGCATCGCAGTTTTATAAATATGATTATCCGCGCCATTTTCTTTCAAGTGGGGGCTTAGGCACCATGGGTTATGGGTTTCCTGCTGCAATCGGAGCAAAAGTGGCCAATCCTGAAAAGGAAGTCGTGGTTATTGCCGGAGACGGGTCATTTCAGATGAACATCCAGGAATTAGCTACTCTTGCTACCTATAATATTGCGGTTAAAGTGATTATTTTAAACAATCACTATTTGGGGATGGTGCGCCAGTGGCAGCAGCTTTTTTACAATCGACGCTATTCCGGCACCCCGCTTAAAAATCCTAATTTTGTGAAAGTGGCAGGGGGGTTTGGCGTAAAAGGAATAAAAGTAACTAAGCCTACCGAGGTTAAAAAGGCAATAAAAACTATGTTATCCAGTAAGAGCGGAGTTATTGCTGATTTCTGGATTGAGGAAGAGGAGAATGTTTTTCCGATGGTTCCAGCAGGAGAGGCTATTAATCGCATGATCGGAGGTATGGCGTGAAGCATACTATCCAGGCATTAGTTGAAAACAAATTTGGTGTGCTGGCGCGGGTGGCGTCTTTATTCAGTGCGCGTGGCTATAACATTGAGTCTTTAGCAGTGGGTGAGACGCAGGATTCTAGTATTTCCTGTATGACAATTGTGGTTGATGCCGAAGATGAAAGAATCTTAGAGCAGATAAAAAAGCAGCTACATAAATTGATTGATGTTGTCACGGTGGTTGACTTTACCCGTAAGGAGTATGTTGACAGGGAATTACTCTTGGTAAAGGTCTTTAAGAGAGAGGATAACCAAAAGGATATCGAGCATTTCTTGAAAAAATATCCTGCCAAGATTATTGAGGATAAAAAAGAATACAGCATTCTGGAAGTGTGTGAGGAGCGCCATCAGGCTGAAGAGATCGTTAGGGAGTTAAAAAGAATCGGCATCAAGGAATTGGTGCGCACCGGAAGGATTGCGATAAGCAGATAGGAGGATTGCTATGGCAAAGGTTTATTATGACAAAGACGCTGATTTAGAACTTATAAAGTCAAAGACAATTGCCATTATTGGTTATGGTATCCAGGGTCGCGGTCAAGCATTGTGTTTGCGTGATTCCGGCTGCAAAGTAGTGGTGGCAGAATTAGAAGGTACCTCAAATTATGAGCAGGCAAAAGCAGATGGCTTTGATCCAGTAAGCGCAGAGGAAGCTGCCAAGAAATCCCAAGTCATTCAGATTTTAACACAGGATCATGTTCAGGCTAAAGTATATAAGGAAAGTATTAAGCCCAAATTAAGAAAAGGAAAGGCTCTTTGTTTTTCACACGGCTTTAATATCAGGTTTAAGCAGATAAAGCCTTCTAAAACCGTAGATGTTTTTATGGTTGCACCCAAAGGCCCCGGAGCATTGGTAAGACGCATGTATGAAGAGGGTAAGGGTGTACCCTGTTTGATTGCAGTGCATCAGGATGCAAGTGGTGCGGCCAAGCAATTAGCTTTATCCTATGCTAAGGCTATTGGTGGTACTCGCATGGGAGTTATTGAGACTACTTTTAGCGAAGAAACTGAAACCGATTTATTCGGAGAACAGACTGTTCTTTGCGGCGGGGTAACCGAGCTTATTAAGGCTGGATTTGATACTTTGATTGAAGCTGGTTATCAGCCTGAGATTGCTTATTTTGAGGTATTACATGAGTTAAAACTCATTACGGATTTGATTCAGGAAGTAGGTATCAGTGGGATGCGCCGCAGAGTATCTAATACTGCTTGTTACGGCGATTTAACCCGCGGACCAAGAATCATCACTGACAAGACCAGAAAAACCATGAAGAAAATTTTAAAAGAAATTCAATCTGGCAAGTTTGCCAAAGAGTGGATTAAGGAAAACGAGGAGGGTAGACCCAATTTCAATAAACTCCTTAAAGATTCAGATAATCATCCCATCGAAGAAGTAGGCAAGAAATTAAGAGAGATGATGCCCTGGATGAAGGAAAAATAATGAATAAGGTAATCATCTTTGATACAACTTTGCGTGACGGAGAGCAGGCTCCCGGTGCGGCTTTAACTTCCGAGCAGAAGCTTGAGATTGCATTTGGGCTTGAAAAGCTTGGAGTCGATGTCATTGAGGCAGGATTTCCTATCGCAAGCCCGGATGATTTTAATGCGGTCCAGACTGTGGCACGTATGGCAAAGAGGAGTGCAGTATGCGGCTTGGCAAGATGTTTAAAACAGGACATCGAAGCAGCACGCGATGCCGTAAAGGACGCTGAGCATCCCCGCATCCATATTTTTCTTGCTACTTCAAAAATCCATCTTAAATATAAGTTTCAAAAAGCCGAAGATGAGATTCTGGCTCTGGCTAAAAAATCAACCCGTCTTGCGAGAAATTCCTGCGCTGATATAGAGTTTTCACCTGAGGATGCCACTCGCACCAATAAAGACTTTCTTTATCGGATAATTGAGGCTGCGATAAAAGAAGGCGCAGGCACTATCAATATCCCCGATACAGTTGGTTATAGCTATCCCCAGGAAGTCTACGTTCTCATTGAGGATATTTTCAACAATGTTCCTAATATTAATAAGGCTGTAATTTCTATTCACTGCCACGATGATTTGGGAATGGCAGTGGCTAATTCACTTTCGGCAGTCTCAGCCGGGGCACGCCAGGTACACTGCACTATAAATGGAATCGGTGAGCGCGCCGGAAATGCCTCGCTTGAAGAAATAGTAATGGCACTTAAGACGCGTAAAGACGCCTTTAAGAATTTAAAAACTTCGATAAACACAAAAGAGATTTACCGCACCTCACGTCTTGTGAGTAATCTGACTGGATTTGTAGTTGCGCCTAATAAGGCCATTGTGGGAAGAAATGCGTTTCGCCATGAAGCAGGTATTCATCAGGCTGCAGTGATTAAGCAACGGACTACTTATGAGATAATGAACCCTAAAGATGTAGGGATTGGGGCCAGTGAACTTGTGCTGGGTAAGCACTCCGGACGTCATGCATTATTAAAGCGCCTTAAGGAACTTGGCGTTAAGCTTAACAAAGAACAGACCGATGATCTTTTCAAGCGCTTTAAAGAACTGGCAGATAAAAAGAAAGAAGTTTTTGATGATGACTTGATTGCATTGGTAGAAGAAGAGACCCGTCATATAAGAAAGATCTATGAATTAATCTCAGTGAGAGTTACTACCGGCACTGATATCGAACCACAAGCTTTTGTAAAAATAAGACACAAAAGAAAAATTTACGAACAAGAATCTAGCGGTGACGGTCCGGTTGATGCCTGCTATAAGGCAATTGACCGCATTACCGGGATAAAAGCAAAACTCCTTAATTATAAACTTGATGCCATTACCAAAGGTAAAGATGCTCAAGGCATGGTGCGGGTTGAACTTCAAGTTAAGGGAAATATTTTTCCCGGCAGAGGAGCTAGTACCGACATTTTAGAGGCTTCCGTAAAAGCCTATCTGGACGCGCTCAACAAAATAGCGAGTTAATGTCCCCCTCAAAAAAAATCTACGGTCTAATCGGGTATCCGGTAAAACACAGCTTATCACCTGCGATGCATAATGCGGCATTTAAGGCTACTGGCATTGATGCCCAATATCGTTTGTTTGAGGTTAAGCCGGAAGAGTTAAGAGATTTTCTTATTAACAGAAAAGATGTAGTGGGATTTAATATCACTATTCCTCACAAGATAAAAGCAAGAGAGATTTGCGAGAAAGAAGACGCTTCTTTAGATAGCTTTGTAAAGATGACGGGCGCAGTTAATACTGTAAAAAGAGCTAAAGAGAATCTTAAGTGTTTTAATACTGATGCCCCGGGTTTTGCAAAATCTTTAAAAGAAGAATTAGGATTTGAGGCAAGAGATAAAAAAGCGCTTTTATTGGGTTGTGGAGGAGCCGGACGCGCAGTTATCGCAGGATTAACTTCAAGTGAAATTGATAAGATATACATATACGAGAAATCTAAAGAAGTGATTCAGGCTGCCCAAAAGCATTTTTCTGCCAGCGGTGGTGTTAAAGATAAAATCGAATTCATTGAAGAAAGTCAGCTAAAAAATATAATCCAGCAGTGTCAGCTATTAGTTAATGCCACACCCTTAGGCATGAAAGGTAATGACCCATCACCTATTGATAAAAATTTACTTCATAAAGGTTTATATGTTTACGATGTTGTGTATAATAGAAATAAAGATACCCAGCTGATTCAAGATGCAAAATCTTTGGGATTAAAATTTGCTAGCGGTTTGGATATGCTTTTATATCAGGGAGTGTTAGCCTGGGAGTACTGGACAGGAAAGGATGCACCGCTTGAGGTAATGCGTAAGGCCCTGAAAGAAGCTGCCCGTAAGTAAGTAACTGTTAATAAATTAAGAGATGAAATTTTTATTATTTGTTATTGGTTGTTGTGTGGGAAGTTTCTTAAATTCCTGTATATATCGGCTGCCGCAAAGAATCTCTCTTATTAAGCCCCGCTCATCTTGTCCACATTGTAAGACTCCTCTTAAATGGTATGAGAATGTCCCTCTTTTAAGCTTTATTATCCTGCGTGGCAGATGCAGTCATTGTAGGCAAAGGATTTCATTGCGTTATCCTTTTGTGGAATTGATAACCGCTGTTCTTTTTGTGGCTCTTTATCAAAAGTTTGGCATTGGGATGAGTTTCTTTGCTTCTGCTTTCTTCTTTTGTTTACTTATTGTTATTTCTTTTATTGATATTGCTTACCATGCTATTCCGATTTATCTGTGCTTTCTTGGAATTGTAGTGGGTTTGGGCTTTAGTGTGGCAAAAAGCATCATTTTAGTCAGGCAATGGGTATTTAATATCTATAACTTCCCCCTTATTACAGCTATTAAGGGGATGATTGTTGGTTTTGGTCTTGCTTACCTTTTTAAGTTTTTCGGAGATCAATTTATTGCTTTTTATCTTGCGGTTAGAAAAAAAGAATCCATTGAAGGCGAGAAAGAATCATTGGGTTTAGGGGATGTGGATTTTTTAGGTATGGTGGGAGTTTTTATGGGAATACAGGGGGCAGTAATGGTATTTTTTATCGCGCCATTTCTTGCACTTTTTTATGCGCTCTTGGCTATCATCTTCAGACGCTCCCATCTTATTCCTTATTTGCCGTATTTATCAGCGGCGTCAGTGGTTGTATTTTTTTGGGGAAACCATATTGTGCGGTATTTTTTCAA
This sequence comes from Candidatus Omnitrophota bacterium, assembly GCA_020352775.1. GTDB lineage: Bacteria > Omnitrophota > Gorgyraeia > Duberdicusellales > 4484-171. The sequence goes on from CP070684.1 coordinate 621,429, forward strand.
ATTTTTAATTGGTTAAAAAGGAGGAAATCGTGCGTATTTTAACTGCTGGTGAATCACATGGCGAATATAATGTGGCAATCGTAGAGGGGTTTCCTAAGGGGGTAAAGGTTGATAAGGCCTTCATTGATCAAGAGTTAAAACGCAGAATGTCTGGCTATGGCCGGGGAAAGCGCATGGGCATTGAGAAAGACGAAGTGAAAATCGTCTCCGGGATGCGAAATAAAGTTACATTAGGAAGCCCTATTGCATTATTGGTAAAAAATAAAGATGTGCGTATTTTTTCCCAAAAGAAAGATGTTCTGGCGGCGTTAGCTGTTCCGCGCCCAGCGCATGCTGATTTGGCCGCAGCATTAAAATACGGTGAAACTGATATACGTAATATTTTAGAACGGGCTTCTGCCAGGGAGACTGTAGCGCGCGTTGCAGCCGGTGCGATGTGTAAGCAATTTTTGAGTGCTTTCGGTATTAAGTTTGCAAGCTTTACGCTAAGTATTGGTAAGACCACTTTAGCAGATTTACCTAAAGATATTTCAGAGATTATAAGAAAGACTAAAAACTCCCGCCTTAACTGTACTGATAAAGAGGTTGAAAAACTGATGATAAAAGAAATTCAAGATGCCCAGCACCAAAAAGATTCGGTAGGCGGTGTAGTTGAAGTGTGGATTGATGGTGTACCTGCCGGATTAGGAAGTGTGATGCATTACGACCGGCGTCTTGATGCTTCTTTGGCCGGGGCAATTATGAGTATTCCTGCGGTAAAAGGAGTTGAGATTGGATTAGGATTTCATTATGCATTCCGCCATGGCTCAAAATCCCATGATGCTATTTTCTATAATTCTCATAAAGGATTTTATAGAAAGACAAATAATTCCGGCGGTATTGAAGGAGGGGTTTCCAACGGCTCTCCCATAGTTTTTCGTCTTGCGATGAAGCCGATTGCGACTTTAAGGAAACCATTAGAATCAGTCAATTTGCGCACCAAAAGAAAAACACCAGCTTCTGTTGAGCGCTCTGATATCTGTGCTATTGTTGCCATGGCAGTGATTGCAGAGAATATGGCCGCAATTCAGATCATGAATGCTTTTTTAGAGAAATTCGGGTGTGACAGCCTAAAAGAGATAAAAACCAATTACTGCAATTATCTTTAATTTATCTCTGCCTAAATCCATAAGACTACTCACTTACAGTCTGCGTAATAACTAATCGTGAAGACCTATAAAGAAGTAACTACATACCTAGACTCTTTTATTAATTACGAGAAAAAGCCTTTTTTCCCTTACCATAAATCCCTGAAATTAGAGCGAGTAAGATCGTTATTTAATGCTTTAGATATAGCCTATGGTAAATTAAAAGTAATTCATATTGCCGGTACCAAAGGCAAAGGTTCAGCTGCGACTTTCTGCGCTTATATGCTTGCGGCTTCAGGGATAAAAGTTGGACTATTTACTTCTCCGCATCTTTTTGACTTTCGGGAGAGGATTGTAGTTTTTAAAAAAAGAAGAGAGCAGGTTTTGCACTTTAAGATTTCAAAAAAGGATGTTGCTAAGATTTTAAGAAAGCTTAAGCCCGCTATTGACAAATTTAAAAAGACCATTAAGTTTGAGGAGCCTACTTTTTTTGAGGTATTTACTGCGATTGCTCTAGAATATTTTTTAGAGAAAAAAGTCGATGTAGTAGTATTAGAGACTGGGCTCGGGGGTAGACTCGATGCCACAAATGTAGTAAATCCTTTAATTTCTATTATTACTCATATTGACTATGATCATACTGATAAGCTTGGTAAAAGGTTAAGCCAGATAGCTTATGAGAAAGCCGGGATTATCAAAAAAGGGATTCCAGTTATATCGGATTCTCAAAGAAAGGCGGCGCTGGGAGTGCTTAGAGAGCAATGCAATAAAATGGAGGCTCCGCTTTTTATTTATGGCAAAGATTTTTCGGCAAAGCATATCAGATTAAAGAATAATTATACCGCTTTTGACTTTCAGTTTTCTATTCAGAAAGTGAGAAATGCAAAAGTTTATCTTAAGGGAAAATATCAAGTTCAGAATGCTGCTTTAGCTGTAGCAGCGATCTCTTTTATTAAAGAGAATAGTGCAATTAGAGATGGCCTAGCTCAAACTCATTTAGAAGGCCGCTTTGAAATAGCAAAAAGAAACCCTCTTATTATTCTTGATATTGCGCATAATCCAGTAGCGTTTTCTGTACTAAAGGATAACTTAAAAACCTATTTTCCTTCAAAAAAGGTTATTTTGATTTTTGCTGCCTCTAAAGATAAAGATATAGAAGGCATGCTTAAAAATTTACCTTTTTCACATTTGATTCTTACCCGTTTTAATAATCCTCGTAGTATGGAGCCTTTTCAGATACAAAGGCAAACAAAGATTAGAGATGCTTTTATTGCCCCGGATATAAAGGGAGCTTTAGCAATAGCAGAAAGCCTCTATAACAAGGATTCATTGATTCTTGTAAGTGGCTCTTTATATCTGGTGGCCGAAGCCAAAAAGCTTTTGCAGGCTAGAGGAATCTAAGGTTTATTATAGCCTGAAATTATCTGGACTTTTTATCGATATGAAATAAAATACTTGCTATGCAAAAACTTAGAATAAAGAATTACAATACCAAAGACACCATTGCTGCCATTGCTACTTATCCGGCAAGTTCTGCTTTGGGAGTGATTAAAATATCAGGCAAAAAAGCCCTGCCTATTATTTCTGAAATTTTCATTTCCCAGAAGAAAAAAGACATAAAAAAGGCCAAGACCCACACACTCCATTATGGCTGGATTAAAAACGGCAGTCAAAGCTCAAATGGCACTGGAGTGCTGGATGAGGTCTTAGTAAGCATTATGCGCTCACCTTCTTCTTACACAAAAGAAGATGTGGTTGAGATTTCTTCTCACGGTGGGACCCTGGTATTAAATAAGATTTTAGAACGGGTGTTAGGCCAGGGAGCAAGGCTTGCTCTTCCCGGAGAATTTAGCTACCGCGCAGTTAGGGGGGGTCGCATTGACCTTCTGCAAGCAGAGAGTATCCGGGATATTGTGGATGCTAAAAGCGAGGAGGGCCTGCGACTTGCGATCAGACAGCTTAAAGGAGAAAAATCCAAAGAAATAGATGGATTAAAGGAAAGACTAAAAGAGCTGTTTGTTAAAACCGAAGCGCTTATAAATTTTCCTGAAGACGAAGTTAATATTTCTTTGGAGAAACTAAAGAAAGAATTAAAAGCAATAAGAAATAGTATCGATAGTCTTTTAGCAGCAAGTCAGGAAGCAAAAATATTGCGTGAAGGCCTAAAGTGTGTGATATGCGGAAAGACTAACGCTGGAAAATCCACCCTGTTTAATTGTCTTTTAAAAGAGGAGCGGGTGATTGTAAGTAGATACGCCGGGACCACGCGCGATGTAGTGGAGGAAACAATAAATATCCGGGGAGTGCCTTTACGTATCTATGATACCGCCGGGATCCTAGAACCTAAAGATTTAGTGAGTCGCAAAGCAATTGAGAAATCAGCTAAGACATTCAACGAGGCAGATTTGATCATCCTTGTTCTTGATGGCTCAAAACAATTAGCAAAAGATGATTATTTCTTGCTGGAGAGAATTAAAGATAAAAACGCAATTTTTATAATAAACAAAAGCGACCTGCCTCAAAAAATACAGCTGGATAAATTAGCTACACTTTCTGTTCCTAAGGTTAAGATGAGCGCCTTACATAATAAAGGCTTGAAGCAGTTAGAAGAAGCAGTATTTAAAAGCGTGTACAAAAGAGGGGTGGACAGAGAAGATGTGATTTTTTTAAGCCACTATCAGAAACAATCTCTTGATGCGCTAAGAGGAAACATTTTAGAAGCTTATCAATATATGGATAAAGGATATACAATAGATTTCCTAAATTTTGCCTTAAGAGAAAGCTTAGATAATCTAGCTAAGTTAAGCGGTAAGGTTTTAGCGGATGAAGTATTGCACGATATTTTCAGTAATTTTTGCATAGGAAAGTGAGGGAAATATGAGTAAGCAATTTGATAAGTCCAAAATCGAAAAGGGAGTAAAAGAAATTTTAGAGGCGGTAGGTGCGGACCTAAAGAGAAAAGACATCGCAACCACCCCTAAAAGAGTGGCCCAGATGTATGAAGAGATTCTAGATGGGCAGTTTAGGAAAGCAGATGACGAATTAGAAGTAATTTTAGAGCAGACTCATGATGAGATAATTCTTTTAAAAGGCATTCCTTTGTATTCTTTATGCGAGCACCATCTTCTTCCTTTTGTCGGTAAAGCCCACGTTGCTTATATCCCTGATAAGCGCATCACCGGCTTAAGTAAAATCGCAAGAGTAGTGGATGTGCTTTCAAAGCGCCTGCAGGTTCAGGAACGGCTTGCCACTGAAATCGCTGATGTAGTCATGAAGAAGTTAAAGCCCAAAGGGGTAATGGTGGTAATTGAAGCAGAACACCTTTGCATGTCGATGCGCGGAGTAAAAAAACCCGGAACTTTAACTACTACTTCTGTGGTGAGAGGAGTTTTTCGCACTAATCAAAAGACCAGACAGGAAGCGTTAAGTCTTATTTCTTCATAACTTTCAGAATAACCTATTATATGTTATACTTAAATATAGAGGAGAGGAGGCAGATATGAGTAACAGGATGAGAACCATTACTTTGGTCGTAGCAACGGTAATGTTTGTTTTTACAACCTCATGTTATTTATTCAAGTCCAAAGGGGAGGCAAGAAATTATGTAGTGCTAACAACTGATGATTGGACTTTTACCGAATATGTACTTCCCAATGATGATCAACTAAAAATATTTGTTTCTCAGGTTAATAAGTTTTACGACCAGCAGGAAGATGTAGATTTTTATGGTGCTTTCCAAGAATATTTATCTTTAAGGAAGCTTTCGCGTTACGGCAGCGCCGTAAAGAGAGTCAATTTAAAAGAAGCCCCCTCAATGTTTAACATGCCGCGAGATTCTCTCCTTACCATTGTAAGTGAAGGCGAAATTGTTTATCGCAAAGATATTTATGATAGGATCATGGCAGAGTTTGAGAAAAAGAAAATGCAGCAGACCTGGTGACGTAAAGAATCAAAAAATAAGAGCTGCTTTTAGGATAAAAATATGAAGCGTACCCAGGAAGTCATTATCGGTGTAGCAGTAGTGACAGCGTGTGTTTGGCTCGCTGCGATGTATATCCTAAAATATAAACCGGGAAAAGGTTTAGAGAAAGGTAACTATGCAGTATTTATCACAAAAGACTGGAATTTTACTGAATATGAGTTTTCCGATAAATATAAACTCGACTTATTTATCGACCAGGTTAAAAAGTTTTATGATAAGGAGCTTGAAAAAGATAAAGCTTCAAGTACTAAAGTCGAGATGGAGCCAGGCTTACAGCGCATAATAGAGGAAGGAGCATATATTGAGCATGGAGAAGATTTATACCGTCGGGCATTTGAGCATTATTATTTTTTAAAGACTCAAGAAAAAGTCAGTAAACCCATTAAAAGAACAAAGCTAGAAGAAGTTCCGGCAGTTTTTAATATGCCACAAGATTCTTTACTTACTTATATAAGGGACAGTAGAGTGATATACCGTAGAGACGTTTATGATCGAGTTAAGAAAGGGCGCAAGAAAAAGAAAGAGCCTCTCGATCTTTGGAAGGAAAAGCCCGAACTCGAGGCGCAACGAGACTATTTTCGTTAGAAATCCTCTTGAACAAACATCTCTTCATAATTCTTATTGGATAATTCGTAGAAAAAAATTGAGGGTCGGCTGATGATAAGACCATTTTTGAAGGTATATTTTGTTTCCGGGTAGCTGACATGTAAGAGAGTCTTGGTTCTTGTGGTTGCTACATAAAACAGGCGGCGCTCTTCTTCTATAGCTTCTTCACAATCCAGCGCTTTAGGATGAGGGAATTCATAGTCGCTAAAACCAATAATAAATACTGCTTCCCATTCCAGGCCTTTAGCCTGATGGATTGTAGAAAGAATGAGTATCTCATCCTGGTCTTTGGTTGAGAGAAGGGTCTCGCTCTTAAATTCTTCATAAGAGCTTAATTCTACCAAAAACCTTCTAATGGTAGGATAGTCTGCTGCCATTTTGGCTAGTTCTTCTAAATCCATGATGCGCTCATCAGCATTATCAAAAGAAAGATAACAATAGTTTTTATAAAACTCCATGATTTTGCGTATCGCATCTTGAGGGGTGCTGATTTTTTTAAGAGCGTTAATGAGAGAGGAGAATTCTTTAAATCCTTCCTGTTGTCTTTTTGGTAGGCCCTTTTCAATATCTGAAAAACTCTCTCTGTTTTTGGTGTATCTTTCCCAGATTTTGATTGCAAAACCTCTTCCAATTCCTCGGTGCAGTGAAATCGCCCTTTTAAAGGAAAGTTCATCTTTAGGGTTCATTAATATTTTAAGATAGGCCATCACGTCTTTAATGTGTGCTTGTTCAAAAAACCTTACTCCCCCCGTATAATATAGGGGATATTTCTTTTTAAGAGCTCCATTTCCAATTCCAGGGCCTGAAAGCGTGAGCGAAAAAGTACTGCCATCTCTTGTAAGGGGATTCCTTCGCGGTGTAACTCCAGTATCCGTTGAGCAACGAATTTTGCCTGCTGATAGACATCTTTTGTTTTAACTATTAGCGGCATATCAGCATCGGGTTTTATAGCCTCCAGCTCTTTGGGGAATTGATTAACATTGTGTTTTATGATGTCATTAGCCAGATTAAGGATTTGAGGAGAGGAGCGGTAATTTATTTCCAGTTTAAATACTTTTGCTCCCTCAAAGGTATGAGGAAAATCAAGGAGATTATGTATTTCAGCTCCGCGGAATGAATAGATAGACTGAGCATCGTCTCCTACTACCAGGATATTTTTATGGACCAAGGAGAGCCGCTTTAAGATTTCAAACTGCAATCGGTTAGTATCCTGGTATTCATCTACCAGGATGTATTGAAAGAGGCGGGAGTATTTTTCGCGAACTTGGGGGTTTTCAAGGAGCGTTAACCAGTTAATAAGTAGATCATCAAAATCCATGATGTTTGCTTCTTTTTTCTTTCTGGCATAATGTTCAGTAACCTTTTTAATGGATACCCTAAATTCCTCAAGCTGAGGGAAAAACTCGGTTATGATTTCTTCGATTTGACGCTGGGAATTAAGAGCGAGGCTTAAAACATCAGAGATTATATTTTTTTTCGGGAAAAGTTTGCCTTTCTGAGAATAACCTAATTCTTCCACGCAATCATCAATAAGGTCTTTGGCATCTTCTTTATCTACAATCGTAAAATTAGGAGAGTAATCCAATAGATGTGCCTCCTTTCTTAAGGTGATATTTCCGATATGATGAAAAGTTCCGGCCCAGAGCCCGGAGAGAGTAGATTTTAAAAGCACTTCGGCGCGGTTAATCATCTCCTGGGCAGCTTTGTTGGTAAAAGTGGCCAAAAGAATATTTTGAGGGTGTATTCCTTTTTCTAAAAGATAGGCCAGTCGATAAATCAATACTCTGGTTTTTCCACTGCCAGCACCAGCTAAAACTAAACAGGGTCCTTGGGCCTCTTGCACTACTTTAAGTTGTTGATGGTTGAGGTTCTTAGCGTAGTCAATGGTTGAGCCAATCGCAAACGGTTTGAGCTTATAGTTTTTCATTGAGTAGCTTTCTGAATTTTAAAGCGTTTTTAATTGCAAAACCTTGGGCATCATTATTAAAAAAAGCAAAAATTATGCTTTTACCTTTGGATAATTTTTTGGCTTTTTGGGCCCAGTTTTTTAATTCGCTATCGGTGTAGTTTGAGCTGTAAAGCTGCTCACCTCCATGAAAGCGAAGGTAGATAAAATTAGATAGAGCAACCTCATATGCAGGAAAATTAGGAGAATGAGCAATGCAAAGATTTATATTGTTATCTTTAAGAAGTTCGTAAGTTGTGTCATTAAACCAGCTTTCGTGACGAAACTCGAAACTATGCCTGCAGCTAGAGTATTTCTTTTTAAGAAGCAGAACGAAGTTTTCCAATCTCTTTAAGTCAAATTTTAAAGAGGGAGGCAATTGCCATAACACGCAGAACAGTTTTTCTTTAAGAGGTGCGGCATTTTTGAAAAATAGATTAAGAGGCTGGCTACAAGCGTTTAATCTTTTTATATGGGTGATGTAGCGTGAACCTTTTATCACAAATGCAAAGTTTTTGGGGGTTCTTTGGTACCAGCTTTGGAAGGCTTTTTTTTGGGGGAGCCGATAAAATGTCACGTTGAGTTCCACAGTATTAAAGTGTTGAGAGTAAAACTGGAGCCACTTATTTTGCTTTATATCTTTAGGGTAAAAGACGCCTTTCCAGTGCTCGTAATTGTAACCACTTGTGCCTACCAGTATTCTTTTCTTCATTGACGCTTATTTTATCATCTTTTTGCAGTGCTGTAAAATAAGAGGGGACGCTTCTATTTTTATGGTTAAAAAAAGAGATATATATAAAATATAAGATAAAATAAAGAGAAACGTCCCCTTTGTTACCGAGGTTGATTTTTAGATACTTAAATGTTATAATTGCTCCAAAATGAACCACGTACCCTTCCTTTCTAATTCCAGGATAAAAAATGGGATTTAACATCACTCTTCTTATAATATTTATTCTTTTCTCTGCTTTTTTCTCCGGTTCTGAAACTGCTATTTTTTCCTTAAGTAATGTAAAGCTGCGCCGCCTGCAGGAACGATACCCCCAAGCTAAACGCATAAGGAATCTTTTGCGCAGACCCACGCGCTTACTTTCTACCATTGTATTCGGAAACATGCTTGTTAATGTAGGAATTTCTTCGTTCTCTACCGCAGTTTTTGTTTCGGTCTTTGGACAGGAAGGTGTAGTTTTTGCAATTCTATTCAGTACCACCTTTATTTTATTTTTGGGTGAAATATTTCCTAAGACAGCCGCCATTTATGCCGCAGAAAGAATTTCTTTGTTTGCAGCGGGTAGTTTGGATTTCTTTTCCAAAATCTTTTCTCCCCTTATCTCGCTTACGGAGAAAATTGTTAGATTTTTCTCCTCTTTTCTTATCCGCTCTTCGCATAAAGCTCCATTAAGCGATGAGGAGTTAAGAACAGCACTTCTTTTGGGTCGCAGAGCAGGCGAGATCACTGAGGCTGAGGAGGAAATGATTAGCTATGTGCTGGAGTTTAAGGACACCAAAGCTAGTGAGATATTGACCGCGCGTATCGATATAAAGGGTATTGATGTGGAGTTATCGCAAAGTGAGGCAGTTCAGTTTTTAAGAGAAACAAAACATTCTAAATTACCAGTCTATAAAGAGTCTCTCGATAACATCATGGGAGTTCTTTATGCCAAGGATGTTTTTCTTAATCCCAAAAGTGATTACCACAAACTTATAAGAGAGCCCCTTTTCGTTCCTGCAAGCAAAAGAATTGACGACATAATAAAGATTTTCTTGGAAAAAAATGAAAGAATTGCGATTGTATTGGATGAATACGGAGGCACTGAAGGGCTAATTACCTTAGAAGATATTGAGGAAGAGATATTTGGTGAAATGTATGATGAGTTTGAGACCCCTATCGAAGCAATTGAAGAAATCGAGAAACGCAGCTGGCGGGTATACGGTAAGACTCCTCTTAAGACAGTCAATTTGGAATTAGAGTTAAATTTACCCGAAGAAGAAGACAATGTAGCGGGTTTTCTTCTTTCCCAGATGGAAAAGATTCCCCGGCCGCAGGAGAAATTTCATTTTGGGAATGTAGAGTTTACAGTTGAAAGAGCAACTGCAAAAAGGATCGTAAGCGTAATTATAAAGGTAAGAAGATGATTTATCTTTATCTTGCAGGTTGTATTGGGTTTATGATTTTGCATGGATTTTTTGCTGCCAGCGAGATTAGTTTTATTTCCTCACCTCTCTTGACTCTGCGCCATCGTCAGGATAAGGGTGATAAGAAAGCAAAGAAAGCTTATCAGCTGCTTTCCAGGCCTGAGAAGTTTCTCGCCACCACTTTAGTGGGAACCAATATTTCCCTGGTAGTAAGTTCAAGTTTATTAACCTCGGTACTTATCCGGGCAGGAATAGCCAATAGTAATTTGTGGACCACCGTACTTTTTACGCCATTAGTGGTAATTTTTGCGGAATTAGTCCCTAAAAACATCGGCCGCTATTTCAAAGAAGATTTTAGTTGTCGGGTAGCAAGCTTAATCATATTCTTTGAGAAATTATTCGCTCCGCTGGTAGTAGGCATTGGAGCGTTGAGTAGATTCCTTTTAAGAGGTATTATCGGTAAGGCAAAACCCCGTTCGCTTTTTGTAACTAAAGAAGAAATAAGGTCATTGGTGAGTGAAATTGAAAGAGGAGGAGGAATTGACAGGGGGGAGAAAGAAGCAATTGAAGAGGTGTTTGAATTTGGAAGAGATAGAATAAAAGACGTATTTGTAGAGCTAAAAAGAATAGCGGGTGTTGATTATACTGATTCTTCTGAAAGTATTTCAGAAATAGTAAAGGGCAGCGGTTTTACCCGTTACCCGGTATTTAAGAATAAAAAGATCATCGGTTATATAAATGTTTATGATTTGTTTTATAACCCCGGCCAGAGCTGGCATCTTTTTATAAGACCGATTACAAAAGTGGGGATGAATCAAAAGCTTTATGAGGTATTCACTAATCTTAAGGCCAAAAAGGAAAGTATGGCGTTAGTGTTAAAAGGAAATAAAATCTACGGGATAATCACCCTGGAGGATCTTATCAGGGAGATTCTTACCTCAATTATCAAACCCTAGCCTAATTATTCAATTATTTCTTTTAGTTCCTGGGCCAAGAGGCATTTTATTCCTAGCTTGTGTGCCCAGTGGATGAGGCCATTATCAGAAGTGGCTAAAAAGGCGTGCGTTTCTTTGGCAAGAAGCAATAAATCAAAATCTTGCTTGCTATCAATTACTCCTTCTCTTAAGGCGATGCGATATTCTTCCCGAGCAGTTTTAATCATTTCTTGTTCTTCGCCTCCTTTTAGCCCTTTGCGGATATATTTTTCTGTAATGCGCAGGCCCTTATTCATACGTTTGCGTATTTCTTCAATGAATTCGTATAAAAACAGAGCCGGCACCGGAGTTTGGTATGAGGCAGGGGGCTTTTTGTGCAGGAGCACGGTTTTTTTAGGAGAGAGATTATGCTCCATGAATTTCATCAGTTCTTCATAAACTGAGGGAGGCATATAGCAGGTGATATGTTTTTTTTCTTTTAATTTTTCTAGGAAATTAGTGAGCGCCTCATATGGACTTTTGCCAAAAAACCGGCGTGCGTCAGGATTGACAAAGATACTTGTATCAAGGACGATTTTTGTTTTTCTTTTCATGGCATACTATTTTAAACCATAACCGCACGAAAGGCAATATAATTTCAGTACATATCAGTACATAATTGAAGTTTCAAGCTCAAGGTTATCTTAGCATCAAGAAGCAAAAATGCTGAAAAATTTTGTGATATTCCATTGACTTTTATAAAATTTAAATTTAAAATAGAAATAGGCTTTTATATTGTTTATAGAACTCGTGAAAGGGGGGTGACTAATGAAAGCGGTTACTGTAGGAGTACTTCTTTTATCGTTTGTTTTATGTGGGTGTGAACAACTACCTCAACTTTTTCAAAAGAAAGCAGCTCCGCTTGAGGAAAGGGTAGAGTTTAAGATAAGTGGGCCGCTTCTAGCACGCGTAGATGACTGGGCAATCGGCACCGAGGACTTCAATAATTACTTAAATGCCGCAAAGCCCCTTTTGGAAGGTCAAAACGTCGATGTAACTAACCCCGATGTAAGAAAAATGCTTCTTAATGAGCTGGTGAGACAGCAGATATTAGCGAGAGTGGCAGCAGAAAGAGGTTTAGATAAAGATGCAGATTTTCAGAGAGCTTTGAGAGATACCAAAACCACCCTTCTTGTTTCCCGAATGAGGGCGGAACTAGAGCGAACCATCGAGGTTACTTACGCTGAGATAGAAAATTTCTATAATCAAAATAAAGCTCTTTTAAGGCAGCCTCCAGAGATGAAAGTAAGGGAGATTATGGTTACCAGTGAGCCCCTAGCCAGAGAAGTATATATTAGGATTCTTCAGGGTGATGATTTCACTTCCTTGGCAAGACAATATTCAGTTGCCGAGACCGCCAGCAAGGGAGGAGATCTGGGCTATATGACTTATGATCCTAATGTTAAGTTTGCAAAATTTTGGGAAGTAGTAGCTTCTTTGGATGCCGGTGAGCAATCCAGTATATTTAAAGACGAACAAGACAATTCCTACATAATTAAGGTGGAAGATATCAGGGGTGGACAAGAGATTCCGATATCAGAGGTAGAGGAACAACTTAGGATTGGATTAAGGGCTGATAAGATCGAGAGAGAGGTAACCAATATCGTGAATGCATTTAGGGCCAGGGCGAATGTAGAAATAAATGAAGATTTAGTAAGATAGAGGGAATAATATGGAAAAAAGATTTATCCCCTTAATTATCGGGGTAGTGTTGGCGCTGTTAGCGAGTTTCATGGTGGGTACCTACCTTAACCAGCGCGAGAAAGCAATGATGGAGAGGGCCAGGGAAGCAATGGTTGCTTTCCAGAGAAGTCAAGTAGGTGTGTTTATCGCGCGCAAAGACATTCCGCCTAACATGCCTATTTTGCCTGATATGGTTGATAAGGTGCTTGCCCCGCGTAATCAGGTGCATCCCCGCGCAATCCAGTTTTTTAGCGATATCGCAGATAAGCAGTCCGCTGCCTACGTTAAAGCAGGTTCACAGATAACTTATGATTTATTGAGAGAACGTGCTGCAGTGGCAGAAGGGGAAGTGGGTCAATTTTCTTTAATAATTCCGGAAGGCAAACGCGCCGTGACAATGAGAGTAGAGAACATGGCTCCTTTGGTAGGTAAAGTCATGCCCGGAGACCATGTCGATGTAATTGGAGTAATACCAAGCCCCGAGAAGCGCGAGACAGTAAGTGTCACTCTCTTTCAGAATGTATTGGTGCTGGCAGTGGGCGAAGAGTTCATTGCTAAAGAAGCAAGGCCTTCTGTGGTTGAACGCGCTTTAAAAAAGGGAGAACGAGGGGCTCAAGCACCCACCACAGTTACCCTGGCTTTAACCCCGGAGCAGACAAGCATTGTTTCCTATGTGCAAGAACACGGTAAGGTAAAACTTGTCATGCGTTTTCCTCTTGATGCCGGCGAGAAACTCCTTCCGGTAATAAATGCCAGTGCCCTCTATCAATTCTTAAGTTCAAGGGGGTTTGTTGCGCCCAGTGCTGCTGGGCCTGAGGGAGCAGTAGTTACGATGATTGGAGAACCAAAACCAAAAGTGGGTGCAGCGATAGAGATATACCGGGGAGGAAAAAAGGGTGAGTAGAATGAAAAAACTGGTAAGTAAAATATTTATTTTAGTGTTGGGGGTAGGGTGTCTTTTTTCCTTTGCTAAGGGGTATTCTCAGGAGTATTGGGTAATAGACGAAAAAGAGCTTGGGGTTGAGAAAGAGATTACCCTGATGATAGGAGAGGCAATGCCAATGCCTGTGTCTGGCCTTAAGAGGGTCTCTATCACCAACCCTGAGATTGCAGATTTACCCACTGCCACCGCTGATACCGTTGTTCTTGTCGGAGTAGCAAAGGGGCGCACCACCTTTACTTACGAGGATGAGACCGGCCCTCATACTTACTATGTGCGAGTTATCCCCGAAGATATAGATTATCTATATAACCGCGTTCAGAATGTAATAAAAAGTTTACGCCTCGATGGTGTACGGGTAGAGCCCCTGGAGGAAGAAGGCAAAGTTTTTATTTTAGGTACAGTTGATACGGTTGATGACAAAGAAAGAATAACAGAAGCTTTAGGTGATTTAGCAGAGAAGACCACTAATCTCATTGATATCGCCGAAGAAGCTCTGGTAGAGATTGTGGTGGAAGTTTTAGAGTTAAGCAGAGACGCGGTGAAAGAATTAGGGATTGATTGGCCCGGAGGAACTAGTATCTCAGAACAAGCTGCCAGATGGCCTAATTTTCAAAATCTTCCCGATGCTTTTATGCGTATTTTTGATTGGGGCAGAACCCCTTATAGTGCGGTAAGCGTAGACTGGTTGATTCAGCAAGGAAAAGCAGAACTTCTCTCGCGGCCCCGCGTAGTATGTCAGAGCGGCAAAGAAGCTGAGCTTTTGGTGGGAGGAGAAGTCCCGGTGTTTACTACCACCGTTGCTGGTACTACCGGCGCAGAAGGAACTCAGGTGGAATATAAAGAATTTGGAATAAAGCTTAATATCGGCCCTACTGTAAAAGAGGGAGAAAGGATTCAACTTGCTTTAGATGTGGAGATAAGCGAAGTGGGAGAGGCCGAAACCATTGGTGACCCAGCAGCTCCCAGCGCCAAAGCTTTTCCGATTAATACACGTAACATCTCAACCCAACTTTTCTTAAACAATGGCGAGACCCTTGCCATTGGGGGGTTGATAAAGAAGAAGAGCTCTGAAGATTTAAAGAAACTTCCCTGGTTAGCAGATATTCCTATTATAGGCAGATTTTTTACGCACACAACCAGGTCAACAGGTGGGGGGAGTGGTCAGCGGGGTGATACCGAGCTCTACATTACCCTTACCCCCAGAATCATTAAGCCTACCTTGCCGCCTAAAGCAATGGTTGTAGAGAAAAAGAAGAAAGAATTCTTAAGAGCAGTGAGAGGAGATAGGGTCTCTGAGGACCTTAAAGACTACATTCTTGATATTCAATCTAAAATATTAAGAAATATTACCTATCCCACTGAGCTTATCAACACTGGTTGGGAAGGCCAGCTCGTTTTAAGGGTAAGCCTTTCTAGTATCGGAGAATTAAAAGATGTAATCATAGTGCGTTCTTCCGGCTATAAACTGTTTGATGATAATACCATAAAACTTGTTAAATCGTTTTCTTACCCGCCTTTTCCTTCCAGTGTGCGTTTGGGGGAACTGAACATAGACATCCCTGTTGTATATCAGGGAAGTGAATAACCATGGGCAAGATAGTCGTATTATTTAGCACAAAAGGTGGTGTTGGCAAAACCCTTATCTCAGCCAACCTCTGTTTTAGTCTCGCCAAGCAAGGTAAAAAAACTCTCCTGGTAGATGGTGATTTGGGTGTGGTAGGTAATATGGGCTGGATGCTTAATATGACCCCTACTAAGTCCATCGCCGATGCGATGTATGTTTTGAAGAAAAGTAAGTCCTTAAACCTTGATGACTTTATCATCAAAAAGTTTGAGAATGTGCATTTTATTCCCGCGATATTAAGACCTCAGCAGAGTCCTCATTTTGACCCGATGCTGGTTAAAGATGTATTTAGCGGCATGCAGGATAAATATGATTTTGTTGTTATAGACGGAGGAAAGGCATTTAGCGAGAGCTTAATCAGATTTTTCGATATTGCTAATTTACTTCTTTTGATAATTACCCCTGATATTCTTACGGTGTATCAGACCAAATGGGCTCTGGATACTTTACAGTCCCTGCATTTTCCTTTAAAGATGGTTAAGCTTATTTTGAACAGGTCTGCTTCTTTGGCAAGTATTAGCTGGCAGGAAATCCGTCTTGTGTTTCCCAGCGATGTTGTGGCCCGAATCCCTTCTGAAGGTAAAGTGGCAATGTATGCGGTAAACAAAAGGACCTCTATCATAGATGAATTTCCTTCCAGTAAAATCGCAGGCACCCTTGATAAATTAGCCGAAGACCTCATTAATAAGGAAGACCTCTACATTGAACACGCTGATTTAGAGAATTTTAAGATGGATATCAAGGCTAAAGACAAGCTCTGGGAGAAGATGGGTCTGGTTGAGATGCTTGAGACTAAAGGGCTTGTTACCGAAGAAGAAGATCGTGATGAGATGATAATTCTTAAGCAGCGGGTGCATCAAAAGCTTATTGAGAGCCTTAACCTAAAACGATTGGGTCTAGAGACGTTTAGTAAGGCAGATAAAATCCAGGAGTTAAGGAACAGGGCTGAGAAGCTCATTGCTGACTTTTTAAGTGAAGAAGCCCATTCTTTATTGGGCTCCATAGAGATCAGGGAGAAGCTTTCTAAGGAAATACTTGATGAGGCGCTGGGCCTGGGTCCTTTGGAAGACCTTATCCGGGATCCAGATATCACTGATATCATGGTCAATAATAAAAATGAGATTTATGTGGAAAAGAAAGGAAAGCTTTCCCTAACCAGCAAGCGCTTTATTTCCAATGATCAGGTTAAAACCGTAATTGACAGAATAATCGCTCCTATTGGGCGGCGCATTGATGAATCTTCCCCTTATGTAGATGCGCGTCTGCCTGATGGCTCCCGTGTCAATGCTATTATCCCTCCGCTGTCTTTAACCGGACCCACGATTACTATCAGAAAATTCAGAAAAGAGCGCTTTACAGTGGAGGAATTGATTCAATATAGCTCTTTATCCAAAGAGATGGGCGATTTCCTAAAGGCCGCTGTTTTATCAAGAAAGAATATGATTGTCTCGGGCGGAACCGGTAGCGGTAAAACCACGGTGCTAAACGTATTATCTTCCTTTATTCCTGATAATGAGCGAATTATCACTCTTGAAGATGCCGCCGAACTTAAGCTGAGTCAGAACCACTGGGTAAGATTAGAGTCCCGTCCTCCCAACATCGAAGGAAAAGGTGCGATAACCATCAGGGATTTATTCCGCAATACCCTTCGTATGAGACCGGATAGAATAATTGTTGGTGAATGCCGCGGCATGGAATCTCTTGATATGCTTCAGGCAATGAATACCGGTCATGACGGCTCCCTTACTACAATTCATGCTAACTCTACTCATGATGTGTTGGTAAGGCTTGATTCCTTGATTTTAATGAGCGGGGTGGAGCTTCCTCTTCGTTCCATAAGAGAGATGGTTGCTTCAGCCATAGACTTAATCGTACATACCGCAAGATTAAGCGATGGTTCCCGTAAAGTAGTGCAGATTACTGAAGTGGCAGGCCTAAAGGGTGAGTCACAGATAGAATTGAAAGATATTTTCTCATTTAAACAAGAAGGAATAGACGAAGATGGAAATGTATTAGGAAAGTACACACCTGCAGGCTATATTCCCTCCTTTTTCGAAGATATGAAAATCAGAGGTATCCCCTTAACCGAAGACATCTTTAAGCCCAAGCCTTCCAAGTAAAAGCCTTTCATTAACTGTCAAAATTTAAGATTTATTTTTTATAATCGGGTTCGGTTTGTGATAAAATAAAAAAAATGGGCAGAAAATCAAAGATTACAGCGCAGACAAAGACGAGGATTATCAGGCTCAAAAAGCGAAACCCTCATTTAGGGGTCAGGCGGATTTCTGAAATTCTGCAAAAGAATTACAAGGTTGATATTTCAAAAAGCGCTGTGAGCCAGATCCTGCGTGCAACTGGACAGGAGGCGGCGCGCGGCAGAAAAAAATCTCTGCTGTTATATAAAAGAAAAGCAATCGAAGAATGCGGACTGCTGCTTTTAAGAAGCATGGATTCAGAGCTTAATTTATTTGATTACCTCACTAAAGAGCTCGCTAGCCACTTTCCTAAGATAGAATACACAAGCTTAAAAAAAGTAATTATCCTGGTCAGTTTCTCTGCGTTTCTGGGCTGGGACTTAAAGGAAAAGGGAAGTCAGGATGCGCTTTTAAGGGTTGCTGACCTTTATAATTTTCCTTCTCGCAAAGTAAGTAATTTTGTCAAAGTAGTAACCAAGACCAAGCCCCGCGTGAGTCTGGAGGCATTGCGCGATAGTCTGCAGTCAGTCTCGACCGTAAAGTTTAGCTTTGCTAATGGTTACGAGGGCTATTGTGATGGAGGGCTTTCTACTTTTTGGGAAGGCCCTTGTTTTGTAAAAGACTTCTTTACCTCTTTAGATAGGGCAAGAAAGACTTTAGAGGCAATGATTAAGGAAAATGTGGTTAGGGTAAGTTATACTAAAAGCTTTGACTATCTTTCGTCGGCAACTTTTGATTTTATAAGCGGGCTCTCAAAGGGGATAAAAAAAATAGAGCTTTTAGGAGAGAACGGGGAAACCATAGAGGAAGTTTCTTTGGATTTGAGGGAGGAGAAGATTTTCAAACCCTCTTTTTTTATTGGCTATTACCCTAGAGCTTTAGCTAAAGGAGCAGTATTTTTAGAGAAGAGAGGCCGCTTCAAAAAGCTGAATTTAATTGATGAAGATTTCTTTTATACTGGGGTTGTGAGCAGGGTTTTACAGTCAGACACAAAAGGGCTGATATTAAATAATGTTATCCTTAAACGAAGAAGAGACGGTTTAGTATCCTGGGGATTTTTTACCAACAAAAGAAAAAGTTTAGATCGTCTTATCAAAAAATATGTTTATCTCTGGCCTTCTATGGAAGAGGGCTTTTTAGAAGAGATAAAGGGAAGAGCCAAGCGCCCGGCTGTTCCGAGAAGGGAATTAAAGGACTTTTTACCTCAAGAGCTGACTATTGATAGTGCCCAAAGTTTAAGGGCTTTAGTTGATATTCTTTCAGAATTATTTAAGGAAAGGATCGAAGATATTAATTTAAAAGGAAAGGAAGGAAATATAGTTTTAGGTAAGGATTTCTGTAAGGTTTTTATAGGAGGATTTAGCCGTCAAATAAAGAAGATTTTTAATAATTCCTGCCTCTATCTCGATAAAAGAAGATCTTTTTTGGGATAATAAAGAACTCACCTCATTTGCGAAAACGCTTTCAAAACAAGGCTTTTTTGCCCTCCTTGTGCTTGTATTATTCTTATTTTTTATGGTATATTTAAAGTGAATTGGGTAGCTGAGAAAAGCTATTCTTAAAGGGTAAGAGAAGGGAGAAGCCGGGCTGTAAATTTCTCAAAATTGAGAAGTGCAGCCTTTTTTTATTTTAATGCTATGAGTATAACTACGGTACTAAGGCACAGAAAGGCTCAGACAGTGGTAGAGTATGCGCTTCTAACTGCAATTTCATTGGTGGCAGTGTTAGGGTTGAGTTCTTATATATCGCGCATAAAGTCTGGAAGCGCAATCAAAGATCACTTTGATCAGGTTACGCGCCATATTAAAGGCAGATAAGAAGGGGGGGATGAATGGTAAGATTAAGAAGTAAAAAGGCTCAAAGCGTTATTGAGTTTGTGATGCTGTTTATGGTAGTAGCAGCTGCAATTATGTTTACTTATAAATATGTGCAGCGTTCAATGCAGGCGCGTTTAAAGCAGGTCCAGGAACACATGGAATATAAATAAAGGGGGAGGTGAAAACATGCTAAGGGGTTTAAGAAAGTCACAGGGGGTGTTGGAGTACACGCTTCTTTTAGGCGCGATCATTGCAGTAATTGTTGCGGTATTGTTAGGTTCGGGTGAAAGAAGCATCAAAGGAAGGGTTGAAGAAGCGTACTTAAAAGCAGGAGATGCAATCGAAGGTGTCAGCGAATCCATGACCCAAGGAATCTTCGGTATGGGTGCTGAAGAGTAAGGGGAGGTGAAAAGCTATGTTTTTAAAAAGAAAAGCACAATCTACAGCTGAATACGCAATCACAATCGGTCTTGTAATCGCGGTTGTTGCAGGGATTATGCAGGTTACACTAAAAGGTGGAATGAGAAAGAAACATAAAGAGGCAATGAGTTATTTACTTGATGCAGGCAGTAAAGAATTGAGCGAATATGATGAACAGCCCATTGATATCTACACCCAGGAGCGCCGCCAGACCGAAATTGATGCTGGTAGTTATGTGGATGAATATCTTATGCAGAAAGGCGGTGGAGAGAAAAGGTTTCAACAGCGGACCACGGAGTCAACTTCGTATAGCGCGGAAATGCTTGATACAGTAGAGCAGCCGGGAAAAGAAGAATAGGTCATCATAACGAGAGGGGGGTGATTTAAGTGATGCTGATAAGAATGAGAAAATCTCAATCTATATTAGAATACGCAATTCTAATTGGGGTTATTGCAGCAGGGATTTTAGTGATGCAGTCCTTTGTCAAAAGAGGTTTTCAGGGAGGATTGAAGGATTCTGCTGATAAGATGGGTGAGCAATTTTCCGCAAGCGGCACACAGATTTACCGCAAAAGAGAGATGCAGAGTGATCAATTTATCACCGAAGAGTCGGGCACCGAGGCTGGAGGAATAATCCAAGATCTTTCGGGTGAAGAAGTTAAAGGTGCTGTTAGCAAAGGAGCTTATAGCATTAGCTCTCGTGAAGGGGGTAGAGCGCAAGCAACCACAAAGCAGACCTCGGATCAGGCAGTAAGTGAAAAATACGGCTATGAGGAACACGCCGTAGGATCAGACGAAGCTGGTTTTCAGATGGAGCATGGTTTCTAAATTCACCCTAAAGGGAAAGGCAGGTGATTGTTGTGCGTAAAGCCCAGAATATCGTGGAATATACAATCCTGTTATGTATTGTTTTAAGTGCCCTGTTGATTATGCAGGTTTATGTAAAACGCTCTTATCAGGGCCGGCTTAAGGC
This sequence comes from Candidatus Omnitrophota bacterium, assembly GCA_020352775.1. Lineage (GTDB taxonomy): Bacteria > Omnitrophota > Gorgyraeia > Duberdicusellales > 4484-171. The sequence goes on from CP070684.1 coordinate 641,854, forward strand.
TGAGTCTGATAGTATAGGTCCGCAATATTCAGTAGGTCATACTAAATCATCAACCACGAGCACCACTACCAGCGTGAGTGAAACCTATGTGGGAGGTACAACCAAAGGGAGCGAAATACTTGATACAGCCAAAGATGTTCCCATGGGAGTAAGTTTTACAGCAAGTAAAACTAAGACTACCTCAAGCAAATCAGAGGAGGTGGATTCTTTTGCTGAAGATGATTTTAACCCATAAAGCGTATAGTTTTGCCACCTGGACTATTACTTTCGCTGTACTGTTTGCGGCGCTGGCAATAATTAGAACGCCCCTAAAAAGAGGTATTGCAAAAAAAGTAAAGGGCACCACGGATTACCTCTTATGGGGTCAATTTGGCGATGAGGCAGGGCAGCATAGCCGTGATCCAACTATGATGTCAAAATCAAAGGCTACCAGTACTACCCAAACCGATATAACCCATGAAGCTGGTGTGACCACCACTAAAATTGAGAGTCCGGAGGCTAAATCCACTAGGATTTCTGCCGGGGTAGGTAGCGGCGCAGAGTCGGCGCTGAAGCTGATTGAGGATACCTATGAGAGCACGGATCTTGGCACTGTTCATTCAGATGAAGGCAGGTCCCTGAAATAATAATAAAGAGGCGCAAGATGAAAAAAAGACCTAAAAGCACAAAAGGCTGGATAAAAGGGCAGTCTTCAGCGGAACTTGCAATTTTTGGTTCCCTACTCCTTATTCTTTTTAGCACGATTTTAACTTATGGTCAGCGTTTTGATTTTCGCCAGCAAGTAAAGATGGAGGCATTCAGGAGGGCACTACAGGAGGCTTATTACAGAAATGCTTCTGTTTCTTACACTTACAAGCGGCATAGTCGCCTGATGGATTTATTTAGCGGCTTTGGCCAGGGTCAGGCTAAAGATGCACAATCCAGCGCCTCAGTGATGTGGGTAAAAGGAATGCCTGGGATTCAGGGTGATGAGGATCAGGTAATGCACAGAAGTTTTTCTCTTTACAATGTCAATGAACACATGCTCGATCTTCCCAAGTATCCTAAAGAAATTATCACGAGAACGGGGGAGGAGCAGACTTCATGGATTCCGGTTGGAGTGTATGCCGAGGACACCGCCAGGAGAACCAAATATAAGGGGACCATGAAGAGAGAAGAAAGTGAAGAAGAGATAGAGACTATGAAGGGCTCAGAATTAGAGGATGAGCTTAATATCACTTTTCATACCCGCTATGATACATCAGTGTCTGATGAGCGAGATAACCCTATTGACCGTTATGCTGCCTATATATACGAGGATGATTACTGGGAGTATGAGGATTATAGTGGATATATTGCAGGTGGTTTTGAAGTTGATC
>CP070684.1:643311-648067 GCA_020352775.1 Candidatus Omnitrophota bacterium
ACTCTACTCTCTTAGGAATCCACAACAGCGTAATCAGCATCCCTGAAAAATCATCAATAACTATTTTTTTACAATCCTTTTCATTAAATATCTTTTCCGCTCGACCACAACAAAGAAAAGAAATAATTATAGAAAAAATAGTGAAAGTGAAAAAATAAGAAGCGTTCTTAATCAAGATAAATATAATAACTGCAACTAACGATGCTGCCGTCCCGGGAAGTAAAGGCACATACCCCACCCCAAAAAGGGTAGCCACTGGCAAACAAAGCTTATCTTTAATTTTTAATTTTCCAAGCTTCATTTTGATTTTCTTTAATTAGAAAGTCTTGATCGCCCGGCGATTTTCCCAGAAATAATATACTCCGGAAAAAAGCGTAATGAGGACCACATACCACATCACAATTGGAATAAGCCCATGATAAAAGAAATTTACGGTTTTATTTTCTACCAGATTAAATAAAATAACAGTTATAAAAATAAACACAACGCCTACTATCTGGGAAATGGTTTTATGTTTACCGAATCTTTTCGCTTCAAGAACCAATCCTTTATTTAAACAATAAAGCCGTAATCCGGTGACAATAAACTCCCTTAGCATGATAACTCCCACCATCCACGCCTTCAGCACCCCCAATTCCACGAAAGCAAGAAACACTCCAATAATCAGAATCTTATCAGCAATGGGATCAAGTATTTTACCCAAATCGGAAGCAATCTGCTTCTTTCTGGCTAAGTATCCATCCAAAAAATCAGTTAGGGAAGCAACTACAAATACAGCGAATGCCCCGCAAATCGAAGCAAGAGTATTTCTTACAATAAGCCAGATACAGATAAAAGCCAAAAAAATGCGCCCAACTGTAAGACGATTGGCAGTATTCATTGCTTTATATTATACCACTACTTTGCCACCAGGTCATACTCATATGCATCGACTATTTTAACCCTTTTAAACTCCCCTATTTTAAGATTCTTTTTTTCTAAAAAAACTACTCCATCAACCTCATAGGCATCAAATTGACTGCGCCCGATATATAAGTCCTTAGTCTTCTCTTCCACAAGCACATCAAGCTCTTTTCCGATAAATCTCTGATTTGCTTCTTGTGCGATATCTTTCTGAAGGCTCATCAGCTGGTTGTAACGCCTAAGCTTAGTCTGGTGATGAACTTGCCCCTTAAAATCATGGGCAGCAGTATCTTCTTCCCGGGAATAAACAAACGCTCCCAGGCGCTCAAATCTCACTTCCCTTAAAAACAAAACCAATTCCTTAAACTCAGATACAGTCTCAGTGGGAAATCCCACAATCACTGATGTCCTAATAATCGCCCCAGGTATTTTCTTTCTTATTTTTTCAATTAATTTAATAATATCTTTTTTTGTGGTTTTTCTTTTCATAAGCTTTAAGATTCTATCGTTTATGTGCTGAATCGGCATATCGATATACTTACAAATCCTTTCCTCATGCGCAATCAAATCTATCAATTCATCGGTTATATGACGAGGGTGGGTATAAATCAGGCGAATCCAAGGTATGGTTTTTGTTGTCTTTAGAATAGCCTTGAGCAAAAAAACTAAATTGTGTTCTTTGCCTAAATCTTTACCCCAGCTGGTAATATCTTGTCCGATTATATTCAGCTCCTTTACTCCTTTTTTTTCTAAATATCTGACTTCTTTTAAAACTGCTTCTTTAGGTTTACTTCTTAAAGGACCCTTGATAAAAGGAATGGCGCAATAACTGCACTTATTAACACACCCTTCGCATATTTTTAAAAAATCAATATGCGCCGGTAGCAATTTAATCCGTTTTACAAAGGAGGGCGAAAACTTCTCTGTACCCCACCATTCATCAACCTGAGGGAAAAAAACTTTGAGTTCTTTTTGGTATCTTTGCACTAAACACCCGAATACAATCAGCCTTTTTATCTTTGCCTTCTTTTTAAGTTCAACGGCTTGGCTTATTACGTCCAAAGATTCCTCTTTCGCTTTAGCGATAAACCCACAGGTGTTTACGATAAGAAGATCGCAGTCAGTATAATCTTTTTTTAATGTGTATCCTTTAGCTTCATACAGATTAGCCACGATCTCAGAATCATAGGTATTGCGAAAGCATCCCAGTGAAATTATAGAAAGAGTCTTTTCGGGCATATTATTTTTCTACGGAAATTCCGGAACGAGTTACGGTGAGACGCTTAATGGGTTTGCGCATCGAGGTAAGGGGTGGGAGGGGCTGACCATTAACCTCAACATACACTGCTGAGCCATCGCTTATCTTAAATTCTAACTTTTCATCTGCTTCCCAGCTCTCTACAGCTCCTTTATCCAAGATGCCCTCAAAAAGGATTCTACCATCCACTTTTACCCGCAAGTAGAAATCTCTCTTGGCAGTTAAAGAAACTGTGAGTTCCTTACTAGAAGGAGTTTGTATTTTCTGGGGCATGACCTCTTTGGTCTCTGTTACCGCAGCCTTTGTGACTCGTCTTATTTTTCTTGCCGTGAAGCGAACCACTGACGCCACCAACCAGATGGCTACCAGTGCGATTAAGGCATAAATTAAACCCCTCTTTAGGCCGGGAGGTAAATCTATTCTTCTTGCTGTTGGTTCTGGCTCCTTCTTAATTCTTATCTTTAGCCTAGCGTTGGTTTCTGGAGCAGGAACCTCTTCTAAAGCCTGGCCAACATCAATCCCTAAAAAGCCGGCATAAATCTTGATAAACCCTTTAAGGTAAATAGGATTTATATTATGGAAGTTACCGGCCTCCAGATCTCTTATCGCTGAAGGATGCAGCTTTGTCTTTTCCACCACATCTTCTATGCTAAGACCTAATTCTTCTCTTTTCTGTTTTAGTTGAGTTGAGAGCCACTCCATCACACTAATCCCTTTTCGTTTAAAAACTCCTCAGGATCCACCAGTATCTCGCGCGCTTTACTTCCACAAAAAGGGCCAACCACTCCTGTCTGTTCCATCAAATCCAACAGGCGCGCTGCACGTGTATAGCCCACCCTTAAGCGTCTTTGTAGAATAGAAGCAGATGCCTGACGCGCTTGAAGTATTGTCCTTACTGCATCATCATAAAGCTCATCTCCCTCTACATTCAAAGCGTGCTTTTTCTCTCCTTCAATAATTGCTTCCTCATACACCGGTCCACCTTGAGAGCGTACGAAATTGGTAAGGGTCTCGATATCCTCATCATCAATAAAAGCCCCTTGGGCACGAATAAGCTTTACTGCTCCTGGCTTTAAAAATAAAAGATCCCCTTTACCCAAAAGCTTATCTGCCCCATTTCCATCAAGCACGGTGCGCGAATCTACCTTAGAAGACACCTTAAATGAAATTCGAGCAGGAAAGTTTGCCTTGATTATACCGGTAATAACGTCCACCGAAGGTCTTTGGGTAGCAAGGACTAAATGAATTCCTACTGCTCGAGACAATTGCGCCAGACGCTGAATGGCGGTCTCCACGCTCTCTTTAGCAACCACCATAAGATCAGCTAATTCATCAACAATAATTATGATGTAAGGGAGTTTTTCCCCACCCCGCGCATTATAACTTTCAATATTGCGGGCGCCCTCGCTAGCTAAGGCGCGGTAGCGCCGCTCCATCTCTTCTACTGCCCAATTTAAAGCAATAAATGCTTTTTTAGCCTCACAGATTACTGGATGCAAAAGATGCGGAATAGCAGCATAAGGAGCGAGCTCTACCATTTTAGGATCAATAAGAATTAATTTTACTTCATCGGGCTTGGATTTATAAAGTATCGAAGAAATTAAAGAATTTACACATACGGTTTTGCCTGAGCCAGTGGCACCGGCAATAAGTAAATGCGGCATCTCCTTAAGGTCTGCCACCACAGGATTGCCTGAAACATCCTTACCGATTACTAAAGTTAATTTAGAACGGGAATTAACAAATGCTCTTTCCTCCAACACCTCTCTTAAGAAAACGAATTGTTTCTTCTCGTTAGGAACCTCCACCCCTACCGTACCCCTTCCCGGCAAAGGCGCAACTATCCGAACTGAAGAAGATTTCATCGCAAGAGCAATATCGTCAGAAAGCACCGAAATCCTTTGGATTTTTACTCCGGCCTGCGGTTGAAGCTCATACATTGTAACAACCGGCCCCTTTTGTACGCTTACCACTTTAGCTTCCACTCCAAAATCAGAAAGAGTATCTTCTAAATTTTTGATGTTCTCTTCAATGCTTTCTTTGGTCTCAATAATATTTACAGCAGGAGGAACTTTAAGTAATGATACGGAAGGCAACCGGTAGGTGCTGGCATCAAATGATCTAGCGCTTTCTTCCTCCAGAGCCTTAATCTTTTTTTCTACCTCAACTCTACTCTCTACGCTTTCGTTAGACGCTGGAGCCAAAGGAGGGGGTTTTGGAACAGAAGCGGTTTCTACCTTGGGAACGTACAATTTGATTTCTGGTTTACGCTCTTTTCTCTTCTCTTCTACCCTTACTTCTTTTAGCCCGGCTCTTTTCTGAGGCTGCTGGCGCCTGACCTCTGCCCTGACTTGCCGCACTCTTTGCATAGCCTCTTTAATCTTTACAAAACTACTCTTAAAAAAGTTCCAAATATCAATAAAGAAAAAACTAAAAAGTAAAAGGCCGTTTACAATAAGCAAGAGTAGAAAAGTAAAAAATGTACCATAATTACCTAAATACTTTTTGAAAAATCCCACTAGATAAAACCCTAATATTCCGGCAGTATTAAACACCGCGCTCTGCTCCTGATAAATTAACCCTAAAAGTCCCGAA
>CP070684.1:648167-659037 GCA_020352775.1 Candidatus Omnitrophota bacterium
CCACAATTGCGGTTGCTAAAAACTTGTTTTTAATGTTCAGCAGTTCCTGAGTTATAAAACGCGTGATCCTGGTTGCGGTATCTAAAGTGGTAAGAATAAAAGCATTAAGAATCACAAGCGCGATAAAATTAGCATAGGGCCCCAGGAAAAATACGATACGCGAGAATCCCAAGGCAAACGCCTCAACCGGAGTTTTTCCTTGCGGTATATTTTTTAAACCAAACGCAACGCAAACCAGAGCGATTGCCGCCAATACTGCTTCCACAATCATTGCACCATAGCCAATTCTTTGAGTATGCGCCTCGCTAGAAAGCTGCTTTGAGGTAGTTCCGCTTGAAACCAGAGAATGAAATCCGGAAATTGCACCGCAAGCGACAGTAATAAACATCAGCGGGAAAAAAGGGCCAATCTCAGAAGAAAAACTAAAGAAGTGAGATGAAACAATAGGTAAAGGCTTAGCTATAATTGCGATAAAGGAAACTGCAATGCCGAAAAACAAAAGAAAACTTGAAATATAATCCCGCGGCTGAAGAAGGATATTGACCGGAATCACAGAAGCAAAAAACGCATACACAAAAAGAATAACCAACCAGCCAATGTAAGGATTAGCCATCAAAAGCTGCGTTGGAATTTGATTGCCTAAGAAAACCAAAAAAGTCAAAAGCCCTAACCCAAAAAGCGTGGCAAAAAAAGTATTGGTTTTTAATCGATAAATTAAAATCCCCACAATCATTGCTACTGGGATTAAACCCAAAGAAGGAAGCACGATCTTTGGTTCGCTTATAAAGCTTTTGGCACAAATAGAAGCAAATACCGCAATCACAATAATTAAGGCGCACCATAAGAAAATCAAAAACACGATGCTGGCGCGTCGTGAAATATACTTTTGCGCGATTTGCCCGATTGTCGAGCCTCCTTCTCGCACTGAAATAAAAAGAGAAATAAAATCATGTACTGCCCCCATAAAAATAGAGCCGAATATAAGCCACACTAACACCCCCACCCAGCCCCAGTAGATGTAGGCAAACACCGGGCCCACAATAGGGCCGGCTCCGGCAATGGAGGCAAAATGATGCCCGAAAAGAATTACCCAATTTTTAGCCGGGACATAGTCAATGCCGTCATAGCGAGTTAAGGCAGGAGTTTTAAGGCTAAGGTCGACTCCTACTACCCCTTTAAGGAGCTTGCCATAGAAAAAGTAACCCGCCAGAAGCAAAATGATTGTGATTAAAAAGATAAGTGCACTCATTTACCCAGAAAATACGAAAGAAGCGCGTCAGCACGGTCAAAGTAAAGGGTAGAATTAGCTGCCTCATTCTCAGAATAACAATTAAACCCTTCTGGCCTTATGCCGCTTCCGCTCATGAGAAAAGGAACAGGCTCATCAGTATGAGTTCTTTTGGAGATAGGTGTGGGGTGATCCGGGGTAATTAAAATACGAAATTGCTCACCTTTTAGATTTTCTAAAATTGTTCCGACTACAAGCTTATCAATACGCTCTATAGCAGCGATCTTCATCCTAATATCCTGATTATGTCCGGCTTCATCAGGTGCCTCAATATGAATAAATACAAAATCTACTTCTTTAAGAGCCTCCAGAGCTGCCTGGGCTTTACCTTGATAATTAGTGTCATAATAGCCGGTTGCGCCTTCCACTTTTAAAACTTTAAGGCCTACAATCTTACCAATTCCTTTTATAAGATCTACCGCTGAAATCACCGCGCCCTTGAGGCCGAATTTTACCTCAAACAAAGGCATCTCAGGATTGGCTCCGCAACCCCACAACCAGATCATATTGGCGGGGTTTTCTCTCAAATCAATACGTACGTTATTGATGGGATGTTCTCGTAATAAATCTTGCGAACGCCGCATAAGGTCTAACACAATCTTACTGCTTTTGCCACGCGGCAAATGCTTCTTTATTTCTTTACCGATGATGTCATGGGGACCATAATATTTCAGTTTTTCAAATCCGAATTTTTTCCCTCCCCGATACACCATGAGGTTACGATAACTTGTTCCCTGATAAAAACGTATATTCTTTGTTCCTAACTCATCATTTAAGGAATCAATGATAATCTTTGCTTCCTTATTGGTGATATGACCAGCACTGTAATCAATGATTTTTCCTTCAGATTGAGTGATGAGATTGCAGCGAAAAGCCACATCGTCTTCCCCTAACTTTACCCCCAAATTTGCAGCCTCAAGCGGACCTCTGCCGCAGTAATATTTTTGCGGAGCATAACCCAAAAGGGAAAGATTAGCAATATCACTGGCAGGAACATATCCGCGGGGAATAGTTCGCACTCTTCCTAAAATGCCGTTTTTTGCGAGAGAATCCATGAAGGGAGTGTCAGCCACCTCAAAAGGAGTCTTTCCTCCCAGGATATCAATCGGATAATCAGCTGCGCCGTCAGGGACAATTACGATATACTTCATAACCGTAAAAAGTTTAATACAATCTTTGCGCTCTTGCAAGATTTATTTATGATGGTAATATATCTCGAAGGTGAACAGAAATGATTAAAGAAGGTGATTTGGTATTTCTGTATTGTGATGAAAAAAGAAATTATCTTGTGAGGGCTGGAGGTCCCAGTCTACATACTGATAAGGGTGTGCTGGCCATTAAAGAAATTGTTGGAAAAAGCTTTGGTCAGGCTCTTGAGACTAACCTGGGAATCCCATTTTTTATTTTAAAACCCACTCTGCATGAAATGGTTATGAAAGTTAACCGCCAAACTCAAATTCTTTATCCTAAAGATATTGGAATAATCCTTACTCAGGCCAATATTTTTCCCGGCGCAAAAGTAATTGAAGCTGGTATCGGTAGCGGTGCTCTGACCAGCGCTTTAGCAAACTTCATCAGGCCTGGCGGCAAAGTATATAGCTATGAACGCAATGAGGATTTTTTAAAAAATGCCAAGAAAAACTTAGAAAAAAATGGATTAAGTGACTGGGTAGAATTTAATCATTTAGAGGTCACGAGTGAATTCCCGCAAAAGGAAGCAGACTTTATAATGATTGATATCGGAAGCCCCTGGGAATTAATTGATGCCGCACATAAATCCCTTAAAGGAGGCTGCCGACTGGCTTCAATTTGTCCTACCTATGAGCAATTAACCAAGACTGTGTTTAGCCTGGAAGAAAAAGGATTTGTGAATATTGAAACTATGGAGGTCTTGGTTAGGAAAATCCTGGTGCGACGCGGAAAAACCCGGCCTGAACAACGCATGCCCTCCCATACCGGCTGGCTTGTATTTGGAACAAAGACCATCTAAGTCTTATGGTGCTTTCGCCAGGCTTGTTTAAAGATTCTTACGGTGGGGATTTTAGTCCTTACAAGATAAGGGTAATCTAGGAAAATCTTCTCAAAAAAGCTACTTCTTTTTGGTCCGCAGATTCCCCTCTTTGAGGAAAGAATAAAAACAGCTATCTCTTTTACTTCCGCAGAATCTATCTCTTCTAATTTACTAAGAGCGCTTTTAAGCCCAAAGTTTTTACGGTAAAGAAAAGTAAAAGCCTTTTTTATATTACTTACTTGACTAAAATTAAACCCTGCTCGCTTAAGCCCCACTGTATTTATGCCCCAGACACGGGAGTCTCCCACTACCATCATAAAAGGAGGAATATCCTGATTAACGCGCGCCAGACCGCTTACCATCGCAAGTCTTCCGATACGCACGAATTGATGCACCACCACATAACCTGAAATAAAAGCCCTGTCTTCGATATTGGTATGACCAGCAATAAGCGCCCCATTACAAATAACAACATTATTGCCAATTTGGCAATCATGCGCAACATGGGCAAACCCCATAAAGAAATTATTATCACCGATAACCGTAGCGCCATCTTCTGACATCGAGGCATGCATAGTCACGTACTCTCTAATTACATTATCTTTCCCGATACGAAGCTTACCTTTATTATCCTTCATCCCTACAACCTGAGGAGCCTCGCCGATCACGGCTGCGCTGCCAATGAAAGTATTCTGGTCGATATGGGTATTTCCTTTTATGTAGGCATGCGGGCCAATCTCAACACCCTTTGCCAGATGCACCCCTTTCTCTATCACTGCATAGGCGCCCACACAAACCCCTTCCTCAAGCATTGCCCCCTTCTCAATCACTGCGCTAGGATGAATTTTAGTATTATCACTCATGTTAGCATCACGAATCACTTAATTTTACAGGCCTTACTGGATTTTATCCTATTTCTGGCCTTCTCCTTTTAGGCATCCATTATATAGTTGATTTTTATAAAATTCAATGGTAATATACTCCTGCTGTGGAAAAGGATTCTGATTTTATTTCTTCATATGCTTACTTAGACTCACAAAGATTAAAAGAGACGTTTTTTTCTTCCAAGCCCCAACAAGAAGAAGAAAAAAAGAAAAAATCCAAACGCCCTTCTATCTTCTTTGTGATGATTCTGGTGGTGGCACTGCTAATAGCGGTGTTCTCGCTTCTTTTTTACCGCAACTATGAATTCATTCTTATTCCCCGCCCCGCTTTAAACGCTAAACCTGATATTCCCTCCGTACTTGATGAGGAAATACTTTCCTCGCTTGTGTTTTTAGGTCAAAATAGCAAACCCCTTTTAGCTAAGCCTTGGTGTATTCAATTAGAGACTGGGGGGGTTACAAAGACCGGAATACGCATCAACCTTAAAAGACCTGTAAACCTTCGCACTCATTCCCTTTATTTAATCGCTAAAAAGATACCTTCCTCCTCCAAAATAGGAATAGTATTAAGAGACGCGCGATTCTTCTCCAACTGGCGCCAGCCCTGCACAATAGAAATCAACGCTCAAGAACAATCGGTTATAAAGATTCCTTTAAGTTATGAGGAAGCTGCTCTTAAGAATATCAACCTTTCCCGCATCAATCAAATAAGCCTGTATTTTTATCCTTTAACTTACAGCGATGCTACGGAACAGATTGTAATTAAAGATATTGTATTAATGGAGAAGGAGGAAATATGAAGGTAATTTCAGTGGTAAACCAAAAAGGGGGATGTGGAAAAACAATCACCGCAGTAAATCTAGCTGCAGCCTTAAGCAAAATGAATCAAAAAGTCCTCTTAATCGATCTTGATCCCCAGGCGCACGCAACCTTTGCCCTAAAGAAAGAAAGCGATTTTACTATTACTGACATTCTGGAAAAGACCACCCAAAATCAACAAATCCATCAAAAAGATATCTACAGGGAGGTATCGCCAAGTCTTTATTTTATTGGCTCCAGTATCGGTCTTGCTTCGCTGGAACACACCCTTAGCACACGCAATGATAAAATCGATGTACTTAAAAAGTTTCTTGATAAAGCAGGTAACAATTTTGACTACGCCGTTCTTGACTGTCCTCCCAATTTAGGGCTCCTTACGTTAAATGCATTGGCTGCAAGTACCTACGCTCTCATTCCTATAAACACCTGTTATTTCTCCTTAAGGGGGACAGCGATATTAAAAGATATCCTGGGGATGCTAAAAGAGCACAAGCAAACTGCTCCCGGTGCATTTTATCTGCTTTCTCAGGTGGATCTGCGCTCAAGTTTTTCCCGTATCTTTGTAGACAAGATAAAAGATGAGCTTGGCAATCTCCTACTTAATACTATAATCCGCACCAACACCCAGTTAAGGGAAGCAGCTTCAGGTGGCCAGCATATCTTTGACTACAAATCAGACTCCCGTGGCGCATGTGATTTTATGTCTCTGGCTGAAGAAGTAAATAGCCTGTCCAGCGAAACAAACTGGACTCCTTTGTTCTTGCGAAAAAATGGACTCTCTGAGGTATATGTGGTAGGCGACTTTACAGACTGGAAGAAAAATGAAGAATTCAAACTAAAGAAAATCGGAGATGATCTCTGGAATATAAATCTGCAACTGAATAAAGGTCAATACCGCTATAAATTCTTAACAGGACAGGATTGGATCATTGACCCCTACAATAAAAAAACTGAGGATGACCCCTTTGGCGGGAAAAACTCGGTTCTAATCGTAAAGTAAGCTGATTTTTAAAGTAAAGCTAATCGCGCTTTACAATGCTTATCTTTCCTAAAGGAAGAAGAAAATCTACGCGTAAAGGCAGGCGTTCTTCTTTATCCAACCAGAGATTGAAGCGTTTACCTCCCCGACCCACTAAAAGATAGACAGGCCTTTTTCCCCGGCGGGTAGATAGCATTCTCTCTGAAGCCACTTTTACCTTGACGGTACGGGTAGGAAGATTAAAGTAAATCTGTTTTCCTTTTTCTAGCTTCACTCCTTCAGGAAAAAAGTAAAGAAGAGCGAGGATATTATGAATGGGTTTATCCTGGCGAAAACATTTTATGTCTTTTAGGCGGCTATTTGAGACCTCAACATAGCCTTCATCTTGATTATAAATCTCTTCAATCAACTCTCTTTTCCCAAAACATACAATATCTCTCTCAACCTTAAGCGGCAAATAAGTCGAGCTGTCGAGAAAAACACGTTCATCGCCCTGCATATTAAAAAACTTAAATATTTTAGTGCAGGAATTTAAACCGACTACCTCTGCCTCTTTATCGCCCAACTTCTCTTTACCAAGGTATTCCCACTCTAGGCTCCCCGCTGGCAGCCCGTTAAAATACACCTTATAAGTGAGCTTACCCTTTCCATTAAACCTTTTTTCAATACCTCCGGGATAAACCCACCCCGCACCAACAATGCAAAAAATAGCTATTAAAATTATCTTTATACGCAACAACCTCATCATACTAATACTGCCTTTTTAATATCTTCAAGCATCTCGCTGGCAGCCTCTTCTCCTCTTTTAATAAAATCTTCAGCCTTTTCAAACTCAACCCATCCCAAACCTTCCATGCGAGGATGAATTGTTACATCAGCAATTCCTGCTGCCTCCCGAATCAATTCCCGCTGCATGGTCTCGATACTTCCGAAAATAAAATCAAAAATATGCAGCTGTTTTCTTTTCTGGTATTCTTTTACGATTTCAGCCCGGGAGGGGGTGATATCTACGGCAATAATCTTATGAACATTATAATTCAAAAGTGCCCTTGTTGGCAAGGGATTTAATATCCCCCCGTCAAGGAGGATATCTTTCTTAACCATCACCGGCTCAAATATACCCGGCACCGCACAACTTGCAGAGACTGCCTTATAAAGAGGTCCTTCCTGTAAAATCCGGGCTTCTTTCTTTAAAAAATCAAAGGCAACAATCTTAAGGGTGCGCTTAACATCGTAAAAAGTCTTGTCTTTAAAGAAACGGTGCATGATTTTCTCAAGCCTTTTGGCCCTAAAAAAACCTCTAAATGGAATTGAAAAGCGGGGAAAGAAAAACGATTTTAATTGTTTCCCGAGTTCATTAGCTATTTCTTTAATCTCCTCAATGCTAAAGTCACTTGCCCAAAGCGCAGCGATTAAAGCCCCCATGCTGGAGCCGCATACCACATCTACTGCAATATTATTTTGCTCAAGCACCTTTAAAACTCCGATATGAGAAAAACAATAGGCGCCGCCGCTGCCTAATGCCAATCCCACCACGGTCTCTGCACTTTCGCGTGCAATTCTTCTTATTGCTCCGGGATAATCTTTTTCGTGTTTAGGGCTAAGGGTAGCATAAATATGGTGGTTAAGCGCTCCTTTTTTATCCGAAAAACTTAACCGTTCTTTTGGTGCGAATTCTGCCAACGCCACTTTTATCTTATCAGGCTCAAAGTTATATTTTCGTTTTAAAGTAGAAATAAAAGTCTTTGCATTTTTTAAGCTTTTTAGTTGAGAGAAAACAAGAAGATGAATATCGCTGGCGCTTAAAATGAATTCATCAAGTGATGAGTCCTGTATCTGATGCGGTACCTCAAAAAGAATAAAGTGATAATTCTCCGAAAGAAAATGTAGGAGCGCACTTATGTTTTTAAAATCTTCTATTTTTACCAAAAGTAGATCAGCATCAGCCGCTACAATGTGGCCGAACACACTTTCCTGCCACCGCTCTCTTAGATTAAAAACAGATAAGGAAGAATTTATAAGACTGGGTAGGGCAAAATCTTTCGTTGTCGAAAACTCGATACACAAAACCTTTTTGTTTATCTCTTTTTTTATTCGCCGCGCCAAATCAAACATATAGGTAGTTTTACCAGTTAGGTGCGGGCCACAAACAGCAATAGTTTTGGTCTTAAAGATTGTCTTGGGGTGCGTCCTTGCCTTTACTCTTTGAGAAAGAATACGGGAGAAATCAAAGGAAAGCTTTGGGCAGGTCTCAAGAAATTTTCTAAAATTATTCTGATCCACTCTTACCACAAAAGATGTCCCCAGGGATTTAGTGGTCACTGAGTGCGGCTCTCCGGTGAAAAGAGAAATCAATCCAAAACAGGTGCCGCGGCCAAGATGTTCTATCTCAATATCTTTTTGAGCTTGTTTTGTAATCGCAGAAATCCTACCCTGAATAAGCAGGTATAAATAATCAGGAGCATTACCTTCCTGATAAATAGTCTGGGTGTGGGAATATTCTTTTAGTTCGCAAATATCTATAAACTTATCAATCTCTCTTGGCTTTAACTTATTAAAGGGAGGGGTATTGCGGATTATAAATCTTAATTCTTTTTTATCCATTTTATTTTTTAAGTTTCTAGTTTACGCTCCTTACAGATCTTAGCATAAATATGAGCAAAAGGCTTTATGCGTCTTTTAGAATTACTGTAGTCTACTTCCACCAACCCAAACCGGGGCCAAAAACCCTTATCCCATTCAAAGTTATCCAAGAGCGACCACCACAAATATCCTTTAATATTTACTCCGTCTAAAATGGCCCGGCCCACACTTTCAAGGTGATTTGTTAAATAAAGCTCATAAAGTTGCTCTCTTTTCTCTGCGGTGCCATTCTCAGTAATGATTATCGGCAAATAATATCTTTTTAATTTAACTAAGAGTTTATAAAAACTTTGGGAGTTAACATACCAGCCTAAAGCATTCTTTCTGCCGGCGCCAACTACTTCTTTAAGCTCCTCGCCCAGCACTCCTTTAAATCTATCGTATTCCCGACAGTAATAATTTATTCCCAAAAAATCAAGGCAATTTCTTTTTGCCAAGCGGTCCAGAAGACGAAAATTAAAAAGATAGGAGCGCAGTGAAGCAGCCAAACAATTTAATGGTTTTTGCACTCCTGGGGCAGGCAAAAAGTCTCTTAAATTCTTTGCTAAAGAAACTTCAACTGTTTTACCTTCGTTTCTATATATTCTTTTTATGTGCCGATAACCCTCGATGTAAGCAGCTTCGATGTTTGCTAGGGCTTTCTTTGCATCGCTAACGGATCTTTTACCCGGGGGCCATATTCCCTCAATAAACCCATTATAAATATATACCAGGGGCTCATTAAATATAAGCCAAGTATCTACCTTCTCATGCAAGGCCTCAACGGCCTTACAAAGATACTTTAAGAAATAATCGATATTGCGCAAGACTAACCAGCCATCTTTACCCATAAACCACAATGGGTTTGTAAAGTGGTGCAGAGTAACTAATGGCTTTATTTTGAAATCTCCTAGCGTATCCAGCACTTGCCAGTAATGTGCTATTTCTTTTTCAACTACCGTATCAGGGTCACTATAAATCCTTGACCACTCCAGTGAAATTCTTAAGGAGTTTAAGTTAAGCTGGCGGGCTAATTCAAAGTCGCTACGAAAAAGGCGGTAATGCTCACAGGCTTTTGCGGCCGGCTCTAAATTCTTTTCTTTTTCCCAGAGATACCAATCGCAATTATAATTTTGTCCTTCGCATTGATAACTGGAGAGCGCAGCTCCCCACAAAAAAGAAGAGGGAAAATAAACTTGCATTCAAAAAGAGAGATTAGGAGAAAAATCAAGGAGCAAACTAAAACAACCAGGCTGTAACTTAAGCACTGATTGCCTGAAGCGCCTTTTCATTATCGTTGCAAGCAAATACAACGATTGCCGGCCTACCTTCTTCAGAAGTCGTTCCATAGATATGACTAATATCAATATTAGCGTCTTTTAACTTCGCTGCTAAGGCATGAAGCTGACCAACCTCATCAGGCATTTCTACGATAACCACTTCCTTACTTTCAACACTACCGACTCTTTTAAGCGCTCCTTTAGCTTTGTCGTTATCAGAGGTGATTAACCTAAAGAAAGCTTTGTCTTCCACGCCCCAAGCGCTGATTGCCCTGATATTTACTCTGCTTTCTTTAACGGTGCCAGCAACTTCTTCTAATTTTCCTACTTTGTTATCAACAATAAGAAAGACTTCTTCACCCTTTACCCCTCTCATCATATCCCTCCTTTTTTACAGAGCTTATTTAGCCCCCATCGCCATGATTTCATTTTGAGCCTGGTTCCAGATATCCTGGTCTTGACCCGCGGGCCTTCCTCTTTCTTCCCAGATGTAGTAGGCTCTTTCTTGAATCATTTGGCGTAATTGAGACTCATCGAGGTTCATTTTCTGTGGCCCCTTAGTTGTGCTCATCTTTTTTGTGCTCATCCCTTTGGGTGTAATTTTTTTTAAAGACCTGTCAGCTCCCCTCTTTTTTATCCTTCTCAAGATAGCCATTCCAGCCTCCCTCCTCTGTATAATAAATTTTTTAACTGTTTAGCCCCTGCCGTTTAGCGGCTGGCTTTTTTTATATTAAGCGAAAATTTAAATTTATCTTTTTTCTCTTTTAATACAAAAAGCACTACCAACTGCTGATACACCTTCTCAAACCCTGTCTCTGAAGAAGAAACCGAGTAAAGCGGCATAGTAACTACATCGGCCCGCTCACACTTAAACTCTAAGGTCGCTCCTTTAAAAGCATCAAGAATTGTAAATGAACTAACATCTTCCCAGCGCCGCCCCTCATTTAAGGGCGTTCTTTCTGTATGCTCTTTTCTGAAAATATCATT
>CP070684.1:659137-727877 GCA_020352775.1 Candidatus Omnitrophota bacterium
ATACCAAAGCTTTCAAAAAAAGTTGCTATTGCTCCCAATCCCAAAGAAATAACTAAAAGTGTCATCTTAATTTTTGCTTTTCGCAGCAAATCTTTCAAGAATTGCAAGTTGGTTTGAAATGTTTCTGGATAAGATTTCATCTCATTTGCCCCCTATGCCAACAATAGAATGATAATTATCAAAATAGTCGAGATAAGTTTTTTAACGTACATAATCAAACCCCTGTGTAAAGATAGTGCTCCGCCTTCTCAGCCCCAAGGACTCTTTTCAAACTTCCTGATTTTTTTCTAAGCAGCATTAATAACGCAACATACTATTACGACTTTTCATGAAAGCTCAACAAAATCTACATCAACCACACATTGCACCGAAGAAGCAATTGCATCAATAGAAACTACTAAGGTTGTATTTTTATTTCGTTTCTCAATAATAAATCCTTCTACTCCTTTCAAAGGCCCTCTTTTGACTACAACTTTATCGCCTATTTGCAAATAGGGATATGGGTCGATTTTAATTTGATTTGAAGTAAGAATTTTTAAAGAATTTACCACTGATTCAGGGACAGGAATATACTGACAGTTAAAATGAACCACATCAACTACCCCTTGCTGAGAGATAATCCATGGCTTTTGCCTTAAAGGAAACCGCGCAAAACAATAACTTTTAAAGAAGGGTTCTTGAATTTCTTTTACCCTATCCGACCATCTTCTGCGCAGGGTTATTTTGGGAGTGAATGCCTCCACCCCTTTTTGTAAAAGCTCATCCTCAACAAATTTTTCATGCCGAGGCTTGGTATATAAAACGTACCAATTAAGAGAATCAATCCCTTTCATGGAACCCCCTTTTGTTTTTTACCGCACCCTTAGCCGCTAGAAGCTTTTTAAAATCAGTGAGTATTGCCTTTTATCTTGTCTGCAATCCAGGTGTCGAGTAGATCCTTCTTGAAGCGCCATTGACCACCTACCTTAAAACCAGGGAGTTCTCCCTTTTTTATAAGGCGGTAGATGGTGATAAGATGCAGACCAAGATACTTAGCAGCCTCTTTCGGAGTCATGATTTGGGTGCGAGCCACGCGTTTTTCTTTTGGTTTTCCCTTTTTCATAACACCTCTTTATAGGCAACATATAACATATATTGCTAAAAAAATCAAATAAATACACCAAAAAATTTATTTTAATTTAAATATGCTAAAAGTTGCTAATAATTGATCCAATATGTCGGGGCTGATGTTGGGGAAAGGCGCAAGATATTGGGGGATGAGTGCGTAAACTACATAATAAAAACGGGCAACGGCGAATTTACCGTTGCCCGCTTAGCATTTCCTTTATTTTCTCTACGCTTTACCAGTTACCGAACACAAATTCTGGCTCCATTAAGGGCTCGCTGTCTGCAGGAAATGTCACTGTATCGTATAAGCCAGAAAGTAACCGTAATGCAATAAATACCGCTCCTTTGATGGGGCCGTATATTGCAGCTACAAGAGGGTCGTGCGTCTCAGCAGTCACATATATTTGTGCAGGAAGCTCTATCCAGGATGTGGCTATATTTGATAAACCACGGCCTAATTTAGCACCCGCCCCCTCTTGAGCATGAGCAGTAATACTAATTCCTAAAATAAGGACTAGCAAAATAGCAATACTTTTCATCTCTTTCCTCCTTTCATTTATAGATAAGATATAACACAAGCTAATAATGTTTTTCAAGGAATACTAAGGTATTTTTTAAGACTTAACCGTCTATATGGTGGTTCTTATCCGGTAGGCGCTATATATAGGTATATATAATAAGGGTTGTTTATGAAATTTCCCGTTGCTTTGCTCCAGGGAATCGAAATGTAAACCCCGTGCAATAACGCTTGCGCTGGTCAGCCCAACCACTTTCTCAACAAATGCCCTAGAGGCATTCTTAGGAAGCCCCATAAATGTGAAAAAAACAAATTCCAAAAGTAGCCATACTGAGGATATTTTCTACACAATAACATGTCTGCTAAACCATAAAACCTAAAACGCCTATTTGTGCCGGGGTCTGTTGTAATAATCTGTGCGGGTTTGGGCAACCAATGCCCAATGACTGTATTATCTTTAAAAAACTTGGCTTGGATAAATAGCCCCAGGAGCCTATCAGACGTCCAGAACGGAATCCATTTCACCGGCCCTATAAGCTGCATCGTTTTCATCAAATCTTGAAGAGCTTGCTGCACAAAGTCATTTCTCCACACCTTTTGGTAAAAATTCTCTATATGCCAGCCATGTTGATCTCTTCTTTTAAAAAATCGCCAGATAGCACTTCTTATATCAAATTTATTTTTCAAAGGTGCGATGGGAACAGCTAATATTGCATTCCCTTGTTCATACAAGGAAAGGTCGTCACCTCTTGTTAAAACTGGCATTTTGTGTATGTCAGGTAACTCTTTCCATTCTCTTTCATTTTCTAGATTTTCTTGAATCTGCGTTGCTTCCTTCTGCAGCCTAAGAACCCAGCTTTCGGGATATAATTTGAAATATTTTGCAGTTAAAGACATAATATCGGGATGCATGTATTGGTCATCGTCAATACAAAGAACATATTCACCCGTTGCATTAAACAATCCGAGCAGGCGTTGTATTAATTCCCCTCTTAATGGGCATTTTAATCTTTTTATTCGTGGATCATCAATAACGTTAATCGAAGAATCAGGCGGATAAACAAATATAAATTCAACAGGCCCTTTGACTGTCGTAAGACTGTTTATCCAATTTTCAGAAGCAGTTCCTC
Organism: Candidatus Omnitrophota bacterium; assembly: GCA_020352775.1. Taxonomy (GTDB): domain Bacteria; phylum Omnitrophota; class Gorgyraeia; order Duberdicusellales; family 4484-171. The sequence continues at coordinate 661,892 of CP070684.1, forward strand.
TTAGTGGTACAACAATAGATAGCATATTCCCCTGCATAAATTACCTCACTCTTATTTACTTTTCTCTTTGCGTACCGTTTTTTTATTATAGCACTTTTAGTGAAATTTATAAATTTAATACAAATGATGTAAATGCAAAAATTAATAAAAATTATATTGGGATATTTTTGTGAAAGAGCAAAAAAAGAAAACTATTATACTCCAATTTGGCATATTCTTGGCTTTATTAAAATTCGGTATAATTACTGATAACGGGCCTTTCATATTCTTACCTGTTAAAAATGCAAAAATGGCGCTATTTTTCGTATTAACGAAAGTAAAGTTCTTTTTATCACCTCTGCGCCCTTATTGTAGCTTTTGCCTTGAAAATGCCCTGCCTTACCGCTAAAGAGGGGTTCGACTGGAAAGCGATTTATTATCTCTGATTCCGCCTTTGCCTCCTTCATGAGCCGATAAAGCTCTAATTCCAGATAAAAACCCTTTTCCTTGTATTCTTCAAAAAACCTTTTTAAAAAAAGAGTATAGAATCTTTTACTGAACAAGAAGAATCTTGTGTCGCAATATGGGCCAGCAGATTTATTAATCCCAAATAATCTTAAAAAAATCCAATTATGCTCTTTTGCCTCGCAAGATAGATCGCAGCGCGCCGGCACTTTCTCTAACAAGCCAGTGATATTCAAAAGGCGGATTCTCCCCGTGAGCTTGGCAATATACGAGGCTTGCTTGCATAAAACAGACTTCTCCATGGCTTCCCTGATAATCTGTGCTTCACCATGAGACTTTCCATACTTTTTAGAAAACTCCCCGCAATCGAAAGAAATAAATTCAAACTTCTTATTATAGGGGTTCTCTCTCACCGCTTTTTTTATTTTATCAAGCGGCCAGCCTGAATTTTCAGCAAATACTATTCTTTTAATGTGTGGGTGGTTTTTAGCGTAGTAGATTAATGTATCTATATATTGCTGTTGGCGTTGTGCCGGATCCAAAAGTGTAACGTTTTTTCTTCGTATTTTGACATCAATAGCAGCAGTTAGCAATAAAGTCAAATCTCGCTCGATGTTTAACATATTTTTATTCACTTATGGTCTACATTGATACCCAACACATCTAAATATACCTTTGCTACACCCTCTGTTGTAAACTGCTCAATCCATTGCGGATCAATCTTTTTCAGGGATATAAAAATAAATCGGGGGCAATTTCTGACCCATAGTCTAAATCCAATATTTCAATTGCAGATCATAATTACCAGCTTGTTCTTGGGGGTGGTGTCCCGATTCAACATCTTCAATAATTTTTGGCAGTGCTTCGATGAATTTTACCCCATGATTGCAAGGATGAAGAGTCCAGCTCTTCGAAGAAATGATATCCGCACGAATAAATCCTTTTCTTTTTATCCCCTCAGTAACCATTTTTTCCCAAGACTCTAAGCGACCAAGCCCTGTAAAATGATATATTTTTTCCATCAATACTCGTGGCACCCTATCCTTTATACTTCCTTGCTTTTTCGCCCATAAAATTTTTAATGGCAGTAGCTCTTCAAAGCGTTTACGATCTATAAGAAATGTTCGACTACTAAAACCTTTTAATCGATAGAAACCGCCTGAATCTTTTTCAGAAAAATATTTGCTTTCATATAAGTTATTTTCTTTACTTTGTGGGCCGGCTGACGGCCGCACACATATAACTTCCGGATGTTCCCGCAATATCCTGATTCCTTCCTCTATCCAATTATATTCTCGACCCTGATAAAGCAACATGTCGCTATCAAAATGAAGAAAATAATCTCCTTTGGCTTCTTCAATACAAAAAATAGATCCCAACACAGGATATCCTTTCCAATTATGCGTCTGGCGTATTCGGCTTGTGCCAAAATGTTTGCGATAAGCTCTTTTGCGATAATCTTCTGGAAAATCAATATCGATAATTTTGTCCACTATGCCGTTAGACAGCAATTTATTGCAGCAATCACGTAATTGCTTAGGCGTCCCAATATTTGGGCGGAATCTCTTTTCTTCCGATAATGGTTTGGTATCTATGGCCAATACGCATTCGGCAAAAGAAAAGTTGCACATTCGTACGAGATGCGGAATTGTCTGCATCATAAAAGAAACGTCTGTTTTTGCCGCTAAAAACCATAATGATACATCATTCTTAATCATAAATACCCTTCTTTTATCGGGTTACTTTCTATATTAAACCTTAAAAATTTACCCTCTCATCATTGGAAGACTTGTATTTTTTTAAAGCCGCCTCAAATGTAAAAGCCACATGTACTAATACGCTCAACGTCAACCAAAAGTGCTATGTAAAAACGGCTCCTTTTCATTTAAATCATATCACCGATTAGCACCTTTTGAAATCCAGAATAAGCTGATTTTAGTGAGTTGATTTACGAATTGTTTTTAAATTAAGTGGGCCTTTTAAAATGGCGGGGTCGATGGGATTTGAACCCACGATCACCTGATCGACAGTCAGGGGACTTAAACCGGGCTAATCGACGACCCCGTTAAAAATTACAAATACTAGCGCACAAATGGCAAGCTCACCAAAGAACTAAAATTATACATAAATATGATCTTTTTTCAATCTCTTTCTGGTTTGGGGAATCCCCTCAAAACATTTTAATTTATCAATCAGACGAATTACTACCGACGATATACGATTAAAATAAAGCCATGGGCGATACAGGAGTCGAACCTGTGACCTCTACGATGTCAACGTAGCGCTCTAACCATCTGAGCTAATCGCCCAAATGCCTTGTCAACAAAGCAAAGAGTGCCGGGGGCGGGACTTGAACCCGCACGTTCCTTACGGAACAACAGATTTTAAGTCTGTGTTGTCTGCCATTCCAACACCCCGGCTGGATGATAGGCTGCAGGAATTATTATTTCTTTGGAGGCGTGGGCCGGATTTGAACCGGCGCATAGCGATTTTGCAGACCGCTGCCTTACCACTTGGCTACCACGCCGAGTTAGCTTTAGCAATAAAAATCAAAGAACAAAACTATTCTTTCTCTTTCACTTTCCCTTCTGCGATTTCGCGTATTGCATTTTGCAAGGCCTTCTCCCCTGGTTTTTCAACCAAAGGCTTTTCTCCATCAGCTAAAGTAAGGGCGCGTTTTGCGACTAAAACCGTGAGTTTATAAATTGAACCGCTGGTGGCATCCAAAAGCTTCTCTAAAGGGATGTTTTTATCTTCCATCATTCCCTCCGGAATTTTTCAGCTAAAAGTATTGCTTCTAAAACATTTAAAGAGGTGCTCAGGTCCTGATTTATAATTACATAATCATAATATCGCGAAGATTGCAACTCTTTTTTTGATAATTTTATCCTTTTTTTAATCATTTCTGCAGCCTCGATTCTCTTTTTTAGGCGGGCCTGGAGCTCTTTTTCAGTAGGAGCGGATATAAAAATCGTTATAGTACGGGCCTGTTTAAAATTCTTCTTTAAATACATCCCCCCTTTCACGTCAATGCAGAGAATTAAATCCTTTTTCTCTCTTTTGGCTACGGCAAAGAAATATTTGGGGGTTCCGTAGTAATCCGAAAGTACCTTTTCGTTTTCCAAAAAAAAGTTTTTTTTCTTTAGTTTTAAAAACTCTTCTTTGCTTACGAAAAAATAATCTCTTCCTCCTCTTTCCCCAGGACGAATCCGGCGGGTAGTAAAAGAAATGCCTTTTACAAATGCTCTTCGGATGGGTTTTTTTCGAAATAGTTTATCTACTAATGTAGTCTTTCCTGCTCCTCCGGGACCAGAGAAGATAAAAATAGTGGGTTTTTTCATTACTCGATATTCTGTGCCTGCTCTCTGATTCTTTCTAAGTAGGTCTTTGATTCAACAATCAATGAAGATACAATTTTACGCTTTGTTTTACTGGAAGCTGAATTTAATTCCCTTAAAATCTCCTGAGTCAGAAAATCCATGGCTTTTCCTTTTGGTTCTGCTTTGGAAGAACTGATTTTGCTTTCCAGCTTATTGATATAAAAAGAAATAAGAGAAACTTCTTCGTCAATATCCTCTTTGTTGTTATTTTCTGTTTTTTGCGGAGGCGGTTTATGTTTTTTTACCTGGCCAATGTTTCCTTTTAGCCGCTTTAAATTTTTAAGCATCTCATTTTTAATTACTTTCCCTTCTTTCTTTTTGAACTCTTCTAGCCTATTCAATCCGTCTTTAAGTGCGGCAAGAACAATAGTCTCATAGCCCCCCTTCTCCTCTTCACCCCAAACCACATGAGGAAGCTGTAAAACCTGAGCGAGGTTCATCTGCGAGGTTAGATTATATTTTTTACTCAACCGTTTAAGTTGTGAAACGTATTTATCAAGAACTTTTTCTTCAATGTGAATCTGGCCTTGAGCAGGCCTTTTTAAGAAGACGTGCACTTCGATCTTTCCTCGCGGGATCCTTTTTTTTACTTCTCGTTTTATCTTCTCCTCTAGAAGAACATTTTCTGCACCAAGATTATGTATTGAGATATCGAGATATTTAAAATTAAGTGAGCGCAGTACCAGCTGAATCGCCTGCGCATCTTTTCGTTTATATATCGAGGCGTAAGCAGTCATCGACTTCATCGCCATATCCTTTTTTTGCCTTCCTTTACAACGGTCTCTTTTGCAGGATAAAGATCATATGCTATTTCATCAGGTTCAAACCACAGCTTTATCTCTCGTTCGGCTTCGGAAAGGTCGCTTGAAGCATGAATTACATTTTCAAATAGCCCGCTGGTAAGAATCCGGCCATAAGCGCCGCGTATACTTATTGGCTCGGCCTCCTCGGGATTAGTTGCTCCTGCAATTTGTCTTACTTTATCGATTGCATTAGGCCCCCAGTAAATCAATAACATTACTCTATTTTCACCATGCTTTTTTCCTGTAATATAATCAATGAGTTCGAGATAAAAAGGCTTGCCTTTAAGGTGTGCATAATGTTTGTGTGCCAGATCTATTTCTACTTTCATTATTTTCGCACCGATAATCTTTAGCTTTGTTTCTGAAAGCCGGCTTAAAATATTCCCGGTCAGGGATTTTTTAAGTCCGTCTGGTTTGATAATTACTAAAGTTGCCTCGTTTTTCATTTCAGTCTCCTCAGGATACGGTCGAGGTCTTCCAAATTATAATATTCGATTAAGATTCTACCACGATTATTTCTTTTATTAAATACTCTGACTTTTGTGCCCAAGAGCTTTTGGAGCTTCTCCTCCACTTCCATTACAAACGGGTCAGCCTGACGTTTTTTATGCGAGGCTTTCTTTGCTCTTTTTTCTATCTCTCTTACCGAAAGTCCTTCACTTAAAATCTGATGAAATAACTTCTCTTGGTCTCTTCTGTTTTCAATCGCAAGAATAGTTCGGGCCTGAGTGCGTGTGAGTATTCCCTTCTCAAGAGCCTCTTTAATACTATCGGGCAGCTTAAGCAGCCGCAGGGTGTTTGCAATAGTGGTTTTGTCTTTTCCCAAAAATGTGGCGAGGTCATCTAAACTAAACTCAAAATCATCCATTAAGCGTTTAAATGCCAAGGCTTCTTCTATGGGATTTAAGTCCGTTCGCTGCAAATTTTCTACAATCGCGCATACCAAAACCTCTTTTTCGTCTAGCTCCCTAATAATTGTTGGTATCTCCTTGAGCCCCAATGACTTAGCAGCATTAAACCTTCGGCTTCCCGCAACGATTTCAAACTCCTCATCGTTGATTTTGCGCACCACAATAGGTTGGATAATCCCCCGTTCTTTAATGGATTGTGAAAGCTCATTGAGCTCTTTTTCATCAATGTTATGCCGAGGTTGATATCTACTTTCCTTTATTCTATGAAGTGGTAGGCGCGCAAAATCTTTTTGGGACGTCAGCGGGATTTCTCGTTTCGGAATGAGTGCATCTAATCCTTTCCCCAACACTTTTTTCCCCATTTTAAATTTCCTCCTTTGCCAATACCTCTGGCTCTATTTTTTCTTTTATAATTTCTTCGGCTAGATTAAGATATGCTTTTGCACCCACACATATTGGATCATAAAAATAGATGGGTTGCCCAAAGCTTGGCGCCTCTGCAATTCTGATGTTACGAGGAATAATAGTATTGAATGTTTTTTCTTTAAAAAAGTTTCGTACTTCCTCTATTACCTGCAAAGAGAGTCTGGTACGAAAATCTGCCATCATTAGAAGTACTCCTTCGATATTTAAATAGGGATTCAATCGTTCCTTAATTATTTTTACAGTATGCATTAATTTAGAAACTCCTTCTAATGCATAATATTTACATTGAATTGGAATAATTAAACTATCTGCTGCGGCAAGAACATTGACCGTTAAAAGCCCCAAAGATGGTGGCGCATCAATGATTATATAGGTGAAATCTTCACGAATTTTATCTAATGCTGCTTTGAGTCGCAATTCTCGATTTTCGCTTTGGACCAGCTCTACTTCTCCGCCAGTAAGCGAAATGTGTGCAGGAAGAATGGAAAGCTCTGGCCATTTGGTAGGATAAATGCTTTCTTTTATATCAGCGTATCCAGTAATAACATCATAAATGGAATTCTTGCCTTCCCCCTCTATCCCCGTACCAGAAGTAGCATTACCCTGAGGATCCATATCTATAAGGAGGGTTTTTTTGTTGGCTAAACCTAGATAAGAACTTATATTAATGGCAGTAGTAGTCTTCCCTGTACCCCCCTTCTGGTTACAAACTCCGATAATACGTCCCATAATTTATATTGTGGCTTGTAAGGTTTTCACGTGAAAACATTCTATGCGAAACATAGCTGCGCACAACGCATTAATATCTCCGATATTACTACTATTAAGCAAATGGCGAGGATATAAAGCTAACTCTTGTAATTTTATAATACCCTCCGGATCACAAAGCTGAAAACACTATCAAATCTATTTTTGTATCTACAAATATTTTAATCGCGCCTGCGCGGGATTGCAAGGAAATTTTATTTCAAATGTTTTCTGCGTTTTCACGTGGAAACGCGATCCAGCTCTCGTGGTTTTCCCATCTCTATGTACATCGTGCAATTATAAAAGACCGTTAATGTTCCGTATTGATGTACTCATTTTGTTTAACGAGATGTTTTCACGTGGAAACGATATTTATGCCCGCGAAATGCGGTATTGATACATTAGCATAAAAAGGTTTTGGACAAGCCAGTAAAGCACAATTGCTGAAGGAAAATTATAAAAAATAACTCCAATAAAAAGAGCAAAAAACAGCCCCATTGATTTCTGTTGTGAAGACGCCGAAGAAACGCTTATTTTCTGTTGAGTAACGCCCAAGATCATAATAAGAATCGGCAATATATTAATATAGTTTTTAATCAATGGTAAACTAAAAGGAAGCATAAAAGCTCTGTCTGGTAAAGTCAGATCTTTAATCCATAAGAAATGGGCACCCTTTAATTCCACAAATCGCAATAGGACTTGATAGAGAGCAATAAATATCGGAAACTGGAAAAAGAGGGGAAGGCATCCCCCTAAAGGATTAACTTTATATTTCTTATATAGCTCCATTATTTCTTTGTTAAGTTTTTGGGGGTTATCTTTATGCTTTTTCTTTAATTCCTCAACCTCAGGCTGGAGTTGCTGCATTTTCTTCATTGCTTGGGTGCTTTTCCTGCTAAAAGGAAAGAGGAGACCATAAATACCCATTGACAGTAGAATAATTCCGAATCCCCAGTTTCTTGTAATTAAGTAAAAGAACGTGAGGAGTTTGCCCATCACTACTCCAATACCATGGAAAAACCCGTAATAAATAATCTCCTGAAGATTATACGCTGCTAATTCTTTTTTGATTTGGGGTCCGACATAGATAGAAATCTGTGAACCAGGAGAATCTATAGCTAATAATATTTCGTTCGCATCTTTTATCCAGCGAATATCATATGAGTGGGGGAGGAGTGAAGCACAATAATATCTGTCTCGAGCGCCGGCAAATTTAACGTTTGCCAAAGTCTGTGGTTTGACTTTTTTGAATCCTGCTCGCTGCAAAAGATCTTTTTGCTTGTAGAAAAACTCCTGGTATCTCTGATCTAACATGCTGGGCGCCAATGGGTTAGAAAATATTACCATTTCGCCCGGCGGAGACAAAGAGGAGGAGTAGTTTATAGTAATAATGGGCCCCGCAAAAAGAAATTCTTTTTTTACTCCTGAGGAGGTAAATTCCAGTGCGTTCTCGCTGGTCATTACGTTAAACTTTTTGTCTTTTTCCGCCGGTGTAAATCCGATATTTTTAAATATCATCTCCTCATCATACCTTCGTATTTTAAGACTCCGTATATAACCACCTCTGGGAGAGTATGTTACGACGAAATTGTCCATTTTTATTTCTGCGAGCTCGAGCTTTTCTTCGGCTTTCTCGATTTCAGAAATCCTTGGTTCTTTTTTGAGAGGCTCTTCAATTAGAACCTGTTCGATCTTAGGCTGCTGCTGAGGAGCATATTTTGAGAGAAAAAAAGAATAGCCAAGAAAAAATAAAAATGTGATGGCAAGGGCAAGAAATAGTCGTTTCTCCATATTAAGTTCCTGTTAGGGGAGGGGGTCAACCACTCCCTTGGCAAAAGGATTGCAGCGTAAGAGACGTAACCCCGTCAGCTGCATTGCCTTTAAAAATGGGTATTGCAAAAATGCCTGCCGTGCATACTCCGAGCATGTGGGAATGTACCGGCAGCGGGCAGGGAACAGAAAGGAAACCCGCTGATATAACGCGATAAGTAACAGGGTGATTTTGTTCATACAGCGAGTCTTTTTCTGCCTTTTTTGCGTCGGCTGTTTAAGATGCTGCGTCCGGAGCGAGTCGCCATGCGTTTTCTAAAGCCGTGTGTTTTTTTGCCTTTTATCTTTGTGGGGGTCGTTAATCCCTTTTTCATAATAGAGCAATTGTAGCATAGCGCGTAAGGCTGTCAATATTTTTATCAAATTTCTGGATATTTTTTCGCAGTGAAAATTAATGTGATTTGTTGTTGATTTTTTTATTGCAACTGCTAAAACTTATAGTATAATCTTTATCCCTGCCAAAACTTAACGAACGTAAATGTGTAAAAAGTGCCTGCGCAAATTATTTTATGCATGGATTTTTGTCTTTTGCTTTTTATGCCCGCCCCAAAAACTAAAGGGTGAGGATTGATAGAAGGGGCCTTTTTCAAGATATATCGCGTTGTGAATAACTTGTGAATTCTGTGAATTCCCCTTATAAATACAGCTACTTTTTGCTCCCAGAGGAGGGGCATAAACGTAATGGATAAAGTTTGGGAGAAATGCAAAGACGAGCTTAAGGATGTTGTGGGAACGATTTCTTTTGATACCTGGATTGCCCCTTTAAATATGAAAAAGCTGGAAGGGACGTCACTGGTTTTGGAAGTGCCGGATGCTTTCTTTCAAAACTGGGTAGAAACAAATTACCTTGCCCAAATAAAAACGGCTTTGCGCAATATTGCCCAAAAAGAATTTGACGTTCGCTTTGAAGTTAACCCTTCGCTGCTTAAGCGCCGTGCAAACAAAATCTTTAAGACTATTGAAAAAAGCTTTCAGGAAAAACCTCAGGATTCTCTCAAATTAAACCCGCGCTTTACTTTCGATGCTTTTGTTGTGGGTTCTTCCAATAGAATGGCCCATGCTGCTTCTTTAGCTGTAGCCAATGCACCAGGAAAATCTTATAACCCCATTTTTATTTACGGAGGGGTGGGGCTTGGCAAAACTCACCTTATGCAAGCCATTTCCCATCATATTCTGGCTAAGACTCCCAACGCAAAGGTAAAATACACTTCGTCAGAAAAATTCACAAATGAATTGATTCTTGCTATTCAACACCGCGCCACAGAACGTTTCCGCCAAAAATATAGAAATATCGATGTTCTTTTAATCGATGACATTCATTTTCTCGCGGGAAAAGAAGCGTCTCAGGAGGAATTTTTCCATACCTTTAATGTTCTTTATGACTACCATAAACAAATTGTGGTTTCTTCCGATAGGCCTCCCAAAGAAATCGCCCGGTTGGAGGAGAGGCTAGTTTCGCGTTTTAGCTGGGGGCTTGTGGTAGATATCCAGCCGCCTGATTTTGAAACAAGGGTTGCGATTTTAAAAAAGAAGTTGGAAAAAGACCCTATTAAGATTGGCGAGGATGTGATACAGTTTATTGCTAAAAATATCACCACCAACATCAGAGAGCTCGAAGGCGCTCTTATCCGTATTATTGCTTATTCGCTCATTGAAAGTAAACCTATATCGCTAGAGGTGGCAAAGGGAATACTTAAAGATATGGTAAAGGAAATTTATCGCCGCGTTACCCCTGATACCGTTTTAGAGAAAGTGGCTGTCTACTTTGGGGTGTTGAAAGAGGATCTTAAAAAATCCAAAAGGAACAAGACTTTGGTACTCCCCAGACAAATTGCGATGTATTTAATAAGAGAGCTCACTGAATTATCTCTTCCTGAAATTGGAAGTTTCTTTGGGGCCAAGCATCACACCACCGTTCTTTATGCTGCCAAAAAGATAAAGGATGATTTAAAAAAAGATGGGAAGCTAAAATTAACCATTAACAGCCTTGCACAGGAAATTAAGAATTTATAAAGAAAGGTATGTGAATAAAAGGTGATTTTTGGGTTTGTTTCTGGTAGAATATTTTTGAATTCACAGATTTGACACCCCCTACAACAGCAACTACTATGAAATTTAGTATAGAAAAAGAAGTATTATTAGAAACATTACAAAAAGTTTTAGGCCCAGCCACTTCCAAACAAAACTTTCCTGTATTAAATAACGTCCTCATTTCTTCTACACATAATAAGCTAAAACTAGTAACAACGGACTTAGATACTACCATTATTACAACCCAAGAAGCCAACATTCAAGAAAAAGGGAAAACCTCAATCCCCATGAAGAAACTCATCTCCATCGTGAGAGAACTTCCTTCACAAGAAATAACTGTGGAAATAACCAAGAATAACCTCTTAATAAGGTGTGGAAAGATTGAGTTTAAAATAAACACTATCGACCCAGAAGAATTCCCTAAGGTAGAAGAGAGCCAGAAAGCCTCACTAATAAAGATATTGCCAGAGGTGCTGGGAGAGATGATAAGACTTACATCTTTTTGTGTGGGGCAAGAGGAAACAAACTACATACTCAATGGAATACTTTTTGAGATACATGAAGACAAAATCAAACTAGTAGCTACCGACGGCAAAAGACTTTCTTTTATTCAGCGCAAACTACACCACACCCAACCCGAAGTAAAAACAAAACTCTCTTTTATTGTTCCAATAAAAGCAATCCAGGAATTAACCAAGCTCATCAAAGAACGAGAGGAGGAGATTTTTCTAGCCGTGGAAGAAAACAGGGTGGGGTTCGATTTTAAGGATACGCAGTTTATCACCAGAACCATCGAAGGCGAATTCCCCAATTACGCCCAATATGTCCCCAAAGAAGGAAAGGATAAGCTAATCATAAACCGAAAGGAATTTCTGGCGGCTCTGCGTAGAGCAGATCTTCTTTCCACCCCAGATTATCAAGGAGTAAAGGTAGAATTAAAAAAAGACTCAATAGTTGTTTCCAAAAGCACCCCCCAAATGGGAGAGGTAAAGGAAGTAATCGGTGCGCAATACAGCGGGACGCCGATGCAAATAGGGTTTAACCCCCAATATCTTATGGATGTTTTGAAAAATATGGATCAAGAAGAGGCGGGGTTTAATTTTTCCGGTGCCGATAAACCCGCGGTTTTAAGAAGCGAAGACTACATCTACCTTGTTTTACCTATAAAGATTTGAGTTCATGGCCACACACATAAAAAGCCTCATTAGAGACTTCTTAAATAAAAAAGAAAGGGAGCGCCAGGCCCACGAAAAAGTAAAAACACTTATCGCGCAGTCTCTAGAGAGCTGTGGCCAGAATCACATTCAATTTCAAGGCATTCACAAAAACAAGCTTATGTTTAGCTCCGAGGCGGCAAGCGCGCGCTACACCCTTCATTTGAAAAGAAAAGAATTGTTATCTGCGGTGCAGAAAGAATTCCCTCATATTAAGGAGTTAGAAATCAATGGCTAAAAAAAGTAAGGACATGGCTGAGAAGCCACAGGGACAAAAATACGACGCCACAACTATCCAGGTATTGGGCGGGATAGAAGCTGTACGCAAAAGACCTGCGATGTACATTGGTGATACCTCCCAGAAAGGGTTGCATCATTTGGTGTATGAGGTGGTAGATAACAGCATTGATGAGGCTAGTGCCGGGTTTTGCGACAAAATAAAAGTTGTGATCCACACCGACAACAGTGTTTCGGTTGAAGATAACGGAAGGGGAATTCCGGTCGGCATTCATAAGACCCTAAAGAAGCCCGCCTTAGAAGTTGTTCTTACCACTCTTCACGCCGGCGGAAAATTCGATCACCGTGTGTATAAGGTAAGTGGAGGGTTGCACGGAGTAGGGGTGAGCGTAGTTAATGCTTTAAGCGAGTGGTTAGAGGCAGAGGTAAAGAGAGAAGAAAAGGTCTATCACCAAACTTTTGAGAGAGGAAAAACCAAAACCAACATCAAAGCAATCGGAAAGGCAAAAACCACCGGGACCAAAATAACCTTTAGACCCGACGCAGAGATTTTTTCCAAAACCGAATTTTCTTTTGATGTTTTATCTCAACGCTTAAGGGAGCTCGCCTTTTTAAACAAGAATATTGAGATAATACTAGGCGATGAACGCAAAGACAAAGAAGTAGCATTTAAATTCAAAGGGGGAATCGTATCATTTATTGAGTACCTAAACCGCAACAAAGAACCCCTGCATCGTAAAATTATCAGTTTTGAGAAAGAAAAAGAAGGAATTGTGGTAGGAGGGGCGCTGCAGTATAACGATGGATACAAGGAAAATATCTACTCTTTTGCCAACAATATCAACACTATCGAAGGGGGAACTCACCTTACCGGATTTAAGACCGCCCTTACCCGCGCCCTTAATCAATATGCCCGCGGAAAGAAACTGCTAAAAGAGGTAAGCAGTATCTCCGGAGACGATTCCAGAGAAGGGGTGTGTGCGGTGGTAAGCGTAAAAATCCCTAACCCTCAATTTGAAGGACAGACCAAAACCAAGCTGGGAAATTCCGAAGTGGAAGGGTTAGTCAGCTCCATTGCCTTTGAGGCGCTAAGTTCTTTTTTTGAGGAAAACCCTTCAGTATCTAATAAGGTTGTACAAAAAGCAATCCTTGCTGCCAGGGCGCGAGACGCAGCACGCAAAGCGCGCGAATTAACCCGGCGCAAAGGAGCTTTAGAGAGCTCAAATTTACCAGGTAAACTCGCTGATTGTTCAGAACGCAACCCTGAATTTTGCGAGCTATATATTGTGGAGGGTGATTCTGCCGGAGGGTCTGCCAAGCAGGCTCGCGACAGAAACTTTCAGGCCATTCTTCCCATAAAAGGAAAGATTCTTAACGTGGAGAAAGCGCGTCTGGATAAAGTTTTAAGTAGTGAAGAGGTGCGCACCATTATTTCTGCATTGGGAAGCGGGGTAGGGGAGGAGTTTGATGTTTCCAAATTGCGCTACAACAAAATAATCATCATGGCTGACGCTGACGTTGATGGATCACATATCAGGACTTTAATTTTAACCCTCTTTTACAGACACATGCCCAAACTGGTGGAAGATGGGCATATCTACATCGCCCAACCACCGCTATACCACATAAAGAAAAAAGACTGGAAAGAGTACATCCATACCGAAAAAGAAATGAACAGTATCATTTTAAAATTAGGAACCAAGGCTGCCAAACTTCAAAGGGTTACTAAAGAGAAAAAGACATTCACCCAGAAAGAGCTTGAAAAAATAATTCAGAATCTTATTGCGGTAGAGCAACTGGAATCATCCTTGGGCCGTAAGGGTATTCCTTTTAAGTTGTACACAGAGGCGATTAATGAGAAAAAGAAAAAATACCCTGCTCATAAAATCTCCGTAAATCAAAAGCCAGTGTTTGTGCTGGATGAGGAAGAGCTGGCTTCCTACGGAGAAATAGAGGAATTAGACCATGTGGAGATTTATGAATCCCATGAATTGCGAAAGATTAACGAAGGGCTTATTAAGGCGGGGACTTCTCTAAAAGATTATCTACCTCAAGAAAAGGAACAATTTGTGTTAGTTAATGAAGACACGGGGGAGAAGACAAAATGCAATAACTTAAAAGGCGTGCTGGGAGAAGTGCGTAAAATCGCAACTAAAGGAATGCAGGTCCAGCGCTACAAAGGGCTAGGTGAGATGAACCCGGAACAGCTATGGGAAAGTACCATGGACCCAGAGAGAAGAACATTGCTAAACATTACACTGGAAGATACAGTGGAGGCAGACAGGATTTTTACTGTTCTTATGGGCGGCCAACCTCAACCCCGGCGTAAATTCATCCAGACTTATGCCCACGAAGTAAAGAATTTAGACGTTTAAAACCAAAAAGAGTAATGGCTGAAGGGATTAAAGAAAAAGTTGTTGCGCGACACCTCGAAGAAGAGATGAAAGACTCTTATCTATCTTACGCGATGAGCGTAATTGTAGGAAGAGCTCTGCCTGACGTACGGGACGGCCTTAAGCCGGTACAAAGAAGGATTCTTTATGCTATGCATGAGTTGCATCTAAGATACAATCAATCTTATAAAAAAAGCGCAAGAATCGTAGGAGAATGTCTTGGTAAATACCATCCCCATGGGGACATCGCGGTTTATGATGCTTTGGTGCGAATGGCTCAAGACTTTTCTTTGCGCTACCCCTTAATTGATGGGCAGGGTAACTTTGGTTCCATTGATGGAGACCCACCGGCGGCAATGCGTTATTCCGAAGCCAGGATGTCCCGCATCACAGATTATATTTTGCAGGACATCGAAAAAAAGACTGTCCGTTTCTTCCCCAATTTTGACAACTCCCTTAGTGAACCAGAAGTCCTTCCGGCAGTATTGCCCAACCTTTTGCTTAATGGCGCAAGTGGAATTGCTGTAGGGATGGCAACAAACTTACCACCGCATAATCTAGGAGAAGTTTGCGATGCCTTAAGCTACTTGGTTGATAATCCCAACGCTTCAGTAAAAGACCTTTTTAAATATATCAAGGGTCCGGATTTTCCTACCGGCGGGATAATCTGTGGACGCACTGAAATTTTAAATATGTATAAAGAAGGCAGGGGCAAACTCACTGTAAGAGCAAAGGCAACAACAGAACGCGAGAAGCATAAGGCCCAAATAGTCATTACAGAAATTCCTTACCAGCTGAACAAGACTACCCTTATTGAGCAGATAGCCAACATTATTAATGATAAGAAAGTAGAAGGAATTTCTGACTTGCGAGACGAATCAGATAAAGACGGAATACGAATTGTCATTGAGCTTAGACGCGATGCTCAACCCGAGATCATTCTAAATCGGCTTTATAAGCATACCAGCATGGAAACGACCTTTGGGGCAATTCTTCTGGCGCTGGTAAACCGTAGACCCCAGATACTCAATCTCAAAGAAATGCTCCATCAGCATATTCACTTCCGCAAGCAAGTGATTGTAAGACGCACCAGATTTGAGCTTGAAAAAGCAGAGCGGCGAGCCCACATATTAGAAGGGCTAAAGACCGCCCTTAAATTCTTGGATCAGGTTGTAGAAATAATTAAGAAATCCAAAAGTCCGCAAGATGCCAAAGGCGCACTTATGAAAAAGTTTAAGCTTTCTGAAGTCCAGGCCCAGGCGATTCTAGAAATGCAACTACAACGACTGTGTGCTTTGGAGCGGAAAAAGATAGATGAGGAGTATTTAGCGTTACTTAAAACAATCGAGTCTTTAAAGTCTATTCTTTCTTCGGAGAAGAAACAGGAAATTTTAATTAAAGAAGAGACAAAAGAGCTAAAAGAGAAGTTTGCTGACGCCCGCCGCACTGACATCGTGGCTGAAAAGGAAGAGATAGAAATAGAAGATTTAATCGTGGAAGAAGATATGGTAATTACCATCACTGGATCCGGCTACATTAAACGAATGCCCTTAACCAGCTATCGTCAGCAGCGTCGAGGGGGAAGGGGAGTGACTGCCATGGCTACGGCTGAGGAGGACTTTGTAGAACACCTCTTTGTTGCTTCCAGTAAAGACACCCTCCTTATATTTACTGATGAAGGAAAGGTATACCCTTTAAAAACATATGAAGTTCCGCAAGGCTCGCGCACCTCAAAAGGAAGAGCGATTGTAAACGTCCTGCATTTAAACAGCAAAGAAAAAATCACCGCGGTTCTTTCAATAAAAGAATTTGATCCCGATCATTTTGTTTTTATGGCCACCCAGAAAGGCATTGTGAAGCGAACCGCTTTAGATTTATTTTCTAATATGCGTAAAAGCGGAATCAATGCAATAAATTTAGAAAAAGGAGATCATCTGGTTGGCGCTGGAGTCTGCGAAGAGAAGGATGAAATCATTCTAGCTAGCCAGAAGGGACTGTCCATAAGGTTTAAAATGAAAGATGCAAGGCCCATGGGCAGACAAGCGCAGGGGGTTAAAGGAATAAAGCTGGGCAAGGGCGATGTAGTCTTGGGAATGGCGCTGATTAAGGGCGCAGCAAAGAAAGATGATTTTTATATTCTTACTGCCACTGAAAACGGCTTTGCCAAACGCACCCCGGTGGAGGAGTACCGTTTGCAATCCCGCGCCGGCAAAGGCATCATTAACATAAAACTTTCTCCAAAGATAGGAGAAGTAAAGGGGCTTATCCTGGTGCGCGCAGATGATGAAGTAGTGTGTATTACCCACAAAGGAGTTCTTATCCGCACCCACATAAATCATATTCGTGTTTCGGGCCGCTCTACTCAAGGGGTAAGAGTGATTAATTTGAGCAAAGGGGATAAGCTCTCAACCGTAGCCCGCATTATCCCAGAATAAAAGAAGCTCTATTGACAAATTCATTGTTCTGTCTAAAATATACTTTTCTTTTCGCAGCCATTTTTGATATTTGATTTTTAACATTTAATTTTTATGTGACCCCATCGTCTAGCCCGGTTTAGGACATCGCCCTTTCACGGCGACGGCGCCGGTTCAAATCCGGCTGGGGTCGTTTTATGAAAGAGACTAAAAGATGGAAGAACAAAAAAAAGCGCTGGATCCAAAAAAACGCCCCTTGGGAGTAACGATTCTAGGGGGAATCAATTGTTTTATTTTGGGAGGAGCGGTATTTCTGCTCTCCATATTGGTGTATATCAATCTTAACCCCGAAAGCTGGGAGGCGGTTCTTGAGATGCTTAAAGAGAAAGCCCAGGGGTTGCCTCTTGAGTATGCGCAATTTAAGAATTCACTTTTAGTGCAGGCGACAATCGCGGCGATCTATGCCGTTAGCGGTGCCGGACTGCTGCTGCGTAAAGAATGGGCAAGAAAGCTTACCCTGTATTTTTCTTTTGCAATGGTCCTTTTTTTATTTATCTCTGCACTTACTAATCCTCGGTTTATCACCCAGGCAGTTGCTCAGGTGTTTTATCCAGCGATCCTCATCATATATTTTACCAATAAAAAAGTAGAGAGCTACTTTAAGACATAATGTGCGGAACCTTTGGTTATACTGACAAACTCTAGCGGTTTTTGATAGTCGATAATATTTAAGCAGCAAAAACTTCTTGACAAGTCAATGGAGTGGGGTATATTTAAATAGAAGACAAAGGCGTCTTTTCTTTACGCAAAAAGGCAAAGAAAAGACGCCTTTTTGTTTTAGTGGTTTTTGTAAATCTAAGGTAATGTCATGTTTCAAGCGAGATATTAAAAGGAGGAGAACGATGGCTGAGCAGAAACAGATGGGGAAAATTAAGGTGATAGTTTGCCAAGATAAACAAGAAGTAGCCAGGGAAGGTGCTAATATCTTTGCCCAAGCTGTTAGAGAGAATCCGGCTATAGTGATGGGGCTGGCAACTGGAGGGACTCCAGTGGGGATGTATAAGAAATTAATCCAGATGCACAAGGAAGAAGCTTTGGATTTTAGCCGCGCCTCATCCTTTAATCTTGATGAATATTTAGGATTATCTGGGGACCATGACCAAAGCTATAGATATTTTATGGATGAGAACCTTTTCAATCATATTAATATCGATAAGTCAAAAACGCGTGTTCCTGATGGGAAAGCCCAGGATACTCAAATGAGCTGTCGCAAATATGAAGAGGACATCAGGGCAGCCGGAGGCATAGACATGCAGCTGCTTGGCATCGGGTCTAACGGACACATCGCTTTTAACGAGCCGGGGTCAGGAGGAGATTCTCGGACAAGGGTAGTTGATTTAACAGAGGGAACGGTTAGAGATAATGCCCGTTTTTTTGAAGACGGGTCGCAAGTCCCGCGAAAAGCAGTAACTATGGGCATCGGAACGATTTTAGAAGCAAAGAAGATTGTTTTATTGGCTACGGGAAGTAATAAGGCGGATGCGGTAACCAAAGCCATTAAAGGGTCTGTGAGTTCAGCTGTCCCAGCCTCTTTTTTGCAACACCACCCTGACTGTACATTCATTATTGATAGGGAGGCCGCCACAGGATTATAATAAAAGGAGAGGTAGGTGAAGGGTTTAAAAAAATTAAGGTGGCTCTATCCAGGAATAAGAATTAAGCGGTGGATTTTACTCATTGTGTTAGGGATAATAGCGGTAATTTTCGGCGCAGCCAGATTTATCGGCGAGGCGCTTTTGTGGTTAAAAACATTAGATGCAGCGCTTATCTTTCTAGGAATAACTCTGATTGTCGCGGGAGTAAGAAGTATGGTCAAATCTTTCGTTAGTGTTTTTTTGCCCTCTTTCGGAGAAGATTTGGTGGACATCATTTATAAAAAGAGATATTTAGAACGGGGACCAAGGATGGTGACCATAGGTGGGGGCCACGGACTCGCCACCTTGCTTGCGGGGCTAAAAGAGTACTCCACCAACGTAAACGCCGTGGTCACAGTAGCTGACAGTGGCGGTTCTACAGGCAGACTGCGCCAGGAATTTGACGTGCTTGCCCCGGGTGATATACGCAATTGCATAGTTGCCCTGGCAGACGTACCGTCGCTCATGGGTGAGCTTTTTCAGTTCCGGTTTAAAAAAGATTCGGAATTGAAAGGGCACAATTTCGGAAACCTTTTTATTACCGCCATGACGCAATTAACAGGTGATTTTGAGAAAGCCGTGGAGGAGTCCAGTAAGGTTTTAGCTATTCGAGGAAAAGTTCTCCCTTCAACTTTAAACAAGGTAAATTTAGTTGCTGAGTACAAAGACGGGTCACGTGTGGAGGGGGAAGCAGAGATCCCCGAAAAAAAAGTCCCTATTGAAAGAGTATATTTAAATCCCACACATTCAGAATTACAAAAAAAGATTCGACCAGCCTCCCATGCAATAGAAGCTATAGAGAATGCTCAAATTATTATTATCGGGCCGGGAAGCCTTTATACCAGTATTTTACCAAACCTTGTTATTAAGGAAATTAGCGAAGCGATAGCTGGATCCAGTGCTTTAAAAATATATGTATGTAATGTTATGTCCCAACATGGTGAGACAGATGATTATAGCGCTTCGGAACACCTTAAAGCAATAATCAAACATACTCAGCCTAAGATAATAGATTATTGCATTGTGAATACTAAAGTACCTCAGGAAGAAGCGCTCGCTAAGTACAGGGAAGAAAAAGCATTCCCCGTAAAGGCAGATTCTTGGGAAATCCGCCGAATGGGTTATAAGGTAATTGAGGGGAATGTAATCCATGCTGCTGATTTTGTGCGGCATGATCCAAAAAGGCTGGCCCAAGCCATTATGAATATTTTCCGCAGAGAAACAATCCGTAGAGAATTCTAAAGGCAATTGTCCCCTCCTTTTAGCTATTGACGCAAGCTTGGTAAGGTTTTAAAATACCTCCAAACATCATAAACCCCAAAAAAGTTTTTAGTATGTTATATATAGTGGCTACCCCAATCGGCAATTTAGAAGACATTGCATTGCGTGCCCTGCGCACCTTAAAGGAAGCTGATCTTATTCTCGCAGAGGACACCAGAAAAACAGGGCTGCTTCTTAAGCATTTCAGCATAAAAAAACCCCTTAAGAGCTTTCATGATCACAATGAGGCCAAAATGACCCCGTGGGTAATCGAGGAGCTCAAAAAAGGAAAAGACGTAGCGCTGGTTTCTAGCGCCGGCACCCCTACCATAAGCGATCCGGGCTATAAGCTGGTACGGGCCTGCCGCAAGGAATCCTTGAGGCTGACAGCAGTGCCAGGGCCTTCTGGTGTGACCAACGCCCTTTCGTTAAGTTCTTGTGCGCATGATAAATTTGTTTTTTTAAGCTATCTGCCAAGAAAGAGAGGGGAGCGAAGGAAAACACTGGAGAAGATTAAAGGCTGGCAGTGTGCCATTGTTTTTTTTGAATCACCCTTTAGGGTGCTGAGCGCACTGAGGGATTTAAAAGAGATAATGGGCAATAAGCGCCTTACTATTGCACGCGAGATGACTAAGAAGTTCGAAGAGGTGTTAGAGGTAGCCACGGAGGAGGCGATCAGGCACTTTGAAAGCATCAAGCCCAAGGGCGAATTCACTATTGTTATCGACAACAAAGACTCATATTAAGGCAGGCAGATTTCCCTTGACAGTTAGTGGTATAAGGAGTATATATCTAATAGCCTTTAAGCTGGTCCAGTGAGACTGGTAAGGAGAAAAATGAAGGAAAGACTAAAACACAATCAGCCCGTTCCTAAATAAAGGAGCGGGTTTTTCCTTTTTATCATGGCTAATTTTAACGAAAAGTCCAAAATACTTAATCCCGAAGATATCCGCCGCTGCCTCTATCGGCTAACACATGAGATTCTAGAAAAAACCTCAGATCCTAAAGAATTGGTGCTTATTGGTATCCAAACCCGCGGGGTGCATCTAGCATGCAGAATCAAAGAAATCATAAAAGAATTAGAAAAAGCCGAAGTTCCTTTAGGCACCCTTGATATTACTTTTTATAGAGATGATTTAACTGCTGTTGGTCCGGCACCGCTCGTAAAAGAAACCGCAATTAATTTTGACATCACCGATAAGGTAGTAATTTTAATAGACGATGTTCTTTTTAGTGGAAGGACTATTCGGGCCGCGCTTGATCAGATTATGGATTTTGGCAGGCCCCGCAGGGTTGAGCTTTTGGTTTTGGTAGACAGAGGGCACCGGGAGCTACCCATCAGGGCTGATTTTGTGGGTAAAAACATCCCCACTTCAGATAAAGAGCAGGTCGAGGTAAGGCTTAAGGAAATTGACGGAAAAGACGAAGTAGTTATTTTAGAAAAAAGCTCATGAAAGCGATAACGTGGGAGAAAAAAGACCTTTTGGGCCTAGAAGATTTAAGCAAAGAAGAAATCGAGCTGATTCTTTCCACTGCAGAGTCGTTCAAGGAAGTATCAACCCGAGATATCAAGAAAGTACCAGCTTTGCGTGGAAAGACAGTGTTAAACCTCTTTTATGAGCCTTCCACGCGTACGCGCGTCTCATTTGAGGTGGCAGCTAAAAGGCTTTCGGCTGATGTGATAAATATTGCGGTGGAGTCCTCAAGCGTAAAAAAGGGCGAAACCTTAGTTGATACCGGAAGAAATATCCAGGCCTTAAAGGCTGATATTGTGGTGGTACGCCATGGCTCTTCTGGTGCGCCAGCGATGTTGGCCCAGCATCTAGATATCAGTGTGGTAAATGCTGGTGACGGCTGGCATGAGCATCCCACCCAGGCACTTCTTGATATTTTTACCCTAAAAGAAAAAATTGGCCACATTGAAGGGTTAAAAGTGGCCATTGTGGGTGACATCGCGCATTCGCGTGTAGCACGCTCAAATATTTGGGGCCTCACCAAGCTCGGCGCCAAAGTTACGGTATGTGCCCCAGCGCTAATTATCCCACCGGCGATGGAAGAGTTGGGGGTTGTGGTCACTAATAATATTGATGAGGCGATAGAAGAGGCGGATGCAGTTAATGTTTTAAGAATGCAATTTGAGCGCGACTCGGAAACAGCATTTCCCAACCACCTTGCATATTTTAAGGAGTTCGGTATTACCGAAGAAAGACTCAAAAAAGCAAAAAAAGATATTATTGTGATGCATCCCGGACCGATTAATCGCGGCATTGAGATTTCTAGCGAAGTAGCTGATGGACCCTCATCAGTAATACTTGAGCAGGTCACAAATGGAATCGCAGTAAGAATGGCAGTACTTTTCTTAGTGGCTCAGGGCCAGGAAATAAAAAAATGAGCATATTAGTTAAAAATGGACATATAGTTGATCCGGCAAATAGTATCGATGAAGTTAAGGATATTTTAATCGAAGGCGCCCAAATATCTAAAGTTGCTAGCAACCTCGCAGCTAGTGCCGAAACAGTTATTGATGCTAAAGGTAAAATCGTCATCCCAGGCCTCGTGGATATGCATGTACATTTGCGTGAACCAGGTAGAGAAAATAAAGAAACTGTTGCAAGCGGCACAAGAGCGGCTTTAAAAGGAGGAGTCACTTCAGTTTTGGCAATGCCTAATACCGAGCCAGCCATAGACTGTGAAGAGCTAGTAGAGTCACTTAAAAATATTATTAAGGACACTGCCCATAACAACGTCTACATCTGCGCAGCAATTACCAAAGGAAGGCTAGGCCAAGAATTAGTTGAAATCGGAAAGGTAAAAAAGAATGGGGTAATCGCGATTTCAGATGACGGTGCTTCAGTAGATAATGATGTTTTATTCCTAAAAGCATTGAAACAAGTTAAACGAGAAGATCTTCTCGTAATTTGTCATTGCGAAGATAAGGCGCTTTCAGGTCAAGGCGTGGTTAATCTGGGATTAACTTCTACCCGCCTGGGCTTAAGAGGTATTTCCAAAAAGTCTGAATATAAGCGTATTGAAAGAGACATCAAGCTGGCTGAAAGTGTTGGCGCAAAGATACATATTGCGCACGTAAGCTGTGCTGAATCCGTTGAGCTAATCGCGAAAGCAAAAAGAAAAGGAGTGCGAGTTAGCGCTGAAACCGCGCCCCATTATTTTGCTTTAAGCGAAGAAGCGGTTTGGGGCTTTGACACAAACAAAAAGATGAACCCACCATTAAGGAGTAAAGACGATGTGCTGGCAATAAAAGAGGGGCTAAAGAGCGGCGCAATAGATGCAATTGCCTCAGACCATGCCCCGCATACCCAGAATGAGAAAGATATCGAGTTTGACCGGGCTGAATTCGGGGTTACAGGACTAGAGACTACTCTTTCGGTAACTATCACCGAGCTAGTAGATAATGGTGTTTTATCCTGGCCCCAGGCAATAACTAAATTAGCACTTAAACCCGCACAGATTTTAGGAATAAACAAAGGACAATTAAGTAAAGGGTCTGATGCCGATATCGTGGTGGTTGATCCCCAAAAAGAGTGGATTGCCACCAAAGAGAGCTTAGTTTCCAAATCCAAAAATTCAGCATTTTTAAATAGGCGTTTAAAGGGTGTTGTCGAATATGTAATTTGTGCAGGCGCAATCGCCTATAAAGCATGAAGTTTATCCTCACTAAAGAACTGGGCAGATTAGTAAGGTGGCTGCGTATCTTAGGGTTTGATACAGCTTATCATGACAGCGATAACATAGGGACTTTAATCATCCAAGCTTTGAGGGAAAATCGTATCATTGCCACGCGCAGGAAAGCCAAGGTAGATGATTTGGAGAAAAAAACAATAGTGATACACTCTGATAAAATCCAGGACCAACTACAGGAAATAAAAGCAAAGTTGAATTTAGCCATTGATGAGAGTAAAATGTTTAGCCGCTGCACGGTTTGTAACGAGGCGCTTAAAGAGGTAAAAAAAGAAGAGGTAAAAACAGAAGTACCGCCTTACGTATATGAACATCACGATGAGTTTATGCGCTGCAGGAGGTGTCGAAAAGTTTACTGGCGGGGCACGCATTGGGGCAATGTAAATAAGGCTTTAAAGAGATTAGGTATAACTTAAAGAAATGCAATTTGTAGCTGATTTTCATATTCATTCACGGTATTCGCGCGCCACCTCTAAAGAGATGAACGTGCCCACTTTAGCGAAATGGGCCAAACTAAAAGGAATACAGCTTTTAGGTACGGGAGATTTTACGCACCATCTCTGGTTACAGGAATTAAAGCAACACTTACAGCCCCAAGGAAAAACTGGTTTATATCTATATGAAGGAGTAAATTTTATTATCTCAGGTGAGATCTCAAGCATTTTTTCTCAAGAAGGAAAAGTATACAGAGTGCATAATGTATTTATGGTGCCTTCATTTGAGATTGCCGAAGAAATAAACAAAATGCTTGCAACCTACGGAAATATTGCTTCTGATGGCCGGCCCATCCTAGGCTTGAGCTGTAAGAAATTAACCGACGAAATATTCAAAATATCAGATGAGGTGATGCTTATTCCTTCGCATATCTGGACGCCCTGGTTTTCAGTGTTTGGCTCAAACTCCGGGTTTGACTCTTTAGAGCAAGCCTATGGTAAATATATAGAAAAAATAACCGCACTTGAAACCGGGCTTTCTAGCGATCCCGCCATGAATTGGCGCCTTTCAAAACTGGATAAATACAGTTTGGTTTCCAATTCTGACAGTCACTCACCTTCCCGTATCGGTAGAGAAGCCAATGTCTTGGATTGTGAGCTCAATTATTGGGAAATAAAAAAGGTACTGGAGGAAAAAGATAAGAGTAAATTCTTATATACTATCGAGTTTTTTCCTGAGGAAGGAAAGTATCATTATGATGGCCATCGCAATTGCCAAATTCGTTTTTCACCCAAGGAGACAAAAGAACATAAAGGGGTCTGTCCGGTGTGCGGTAAGCCCTTAACGAGAGGGGTGTTGTATCGCGTAGAAGAGTTAGCAGATAGGCCCGAAGGCTTTATTCCGGATAATGCCATTGATTATAAGAGCCTGGTTCCTTTTGATGAGATAATTGCAGAAGCCAAAGGAGTAGGCAAGCAGAGTAAATCTGTGATGAAAGATTATCTGGATTTAGTCAGTGCCTTTGGTTCTGAATTTAATATTATGGTTAATGCCTCTGAAGAAGAACTGTTTTCCAAGATGCCGGAAAGAATCGCCAAAGGCGTTAAGAATGTAAGAGATAAAAATTTAAATATTCTACCTGGTTATGACGGAGAATACGGTACAATTGAAATATTTCGTGAAGAAGAGGGCAAAAAGAATAACGAACAAATGACCTTATTTTAGGAGAAGCATATGAAAACAGCAATTATTTTTTATTCATTTTCAGGAAACACAAGAAGAGCAGCGCAATTTCTTAAAGAGCAGCTAGCAAAAAAGGGGGTAGCGGCAGACCTTATTGATTTAAAGCTCAAAGAAGATGTAAAGGCATTTTTTAAGCAGTGCCAGCATGCCCTTTTTAAAAAGACACCGGAACTGGTAGGTGCTGACTATAATTTAGAAAAGTATGGCTTCCTTATGTTTTCTTCTCCGGTTTGGGCCTTTACTATTACCCCGGCCCTGCGAAGTTATCTCGGAGGGATAAGCAGCTTAGAAAATAAAAAAGCAGCCTGTTTTTTAACTTATGGAAGCGGAAGCGGAAGCGCCAAAGCCTTAAGGGAACTGGAGAGCGTTTTGCGCGAAAAAGGAGCCCACATTATGTTCTCCAAGAATTTATCAGGATTTAGAACTAAAAATACTACCTATTTAGAAGAGCGTTTCAGGCCTTTATTGGAAATTATTACTCCATAAACTATACAGTCCCTATAGCTCAAATGGATAGAGCGCAGGCCTCCGGAGCCTGAAATGCAGGTTCAATTCCTGCTAGGGACATTTAGGAAGGGATAGAGATGAGAAAAAAAATCAATATTGCTGTTGTGGGGGGATATGACTGTTCCAAAAAGTACTATAAGATTGCGCATGCTTTAGGTCAGCTCATCGCACAGGAAGGGTGGGTGTTAGTTTGTGGGGGTCGCTCTGGAGTAATGGAGGCAGCAGCTAAAGGTGCCAAAGAAAAAGGGGGCCTAACTGTTGGGATTTTGCCTAGCTTTGACGGCAAAGACGCAAACCTTTATATAGATGTGAAAATACCCACCGGCTTAGGATATGCCCGTAACATCTTTGTGGTGAGAGCTGCAGATATTATTGTGGCAGTGGATGGCAAATACGGCACTTTATCCGAAATAGCATTTGCATTTAATGAAGAGAAAACAGTAATTGGAATCGATACCTGGGATATACCGGGAGTGATAAAAGTTAAAACCCCAAAAGAGGTGGTGGCAAAAATAAAAAAGAAGCTAGGAATAAGAAAATGAACCCCTTAAGAGGAGAGACAGAAAAAAGCATGATCAATAAAGCAGAGATAAAAGAACTTATAGACAAAAATAACTTGGTCGAGGATTATATAGATCTTGATGCCCAACTTACTCCCAATGGGTTTGATTTAACTGTAGAGAAGATTTTTAAATTTAGTGGTGCGGGGTCGTTGGATTTTTCTAATCGTGAACGCCAGCTTCCTGAAACAGAAGAAAACACCCCTCAAAAATCGAAACCCGAAGATAAATACGGTTGGTGGCAGCTACCTAAAGGCGTATATAAAGTAAGGACCAACGAAACTGTAAATATACCTAATAATTTGGTTGCCTTGGCATTCAGCCGCACTTCGCTTTTGCGCATGGGTGCCTTTACTCAGAACGGTGTTTGGGATGCAGGATTCAAAGGAAAGAGTGAATTTGTTTTGGTAGTTTATAATCCTTGCGGTATAAAAATAAAACAAAATGCACGGGTAATACAACTCGTATTTTTAAGAGTAGAGGAGACAGAAAAGTATAAAGGTATATATAATAATTTAAAATAAGATGGGCCAAGCAAAATTTAACTTTAAAGAGGTAACGGAGCAAGAAGAGGGTTTGGATTTTTCCAAAAAGGTTCCTTGCCCTCACTGTAAAAAACCCATTCCCTATAATGCCACAATGTGTCTTTATTGCGGTGAAACCGTCACAACTCCCACAAAACCTTCACCTTTTATGTGGGTGATTGTCGGTGTAGTGATTATTGGTATTCTTTTTATGCTGTTTAAAGGATGAGAAAGTGAGCACCTTACACATACAGACTAAAAAGCGCAGTGAATTTATTGACATCACGCGTGATATTCAAAAAGCAGTAAATAGCCAAAAAATAAATGAAGGAATTTGTGTTGTGTTTTGCCCCCATACTACTGCCGGCCTAACCATTAATGAGAATGCGGACCCTTGCGTGAAAAAAGATATTATTAGCCATTTAGAAGAATTGGTTCCCGAAGATAAGCCATATTCACATTCAGAAGGAAATTCTGATTCCCACATAAAGAGCTCTTTAGTGGGCAGCTCACTAAACATTATTATTGAAAATAACCAACTAGTTTTGGGAACCTGGCAGGGTATTTATTTTTGTGAGTTTGATGGTCCCAGAAGCAGAAACGTATTTATAAAAGCAATAGGAGGATAACCGAAACTTAAATGCCGGAATTACCAGAAGTTGCAACAATAAGAGCACAACTAAAACGAAGCGTTCTAAACAAAAGAATAAAAGAAGTCATTATAAAAGATAAAAGGCTAATCAAGGGAATCCCGCCACAAACCTTCAAATCTAAAATAAAAGGAAAAACCATAAAAGATATTTTACGAAGGGGCAAGGTTCTTGTTTTAAAGCTGGATCAGAAGCTATTTCTTGTAATTCATTTGCGCATAAGCGGCTGGCTAATGCTGAGCAGAAAAGAAGAGCGATGCGCCAGAGTGATACTGGCTCTTTCAGATAATAAATTGCTAAACTTTTGCGATATGCGGGCATTGGGAGATATAAAGGTGGTATAGGATTGGAATCAGCTGTCGATAATTAAAACCATGGGGCCAGAACCCTTAGAGATCAAAAAAGAAAATTTCTTAGCACTTTTTAAGAATAGAAAAGCAATGGTAAAGCCCCTTATTATGGACCAAAGATTTCTAGCGGGGGTAGGAAATATTTATGCTCAAGAGGCTTTGTTTTGTGCTGGAATTCATCCTGAAAGAAAAGCAAACAGCATTAAAAAAGAAAAGTTAGAAAAACTTTATGAGTGTCTCATTTCAATTCTTAGGGTGGCTATCAATAAAAAGGGCTCTTCAGCTAATACTTATCGCCAACTCGATGGAACGCAAGGAAGTTATATCCCATTATTAAAGGTATACCAACGAGAAGATGAGCCTTGTTTTAAGTGCAAAGCGCCTATTAGGCGCAAGGTAATGAGTTCAAGAGGAACCTATTTTTGTCTAAGGTGTCAGAGATGAAAACCTCCGGGCAGAGACTATTTTTTTCAGAGCAGGATATCAGAGAACTTATTGCGCCTTGCAAAAATAAACCCTATGTTTTTTTAGAAAGCGCACTTATTGACAAGGAAAATCACAGCTCGTTATTGTTTACTGATTTTAGCGATATCCTCACCTTTCATCATCATGATGACCCGCACTTATTTTTTAATAAAGTTCAAGATTACCTGGCTAAAGGATACTGGGCATGCGGTTACTTTGACTATGAATTTGGCTATTTTCTGGACCCAGCCTTAAAAGAACTAAGAGATAAAAGTGAGGCGCCCCTTGCGTGGGTAGGGATGTCTCGACCCCCACACATTATCCGGCATAAGGATTTAAAAAATAATTTAGAGAAAGAAAATACTAATCTTTCCTACAGCGTAAAAAATATCCACCCTAATATCAGCGAAAGAGAGTATGCTGGCTGCATACAAAAAATAAAAGAGCATTTAGAAGAAGGGTTTAGTTATCAAGTAAATTATACCTTTAAGATGAAATTTGATTTTGAGGGTGATATCCTTGATTTTTACCTTAACCTGCGCCGGGCTCAACCCACCCCCTACTTAGCGCTTATTAATACTGGCAATCAAAAAATACTCTCGTTTTCTCCGGAACTTTTTTTCAGAATCAATGGCAAACAAATTATAACCCGGCCTATGAAAGGAACTGCCTGGAGAGGACTAACCCCCCAAGAAGATTTAACCAAAAGAGATGGGTTCGCCAAAAGCGAAAAGATCAGGGCCGAGAATGTAATGATCGTAGATTTGTTGAGAAACGATTTAGGGAGAGTATCACAAAGGGTTTGGGTTCCTAAGCTTTTTGAGATAGAAAAATACCACACTCTTTTTCAGATGACCTCAACTATTCAGGCGGAATTAAAAAATGATCTCAGCCTTTTTGATATTTTCTCTTCCTTGTTTCCTTCTGGATCGGTGACGGGCGCTCCCAAAATAAAAACAATGCAGATCATTAAAGAATTAGAGAAAGAGCCGCGCGGAGTATATACTGGTGCAATTGGATATATTTCTCCGAACCGAGACGCTTGTTTTAACGTTGCTATAAGGACAATTTCGCTCAATCAGGATAAGGCTGAGTTGGGGATAGGAGGAGGAATTGTTTATGACTCCTTAAAAGAAAGCGAATATTGTGAAGCCCTTCTTAAAGCCTCTTTTCTTACTAGAAAGTTTCCTCCCTTTAAGCTTATCGAAAGCATCTTATGGACCCCCAGCAAAGGCTATTATTTACTTGAGTTGCATCTTGCGCGCCTTAAGCGTTCCGGTGAATATTTTTCTATTCCTTTGGACATAAATAAAGTAGAAAAATCTTTAAAAGAGCTTGCCACAAATTTTAAAGGAGAAAAGGTTAAGGTAAGGGTCTTAGTGGGTAGAAACGGCGAAATTCTCATCGAAGAAGAACGCTTGGCAGATATCTGTCAACCAGTAAAGGTAAAGCTGAACACACAAAAAATAGATTCTTACAATTGTTTTCTTTACCATAAGACTACTAATCGCCTAATTTACGATTGCCAGCGCCAGAAAGCTTTAGAAGAAGGATTTTTCGATGTTATTTTTTTAAATACTAGAGAGGAGCTTAGCGAAGGAGCAATCACTAATATTTTCTTATCAAAACAAGGCATTCTTTATACTCCAAAGCTATCTTGCGGGCTTCTGCCCGGAGTTTTAAGGGAACATCTTTTAAGTGAAGGGAAGGTGCGCGAATGCACCCTGTATCTAAAAGACCTAAAAGAAGCTGATAAAGTTTATATCGGGAACTCGGTAAGGGGGCTTCTGGAAGTAGAAGTTATTTTTAGCCAAGATTTAAAGGAGAATGCATTGTTAAAGGTAGGCCCCTCTGATATAATAAAAACTTAAAAATAGCCATGAAAGCAAAACAACTAAAGGTAAAAGTAAAAGACATTAAAAAAGTTAATGACAATATTTTCCTTCTTTCTATTTCTTCAGCGTATCTGGCTTCTCAATCCCGGCCGGGCCAATTCTTGCATTTTAAAATCCACTCCACAATTTTGCGCCGTCCCTTAAGTGTTCATAGAGTTAAGGGAAAAGAGGCACATGTTTTATTTAAAATTAGAGGCAAGGGGACAGAGATTCTTTCACGCTATAAAAAAGGTGAAATTTTAGACGTTATCGGTCCTTTGGGAAATGGGTTTTTTCTAAAGAAAGCAGCCGCAATGGAGACTACAAATATCTTGGTTGCAGGCGGAATTGGAGTTGCGCCCCTTATGTTTTTAGCTGAGAAATTAAGAGGGGAAAAATTGGTTTTATTGGGAGCAAAGACAAAGAAAGAAATCGTGTGTGAATTAGAGTTTAGGAGAGTAGGATGTAAAGTAAGTGTCGCCACCGAAGACGGCTCCAAAGGAATAAAGGGAACCGCAACTGAACTTTTAAGAAAAACATTGATGGGTAGTGAGGCAGGCAAAATCAATATCTATGCCTGTGGCCCGCAAGAGATGCTTTCACAAATCAACAATGTTATTGATAGTCACCCTGTTCTAGAGTGTCAGGTTTCTTTTGAGCAATTTATGGGCTGCGGCTTAGGGGTTTGTTGCGGCTGCACTATTGAGACAAAACATGGATACAAAAAGGTCTGTAAAGACGGGCCAGTTTTTAACATAAAAGATGTCTGGTAAGGTATTGATAAATAAAGTAGTTTATAGTAGTCTATACCTAAATAAATCAACCACACTAGATTGGAGGTAGTAATGAGTCCAGCAAAGAGCGCACAAAAAGAGCACTTTATTTCCATCATTGTCCCGGTTAGAAACATGGAAAGAACCATTAAAACTACTTTTAAGTATTTGATGAATGCAGAGTATCCCCGCGATAGAATGGAGATTATATTTGCTGATGGTGGTAGTAAAGATGCCACTGTTTCCATAATAAAAAATTATCAAAAAGATCACCCTTGTATTAAGCTGGTGGAAATCCCCAAGTGCCCTTCGCCCGGATTTGCCCGTACGCGTGCCCTTAAAGAAGCTAAGGGAGATTTTATTTTCTTTACCGATGGGGATTGCGCCCCATGTAAGGACTGGATTTATAAGATATTGGAGGCATTCAAGAAAGATAGAAAAATAGGTGCGGTGGGAGGAGAGATTTTTACTTTAAGGGTTGATGAAAAGAATCTGGTTGAGATTTTTTGCGAAGCCTTCGGCTTTAATCGCGTAGCCTGGCGTTATGGGTGGTTAGAAGAAGGCTATTATCCCGACCTTGATGATTGCACTCCTACTCAAATTTGCGGGCATCGAGCTTATTTCTTTGTCACCGCTAATGTTGCCTACCGCAAAGAAGCAATAGAGGATAACAAGAGAAAATTTTGGGATTTACCTACCGGGGAAGATATGGATTTTGGCATACGCGCTAGAGAAAAAGGGTGGAAATTTTACTTTTTACCTTCGGCTTCGGTAGATCACATGCATCGGGCGGATTCGACCGCACTTCTTAAGGTGTGGCGTTCCTATGGAGAAGGACACCCTCCTTTACTTGCCGCGCATGCTAAAAATTACCTAGAAATCATCCCGCAATTTATCGGGCGCTGGCCCAATCATCGAATTTTTAGGTTTCGTTCACCAGTAAAAGGGTTTATCTACATTGGAAACTTTCACCTCATGCATTTATCTGGATTTCTTTTTATGCTCTTTTTTATTCTGCAATGGCTCTTTCCATTTTCTTTCTGGTTGAGGCTATTTGCCTGGCTGTTTTTGCCTGCCTTTTTGTTTTTTGTTTTTCGGTTTTTTAGGCCCGCATTCAATATTATTCCCTACAGCCAGTGGCTTGCATTTTCAAAGATGAAGTATTTAACCAATCTCTACTTTATTTGGGGTGGAATCAAGAATTCCAAGAAACATAAGACTATTTGCGTTGAGCCCAGCTTTTAGATGAAGCTGGCCAACGTACACCCGATATAAATTGTAGCAGGTTGTCGGGGTCATTGAAGGAGGTAATATGATTGCCGCATATATAATCTTGGGATTAGTCGCTGGTATTGCCAGTGGATTTTTAGGAATAGGGGGAGGAACGATTCTGATTCCAGTTTTGGTTTACATGTTTGGCCTCACTCAGCATCAGGCCCAAGGAACAACTTTAGCGCTCATGGTTCCCCCCATAGGGCTTTTAGCAGCGATGAAATATTATTTTGAGGGGAATGTAAAGATTAATATGGCAGCATTTATCTGTATAGGATTTTTTGTGGGGGGCTTAATTGGCGCTCTGTTTGTACATAAAGTATCTGACCCACATCTTAAGAAAATTTTCGGGGTCTATCTCCTATTTATTTCTTTAAAGATGATTTTTGGAAAATGAAGAAAAAAGTAAAAATCAATTTAAAGGTAAAACTGGCAGTATTGACTTTAGACAATCCTGTTGTTTGTGCCTACGGATCATTTGGGTTTGGCGAGGAATTAAGGGGCCTTGTTAATTTTAAAAACATTGGTGCCATAATCACAAAGACTATAACTTTACTTCCTAGGGCAGGTAACCCTCCCCCCCGGATTTATGAAACTGGCTGCGGAGTGATGAATTCGGTAGGCTTAGAAAATCCGGGATTGGATGGCGTTATAAAAGAGAAATTACCCCTTTTACAGAAATTGCCCACAAGCTGCATTGTAAGCGTGGGTGGTTTTACTTCTGAAGAATATCAGGGAATTGTAGAAGAGCTTGAAGGAAAGAGAGGAATAGATGGATATGAAATAAATTTATCCTGCCCTAATTTAAGGTTAAAAAGGATGATCTCACAGAGTGAGGCTGCCACTTATAAACTAACCAAGGCTTTAAGGAAATTGACTAAAAGGCCGTTATTTATAAAAATTTCACCCGAAGTAACCGACATTGTAAAAACAGCTTATGCTGTTGAGGCAGGAGGTGCGGATGCAGTTTCTTTAGTAAATACATTCCTTTCCATGGCTATAGACATAGAGACTCAAAAGCCCTTTTTGGGTAGCATCTATGGGGGTTATTCTGGCAGGGCCATTAAACCTTTAAGTCTTTACAGGGTCTGGCGGGTTGCTCAGAATATAAAAATCCCCGTTATCGGCGGAGGGGGAATAGAAAGTACCTCTGATGCAATCGAATTTATTTTAGCAGGAGCAATCGCAATAAGCCTTGGAACAGTAAACCTTGCCTTTCCTAATCAGGCCAGCCAAATTGTTGAGGGGATAAAAAAGTATATGAAGCGTGAAAACATAACTGATATAAATAAATTAAGAGGCAAGGTAGATGCCTAAGCCTTGGAATAAACTCATTGTGGCCTTAGATCTTACTTCGCAAAAGAAAATCAAAGAGGTTATTAAGACCCTTTCTCCCAAAGTTAAGAAATTCAAGGTAGGTTTGATTGCTTATACAAGATTTGGGCCAAAAATAATTAATTGGGCCAAAGAAGCTGGCGCTGATGTTTTTTTGGATTTTAAGCTATATGACATCCCCAATACTATGATTGAGACCGCAAAAACTTTTATTGAGTCGGGGGTTTGGGCATTTACGGTGCATCTTAAGGCCGGCCAAGAAGCCTTAGAGAGTTTAAAAGGGGCTCTCACTAAAGAGGCGAGACTGCGTAAGAAGCGCCGGCCCCTTATTATTGGTGTTACCGAGCTCACTTCCCAAAAAGCCTCTTTAAATAAAGTATTACAACTGGCAGAGGTTGCGCGTAAAAGCAAAATTGATGGAGTAGTATGCAGCGTCTGGGAGGCCAAGCAAATAAAGGAAAAATTTGGCCTTTGTACCATCACCCCGGGGATAAGGGCAAAAAAAGAGGGTGATGACCAGAAAAGGATCGCCACCGTAAAAGATGCCTTAAAAAATAGAGTGGATTACTTTGTGGTAGGACGACCCATAATAAAAGAAAAAGACTATTTAAAAGCAGCAAATCAGATCCTAGCCGTCTAAATTGGCAAAAGGCAAAAACAATTTGTTTTTTCAGTGGTTAGAGATATAATAAACACCCTTAATATTTAAAATAAAGGTGATTATGGCTGAAGGCCTAAAAGAATTACTCAATAAAGTAAAGGCAAAAGAAGGGGCAGCGCAGGAAGTGATTCTTGCGGCGCAAAAGGACTCTGAGCATATAATTGATGCTGCTTATAAGGAGAAAGCTGCGGTTTTTGGGCGGGTTAAGAGAGAATACGGCCAGAGCCTAGAGCAGTTACAGGCCGAAGCCCAAGAGGAAGCTGAGAAAGCCAAAGCCAGTATAGCGCAAGAGAGCGAAAAGACCTTAGAGGCTTTAAAAACAAAAAAGCCCCAGATTGTTGAGAAGCTAAAAGAATTTCTCATTACGCAGATAAAGAATCATGGCTATAGAGAAGATTAAGAAAGTCGAGATAATCGGCTTTGATAAAATCAAATACCAGGTTTTAAGAAAACTGCAAGAAGAAGAAATCATCCATCTAGAGACCCCTTCTTTTGAAAAACCCCCTTCCTTGGAAGCTCCTAATTTACGTGATTTAGAAAGAGCAGTTAAATTTCTATCTTTTTTCGAAGAGAAAAAGTTTATGGGGGATATTTTCCCGGAAGTGCGCTTCAAAAACAAAGAGGAATTTAAGACCTTAAAACCAGAGGATTTCTCTTTGGTAATTGAAGAGCTGCTCAAAATTTCATCTCAGACAGAGGAAAGAGCTCTAAAGATTAAAGAGTGTTACGATGAATTACACACCATCTCTCAGCTTACCTTTATTAATGCTTCCTTAGAAGAGGTTCATTCTCTAGAACACTTTTCTCTCCTTTTTTTAAGGCTAAACAAAATGGAGCGCTCTAAATTAAAAGAGCTTGTGAGTCCAAAACAATTTGTGCTAAAAGAACTGCCCTCAGAGAATCATAGAAATATTTTTGTGCTGCTGATGCACAAGCACGATTTAGCCGAGGTGGCAGTTAACCTAAGAAAGGAAGGACTTAATATCCTAGATTTGGCGTTACATGTTTGGGCTAACCATCCTGACAAAAGTCCCCACAAGATCATCGAGAGCTTAAATAATGAAATCTCAGAGCTAACTACCCAGATAAATACCTTAAAAGATAAAGCCAGAGAATATTTAGGCTATAAAGAGAAACTGATGCACCTTTATGATTTTATCTTGAATGAAGAATATAATAATTCCATAGAAAAAGGTCTTTTAAAAACAGAAAATTTCTTTCTTTTTGATGGCTGGGTTTTGGCCAAAAGAGAAGAGGAGCTTCTTAAAGCATTAGAAGAATTTGGCGATAAGATTTATACTCACCTGCGTCAACCCAAAGAGGGTGAAATCGTCCCTACTTATTTAAAAAACAATAAAGTGATTTCACCTTTTGAGATTTTAGTAAAGATGTATGGGCCGCCACATCCACGTTCGCTTGATCCCACCCGCATCCTAGCTCCGTTTTTCTTTCTGTTTGTGGGGATATGTATTTAAGATGCTGGTTACGGGATTATGCTTGCACTTATCAGCGGCTATATTCTGTGGAAGAAAAAGCTTACTGAGACAGGTAAAAAGTTTTTTACCTTCCTAAGTTATCTGGGC
This sequence comes from Candidatus Omnitrophota bacterium, assembly GCA_020352775.1. GTDB lineage: Bacteria > Omnitrophota > Gorgyraeia > Duberdicusellales > 4484-171. Next base: position 697,606 of record CP070684.1, read on the forward strand.
ATTGCAACATTTCTAGTGGGAGCCGCTCTTGGGGGCTGGTGGGGTAAGCCCGCACCATTAAGGGTAATTGATGTTATGGCCTCACCTTTCCAGTTTCTTTTGTTCTGCTTTGCTCTGGGATTTATCCAGGTAATTACTGGGATTGTAATGCGAATATATATAGAGGTAAAAAACAAAAACTATCAGAAAGCAATTTCGCAGCTAGGTTGGATCGGGTTATTGGTGAGTTTACCGCTTTATTTTGGGGCAAAAATCATCATTTTTAAAACCCTAAGCTTCGTGAGTGTTGCAGGCATACTTTTATTCTCTTCAAGGAGTAAGAATGTTTTTGCCCGTATCGGGATCGGATTATATGAGCTATACGGCATAACAAAATACTTCTCTGACGTTTTATCCTATTCTCGTCTCCTGGCTCTGGGTATGGCTACGGGAGTAATTGCAATGGTGATAAATCTTTTAGCGGGATTAGCTTTTAAAATTCCAGTATTAGGAATTGTATTTGCGCTAGGGATTTTAGTTGGCGGACATCTCTTTAATCTGGCCATAAATTTGATGACTGGTTTTATTCATTCTGCCAGGCTTCAATTTGTGGAATTTTTCTCTAAGTTCTTTGATTTAGGAAAGAAATATTTCGAGCCTTTAAAAATAAGGACAAAATATAATCATGTGACCCAATGACATTATAGTCAGGAGGTGAAACAATGGAGTTAGGTTTGGTTTTAGCGATTTTTGGAGGAGCAGTAGCAGTAGTGGCAGCCGGTATTGGTTCTGCCATTGGAGTTGGTATGGCAGCGCAGGCTTCAAACGGAGTGATGTCGGAGAAACCAGAAAACTTTGTTTCCTGCCTTTTGCTTACTGCCTTACCCGGTACCCAAGGGATTTACGGATTTTTAATCGGCATTATCTTGATTATGAAGCTGGGGATGCTGGCAGAACCAGTGACGGGATTAAGCATCTCCCAGGGTTGGAGCATTTTTGCCGCCTGTCTTCCAGTGGGCCTGGCAGGGCTGGTTTCAGCAATTCATCAGGGTAAAGTCTGTACTACCGGAGTGTATATGGTGGCCAAGCAACCAGCGGATTTTGTCAAGCCTTTGATTTTAGCAGTGTTTGTTGAGTTTTATGCGGTGTTAGGACTTCTCATTTCACTGTTAATGCTGAACGGAATTAAGTTATGAGTGAATTAAATAAGATTTTTCAATCCTTATTTGAAGAGAAACAGAAAGAAAAAGAAGGCATTTTAAAAGAAGCCCAAGAGAAAAAAGAATCTGTACTTAGAGAATTAGAAGAAGAGGCGAAAAAGCACTATGAACGCTGGTATAAAAAGAGCCGCGATAATATTCTGCGCAGAAAACAAGAAGAGATTTTTGGAACCCAGCTTAATTCCAAGCAGGTAATCTTAGAGGAGAAAGAAAAAATCTGGAAAGAAGCTTTGGGAGCAGTTAAAGACTATCTTAGCAAGCATAAAGAAGATATGCCCAAAAGAGAGTTAGTTACAAAAGAAGGAGTAAAAAAGATAGATATTGATATGGATGAGTTTTTGAAGTTTCTTAAGGAAAAATACGCCTCGCAGACCGAGGATTTTTTTGGGCTATGAGAAAGTGGGATTATGGATTCGCTTTAGGCCAAATAGGGGTTTTAGAGAAAAGTATTTTGCCGCGCGAAATTCTAGAGGAGACTCTTTCGCTTTCTTCGCAGGAAACATTCTTGCGGCTTAAAGAAGGGTTTAGCCGTGGCTATGAATATAGGAGAGAGTACGATTTTTTAGAAGAGGTATTTGAGAAAGAAGAGGGCGCGCTCAAAGAACTTGCTTCTTTTCTTTTGAAAGAAGAAACTGCTATAAATATTTTAAAAGGACTGGATAATCCTCAAGTTCTAGAAAAAGCGCAAATTTCTTTAGAGTCATTTTTAGAGGGTTTTTTAAGATTTTACTTTGACATTCTAAACACCCTTATTTTTTTAAGAATAAAAAAGCATAATTTAAAAGAGGATTTTTATGAACATAACGGTTGTCAAGAGCTTTTAAATATCTTAGAGAAGGAGGATTTTATCCGCCTTAACCCTTCGATTAAAAACTTTTATTATCAAGCTAAAAAGCTGATTGAGGAGGGCCAGGATTACCTCTTGGAGTTTTTAAAAGAAAGATTTCTGGTTGAGTTCCTGAAAGAGAAGAAGAAAAAATTATTAGGAGAAGAGGTTGTTTTCTGGTATTATTTTGCCAAAAGAATCAACTTAAAAGTAACCAAACTCTTTGTCTTGGGTAAGCTTTGCACTTTAAAGACTGAAAAGTTAAAAAGAGCTTTAGGGGTAGCGTATGGCTAAGGCAGTATTTGTGGGGAAAGAAAAAATAAGCCAGATTTTTAAGGCAATCGGGCTAGATGTAATTTTGGAAGAAGAGCTTAAAAGTAAGAGCTTAGCAGAATATGAACTTATTTTTGCGGAAGAACCAATATATCAAACTTTATGCCAGGATTATCCCTATAAGGTAATTATTCCTTTAGTGGATTTTGCAACACGAAAAGATTCCATAATCGAACACATGAGAAAAACCATACAGACCACAGTAGGAGAAGAGGTGTTAAAGAATGGCTAAGCCAATGATTGTGAGAGTTTCAGGGCCGTTGGTAGTGGCTAAAAACTGTCTTGGAGCCAAAATGTATGATGTGGTTAAGGTTGGTAAAGCCGGTCTAACTGGTGAGATTATTGAGCTAAAAGAAGATCTTGCTTTTATTCAGGTTTATGAAGAGACCGCAGGTATTGGTCCTGGTGAGCCAATAGTTCTTACTCACATGCCTTTAAGCGTAGAGCTGGGCCCAGGACTATTAGGAAAGATTTTTGATGGTACCCAAAGACCTTTAGAGACAATTTATACTGATAAAGGTAATTTTATTATGCGCGGTATAGATTTACCTTCTTTAGAGAGAGAAAAAAGATGGGAATTTAAACCAGTAAAAGAAGAAGGAGCTATAGTAGAAGAAGGAGATTTATTAGGCGAGGTTCAAGAAACAGAACTTGTTTCTCACAAAATATTGGTGCCTCCTGGAGTATCTGGAAAAGTCACAAAGATTAATCAGGGTGAATTTAGGATCGAAGATATAATTTGCGTTATAGAAAAAGACGGTAAAAAGCATGAATTAAAACTTTTTCAAACCTGGCCAGTCAGAAAATCACGGCCCTTTAAAAGAAGAGTTATGCCTACAGAGATTCTTTCTACGGGCCAGAGAGTGATTGATGCTTTTTTCCCGGTAGCAAAAGGAGGAACTGCTTGTGTTCCAGGACCATTTGGTTCAGGAAAAACCGTGGTGCAGCATCAGCTTGCTAAATGGAGCGATGCTCAGATTATTGTCTATGTTGCTTGTGGCGAGCGCGGCAATGAGACTGCGGATTTACTACTAAGTTTTCCTGAACTTAAAGACCCTCACAGCGGCCGGCCTCTTATGGAGCGCACTGTAATCATTGCTAACACTTCAAACATGCCGGTTGCAGCAAGAGAGGCTTCCATTTATACCGGAATAACTATTGCGGAATATTTTCGTGATCAAGGTTATTCTGTGGCTTTGATGGCAGATTCTACTTCGCGCTGGGCAGAAGCATTAAGGGAAATTTCAGGAAGGATGGAGGAGATGCCTGGAGAGGAAGGCTACCCTGCCTATTTACCGGCGCGTCTTGCGGAATTTTATGAAAGGGCCGGTCAGATAGAGTGTTTAGGAAGCCAAGCCAGGCGCGGAGCATTGAGTGTAATTGGTGCGGTCTCTCCCCCAGGAGGAGACCTTTCAGATCCAGTGGTTCAGGCAACATTAAAAGTAGTAAAAGTGTTTTGGGGCTTAGATGATAGGCTTGCTAATGCGCGTCATTTTCCAGCCATTAACTGGCTTATCAGCTATTCTCTTTATCATGAGCCCTTAGAAGATTTTAAGAGAGAAAAAATAGCAGAGACCTTCGAGGAGCTGCGCTCACAAGGAATGAGGCTTTTGGAAGAAGAGGAGGAGCTTAAAGAGATTGCCCGCTTAGTGGGCATGGAAGCATTGAATGATGAAGAAAAATTAAAATTAGAAGTGGCGCGCTCAATAAGAGAAGATTTTCTTCATCAGAACGCCTTTCATCCCGAAGATACCTTTACTTCTTTAAAACAGCAGCATTTGATGTTAGAGCTCATTTTGGATTTTTACCAGTCTTCTCTGGACGCTTTAAGAAAAGAAAAAGAATTGAATAAAATCCTTAAGTTGCCAGTAAGATTAGAGATTTCCCGGGCAAAATTCATCCCCGAAGACCAACTAGATAAATTCACTCAGATTAAAGAGAGAATAGCACAGGAGATTGATAATGTTTAGAGAGTATCAAACCCTTACTCAAGTCCAGGGGCCATTGTTAATGGTCAGAGAAATAGAAGGAGTAAAATTTGCAGAGCTAGCTGAGATAATTTTACCTGATGGCTCAAAGCGGTTCGGTAAAGTATTGGATGTGTCTGATAAGTTAGCGGTGGTGCAGGTATTTGAGGGTACACGCGGTCTGGATGTGGATAAGAGTAAGGTGCGTTTTTTAGGAAAGACCGAAACTGTAGGGGTAAGTAAGGATATGCTGGGCAGGATTTTTAACGGCAGAGGAATTGTGCGTGATGAGTTGCCTGCGCCCGCAGTCCATAAGGTAATGGATATCAACGGTCTTCCCATAAACCCTGTGGCAAGAGACTACCCTCAGGAATTTATTCAGACCGGTATCTCCAGTATCGATGGCATGAATCCTTTGGTGCGTGGCCAGAAACTTCCTATTTTTTCTGGCTCCGGACTTCCTCATAATAGGATTGCAGCCCAGATTGCGCGCCAAGCACGAGTGTTAGGAAAGAAAGAAGAGTTTGCAGTAGTATTTGGAGCAATGGGGGTTACGTTTGAGGAGGCCAATTTCTTTATTGATGATTTTAGAAAAACCGGCGCTTTAGAGCGCGCAGTTCTTTTTGTGAATTTAGCCAATGAGCCTGTAATTGAAAGAATTTCTACTCCGCGCTTTGCTCTTACCACTGCGGAGTATTTAGCGTTTGAGCTACAAATGCATGTTTTAGTAATTCTAATTGACATGACTTTTTACTGTGAAGCCTTGCGTGAGATCTCTTCTGCCAGAAAAGAGGTGCCTGGCAGGCGTGGCTATCCCGGTTACATGTATACGGATTTAGCCACAATTTATGAACGCGCCGGAAGAATAAAAGGAAAGAAGGGTTCAATCACTAAATTTCCTATCTTGACCATGCCTGATGATGACAAAACTCATCCTATACCTGATCTTACTGGCTATATCACCGAGGGACAGATAATTTTATCAAGGAGTTTGCATAAAAAAGGAATTTATCCTCCCATTGATGTTTTGCCTTCCCTTTCTCGCTTAAAAGACAAAGGAATCGGGCAGGACAAGACCAGAGAAGACCATGCTGATTTACTCAACCAGTTATTTGCCTGTTATGCGCGGGGCCAGGAAGTAAGGGAACTGGCTTTGATTTTAGGAGAAGACGCTCTCACAGATATTGATAAGATTTACTTAAAATTTGCAGATAGATATGAAGAAGAATACGTAAAACAAGGTGAATTTGAAGAGAGAAGCATTACTGAAACTCTGGATATCGGCTGGAAATTACTAAAAGATTTTCCTGAGGAGGAGTTAAGAAGGATACGGCCTCAAATTTTGGAGAAGTATTATAAATGAGAGTAAAGGTAAATCCCAATCGTATGGAGCTATTGCGGCTAAGGCGCAGAGAAACTCTTGCCCAGAGAGGCCACCGGCTCCTTCAGGATAAACTAGAGAAATTAATTGCTGAATTTCATAAGTTGACCAAGGAATACAAAAAGATTTCTAAAGAGTGGAAAGAAGCCTTTGGTGAATTCTTTGAAAGTTTTGTGATTTTAAAAATACAGACAGAAAAAGATAAATTAAAAGAATTGCTTGATTCTGTTTTACCCTTAGAATTTGAGATAAGTTCCATAAGACTCTTGAATTTAAAATTACCACGTTTTTCCATCAAGGAAAAAGAAGAACCTAACTATTCTGCCAAGACCACTCCTTGCCAGTGGGATAAGATTAAGGAGAAAAGGAGAGAGGTTGTAAGGCTTCTATTTGAAGTTACACAAGTTTATCTAGCTTTAAAGTCAGTGGGCGAAGAGATTCTAAAGACCAGAAGAAGAGTAAATGCCCTGGAGCATATTCTTATGCCTCAAATTGTAGCATCGATAAGGTTTATCGATGATAAGCTTACAGAGTTGGAGCGGGAATTCTTAACAAGATTGTTACGAATCAAGGATTTGATTAGAGACTAAGTGTCAGATATAATTATAGAACAAATTGCGGGCGGTTGGCGCAGTGGAAGCGCACTTGACTTACATTCAAGGGGTCACAGGTTCAAATCCTGTACCGCCCATGGTTTTATAAAGGTAAGAAGTTAGTAGAAATGGATTTAGAAACCTTAAGACATTCTTGTGCGCATGTTATGGCAGCAGCGGTGAAGAGGCTCTATCCTGATGCCAAGCTGGGCATAGGGCCGGCGATTGAGAATGGCTTTTACTATGATTTTGATATACCCGAAGGGATAAAAGAAGAAGACCTAATAAAAATTGAAGGGTTGATGTGGAAGTGCATCAAAGAAAATCACCCATTTGTTAAGGAAGAAATGGATGTGCATGAGGCAATGCAGTTTTTCAGACAACAGGGCGAGCCTTTTAAGGTAGAGCTCATCGACGAGCTAGAAAAGCAGGGCGAGACCAAAGTATCTGTCTATAGGAATGGTGATTTTGCTGATCTATGTAAGGGGCCACATGTTAAATCTTGCGGTGAAGTAAAGTATTTTAAATTACTTTCAACCTCTGGTGCCTATTGGAAAGGAGATGAAAATAATCCTCAATTTGTGCGTATTTATGGAACAGCGTTTTTCTCTCAGGAAGAACTCGATACTTATCTAAAGAATTTAGAGGAAGCCAAAAAAAGAGATCACCGCCTCCTGGGCAGAGAATTGGGGTTATTTGATATCTACCACAATCAAGCCGGTGCAGGTCTAGTTTTTTATTTGCCCCAGGGTGCAATTTTACGAAAGATTATTGAAGATTGGGAAATTAAAGAACATCTTAGGCGCGGATATCAGATGGTGATGACTCCGCATATTATGGATAAAAAGCTCTGGGAGAAGAGCGGGCATTTGGAATTTTATGAGGAGTTTATTTATCCAGTAACCAGAGATAATCAGGAATTTATTTTAAGACCCATGAATTGTCCGGGCCACATCCTTATTTATAAATCGCAAGTAAGAAGCTGGCGCGATTTACCTCTTAGAATATTTGAATTAGGAACTGTGTATCGCCATGAGAAAAGCGGGGTCTTACATGGGTTGCCGCGGGTAAGAGGTTTTACCCAGGATGATGCGCATATTTTTTGTAAGAAGGAAGACCTATATTCTGAAATCGAGGGGGTTTTAGATTTCGTAAAAGATGCCATGGAGGTTTTTGGATTTGATGAGTTTGATGCTGCCTTAAGTACAAGGCCTGAAAAATTCATCGGCGAGAAAAAAGATTGGGATTTATCAGAGAAGGCTTTAGAGGAAGTACTTACGAAAAAGCAAATTAACTATAAAGTAAATGAGGGCGAGGGGGCGTTTTACGGACCCAAGATCGATATCAAATTAAAAGATGCTTTGGGCCGGCAGTGGCAGTGCGCAACTATTCAGCTTGATTACAACATCCCGCAGCGTTTTGACGTTACTTATCGAGCCTCAAGCGGTAAAGAAGTGCGCGCCGTAATGATTCACAGGGTTATCTTGGGCAGCCTAGAAAGGTTTATTGCTACCCTCCTTGAACATTATGGGGGAAGATTTCCGCTCTGGCTTTCTCCTACTCAGGTTAGTGTGTTACCCATTACCGGCCAGGTGCAAGAGTATGCCTGCGAGATAAAAAAGATTCTTGAGGCCGAGGGCTTTAGGGTGGATGTTGACCTTAGAGAAGAGACTTTGCAGAAAAAGATCAGAGACAAAGAGCTTTTTAAAATTCCCTATATGGTGATTGTGGGCAAGAAAGAAGAGAAAGAGTGTATGGTTTCTTTGCGTAAACGTGGCATGAAAAACTTAGGAACAATGCCCACCGAGGAGCTTATCGTCTTATTAAAAAAAGAATTGACACAGAGAGCAAGCTCGGATTAAATATAGCAAAGCAATTACAGAGGCCAAAAGGCTGTAAGAGCAGTATATATAAAAGGAGGTCAACTAGGTGAAGTATGTTAGGGTGAACGAAAGGATTTTTGCCAAGACTTTACGACTCATTGGACCTGAGGGAGAACAGCTGGGTGTTTTTCCACGCGATATGGCTTTAAAGAAGGCCTATGAGTCTGACTATGATTTGGTAGAGGTGGCTCCTAATGCTGATCCGCCGGTCTGTCGCATAATGGATTTTTCCAAATATAAATACGAGCAGGAGAAACGAGAACGGGAGGCAAAGAAACATCAAAAGCAGTCGCAACTTAAAGAGGTACGCATCAGTCCCCGCATAGATAAACATGATTATGAGGTTAAACTTAAACATATTAAAGAGTTCTTGGGCAAAAAACATAAAGTAAGAGTGAGAATGCGCTTTAGGGGCAGAGAGGTTGCTCATAAGGAGATTGGTAAGCGCGTGATCGATAAATTGGTGCAGGATGTAGAGGCAACAGGAAAAGTAGATCGAGAGCCGCACATGTTGGGCATGACTTTAATGATGGTGCTGGGGCCCAAATAAGAAGGGAGTATCTATGGGGAAGTTAAAAACAAAAAAAGCAATCACCAAAAGAGTAAAGGTAAGCAAAAAAGGAAAAGTATTGCGTTCCAAGGCTGGGCGTAGGCACCTTTTAAGCGGAAAAACTACTAAAAGAAAAAGAACCTTAAGAAGAAAAGGATTGGTGTCGTCAGCACAGAGTAAACTAATGAAAAGATCGCTTCCATATTTAGGGTGAAGAAAGGAGTTTTAGATGAAGGTAAAACACGCAGTAGCATCACGCAAACGAAAGAAAAAGGTACTAAAGGCAGCTAAGGGGTATTGGGGGCAGCGCTCTAATATATATCGGCGCGCCCAAGAAACTACCCGGCGTGCTGGAGTTTATGCTTATCGGGACAGACGCACCAAAAAGAGAGAGTTTCGTTCTCTCTGGATTAACAGGATAAACGCTGCGGCCAGAGAAAGAGGCATCTCTTATCGAGAGTTTATTCATGGATTAAAAGAAAATAAAATACTTCTGTCGCGGGATATTTTAGCGGTAATTGCTGCCCAATACCCTGAAGTATTTGATAAAATAGTAACTACCATTAAGAAATGAGATATATTTTAGTTGTTGGCTGTGGTAAAGCAGGAAAAGAGCTGGCGTTAGAGTTCGCCCGCACTGAAAACGTAGTGATGGTGGATAAAGACCTAAAGGCTTTGGATACTCTAGGGGATGACTTTAACGGTAAAAAGATTTGGGGCGATGTGCTTGATGTAAATGTTCTGGAAAATGCTGGCATAAAAGATGCTGACGCTCTGTTTCTACTTACCGGCAACGATAACCTCAATTTAGTGGTAGGTAAAGTCGCCAAAAGAAAATACGGGGTTGAAAAAATAGTGTTACAGGTTAACGATATCGTGAAGAAAAGAATCTTTAGGGAAGAAGGCCTCACCATTGTTAACCGCACGTATCTGATTGTAGAGGTGCTTAAAAAATGTATATCATAATTGCCGGTGCCGGTCGCCTAGGATTATTGTTGGCAAAAAAGCTAAAAGAGGATAAGCATCAGGTCTGTGTTGTCGAAAAGAGCGAAGGCTTGTGCAATAAACTGGCGCGAGAACTAAACGGCGTCTTAGTCATTTCCGGAGATGCCACTTACCCTGATATTTTAAGAGAGGCTAAAATAGAGAAAGCTGAGGTGTTAGTTAGCGCGACCTCTAGTGACGAGGATAATGTCATTATTTGTAACCTCGCCAAAGAAGTATTTGGAGTGCGCCGCACCGTAGCCAGAGTAAATGACCCTAAACATCTACCTCTTTATAAATATATGGAGGTTGACAATCCCATTGACTCTACCTCTATTATCGCACGCATTGTAGAGGAAGAAGCATCTTTTACTGATGTGATGAGTCTTTTAAGTATAAAGAAGGGCAGGCTCTCTATTGTGCGGGTAGATATTCCAGAAGATTCTCCGGTTGCAAACAAAGCCGTAAAAAATCTATCATTACCTGCCAATTCAGTTCTTGTTTCGATATTAAGAGGCCCCGACATCATCATCCCTTCGGGAGATACAGTTATTTTATCTGGCGATGAGGTGATTGCTGCCACCCTCATTGATGTGGAGAAAGAGCTGGTTAAGTCACTTATCGGAAAGATATAACTTAGATTTAGTGATGCGAATAATCGCGGGAATAATTTTAGAAGTTAGTTTTTGCCTTTTTGTTATCGGGGTGGGGCTTCTTCTTGCCTTCCTCTTTTAATTTTTAACAAGAATGATTATTTCTCCGGACCGCAAAGATTTCTCTACCATCTTTAATATTTTAGGAAGACTCATCCTGGGTCTAAGCGCCTTTATGCTTATCCCTTTAGCAGTAGCATTCCTGCGTAAAGAAGTATCTCCCTTTTTTGATTTTATTATTTCCTTCTTGCTCACCACCTCTTTGGGATTTTTGCTTTTAGTGCTTTTTCCCATAAAAAAAGAGGTGAGCTGGATTCACGCTTTTTTTAGTGTAAGCTTAGGATGGCTTATTTTTTCTTTGCTGGGAGCAATACCGCTTTGGTTCTCAAAACACTTTGGTTGTTTTCTTGATGCCTGGTTTGAGGCCATGAGCGGGTTTGCCACCACCGGCCTTATTCTTATTCAGGACCTTGATCATCTTTCTTTTGCCCATAATACTTGGCGCCATCTGACGATGTTTATCGGGGGCCAGGGAATAATCCTAGCAAGCCTTTCAGTATTGACTATGGCGCGGCCGGTAGCAGTAGGATTTTATATTGGCGAGGCGCGCCAAGAAAAGATTATGCCCAATGTTATTGCCACCGCGCGCTTTATCTGGAAGGTAAGTTTTGTTTATTTACTTTTAGGAGTAGGAATATTCAGTGCAATTCTTATTCAGCGGGGGCTTTCAATCGAGAAAGCTTTCTTTCATGCCTTTTGGCTTTTCTGTGCCGCTTTTGATACTGGAGGGTTTGCTCCTCAAGCACAGAACATCGCTTATTATCATTCGGGGGCGTTTGAGGCTGCTACCATGGTATTTATGTTTTTGGGCGCAATTAATTTTAATCTTCATTTCTGGGTATGGATGAAGAGGAAACGCGAGCTTTTTGAAAACTTTGAGATCCACACCTTTTTATTTACTTTGTTTTCTTTAAGCATCTTAACTTATTTTTCCCTCAAAGGACTAAGTAACCTCACTATTTTTAGAAGGGGGTTTTATCAGCTCGTCTCTGCCCATACTGGTTGTGGCTTCGCTAATATGACAAGCTTAGATTTACGCAATTCTCCTCCAGTGATGATTCTTTCTGTAATCTTTGCGATGATGATTGGAGGAGGAGTTTGTTCTACCACCGGAGCAATAAAGCTGATGCGGGTTGGGATTATTTTTAAAACCCTAATTATGGAGATAAAAAGATGGATGATGCCTTTTAGGGCGGTGTTTAGAGACCGCTTTCATCATCTGCAAGATTTAATACTTTCTGATAAGAGGATAAAAGAAGCTTATGTTTTTGCTGCTATTTTTCTTTTAACTTATGTGTTGGGAGCAGTGATCGGAATGGTGCTGGGTTATCCTCCACTTTTGGCGCTTTTTGAATCGGTTTCGGCAACGGCCAATGTAGGTCTTTCAGTGGGAATAACCAATCCTGCGATGCCTAATACTTTGAAGGTGATATATATTTTACAGATGTGGTGCGGCAGGTTAGAGTTTCTTTCTGTTTTTGTTTCTTTAGGGTTTATTATTTCTTTGTTTAAAAGATGAAAATAGTAAGGATTAAGTTAATTTCTTTAGTAATTTTTCTTATTGCTTTCAATTTAGGGGGGGCTTTCGGCCTCTATGCCGAAACCATCCCACTTAAAAAAATAGTGGAGGATCCGGATGATTTTGAATCCAAACTTGTTGAGGTAGAAGGTGAGGTAATCGGAGAGCCACTTTATGCTAAGGAAGGGGCGTGGGTTAATATCTTATCCAAAGGGTATCACGCTGGAATTGTTGTGCCGCGAATTTATTTGGATAAGATTAAACACTGGGGTGGTTACCGGGAAAGCGGAGACATTGCTAAAGTGCGGGGAAAATTCTATAAAGAATGTCCTCTTCATCATGAGATGCATATTCATGCCCACACCCTTGAGATTATTGCTTTAGGAGCGCCAAAGTCAGATGTGGTATTGCCTTTCAAGGTACAAATGGCCGTTAGTTTATTTATAATCTGTTTGATAATAGGATTGGTTTATTTTATAAAAAGTCGGCATGGAACACGAAGTTAAAAGGTTAGAAGAAGATTTACAGAAAGATATTGAAAAGGCCTCTGATGCTTCTGATATTGAGGCTTTGAGAATAAAGTATCTGGGGCGAAAGTCACCCTTAGCTGAGCTTTTCTCTCAAATCCCTTCTCTAAGTACTGAGGAAAAGAAAATCTGGGGTAAGAACCTTAATATCCTCAAACAAAAAATCACTACCCTTATTGATGAAAAGCTAAGTGGCTTTGAAGGGAAAGAAGAGGAAATTGATTTAACATTTCCTTCTCGTCCTGTTGAGCGTGGATCGCGCCACGTTATAAGTGTGGTATTACAAAAAATTTGTGATATCTTTGCGCATCTGGGATTTGTAGTGATTGAAGGTCCAGAAATTGAGGATGAGTGGCATAACTTTACGGCATTAAATTTTCCTTCAGATCATCCTTCGCGCGATGCTTTCGACACTTTTTATCTGGATCTTAAGGAAGGTAAAAAAGGAAAACAGCTCCTGCGCTGTCATACCTCACCCTCTCAGATAAGAGTGATGCAGAAAAATAAACCTCCTTTTGCAGTGATTTCGCCGGGAAGAGTTTATCGACCCGATGAGGTTGATGCAACCCATTCTTTTATGTTTCATCAGGTTGAAGGCTTCGCAGTAGGCCAAGATAGTAACTTTGCCCACTTAAAAGGGGTACTTTTTTACTTTGCGCGCCAATTCTTCTCACCCGATGTTTCTTTGCGGTTTAGGCCTCATTTTTTCCCTTTCACTGAGCCATCCGCAGAGGTGGATATTTCCTGTATTATTTGTGGCCAGGGAAAGAATAAAAAGAAGACAACCAGATGCAGTGTGTGTAAAGGAAAGGGGTGGCTAGAAGTATTAGGTTGCGGCATGATTCATCCTAATGTCTTAGAGGCTTGTGGTATAGATTCAAAGAAATATCAAGGGTTTGCTTTTGGAATGGGAATTGAGAGGATGGCGATGTTAAAGTATGGAGTTAGTGATATAAGGCTGTTTTGTGAGAATGACGTTAAATTTTTAGAGCAATTTAATCTATAAATATTATGAGGTTTAGTTTAAATTTTGTAAAAGAACTCTTGCCTTTAGATGTATCCGCTCAAGAGCTTGCTTCACGTCTCACTATGGCCGGAATGGAGGTAGAGTTTTTAGCCAGGGCAGGTAAAGATTGGGTGTTTGATGTTGAAGTCACTACCAATCGTTATGATTGGCTTTCCGTAGTGGGTATTACTAGAGAAATCGCAGCATGTTTGCACAAAAAGGCAAATATTAAATACCCCAAGGTAGTTAAAAGACCAATTCTTAAAGAGCGCAAAGTGATTATCGAGGACCTAAAAGATTGCCCTTTATATATTGGTCGTCAAATCGAGGATCTAAAGGTTAAAAATTCACCGGCCTGGCTACGGGAGCGCGTTTTTCATTGCGGGATTGCCACTATCAATAACGTTGTTGACATCACCAACTATTGCATGCTTAAGTGGGGTAACCCTCTTCATGCTTTTGATGCTGATAAGTTAGAGGGTAATATTTATATTCGCAGAGCAAAAAAAGGAGAAATTTTTATAGGAATCGATGAAAGAGAACGCAAGCTATGTAGAGAGAATCTGGTAATTGCGGATGATAAGAAAGTAATAGCTCTGGCAGGAGTGATGGGTGCAAAAAATAGCGAGGTTAGCGAAAACACCAAGAACGTATTTTTAGAGGCGGCTATTTTTTCACCTCTTACCGTAAGACGTTCCCGCCGCGCTGCGGGAATTGATACGGAGTCATCCTATCGTTTTGAGCGCAAAGTTCATCCTGATTATCTAGAATATGCTTCTGTGGAGAGCTCTCGTCTTATGCAAGAGTTGGGTGGCGGCAGATTCACCGGTTATGCAGAGGCGGGTAAAAAGCCGATCATAAAAAGTAAAAAACTCACGGTTGATTTAAAGCGCTTTGCTGACTATCTGGGAGAGGAGATATCATCAACTCAGATAAAAAAGATACTTACCAATCTTGATTTTGAAATCCTAAAATCTCAGAAAGATAAAATATCTGTGTTGCCTTCACGTTTTCGTTTTGATTTCGAAGATGAGGTTGATGTATATGAGGAGATTGTGCGTATTTATGGTTATGACAGAATCGCTCCCTGTATTCCGTTTCTTGTACCTCGAGATGAAAGTTCTTTTTCTGTCAGCGAACCAGGATTTCTGTATCGCTTCAAAAATGAGCTGAGGACATTTATGGCATCGTTGGGTTTAAGAGAGATTATTACTTATAGCATTGAGGCTGACCAGGAGCTGGCTAATTTGGGTCAGAAGGATTTCATTTTGTTGCTCAATCCTCTTCGCGCCCAGGAAAACGCAATGCGCACCAGTCTTCTTTTGGGAATGATAAAAAGCATTCGCAATAATTTAAACCGCAACCAAAAAGATTTACGCTTTTTTGAAATTGCTAACATTTACTCTCACCAGAAAGAATCCTTTATCGAGAAACCAGTGCTTGCTATTGGGCTTAGTGGCCAAGCCAATACCCTCTTTTGCCTCAAAGGTTTAGTGGAAGAGATTTTCAAATATCTAAACATCGAAGGTATGGATTTACGCCCAGAGCCTCAAGCGCACCTTAGTAATGCATTAGGAATCTATATCAATTCTGAGAAGGCGGGACTTCTGGGTAAGCTCGATGAGAAAACAAAGAAAGATTTTGATTTAAAGCAGGATTTACTTTTTGCCCAGCTCCAGGTGGGGGTATTGAAAGAGAAAAGAAAAGAAATAGCATACCGGTCTTACAGTCTGTATCCGGCAGTATCACGCGATATCAGTATTGCCCTAAGAAGAGATAAGAAGTTTGCCAAAATCAGGGCTGCAGTAGAAAGAAAAGCCGGTGAGTTTCTGGTTGATATGCGTATTGTGGATGAATATAGAGGTAAGGACATATCTTCAGATTACCATGCCTTTACATTGAGGGTTTTCTATCAATCCAAAGACAGAACTCTTACCTCAAGCGAAGTCGATGCTCTCCATACCGGAATAAGAGAAGATTTACACACCCAAGAGGGAATAATTTTACGATAAAGGGCGAAAACGGTTAATTACAAAGGGCGCGGTTCCTTGAAAATCGTCACCACAGATGTTATAATAAAATTGAACCCTACCTGTCGCGTGGCAGGTATGAGCGCTACAGCCAACAACATATGTAAGGGGGCTAAATTTCCCCTCGTTGAGGCGAGAAGGATGCAGCGCCCACGTGTGTGAGCTACGGACTGTATGCGGCACACCTGCCCGGACTAATGGTGGGGTTTTTCTCTTGTAATTGCCGCCCTAATAAAACCCTTTAAAAATCAAAATGAAAGACTCAGCAAGCGAAAACGTTCCTTTAGCAGTAAGGCTAAGGCCTCATGATTTGGAAGAATTTGTGGGACAAAGTCATGTGCTAGGAGAGGGAAAGCTCCTGCGCCGGGCCATCACTTCTAAGAGAGTGCCTTCGTTGATTCTGTGGGGTCCTCCGGGATGTGGGAAAACTACCCTGGGATTCATTGTAGCCAAAGAGCTGGGGGCGGATTTTGAGTATATAAACGCAGCATTTTCTTCAGTAGCTGAAATAAAGAAGATAATTGCCCGGGGCAGGGATCGATTTAGCAAAGAAGGAAAAAAAGAAGTTCTTTTTATTGATGAAATTCACCGGTTTAATAAGCTGCAGCAAGAGGCTTTAATTCCTGATACAGAACTTGCCAGTATTCATCTGGTCGGCGCCACAATTTATAACCCCTCCTATTATCTCATTCCTTCACTTATTTCCCGCTCCCTGGTTGCTAAATTTAAGCCCTTAACAAAAGAAGATATTCTTTTTATTTTAGATAGAACCGTAAAGGATAAAAATAATTGGGGTAGTGTTTTGGTGGAGGCAGATGAGGATGCTTTGGATTATATCGCCACTCTTTCAAGCGGTGATGCCAGAAAAGCATTAAACGCTTTAGAAATTGGAGTAATAAGCACCACAGCCAGGGATGATAATAAGATTGTGATAGATTTAGGGGTCGCCAGAGAAAGCATTCAGAAGAATGTTTTTTATGATAAAAAGGACTCTTATCATTACGATACGATTTCGGCATTCATTAAGTCAATTAGGGGCAGTGATGTTGATAGTGCCCTTTATTGGCTTGCAAAAATGCTTGCGGCAGGAGAAGACCCTCGCTTTATTGCTCGTCGCCTGGTGATTTTGGCCTCTGAAGACGTCGGCAATGCCAATCCTTTTGCATTAGTGCTTGCCACCAGTTGTTTTAAAGCAGTAGAATTTGTAGGAATGCCAGAAGCGCAGCTTAACCTGGCGCACACCACGATATATTTAGCGGCTTCACCAAAGTCAAACGCCTCATATATGGCACTAAAAAGAGCCCAGGAAGACATTGAAGAGGAAGAAACCAACGAAGTCCCCCAACACATAAAAACACACTCCAAAGATTACAAATACCCCCATAGCTATGGGGGCTATGTAGAGCAGGATTATGGAGCTAAAAAGAGGTATTATTTTCCAAAGGATATAGGCGAGGAAAGAAGAATCAAGCAATTCTTAGAATACTTGTGTAAAAGCAAAAATCGCTAATCCGGCCTTGTCTTTTGGTAATGTTATGGTAAATTATTTACGATGATTAGGCAAATTTCTAGTCCAAGATTAAAAGAGCCTATTGTGATTGCGGCCTGGCCCGGGATGGGGGAGGTGGCTTATCGCTCTGCGCTTTTTTTACGGGAAGTAATGGGGTTTAAGATGTTTGCTAAGCTGGAAGCAGCGGAATACTTTAAGCCCGCCGCGATTTCAGTAGAAAAAGGAGTTTTAGACATTCCTTCACTTCCCGCGGGATTCTTTTATTATGCAAAAGGCAAAAACCATCCGGATATTATTCTTTTTTTAGGAGAAGCCCAGCCTCCATTAGAGCACGCCGAGGAGCTTTCAAGCGCGATTATAGGCTTTGTGGCCCGTTTTAAAGCCAAGTTTCTTTTTACTTTTGCTGCCAAGCCTGAACCTATCGACCATAAGGTGGATCCTGCAGTTTGGGTTGCGGCTACACACGAGGAGGTGGCTAAACGTCTTTCCAAGTTTAACTTGAAGGTTTTAAAAGAAGGCCAGATCAGTGGGCTTAACGGGATCGTGGTTGGGGTGGCAAAACATAAAGGTCTAAAGGGAGCCTGCCTTTTAGGGGAAATCCCCTTTTATACTGTCCAGATTGAAAACCCCAGAGCCTGCGCCAACATCTTAAAAGTGGTGAATGATTATCTGAAGCT
Organism: Candidatus Omnitrophota bacterium; assembly: GCA_020352775.1. Classification (GTDB taxonomy): domain Bacteria; phylum Omnitrophota; class Gorgyraeia; order Duberdicusellales; family 4484-171. The sequence continues at coordinate 715,304 of CP070684.1, forward strand.
TAATTTAAACCTTTCACCCTTAGAGCAGCGCGCCAAATTCATCGAGGCTGAGATTGATAAGCTCATTAGTTATTTAAAAGGAGAAGCTGTTAAAGAAGAGGGTCCCACTCCGTTAAGCGATGAAGATATTGATAAGATAAAAAAGGACCTTGCGGCCTATACTAAGCTACCGCAGTCAGCGCGGGAAAAAATAGAAAAGCTTTTTAAGGAAGCGCAGGAAGATATCAGCGCTGCCAGCAAACTAAAGGCGGAACTGGACCGCTGGAATATCTACAAAGAATACGAAGATAGATTCCTGGATTTATTCAGGAAAAAAAAGAAAAAAGAAGATACGCAGTAGAAATGCATCTTTTTCTTACAGGGCGGCCCTCCTGTGGGAAAACCACCCTTATTAAATCACTCCTAAATTACATTCCTAATTCCAAAGGATTTTTTACTGAGGAGATACGCCAGGGCAGCGAGCGCACGGGGTTTAAGGTTAGCACCCTTGAAGGTAAAGAAGCAGTGTTTGCCCACAAAGATTTTAAATCCCCTTACAAAGTTTCAAAATACGGCGTAGATATAGAGGTTTTTGATTCTGTGGCAGTAGTCCAATTACAGGAAGCTTTGGAAAGTAAGTGTGAATTCGTCATCATCGATGAACTGGGTAAGATGGAGTTGTTTTCAGAGAGGTTTAAAGAAGTAGTGCCTAAGCTCTTAGATAAAAAGAAAGTTTTAGGGACAATTTCTGTAATAGAAGATCCTTTTTTAGAAAAAATCAGAAAAAGAAAAGACGCCTGTATTTTGGATATGAACAAAGAAGGCCTTGAAGAAGTAAAAGAAAAAGCTCACTTAGCGCTAAAGAGCTTAGCAGTCAAAGAGATACGCAGGCTTGAAGAAAATGCCAGAAAGATGGGGCTTAGTGAACGCACTTTAATTGAAAATGCTTCTAGTAATCTTTTCAAAGCAGTTGATAATTTAAAATTAGGAAAAGAAATTTTAGTGGTTGCGGGCAGAGGAAATAACGGTGCCGATGTTTTAAGCTGTGCAAGGAAACTGCTAAGTTCTGGCTATAAAGTTAAAGTTGCAATTGCGAGTGAAAAAGAGCTAGGGCCAGAGGCGTTATTTCAGAAAGAAACTTTAGAAAAAAGTGGGATTCGCATCCATAATATATATCAGCAAGGTTTAGGGCAATTATCTTCTTTGGTTAACAACTGCAAGTGGATTCTTGAAGGAATTTTAGGAATTGGCATTAAAGGAGAAGTTTCTCCGTTTCTTTGTGAAGTAATTGATATTATAAACAAAAGCGCTAAGACGGCTGTGGCTTGTGATATTCCATCAGGACTTTATCCCGATGAAGGGAAACCCTTAGGTAAAGCGATAAAAGCAGATTACACCGTAACCTTTATTGCTCCCAAAGAGGGATTCTTCTTGGGTGAAGGACCAAATTATTGTGGTAAGATCTTTGTGGCTGATATCGGAGTATCACGAGAGAGCCTAGAAAATTTTAATGATGATGTATCAAGAGAGATTTTACCGTAAGCAGATATCTTCTAAATTTAACCTGGAGATTTCTTATCAGGAAAGTGACCTCTATATATCTAGCGACAAAGAAATTGACGAATCTGTTGTAGAGAAAATATTAAAAAAATACTACGAAGAGATCGCATGTTATATAAAGAATAATCCCCGTTTTATGTCATCTCTTTCCCCTCTGCAAGATGATAGCAAAGCCCCCGCGATCATAAAAGATATGATTGAATGCTCACGCATTACCGGTATTGGTCCTTTCTCTTCGGTTGCTGGGGCCATTGCCCAGTATGTAGGAAATGAGCTTTGCGGTTATGCCAACGAAGTTATTGTAGAAAATGGAGGAGATATATTTTTCAAAATAGTGGAAGATAAGAAGGTCGGGTTATATTTAGGAAAAGATTTTAAGCAGCCCTCATTGCAGTTAAAAATTAAAGGAAATGAATCTTCTTTCGGTATCGCATCTTCTTCAGGCCAGTTCGGACATAGTTTAAGTTTTGGAAAAGCGGATTTAGTAACTGTCCTTGCCAAGAACGCAGTTATTGCAGATGGTTTTGCCACTGCATTTACTAATCGTATCCAGAAAGAAGAGGATATAGAAAGAGTTTTTGATGTTGCCAAAAAAAGTCCCTTTATCAATGGAGTATTAATCGCCCTGGAAGGAAAAATCTTTCTCTGGGGAGATCTTCAGCTCGAATAGCTCTCTAGAGCCGCACAACTTCAAAATCCTTTACAAAGACGCATCTTTTTCCTAAAGGCTTAAGCTCAGCGCGGATTCGTTTCTCTTCACCCTTTTTTAAGAGGAGAAAGTGAACTGGAATAAGCTTTGTGTCAGGCTTATCTTTAAGGTATTCACTAAGCGTTTTTGAATCGGTGTGCATTAAATTTATTTTGGAACCAGGGGAAAAGGAGGAAGAGGGCCCAGTACAATCGTGAATGAGATAATTTAGCTTTCCTGCTTTTTCTATCATCGAGGCAGAAAAGGAGGTATCTGAGGTATAAAATAATGATTTCTTTCCAGAGCTAAACTTTACTCCGAAAGAGCCCTGCATATGCTTATTTTCTATGCTGCTTAGCCTCAGGCCGTCTTTAGAATAAAAAGGATTCTTTTTGAATACATCGATGTAGTGTATTTGAGGAAACTTATCCCTATCGAGATTAAATAATGCCCGCAAGCTTTCAACGATCTTTTTGCAGCGATTGTTGGTAAAGATATTTAAACGGTCATTGAGCCCAGCTTGGGTATGAATTAGAGAAATAATTCCATAGATGTGATCTGGGTGCTCATGAGTGATGACTACATTCTGTAATTTCTTAAAATCGACATTTGCCTTTAAGAGCTTGTGTACAATTGCCCCCGGACAATCAATTAGGAAAGTTTGACTTTTGTGGATAAAGACAAAGGCGGTATTATCTCTGTCTTTGGTAGGAATACTTGAAGCCGTTCCTAAAAAAATAATCTTAGCCATAGAAGAATAGTAGGATTGGTGCGAGGGAGGGGATTTGAACCCCTACGGTTTCTCAACCGCTAGCCCCTCAAGCTAGTGCGTCTGCCGTTCCGCCACCCTCGCATAAAGGAAGATATTTATATCACACATCGGTTATTTACGCAATATTTTTAGGCAGTTCTTCTGTCTAAAATGTATTTACTCTGAGGAAATTTTTTAGCCAGATTTTTTACCTCTGCGCCGCGGCCAGAGACTTGAGCAAGATGGTTGAATTTTTGCTCTTTATTGGTAATGATTCCAATGGAGATGGTAGGAAAACCGAATTTGTGCACTAATCCATCTCTTCCATTTGTTTCAATGTAGCCTGTGGCCCTTTCTGCTTCATCGAAAAACTGCGGGGCGATGGCATCAAACTTAGCAATAATTTCTTTGGCTAGGCCTTCGGCAGTCTCAACAGAGGTAAGTATCACAAAATCATCACCGCCAATGTGTCCCACAAGATCGGTGGGGGTTCCTTTGGTATGAACACATTCTATTAATAGGTGAGCAGTGTTTTTGATGAGGCGATCTCCACGCTCAAATCCGTAATAGTCGTTGAGAGCTTTAAAATTATCCAGATCAATGTAAAGCACGGCAAACTGTTCGCTGGTTTTTATTTTTTCCTCAAGAAAGCGGTTTATGGTTGTGTTTCCTGGTAGGCGGGTAAGAGGGTTTGCGTCTAAATGGATATTAGCGCGGCGCAAAAGCATTTTGATGCGCGCAACCAGCTCCTGTGGAGCAAAAGGCTTTATCATATAGTCATCTATCCCGGCTTCAAGCCCTTTTACTTTATCGTCTACTTCAGTTTTTCCTGTAAGCATCAATATTGGGGTATGCAGAAAGTGGCGGTTCTTGCGCAGCGTTTTACAAATTTCTGTGCCGTCAATATCAGGGAGGCTGTAGTCTAAAATAAGAATATCTGGTTTTTCTTTTTTGGTTTTCTCCAGAGCCTGGGTGCCGTTTTCGGCTTCTAACACCGTATAGTCTTTTCCTAAAGTGAGCGTGATAAGGTCACGAATATCGGGGTCATCATCTACGACAAGAATTTTTAGTTTAAACATTTTTTGCTAATTTAAGAGTAAAATAAAAAGTTGTTCCTTTTTCTGGTTCAGACTCAAGCCAGATTCTTTCTTTATGAGTATCGATAATTCTTTTTACCAATGCAAGGCCCAGACCACTACCGGTTACCGTGCCGGCAGTTTTTGAACGGTAAAATTCCTGAAATATTTTTTCTGTTTCATCCTTGGCAATTCCTACTCCAGTATCAGAGATTGAGATGTTTGCGCTGCTATCTTCGACAGCACATTTTACTGTGATTTTTCCGCCTTCAGGAGTAAATTTAATAGCGTTATTGATTAAGTTGGTGAGGACCCGTTCAATAAGGTTTTTATCCATTAAAACCGTCAGGCTTTTAGGGGTTTCCTGAAAAAACTGGAGTTTCTTTGCATGTATTTGAGGAGAAAGTAAATCTGCCACTTCTTTAATTGCCTGTATGATATCTTGAGGCGCGATTTTTACCTCGGTCTTTCCGGACTCGATACGGGAGATATCTAATAATAAATTCACCATATCCACGAGTTTATTCACGTTGGTATCTATTTTATCTAAACTTTTTTTAGCTTGCTCAGGTAACCCGCCGAATTCTTCTCCTACCAGGAGTCTGGCAAAGCCTTTAATGGAAGTAAGAGGCGTTCTTAATTCGTGTGATACGCTGGAAATAAAATCAGTTTTCATTTTGCTTACCATTTCCACTTTCCTTAAACTCTTAACCAGCTCATGGGTGCGTTCTTTTACTTTCTTTTCTAACTCTTCTTTTGCCAGATACAACTCTTCAAACAACTTAATATTATCAAGGCATTGCCCTAGGTACATGCAAATAATTGAAAACACGCTTTTTTCTTCGCGTCTTATCTCAGCGTGGGGTAGAGGGTCAGAGACGATAAAGACTGCGTGAATATCTGCTTGGGCGCGCAAGGCTCCTAAAAAAATAGCGGAGGTTTTAAGGTTTAAGGCAAGGTCTTTACATATTTGTGAATCGCAGGAGATAAAAGGCGTAGCCAGAAATGCTTTTTTGTTGCGGGAGATAAAATCAATTACTAGCTGCGCTTCTTGATTCGTAAAATCAATATTAAGTTTTTTCTCTAAAGTAACAAAATCCAGAACGAGAGCTTTTTTAAAGCCGAGCGCGTTTATGATACGTTCATTTATTTGTGAAAAGAGCGCGTCTTTATCTAGAATCCGTATCGAAGAAAGAATGAGATTTCTAAGAAAGGCTAACTTTTGCAGTTTATCTTCAACCTCATCCTGGGAAAGCTTTAACTCCATATCACTTTTTATGATCAGCTTTGTTTGATTATCTAATTCTGTGATAGTGCGGGAAAGTTTCCCTACTTTATTTTTAAGGACAGAAGCGTTTCTGGTTTTAACAATAAGAAGAAAGAGGAGTACTAATGCCAGTAAAAAAGTAAGGATCAGGGCTATAATAGATAAGTTTAAGTCCATAATGTCATTAATGAACTTGCCGCTTCAATTTCAATTTCTTTGTTTTTTTTGTCAGCTAAAAAAGAATAATCTGCATAAATTCCCAGAAATAAAAATTGTTCACTCAGATATTTTCTTACCCAGCGCAGCTCTTCTTCGGCAGCAGCGGGTGTTAATATTTTCTTTCGTATAAGAGAGTTTATCATAAATGCGACTCCCTCACTACTTTTTCCCATTGCATTTAATTCTTTTTTAAGGGATTCAAGGAAAGAATCTGGGTGCAAGAGTAAAATTTGGGCGCTGTCTCCTTCTTTTACGGTTCCGGTACACACTAGCGAACCATCTTCAAGATAATCCCGGATACTTACTAAACGCGTTTTTCCATTTTCTTCTATGCCCAAAGGATAATAAAGAAAAAGCCGTTTATTTTTAAAAGTTTCAAACTTTTCTTGGAGGTAATGGCGATAGATATTTATTGCAGGCTCTGCATTTATTTCTGCGATTATCTCACTTTTGCCCAATATTTTGGTGATGACAAAAGGCTTTCCTAAAGGCAGATACCCTTCTAAACGAAAGGCATTTATGTTTAAGCCTTTACTTATAATGTTTAAGGCTCCCTCAGAAGCGGCATTTGCTATCTGCAGATAGGTAGCAGTACCCTTTTTTATATATCCTGCCCCAATTATATCTAATCCTTGGGCAGTAGCCGAATTTAATTCCTTTAGGCATTGAAGGCGCTGACCCTGTCCAGAGAAAAGACTTAAAAGATTTTTCTTCTTGCCCTTAAATTCTTTAAGGGTATTGCCTAGCCAGGAATCAAGCTGACCAGGGCTTTCTTTTAAAACCGCCCCCTTTAAGCGTGCCTCCCTTTTGTTAATTGCCCAGGCAATAATACCTTTTTCTATGAGTCGTCCTTCAAAAATTAAAAGAGGAGAGGTTATGCCAAAGAGGCCTTCAGGATTGAGGGTGAATTGCAGTGTTTTTGCGATATTGTGCGCTTGGTAATGAGGAGTAAAGAATACAATTACGTATTTTACAGCGCGAGGAAACACAGACTTTATTTTCAAAGATATTTCCTTGGCTGCATCCTCACCGCTTTTTTCACTTAGTGCGATTGCAAATTTCTTTTCAATCACTGTTAGGTATAAAGATATTGGCCAGAATATGTATTGCTTACTCGAAGCTATTTCTTCTCCATAAAGACGCGAAAGAGATCAATTGGTACCGGAACTATTACCACCGATGATTTTTCTGAAGAGATCTCAACCAGAGTTTGAAGATATCTCATCTGAAGCGCCATGGGGTGGTGAGCAATTATTGTGGCAGCCTCTTTTAGCTTATCCGCAGCTTGTTGTTCTCCCGCGGCTGCGATTACCTTTGCGCGACGCTCACGCTCTGCCTCTGCCTGGCGTGCCATTGCCCGGCGCATCTCATCCGGTAAATCAACATGTTTTACTTCAACTACCGATACTTTTATCCCCCAGGGGTCGGTTTGTTTATCAATAATTCCCTGCAAAGAAGAGTTTATTTTTTCCCGGTTTGAAAGAAGTTCATCGAGCTCAACCTGGCCCACTACACTTCTTAAAGTGGTTTGTGAAATCTGTGAAGTGGCAAAGTCATAATCTTCTACTTCAACTATTGCTTTTATGGGGTCCATTACGCGATAATAAACCACTGCGTTTAGCTTTACGGAAACATTATCTTTGGTGATGATGTCCTGAGGAGGAACGTCTAAAGTGATGGTGCGTAGCGACAGCTTAACGAGTCTATCAATGGGCCAGAGAATAAAAAATATCCCTGGGCCCTTGGGCTCTCTCAGTACCCTTCCTAACCGAAATATTACAGCGCGTTCATATTCTTGTATAATTTTTATACAGTTAAATAAATAGGCCACTGCAACCAGAACTAGAATTAGAGTGCTACTCATTGTTCCTCCTTTCTTTTTACCAATAACTTAAGACCCTTGATATTTTCTACTATGATTGCTTCACCCTTTTTTATAGGCTCTAAAGAATAAGCATTCCAAAGCTCACCATGGATAAGGACTTTTCCTTGTTTATGAATATGGGTTTGAGCAATACCTTCTTCGGCCAATAACCCTTCTTTTCCTACACGGGATTTTACTAATTGAGCTGAGATTACTTTCTTTAGAAGAAATATAGTCAGAGCTGCCAGGAATATAATAACCGGCGCAAACACTTTAAAAGAAACCTTTATAAGCAAAGGTTGATTAAAGAGCATCACCGAGCCAAAAAAGAGAGAAATCACTGCCCCTAAAGTAAATATTCCAAAAGTAGGCGTGAATGCTTCGATGTCTAAAAAAAGCACTCCCAAGATAATGAGCGCTACTCCGGCATAGTTTATGGGAAGGACACTAAAAGCATAAAAAGCAAGAATCAAGAATATAAGACCAATAACCCCCGGAACGCCAAAACCAGGATGGGTGATTTCAAAAAGCAGCCCCAAGAATCCTAAGGTCAACAGCAGATAGGCAATATTTGGTTCTATGACCATATGAAGAAATTGCTCGCGCTTAGTAAGTGGAATTTCTTCAATGGAGGAGCTTTTAATGGAAATCTTTGTTTCACCTTTAGCGGTAATTACGGTTTCACCATCTATTTCTTTAAGAAGGTCATTTAGATCCTGCGCAATAAAATCACACACCCCTTCTTTGAGTGCTTCTTTTTCAGTAATGGAAGTGCTTTCTTCAATGGCTTCTTTTATAAAGGAAAAGGGCCTGTTTCTTTGGGTGGCTATTGTTTCTGCCCAGGCCAGGGTATCATTTATGATTTTATCTTTTGTTTCTTGGCCCAGGGTACCCCAGCTGCCCCCTCCTATTACAGGATGGGCTGCACCCAGATGAGTTGAGGGGCTCATGGCAAAGATATGAGCTGCATAACTGATAAATACTCCGGCACTGGCTGCTCTGCCTCCTTTGGGATGGATATAAGCAATTACAGGGACAGGGGAGTTTAGGAGCAATTTTACAATTTTTTCCGTGGACTTAAGAAGTCCACCCGGAGTATCTATTTTAAGAATGAGGATAGAATTTTCTGTCTCTGCTTTTTTTAGGCCTCGTTCGATGTAGTCAGCAGTAACGGGGTTGATAAGGTGCTCTTTTACAGTGAGTATTTTTATGTTTGTTTGGCCAGAAGCCAGGAGCGGCAGGGCTAATATAGAAAGTGTAATGAAGAGAACCAGGGGTTTTTTCATCGATTTTAACTTACCATATAGAGGAGTAAAAATCAATATATTTCTCGTCCGGCAAGCACGGACTCTTGGTTTACAACCATCTGGGCAGCAATGAGATGTGTAAATTTTCTTCCTGGAGACGCTCTTTTGTTTATAAAATGTAAACGCTTTCTTGACATTTAATATTTAATATGTTATATACTAATAACAATATTTATATAAATGGAAGTAATCAAAAGGGTTGCATTAATAGATTTTGTCTTTCTAATCGTCTGTCTAAGAATACTTTATATTGCTATCATCCAGGGTGTTTTAAGAGAAGCCTTCCGGCTGGGGGGGATTTTTTGTGGGTCAGTCCTTGCATTTCATTTTTATCCCCAACTCGCAAAAACTATAGAAGTTAATTTACCTTTGGTAGGCCAGAAATATTTTGCTCTGGCCGCTTTTATTCTTATCTTCCTAGGAGCAAAAACAGCATTTTATCTTGTAGCTAAAATTGCAGGGCTTCTTTTTGAAAGGGAAAACAACAGTTTGGTGCAGCGTTGGATCTCATTTTTTATGGGGATTTTAAGATTCATAGTTCTGGGCAGTACCGCTCTTTATCTTTTTTCTATTTCGCCGCTAAATCCGAAATACTATGAAGGATTAGCTCTCAGAGCACTAAAAAATGCTGCCCCTAAAATATATCTGGTATCGGCTGAGATTTTTAAAAAATCAGTACCTGAGCTAAAGGTGGAAGCAAATAAGGAGGTACAAAATTACTATGAAGCTGAAAAGTTTTTATCAGGAAGTAGTGAAGAAGGGGCTTGAGGCAGATATACGTTCCAAAAAAGAGATTGATGAGCTTCTTAAGAAAAGAAAAAAGGAATACGAGAGGCTGGATAAGAACAAAAAAGAGCTATTCGATTTAGACTCGCTGGTTAACCCTTTTGCTGATACGCGTATTTTACACGGCGATCCGGAACAGAATATAAAATCGATAATTGTTGGAATCGATGTTGGAGGAGAAGAATTGCTTCTGGTGGATAGATTAAAGAATAGAAATATGCCTGTTGATTTGGTGGTCTCACATCATCCTGCGGGCCGCGCCTATGCTCATTTTTATGAAGTCATGGATGTGCAGGCGGATATTTTTGCCCAGCATGGAGTGGGCATGAGTGCCTCAGAAAGTTTACTTTCAGAAAGAAAGGGCGAAGTGGAAAGGCGGGTTAGCGCCGCCAACCACCAGCGCAGCGTAGACATTGCAAGATTTTTAAATATCTCCTTTTTGTGTGCACATACACCAGCAGATAATTTAGCTTATCAGTATGTCAAAGAAACAATGGATAAAGCTAAACCTCAAACTTTGGGTGAGATCGTTGACATTCTTTATACTATCCCGGAGTATCGCGACACAGCCAAAAATAACAATCCTCCTAAAATCGTGATTGGAAACAAGAGCTCCAGAGTTAAGAAGATTTACTATGAGTTTACCGGAGGAACAGAGGGCCCGGTGGGGATTTATGAAAAATTAGCCTCTTCGGGAATTGATACGATCATTGCTATGCATCAGTCAGAGGCGCACTTTAAGAAATGCAAAGAAGCTCGCATTAATGTCATTGTGGCCTCCCACATTGCATCCGATAATCTTGGCATGAATATCTTGCTGGATTATTTAAGCAGCAAAGAGAAATTAAAAATTTATGAGTTTTCCGGTTTTAGAAGATTTTCTCGGAAAAAAGGAAAATAGCTTTTTATGATACCGCAGGGATTTATTAACGAAATTCAGACCAGAACAGATATTGTGGAATTGATTTCTGCTTATATTCCCTTAAAAAGATCAGGCAGGAATTTCAAGGCTATTTGTCCCTTTCACGGGGAAAAAACTCCTTCTTTTATGGTAAGCCCCCAGAAGCAGATATTTCATTGTTTCGGTTGCGGCGAGGGAGGAGGTATTATTCAGTTTCTCATGATGCATGAAAAGGTAAGTTTCGTGGAAGCAGTAGAAATATTGGCTAAACGCCAGGGACTCAATATACCTTATGAGCGCAGCGACAAAGATAAGATTAAACCCAGGCTCTATGAGGCGGTATCTGAGGCGATGCAATTTTTCCAGAATTGTCTCCTAAAAGAGGAGGCAGCAAAGCCGGTATTAAAATACTTAAAAGAAAGAGGGATTGCAGAAAAAACAATTGCTCAGTTTCACATAGGGTATGCTTGCACTAGCAATCTCCTTCTGGGACATATGCGCAAAAAAGGCTTTAGCCTCCAAGCACTGGAGAAGGCCTCGTTAGTTATTTCTCAACGAAGCGGCTTTAAGGACCTTTTTCGAGAAAGAATTGTATTTCCTATTTTTGACATTCGCTCCCGGCCTATAGGGTTTGGGGGTAGGATCTGGAAGAATATCTCTGGAGTGCCTAAATACATTAATTCTTTAGAGAACCCTCTTTACAGCAAAAGAAACCAGCTCTTCGGTCTTAATTTTGCTAAAGACGATATTATAAAAAATGATGCGGTGATTGTGGTAGAGGGTTATCTGGATATGATTATTCCTTTTATGCGTGGCACCCGCAATATCGTTGCTTCCAGTGGCACTGCTCTTACTGTTGAGCAAATCAAATATATTCGCAGATACACATCCAATGTTATCTTGGTGTTTGATTCCGATAAGGCCGGGGAAATGGCTACGATGCGCACCCTGGATTTACTTCTTGAGAATGAGCTTAAGATAAAAGTCGCAAAGCTGCCGCTAGGTTTTGATCCTGATTCTTTTGTGAGAAAAAAAGGCAATGAGGCATTTTCAAAAGCATTGAGTGAGGCGCAGGATTTTTTTGATTATAAAATGGGAGTTTTAAAAAAAATATACGATGTTGAAAGTATTGAAGGAAAAACAAAGATTGCTAAAGAATTGCTTGGCAGCCTGCAAAAATTAAAGAGTGAAATCGAAAAGCACGAATACATAAAAAAGCTTTCCCAGGCGCTAAAAGTAAAGGAAGAAATACTTATTGCGGAATTAAGAAAGATAAATAGCACTCCAGGCACTAGAAATTGGCAGCCCCCGCAGCAATTGGGCAAAAGAGAGCCGCTTTCGCTCACGGAAAAAACGCTCCTTAAATTTATGGTGAGCAATCAAGGAGCTCGGGCGCTTATTAAAAAGAACGTGAAGGAGGAAGATTTTATTTCTGATTTGGCCAGAAAGACATTTTCTTATTTATCGTTAAATATAGAAAGACTAAGCAATCGCCCGCAGGAGCTTTTGACCATGATTGAAGATAAAGAAATAAGCAGGTTTATCTCCAGTGTCTTAATGGATGACAACATTCCTTTGGAAAAAGAATTTCTTAAAGGAGCGCTACTGAAGATGCGCCAGAGAAGGATAAAAGTGTTTAAGAACAGGTTAAAAGAGGAAATAAGACAGGCCGAGCAAATTGGAGACCGTCAAAAATTGAAAGTATTAATTAGTGAATATGGAAAAATAAAAAGTGAGGCAGGGAATGGTTAAGAAAAAATTATTGGAAAGAAGCATCGAGCAATTGATTACCCTGGGTAAAAAGAAGGGCTATCTTACCTACGATGAGATTAACCATTTTCTTTCTGAAGAGATAAACGTAGCGCAGGATTTCGATGCTGTTTTTGACTGTCTGGATAAACAGAAAATCGCAATTCTGGAAGAAAAAGAAGTTGAAGATTGGAAAAGGAATAAAGGTGTCAAGGAAGCGCCCAGCACTTCAATGCCGGTAGATGACCCGGTAAAGATGTATCTTAAGCAGATGGGCCAAATACCTCTTCTTTCCCGCGATGAAGAGATAAGGCTGGCAAAGGAGATCGAAGAAAGAGAGGAGGCGCTACGTGAAGAGATTTTCTCCGCAGGTATTTCACGCACTACTTTTATTGAGATTTCACAGAAATTGATTAAAGAAGAGCTT
>CP070684.1:727977-741564 GCA_020352775.1 Candidatus Omnitrophota bacterium
AAGATTTAGGGGTTTATAAAGAATTCTATGGAGTTTCGCATAAGGACCCCGAAAATGTCAGCGCTGCAGTATATGGATTGCCTGAGTTTTATCGGGATAAGATAAAGAAAGCAAAATTAATAGCTAACCCGGGCTGTTATCCTACAGTATCGATATTAAGTGTTGCCCCGCTGTTAAAGGAGAAATTGATAAATAATGTGATTATCGATGCTAAGTCAGGCATAACTGGCGCAGGACGAAAGGCTTCTTTGGATTATCACTATGCCCATTTAAACGGAAACCTCTTTGGTTATAAACTGTTTGGGCACCAGCATCTACCGGAAATAAACCAGATTCTTTCTGAGGTTGCAGGAGAAGACATCTTAGTGCGTTTTAGCCCTCATGTTATTCCGGCAGAACGGGGGATTTTAATAACAGTATATGCTGATTTAGCCAATAAACTCACCAAAGACGATATTTATAATGCCTATGCAAAGTATTATAAGGATGAGCCTTTCGTGAGGATATTTAAAGACAGCTTGCCGCAACTTAAAGATGTCGTTGAAACAAACTTTTGCGATATCGGGTTTGAGACCGACGGCAAATCTTTGGTTGTGGTGGGGGTGATTGATAATTTGATAAAAGGAGCATCAGGTCAGGCTGTGCAGAATATGAACATCATGCTGGGGTTGGATGAGGCCCAGGGACTGCCATGAATCTTCCTCAAGGGTTTCTTCTTTCCGGAATACATTGCGGGATAAAGCGACGTAAGCCAGACTTAGGATTAATTTATTCAAAGGATTCATGTTGCGCAGTAGGTTTCTTTACGACCAATGTTAATCCTTCATATTCGGTAACAGTAAGCAAAAAAAATATCAATAACCCCATTAAGGCGGTTTTGGTTAATAGCGGCAATGCTAATTGTTTCTCGCATACAAAAGGCCTTAAGGATACTGAACAGATCATAGGAAGTTTAGCGAAGAAATTGAGGGTGCAGAAGAAAAATATCCTTTTTGCTTCAACCGGCGTTATTGGCAAAAATCTTCCTAGGAATAAAATCATAAAGAGTTTTGGGCATCTCTTAAATGGTTTAGAAACCGATGTCTATAAGTTTGCTTCCAGTATTCTTACTACTGATACAGCTAAGAAGATCTCTTTACGGGAAGTAGGCCCGGTTAGAATATTAGGGTTTGCCAAGGGAGCAGGCATGATTTGTCCTCGCATGGCAACAATGTTAGGATTTGTACTTACGGACGCTAAAGTGTCGCGCTCTTTTCTAAAGCAAATCGCTAAAGAGGTAATAGAGGAAAGCTTTAACTCTATCAGCGTTGATGGCTGCACCAGCACTAATGATACTGTATTTATTCTTTCCAGCGGCAAAGTAGCGCTTAAGAAGACCCAGTTGAATGCTTTTAAGAGGGGTTTAAAAGAAGTTTGCCTTGAGTTAGCAAAAATGATAGTTAAAGATGGCGAGGGCGTAACTAAATTCATAGAACTTAAGATCCAGGGCGCAAAAACTTCCCAGGAAGCAAAGCAGGCTGGTCTTGCTCTTGCTAATTCAGTTCTTTTTAAATGCGCCCTTTATGGAGAGGATGCAAACTGGGGAAGGATCATCGCTGCTTTAGGGCAAGCCGGAATTAAGGTGAATGAGAATATTTGTATAAAAGCAACTTCTTTAAAGAGGCGAGAGATAGTAATCACTGTGGATTTAAAGAGGGGGAAGGCAAGCTGGAATTTCTACACCTCGGATTTAACACCTCAATATGTAAAGCTTAATGCAGAGTATAGTTAAAGAATATGGTTGAAGAAGCAATAAAAAAAGCAGACGTATTGATTGAGGCTCTTCCGTATATTAAGAAGTTTCAGGATAAGGTTTTTGTCATCAAATATGGAGGCTCAATCTTAGATGAAGAAAAGGTGCGAAAAGCCGTACTTGAAGACATTGCGTTTTTACGCTTTGCGGGAATAAAGCCTCTTTTAGTTCATGGAGGCGGCCATCATATCAATGAGAAACTTAAAGCTCTTGAGATTCCTGTTGAGTTTATTAATGGGATAAGGGTGACAAATAAAGCTACTTTGAAGGTGGTTGAGGAAGAACTCACTAAGCTCAATGATTTAATTGCAAACGAAGTCAATGCGCATGGCGTAAAAACAAAAGGATTTAAGGGGCTTGAAGGATTACTCTGTGCAGAAAAAAAGAAGAGTGATAAAGATTTAGGTTTTGTGGGCCAGGTAACTGAGTATAATAAGAAAAAGTTATCTGATGCTTTAAATACTTCAATACCAGTTATCGCGCCCTTGGCAGTATCTAAAAAAGGACAGCTTTTTAACATCAATGCTGATGATGTGGCATTTTTTCTTGCTTCAGAGCTAAAAGCAGAGAAATTAGTTCTTTTTACTAAGGTTTTGGGAGTGATGCGAGATGTAGAGGAAGAAAGTTCTCTTATTCCCACTATCACTTCAGCTGAAGTAGAGGAATTAATTGAAAAGAACGTAATCGCCGAAGGTATGGTTCCAAAGGTGCGCGCGGCAGTGCATGCGATTGGGGAGGGCGTGGGCAAAGCTCATATTTTAGATGCTAAAATCCATCACGCTCTTTTGTTGGAAATATTTACTGATAAAGGAATCGGAACAGAAATCGTAGGTTAAAATGAGTGCCCAAAATACAAAAAAGATGCTTGAGCAATTTGTTCTGCCTACTTATAGCCGGGTAGGTCCGGTATTTACTAAAGGAAAAGGGAGTTGGCTCTGGGATCAAGCTGGAGCACGCTACCTTGATTTATTTCCCGGCTGGGGAGTTTCTATTTTAGGGCATTGTCATCCCCGCATTGTAAAGGTAATAAGGAGTCAGGCGAATAAACTTCTTCATTTACCGAATAATTTGTTCTTTAAAGAGCAGGCGATGCTGGCAAAAGAAATCGTAAAAAGTAGTTTTGCCTCGAAGGTGTTTTTTGCTAATTCCGGAGCAGAGGCAATAGAGGGAGCTTTAAAGTTTTCCCGGCTTTTTGGAAAGTACCGTGGTCGCTATGAGATTATCACCATGAAGAATTCTTTTCATGGCAGGACATTCGGAGCGCTTTCTGCAACTGGTCAGGCAAAATACAAAGTTCCGTTTAAGCCTCTTTTGCCGATGTTTCGTGAGGCACGCTTCAATGATTTTGAGGATTTTAAGAAAAAGGTTAACGATAAAACAGTAGGGGTGTTATTAGAATTAGTACAGGGTGAAGGCGGAGTAAATGTTGCCGACAAAGATTACATAAAGAAATTAAGGACCTATTGCGATAAAAACAAACTTCTTTTTATTGTGGATGAAGTCCAGACTGGTATGGGTAGGACTGGTTCACTTTTTTGTTATTCTCAATACGGCATAATACCTGATATAATGGTTCTTTCCAAAGGCTTGGGAGCAGGGGTGCCGATATCGGCATTTGTAGTGCAGCGTAAAATATCTGATCTAATAAAACCGGGCATGCATGCTTCTACCTTTGGGGGTTCCCCCTTGGTTACGCGGGCAGCATTAGAAGTATTTAAAGTAATAAAGAGTGAAAACCTTCTTAGTAATACGAAGAAAAAAGGCAAATATCTCCTTGATCAATTAAATAAGCTAAAGAAAGAATTTGGGGTAATTAAAGAAGTGCGTGGCAAGGGCTTAATGTTGGGGATAGAGCTTAAAGGTAATGCACAGCCAATATTTCAAGAAGCCCTTAAAAGAAAAGTGCTTATAAATTACACCCATGTCAATGTATTGCGGCTTTTGCCGGCATTGAACGTTAAAAAAGAAGAGTTGGATAAAGGGATTAAGGTTTTAAGAGATATTTTTAAAAATTTTAAATAATCGCCATGAAAAAACATTTTATTTCTTTAAAAGATTATTCTCCACAAGAGATTAGGGCTCTTTGTGAGCTTACTTCTCAGATAAAGAAAGCCCCTCAAAAATACAAGGGAGCGCTTTCTGGTAAGTGTGTGGGGTTGTTGTTTCAAGAACCCTCGTTGCGGACAAAGACCGCCTTTTATGTGGGGGTTGTTCAGCTGGGGGGAGAGGCTGTTTATTACAATCCCCAAGAGATAAAGCTGGGAGAGCGTGAAAAGATATCTGATGTGGCAAAGACTATTTCGCTTTATCTTGATGCAGTGGTGCTGCGTACTTTTTCTCATAAGACGGTTTTAGAGTTTGCAAAATTTTCTTCGATTCCAGTAGTCAATGGTCTTACTGAGTTATTTCATCCTTCGCAGGTATTAGCTGATGTGGTTACCATCATAGAATCGAAAAAGGACCCGAAGAAAATTAAAGTGGTGTTTATCGGCGATGGCAACAATGTCTGTAATTCTTTAATCTATGCGATTTCGCTTTTGGGAGGTAATTTAGTCGTTGCTACCCCTAAAAAGTATGCTCCCCAAGCTAGTATTGTGAGTCAGGCCCATAGTTTTCGCCGAAAATCTGGCGCATCTATTGAGTTGACAACTGACGCTTGCGCTGCGGCACAGGAAGCGGATGTGCTTTACACTGATGTTTGGACTTCAATGGGCAGGGAAAAAGAGGAGAGCTTGCGAAAAAAAGTTTTTAAAAACTATCAAATAAATGATAAAATTTTAGAGTTAGCAAAGAAAAATTGTATTGTAATGCATTGTCTTCCTGCCCACAGGGGTCAGGAAATAACTGATAGCGTGATAGACGGTAAAAATTCAGTAGTATTTGAGCAGGCAGAGAACCGCCTGCATGCTGCTAAAGCGATTTTAGTTAAACTATTAAAGAAATGAGTAAAAAAATAGTACTTGCTTATTCTGGAGGATTGGATACTTCCTGTTGCATTGCCTATCTCCTAGAGAAAGGTTATGAGGTGGTCTGTTTTTCTGCCAATTTAGGGAGTGAATTTTCCCCTTCTGATCTAAAAAAGAGGGCAATTGCCAGCGGTGCCTCTAAAATTTACATCAAAGATCTGCGTTGGGAATTTGCCAAGCAGTTTGTTTTACCGTCCTTAAAGGCCAATGCTGTTTATGAAGGAAAGTATGTGCTTTCTACGGCTTTGGGGCGGCCATTAATTGCAAAATATCTGGTTGAAGTTGCAAAAAAAGAGAAAGCCAATGTTATTGCGCACGGCTGCACTGCTAAAGGCAATGACCAGGTGCGTTTCGATACTACGGTTAAAATCCTTAATCCGCGCATTAAAATAGTTGCGCCGTTACGGGAGTGGCATTTGACTTCGCGGGAGTCAGAGCTTGAATACGCTAAAAGTAAGAAGCTACCCATAACAGCTACTAAAGAGAAGATTTACAGCATTGACAAGAATATCTGGGGAGTAAGTATTGAGGCTGGGATCTTAGAGAATTTAAACAATGAGCCTAAAGATGATGCCTATTTTATGACCCAGAGCCTACTTAAAGCGCCCAATAAGCCAGAATATATTAATATTACTTTTGAGAAGGGCATTCCAGCTGCTCTTAATAATAAGAAAATGGATTTAGTTTCGCTTATTGAGAAGCTGAATCAAATCGGAGGCCGTCATGGAATTGGGCGCACCGATTTAATTGAGGACCGTACGGTAGGGATAAAGTCACGTGAAGTTTATGAGGCGCCGGCAGCCTGGGTATTGATTGCGGCACACAAAGAACTTGAGTCTTTGGTGTTGGATAAAGAGACTCTATACTTTAAAGAAATCGTAGGCTTAAAGTATGCACAGCTGGTATATCAAGGGCTATGGTTTTCAAAGTTGCGGGAAAGTTTAGATGCTGTGGTGCAAAATACGCAAGAGCCAGTAAGCGGTAAAATAACATTAAAGCTCTATAAGGGTAATATTATTATTGCCAAGCGAAATTCAAAGAATTCGCTTTATAAAAAAGAATTAGCAACTTACGGCAAGAAAGATAAGTTCGATAAAACAAGCGCGGAGGGGTTTATCAATATCTTTTCTATGCCGTTTGTAAGGTAGGTTAGTTATGGCAAAGAAAATGTGGGGTGGAAGGTTTAAGAAGGCGATTGATAAGGGGTTTTTTGAGTTTCAGAAATCCATTCAGTACGACTATAGGCTTGCGGAGTACGATATCTATCACTCTATTATCCATGTTATTGCCCTTAAGGAGGCAAAGATCATCAGCTCAGCCGAAGCTACTAAATTGGTTTCAGCTTTAAATGCAATTTTTAAGGAAATCAATGAAGGTAAACTTAAACCCGATTTAAGCGCCGAAGACATCCATACCTTTATTCAAAACCGGGTTGAAAAGAAAGTAGGAAGTATTGCCTCTAAACTGCATACTCTTCGTTCGCGCAACGATCAGGTTGCATTTGATGAGAAATGGTATTGTTATAAAGAGGGAGTGAGCATTCTGGCGCTACTTAATATTCTTTCTTTGTCGTTAAACTCTTTAAGCAAAAAGTATAAAGATTGCTTTTTACCGGGTTATACCCACACCCAGCGTGCTCAGGTCGTATCGTTTGTGGATTACATCGGAGCGTTTTTCTACATGTTTGAAAGGGATTTCGACCGCCTCGATAATTTTGTAAAGAGTTTATCTATTTATGTTGGTTCCGGCGCTTTAGCAGGAAGCGCTATACCCAAAAAAGCTTACGATGAAGCACTGCGCAAATTCTTAGAAAAGACCCGGGCAGAATTTAAATACACAAAGTCAGAGATCGTTAAAAACCCTCTGGATAATGTATCAAGCAGGGATTTTGTGGTCGAGTTTTTAAGCATTCTTTCAATCTTACAGATGCATCTTTCCAGGATTGCGGAGGATTTTATCCTTTATTCCACAACGGAGTTTAATTTCTTTGATTTGCCGGAGGAGTTTTGTACAGGTTCTTCATTAATGCCCCATAAGAAAAATCCTGATTTTCTGGAGTTGGTGCGGGGATATACCGGAAGGATTTACGGCAATCTCACATCTCTTCTAACCACGATGAAGGGGCTACCTCTTACTTACAACAGGGATATGCAGTTGGATAAAGAGCCGCTTTTTTCTTCAGTGGAAATCATTACGCAAGAACTAAAGATAATGGCTCAATTCATCAAGGAAATAAAGCTAAACCACGATAGTATCGGTCATGCTCTTGAGGATGAAAGTCTCTATGCTACGGAGTTGGTGGAATTTTTGGTGTATAAAGGAGTGCCTTTTAGTGAAGCTCACGCCATTATCGGCAAGCTAGTGCGTCACGCTCAGGATAAAAAGAAGAAAATAAAAAGCTTATCAGATGCGCAACTTAAACATTTTCATAAGGAATTAAATCATCGGATGATAAATAAAATAATGAATCCAAAGTATGCGGTGATATCAAAAAAATCTCCCGCCTCTCTTAAACAGAGTTCTTCTGTAAAGTCTCTAAAAAAGAAGACGCGTTAAGATGCACGAGTTTGCCTACAAACGAGATCAGTTATGCTGTGAAGGCCTACCAGTGAAAGATCTGGCAAAGAAATTCGCTACGCCTTTGTATGTCTATAGTGCAAAGACTGTCCTAGATCACTTTCTTAAGATTAAAAAAGCGTTTGCACCACTTAAACCTCTTATTTGTTATTCAGTAAAAGCGAACTCTAACCTTTCAATCTTAAAGCTCCTGGTCGATAAAGGCGCAGGATTAGATATTGTCTCAGGCGGTGAGCTTTACCGGGCGCAAAAAGTAAAGTGTTTGGCTAAAAAAGTAGTTTACGCTTCGGTGGGAAAAACCGTAAAAGAAATAAAAGATGCGATTGAATACGGGATACTGATGTTTAATGTGGAATCAGCTCCAGAGCTTGAGCGCATAAACGATATTGCTGCAGAACTCAATCGGCGAGTCGATGTGGCGCTTCGCGTAAATCTTGATATAAGTCCTAAGACCCATGCCTACATAAAAACCGCTAAAAAAGAAACTAAATTCGGGATGGAGCCGGATTTGGCAAAGGATATTCTTATTAATCAACGTTGCTATCCAAATCTTAATATGAAAGGAGTTCATATTCATATTGGTTCTCAGATTACCGAAGCCCGACCCTGTGTAGATGCAATTAAGAAGATAAAGGCGCTCATTAAGGAAGTAAAAGCACAGGGAGTAATATTAGAATATCTTAATATCGGAGGAGGGCTTGGAATAATCTATGATAAAGAAAGACCTCAGACTGCCGCTAAGTTTGCAAGGAAAGTCTTACCGCTACTTAAGAGTATTTCTCTTAAGGTGATTTTAGAGCCAGGACGTTTTATCGTGGGTAATGCCGGGATACTTGTGACAAAAGTGCTTTATGTGAAAAATACGATTCAGAAAAAATTTATTATCATTGATGCTGGAATGAATGATCTTATAAGGCCTTCGCTTTATCAAGCACATCATACCATTGTTCCTCTTTCTCTTTACCGGAGGAAAACCAAGGGAACCTCAAAAAAAGCAGATATCGTGGGGCCAATATGTGAGAGCGCAGACTTTTTGGGTAAAGAGCGCGATCTGGATGCAAAAGTAGGTGATTATCTGGCGGTGTTGGGAGCAGGAGCATATGGGTTTGTGATGAGCTCTAATTATAATTCTCGGCCCCGCGTTGCAGAAGTGCTGGTGAAAGGTAAAGAGGTAAAATTAGTAAGAAAAAGAGAAACCTACAAAGATTTAGTGGCAAAAGAGATTATAGTTTAGAATGAAGAGTGAGCGCGCAGTAGAATTTTATAAAGTACAGGCATCAGGTAATGATTTTATCTTGATTGACCGGCGCAAAGGACCCAAGTTAAATTACAAAAAATTTGCTGTTAAATCATGTCAGAGAAAAATAGGTATTGGCGCTGATGGGGTGCTGGTCATAGAGCCCTCCAAAAGGGGTGAATTTAAAATGAGAATATTTAATGCTGACGGCAGCGAAGCCCAGATGTGCGGTAATGGCGCCCGTTGCGTTGCGCTCTGGGCAGAGGTAACGAAATCATGCAAAAAGAAAGGTGAGCTAAATTTTGATACTGTGGCAGGACTTTTAAAGGCTAAAGTAAAGTCAGCATCACAAAATAGCGCTAGCGTCGCCTTAAAGATGACTGATCCTTGGAGGGTAAAATTAGATATGCCTCTTAAAGTTTTAGGAAGAACTTTTAAGCTAAACTACATAAATACAGGGGTACCGCATACGATTATGTTTGTGGAGGGCTTAGACAAAATCGATGTAGCTGGGATCGGGAGTGCTATAAGATTTCATTCTAAATTTAGACCTGCTGGCACCAATGTTAATTTTGTAGAAATTAGGGGAGCAAATTCCATTGGGCTACGCACTTATGAGAGAGGGGTTGAAGCTGAAACCCTTGCTTGTGGAACAGGTGCGGTGGCTTCAGCAATTATTACTAGTTTAAAATTAGATACCCCAAAGCTTCATAACAAATTGAAAGTATTAACCAAAAGTAAAGAAGATTTGGAAGTTTATTTTATGCGCCATAAAGATAAAGTAAGTGATGTTTGGCTCCAAGGAAGAGCGGATCTAGTGTATCAGGGAAAACTAAATGGGGGGAAATTATGCTAAAGGGAAGTATTGTTGCGTTAGTTACACCATTTACGAAACACGGTGAAATCAACGAAGAACGGTTACGTTTTTTAATTAACTGGCACATAGAAAATAAAACCGATGCCATTTTAGTATGTGGTACAACCGGTGAGAGTGCTACTCTTTCCTACGCTGAGCACAAACGCGTGGTAGAGATTGCCGTAAAAGAAGCCAACAAAAGAATTCCGATTATAGCCGGAGCTGGTTCAAATTCAACCCATGAGGCACTTGATTTATCCCAGCATGCTCAAGGGGTAGGGGCAGATGCGATTTTAGTCATCACTCCTTATTATAATAAACCCACTCAGGAAGGTCTTTATCAGCATTATAGGGCGATAGCCACGAAAGTGAAATTACCTCTTATTATTTACAATGTGCCTTCGCGTACCGGGATCAACATCTTAGCTGCTACCGTGGCTCGTATCTATAAGGACTGTAAGAATGTAGTGGGCATAAAAGAAGCAAGTGGTTCTTTGGATCAGATTACCCAGCTAATGAGTCTTGTGGATGATAAGTTTATTCTTTTATCAGGTAGCGATGAGGTCACTCTTCCTATTTTAGTATTAGGAGGCAGGGGTGTGATTTCAGTAGTGGCTAATGTCGCGCCGCTTAAGACCCATGATATGGTTGATAGCTTTTTAAAAGGGGATCTGGAAGAATCCAGAAAGCTACAGCTTTATCTGTATGATTTGATCAAAGCGATGTTTATCGAGACCAATCCCATTCCCGTCAAAACTTCTTTAGGGCTTATGGGGCTGATTGAGCCAAATCTTAGATTACCGCTTTGTGATATGAGTGATGATAATTTAAGCAAATTAAAAGTAATCCTAAAGAGATATAAGCTGATTTAGGGGGAATTATGGTAAAAGTTATTGTAAGTGGAGCCTGCGGTAAGATGGGAAGAAGAATAATTCAGCTTGCCAAAGGTGATAGTCAGATAGATTTAATTGCAGGCCTTGAACATGAAGGTCATCCTGAGGTGGGTAAAAAAATAGAGGGTGTTAAAATCGTAGGAGATTATGCACAGATAAAATCCTGCGATTGTCTTATTGATTTTAGTGCTCCCGCTGCTACCATGGCGCATATACCGCATTTAGTTAAGTTTAAAAAGTCTGTTGTAATCGGAACAACAGGATTGACTCAGGATCAACAAAGAGTAATCCAGGAAGCATCTAAAACTATTGCGGTTGTGTTTTCTCCTAATATGAGTATCGGGGTCAATCTTTTGTTTCGATTGGTGAAGATGGCGGGTGAGGTTCTTAAGAATTATAAAGTCTATGTTGAGGAAGCACATCATATTCATAAAAAGGACGCCCCTTCGGGAACAGCAAAGAAAATTGGCCAGATTCTTAATGAAGAAGGATTCAGTATAAAAAATGAAGACATTAAATCAATCCGGGAGGATGAGATTGTAGGTGATCACAGAATAGTATTTGAGAGCGGGATGGATAAAATTGAGTTGTTTCATTCTGCAAAGACAAGAGATATTTTTGCCCAGGGTGCAGTGCGTGCTTGCCGATGGGTGGCGGGAAAAAAAGCAGGCCTTTATTCTATGGGTGAAGTTCTGTTTGGTTAAGGGAAAAAGACCATGATGAGTAAGAAAAGATTTGATTGGGCGCAACGATTAAAGAAATTGCCTCCTTATTTGTTCGCCGAAATCGACAAAGAAAAGAAATATCTTAAATCCAAAGGCATAGATTTTATTGATTTAAGCATTGGGGACCCGGATATTCTTGCGCCAATTGAAGTGGTAAACACATTATCAAACGCTGCCAGGCTTAAGCCCAATCAGAAGTATGCCCTTGATCAAGGCAAATTCGAGTTTCGTAAAACCATTAAGAATTGGTTTAAAGACAGGTTTGCAGTAGGTCTGGATGAAAATAAAGAGATTCTTCCTTTAATAGGTTCAAAAGAAGGCCTGGTGCATCTTCCTTTGGGTTTTGTTGATAGTGGGGATTATGTAATTATTCCTTCGCCTGGTTATCCAGGGTATCGCGGGGCAGCTCTTTTTGCCGGGGCAGGAGTCTATGAGATGCCCCTTTTAGAAAAAAATAATTTCTTACCGGATTTAGAAAAAATACCTCGTTCAGTAAGGAATAGAGCAAAAATAATATATCTAAACTATCCCAACAATCCTACCACTGTACTTGCTCCAGTAGATTTCTTAAAAAAACTTGTGAGTTTTGCTTCTAAGTACGGGATTATTATTGCCTATGACAATGCTTATTCAGAGCTTTATTTTAACCACAAACCTAAGAGTATACTGGAAATAAAAGGAGCTAAGGAAGTTTCTATTGAATTTCATTCTCTTTCTAAGACTTTTTGTATGACTGGGTTTAGAGTGGGTTGGGCTTGTGGCAACAAAGAATTAGTAGAAACGTTACTTAAAGTCAAGACTAATATTGATTCTGGAATTTTTGGCGCCATTCAAGATGCGGCAAGTTTTGCCCTAGAGAAAGAGAACCATTATGCAAATAATTTACGAAAAACAATAAAGGAAAGAAGGGATATATTTGTAAAGGGGCTTATGGCTAAAGGGTATAAAGATATATTTGCCGAAAGCACTTTTTACGTATGGGTGCGAATACCGCAAAAGTATAGATCAGCCATAGATTTTAGCAAAACGCTTTTAACGAAACGAATCGTAGCCGCCCCCGGCAGAGGATTTGGAAAATGGGGGGAAGGGTTTGTGCGCTTTGCCCTGACCGTGGATAAAAGAATTCTTGAAAAAGCAATTGATTTGCTGTAATCCTTTCGTTTAGATAGCCCTCAAAAATCACACCTTAAAAGAAGTTATGGTAGAAGCTTTTATAGCCATTGGTGCCAATTTAGGGGACAGAGGGGAAAATATCAAAAAAGCAATCGAGCTTTTAGGCCAGAATACTGAAATCACAATCGAGAAAGTATCATCCATAAAGGAAACTGAACCAGCAGGTGGCCCGCCGCAGCCGCGCTATTTAAACGGGGTTATAAAAGTAAAGACTGTGCTGGGGCCCCAGCAGTTATTTAGGGTATTACAGGATATTGAAAATAGATTAGGCAGAGAAAAAACTGTAAGATTTGGACCGCGTATAATTGATTTGGACATACTTTTATACGGTGATAAAATAATATCTCAACCGGACCTAGAAATTCCTCATCCCAGGATGGGTAAGCGTGAGTTTGTGATGGAGCCGCTTCGCGAAATTGAGCCGGATATAGAAACCATACTTAAAGGTTTGACCAACCAATGATTACCACCGCAAGTATAGCAAAGACAAGAAAAATCTTAACAGAGGCGCGCAAAAAAGGCAAAAAAATATGCTTTGTGCCTACCATGGGAGCGCTTCATAAAGGGCATCTTTCTTTAGTAAGGAGTGCTAAGCGCCAGAAGGGCTTTGTGGTAGTGAGTATTTTTGTAAATCCTACCCAGTTTTCTCCGGGTGAGGATTATCTTCGTTATCCTCGTCGTCCTGCCAAGGATAGTTCATTTTTAAGGAAAGAAAAAGTTGATTTGCTTTTTATTCCCAAGGTAGACCTGATTTATCCTGTTGATTTTTCCACCTCTGTAGAAGAATTTGATTTATCCATGCTCGAGTCGCGCGAGCCCAACATCCACGACCTGGTCTGGGAGGTCATCCTCAAGCGCGGCCAGGACACCACATTCCGGTTCGCGGACTACGACCCGGCGTCCTTCGAGCGCGCCATCGGGACGCACGCACCCCAAGGTGCTGCTCCGGTACGAGGACGAGTGACGCGGCGCTCGCCGCTGGTCAGATGAGCCCCAGGCTCTTGCCGACCTTCTGGAAGGCCGCCAAGGCCCGGTCGACGTCGGCGGTGCGGTGCGCGGCGCTGAGTTGCACGCGCACGCGGGCCTCGCCCTTGGGGACCACGGGATAGGAGAACCCGACGACGTAGATGCCTTCGGCCAGCATGGCGTCGGCCAGCGCCGTGGCTTGCTTGGCGTCGCCGATCATGACCGGCACGATGGGATGGGTGCCCCGCAGGATGTTGAACCCCGCCTGCTCCATCCCCTCGCGGAAGCGCGCGGTGTTCGCCATGACCTGCTGGCGCGGCCGGTCGTCACGGTCGAGCAGGTTGAACACGGCGATGGAGGCACCCACGATGGCGGGCGCCAGCGTGTTGGAGAACAGGTAGG
>CP070684.1:741664-788800 GCA_020352775.1 Candidatus Omnitrophota bacterium
GAACAGTTAATAATCGAACTTTATTCTAAATAATAAGGTCGAGAGGAGGTTAAAAAATGGGAATAACCTGGCGCGATTTCCAGTTCCCAAAAAGAGTGGCTGTAGATCAAGATAATTATTCTCCCAATTATGGAAGATTTGTTGCTGAGCCCCTAGAGCGAGGCTATGGCGTTACCCTAGGCAACGTTTTAAGACGCGTGCTTCTTTCTTCTATTGAGGGTACTGCGGTAACTTCTGTAAGAATTGATGGGGTATCGCATGAATTTTCCACCATCGAAGGAGTGGAGGAGGATGTGCCTGAGATATTTTTAAATATTAAGAACCTTATCTTGCGTTCTTACTCCAAGTCTCCTAAGAAAATCAATATCAAAGCTGAAGGTAAAAAAGAAGTAAGAGCAAAAGACCTTATCACCGATGAAAGTGTCGAGGTTATTAACCCTGATTTACTCATTGCTACTCTCACTTCATCCAAAGCAAAGCTAAATATTGAAATGGAAGTGGGAAGAGGTAGGGGATTTGTACCGGCAGAGGCTAATAAGCGCGAGGATATGCCGGTGGGGGTTATTGCCATAGATTCTATTTTCACCCCGGTAAAGAAAGTAACATTTGATGTGGAAAACACCCGGGTAGGTAAAAGAACTGATTATGATAAGCTTATCTTAGATATTCATACCAATGCCAGTATTGAACCTAAAGAGGCGTTGATTTATGCTGCCAAGGTAATGAGTAAGCATCTTGAGCTTTTCTTCACTTTAGGTGAGATCCCGGAAGAGGAAGCTGAAGAATTGACTCCAGAGGAAGCCTCTCTTTATGAGAAGTTAAAAATTCCTGTTTCAGAATTAGAGCTTTCGGTAAGAAGCGCAAATTGTTTACGTGAGGCAAACATAAAGCTTTTGGCAGACCTGGTAGAGAAGACTGAGGCTGAAATGCTTGCTTACCGAAATTTTGGAAAGAAGTCTCTAAACGAAGTCTCAAGTCTTTTGAAGACTATGGGCCTAACTTTGGGGATAAAAGTTGATCGGCAGAAATTGGAGATCGCATGAGGCATCGAAAAAAAAGTGAAAAATTTTCTCGCCCGCGTGCGCAACGTAAAGCTTTAATTAAGTCTTTGCTTCGATCCTTGGTTATCTATGAGCGGATCGCGACCACTGAATCTAAAGCAAAGGCATTAAGGTCCTGGGCGGATAAATTAATCACTTGGGCTAAGACCGACACTGTAAGCAATCGTCGCTTAAGCTACCGGTTATTAGAGAATCATGCCCTGGTGAAAAGGCTTTTTGATAATATTGGCCCACGCTTTAAAGACGTTGGCGGAGGCTACACCCGTGTGGTAGATTTTGGCTTTAGAAAAGGCGATGGCGCAAAACTTTCCTTTTTGGAACTGACTCGCATTGAAAGAAAACTTAAAGGCAAAAAGAGTGAGGAAGAAAAAGAAAAGAAGATAAAAAAAGAAAAGGAAGCTCCTAAAAAAGAAGAGAAAAGAGGTATTGTCTCGGGCGTAAAAAAGATGTTTAGGAGCAAAAAAGATATTCAGGAATAAGCCTTTAAAGTTATTGTTTTATTGATTGAATGCACGCCCGCAGACTGACTGGGGAAAAAGAAAGGATTAAATCCAAAATATGATTAACCCCCGCGTCCGGTCCCTTCAGAAATCAAGTACACTCAAAATCACCGCATTAACCAAAAAACTAAAGAAAGAAGGCAAAGACGTGGTCAATTTTGCTGCCGGAGAGCCTGATTTTGATACTCCTTCCTTTGCTAAAGACGCAGCCAAAAAAGCAATCGATAACGGATTTACTAAGTATATTCCCTCAGCGGGGATGCCCGAGCTAAGAGAGGCGATTGCGCATAAACTTAATAGTGAAAATAAAATCCCCTGCGGCCCCAACAATATCATCGTGACCAGCGGAGCAAAATATGCTCTTTTTGCGGCAATTTTTGCGCTTCTTAAAGAGAAAGATGAGGTTCTCTTGCCGGCTCCTTATTGGGTAAGCTATCCGGAGATGGTAAAGTTAGCCGGGGCAACCCGTAAAGTTATCAATTGCAAAAAGGAAAACAACTTCAAATTGCAAAAAGAGGAGCTTAAGAAAGCCTTAACCAAAAAGACCAAACTTCTTATTCTTAATTATCCTTCCAATCCCAGTGGGATAACTTATTCAGCACAGGAATTAAAAGAGTTTTATGAAATTATCAAAGGAAAGAATGTCTTCGTATTAAGCGATGAGATTTATGAAAAGTTAGTTTATGATGAGTTGGAGCATACAAGTTTTGCTTCTTTAGCAGGCGCATATAAAACTACTGTCACGGTGAACGGCTTTTCTAAGTCATTTTCTATGACAGGCTGGAGGCTGGGATATTTGGTGGCAGATGAAGAAATCATAGCGCAGGCTTCAAAGATAATTGACCATACTACTTCTTGTGCATCATCAATATCTCAAGCTGCGGGTCTGGCAGCTTTACAGCACGGCAAGGGGTGGGGAGAAAAGATAAGAAGAGAATTTCAATACCGCCGAGATATATTATGGGAAGGGCTAAATGCAAGTAAGGGGTTAGTGCCGATTAGATCCCAAGGAACATTTTATATGTTTTGCGATATAAGTAAAACAGGCCTAAGCTCATTTGATTTTGCTTCTGGGTTGCTTGAGAAGCAATTGGTTTCAGTTATTCCGGGAGATGCGTTTGGAGCAGAGGGTTTTGTACGGTTTAGTTTCGCTACCTCCAAGGAACAAATTCATAAAGGCATCGAGCGGATTCGTAATTTCCTGAAAGATTTATAAACCATGGGTCAAACACTGATTGAAAAAATTCTTTCAGCGCATTCTAAAAAGTCTTTGAGGGCAGCTGAAGTAGGGATATGTTCGGTTGATTTCTGTTTTTCACAGGATGGAACCACGGCCCTTGTTTTAGATGGACTTTCACAGTTTAAAAATACAGTAAAAGATCCTAAGAAATATGCGATGTTTATAGATCACAGCAGTCCCTCTCCGAATTTGGGAGTATCAAAGGTGCATTCTCGCATGAGAGGATTTGCGCAGGAAAGAGGCGCACTTTTTTTTGATGTTGGTTGCGGTATTTCGCATCAGCTTGTGATAGAGGAAGGAATTGTTTATCCCGGCGCACTTATTTTAGGGGCAGATTCACACACCTCTACTGCCGGGGCTTTAGGGGCAGCAGCTTTTGGAGTGGGTTCTACGGATTTAGCAGTTACGGTTGCCACTGGAAAGAATTGGTTTAAAGTTCCCCAAACATATAAAATCGTAATAAAC
The DNA here is from genome assembly GCA_020352775.1 of Candidatus Omnitrophota bacterium. Taxonomy (GTDB): domain Bacteria; phylum Omnitrophota; class Gorgyraeia; order Duberdicusellales; family 4484-171. The sequence continues at coordinate 744,931 of CP070684.1, forward strand.
GGTAAAATCCCTAAAGGTATATCCAGCAAAGATATTGTTTTACATATTATCCATAAACTCAGTGCCAATGGTGCAACTTACAAGGCAGTGGAGTTTACGGGTGGGGTAATTGATAAACTCTCTTTGGATGCTCGTTTTACCATTACTAATATGACTATTGAATTCGGTGCTAAATGCGGGCTTATTGCGCCAGATAAAAAGACCTTGGCGCATTTAGCCGCGGTAGGGGTTAAAAAGCATAAGTCTTTTTATCCTGATAAAGATTGTAATTATGAAAAGATAATTGAGTTTGATGTTTCTAAGCTAAGTCCTTATATTGCTAAGCCCCATAGCGTGGATAATGGGGCGTCAGTAGAAGAGGTTGAGGGCACAAAGATTGATCAGACTTTCTTGGGTACTTGTACTAATGGCAGATTAGAGGATTTAGAAGTTGCAGCCAAGATTCTAAAGGGCAAAAAGGTTCATCCTCAAGTAAAGCTTTTGGTTGCTCCTGCTTCCCAGCGCATATTTTTAAAAGCTTTGCAAAAAGGAATTATTCGCGTGTTTTTAGAGGCTGGGGGAGTGGTTTTGCCGGCCGGATGCGGACCCTGCGTGGGTACTCATCAAGGGGTGCCGGCTGATGGAGAGGTGGTTTTATCTACTGCTAACAGAAATTTCAAAGGAAGGATGGGTAATCCTTCTGCTTTTATTTATCTTGCCTCTCCAGCCACGGTGGCTGCTTCTGCGCTTAAAGGAAAAATTACTGATCCGCGCCGTTATTTAAAGAAGTCTTAAAAGGAGGTATTTATATGAAGATTAATGATTTATTCAAATTGACCATGGATAAAAAGGCAAGCGACCTTCATTTTACAATGGGTCGGCCTCCGGTATTAAGAATAGATGGTAAGCTGCAGCTCACTGATTATCCTGCTCTTGGTGAAAAAGAAATAAAAGACCTTATTCATGGGATTTTAACTGAGGAACAAAAAGCTTATCTTGAAAAGAATAAGGAGTTGGATTTTTCTTATTCTTGTCCGGGGATGGACCGTTTCAGAATCAATGCTCATTTTCAACGAGGCAATGTAGAGGCTGCTTTCAGGCGTATTCCAAGCATCATGCCTAGTTTTGAGGAGCTAGGGATTCCTGATATCGCCTATGAATTTATCCGTAAGCCCAATGGTCTGGTTTTAGTGACCGGGCCTACTGGGATGGGTAAAAGTACGACGTTAGCGGCAATGCTTGATGTGATTAACAGCGAAAGAGAAGAGCTTATCATTTGCATTGAGGACCCTATTGAGTTTTATCACCATAATAAAAAGTGTATTATCAAACAAAGAGAGGTTCATGTTGATACCCGTTCTTTTCCAGAGGCATTGCGGCGCTGCTTAAGGCAAGACCCGGATATCATTGTGGTGGGGGAGATGCGAGATTTAGAGACAATCGCTACCACTATCACTGCGGCTGAGACCGGACACTTAGTTTTAGCGACTTTACATACCCCGGATGCTCCCCAGACCATTCAGCGCATCATTGATGTTTTTCCTCCTCATCAACAGCCGCAGGTAAGAGCGCAGCTTGCCGATTCTTTGCAGGGGATAATATCGCAATTACTTCTTCCGCGTGCAAGCGGTGAAGGTAGAGTGCTTGCCACTGAAGTATTAGTGGCTACCAGCGGCATACGTAATCTCATTAGAGAAGGTGATGTTGCCCAGATTCCTTCGATGATACAGATGGGTGCAAAATACATGATGCATGATATGGATAAGTGCCTTAAAGACCTTTGTACCAAGGGAGTGATTACAAAAGAGTTAGCGTTAAGCAAGGTCAGAAATATTATGCAATTTGAGGCATTGTAATATGGTGTTAAAGGGTAAAGTTTTTAAATTTTCAGATAACATCAATACTGATTGGATTATTTCCGGCCGCTATAAGTTTTCTATTACTGACATGAAGAAGCTTTCGCAATATCTTTTTGAAGATATTCGGCCCAACTTTTATAAAGAGATTACACCTCATGATTCGATCATTGTTGCAGGTGAAAACTTTGGGATGGGTTCTAGTCGCGAGCAGGCTCCTTGGGTAATAAAAGAAGCAGGAGTCTCTTGTGTAATCGCAAAAAGTTTTGCCAGGATATTTTACCGCAATGCTTTCAATATCGGTTTACCTTTGATTGAGGCTGATACTTCTGCAATGGGAGAAGGGGATTATTTGATAGTTGATGTTGATAGGGGCACTATTAAGAATGAAAAGAATGCTTATACCACTAAGTTTTTAGCTTGGGATAATTTCCGTAAAGAACTCATTCATTGCGGCGGTATTATTAATTATTTAAAAGAACATAAGGATTTTAAGTTAGAGTAGTCATGAAACAAAAAGTTACTTTAATTCCCGGTGATGGTATTGGTCCCGAAGTTACTGAGGCGGCCAAGATATGTGTTGAGGCCTTGGGGGTAGGGATTGAATGGGAAGTGGCTTTAGCTGGAGCGCCAGCTCTTAAGAGATACAATTGCCTTCTTCCCAAAGAGACCCTTGATTCTATCAGAAGAAATAAAGTTGCGCTTAAAGGTCCTATCACTACTCCGGTAGGCAAGGGGTTTCGTTCGATCAATGTTACTCTTCGTCAGGAATTAGACCTTTTTGCCTGCGTGCGTCCAGCCCGTTCTATTGAGGGCACCAAAGCTCGCTACAGCGATGTGGATATTATTGTGGTACGGGAAAACAGCGAAGATTTATATGCCGGAGTAGAGTTTAAAGACAAGGAAGCTTCAACCGAAGAGTTGATTGCTAAAATCAATGCCATGAGCCAGAAGAAGGTACGAGAGGGTAGTGCTATTTCGATTAAGCCCATTTCAGAGTTTGCATCTAAGCGGGTAATCCGCTATGCTTTTGAGCTTGCCAAAAGTCAAGGCCGTAAAAAGGTGAGTTGTGTTCATAAAGCAAATATCATGAAGTATACTGATGGGCTTTTTTTGCGCACCTTTAAAGAAATAGCTAGTTCTTATCCTGAAATTGAGGCCTGGGATATTATTGTAGATAACCTTTCGATGCAACTAGCTCTTAATCCTAAGCAGTTTGATATTCTGGTATTACCAAACCTTTACGGTGATATCATCTCTGATTTATGCGCCGGATTAGTAGGGGGATTGGGGGTGGCGGCAGGAGCAAATATTGGTGATAATCTAGCTTTATTTGAACCAGTGCATGGTTCAGCCCCTAAATATACAGGTAAAAATAAGGTTAATCCTACTGCAACCATACTATCTGGGGCATTGATGCTTAAACACATGGGCCAGGTAAAAAAAGCAAAAATCTTAGAGGAAGCAGTAGCAAAAGTTATCCGCCAAGGAAAGGACGTTACTTACGACTTAAAGCCTACCAGAGATGATCCCACTGCAGTGGGCACAAAAGAGATGGCCCAGGCAATAGCTAAAAAAATAAAAGAACTACTTTAATATGGCTAAGAAAATATCTGTTATTGGAAGTGGGGCGGTAGGTTCTACCCTGGCATTTAGTCTGCTTTGTCGCCTACAGTTAGAGGAGTTAGTTTTAGTTGATATTACAGAAGGTCTTGCCAAAGGGAATGCTTTAGATTTAGAAGATACCAGGGGGGTTTTAGGATTTAACACTAAGATCATCGGAACGCAAGATTATGATTACATCAAAGATTCCACTATCGTGATAGTCACCGCAGGTATTGCACGCAAAGAGGGAATGAGTCGGCTGGATCTTTTAAAGACTAATGCTAAGGTAGCGCGCCAAGCCTCTTCTAAAATAAAAGAGCTTTGTCCTTCTGCAATAGTGATTGTGGTTACCAATCCCTTAGATTTAATCACTTATATAATAACCAAAGAAACAGGATTTAGCCGCAATAAGGTTTTGGGAATGGGGGCTTCTTTGGATACCTCCCGACTTCTTAATATTCTTTCTCAGGAAACTAATACTCAGATTCCTTATTTAAAAGGTTATATATGGGGTATGCACAGCAAAGATATGATTGTATCTGGTTGGCGTATAAAAGTTAAAGGAAATAGTTTAGAGGAGGCTTTGGGTAAAGAAGCTGCAGAGAGCTTTGCACAGCGGGTAAAATTGAGAGGAGCAGAGATTGTAGGATACCTTAAAAATAGAAGCGCTCATTTTGCGCCCGCGTTAGCGTGTTGTGCTTTGATTGAGGCAATTGCGCATGATAAAAATGAAATCATTCCGGTATCGATTTTGCTCCAAGGAGAATACGGCTTAAAAAATGTTTGCATGGCAGTTCCCTGTGTTATTAATAGAAGAGGGGCAGAAAAGATTATCGAAGAGAAGCTGAACCTTCAAGAGAAAAAACAATTACAAAAAGTAAAAGAAGTTTTTAAAGAATGTACGACGTTGCTATAATTGGTGCTGGGGCAGCAGGAATTGCCTGTGCGCAGTCAGCTCTGCGGAAGAGCTTAAAAGCAGTTGTTTTTGATCAATCACCCGATACTTTTGGGGGAACCTGTCTGAATCGAGGATGTATCCCTGCTAAATTTTTCATCCAGAAATCAAAAACTCACCGGAGCTGGAAAGAAGTCTTAACTCAAAGCAGAGAGATTGTAAAAAAAATAAAGAACCCTTTGCTTAGTTACTTTGAAACTCAAGGGGTGCAGTTTGTGTGGGCAAGGCCGCGCCTTATCAGTAAGCATGAGATTCAGGTCGATAACCACAGATTTGATGCCCGTAATATTATTATTTCTACCGGCTCAAAGCCTCAGCGCATTATCGATCATCCCAGGGCAATGGTTGCAGAGGAAATACTGCTTAAGCCGGATATCCCAGATAATATCCTTATTATCGGAGGGGGCTACATTGGAATTGAATTTGCCTCGATGCTTAATAGCTATGGCAAAAATGTAACGGTCTTTGAGAAAGAAGAAAATATCCTTGGCGGCTATGAACCCAGCCTTGTGAATCGGCTAAAGCTTATTTTAGAGAAAAAAGGCATTGTCATTGAGACTGCTAAAGGCGTTTGGGATGAGGATTTAGATAATTTTGATTTAACGCTACTGGCTACCGGTAGATGTCCTTCTATTGAGAATTTAGGGCTAGAGGAGCTGGGTATAGAGCTAAACGAGGCAGGATGGATAAAGACTGATTCTAATATGAGGACAAATATAAATAATATATATGCCTGCGGTGATATTAGCGGCAAGAAGTTCTTAGCTTATACTGCTGAGTATCAGGCTCATCTTTGTGTGCATAATATCGCGGGTAAAGAGGAAAGTGAAGATTATTCGGAAGTACCGGAATGTGTGTTTTCTACTCCTTCCATAGCAAAAGTCGGGGTGTCAAAGGAAGAAGCCGGACAAAAAAATATAGAACATAGAGTCTTGAGGTCTAATTTTTTAAAGTTTTCATCTTCTTATGTGTATGATGATGAGGAAGGCTTTATTGAAATTGTTTTGGGTGAGGACGATAAAATTTTGGGAGCAGCAACCATATCAGGTGCAGCAGGGGAGTTAATTAATGCTTTTACACTTTGCATTAAAAACAATCTTACCCTCAATGATCTTAAAAAATGTCTTTTTATTCACCCTACCCTTTCAGAAATCATACCCTTACTTTCGCGAAGTTCTTCTGAATAACTCAAATTAATTCGTTAAAGTCTTTGCAAAAAGAAAAAAACTCCGTTATAATATTTATGATAGTAAGATTCTAGGAATTTTTGTATCTAACCGTAATAAGGGAGGAAAAATGATAAAAATAAGTAAATTATCCCGGATTATTAAAAAGAGCCGTTTTTTGCCGCTAGTTGTTGTGTTTTGTTTTTTCTCTATGACAGTTTACGGACAGCCTTTGCAGACCGTAAGTGGCTATGATCAAAAAATAGCTCAGACCGAAGGCTATCCCCTTGTTAAAGGAGCGCTTCTAGAGCAGGAGTATAAGATTTTACACCGAGAAACCTCTGGCATAAAAGATAAAATTAACTTTTTTGAGGGCCGTCTTGAAAGAATGAAAAAATTGGCTTCCCAAACAGAAACTGATCAAGCGCTTGCCAGTGAGATTATTTCTCTTCAGAAAGAAAAAGAATATCTAGGGGACCTTCTTAAGGAAAATTTGAAAAAAATCCAGAAATTAGAGACTGAGCTAAAAAGAGTAAAATCAGCTGAAGCTGGGCCTAGGTGGGGTTTTTCAATCACCGAAAAAGAAGTGGTAGATTATCCTTTTAAGGGTGAGGCTGAAGACATAGAAGGATTAAGAGAAAGGAGGCAGTTAAGGGAGGAGTCAATTCAGCTAAAAGGAGCGTTTGATGAGTATAAAATGTCAGTAAAAAATGCTCTTGAGAAACTAAAAAGAGCCGAAGCTAAAAATAAAGAATACGCAAGGAAAATAACCGATTTAGAAAGAAAAGTTGAAGAGAGCATCGTCCCGCTTAGAATCGAGGTTGCCACTCTTAATAAAGAGATTAAAGATTTAGAAGCTAAGCTTTCCAGGACAGAAAAAGACAGAGATGGCTGGGTAAGCCAAGTCAAAACTATTCAAAATACAGTGGACGCACTTAAAGGTGATAAGCGTTCTTTGGCTTTTGAGGCCAATGAACTTGAGAAAAAAGTGCGTTCCTTACGCGGCTTTGAAAAAGAAAAAGCAAGGTATGATGAAAGAATCAAGCGAATGGAAATGGAGGTTGCAGAACAAAAAGCACTGCTACGGGAAAAGGAAGTCAGTCTTAAGAGCCGCAGGGATGATTTGGTGCGACTGGAGTCAGAGAAGAGAAAGTATCAAGCAAGACAGCGCCCCCTAGAGGAAGAAATAAAGAGAAAAAAAACTGAGATAGGTTCTCTCGGGCGTGACCTTAGCGCCTTAAAGAGTGAAAAGCAGAGTTTAGAGTCTTTGTTGAAGGAATCTAGGAGAGCAGAGGAAAGAAGAGGAAAAGAGATAACTGCATTACAGGAAAAAATCACAAGATTAATACTTGAGAAAGATGAATTTGTGCAGGAAGTAAAAAAATTGGGCATGGAGTTGAATCAATTACAAAAGGTTAAGAGCGAAAATGAATCACTGCAAAAAGAACTCAAGCGCTCACAGGAAAGAATCACAAGGATTCAAGAAGATAAGAATGGATTAATGCAAGAAGTAAAAGATTTAAGTGGTAGGCTAAGCGAGATACCTAAGCTTACCACTGAGAAGGAAGCGCTTGCTAAAAGAGTTGAGCAGCTAGAGGCAAAAGCGAAAGGCTATGAAGAAGCTTTGGATAAGCGTTTGCGGGAATTAGAAGATTATCGTAAAAGCAGTGTTCGCCTAAAGCAGGAATTAGAGGCCCAGAAAGTTTCAGTTGCTGATGTGGATAGGTTACGTAGCGAAAAGCTTTCGGCGGAGAGTAAAATAGTTAATCTTGAGAATTCTCTGAGGTTATTGGAAGCTAAAGCAAAAGAGTATGAGAAGCTTCTTGGTGCACGAAGTGCGGATGTGGAAAGATTGCGAAAAGTAACAGATGAACAGGCCCAAGAGCTAAAGGGACGTAAAGAGGAAATCGCTAAAGTCTATGATGAGATGGATAGTTTAAAGACTGTCAAGAAAGAATTAGAAACAGAAGCTGATGGGCTTCGGAAAACATTAGATTTAGTGAAAGGTCGTCAGAAATCACAAAACTTGGTTTATGAAAGCAGAATTGGTGAATTAGAGGCTAAGGTTAAAGAATATGAAGAGCTTCTTAAGAGACGCGGTAAGGAAGTGGAGGAGATAGGAGGAGAGAGCCAGCAGCTTGAGAATAAAATCAGAAATCTTGAGGCTGAATTGAGTGGTTACAAGGATCTTCTTGGAAAGCGTGATACCAAAGCCAGCCGCTTAGAGAAAGAAGTGTCCCTTCTTGACCAACAGCTGACTGAGAACCGAGCCTCACTCAACCGAGCCCTTAAAGATTTGGCTGAGGCAAGACGCAAAGAAGAAGATGCTCAGAGGAAAGTAGGTGCTTTACAGAAGAGAACAGAATCTTTAGATAAACAATTAAAGGCAGAGAGAAAGAGAAAGACAATGAGTACTGAAGGATTGCAGAAAGAACTGCAGAAAGCAAGCACTACTGCTCAGGAATATAAGTCTGCCCTTGATAAAACCATAGATGAATTAGAGCGTATCAGAAGACAGAATCAGGAATATGAGAGTCAGGTAAACCAGCTTCAGGCAACAATTGAATCTTTGAGAGTTAAACTAAAGGATTTAGAAAAAGCCAATGAATCGTATGCGCGGGAGACGAGCTCTCTTACAAAGTTAATGGATAGTCTTGAAAAAATTGAGGCTGAGAATAAAAAATATCTGGTACAAATAAAAAGTCTGCAAAAAAGTAAAGAAGAGTACAGAGAAAATTTTACTATCCAGAAAGAAGAAGCAGATCAATTAAATAGCAGAGTTAAAACACAAGATGAAACGATAAGATTCCTAGAGAAATCACTGCAGTATTTACAGGTAGAATATGATGAATTGTCAAAAGGCAGTAGGGAGATAAAAGAGAAATGTGATCAGGAAATCGCTGTTCTTACTGCTGAAAACGAACATCTCAGGATTCTATTAGATCAAATAGAGTAATTAAGTTGCCTTTTCGATTTAAGTTAAGCCTTAAATTCTTTTCTCTAGATTAATCATAACAAAAATGGGTGCTAATAGCGACGATTTAAGCCGAGAAATGGAGCGCTATAAAAGTGAGCGCAAAGGAAGAATTTCTAAGCTGCATCCTTTTCGAGAGGGTTATAGCGTAGATAAATTGTTAGATGATTTGAATACTTATTTCGAAGGTGAGGTTGATTTCGATTTGGAAAAAGTAACTGAGCTTGCCCAGAAAAAGGGTATGTTAGAGAATATCATTAAAGCTGCTATTCAAAAAGATACCCATCCGGTGTGTGAGTTTATCGAGGAGATTTTTAAGGATTCAGTGAGTGAGTGATTTTTAGCCGGCGAGTTTATTTTTAACAAGTGCACTTACCTGTTTTGGTTCTGCACGCGCCCCGACTTTAGCCAGGACTTCTTTCATTACCTTACCCATATCTTTAATTGAACTTGCTCCAACTTCAGATATGGCTTCTTCGATTATCTTTGCTAATTCGCTCTCTTCCAAGGGCTTAGGAAGGTAGTCATCGACAATAGTGAGTTCTTTTTCTATTGCTTCTAAGAGGTCTGCGCGGTCTGATTTAATGATTGCTTCTTTTGAGTCTTGGAGACGTTTTTTCTGTTTCTGTAGGACTGCTAAAGCCTCATTGTCATCGAGCTTTTCTTTTTTTAGCTCGATCGCGCGGTTTTTAAGTTCGGCGCGGACAAAGCTTAAGAAATCAGCCTTATGTTTGTCTTTGGCTTTTAAGGCTTGGGCATAGTCTTTGAAAATTCTATCTTCTAATTGCATGGAAGAATTATATCATAATTTATAGAGGCCCTCAACTGCATTAAATACTTTCAATTTGAGGGAGCTTTGATATAATGCCAGTGAATATGTTGTAATAATTAAGAAAGGAGTAAAAATGGAAAAGTTAATGGTGTTCATTGATGCGGAGTATGTTGTGCAAAAGATTAAAGACTTTAAGAGTGGCAGAAAGACTATCAGACGTACTGATATCAACTGGGATAACATCCTAAAGTGGATTGTCGCAAGAAGGAATCTCATTCGCTGTTATTACTATTCTGCTGAATTCAGTAAAGCTGAAAACCCTCAGACTTATCAGGAACAGTATGAGTATTTAAAACATATAAAACGCAGTATTCCTTATTTTGACGTAAAGCTGGGCAGACTTGTGCATGTGGGTAAGGAATGGGTACAGAAAGGTCTAGATATAAAAATCGCTCTTGATATATATTCCAAGGCTGCAACAAATCAGTATGATACTGCGGCGATTATTTCCGGTGACTCAGATTTTGCCGAGGTGATTATTGAGGTTAAAGAGCGCTATGGTAAACATGTTGAGCTTTATACTTTTGATTATGCAATTCATGAGGCCCTAAAATTAGCCCCGGATAAGCATATTGTGATAAGGCGTGATCTAGGCCGCAAAAATCAATTCTGGCGAATTTAAATTAAAAAATGAGATTTATTTCATTTTTGTTCACAGTTTGGGTGAGCTATATTTTTCTGCGCTTAATTATTATGCCGTTCTTTTTGTATCTTTGGGCACGCTATATCAGGACTAAGCGCACCACAGGAGCTAGCGCTGAATTTGTGCATAAGCAAGCTCCACAACGGTCTTATACTGAAAATATTGTGGATGCTGAATTTGAAGAGCTAAATTAGAACATGGCAGGGTTCCTAAATCAGTTTCGACGTAAAGTAGTTTCATCAGTTTGGAAAGACCAGACGATCCCCCCTCCTGCAAAAGATATTGACGATAAAATTGCATTAGGAGTATTGTTGTGGGTTGTGGCCGAGGCTGATGAGAAGTTTTTGCCCCAAGAAGAGGAAAAGATTAAAGAAGTCCTTTTATCCTATGCTAAGATTTCTGCCGAGGACCTTTCGCTTATTTTAGCTTCTATAAAAGCAGCTGCTGATGAAAGCATTGACCTTCATCAGTTTACTAGTGAGGTGAGTCACGATTTAGTCTATGCTCAGAGAGTGACGATTGTTGAGCATCTTTTTCGTATTGCCTGTGTTGATAAGGAACTGGATGATAAGGAGTTAGATCTGATACGTCAAATCAGCGGATTATTCCATCTTAGCCATCGGGATTTTATTGATGCTAAGATAAAGGCAAAAAAAGAATTTGGCTTAAAAACTGTAGAATAATAATAGTTTAAGCCGGAGGATAAAGTGTTTACTAAAAGAGCTGCAAAAATTATTGTAATTGTTCTAGTTTTAAATGCCATTACGCTTTTTTTTAATATTAAGGAGGGCATCGAAGAAGGTGATATGATGCTAAGGTTTCATGAGCGGGAGGCTGTTACCTTCCTTTCGGCGCTAATGCTAGGCCTTAGCAGCATGACGAGTCTAGCGATGTATTTATTAAGCAAAAAGGCTAATATTCTTGATAAGGGGTATAGATTTTGGGGCCTTGTTTCAATTGGGTTTTTCTATCTGTGTATGGATGAATATTTTATGGCTCATGAGGGAATGGATGAGGCGATTGGATCTTTATTTGGCCAAAACATTAAGCATCTTAATCTAGATAATCTGGTATTGGCATTTTTTGGATTAGTGGCATTAAGTGTTTGTTTTTATTTCAGAAAAGAATTGATAAAGCATAAAAATATTCTTCTCTTTTTGTTTTTGGGTGCATTTGGTCTTTTAGGCACAGTTATTTTTCATGCCCTTGAGAGAATAGACATTGTTTATGAGGTTATTGAAGAGTCTTTTAAGCTGGTGGGAGTGTCTTTTTTCTTTGCCGGGTTTTTGTCAGTTTTAACTACCTTTATTAAGAAACTTTCCGTCTCTAGCCCAGATAATCTTTAGAAGAAAAAATCAATAAATAAAAGAAAAAAATGCATTTTGAAATTGACTTACCCCTGCGGCAGTAGTAATATGTATTTATAGATAAAATTAGTGCATAAGTTTATAGATTAGGAGGTGATATATGTCCAGAGTAATGACCTGTTTAGCTCTGTTAATATTATGTTTTTCTCCTTTTATTTTGTTTGCAGGAAGTATTGGTAATAGCATTGAGCCCATTGGTGCCAGCAGATTTGCCATAGCTGCTGACGGTAATTATGCTACCGAACGTGATTTTGAAGCAGGAGGAGTAAGTACTTCTGGCGCCTCCATTACCGATCTTGATATAGATAAGCTTTATGAGACAGGTTTAAAGTTTATTTTCGGAGTGGGCGATTATGTAAATATCTATGCTAAGGGCGGGGTGGCAAAGTTAAAAGAAGCAGAATTAGAATTGTCTAGTGGCCAGAGTGTTGAAGTAGAGGCAGAAGAAGATATTGTTTATGGCGGTGGATTTAATGCCGTTCATAAATTTGGTTATGAGGAAGAACATTTTATCGGCATTGGCGGCGATTATTCGCATTTTGAGGTCGCTGCTTCTGATCTTGAGATTGACGGAGTAGACGCAGCTGATATTGCCGGACAAATCAAGAAAACAGAATATCAGGGCAATTTCTATGCTGGCTCGCGCGTGGAAATGAGCTACAACTTATCAATCATTCCTTATGTCTGCGGTTTCTGGAATAAGCTTAATCTTGAGTCTAAGGACCTACAGTATACCTCAGGCGGTACTTTTATTATCAGCTTTGATAATGATGCTGATGAAGAGTTTGGGGCTGGAGTGGGTTTAGGCATAAACATGGGTGATAATTTCATTTTTAATGTTGAGGGTAGGTTTGTGGCCGGTACTTCGATAAGCGCTGGTGGTACTTTTAAGTTCTAATATAAATCAATTTTAGATTTCTAAAGGCTGTTCCTTTAAAGAAGAGGGCAGCCTTTTTTATATAAATAGTGGTTTAACGAAAGGAGGCAAAAAATGAAGAATCAAAAAGTGCTTCTTATTGCTCTTGTTGTAATTGTGGGTTTGTTTGCAGTAGGTATAGTAAAGGATCAGGTAATGAAGGTAGCAGTTACTGTTGGAATATCTAAAGCAAGTGGCGCGCCAGTTCGTATTGGTGGTTTATCTGTGGGGGTAATTAGACCTTCTTTACGTATAAAAGATTTTAAGATGTATCAGCCCAAAGGCTATCCCAAAGGGATAATGCTAGATATTCCCACGATAAGTGTGGATTGCAATTTATGGGCATTTTTTAAGAAAAAAATTCATGTTCCTTTAATTGAGTTAGATCTCAAAGAGGCAGTTTTTATTAGAGATGAGAGAGGGTTAAGTGTTGATTCTTTAAAGGTTGCTAAAAAAGAGGCGCCCGAGGCTAAAAAGGCAAAGTCAGCTAAGCCCATGGCAATGCAGATTGATGTGTTAAAGCTTAATTTGGGACGGGTAATTCTAAAGGAAATTACTGCTGAGGGAGAACCTTCTCTTCAAATACATGATATTAATATCAAAGAGAAAACCTACAAAAATATTACCAGTATGCAGCAGTTGGTGGGATTGCTTATGATCGAATCTATGAAGCCAGCAGCAATAAAAGGTGCTGGTATTTATAGTGCGGTAAGCTTTGCGGGAGTGGCATTTTTACCTGCCGCAGCAGTTGGGATATTTACTGGTAAGGATACGGTTGCTGATACTTTCCCGGTAAGTTTTAATAGGGCTTACAGGAAAAGTTTAGATGTTTTAGGCCAGATGGGTGAAATAAAGAGCGAGGATAAAGAAGCTGCTACAATTACGGCGGTTGTTAATGGTGCAACTGTTATTTTAAAAATAGAGCAGAAAACAAGGAGTGAAGCTAGAATTACTATCTCTGCAAGGAAGTTTCTCTTGTCCAAGATTCAGATTGCTGGTACCGTGCTTCATAAGTTGACTGAGGCATTGCGTTAATTTTTGTGATTAAAGGTGATTCAGAAGGAGGAAGGATGCGGCTAAGAGGCGTTGTTGCTGTTTTGCTGATTCTTTTGTCAATAAGCGGGGTCTATGCTTTTGATTTGGATAGATATGATAGGTATTCAGAACCTAAAATTAGCGAGACTGAAACTCCTAATATGGCAGGAGTAGCAGTATTGGTGCATGAAAGCCCATATAGAGGAGAAAGTATTAGGGTAACGGCTGTCCCTATAATTTTCTGGGAGAAAGACAGACTTTTCGTGCGCGCCACATATGCAGGAGTCATTGTTGCTCAGACCGATGAGCTTGAGCTTAATCTTCATCTTGCCCCGCGTCTTATGGGTTATGATGCCAGTGAAACCGGTTATTTAAATGGAATGCAAGATAGGGGTTGGTCTAAGGGGTGGTCTCTTGATGCCGGCACAGAACTTATATGGGAAATACCTAAACTTGATGGTGCTTCTTTAAGTGTTTCTTTTGCAAGTGATATTCTTGATGAAAGTGACGGCCAGGAAGCTAGAATATCATTTTCAAAATTATTTGATTTTGAGCCTTTTTACTTTAAGCCTGCTGTAAGCGTTGAATGGCAAAGTGAGGAGATGGTTGATTATTATTACGGGGTGCGTAGTTCCGAGGCAACCGCCGCACGACCAGCGTATTTTCCGGATGATGCTATAAACTGCTCAGTGAAGTTTGATTTTTATATGGGGCTTTCCAAGGATTGGTTGTTGGTTTCACGGTTGAACTTTAATTTCCTTAACGATGAGATTAGTGATAGCCCTATCGTGGATGAGGAATATACCGTTACGGGCCTTCTGGGTATCACCCGGATGTTTTAAAAAGTGGGTCGATTTTTAAGATATTGAAAGATGCCAGTATTTCCAGGGTCTTAGTCGCCCGGTCACTTTTAACTCTTATTTTATCCCAATAGATATAAGACAAAAAAACCCTTAACAAATCAATTTTTTTTGGTAAGATATAGCTTTATGAGGGGTTATGTAAAAATTACGGTTATCAAAAGGGTTCGGGCTGTTATTTGCCTTATTTTTAAAGACATTTTTATATAGAATAAAGTTTGATTTGCAATACTTTTTAATGTTGTTATAATTAGAGCTTACTAATGGAAACTCCGGTTACCCCTTTTATCAAAGCTGAACTCAGAATAGACAGATTCGTAATCCCTTACCGAATTTACGGTAAAGGTGAGGAGGTGATGGTCTGTATAAATGGTGTTCAACAGTCCATGGCGATGTGGTACAACGTTGTGCGTCGCTTCAGCCGAAGTTATAGGGTAATCCTTTTTGACTTTCCTAATCAAGGCAAAGGCCAAATTGTTTCAGGTTCTTCCTATGTCAATCCTGAGGAGCAAATAAGTATTTTAGAGGCTGTGGTAAAGGAAGCTGCTGCGGGCGGTCGTCTGACTATTTGTTCTGCCTCCTGGGGCGGAGTGATTGCTGCTGCCTTTGCTGTTAAGCATCCCCAGAGAGTAAGAAGATTAATTTTGGCAAGCCTAGGAACTAAGCCTAACAAGAGAATGATTGAAACTATTAAGAAAGGTGCAGCGCTTCCCCCTGAAAACCGCAAAGAAATGGCGGAGGTATTAATTAGTAGTTTCGGTCAGGATCTTCCCGAAGCCGTAAAGGGAAAGATTGTCACTCAATTTCAGCGTATGAGTCAGGAGACATTGCAGGCTTTTTATCAACACGGCTTATTTGTTATTTCTGCCAAAGAGATAGATAAGGTAGTGAATTTAAAAGATATCAAATGTAAGACGATAATTCTGGCCGGAGAAAAAGACACAATTATTGATTTAAAAGACGTTGAATATCTTGCTTCTCAGATTCCTAATTCAGAAATCAGAATCATAAAAGGTGTGGGCCATTTTTTACATCTTGAAAAAGAAGAGCTTCTGGATGTTTACGCCGATATCCTCAAATCCGATTCTAAACTTTAAAGATTGGTGATTATGAAGAATATGCGTAATTACTTTTATTTTGTTTTTAAGGTTTGTGTTTCTGTCCTTTCGCTAACTTTATTCTTTGGTTTTCTTGGTTATGTCGGCAAAAGCCATTTTGTATTTGCACAGACGATAAACATTGAACCTAAGAGAAAAGCAGTAACTAGTGAAGAGCCGACTGTTGAGGAAAGTATTGAGGCAGCTCAAAAGAAAAAAATGGAGGCAGAAGCTGCGAAGGTTCAAGTAGTGATTGAAGGGCAAAGTGCGGTAGTTGATGAGGCGCAGAACGAAATCAATAAGTTTATCGAGAAAGCGCGAGTGTTAGAGAAGGAAGCTGTAGCGGCAGAAAAGGCAATAGAAGTAACCGGTCAGAAACTCCAGGCACTTAATGAAACGGCAGGCCCAGCCCCATCTGCGGAATTGGCAGCGCAGATTAAACAGCTAGAGGTTGAGCTAGTAAAGCTTGAAGCAGAGGCAAAGCTAAAAAGAAAAGAGTTCGAAGCTGCCCAGAAAAAGGCTAATACAGCTCAGAAAAAGCTTGCGCGGCGAGTAGCACGGGTAGAAGAACTTAAGAAAAAACTTGATATTTTCAGGGAGCAAGGGTTTATCGGTCGTACCTGGCTTGAAAGGCTCGTGCGTACCGCAGCTATTCTTGGCGTAGGGTTATTTTTCTTTCTGTTTATAAAAATCGGCTTACATTTATTACGGAAGAGGCTAAAAAGAGAGTATGAGCTGCGTGAAAGCGAGATGATCTTGCGCCTGGAGACGCTTATCAGGATTTCTCAATGGGCGGGAGGCATTACTATTATTTTGATTGTCGGTTATGTGATATTGGAGGATCATGGTTTCAATGTCGCCCCACTACTTGCTGGCTTGGGAGTCGCTGGTTTGGCGTTTGGTTTCGGCGGTCAATATCTTATCCGTGATTTGATCAATGGTTTGTTTATCTTGCTCGAGGGCCAATACCGGATCAACGATATAATAAAAATTGGAGAGTTCGGTGGAATAGTAGAGGATGTTAACTTAAGGATTACTGTTTTGCGAGATCTTGAGGGAAGAGTTATTACCATTCCTAATGGTGAGATTAAGACCGTTGTTAATTATACCAAAGGTTATTCCCAGGCTTTGTTTGATATCGGTGTTGCCTATAAAGAGAGCGTTGATAAGGTTATGGGGGTAATTAAAGAAGTTGGCCGTCAAATGCGAGAAGATTCTTATTTTGGCCGTCTTATTCTTAGCGATTTAGAGATGTTTGGGGTTGACGATTTTGCTGATTCTGCCGTGATAATAAAGTTTCGTATTAAGACCCGCCCTAAAAAGCAGTGGGAAGTGCGCAGGGAATTCAAGCGGCGGCTCAAGAATACATTTGATGAAATGGGCATTGAGATACCATTTCCACACCGCACCTTGTATTGGGGAGAGGGTGATACCAACGATTGGATGCGTAATACTGCAGAGAAGATGGCAAAATAGATTTTGGGTATACATTTTTTCTTGAAATACAAAGAATTAATCATCTGATTTCCTTCCTTTCAAGTCATTATTCCCACAAAGCACTTCGCAGATAAAATATAGTTAATCATTGCACAATTTAAGATGGATTTGGTATAATAATTTATAGCTTAAGGAAAGACTGTATCTATAGGTCAGCCGAAACCAAGACTTGATTTTTAGTGATACTTTCAGATAAATAAGGAGAAATTTATGAAAAAATTTTATTCACTCGCCAGCCATACTTTTATTTTCCTTTGTTTAGTTAGTGTATTTTTTACTTTTGGGTGTGCATCAACCCAAAAAGTAAAAATAAAACCTGCCGAATCAATCTTGGTTGGTAAAGAAGTAGCTACTGAAGACAAAGTGACCCTGCCAGAGGCTGGTGCGATAACTGCCGCTGATGTTAAAGATAAACAAATAGAAGCCGAGGCTGTCAAGAAGGAAGTTGAGGTTTATAAAAAGGAAATAGAGCTTGAGAAGAAAAAAGCTGAGATAAAGGCAAAAGAAGCTGAGGTGGCAAAAAAGGAAGCCGCTATTATTGAAGAAAGTGTAAGTGATAAAGAAGAGATTAAGAAAGCCCTTGAGAAAGCCAAAAAAGAAGAGGAGGCGGCTAAGGCTGCTTTAGAAAGAATAGGTGCTGTCGAAGAAAAAATGTTGATTGCAGAGGAAAAGGCAAGGCTTACTGAAGAAGAATTGTCTATTGCTAAAGAGAAAGCAGCTATAGCCGAGGGCAAGCTAAGAGAGAAAAGAAAGGAGCTATACACAAAGTTAATCCAAACAGGATTAGTTATAATTATCGGGTATTTGTTGATTTTTGCTGTGGTGGGAATCATTAACCGCCGGATTAAAGAACTTAAAGCAAAGCATGTTGTAAGAAAGAACGCTGTTTATCTGGTTAATTTCTTCATAATATTAGCTATTATTTTTGTTTGGCTGCAAAATATTAACTCCATGACTATTATCTTCAGTGTAATGGGTGCTGGTTTAGCTTTGGCCTTGCAGGAAATGATTCTTTGTATAGCTGGTTGGTTTACAATACTTTTACGCAGACCTTTTGAGGTAGGGGATAGAATAGAATTTGGTGGAGTAAAAGGAGACGTAATAGATGTTCGCCTGGTTCATACAACACTTCTTGAAATAGGTAATTGGGTTGAAGCTGATCAGAGTACGGGAAGAATTGTTAATGTGCCAAATAGCGCGGTTTTTAAAAAAGAAACTTATAATTACAGCCGTGGGTTTGAATTTATATGGAATGAGATAAAGATTTTAGTAACCTTTGAAAGCGATTGGAAACGCGCCGAAGAGATCATGATGAAGCACGCTGCTAAACATTCCGAGGGCATGGAAAATATCGTCAAAAGAAAAATAGATAAAATGTCAAAAAGGTACATGATTTATTTTGAGAAATTTACACCTATTGTATACGCTGATATTAAAGATAGCGGCGTGGAATTATCGCTTCGCTATTTAACAGAAGACAAAAGACGCCGCACAACTCAAGACATGTTGTGTCGGGCAATTCTTCGCGACTTTGAAAAAGAAGGAAATGTAAATTTTGCTTATACTACTTATAGGATTGTTAAGTAAATGGTAGAAAATCCTTCCTTTTTTAACTCACAAATTTTTACCTATGCTGTAATTCCACTACTAATATTTATTGCACGTATTCTGGATGTTAGTATCGGGACCATTAGAATTATTTCTATTTCTCGCGGAGTACGGGTGCTTGCTGCCCTTTTGGGTTTTTTTGAGGTATTAATATGGCTTGTCGCTATCACTCAAATAATGAGGAATTTAACTAATGTTGTCAATTATATTGCATATGCGGCTGGCTTTGGTATGGGCAATTTCGTTGGTATCTCAATTGAGAACAAATTGGCAATTGGTAGCTTAATTATTCGTGTTGTCACCAAAAAGGACGCCACAGACTTAGTAGGCTTTTTAGGTTCACAAAGATACGGTGTTACCACAGTAGATGCTCATAGCGCTACCGGCCCGGTAAAGGTCATCTATATAGTCACCAGGCGTACAGAAGCTCCAAAGGTAATAAGTACAATTAAGAAGTTTAATCCGCAGGCTTTTTATATCGTTGAGGATGTACGCTTTGTAGCAGAGCGTAGAAAGCCTCATTTACCGCGCTATTATAAGGCTTTACACTTCAATAGGCTTTTTCAAAAAAGGAAATAGAGCCGTTTGTTCTTAGGAGGTGTAATCTGGCAATAGAAATTAAATTTTGTGGCGCAGCCCAAACCGTTACCGGCTCAACCCATCATATTAGCACAGACCATTCCAATATTATCTTTGATTGCGGATTATTTCAGGGACATCGAGACGAGTATTACCAAGTAAACTCTAATTTTGCTTTTAATCCCCAGAATTTAGATGCCTGTATTTTATCCCATGCCCATATTGACCATTGTGGCAATATCCCCACCCTTATAAAAAAAGGCTTTAGGGGTGCGGTTTATTGCACACCTACCACCAGAGATTTATGTCATTATATGCTTCCTGATAGCGGCTATGTTCAGGAAGAAGATATAAAATATGTAAATAAAATCCATAAGCGCAAAGGCCTATTGCCCCGAAAGCCTCTCTATACAAGAAAAGAGGGAGAGAAGGCGCTTAAGTATTTCAGGGCAGTTGATTATCATAAACCATTTTCACTCTCCAAAAATATTACTCTTACCTTTTATGAGGCAGGCCATATCCTCGGTTCCGCAATACCAGTATTGGACATTAAAGATTCTATAAAAAATACAAGGATTGCCTATGCGGTTGATCTTGGCCGGGTAGGCATGCCGCTTTTGCGAGACCCTGAGATTCCAGAGGATTTAGATTATTTGATAATTGAGGGAACATACGGCGGCAGAAAACATGAAAGCATAAAGGAGGCTGAGAATAAGCTCGCTGAAACTATCAATAGAACTGTTGAGCGGGGAGGAAAGATCATTATTCCATCATTTGCTCTTGAGCGCACACAGCTAATTGTATTTTTTATAACTGAGCTCATCAAAAGAAAGATGATAAAGGAAATCCCCATTTACGTTGACGGACCACTGGCTGTGAACTTAACAAGAGTTTTTCGGGATAATGCAAAGTACCTCGATGAAATCACTTATCAAGCGTTTCGCAAACAAGATGATCCCCTGGGTTATGATTATATAACCTATGTAAGGCATGTACAGCAGTCTAAAAAGCTAAATGATATCGAACACCCTGTTATTATAATATCGGCTTCAGGCATGTGTGAACATGGTAGAATTCTACATCATTTAAAGAACAATATTGAAAATCCCAAAAATACCGTGGTCATTATTGGGTACATGGCTGCAAATACATTAGGAAGAAACATCGTAGAGCGAAAAGAAATCGTGCGTGTGTTTGGAAGACCTTATGATTTGCGCGCTGAAGTAGTGGTGCTTAATTCTTTCAGTTCCCATGCCGACAGGAATGCTTTAGTGGAATATGTGAAAGGCTGTGGCAAGAGCCTTAAGAGAGTATTTCTCGTTCATGGTGAGCCTCATCAGCTAGAGGAGCTTGAGGCTAACCTGAAAAATCTTTATCTAAAGCCCCATATACCCGCAAAAAACGAAACTGTGAGCCTTTAGAAGGAGCAGCAGTTAATCTACACAATTTAAGAAGGATTTGATATAATAATTGAAATGAGGGCCTAATATGAAGAGAATAAAGAGCTTTTTAATTTTTGCGTTAATTGTTGCAGGGGTATTTTTTGCTTATGAATTTGCGCTTAAATATATCTATGAAAATATGATGCTAAAGAAGGTGATTTCACGCCTGGAGGCAGATTCAAGAATAGCTGAAGTCCTGGTTACTGATGTGCGCTATAACGAGAAAGAAAAAAAGACCTACACAACAATCAAGTTTTTGGAATATGATTTTAAGGACGAGCCATTGCCACCTAAACATTTTACCTTTTCAGGTAATATCATACAGTTTCAGTCTTTGGTTATACGCTTTGATGATATCCACGTTGAAGATGCTGATCAATTAAAGGGGCGGAGTGCCTATCTTTTTTGGAAGGTCTTTATGCTTAATGGCAGTAAAACTCAATCATATGATATAACACAGATAGATGAGATTCCAGCCGGCTATAAGGTTGGCAGCATAATAAGTAAGTTTGAAAAAGAACTTTGGGAGCAATTTTGGGAATACGCCTTAAATCCTGAACAGAGAGAAAAAACGGGCATAAAAAATGCCCAGATAGAGGCTCCTGGCACGATGTTTGTTCCAGGCATTCTTTATACTATTAAGATTGAACACGATGGTGGCATTAGAATCGATACCCGCCGTATTCCCCATATATTAAAAGGTGAAAAAATACCACATTAGCAGCAAGCCTTACAATAAATTTTGAATCAAGTAATACAGGTATCAAATAATTATGGGAAAAAATAAAAAGCCGGTTATAAAGCCCCAGAGACTTAATCGTGGGGATACTATTGGAATTGTTGCTCCTTCTAGCTCATTTGATATTGATAACTTCAAAGGCGGAATTAAGAAGCTAAAGCTAATGGGTTATAAGGTAAAATTTGAGCGTGCCATCTTCAATAAATGCTGGTCTAAGCCCGGTCACAATAAACAACGCGCTGCCCAGATTAACCGTATGTTTGCGGATAAACAGATAAAAGCAATATTTTGTGCAAAAGCCGGATATGGCTCAATTGGAATTTTACCCTTTTTAGACCGAAGGTTAATACGCCGTAATCCTAAGATTTTTGTAGGATATAGCGATATAACAGTATTACTTTTATATCTTCAGAAGTTTACCAATATGGTCGTATTCCATGGACCATTAGTTTCAGATGAAATTTATGAAGGGATGAATCCGGTAACACTGGACTATCTTTTGCGCACTTTAAGCCAGACTTTGCCTCTGGGTTCAATCATGTTTCCACAGTTAGTTTCATTTAAATCAGGCAAGGCAACCGGTACTTTGGTGGGGGGAAATCTATCGTTGATTGCCGAGTCAATAGCTACGCCATATAGCATTTCGACTGCTAATACAATTCTATTTTTAGAGGATATCGGGGAGGATTTAGAAAGTATTCACAATTATCTTTTGAGGCTAGTGCGTGCCAGAAAGCTTAGGAGCGTTAAGGGCTTACTTTTCGGTAAGATGGTTGACTGCTTTGAAACACAGGAGAATTTACGCACACTTGTAAATGATGTTTTAAAAGAGTATGATATTCCTATACTTTTTGGGTTTCCTTCGGGGCATAAATATAGAAGAGAAGCACCCCATGTAACGCTACCAATGGGTGTGACCGCAACTATTGATGCTGATAATTTGCTGCTTCAGATTAATGAGGCAGCAGCAAGATAGAGGTTGATGTAAAGCTTATGAAGAAGTATGATTTCGGTCTTAACTGGAGCGGGACAGCAAAAGAAAAGTTTGTAGGGTTTCTTCAGGAAGTATGTAAAGAGAAGAAACTTTCATTTCTTTGGATCTCTGAGGATAACGTCAAAAAGGTAGTACAAGATCTTGAGCGAAAGCACCTTATGGTCAAGGTTCTTCTGGATACTGAAGCTACCTATAATAAGAAGGGAGATTTTTACGCCCGTATTTGCTATGCCGTTAAAGATTCGGGTGGAGTGGTTATTAACGATCCGGATCGTACAAAAATAGCTATTGATAAGTCAGTCTTACATTATGAGCTAGCAAATGAAGGTATTTTTACTCCTTATACAGTTATTGTGCGTAACTGGCAACCCAGTACTTATCGATTATCAGAGACGGAAAGGGAGAAATTAGGCATTCCTTTTGTGATAAAGCCGGCGCTGGGATATGGACAGCAGGGGGTTATAAAAGATGCTCGCGGCTCAATACGTGAAATTGCTAGTGCGCGAAACTTTGATCGGGGAGATAACTTTTTATTACAAGAGAGGATTACACCAATCGAGTTGGGAGGTAAACGCGGCTGGTTTCGTGTTTTTAATCTCTTTAATGCAATTATTCCATGCTGGTGGGATGATATCACCAGTCACTATGAGCACTTGCTGTATGAAGAGTTTAATAGCTACGGGCTTTATCCTTTAGTAAAAATCGTTTCTAAAATTGCCAGTGTTACACGAATGGCGTGGTTTTCTACAGAAATAGCAATTAATAATAAAGATAACCAGCGACGTTTCATCGCCATTGATTATCTGAACGATCAGTGCGCTATGGATACCCAATCAGAAACACCAACCGGTGTACCTGATAATATTGTTAAATATACCGCCAACTGCATGGCAGATATTGCCTATCGCCATATACATCAGGAGAAATTGGATAGAAAATATACAGTTTGGCTTAAAGATGCAAGCATTGAAATAAGAGGGCTTGGAGTTGCTCCAGAATTATTGACTGCAAATAGCAATAAAAAATTCATTAGTCATAGTAAGTTTGTGCATAAAATATTACAAATATTTCACCATGATCAGTAGCGCCCGCCCAATCAGTTTTTCAAATTTTAGCTGAAGAGAGAGTTTTTCCTTTTGTAAACATTATTTTTCATGTAAATTAATTATTGAGAGGAATAGGGATGATTGTTGCCTTTTTAAAAACGGATAATATAAGGAGTGGAATATGAAGATGAGATGGTTTTTTATTTTTGTGGTTGTAATTTCAGCCGGGGCATTAATGCCGGCATCAGATGTATATGCTGATTTTGCTTTTTCAACAAAGGCAGGTACCTTGGGCGCGGGTGTAGAGGGGATTAAGCGTATAAACTCTATGTTTAATTTTAGGATTGGTGCTAATGCTTTTCAATTTGAGTATGATGGCACAGAAAGTGAAATTGAATATGACATTGATATTGATCTTTTATCTTTTTCAGCTTTGGTTGACTTTTTCCCTTTTGGGAGAGGATTTCGTATAACCGCTGGGGTGATGAGGGGTGAAAATGAACTTGAGTTTAACGCAAAGCCGTCGGCAACCTATCAGATAGGGGACACTACTTATACGCTGTCGGAGGTAGGATCATTAACTGGTAAGCTTGATTTTGATGGGTTCGGGCCTTATGCTGGAATCGGTTGGGGAAACCCTTTTGGAGAAGGTAAGAGGTGGACGCTTACAATGGATATTGGCGTTATGGTTCAGGGTTCACCCAATGTGGATTTAAGCGCCGATGGTACTTTGTCAGGTGCCGCAGCTTTTTTGGCTGATCTTGCAAACGAAGAGAATAATTTACAGAACGCCTTGGAGGATTATGAGTTTTATCCAGTAGTTATGGTGGGATTATCTTATAGATTTTAGGAATACATTGCTAGTTTATCCCCATAAATCTGTTGTAAAAATAGCAAGTAAGCACTACACTAATTAACCTACCTATTCTTTTTAATCCGTGTTATATTTAAAGGGAGAAAGCATTTTACGTGTTAGGCTTTGCTTTTGGAGGGGAGGATGAGAAAGCTATCCAGACGAGAATTTATTAAGGTGTGTTTTTTCTCAGCTCTTACAGCTGTAATGGGGATGTTTTCTTTATCCTTCTTTAGGAGGGTTAAAAGCCCGGCAATAGCCAAAAAAGGGGTAGGTTTTGAGCCTGCTTATCTAAAGTTGCACAAAAGCGGTGAGTTGCGCAGGAGAGGAGAGAAGCTCTGGAATATTATGAAAAGCTGTCAAATGTGTCCCCGAAAATGCGGGGCTAAGCGCCTGGCTGGAGAAAAGGGCTTTTGTCAAGCTTCATCCCAACTAGAGATATCCTCTCACCATCCGCATTTTGGGGAGGAGGATCCATTAGTTGGGAGAAATGGCTCAGGTACTATATTTTTCACAAATTGTGGCTTAAGGTGTGTTTTTTGCATTAACTGGGAAATCAGCCAGGGGGGTCAGGGCCAGGTGCGAAGTATTGATGATTTGGCTGATATGATGCTTGAACTTCAAACAAAGGGCTGCCACAACATAAATTTTGGTACTCCGACCCACTATGTGCCCCATATTATTTTGGCAGTAGATAAGGCCGCAGCCAAAGGTTTACGGCTTCCTTTGGTCTATAATACCTGTGGATGGGAGCGCATGGAGGTCTTAAAGCTTCTGGATGGTATTATTGATATTTATCTGCCGGATTTTAAGTATTCTTCTTCAGATATGGCGGCAAAGTATTCATCTGATGCTTATGAATACCCTGAGATCACAAAGAAGTCCTTTCTTGAGATGAATCGCCAAGTTGGGGCGGCAATCCCGGCTGAGGACGGGCTTATATATCGCGGCCTTATGGTGCGCCATTTGGTCATGCCCAATGGGGTCAGTGGCACAAAGGTGGTTGTTGAGTGGATCGCAGCCAATTTGCCAAAAAACACCTATCTTAACCTTATGTCACAATACAGACCATACTATAAGGCCCGTAATTATCCCCAGATTGCCCGTAGTATAACCGCTAAAGAATACAGAGAAGCTATTCGATGGGCAAAACAAGCCGGACTTACCAATGTCCATCTTCAAGCGACCCCTCTTATTTAGCCCAGTTTATATTTAACAGAAGAGAGGATTTTCACTTCGCCTATCTATTTTGATTGGCTTTTTGAAAACAGGACTTGATGGTAAGAGGCAGGTATGTTATTCTATATATTGTCTATAGACAAAGTAGGCAAATAGAGGGTGAAATGAAGTTAACCACCAAGACAGAATATTTATTGTTGGCACTCATTTATATTGCTCGCCAAGAAAAAGAGCATTTTATAAAAATCAAAGATATTTGTACGGTATATGATATTCCCAAAAAATATCTAGAGCAACTATTTTTAACGCTTAAGCACAATAGATATATAAAAACAAAAAGAGGTGCTAATGGTGGCTACAAGCTTGCAAGGCCCGCAAACAAAATTAGTGTATCTGAGATTGCCAGGTTAATGGATGGCGCCTTAGCGCCGATAGAGGCTGTAAGTAAACATTTCTATTCGCAGACCCCCTTAGAAAAAGAAAAAAAAATCATAAAAGTTTTACAAGAGATAAGAGATTACATTGCTAACAGATTGGAAAAATTAAAACTTTCTGATTTAGTATGATTGATTTCTAATTTCGTTAATATATATAATTCGATTCATGTTTATATTACAGAAAGGAGGCGCAAAATGATATTAGAATTATCTTTGACATTTATTATCGGTATAACAATGTTTGCTTTTCTTTGTGAATATATGGATTCTACTTTGGGCATGGGGTATGGGACTACATTGACGCCGGTTCTTTTAATCATGGGTTTTGAGCCATTACAAGTAGTGCCGGTAGTATTATTATCAGAATTAATTAGCGGCTTATTGGCTGGCATTTTCCATCAGCGGGAAGGTAATGTAAATTTTAGACCAAAAAGCTTAAGGCCTTCTGTGATCTGGGGGAAATTAAATACTTTAGGCTGGGTTGCGAGCTTCAAAAGAGGTTTTCCTTTGCATTTAAAAATTGCTGGACTTCTGGCATTATGTAGTATTATAGGCACTGTTACTGCAGTTTTTATCGCCCTTAATATTTCTAAATTTTGGGTAAAACTTTATATAGGTTTTTTAGTGCTCTCAATGGGAATAATGATGCTTATTTTTTTTAATAAGAAATTCAGCTTTTCTAAGAGGAAGATATTTGGTTTAGGGATGTTAGCTTCTTTTAACAAGGGTATTAGTGGCGGTGGTTATGGGCCGCTGGTAACAAGCGGCCAAATACTTTCAGGAGTTGAAGGAAAGAGTGCGGTCGGTATAACATCTTTAGCTGAAGGGTTAACCTGCGCCGTGGGTATCTTAACTTATATTTTTGTTTCAAAAAATCCTTTAGATTTAAAGCTGGCCCCTTTTATTATTATCGGAGCTGTTCTTTCTGTTCCTTTCTCAGCAAAGAGCGTAAGAAAACTTACTGAAAAAAGATTAAAATTTGCTATCGCGACCCTTACTATAATTTTAGGAATATTTACTATTGTAAAAACGTTAAAGAGTTAAAAATAAATTTTTCTTAGCTTAAGATCCTTTCCCCAACATAACTAAAAGTAGAAAGTTCAGTTTTATCTTGCTAGACCACAAATAATAACCTGCCCTTTATTTTTCTTAACAAAATGATTTGTGCTTGACAATTGTTTTATGAGTGCTACTATTTTTAGAATAGTAGCACAAAGGAGGTATTAGATGTGTTATTCAATACCATTGGCTGGCGCAGCGATCACTCATATTGTGTGGGCCAGAAAGCGTAGTGTAAAGCTTTGGTGGCTCAATTTGATGTTTTACGGTGCAGCTTTGTTTGGCGTTATAGACCACTGGTGGAATGGAGAATTATTTCTTGTTTCTGAAAATGTAGTTAAAGATCTTCTTTTGGGAGTAACTATTACTATTACTACACTTTTAGTGTGGGGGATAATGGTTGTGGTAAGTAAGACTAATCCCACCTTAGCAAGCTATACCAATATCAGTAAGTAACTTAAATAAAGGGGACGCTTCTGTTTTTTTAATTAAATAGAAACGTCCCCTTTTTTCAAAGCCAGGATTTTTGGTAAGATAGGGGGAATGCAGTTTTGTTTGCTAAATAAAAAAATTAAGCCGGAGGTGAGATATGGAAACAGGAAAAATGGGTATAAATATAAAGGAGATAAAAACGCAGGATTTAAACCCCCAAGATTTTATAAAACAGCAGATACGTGAGATTTCCTCAGTTGTTGGAGACGGATTAGCGATTAATGCTCTTTCCGGTGGGGTGGATTCTTCAGTTGTCACTATGCTGGGCCATAAGGCTTTAAATAACCGGCTAAAGACATATTTCATAGAAAATGGCTTAATGAGACAGGGTGAGCCGCAAAGAGTCGCTGCATCATTTAAGAAATTAGGCGTATCTGTTGAGATAGTTGATGCTCGTCAGCAATTCTTTTCTGCGCTTAAGGGCATAACGGATCCTGAAGAAAAGAGAGAGGCTATTACCCAAACATTTTACAAAGACGTTTTCGGTAAGCTTGTAAAGACGAGTGGCGCAAAATATCTTTTGCAAGGCACGATTTACACAGATGTGGAAGAAACCGTTGCCGGCGTAAAGAGACAGCATAATATACTCACGCAGTTAGGGATTGATACGCAGGAACTGTATGGTTATAAGGTCATAGAACCGCTTATACAGCTTAGAAAGCCAGGGGTAAGGGATGTTGCGAAAGCCTTAGGCTTGCCGGCGGATATATACGAAAGGCCGCCCTTTCCCGGACCAGCTTTATCTGCCAGAGTAATAGGTGAAGTCACCCCTGAAAGAATTGAGATTGTGCGTCCGGCTACTGCAATTGTAGAAGAAGAATTATGTAATACAGGAGCATTCCAGTATTTAGCGATTTTACATGAAGATAAAGTCACCGGAGTAAGAGAAGGCAGGCGTGATTATGGATTTCAGATAGAAATAAGATGCTGGGAAAGTAAAGATGCAACAGTGGCATCGCCGACCAGGCTTCCTTATGAGGTCTTAGAAAAATTAGCCGAAAGGATAACAAAAGAAATTCCCGGCGTCGTGAGCGTTACATATAATATAGCCAAAAAACCACCGTCAACTATAGAGGCCATTTAGACAGAAAAGATAAAGACCTTCCCGAGTAAGTAAATCTACCTTTTTCTTCGGCAAAAAATCTAAACATTTTTCATTCACCGCTTGATAATATTAAAATAATGTGGTATGCTTTGTATGGTAAAGCATACTTTTCATACTTTTAGGCTAATCGATTAAAAAGGAGGAGGCAAAAATGAAAGATTCCCCTGACGTATATGGCACAGTCACGGTAGGTGCAAGAGGACAGGTTATTATCCCTGCGAAAGCAAGAAGGACGCTTAAAATACGCCCTGGTGATCAGTTGATTGTGATGTCAGGACCCCCAGGCCGCAGGGAGATACTTAGCTTTATTCCTGTAGAGCGTGTTTCTCAAGTTTTACATCATTTTGAGGAGCGCCTCGAATCATTAAAAAAAGAACTTTCTAAAAGGGTTAAATAATCAGGTAATTGGGAATTTTTTAATGCGTTATGATGTCTAAGTTAATAGGGAAGTTATATACAAGGTATAAAATGAAGCGATTTAAATTCATATTTTTAACATGTTTTTTATGTGCCAGTTGGGCAATTCGGGTAGGAGCACAGGAGGCTTTTCAATGGGAGGATTGTGTAAAAGAGGCATACGTAAACAATCCGGATCTTATTTCGGCAGCGCAAGGGCTTAAGCAAACAGAGGCAGATAAACGCATTACGCAAAGCGCGGCCCTACCTCAGATAAGTACGGAGCTAACCGGAAAAAAATCTAAAGCAGCCGCGAGCAATAAACAATCAGATAGTTATTCTTACGGGGTAAGCGGCAGGCAATTATTGTTTGATGGTTTTAAAACCTCTAATGATATTGCTGCGGCAAAAGAGGATGTAAAGGCATCTCAATACAATTATGCGGTAGTCTCATCCAACGTACGCCTAAATTTAAGGACTGTTTTTGCCGAGCTCTTGCGAGCACAAGCACTTATTTCCCTTACGGAAGATATTGCTCAACGAAGGAAACAGAATTTAGAATTAGTCCAGTTGCGTTATGAGGGGGGACGAGAGCATAAGGGGGCATTATTAACTGCCCAGGCAGATTTTGCTCAAGCTGAGTTTGAGGTAGAGCAGGCAAAGCGGAATCTTTCATTAGCCCAGGCCAAATTAATAAAAGAACTTGGTTGGCAAAATAAAGTTTCCATAAGAGCCGAAGGAGACTTTGCGGTTGCGGATTCACAAAGTTTAAAGCCTGATTTTGTATATCTTGCGGATAATACACCTTTTTTAAAAGAGCTAGCTGCCCGAAAGGAAGCTGCACGCTTTGGGCTTAAGTCAGCCAAGGCAGACTTTTTCCCGCAAATTTACTTAACTTCATCTATTGGTAAAACTAATTCTTATTGGGCACCTGATGATAAAGAGTGGTCAGCGGGTTTAAGTGTATCATTCCCTTTATTTGAAGGGGGTAGTCGTATAGCCAAGATTTCGAAAGAAGAGGCAAGGGCGAAGCAGGCCCAGGCAGATGAGCGAAGCGGGCGTGATAGCGTTATCGTTACATTAGAAGCAACTTGGAAGGATTTACAAGATGCAATAGATGAAGTTTCGGTCCAGGAAAAGTTTCTTAAGGCTTCTCAGGAACGTGCTAAAATCGCCAATGCCGAGTATTCTACCGGTTTGATTGATTTTGATGATTGGATAATTATTGAAGATGAATTGGTGCGCGCTAAAAAGGCTTATCTTAACGCGCAGACAAATATGTTAATTGCTGAAGCCAAATGGGTTCAGGCAAAAGGAGGGGTGTTAGAATATGCTAAAGAATAAATACATAATTATTACATTAATTATTATTTCAATGTTGGCGCTGGTATTTTTTATCAGGGGCAGACAGAAAGCAAGCGATGGTTTTATGACCAAAGAGATGCATCCTGTTGTGGGGGATATAAGACTTACGGTTATTACAACTGGTGTTGTTGAGCCTCAAAATCGTCTTGAAATTAAACCATCTATAAGTGGCCGCATCGAAGAGATTCTTGTCCGGGAGGGAGATAACATAAAGAAAGGAGATGTTTTAGCCCTGATGAGTTCCACTGAAAGAGCTGCCCTTGTTGATGCTGCGCGTTCTCAGGGAGAAGAAACATTGCGGTACTGGAAGGAGGTTTATAAACAGACCCCGATCATATCACCTATTGATGGAGAAGTTATTGTTCGTGCTGTTGAGCCGGGCCAAACCGTGACTACAAGTGATGCGGTATTAGTTTTGTCGGATCGGCTCATCGTGAGCGCTCAGTTTGATGAAACCGATATAGGACGGGTAGCGGTGGGTCAAGAGGCCGTGATAACACTTGATGCATATCCAGATGTGAGAATTCAAGGAGTTGTAGATCATATTGCTTATGAATCGGAATTAATCAGTAACGTTAATATTTATGACGTCGATATTTTGCCGCAGGAGATACCGGCATTTTTCCGCTCCGGCATGAGCGCTAATGTCGAGGTCATAGAAAAAAAGCGAGAAGGCGTTATACTTATACCGGCACATGCAGTAAATGAAGAAGAGGGTAGGACATTTGTTAAGGTGGTAAAGAAGCCGCAAAATACTATAAAGGAGCGCGAAATTGAAATCGGCTTAAGTGATGAGAGAAATGTAGAGGTTATTTCAGGTTTAACTACTGCAGATGTTATTCTTTTAAGGGGGCAGGTTTATTCTCTTAAAAAGAAAAGTTCAGGAATAAATCCCTTTATGCCGTTTCGCGGAAGGAAAAAATGATCGAGCTTAGGAATGCTTCCAAAACTTATCATACCGGCAAGGTGCCGCTGCGCGCCTTGCGCAATGTTACTCTGAGCATTTCTGCCGGTGAGTTCGTAGCTATTACGGGACCATCGGGTTCCGGAAAGTCAACTCTTTTGCATATTCTGGGACTCCTAGATCGTTCAGATAGTGGTTCTTATAGCATGCTTGGGACTGAAGTGTCCAAGCTAGCTGACGTAGAGCTGGCAACACTAAGGAATCGTTTGGTCGGTTTTGTTTTTCAACAGTTCCATCTGCTTCGCAGGACCAAAGCATTGGAGAATGTTGAGTTGCCTCTTATTTATTCTGGAAAAAAAAGCATTATTGAAAAGGCAGCCGAGAAGTTAGATTCTGTAGGGTTGTCTCAGCGTTCCGAGCATTTGCCAAGCCAGCTATCAGGAGGAGAACAGCAAAGAGTTGTTATCGCCCGGGCCCTAGTAAATGATCCGATGATAATTCTTGCCGATGAGCCTACCGGCAATTTGGATACAAAGAGCGAAGAGGAAATAATGCGTATCTTTAAGGGGTTAAATGAAGAGGGAAAAACCGTCATAATGGTTACCCATGAAAAAGAGATCGCACAATTTGCAAAAAGAATCATCGCGATGCGGGATGGAGAGATTATTTCAGATCAGAGAAAGGATGCTAAAGGAGGGGTTACTGAGAGTAATCTATCCGTTAAAGAAATACTTAGCGAGAGCCATTCTCGTTTTGCCAAAGTAGAATTAAAAGAGCATATCCGCCAGTCATTTCGAGCGGTTTTGTCAAATAAAGTGAGATCTTTACTTTCAATGCTTGGCATCTTATTTGGCGTGGCTGCTGTTATAGCTATGCTTGCTTTGGGTCAAGGAGCAAAGTTGTCTATGGAGGATAGGATTAAGAGTCTTGGCTCCAATCTTTTATCAATACAAGGTGGTTCAGGAAAAGCCAGGGGAGTGGCTCGTGGCGCAGGAACTGTAACACGTTTTACAATTAGTGATGTCAATGCCATTAGAGGCTTAAAGCCTTTAGTAAAGAGGTCTACTGGTTACGTAAACAGCAGCGGTCAAGTCGTATACAAGAATGAAAATTGGAATACAAGGATTGAAGGGGTGGGTTATGATTACGGTTATATGCGTGCTGCTATACCTGAAATCGGCAGGTGGTTTACAAATGAAGAAATTGCAAAGCGTGATAAAGTAACTATATTAGGGCTAACCGTGGTAGAGAAGCTTTTTGGAGATAAAAACCCTATTGGCGAGATAATCAAAGTAAACCGTATAAATTTCAAGGTTATAGGTATTGCACCTGAAAAGGGAGCCAGAGGCTGGCGGGATCAAGACGATGTTATCTATATGCCTCTTACGACAGGTATGTATCGGGTTATGGGTAAGGATTATTTGGATGGGATTTATGCCGAAGTAGATGATGCCGAATCAATAGAAGATGCGCAGGAACAAATTAAACAGCTTATCATAAAAAGACATCGTATATATAAAAGCCCTGAGGACTATTTCCATATGCATGATATGAGTGAAATTCAAGAGATGCTAACTGCTACCACCAAGACCATGAGTATTCTTTTGGGTTGCATTGCGGCGATATCTCTTTTAGTGGGAGGTATCGGTATTATGAATATTATGTTGGTTTCTGTTACGGAGCGTACGCGTGAAATAGGATTGCGTAAGGCTATTGGAGCCTGTAGGCGAGATATAATGTCGCAATTTTTGATAGAGGCGGTGGTAATGACTTTTAGTGGCGGTTTAATGGGCATTATTTTGGGGGCAGGAGCAGCATTTATAATGTCAACGGTTGTGGGATGGGCTACTAAAGTTTCACTTTTTAGTGTTATTTTAGCCACTACTTTTTCTGTTGCAGTTGGTATTGGTTTCGGCCTTTGGCCGGCAAAGAAAGCTGCACAACTTGATCCTATCGAGGCCCTAATATACGAATAAATAACAAGCCTTTAAATTCAATATGAAACCAAGAAATAATCTGGCTGAAGGGCCAATTGCCAAAAAGCTCACTTCTTTGACTATCCCCATGGTTTTTGGGATGCTTTCAATGGTAGTTTTTAACCTTGTGGATACCTTTTTTGTCTCTAGGTTAGGTACTAAAGAATTAGCTGCAATGGGGTTTACTTTCCCGGTGGTCATGTTTGTTGTAAGTGTTTCTTTAGGGTTAGGGGTTGCCACGGCATCAATTGTTTCACGTGCCATAGGCAGAGGAGACCACCATCAGGTCCAGCGCCTTACCACGGATAGTATTGTTATTTCCCTCATTGTTGTAGTTATTTTCGCAGTTATAGGTATACTTACCATGGATTGGGTGTTTCGGCTTTTAGGGGCAGAAAAAGATATACTTTCTTTAGTTAAACAGTATATGAGGATTTGGTATTTGGGGGTTGCATTTGTCGTGATTCCCATGGTTGGTAATAATGCCATAAGAGCCTGCGGAGATACTCTTTTTCCCAGTCTTATTATGATATCTTCAACCCTTATTAATGTTATATTGGATCCGCTTTTAATTTTTGGATTAGGAGGTTTTCCACGCCTAGAATTAGCAGGCGCAGCCCTTGCCACCGTTATTGCCAGGGCCGGGGCATTGGTGTTTTCATTTTTAGTGCTTCACTTTAGAGAGAAGTTACTTGATTTTTCCCTACCTCCTTTAGCTGAGCTTAAGGATTCTTTAGGACAAATATTTTATATCGGTATTCCTTCTGCCGCTACAAGGCTTTTATTGCCGGTAACTATGGCAGTTATTATGAGGATGGTAGCTGGCTTTGGTGCCGCGGCAGTTGCAGCTTTTGGTGTTGCGATTAAGGTTGAGATGTTTGTTTTTATGGTGATTATGGCGCTTGCCACTGCTCTTGTACCTTTTATCGGGCAGAACTGGGGCGCAAAGCGTTTTGAGCGGGTCAAAGAGGCAATACGCTGTGCAAATAAATTTTCCATATGGTGGGGGGTAGGGCATTTTGTTTTGTTTGTATTTTTAGCATTACCCTTAGGTTATTTATTTAGTAAAGACCCAGAAGTCTCAAGGATTATCACTTATTATTTATGGATCATACCAGTTAGTTATGGTCTTCGCGGGGCATCTTTTTTATCGATCTCAGCATTTAATGCAATTAATAAACCACTAATTGCTACTGGCCTGAACTTAGTACGGATGTTTTTACTATATATTCCTTTTGCTTATATTGGGTCATTAATCGCAGGGGTAATTGGGCTGTTTTTTGGGTTATGTTTGGCCAATATTATGGCCGGGTTAGTTGCGATCCGCTGGAGTAGGCGGATTTATAGAAGGTTTTACATTTCTTAGAAGAGGTTTATAATAGTAGTTAAATGATTTTGATTTTTATTGACAAGGAGTTATGAAAACAGGCACAGGGGGAACCGAACGTAAGTGGACAAATTAAAGGAGGGAGTGATGAAAATATTTCGACTGATTGGCTCTTTAGCTTTCGTGCTAGGGCTATTCACTGCAGTATTTGCCGGGATACCCTGGCTTGTGGTAGTTGAGGATGATCCGGTCATACCCTGGTGGTTTCGGATAGCGATTTTTTCTCTTCTGGGTGGTATCCTGGTTGTCTTGATGGCAGTGGCTATTGAACAGAGAAAAGCCAAGGCACTGGCGGGGGAGCTTCCACCTGCGGGGTCCGAATCCGGGATGTTGCTGCTTAATTCTACAGATGTCCCTGGACGTGAGCTCACCAAGATTCTGGGTTTGGTCAAAGGGCACACTATTTATGCCATCTGGCTTGGAAAGGATCTCTCTGCTTTGCTGAGACTGATCCTTGGCGGTGAATTGACCGAGTATACGGAAATGATTGGACGGGCTCGCCAGCTAGCCACCGATCGGATGATCGCCCAGGCTGAGAAGTTGGGGGCTGATGCGATCATCAACGTGCGCTATATGACCAATAGTGTTGTCGGTAGCGCCGCTGAACTTTTGGCCTACGGCACAGCCGTTAAGCTGAGCAAATAGAATAATAAATTACGCCTTCCGTTTTTTCCGCAACCCTAATATTAGATTCAGGCGGACATGACTGACTGAAGGCAGGCAATGCCTAGCCTATATGATTCGGCGGCCTAAACAGTCACAGTCGGGCGGCTCCAATCCTTTGGATTTATGTAGCGTCCTTTGTGTGCCTGCTTGGTTCTTGCAAGAGAATTTGTTATAATAATGCTCGTTATGAAACCTAAAGCCTATACTTGTAAGCACAGGTGTCCCGTTTAATAAGATGTTAATAACGTCATTCCCAGAAATCGAACAAATCCTTAAAGAACGAATTAAGGCGATTGATTACCAGTCTTTTGAGGGTATTTGCCCTGGTGATTGTCGAAAGCTATTTTCTGAGTGTTATGGGATGTGTTGCAGCTTATATGTGGGTTTAACTCAGGAGGAAGCCGACGTATTAAAGAAGCTTGCTATTGAAAAGGCTGAAGAATTTAGAAAAATAGGCGTTAAGCTGCCAGAAAAGGTAGTTGTTTACGATCCGCAAAGTAACCGTAATTACCTGAATAAGCGACGGCGATCTTTTGGCCAGCTTGCAGGGATTGTACACACGCTGCTAAGACGTGCCCATAAAAACTACCCACTTACCTTTAAGTTGTTTAAAGACTTTACCTATACTTGTGTATTTTCTCTTGATAGCGGGGATTGTGCATTGCAGAGGCTAGCTTTAGCTGAATCCCATCACCCCTGGTATTACAAACCCCTTAATTGTTGGAAGTATCCCTTAAGTATTAATAACGGAATTTTGTCGGTGTTTGATAGAGAAGTAAATCCTTGTTTTCCCTGCAATCAAGACAATAAGAGTAACGGAAGGGCAGTAGAAGTATTAAAAGAGGAATTAGCTTTCTTGGGTAAGATAATTGAGCGTGATCTTATCTCGGAGCTTAATCGGGATTAGCGGTTAAGGTCCTCGCCTTTATGTTGGTTTGATATACTTTCTAATTTCGGCATTATATGTTCTAACTTAGGCATTGTTACATTTTCCAGTTTAGGCATTGCGCTGCTACCGTGTATTTTTCCATAGGTGCGATCAAATCTTTCTAATTTCCACATCCGTGAGTCTGGCTGGATCCTATCTCCGTGCTCACCATCATCCATTGCCTGATTTTCCAGCTTAGGCATTGTAGTGCCTCGGTGTACTTTGCCATAAGTATGATCAAGATTTTGCGTCTGGATTTTACCGTAGTCAAGTGCTTGGTTAGCCGGTACTGGTTTAGCTACATTACGCTTTATGCCGCGGTGCCTATATCGTCTATTTATTTGTCTGCCCCTCGCAGGATGGGTTGAAATGTTTCTAGGGCCAGGCAGAGCATTTTGGACAAAATTTACAGCAAAAATACATGTTGTAATGATTACACTAGCTATTTTGCGCATAATTACCTCCAGTTTTTATTGTGTTATATAAATATATATTATCTGGTTTTTACAATAAGTCAATGTGAAAGAGGAGAGAGGGCGATTTCAAACCGTGGAACTAAATATAATAACGGAATTAAAACTTTATAGGGGAAGCTTGCATTTTTAACCCCTTATAGTGAATTAAGTTGCAAGGGATTTTTATTTTAACTTGACCTCTAGTTAGGGGTGTGATAAGGTAATTATGAACATATGTTCATAATAATGTGAGTGATATGAGACCAAAAAAGACAAGATGGGTTAAGTGTGAACCGGGAGAAAGATGTTTTATACCACAGCATAAATCTTTTGGTTCATTGAAAGGAATATTTTTAAGCCTCGA
Organism: Candidatus Omnitrophota bacterium; assembly: GCA_020352775.1. Classification (GTDB taxonomy): domain Bacteria; phylum Omnitrophota; class Gorgyraeia; order Duberdicusellales; family 4484-171. The sequence continues at coordinate 781,687 of CP070684.1, forward strand.
TGAATTTGAAGCTATTAGGCTTTCTAACTTTGAAGGATTAAAACAGGTAGATGCCGCAAGAAAAATGAAAATATCCCGCCCTACTTTTTCAAGAATTATTACCTCGGCTCATAAAAAGATAGCAGATGCTTTGGTAAATATAAAAGCTATAAAAATTGAAGGTGGATGTTGTGAAATTATTAAGAGGAGGAAGAAAGGTGGATAAAAAAAACTTTTTTTGCCATCGGAATAGCAGTATTAATTTTTGCAATAATTCTTGTATACGAATGGGGTGGGGCCTGGAAAGGCCACAAAACCGCTCTAGAGAAAAGTGGTGTTATTACTACTGAGTTTTTAAAACAAGAAAAAATTCCTAAAGTAGAAGAAATTAAAAAATGGATTGAAATGGTAAAGTAATGAAAATCAAAATTCTGTTTTGTGTAGTATTAATTTCAATTTTTTCTGCGACTAGTATTGTTACCGGGCATGCTGCACAAAATTCAGAAAATATTTCATCAGACCATGTGACAGTATATTATTTTCACCAAAATTTCCGATGTATCAATTGTCGCAATATTGAACAATATGCAAAAGAAGTTGTTGAGCAGAGCTTTGTAAATGAACTTCTCTCGGGCAGGTTATTTTTTAAAGCAATAAATGTTGAAGAGAAGAGTAACGAACATTTTGTTAATGATTACCAACTTTATACAAGGTCCTTAGTGTTATCTTTAGTAAAAAACGGCAAGGAAATAGAATCAAAAAATCTTACAAAGGTTTGGGAATATTTAAGAAATAAATCACGGTTTCAGCGATACGTTAAAGACGAAATAACCGATTATCTTAATAAATTATGACTAGCTATACGATGATGCCGATATTATATGCATTATGGTTGGGGATACTTACTTCAATAAATCCATGTCCCCTTGCCACAAATATTGCTGCAATATCTTTTTTGTCTAAGAGGATAGAGCATATAAAATTTGTATTTTGGGCAGGGCTATTTTATACAATTGGCAGAATGGTGGCATATGCAATTTTGGGGTTTATTATTACATATTCTTTTCTAGGTGTACCCATAATTGCAAATTTCTTGCAAAAATATATGAATAGAGCTTTGGGCCCTATATTGATTATTGTAGGATTATTTCTTCTTGGAGTTTTAAAGTTTAATGTGACAGGATTTAGCATTTCTAAAGATCGACAAAATACTATGGTCCAATCTGGAATAAAGGGTTCCTTTGTTTTGGGCTTTATTTTTGCACTTTCTTTTTGCCCGAGTTCGGCTGCTTTGTTTTTTGGTAGTTTAATACCATTGTCGCTTAGTTCCAAATCTGGGCTATTACTTCCTTTCGTTTATGGAATAGGTACGGGTTTACCGGTTATTATTTTTTCGGTATGTATTGCCCAAGGAGTAGAGTCGATAGCTCATTGGTTTCATAAGATAACAAAGATTGAAATATACGCAAGAAAAATTACAGGAGTAATTTTCTTTTTAGTTGGATTATATTATGTTTGGACATATTGGTTAGTAATTTTCATAAATAAATAAAAGGAGTATAAGGTGGAGAGAGTTATACACGAGGAGCGCAGGCTAAGCTTTTTTGAAAAATATCTTACTCTTTGGGTTTTAGGGTGTATCGGACTAGGTATTTTACTTGGTAAACTATTTCCACAGGTAGCAGTGAATCTAGATAAGATATCGATTTATCAAGTATCAATTCCCATAGCAATATGCCTTTTCTTTATGATGTACCCTATTATGGTAAAAATTGACTTTGCCGAAGTTATCAAGGCAGGCAAAACGCCAAAGCCCGTTGTTCTAACGTTGTTTATTAACTGGTGCATTAAACCATTTACAATGCTTGCTATTGCTAGTATTTTTTTGGGAGTATTCTTTAAGGGGTGGCTTCCGGGCCTTGAAATCGTCAAAGGAGGGCAGCAAGTAGAATTATATCGATCCTATATTTCTGGCTGTATATTGTTAGGTATTGCGCCCTGCACAGCAATGGTGCTTATTTGGGGGCATCTATCTAAGGGTAATGATGGCCACACCTTGGTCATGGTGGCAATAAACTCCCTCACTATGTTATTTTTATATGCCCCATTAGGGGGGTGGCTTCTGGGTATTAATAAAATGCCTATTCCCTGGCAGACAATAGTTTTATCGGTTGTAATCTATGTTGGCTTGCCACTAATTTTAGGGTTTTATTCGCGCAGATGGATAATTGCTAAAAAAGGCTTTAAGTGGTTTGAAGAGAAATTCATTCATTATTTAACAGAAGTGTCCATAGGTGCGTTGCTTGTTACGCTGATTTTTTTGTTCTCCTTTAAGGGTGATTTGATCATCAGCCAGCCGCAGATAATATTTTTAATAGCAATACCGCTTCTTATTCAAACTTGTTTTATATTTGCTTTAACATATATAATGGCAAAATGGCTTAAATTACCATATAGGGATGCGGCTCCTTCTGCATTGATAGGGGCTAGTAACCACTTTGAGGTGGCTATTGCAACATCTACTATATTGTTTGGTTTGTCTTCAGGTGCATCTTTGGCAACTGTGGTAGGGGTGCTGATTGAGGTGCCTGTAATGTTAATGCTAGTAAGAGTTTGTTTGAGGACAAAACATATATTTGAAAGAAAAGGATGACATAAGTCAGATAACAGAGGAGAGGACCCCCCCCATATTTGCCCCTAGTATTTTATCCCCCTTAACAAATCAAGTATTTTTGGTAAGATATTGGAGTGGAGGGGGGGAGTGTAGGTAAATGAAAAAGAAAGCATATCCTTTATCACGAATATATCGATTGCTTGAGCCAGGACCGGTTGTAATGGTTGTGACATCACATAAGGGCAAGGCCAATGTTATGACCATGTCATGGCATACTATGATGGAGTTTACCCCAGCATTGATAGGATGCGTGGTCAGCAATAGAAACTACACCTTTAAAACCTTGAAAAAAACAAAAGAATGCGTTATAGCCATACCTGCGGCAAAAATGGCAAAAAAGGTAGTGGGAATCGGAAGCGTTTCAGGTAAAAATATAGATAAATTTAAAAAGTTCGGATTAACAGCAAAACCCGCATCAGTTGTTAAAGCGCCTCTTATTGCTGAGTGTTTCGCCAATATCGAATGTAAGGTTGTGGATACGGCCCTGGTCAATAAGTATAATTTTTTTATACTCAAAGTAGTCAAAGCATGGATCGATTCCACACAAAGAAAACCAGTGTCTCTTCATCATCACGGCAAAGGTTTTTTTACTGTTAACAATAAAAAAATAAAGGTCCCTTTTAAAAGCGGGGAGCCGTAAAGGGTAAAAAGGGGGGTAATAAATGGAAAAAGGCCTAAAACAATTCATGGCGGGTAGTTGCTATTCATATATTCTAAGTTCAAATTCGCAAGCCCTAATCATCGATCCTCACATAAGTTTGTTAGAGGAATATACCAAATATTTAGCAAAAAACAGATTAAACCTTAAATATATAATTGATACCCATACCCACGCAGATCATTTTTCTCTAGCAGCAATATTGAAAGATAAATTTAAAGCGCCGGTATTGATGCATGAAAAGGCCATATCGGAAGTAGCAGATAAGAGGTTAAAAGAAAGCGATGAGATCAGTATAGGGAATAAGCAGTTTAGGGTTTTATACAGCCCTGGACATACGGATGACACGATCAATATTTATGGAGAAGGGAATGTATTTACCGGGGATGTTCTTTTAATAGGAAGTGTGGGCAGGACAGATTTTCAAAACGGCTCCCCTGAATCTATGTTTGATACCTTGCAAAAGCTAAAGAATCTTCCGGATAGCACAAAAGTATTCCCTGCTCATGACTATAATGAGAAAAGATCTTCTACGATCGGCAGAGAGAAAGCAACAAATCCTTTCATGAAAGAAAATAATAAAGATTTGTTCGTTCAAAACGCGCGTTCAAAGACGCTTCCTAAGCCGTTTAATATTGATAATATCATCAGAGTAAACCAAAAAGGTGAAGCCAAGACTATAGAAATGATTTCTCCCAAAGAAGCCTCTGCGCTTATTTCCAAGGATTCGCAGTTCAAATTACTGGATGTAAGATCTGCTTTGGAATTTAACGAAACGCACTTGAAGGATTCCACTAATATTCCGATCGATATGTTGAGCTTAAAAATAAATAGCTTAAGTCAAAGTGGCCAAAAATATATAGTCTTTTGCAGGACCGGTAACCGCTCTCCCATGGCCGCAGATATGCTATTGCAATCGGGTATTTCTGCGGTGAAAGTAATGGAGGGAGGCATAACGCGTTGGCAAAAAGAAAAGCTGCCTATTATAAAAGGGCAGGGAGAGTTGTCTTTAGAGCGCCAAGTCAGGATTATTGCCGGCAGCATGGTGCTTTTAGGCATAGTATTGGCATGGCTAGCGCATTGGGCGTTTATTTTTATTTCTGTTGTGGTGGCTAGTGGTTTAGTCTTTGCAGGATTAACCGATAATTGTCTTATGGGCATCCTATTGATGAAACTCCCTTATAATAAAAAGATATATAAGGCTAAGCTAGGCGGCGGCACATGCTCCATCAGCCAATAAAGATTAGATGATAAACGATCAAACCCAGTGTTTTAAGTTCTAATAGAGGAGAGGACTCCCCCCATATTTGCCCCTAGTATTTTAACCCTTATAGAGAATTATGTTGTAAGTGTCTTTCTTTGCTGTAAAATGAAAAATAACCATTTAAAAAGGAAGGGATCATGAAGATATTTCGAACGATCGGCTCTTTAGCTTTCGTGCTCGGGCTTTTCACTACGATATTTGCCGGGATGCCCTGGCTTGTGGTAGTTGAGGATGATCCGGTTATACCTTGGTGGTTCAGGATAGCTATTTTTTCTATTCTGGGTGGTATCCTGATTGTCTTGGCGGCAGTGGCTATCGAACAGAGAAAAGCCAAGGCAACAGTGGGGGAGATTCCGCCTGCTCGGTCCGGATCCCGAATGCTGCTGATTAATTCTACAGATATTCCCGGGCGTGAGCCCACTGATATTCTGGGCTTGGTCAAAGGTCATACTATTTATGCTATCTGGCTTGGTAAGGATCTTTCTGCTTTGTTGAGGCTGGTCCTTGGCGGTGAATTGACCGAGTATACGGAAATGATAGGACGGGCTCGTCAGCTAGCTACTGATCGGATGATTGCCCAGGCTGAGAAGTTAGGGGCTGATGCGATTATCAACGTACGCTATATGACCAATAGCGTCGTCGGTAGTGCCGCTGAGCTTTTGGCCTATGGCACAGCCGTTAAGCTGAGTAAATAGATCACCTTTTTATAGCCATCCGTTAGTTTAACATTCTAAGTTTAACAGAAGAGAGGCCCCATTTGTCCCTAGTATTTTAGCCCCCTTTTTTAATCTATTGAATTATTAGCAGAAGAAGGATCTTACCCATTTTGTAATCGCTTCCAAAAAGCAGGCACATTCTATGGTTTCTGACCCATATGTATGTTATATTTAATGGTTTACTTTATACGGTGATATCTTATGGCTAAATATAACCTTTTTCGAAAAGGAACTATCTTTTTTAAGGCTGTCAACCTACTGGTGGTTGTGGCAATAATTACCGGAGGTCTATCTTTAGGCTTCTGGCGCAGTAGTAGCAGTGGGGCCGCGCTATACAACCTACCCTCACCAACAAGAATTATTTCCTTATCAAAAGACTATTCACTCCCGCTATTAAAAGGCATACGCTTTGACCCTCAAAACCCCTTAAATCTTGAGTTTATAATTGATACTGGCAGCAAAAAGGCTGCGAGTAAAGAGGAGGCTGGTCTTCTTATTCGGTATTTTTTAGCCGGATTGACCCTTTCCGAAGAGGAGTTGTGGGTCAATCTATCACCGTATGAAGAAGAAAGAGTTGCTTCTGACGACCTGGCTTTAACTGACCTTGGTAAGGATATGTTAGGTCAGGATTATGTTTTGAAGCAACTCTTTTCTTCTTTGACCTATCCGGAAAGTAAAACCGGCCGAAATTACTGGAAAGAGGTCTATGAAGGAGTTGCCCAAATCGCTGGCACCACCAATATTCCCATAAATACCTTTAACAAAGTTTGGATTATGCCCGATAAAATTACTGTGTATGAGAATGGTAATATTGCCTTTATTTCTCATGCTAACTTAAAGACTATGTTGGAGGAAGACTATTTTGCTTTGAAAAATAGTCCTCAATCTTCAGCTAATAATTCACAGGATAAAAATAACCAAGAAATTCATAAAGTAGCCTCAAGGGTAATGAAGGAACTAATTATTCCTAAAATAAACAATGATGTTAATTATGGCCAAAACTTTTCCACTCTTCGTCAAATCTACCATTCTCTTATCTTAGGCATCTGGTTTAAGCAAAAGTTTAAAGATACGCTATATAAACACTACATTGACCAGGGTAAAATCAGCGGCATTGATTTAGAAGATCGAGGCGCCAAAGAAAAAATCTATCAATTATACGTAGAAGCCTATAAGAAAGGAGTCTACAACTACATAAAAAACGAGCGTGAACCAGTTACTAAAAAAGCCATAAGCAGGCAGTATTATTCCGGTGGATTAGACTTTGGTAAGGCAATCCGTGAAGGTATGCAAACAATTTCCACTGCTTCGGTGGGGGTTTCTGAGGGGGAGATAGATTATGCATCAGAGGGCAATTTACAGGTAGTGAGAGCTTCAGGAACTACAGTTAGTGGCAAGAAACCTCAGACTGTTTCTTCGCCGGCGGAAAAAACAACGGACAGCTCTTCTTCTCCCATCATGGGTCTTATGCGGGCAGCAATATCGAAAGTTAAGAAACTGTTTAGACGCAAGCCGATCAAAAAGAATTACGAAGTTTTAATATATCCTTTAACAGGTATTCCTTTTGAAGATCTGCGGGATGAAACAAAAAAGATATTATTTAAGGTGGGGGTAGATAATAGGTTAGTAGAAATGACCAAAGCCGCAGGAAATTATACAGGGGTTTTATTTGGGTTCGGCCTCCCTAACTTAAGAGAATCTTTTGGCGTTAAATTCATAAAAAAACATTGGTCAGGCTTGGTAGAACTTGTCAAATCTGAAGGAAGGAGTGCAGGGGCTTTATTTGAGTCCGGCCTCCCTAACTTAAGAGAATCTTTTGGCGT
>CP070684.1:788900-842576 GCA_020352775.1 Candidatus Omnitrophota bacterium
GTTCTTTTTTATGCTGTAAATACGACATTGGCTGTGTTTCTTTCATGGGCAGCGGCATTAATGTTTGTTGCTTGTATTAGATGTATCGGTAGAGAGAAAGAAAAAAGAAAAGAGTTTTATTTTTATATTTCTCAGATTTTATTATTTTTTTATGTAGGACTTGATGATCGTTTCCTTTTCCATGAAAGGATTGGGCGGCTATTTAAGATGAATGATGCCTATTTTGTTTTTATTCTTGGAATTGTAGAGATAGTGCTATTCATAAGTTTGGGAAATTTTAAGAGTTTGAGCCGATATCTTAGATGGCACGTTTATTGGGCAGCGTTATTTTTTTGCATCATGTTTGTTGTTGATGTGTTTGTTCCTCGCGAGGCAATATTTAGATTATCTATAGAAGACCTTTCAAAGACCTGGGGATTGCTGTGTGTATTTTTATTTGCATGGGGCATTTTTTCCGAGAAAATCGCAGCTCTCAAAAGTTAAGCTATTGATAAATACTAAAAATAGGATCGAAGTTAGAGGAGCGCGAGCGTTTTTCTATAAACATATTGGTGATATAGTTTTTTATCGATGAAACTAGTACGCTTATACACTCTTGTAGCAGCCGTTAATGTGTTCATCTTTTCAATGTTGTATATTTTTGTCCCACAGTCTGAACGGCTATTCAGAGGCGAAGATGTAGTAATGGAAAATATTTCAGCGGTTTTATTTTTTATCGGGTTTTTGCTGAGTTTATTTTTCGTTCTGAAAACTAAAGAAAGAAAATATCGGAAGGCTTACTTTGCAATCCCAATAATTTGCCTTATAGGGTTTTTAGATGAGATAAGCTTTGGTGCACGAATTATTAATTTTACAACACCGACATTTTATGGTGCTGAAATTGAACGCACGCATGATAGTGTAGACATAATGTTTAGGGTATTAAAAGATTTTTTCATACATAATTTTTGGCTGAGTTTTTGTGTTTTTGTGATGGTTTGTGTTGTTATTTTGGGCAGGTTAAAAATAAAGGAGTTAGGCATAGATAAGGCTTGGTTTCGAAAAAACATAATTCGAATTGCATTTTTAGTTATTTTAATTACAGGGTGGGGATTATATGCTGCGTTTGGGCATCAACTCATCAAAGACATGTACGAAGGCAGGTCGATAGGTATTTTTAATAAAATCATAGAGCATCAAGATATACACCCTCTTAATTTTTATCTTGAAAAAGCAGATGGGGTAATGTTTATGGGTGCGGTTTTATGTATTATGTTATATATCTTGTATGACTTTTTTATTACATATCCCGGATGGCGAAGGAAGATTTCTGAAGTGTTAAGAGCTTATCCGGCCTTTAGGTTTGTATTGATTTCTATGGGGTTAATAGTTTTGTCGCTCGCAGTGGATGTATTCATTTTTGCCGAAAATATTTTTATATTTATAGAAGAACTGTTTGAGATTAATGCTGCTTTAGCATTAGTATTTGCTTCTTTCTCGATAATATATAAGCATCCAAAAGCTTCCTTGCCTTATTAAAAAATACCCGCTTCTACAATATTCTTTAGGTTTACTATAGCGAGCTTGAGTTTTTGCCGCTATAATATTATCATGAGTTTCTAATCCGATTGTAGTTCAAGGCCTTTATGGTATAATTGATACACTAAATATTTTTTCGCCAAAGGATACAATACATAATTATATTATTTTAATGTTAAGCTAAGGAGGAGAAATGGCAAAGAAGATTAGAGAAACCGAACGTCGACATTTTATCCGTCATCCTATGTGTTTTCCCCTTAAATATAAAATTATCAAAAAGGGACCAGCCAAAAAAATTAAGGAGGGCCGTTCTACTACAATAAATATTGGTCGTGGAGGGTTGCTGTTTTCGGCCAAGCACTCTGCTGAGTCAAACTCTGTAATTATTGTACAGATTCCATTTGAAGATAAGATGTTTAATGTAAAGGCAAAAGTTGTTCACTGCACTAAACTTCCTGATTCAAAACTATATAATATAGGTGTTTGTTTTTTGAGGTTTAATGAAGCATTTAAAGTGAAGCTTATAGAGCAGATGTATCTCATTAGCGAATATCGTGATTTGAGGAGCTTGCAGTTAGGCAGAGAGATTTCTCTTCAGGAAGCTTCCAAGGAATGGATAAAGCGCTATTCTAAAAGATTCCAGAGACTTTACTGGTAGCTCATTAATTTCCTCTACTTTTATAATGCGGATAGCGTATGTAACTAGCTACAACGTTTTGAATCCACGGAATTGGCATCAACTCCGATTAGGGCCTTATGGTAGGGGATATTATATCGCAAGAGCTTTAAAGGACCAGTCATTTGCCCTCGATTATATCTGTCCCCTTAAAAAAATACCTTCATTACCAGTTGCCTTTAAGCTAGTTTTTTATTCCTTCGTAAAGAAAAAAAGGTATTTTCACTGGGTTGATCCATACATATTGAAAAATTATGCACGTCAAATTTCTCAAAAATTACACTATTTAAATTCAGATATAATATTTTCTCCTGAAAATGTAGGGACACTTTCTTATTTGGAATGTAAGCAGCCGATTGTTATGTGGACCGATGCACCCAAAGCTGCAATGATTGATTATTACCCTAGTTATTATAATCTTTGCGATGAGACCACAAGGGATATTTTTGAAATGGAGAAGCTTGCATTTAATAGATGCAAGCTTTTAATATTTTCTTCTAATTGGGGAGCAAAGAAGGCAGCTGACATTTATAAGATTGACTCATCTAAAATAAAAGTAATTCCTGCCGGAGCAAATATTGATTATCAGCGAGGTGAGGAAGAAGTCAGCGCGATAATAAACTCTAGAAGTACCGATGTTTGTCGCTTGCTCTTTCTCGGTGCTGATTGGTTGAGGAAGGGTGGGGATATAGCGGTTGCCGTAGCCGAAGAATTGAATAAGAAAGGGTTGCCCGTAGAATTAACCATAGTAGGATCTAAGCCTATTACGTCTGAGCCCTTGCCTTCCTTTGTGAAATCAGTAGGTTTTCTCAATAAAACTACCAAAGAAGGGAGGGAAAAATTAGAGAGTTTATTGAAAGAGTCTCATTTTTTGATTTTACCTTCACGGGCAGAGGCTTACGGTATTGTTTTGCCAGAAGCAAATTCTTATGGGGTTCCTTGCCTAACCACAAATGCCGGTGGAATACCTACTATTGTCAAGGATGGGTTGAACGGTAAGATTTTTTCAACAGATGCTAATACGGGCGAATATTGTTCGTATGTTTCTGATTTATTTTCTGACTTTTCTCGGTATAAGCAACTAGCCTTATCTTCGTTTAATGAATTCAAGACACGGTTTGATTGGTCAGCTGTAGGAGAGACTCTAAAGAATTTGCTTAATGAGTCTTGTATTAATTGAGATCGAGATAAAAAAGATATAGAGTTTTATGATTTATCAGGGAAACAATGAAATCATGTTTGGCGAACCCGAACCTCTAACCGATAGAATAGTCAAGGGATCAGCCTGGGTCTATTTAACGAGCATCTTGAGACGCATTATTATGTTAATAAAGGTAGCTGTTTTGGCACGGCTCTTATCGCCCAGAGATTTTGGTTTATTTGGCATTGTTACGTTAACCGTTATGACATTAAGAGAATTTTCTGAGACTGGTATGCATCTATCACTCATTCATAAAAAAGAAAATACAGAACAATACCTTGACACGGCTTGGACATTGGGAATTGTCCGGGGATTAGCGATGGGAATAGTATTATTTTTCTTGGCTCCTACAATTAGCTGGTTTTTCCAGGAGCCGAGAGTAACGCCACTTTTGCAGGTGATGAGTGGTTACTTTATGCTTTTGGGGTTTACAAACATTGGAATCGTATATTTTAAAAAGGAATTAAGATTCCATAAGCACTTTATTTTTGAAATAATAAATGCAACTAGTTCATTATTAGTGGGCATATTTTTAGCATATAAACTTCGTTCTGTCTGGGCTTTGGTTTTTGCGGAACTAACCTGGATTGCCATGCGTTTTTTATTGTCTTATGTGATGCATCCATATCGGCCTTCTTGGGATTTAGATTTTAGTAAGGCGAAAGAATTATTGCACTATGGGAAATGGATATTGGCAACTACCGTTACTGTTTGGCTGATAACCCATTTTGATCATTTAATGGTCGGAAAGTTTTTAGGGGCTAGCGCATTAGGATTTTATGCCGTCGCTTATAAGTTTTCATTAGTTTCTATGCAGGAAATTAAGTTCACTTTAATACGTGTTGTTTTTCCTGGGTATGCCAAAATACAAGCCGATAAAGACAGGCTTAAGCGTGGATTTGATAGGATTTTTCAGTTAGTAACCTTTTTGTCTATTCCTATATGTGTTGGTGTGATTTTGGTAGCACCTTATTTTGTTAGGAATGTTTTGGGAGGCAAGTGGGAAGGGTCTATTTTGCCGTTACAAATTTTAATGCTTGCCCAGCTCATAAAAATAATTACATCAACTGGAACCCCGATATTTTTAGGGGTAGGCAAACCCAAATATGATTTTTACATGCAATTAGCGGGTGGTATTACTTTATTGGTAGTGATTTATCCTTTTATTAAGTGGTTTAAGCTTGCTGGCGTATCTTGGGCAGTTGTGGCAAGCGCTGCCATGATGCTTTTACCTTTTCTTCTTGGTGCCAGAAAAGTTTCTCAACTCAAAATCAGAGAGTTTGGTGCAAGACTGCTTCTTCCAATTTTGAGTGTATTTTTGATGACGCCTTTTGTGATTTATATATTATCCTATATTGAAAATAAACCCACCAATGTAACCATTAGCATGATTCAGTTAGTGGGATTAGTAATCGCAGGTGCATTGATTTATTTTTCTTGTGCATATGCTCTTAGTAAAAAGTTGCGCTTTGTCACGATCGCGAAAGACCTTAAAGAAGTTTTTAGGGTTATCAGCAGTCAGTTTAGGGTTAAAGAAGGAGATTAAATAAATTTTGATAGAATAAAATATACTCTCGGTTACATTTTTAGCTCAATTTAGACATTAAAATGAAGGTTAAATCCATTAAAAATAATACATTATCATTATCGGGCAAAAGAGTCATTACCGAGATACCTTTTTTGGCAGTTTTTCTTGCCTTGGTAGTTTCTTTTTCTATTTTATTTATGGATACGGCAGTTGGTAAAGTAGTCATACCTTTGGCTGTTATCACAGCAGCATTGATACTTCAATATCCCAAAGTATATTTTATCTTATTTTTGATTTTGAGGCCTTCTCTTGATTTAGGGTCTGATCAAGCGGTTATCGGAAATATAAATCCGGCTTCAATCGCCACTTTATTTTTGGTTCTTGTTGGGGTTGGTATCTTGTTTAAGAAAGAAAATCTTATGAAAATCAAAGAGAACAAAACTTTGATAAATCTAAACAAACTATTTTTATTTTTTGTGTTCATCAGTCTATTTTCTTTGTTTAATGTAAAAAACGTTCTAATCTTTATAATGGATTTGTTACGATTTGTTACGATAATAATTATTTTTGACTACGCATACATTTATTTTTCGGATCGAAAGGATTTTGATAAGTTATTCTTGATAATTTTGGCTTCAGCCTTTTTGCCGCTTTGCCTTGGACTGGTACAGTATTTATTTAAGGTAGGTTATCACGGTGGGGAGTTTAATAGAGTCACTGGAACTTTTGTTCATCCTAATGTATTTGCTCAATATTTAGCCATAATTATATTGATGATATTGTATTTTCTTGAAACGCGCAAGATAGGGCTGGTTTTAAAAATTGCTTTATTTCTGTTGCTTGGCTTGATTGCGTTTGAAATAATTCAGACATATTCTCGCGCTACCTGGATTGCATTGGTTTCAGTGCTGATGCTATTCAGTTTATATTATCGGGTATCAAAAAAATTATTATTTTATTTTTTATTAGGCGTCATGTTGATTTTATTTTTGCCTCAAATCAGAGAACGTTTTATGGACATAATATCGCCCAAAATATATCACCGCAGCTCCTGGGAATGGCGCAAAATGGTTTGGGAAGATACTAGCAGTGAAATAAAGAAACATCCTATTGTTGGGCATGGGCTCGGAGCGTATGAACAAACTTTTTTATTTATGGCGCATAATGATTATTTGAGATTGGCTTTTGAGGTTGGTTTACTTGGGCTATTAAGTTATCTAGCTTTTTTGCTTTATCTTTTAAGCAAATCATTTAAGAATTTTATGAAAACAATGGATATTTCTGCAAAAGACCGGTATCTTACATTAATATGTTTGATCATGATGTTATTGATTATGAGCGTAGTTGCCAATATGGCACGAGCTATTGTAGTTTTAATATATTTATTTTGTTTAGCGGGGGCATTCCTAGGCATTGAGGCCGCGAAAGAAAATAATTTGGATTCTGTTTAATTAGCATATATTTTGTGGAGATAAAAGAGCTGGATGTTGATGAGCATTTTAATTGTGTCATAGCAGAAAAAAGCTAAGACTGGAATTTGGGAGAAGATAAGCTTTGCGTGTTTGCAAGAATACTTCGACAAAAACATGAGGATTCTTCTAATTAATAAATTTCTATATCCTAAAGGAGGAGCTGAAAAAAGTACGCTTGAAATAGGAAAATTGTTGTCATTCAAGGGACATGAAGTTATGTTTTGGGGCATGCAGCATCCCTTGAATCCAGAATATCCATATAAGGATTATTTTGTTTCACGCGTTGACTTTGATGATCCCGGCAATATTAAGGACCAAATAATATCAGCCTCAAATGTCCTTTATTCTTTGGAGGCAAAACGAAACATAGAAAGGTTAATTAAAATAAAAAAACCTGATATCGTACACCTCAATAATTTTGCTCACCAAATTTCACCTTCGATATTGGATGTTTTTAAAAAATATAACATACCTATGGTGATGAGTATACGCGATTATAAATTAGTATGTGCTTCCTATTTGATGATTGCCAAGGGTAAAATCTGCGAAGCTTGCAAAAGGAATAAATACTATCAGTGTTTTTCAAAGGGATGCGTTAAAGATTCAAAACTAAAAAGTCTTTTGAGCACCATAGAAATGTATTTACATCATAAAATATTACATATTTATGATTGCATTGATGTTTTTATTTCACCAAGCAAATTTTTAAAGTCCAAGGTCGAAGAGATGGGATTTAAAGGTAGGATCATTTATCTGCCAAATTTTGCAAATACCGAGATGTTTAATCCAGAATTTAGTTGGCAGGAGGATTCTGTTGTCTATTTTGGCCGGCTGTCAAGAGAAAAAGGTTTATTTACTTTACTGAAGGCAGTCAAGGGGTTAGAGGGGGTCTCGCTTAAAATTATTGGCGAGGGCCCAATTCAAAAGGAATTAGGGGAGAAAGTCAAAAAAGAGAATATTAGAAATGTGTATTTTTTGGGATATCGAAAAGGGGAAGATTTAAAAAATGAGATCAGAAAATCAAAGTTTGTAGTTTTGCCTTCTGAATGGTATGAAAATAACCCGCGCTCAATCATCGAGGGTTTTGCTTTCGGCAAATCTGCCATTGGCGCTCGCATTGGAGGAATTCCTGAGTTGGTAAAAGATGGAGAAACGGGGTTAACTTTCGAAGCAGCAAGCATAGAAGATTTGCGTTCAAAAATTAAATGTTTATTCAATAATCCTGATAAAATTGTTAAAATGGGCAAGAATGCGAGATTATTTGTTGAGAGGGAACTAAATCCTGAAAGACATTATCAGGGGTTAATGCAGGTATATGAGCAGGCGGCCCGGCGAAGACCAAAAGTTGGCGGATAAATTGTGGGTAAATTGATGAAAAAATAATTTTCATTGTCGCTGCAGAAATAGAAAAACATGATAAAATAATTGTTGTGAAAGCAAGATGAAGATAGCAGTTTTAGGCACAAGAGGTTTTCCTGGTATACAAGGTGGGGTGGAGATGCATTGTGAGCAGCTGTATACCAGACTGGCAAAAATGGGGTGTGAGGTAACTGTGTTTACAAGAAAACACCTTGTAAATCCAGAGATTAAAAGTTATAAAAATGTTAAATTTATTCCCCTAGATGTTCCTCCTAAAAAATCAGTCGAGGCAATATATCATACTTTCAAAGGTGTTTTTGCTGCCAAAAAAATAAATCCTGATATCGTACACATTCATGCTGTTGGGCCATCTTTGTTGATTCTCTTGGCCCGATTGTTAGGGTTAAAAACAGTTATGACCAATCACGGCCCAGACTACAAAAGGATGAAATGGGGGTGGGTTGGTAAAATCGCATTAAGAGCAGGGGAGTTGGTAGGCAGTTATTTTGCTAATGAGATAATTTGTATTTCTGAACCCATTGCGCGCAAGATTAAAAGAAAATTCAAAAGAAAACCCCATGTAATACCCAATGGGGTCGAAATGGCTGGAATTTTAGAATCCGACAGCGCACTCAAAAAATATTCTTTGACAAAAGGTAAATATATATTAGCGGTAGGCAGATTTGTTCCTGAGAAAGGGTTTTGTGAATTGGCAGATGCTTTTCTCAAGGCGAAATTAAGAGAGTGGAAGTTAGTTATTGTTGGTGAGGCCGGCCATGAAAAAAAATATAGCTTTGCCTTAGAGAAGAAAGCTAAACGAAGAGATAATATTGTTTTAACTGGATTTTTAACTGGAAAGCCCTTAGGAGAATTATACAGCCACGCTGGTTTATTTGTTATGCCCTCTTATTATGAGGGTTTATCAATAGTTTTTCTGGAAGCTTTAAGCCATGGTTTATTGTGTTTGGTTAGTGATATTCCTGCCAATCGCTTTATATCTTTACCAGAGCAAAATTATTTTCCAGCCGGAAACATTAGACGATTGTCCGAAAAATTACAAGAATTTATCAAAGTTTCTTTTTCTCCAGAACAAAAGCATCAACAAATGGAAATTATACGCCAAAATTATAATTGGGATGATATCGCGAGGAAAACCCTAGATGTATATCGAAAGGTAAGTAGTAATCCCGCCTAACAGTAAATATGATTAGCAAAATAAAAAGAACCAGTATAAATATTGTTTTAATAACAATTTTTATTGCATTGATGGTTACGATATGCTCGCTTTTCGGCGCGGAAATAAACTTTATAATGGCAAAGCAGTTTGAGGCCAAACATCAATGGAGCAAGGCGCAAGTTTCATATAAAAAAGCAATGTTTTTTAGTCCTTTTAGTGCAAAATATATTACAGGTTTGGCGGGTCTCTTTTTGCGTCAAAGCGCTTATAGAACAGATAAACTCAGTTTATTTAAAAAGGCTGAAAGTTTGTGTGTGCGCGCATTAGAGCTTAATCCTTATTCTGTGCAGTGTATGCTAGCTTTGGGGCGAACACAAATCAGGTTATTTTTAAAAAATAAAGAAATATATGGAGAAAAGTTAGGTGTGGGGCTAGAGAGTCTTAATAAGGCGCTTAGCAATGATCCTAATGGATTTCGTACTGCTTACTTTGTGGGCCATACCGGGATGTTAGTATGGGACTTTTTGAATGAAAATGAGAAGAAGATGGTTGTTGATAGATTAAAACACGCCCTTAAATATCGATGGCCTCAATATTTTAAAAATGATTATAATTTTATTTGGCAGGCCACACAGGATTTTACACTCCTAAAACAAATAACACCTCAAAATTTGAGAAGTTATAAAGTATTATATAATTTCATGAAGAATAAAAACCTTTGGCAGTTCCGTAAAGGTTTAATTGAAGCAATGAGTCTCTATATGCTTAACGAAGACCCGCAAGGATTTGAGCAGGAGCAAAAAGATAAAATGATTCGAATCGGGATGGTAAAGAAAAAAAATAAGCTTACCGGAAGAAGAATCACGAATGTTATATCACGCCAATTATGGGAGGGAAGAGGTAGGTATAAGGGGCAGGCGTATAGAAATGGGAATATGTATTGGGAAGGGACGATGGATGCTGTTTTAACGCTGCCTAAAGGCGAATCGGTGATTGAAATTGAAGCAAGAGGCCTACCAGCAGAGGGTATTTACCCTTATATGGTTGTAGAACTGGATGGTATTGAAATTGGAGAAGGGTTTGTCGATAATTCCGAATGGAGAGAGTATTCTTTTAATGTTAGCACTTCTTCTGGTATAAAGGTTTTGAGCATTACTTATGAAAACGATCGTGTGTATGGAGGGAAGGGGGGAGATCGTAATTTATATATAGGAAATGCCAGGGTGATTAAGAATGAATAGTGGTTTATATAAAAATTTTTTATGGTTTGGGATCGCTTTGTTTTTGATTTTTACACCACTCCCACGAGGTGCGGTGCAGGTGTGGTCTTTTGTGCCGGTTATGGGGATTATATTTTTTTTAGTATTTGTGTGGTTGTGGAGGTTGAATAATTACAAAGATCATAAATTGCAGCCAACCCCTTTGGATCTTCCGATTATATTATTTTTTCTTTTGGCGATAGTGTCTTCTATTTTTTCCATGCACAAACATGATAGCGCCTATGCTCTTCTTAAGCTTTTTTCTTATATCGGTCTTTTTTATCTCATTGTAAACAATTTTGATTATTGCATGATAAGGCGCATGATTGTTCTGACGATTTGCATTGGTACAGCCCTGTCCCTTTATGGGTTGTTGCAGTATTTTGGTATTTTTCCCCATGATTGGTGGAGAAAAAACCATCTTTTAGCTTCCACTTATGCGAATCATAACCACTTTTCCGGCTACCTAGAGCTTGTGATGCCTGTAACATTGGGTGTTTTGCTCAAAAGTGGCAAAGATAATCTTTTCGCACGAGTATTCTTGATGGGGGCATTGATGGTGATGATGGTGGCTTTGATTTTTGCTCAATCAAGAGGTGCCTGGATTTGTTTAGCAGTCGCTTTTTGTGTTATGAGCATTATTTTAGTGAAGAGGAGCAATATTGCAAAGACCACCGCTTTAATTTCATTGCTACTTCTTGTATTTATTTTTTCTTATATTTATCTTAGTAATCCTAAGATTTCCGAACGTTTAGATACAATTGTTGAGGTACAAGTAGAAGAAGATTCTTTCCAGGCGCGCTTAAGTGTCTGGCAAAGCAGCGTAAAAATGATTAAACAACACCCTTTGGTTGGAACAGGAATTGGTGCATTTAGGTGGGGATTTTCACGTTTTAGGCCAGAAAAGCTTGCTACAGTAGGGGTTCGCTTTGCGCATAATGATTATCTGCATATGGCGGTGGAGATGGGAGTATTAGCTCCTTTAATCATGTTTTTGATATTTATAATGGTCATACGAACGGGGTTAACAATCGCAAATTACCATTTAGATATTCTGGGTTGTTGCGTGGGGGTATTAAGTCTGGCTTTGCACGGGCTGGTGGATTTTAACTTTCATATTCCAGCAAATATGTTATTGGTTGTTGCGTATGCAGCATTTATTATGAATAAATCTTATTTAGGACAGGGAAAAAGTGTGCATGGTGAAAGTGATATCAAAAAGAGTATTTGATTAGGAGGTGAAGATATGCTGTTTTTTAGCCGCGTCCATCAAGTGTGTTTGATTATAATTAGTATTATTTTGCCTGTGTTTTTGTGTGGTTGTCAAGCTGAATCCAGTAAAGTTAAGTCAGAAGATGAGCGGGTAGTAGCCAGAGTTGACGATTATAAAATAATCGTTTCAGATTTTGCGGTTGCCGTCAGTCGTATCGCCGGATATGGAGAGGTTCGTTTTGGCATTCCTGAAGCAAAAGAAAAAACCCTTGATGATTTAATAACCAGAGCAGTTTTGATTCAGGAAGCACAAAAACAGAATCTCGACAAACAGAAAGTGTTTATTAAGGAGATAGAGAAATATTGGACTCAGGCTCTGGTAAAGTTTGTTCTAAACAAAAAATCCGAGGAGCTTTCCCGTGTTATTTACGTAGAGGAGTCTGAGGTTGAAAATGAGTATCGCCTGCGCCAGCGTAAATTTTTAGCAGAGTTTGCAGTATTAAACGATGAAGGTGCAGCCAAAAGATTGTCGCAGGAATTTGACAAGTTTAATGAAATCAAAAAGGATTTGAAGGATAAGGTCGTGTCAGCAGAACCTGTGCAATGGTGGGAAGTTGGAGATTTACCTATTTATTTGGAGGATTACCTTTTTTCGTTAAGACCAGCGGAAATAAGTAAGCCCATTAAATATGGAGATAATTGGGTTGTTATACGGGTGTTAGAGGTGGGTGTTGCAGAAATTGCACCATTTGAGGAAATAGCCCTGCAATTAAAAAGAGAAATTGTTAGAAGAAAAAGGGAGAAGGCGCTTGAGCGATGGATTGAAAATCTAAAGAAAAAAGCCGATGTCGAAATCAACTATGAGGTGTTAGAGGGAATAGATTTAGAAAAGCTATGCGGCATAAATTGATTTTTAAGGTGAGATTGATAAAAGGAGGTAGCAATGGGCAGGTTTAAAGGTGGAAGAGGCAAACTTTATCGCCTCAGGCGATTGCATTTTCTAAGCAATCAGTTTCAACGGAGCTTTGTTATTAAATTTTGTCTCATCATTGTAGCAGGCGCGCTGATATCCGGAGCTGTCATATATTTAAAGTCGCAAACTACAGTAACCACTGTTTTTGAAGACTCGCGGCTTAAGATAAAAAGTACTGCTGATTTTATATTGCCGGCAGTTTTGCTCAGCAGTGCGGTGGTTATTGCCGTGGTAGGAATCTCAGCGATTATCGTTACGCTTTGGTCATACCGTAGGATAGAACGGCTTCTTTTCCAGATGGAAGAAGAGATTGAAGAAGCCGATGCAGGCAATCTCAATGTGCAGCTTCGGCCAGGGAAAAATGTTGAGTTTAAGGTGTTGGCATTAAGCCTCAATAAACTGATTCGTGATTTTCGAAAGCTCATTGTCACTGCAAAAAACGATGTTTTCCAGCTGGAATCGGATTTTGAAAAAATTGAGAAAAAAGAAGGCCAGGCAATACCGGAAAAAATCAAAGCAGATTTAGAGGTTTTGAAGGAAGAGCTTTCCAGGTTCAGTACATAGCGCTAGTTAAATAAAAAGTTTTAGGGCCTAACTTATGGAAAAACCAAAGATAAAGTACGCGATTATTTTAGCTGTTACGCTTTTTTTATTTTTTCCTCTTTTTGCACAGGTTAAAAGGGAAAAGGATATTGGCAGCATCCCTTCGTTAACCGCAGCAAAAGGAGTTTACCAAGAGCGTAATTTCGTTTCGATTGAAACTAATAATTTTACCATTTATTATGAGCCTGATGTCAATTTGAAAAGAGTGTATCGCAAGTTACGGGCGAGGAGATTTTATTTAGATGCGGGCTCAAAGCCGTCGGCCCTAAGTGGTTTTGATGAAAAAATAGCTTACAGAATGAATCTGATATTTGAAAAAGTAAAGCAAGTTCTTGGTATGTATCCTATTGGTGTAGAGTTTAATATAAAAATCTTTAAAGACCCCAAGATGGTTTATGATAAATATTTCAAAATATCCAAAAAAAATGAAAAAGTAAGGTCTTTTTATGTGCATGCGCACCGCACTGTTTATATTTCAGAGGCTACTATATCGGATTCAGTGATGGCTCATGAAATGGCGCACGCTATCGTTAATTTTTATTTTATCATCAAGCCCCCTGAGACGGTAAGTGAGATGATGGCTATTTATGTGGATAGCCATCTTGAGGATTAGCGCTGATTTTATTAAAAAAAATGGCGAAATACGTTGACATCTGCTAGCAAATATATTATATTCTAACTAGAAATAGTTATTTTTTGCTAAAAGGAGGTGAATATGCGTAGTAAGATTATCGTGGCTATTATCATAGGTTTGTTTATAGCAGTTTCAGGGGCAATGCTTCTTTCGGTCGCACAAGGAAAACCCTCATTAAGACGAATTGATGTTGCACGAGCTGTCGCAGACACCATATGCTTAGAGATTGTTCCCGGTTTAGCTACTTTTGCGCCGGATGAACAGTATGAAGTATTAGCAAATGCTTTAGCTTTCAGGGGAATCACAAATTTTATTGGAACCGATCCCGAGGATGTAATTACGGTTGGTGAAATGCAGGAAATTTATGATATAATTGCAGCAGGGGAAGTGCTTGAGTTTGCCGGCGACAGAGTCAGGTGTCCTACAGAGCTGGTGGAGGTATTTTCTGCACCTTGGGATACCGAATTGGTTCGGGCTGACCTTCAGACGATTCTTCGCTGTTTTCCGGATTGCGATCCGACAGCCGAAGCTTATACTCCGCCTGAAGAGGGGTTTGAGCCTGGGCCGCCACAACCTCTTGGCGAAGAGTTTCCACCTGATGAAGGGCCGTTGAGTTGACATACTCTAATTGGTGTATCGTGGCTTTAAGAGTTAGTACTTGGTATAAGCGAATACCCTATTCTGAATGTTGAAATCAGGAAAGGGTATTTGTCTTTTTAGGGGTCTTTTGTTAGCTATAATTTTAAAAAGGGGAGGTGTGTATGAAAAAAGGGTTTAAGGCTTCAGGGGTAGTTTACGTATTGGTAATGGCGGTATTGTTATGGCTGGCAGCTGGGCTTGATAAGGCGGATGCTCAGATTCTCAGCTTGGATTTGCCTAACCGCGAGGGAGTTGAGGTTGGCAATATCATTGTTCATTCTGCTTTTCAGACTGGAGTAGATTTTGAATCAAATATTTTCTTATCGGAACAGAGCGAGGATGCTGACATAATTACATATTACAGACCGTCTTTTGGGGTAGAAATTCCCATGGAAGATAATAGGTTGAGCCTGGAATATGATGCCAATGTAGCGGAATTTAGTGATCATATCGAACAAAGCCATATAGACCATCGCATGAGAGGGCTTGCTGAGATATTTTGGACAGATTATGAAATTAAGATCAGCGATGTATATCAGCGTTACACTACCAGGGCCGGTTCAGATGAAACTGGTTTGCCCGGTAGCCGCCAGAGAAAATGGCATAACACTATCCTGGCTTCAATTGAGACAGAACTTGACCAGTTGGAATGCAAGCTGACTTATATCAATGAAATGGATAAATATTTACAGAAAAATAAGCCCCTTTTTGGGCCGATGAATTATGACGATAAGAATTATACGCTTAATGCCTTAGACATAGAAGCTGGCTACAGGTTTCAGCCAAAAACAACCTTTCTTTTTAATTTGGTAGGGGGGTTGATAAATTACTACAGTAGCCCTTTAGTCCCTGATTCATATTATATTGAAAGTCTTTTCGGAATAAAGGGAGAGTGGTTTGGAAAGTTTACTTTCAATATGAGAGGCGGTGTTAAGTATCAGGAATATGATCGCTCAACATTCATGGAAGACGACAATTATGTAGATTTTGTGGCCCGCGGCGGAATTGATTATGCTGCGAGCGAAGATGATACTTTGCGTTTGACTGTCATTAGAACCAACCGTGATTCTATCCACCATACCATGAATTATTACGCTATGAATTTTGTGGCATTGGATTATATTCATAACTTCACCGACAAAATAACATCAGATGTTTACTTTTCGTGGCAGCGAAATCAATACCCGGATGAGACGCTCGTAGATGGCGATTTAGCAGAGAGACGCGATGACATATGCGCGGTCGGTGCCATGCTCAGATATGATGTGCGTGACTGGCTTTCACTGCAGGTTGGACATGAATTCAGAAAGAAAGATTCAAAATTTAGAAGATATAATTATGATGACCATGTAACATCGCTACGGGCAACAGTGGGATTTTAGATAGTTGCTGATTTGCACAATTGAGGTATTAGCATGAAAGCAAAGCGCTTTTTCACAATAGCTCTTTTTCTGGCACTCTTTTTATTTTTCTTAAGTGCCATATCTGGTTGGACGCAGGCCTCCAAGTATAAATTACAGCCAAGCGATATTTTAACGATAACTGTTCATAACCACCCGGATTTAACCACCAAAACAAGAGTAAGCACTGATGGTTATATAACCTTTCCTTTGTTAGGAAAAGTTATAGTAAAAGATTTTACTGTTCAGGAGCTAGAAGGAGAATTAAAGAGATTGCTTGAAAGGGATTATCTGGTGAGTGCACAGGTAGTGGTTTTTATCGAAGAATACCACCCTCGCCAGGTATCGGTGTTAGGAGAAGTGAAGTTACCGGGTAAATTCGATATGCCGCAAGAAAAAGATATGACTCTTCTTGATGCCATAGCCATGGCCGAAGGATTTACAAAAGACGCTTTAGAAAAACGAGTAAAAGTTATACGCACCAAAGAAGACGGAACCAAAAACACCATTGTGATAAACGTAATAGATATTACCCATAGAGATAAGGAAGAGAAAAACATTATTCTTGAACCGGGCGATATTATTGTGGTTCCGGAAAGCTTTTTTTAACAGAAAGGAATTATGCCAGAACAGGAAATATTTAATTTGGGCGATTACGTGGATATTTTGATGCGTCGCAGGCGTACGCTTGCAATATTTTTTATAGTGACAGTTGTTATTGTTACATTAGGAAGCCTTATAATGCCGCATGTTTATCGTGCAACTGTGGTGCTCTTAATAGACGTAGAAAGCCCTCATGTTTTATCTACCACCAGAGATGTTGAAGTGGGCGCGGGGTCTTTTTCTTCCTTCCATTTTTATAGAGAATATTATGAGAGCCAACAAGCGATTATCACCTCATATTCAATTGCAAAACAGGTTTTTGACGACCTTAATCTTTCAAGATTAAAAGAATATCAAGACGTAAAAGAA
Organism: Candidatus Omnitrophota bacterium; assembly: GCA_020352775.1. Taxonomy (GTDB): domain Bacteria; phylum Omnitrophota; class Gorgyraeia; order Duberdicusellales; family 4484-171. The sequence goes on from CP070684.1 coordinate 805,524, forward strand.
CCGATAAAAAAGTTTTTAAAAGGTGTAAGCGTGGAGCCGCTAAAAGATGCGAGACTTCTTAAATTGCATGTAGATAATAGAGACCCTGCATTGGCTGCAAAAATAGCTAATCGCATCGCTCATGTATACATCCAGAGCAATCTGGATTATATTAGTAAAAGCGAATTATTGAATCTTCTTAAGAATGAGTACTTACGGTTAGAGGCGAAATTATCCGAATATAACAAAATATATAAAGATGGTCACCCTGAGATGATAAGGGTAAAAGAGGAGATGTTAGAATTAGCGCAAGATATTGCGAAAGCCAAGGAGTCGAGTTTCGCCAGCGTTAATACGGAAGGGATACAAAGTCAGCACCAGCGCGCTCTTGCCGGCCTTAAGGCTAATAATATCAGCATAATAGATTTTGCCCGCGAGCCAGTCATTCCTTTAAGGCCCAACAAAAGACTCAATGTTCTTGTCGCGATGTTTATTGGTCTTTTTGGGGGAGTGGGGCTGACATTTTTAATCGAGTATCAAGATGCGACAATAAAGGATGCCGAAGACATAGAAAAGATTACTACCTGGCCATTTTTGGGTGCAGTACCTAAGATTGGGGGAGAAGGAAAAAATGAGTTTCATGTGCAACTTAAGCCCGACGATCACGCAACCGAGGCATATCGCTCTATTAGGACTCAAGTTTTCTTTTCCGACACCAAGGAGCATCCTTTAAAAACTATTGTTATATCAAGTTTAGGGCCCCAAGAAGGTAAAACCACCACTTTGTGCAATTTGGGAATCGCGATAGCCCAGAATCACAAGCGTGTTCTTTTGGTAGATGCGGATATGCGCAAGCCTCGATTACATCAAATATTCAAAAGAAAAGATAGTAAGGGGTTGTGTTCTTTTCTTGGTGGGCATGCCGGATATGAAGAGATGATTCAAAAGACCGACATAGAAAATCTTTTCCTTGTGAGCGATAAGCGCTCCTGCGTTAATTCATCAGATTTAATTGCCGGTGATAAAATGAGAGAATTTATTAGTCTCGCCAAGAAAAATTTTGATTATATCTTATTTGACAGCCCTCCTGTCGGGGCAATTACGGATGCTGCCATACTTTCTCCTATGACCGATGGTGTTATTTTAGTAATGGAAAGCGGAAAGACCCCTAAGAGAGTAGTACGTCATAATTATAAAGTGTTAAAGAACTCTTCAATTAGATGTGCAGGGGTGATTGTTAATAGAGTAGAGATTGGGCGTAAAGAAGGCTATTATTATTATCGTTCCCATTCTGAGTCAGCTTAAACCCCTGCATCCACACTCATATCAATAACTAATACCCACCCTTTAATTCTTATTTGTATCTTAAATTAAGTCTGTTAAAATAAGCTAAAGAGTTATTGGGTTAGACGTGAAAAGGGTGTTGAGTTTAATTTTTTATGTCATTTTATCCTTTATCATTATAAAAGCCTCAACCTTTGGCTGGCGCCCCCTTGCTAAAACCATGATGCCTCTAAAAAAGCCTGAACAATTAGCTAAAGCACTAGAAGCCCATGTCTATCATCTCTCAGAAGAAATAGGCGATCGTAGCCTATTTAATTATCGGGCATTACAAAAGGCAGAAGAATATATCACGGAACAATTTCGTTCTTTTGGGTATGATATAGAGTTCCAAGAGTATACGATTTCAGATAAACCCACCAAAAATATAATAGCCCTAAAAGAAGGCGCCAAAAACCCCGAGGAAATAATCATTATAGGAGCACATTACGATACTTGTTTTAACCCTGGTGCCGACGATAATGCCAGTGCCGTGGCTGCTCTTTTGGAATTAGCTCGGCTTCTACACGATAAAGAGACTAACCGTAGCATAAAATTTATTGCTTTCGTCAATGAGGAACCGCCATTTTTCCACACGGAAAATATGGGCAGTCGTATTTATGTAAAAGGGGCCAAAGAAAGAGGGGAAGATATAAAGGGTGCTCTTATTTTGGAGATGATCGGATATTACTCTAATGAGGCGCATTCACAGCGTTATCCACCGCTTTTTGGTCTTTTTTATCCTAACAAAGGTAATTTTATTGGGGTAGTAGGTAATTTTGCTTCGCAATGGCTCGTTAAAAGAGTAGCTTCTTTTTTTAAGGCCAACAGCCAATTTCCTGTTGAATCAATCGTTGCTCCAAGCATTGTTTCGGGCGTAGATTTTTCAGATAACTGGTCGTTTTGGAAAGAAGGATACCCCGCAGTAATGATCACCGATACAGCATTTTATCGATACCCTCATTATCATAGCGATTCCGACACCTATGAAAAATTAGACTATGTAAGCATGCAAGAGGTAGTAAAGGGTCTTAGCGGGGTTTTATTTGACCTTGCTAATCAGGATTTACGTTAATCCGCTTACTTTTGTAGAAAACCCTATTTTTTGATAAAAAGATTTAAGTTTATCATAAATCAATACAGGAGGTGATAAAAAGCCTAACAAATTGGGCCCCAAAAAGTTATCAAATTTATTTGAAAACGGTTTCAAAATATGTTATATACTATTAAGGTAAGAACCTGAGGTTGTTGCGGGAGGTGACAGGCTCAGGTTTTTTATTTTTAAAGGAAAGAAAGCTATGTGTGAAAAAGGGCTGCGTTGTAGTCATAACAATTTGTGCCAGAAGCAGTTGTGTGGCAAAAATGATAAGGGGCAAAGACGTGTTCATGAGCGCATTTATTATCCCTTCAATATACACTATTTTTGAGGATATCAGGCTATTGGTGTTGGAATATAAGCACAGGCGTGGCTTGCCGCTCCCAGAGCATTCTTTATCGCAAAAGTAATCTTGCATTCTACAAAATATAATTTATATTATAATAGTAGGGGGTCATATGGATGAGCAAAAAACAAGGATAAGCAAATTTTTAAGTTTTATTTTAAGGCATAAACCGGAGGAATTTAACCTGTCTTTGGACAGCCACGGGTTTGCAGACTTTAAAAAAGTAGTAGCTGTGCTTAAAGAAAAATTTCCTGGCATAGATGAAAATCAGCTTAAAGTTATTATTGAAGAAGATCTTCAGGAGAGATTTCATTTAAAAGACGATAAAATCAGGGCCCGTTACGGGCACAGCGTTAGCGTGGAACCCCTTGAGGTTTGTGCCGAAGTTCCACCCACTTTATTTCACGCAACCTCGCCGGAAAATGCCCAATTGATTTTAAAAGAGGGCTTAGGCCCGGCCCGAAGAAAGTTTGTCCATCTTTCAATGACGACACAAGATGCTTTAAGGGTAGGCAAAAGGAAATCAACCGAGCCTGTGCTTTTAGCAATTGACGCCAAGAGAGCGCAAGCTGAAGGGGTGACGTTTTGGCGGGAAGGGAAGGTGTTTCTCGCAGAGGCAGTGCCAGTGCAGTACATACACCTTTATAAATACAAATAAAGGTGATAAGATGTATTTATATTTAGTCCAACACGGCGTAGCGCTTCCCGAAGATAAAGACTCTCAGAAACACTTAAGTCCCGAAGGAAAAAAGGCAACCAGAAAAGTTGCTAAGTTTCTAAGGTCAAAAAATGCCGAGGTTGATTCTATCTGGCACAGCAAAAAGATGCGTTCAATTCAGACCGCCAAAATACTTTCAGAATGTGTCTCTTACCAAAGGATACTTGCCCGCGATGACTTAAACCCTAACGATCCGGTAGAGGTAATTGCCGATGAAATCCAGGATTTAAATAAAGATATAATAATTGTGGGGCATCTTCCTTTTTTACAGAAATTAGCTTCTTTGTTTCTTTCCGGTTCACAAGATAAGCAATTAATATCATTTACCTATTCAGGAGTGGTATGTTTTGAATATAAAGATTTCTGGCGTCTTTTATGGATGGTTACACCGGAGTTATTATGAAAAGGATTAAGAATAAAACGAAAAATAAAATAATGTTGTACGGTAGAAACTCAGTACTGGAGAGGATAAAAGCTAACCCTAAAAGCATTAGGAGAATACTGGTACAGGATAATTTTGATGTGCCTAATATAATTAAGCAAATACGCGCGGCAGGGATTCCATTAGAGCGTGCAAGCAAAAAAAAGTTGATGGGCTCAAAGCGTGCCGAGGATTTACAGGGCATTGTGGCAGAGGTAAATCCATTTGAATATGCGCCTTTTGAAGAGTTGGTAGCTATTAAGCAGAAAGTTCGGCCTACCCTTCTTTTTCTTGATCGCATTTACGATCCCCACAATTTAGGCTCTATTATGCGAATCGCTGCATGTTTTGGACTGTTTGCGGTAGTTATCCCACAACATAAAGCTTGTAAAGTTACCGAAGCAGTAATACATGTTGCTTCAGGGGGAGAAAATTATGTAGTAGTAGCGCTGGTTTCAAATCTTACCAATGCTTTGCTTGAGGCAAAAAAACAAGGTTATTGGATTGTAGGGGCTACGGTGGAAGAAGGAGAAGATCTTAGCTCTACTGAACTTCTTTTTCCTTTGGGTCTTGTGTTGGGTTCAGAGGGAGAGGGTATTCGTTATGGCGTTGAAAAACATCTCGATAAAAAAGTACGTATTCCCATGAAGGGGGCACCACTTTCTCTTAATGTTGCGATGGCCTGTGCGATTTCTTGCCATGAAATAGCAAAGCAGCGATAAAATGAAGATTGTGTAAGTTAATGAACAATTTATATCCGATTTATTTTATTCCTTGAATCTTTTAATAAAGGATAAATGCTTTTAAAGGATAAAGTCGCAATAATTACTGGCGGTTCACGTGGTATCGGCAAGGCTATTGTATTAGAATTTATAAAGGAAGGAGCAAATGTCGCTTTCAATTTTTTGAAAAGTAAAGAAAAAGCACTTGAATTGAAGAAACAAATTGAAGGGAAAGGTGCAAGAGTACTAATTTTTAAGCAAGATGTAAGAGGCTACCGTGGGATGAAGATTATGGTGAAGAAAGTTAAACATCATTTTGGGCGGTTAGATATAATCGTGAATAACGCTGGTATAGCGCGAACCAAGAAGCTGGTGCTTATGAAAAAGCGGAATTGGGAAGACGTTTTATCCACGAGTTTATCAGGTACATTTAATCTCACGCAAGCGGCACTTGCGACGTTTATGAAACAAAAAAACGGAAATGTCATAAATATAAGTTCTATCGCAGGCACAAAAGGTTTGCCTAGACAGGTTGATCATTCAACAGCTAAAGCAGGCATTATAGGATTTACAAAAGCACTTGCAAGAGAAATCGGGTCTTACAATGTAAGAGTTAATGCCATCGCGCCTGGCTACATCTCTACAGACATGATAAAGAATATGGCCGAGGAACACCAGGCGAATCTGTTTAAAGAGATACCCTTAGGCAGGTTTGGTAGGCCCCAAGAGGTTGCAAAGCTTGCGGTTTTTCTTGCTTCCGATGAGGCAAAATATATTACAGGACAAGTAATAACTATCGATGGGGGATTATCAATATAATTTAGTTATCAGTAGTTACCTTAAAAAACAATGAACAGCAATAAACCACGCCTAAGCATGGGGATGCCAGTTTATAACGGCGAGAATTATATCCGTCAAGCTTTGGATTCTTTACTTTCTCAGACATTTTCAGATTTTGAATTGATTATTTCTGACAATGGTTCCACTGATCGGACCGAGGAGATCTGCAGAGCTTATGCGGCGCGTGACTCTCGCATACACTATTATAGAAATGAAGAGAATAGAGGCGCGGCATGGAACTTTAATCGCGTTTTCGAATTAGCTAAGGGTGAGTATTTTAAATGGGTAGCTCATGATGATTTGCATGCCCCTGAGTTTTTCGCTAAGTGCGTTGAAGTTTTGGATCGCGATCCTTCGATAGTCCTGGCGTATGCAAAGACGGCCAAAATTGATGGGGAGGGCAAGTTATTAGATTCTATTCCCACCACTATTTATGATTTGCATGCTGATTCATTCAGCGCATGTGAGCGTTTTCGTTATTTGATATGTGTGCGGCATTCCTGCGAGCCTATTTTTGGTGTTATTCGCAGCGACGCCCTGAAAAAAACTCCACTTATACGTAGCTTTATAGGAGTGGATCGTGCACTATTGGCACAATTAGCTCTTTTGGGGAGATTTTATGAGGTGCAGGAATTTTTATTTTTTTGGAGAAGACATTCATTGAGTTCGACTGTTATGTATACCCTTCATACAGTGGGGGGATGGTGGGATCCAGCCATAAAAGGTAAACCTGTGTTTCCGAATTCGCGACTTTTTATTGAATATATCATTTTAATAAACTGTGCTTCTTTAAAATGGAATCAGAAGTTAGTTTGTTATTTACATATAATTCGGTGGTTAAAGGGTAATTGGAGACGGCTACGGCATGATGTCGGGGTATTTGGCAGACATTTAATGTATCCTGATCGGTGGTCATATATTCAAAAAAAAGAGAATTAAAATGAAAGTTTAGTATCAGGAAGCCAAAATACAATTGTTCACAATGTATCGAAACAAGTTTAAGAAGAAAAAAGTTTTTATTATTACAGGGGCATCCCGGGGTATAGGCAGAGCGTTATCCGCAGAGCTTGCCCGTAGTGATTCGACATTGTTTTTAATTGCGAGAAATAAAATAATGTTAGAAAAGGTAATCGAAGAAATTGGCCAAAATACTTGCGCAAAAAGCATTTTATTTGATTTAAGAAAAACAAAGCAGCTTGAAAAAATAGTGGAAGATATCTTTATGCAAGTAGATTTTAAGGAAATAGAGTCGATTACACTAATAAATAATGCAGGAATAATTTCCCCCATTACGCTTGCAGGTGGTTTTAAGCTCGAAGACGCAGTTGATAATTTGAAGGTAAACTGCATAGTTCCAATTATTCTGTCTGACATTTTTATTAGAAAAACAAAAGATTTTAAAGGAAAAAAAATTATTTTAAATATTTCTTCAGATGCCGCAAAAACGCCAAAAGAGGGATTAAGTTTGTATTGTAGTAGTAAATCGGCAGTTGAGATGTTTAGTCAGTGTGTATCCAGAGAGCAGAGCAGGTATAAATATGGTGTCACGATATATACCTTTAGCCCCGGAGCTGTAGATACACATATGTTTTCAGAGCTTACAAAAAAAGCAAAAGAAGATTTGCCTAACGTAGATAGTTATGTTTTGTTATCTAATTCCGGCTCCCTTAAACATCCCAGAAAAGTGGCTAAGGAAATAAATAGGTTTATTAGGGAAAAATTGGATACATGATTAATTTAGTATTTTGCGAATATTCATGGTAAAATATGCGTTATTAACGGAATTATGAGCAATAAGCCAGGCATAAGTATCGGAATGCCAGTTTATAATGGAGAGAAATATCTTTGCGAAGTGATAGATTCCATCCTTAATCAGACATTTTCAGATTTTGAATTGATTATTTCTGATAATGGTTCCACTGATCGGACCGAGGAGATCTGCAGAGCTTATGCGGCGCGTGACTCTCGCGTGTGCTACTACAGAAATGAAGAGAATAGAGGCGCGGCATGGAACTTTAATCGCGTTTTTGAATTAGCTAAGGGTGAGTATTTTAAATGGGCTGCAGTGGATGATTTGTGTGAGCCTAGTTTTTTGCAGCGTTGTGTTGAAGTTTTAGATGGTGATTCTTCTGTGGCGGTTGCTTTTACAAAATCAAAGTTTATTGATAATCTGGGTAATTTAATAGAGGAAAGGGACCCAGTATGGGATTTACAAATGGAATCTACATACCAACGTTTTCGCCAAGCAATACTTTCTAGTTGGCGCAAGTGTAATGTTATTTTTGGGTTAATACGTTCAAATTTGCTCGCAAAAACTAAGCTTATGGGTGATTATGCTGGCCAAGATTACCATCTGGTCGCAGAGCTTAGTTTGCTGGGAAAGTTTTTTAAAATTCACGAATATTTATTCATGCGAAGGCTTCATTCGGAAGCTTCGAAATGGCAAGGTTTAAAATTCTATAAGCCGCAAGGGGGCAATAGAATAGTCAAATCAATATTTCAAATTAGCGGTGTTTTTCGTTTAAGCGGAGCTTATCTTAAAACCATATATCAAGCCCAATTTAGTATGTTCGAAAAACTTTTTTTAACCGGAACCATCCTTTACTTATTGTGTCGTTGTTTGTGTTGGCAGCTAAAGCAAAGCTTAATTAAAAAATACAAAAAAATTTAAAGTGCATAATTGAGAAAAAGGAGGCTTAAGATGAAGATTGCAATCCTTGCAGGAGGCGTTGGCAGCCGCATGGCAGGCGAAACAGAGGTTAAGCCTAAACCAATGGTAGAAATCGGAGGTAAGCCAATTTTGTGGCATATCATGATGCACTATGGTTATTATGGTTTTAAAGACTTTGTAATTGCATTGGGCTATAAAGGGGAAGTGATAAAAAAATACATGGTAGATTATTGCTCATTAAATACCAACTTGACAGTTAATTTAAAGTCGGGCGAAGTAGCAATGCATGAGTGTAGTCAGCAGGATTGGACAGTTCAGCTTATAGATACCGGGATGGATTCGCTTACCGGCACCCGCATCAAAAAGCTTACGCCTTATTTGGGAAATGAGACTTTTATGTTGACCTGGGGTGATGGAGTCTCCAATATAAATCTTCGCGATTTATTGGAATTTCACAAATCTCACGGAAAACTTGCCACATTAACAGCGGTGCGTCCACCGGCGCGTTTCGGACATATTAGAATGGAAGATGATAAGATAATCGAGTTCTCTGAGAAACCGCAGACTGTAGAGGGTTGGATCAACGGTGCATTTTTTGTATTAGAACCAGGGGTAATGGATTATGTTGATGATGATAAGAACGTTCAATGGGAGAAAGAGCCTTTAGAGAGACTGGCGCGAGATGGGCAACTTATGGCCTACAAACACGATTCTTTCTGGCAATGTATGGATATGCCACGCGATAAGGTATTTTTGAATGAGCTCTGGGGTATGGGTAAAGCACCCTGGAGAATTTGGGAGTAGAATTATGCGCGTATTAGTTACTGGGCATCTGGGCTATATTGGTACGGTTATGGTGCCAATGCTTTTAACTGAAGGCCATGACGTAGTAGGATTGGATAGCAATCTATATGGGCGTTGTACGTTCTGTGACGGCATAACAGATGTTCCCTTTATAAATAAAGATATCCGTGCCATAGAAGCTCGAGATTTAGAAGGGTTTGATGCTGTAGTCCATCTCGCCGGCCTCTCAAATGATCCTTTAGGTGACCTTAATCCTGATTTAACTTTTGAGATAAACTATAAGGCAAGTGTGCGGTTAGCACAATTATCAAAAAAAACAGGAGTTAGGCGTTTTGTTTTTTCATCTTCTTGTAGCAATTACGGAGCCGCTGGCGAAAATTTGATTGATGAAAGCGGCGAGCTAAAGCCCGTGACACCTTACGGTGAATCTAAAGTACTTGTGGAGGAAGATGTATCTAAGCTGGCTGATTCGGATTTTAGCCCTACGTTTTTGCGTAGCGCCACTGTTTATGGGGTATCACCGCGATTGCGTTTTGATTTAGTATTAAATAACCTTACCGCATGGGCATTTACCACTGGAGAGGTGCATTTAAAAAGTGATGGCACCCCCTGGCGTCCGATTGTGCACGTTGAGGATGTCGCCCGTGCATTCATTGCTGTTTTGGGTGCCCCCCTGGAGAAAGTCCATAATGGTGTTTTTAATGTGGGAATTACTGAAGAAAATTATCGCATCCGCCAACTTGCTGAAATTGTAGAACAAGCAGTTCCAAATTGTAAGATTGGTTTTGCCGAGAGTGCTGGTCCTGACAGACGGTGCTATCGGGTTGATTTTAGTAAAATAGCAAAAACATTTCCTGAATTCAAGCCGCAATGGAATGCGCGACGTGGAGCAGAACAGCTATATCAGGCTTACAAGAAAATTGGATTGGCTCTAGAGGATTTTGAAGGGCCTAGATTCAAGCGGATTGCACATATTAAGGCATTGCTTAGTTGCGGAGAACTAAATTCAAGTCTTTGTTGGAAAAGTGAAAATGCATGAAAAATTGAGTTGTAGGGCGTGTGGGCAGAGAAATCTGCAAAATATCATTTCTTTTGGTCGGACCGCTATTTCTGATCGTTTGCTGACTAAAGAGCAGTTAAGCAAACCAGAGTTAAGGGTTCCATTGGAATTAGTGTTTTGTCCGGATTGCACCTTGGTGCAAATAACCGAGAGTGTAGACCCCAAAATCCTATTTTGTGAGGATTATCCTTATTTTTCTTCCGTCTCAAAGGCTTTACTACAACATTCCCGCCAAAATGCTCTGGAGTTAATTAAAACCAGAGGTCTTAATGGTAACAGTTTGGTTATGGAGCTCGCCAGTAACGATGGTTATATGTTGAAAAACTTCCTGGAGCATAATATCCCTGTATTGGGAATAGACCCTGCCCAGCCACCCGCTAAAGTTGCAATTGAGGCCGGCATCCCCACCATGATAACTTTTTTCTCAGAAGAGCTGGCCCACAAGCTAGAGTCAGAAGGTAAGCAGGCTGACGTAGTGATTGCCAATAATGTGTTGGCACATGTTCCGGATTTAAATGGATTTGTTGCGGGAATCAAAACAGTTTTAAAGGATAATGGAACAACTTCTATTGAGGCACCCTACCTTATAAACTTAATCAATAATTGCGAATTCGACACCATCTATCATCAACACCTGTGTTATTTTTCCGTTACAGCACTAGATAAGTTATTTAGGCGCCACGGGCTTTATCTAAATGATATTAAACAATTACCGATACACGGAGGTTCATTGCGTCTTTATGCCGGGCGTAAAGAAAATGTTAAAAATTCAGTAAAAGATTTGCTTGAGAACGAGGCTCGCCTCGGAATCGATAAAATCAGCTATTATAAGGATTTTGTTGAGAGAGTAAAAAGCATAAAAGATTCTTTACTGGCTTTGCTGCAGGATTTAAAGAAAAAGGGAAATAGAATCGCAGCGTACGGAGCCGCTGCAAAAGCCAATACTTTAATGCACTATTGCCAGATTGATAAGCAATTAGTAGATTATATAGTGGATTTGAATTCTTTTAAGCAGGGCAAATACATGAGCGGGAATCATTTACCCATATATCCTGTAAATAAACTCTTAGATGATATGCCGGATTATGTTTTTTTGTTGGTTTGGAATTTTGCCGATGAAATTTTGCGACAACAGAATGAATACCGTCAAAGGGGAGGAAAGTTTATTATTCCCATTCCCGCGGTCAAGATAGTATAAATCTTTGATGCTAAAGCAAAGTGAAAAGTTATAAGTTAATATCCGGCATTATTTTAACTCTGGTGGCATTAATTGTTATTGCGCTTCCGCTTCTATCCGTTGCCCCTCCCGTTAAGGAAAAAAAAATAACTATAAGAGAAAAATGGCAGCATTTTTCAAGTAAAGAAGGGCGCATTTCTGTGCCTAACGAAGGAAAAGAACAGGTTGCGAGCTTAATCCTGGATATTGATAAGGACGGCATCGATGATTTTGTTATCGCAGAACGAACCAGAATACCATCGGTTGTGTGGTACAAGTATAAAAATGGCAGCTGGAAAAAGTACGTAATTGATAATACCCCACTTAGCATCGAGGCTGGTGGCGCATTCACCGATATTGATGGCGATAGGGATTTGGATATTGTTTTTGGAGCTGACTGGAAAGACAATAAGGTTTGGTGGTGGGAAAATCCCTACCCTAATTACCAGCCAAATATTTCCTGGGTAAGGCGCACCATAAAAGCAGGCGGGGCCAAGAAGCATCATGACGAGATTTTTGGTGATTTTGACGGGGATAGGAAAGAGGAACTTGTCTTTTGGAATCAAGATGCAAAAAAGCTATTTATTGCAGATATTCCTTCTAATCCCAGAAATATAAAAGAATGGGAGTATGCAGATATATATTCATATCGCGACAGGGAACACGAAGGGTTGGCAAAATTCGATATCGATAAAGATGGCAAGATTGATATTGTAGGGGGCGGGCATTGGTTTAAGCATATCAAGGGTAAAAAATATAAAGCTAATCTCATTGATGGAGAACAAGTTTTCTCAAGAGCAGCTGCCGGGCAATTAAAAAGGGGCGGTTGGGCGGAAGTTGTTTTTGTGATAGGAGACGGGAAAGGGCCTTTGAAATGGTATGAATACAAGCGCAATAGATGGATTGGGCACACTCTGCTTAATGGTGTCGATCATGGTCATTCCCTTCAGTTAGTGGATTTTAATGATGATGGACATTTGGACATATTTTGCGCAGAGATGCGTTTAAATAGCAAAAATGAAGACGCTAAAATGTGGGTTCTTTTAGGGGATGGCAAAGGTAATTTTGAAAAAATAGTAATAGCAACAGGTTATGGCAATCATGAGTCAAGAATTGGCGACTTAAGCGGTGACGGGAAACTTGATATTTTAAGTAAACCTTATAATTGGGAAACGCCTCGCATTGATATTTGGCTTAGTGAAAAACAGGAGCAGGTGAGATTAGATGTGTGGGGAAGGCAGGTAATTGATAAAACAAAGCCATGGAGATCGGTTTTTGTTTTTTTTGCTGATATTGACGCAGATAACAAAAAAGACATCATAACTGGCGGCTGGTGGTATAAAAATCCCGGTAGTTGCGGCGGTGACTGGATAAGGCATGACATAGGTTCACCACTTAATAATGCAGCTATTGTTTATGATTTTGATGATGACGGCGATAAAGATATTTTGGGCACAGACGGAAAAGTATACGGGAATAGATTTGTCTGGGCCCGTAATGATGGTAAGGGGTCATTTTCAATATTAAAAAATATCGAGCGGGGAAGTGGGGATTTTTTGCAAGGCACTGTTATTGGTAGTTTTGATAATGGCAAGAGGCCACAAATAGTTCTTTCCTGGCATAAGGCCGGGAAGGGGTTACAGCTACTAGAGGTCCCCTTAAATCCATCGAATGAGCTTTGGAGAATCCGTAAAATAACTTCTGTATCGCAAGATGAGGGCTTAAGTGCAGGCGATATAGACAATGATGGTGACAAAGACCTTTTGCTTGGAACAAAATGGTTAAGGAACGATAAGAATGCATGGAGGACATTTACTATCTATCATGGAAGCGAGCCGCCTGACAGAAATAGATTAGCCGATATCAATAATGACGGGAAACTGGATGCGATAGTCGGATTTGAAGCAATTAATAGAGCTGGTAAAATAGCCTGGTATGAGCAGAGAGATGCAATAAGCGATTGGCAAGAGCACATTATTGATAGGATAATAGGGCCGATGAGCCTGGATGTTGCTGATATGGATGCGGATGGTGATTTGGATGTTATTGTTGGGGAGCACAACTTACGAAACCCAAAGAGGGCAAAACTTTATATTTATGAGAATGATGGCAGGGGAGAGAATTGGAAAAAGCACATTGTATATATAGGAGATGAACATCATGATGGTGCTCAGTCTATTGACATTGATGGTGATGGAGATTTGGATATAGTTTCGATAGGATGGGGTCATGATCGAGTTATTATTTATGAAAATAGGGCAATTAATGTGAAAGAATGACAGAAAAGAGACTTTGTCCCAGCTGCGGCAAGCCCAACATAAATGTTTTTTATAAAGTAGGGAATGTGCCGGTTCACAGTGTTTTAAATCTGGATACCAGAGAAAAAGCAATCCAGTATCCTAAGGGGAGCGTAGAGTTGGGGTTTTGCCAGTATTGCGGTTTTATTTTTAATACCGTTTTTGATCCATCCTTACCAGAATATACTTCGGGATATGAAGCAACTCAAACCTTTTCGCCGACATTCAATGCTTTTCATCAAAAACTGGCTACAGAGTTAATTAAGCGCTATGGTTTACGAAATAAAACCGTTATCGAGATAGGCTGTGGCAACGGAGAGTTTTTAACATTGCTGTGTAAGCTGGGGGATAATAAGGGTGTAGGATTTGACCCTTCATTTAATGCGCAGAGGTTACCACCGGAAGGGAAAAATCGCGTTAGCTTTATAAAAGATTTTTACTCTGAAAAATATAGTAATCTTGACGCAGATTTTATTTACAGCAAAATGACCCTTGAGCATATTCATGATCCGGCAGATTTTATAAGTATGATCCGGCGCTCAATAAAAAAAGATGATACAACGGTATTTTTCCAACTTCCTGAAGTAAGGCGAATCCTGCGCGATCTTGCTTTTTGGGATATATATTATGAACATAGCTCATATTTTAGCAGGGGGTCTTTGGCAAGATTATTTAGAGGGTGTGGTTTTGACGTGTTAGATTTATGGACAGAGTATGATAATCAATACCTCATGGTAACAGCAAGGATTAATCGCGCAAAAAAGTCAACGATTCTTTCTCAGGAAGATGATATCGATGCGTTAAGTAAAGAAATGGATTATTTTGCTAAAAATACTCCAAAAAGAATAGCACAGTGGCGGCAAAAAATATACGGCATTAGAGACAGGGGAAAGCGGGTTGTGATATGGAGTGCAAGCTCCAAAGGAGTTGCTTTTTTAACAACACTGGGCATTCAAGATGAAATTGAATACGTAGTAGACATAAATCCTTACCGGCAAGGATATTATATGGCTGGTAGCGGACAAAGAATAGTGGGGCCCGACTTTTTAAAGGATTATCGTCCTGATGCAGTCATAGCTATGAATCCTATTTACAAAGAAGAAATAAAAAATATACTTGGCGAAAGAGAACTGTATCCAGAGGTCTTTGCAGTTTGATTTGTTGGAGTCTAAGATGGAAAGAATAGACGATAAATGCCTGGTATGTGGGTCAACAGCTGTTAAGCAGTTTTTTGAGGTTAGAGGGGCGCCAATTATGGGAAATACTCCCTTTCCTACTAGAGAGTCGGCACGAAATGTGGGGCGGGCTGAGATGAGACTGGAATTTTGTCAAAAATGCGGACATATATTTAATGGTGCGTTTGACTCTAAGCGTACAGAATATAACGAGGGCTATGAGAATCCCCTACATTATTCATCTCGCTTCAAAGCGTATAATGCAGAGCTTATTGCACGTTTAATAAATACTTACGATTTGCACAATAAGAAGATAATGGATGTCGGAGGCGGCAAGGGACATTTTTTGAATTTGTTATGCAAAGAGGGGAACAATCAGGGGATTTGTTTTGATCCGGCGTGCGAAGTGGAGCAAGCCCAAAAAAGTACCGGCCCCATAACATTCATAAAGGATTTTTATTCTGAAAAATATAGAGATTATAAAGCTGATTTAATTTGCTGCAGACATGTTCTAGAGCATATTTATTCCCTGCGTCAATTTTTGGATTTAATACGCCATGCTATTTCGGACAAAGCCAATGCATTTGTGTTTTTTGAGGTTCCTAATGCAGATTACGTGTTTAAAGATTTAAGTGTCTGGGATTTACTTTATGAACATTGTTCCTATTTTACCAAAAATTCACTTCATTATTTATTTGCCGTATCAGGATTTAGGGTTTGCAATTTATTTGAGACCTACAAAGATCAATATCTTTGCATCGAAGCAAAACCAGCTACAAAAAGTGCAGAAATAAAAAATTATGACATGGAAAAAGTTATTCATAGTGTGGAGAGGTTTGGTGAAAAATATCAAAAGAAAATAGAAACTTGGCGTCAGAAATTTGAAAGCTTAAAACAAGCCAACAAAAAAGCAGTAGTTTGGGGGGCGGGAACTAAGGGGGTAATGTTTTTAAATATGCTTAAAATAGAGGATCAAATTGAATATGTAGTTGACATCAATCCCAATAAGCAAGGACGATATATTGCTGGCGCAGGCCAAAAAATAATCACCCCTGATTTTTTAAAAGAATATAAGCCAGATACGATTGTTATTATGAACCAAATATATGAAAATGAAATTAAACAGATTTTAAATAATTTAGAGATAAGTGCTGAATTTCTATATGCATAGAAGGAGAGGGGATGGTTAAACATAAGAAAAGCAAACAAGAGGATAAGAAGATATTAAACTTTTTTGCTGAAGCTGGGGCCTTGAAGCAAATAAAGCGTTCCGGATGGTGGCTTATTGGTGCTAAAGATGCAGAGTCAGTGGCAGAGCATAGTTTTCGCTGTTCCATAGTCGGTTATGTTCTTGCAAAGATGGAAAAAGTCGCTCCTTATAGAGTAGTGATGATGACGCTTTTAAATGATTTTCATGAAGCGCGCTTAACTGATTTACATAAGCTGGCACAGCGCTACATTAATCTTGGCCAAGCAGAAATCAAGGCTTTTAATGAACAGATGAAGCCATTGCCGCCCTTCTTAAGACAGGAGTTAGCGGGGTTACATTCAGAACTTAGAGGTCAAAAAACA
Organism: Candidatus Omnitrophota bacterium; assembly: GCA_020352775.1. Taxonomy (GTDB): domain Bacteria; phylum Omnitrophota; class Gorgyraeia; order Duberdicusellales; family 4484-171. The sequence continues at coordinate 821,761 of CP070684.1, forward strand.
AAAGCAGCAATTTTAGCGCGGGATGCTGACATATTAGAATGTTTGGTTCAGGCGAAAGAGTACCATGAACAGGGATTTGTCCAGGCGGCTAAATTAATGGAAAAAGCCCCCAAGCATCTTAAGTCCAGGAGCGCCCGCAAGCTATGGGAAATCGCAAAAAACACTGAACTTAATAAGTGGTGGTTTGTTTTGAGCGAGTTTAATCGTTAACCCTCATATTTAGCCTTCCTATATTTATATTAAAAATGTAAACGTTTCCAAAGAGGGATTAAAAGTATGTCTCTTTATGGGATTGGATTATTTTTATATGGTATATATATATTGATAAATAGTGGGAAGATTAAGGGGAAATAATCCATGGTTATTTTGTTAGGTATTTTAGTATTTGTGGCATTGATTGTTGTTGTTCCAGTCCTATTTTCAGGCGGATCCCTTCCATTCAAAAAACACCGAGAAGAAGATCCACTTCTAGTCAGAGAAAGAAAAATCGAAAGGCTAGAGAACAAAATTAAAGACCTTGAAAGCGAATTAGAAAAAACTAAATCAGATAGAGAGAAAGTATCAACAAAACTCGAGACTAGTGAGAAACACGCGATTGATTTAGAAAATGAGCTGGAAAAACAAAAAAAGTGGGTCGAGAATGTTCAGGGTATGCTAGATAGAGCAAAAGAAGAGCTTGCCCCCGTGGAAGAGAAGTTATCCAAGAAAGATAAAGAGCTACAGAAGGTCTTTGAGAAAAGTGTTAAGCTGGAGAAAGACCTTCGTCAAGCCCAGGAGCGTGTGCGCGAAATAGAGGCGGAGAAGAAAGAGCTGGTTTTTGAAGCCATTCCTTTGCAGAAAAAGCTAGAGGAGTATGAAGAAGAAGTAAAAAAACACATTGAAATTATCGAAGAACATAAGAGAAAAGAAAGAGAAAGCTCATTTGTGTCGAAAGATGAGCATGAACGTATTCTTGGTGAATACGACAAATTAGAGAAAGAACTCGATGCTACTGCCAAGGAATTAGAGCATAAAGATATTAAGCTCCAGAAAGCAATTAGCCAGCTTGTCGACTTAGAAAACAAATTAAAAGGTGAAGTCGATTCCATGGAGGCTGAAGTGGCGAAAAAAGAAGAAGCTAAGCCTGCCGCTGAGGAAGAAGAGAAAACAGCCGAGGCTAAGCCAGAAGAGGAAGTAAAAGCAGAAGAGGAAAAAGAAGAAGCAGTTGCTCCACCTAAAGAAGAAGCCGTTCCCAAAGAGGAAAAGCCTGTTGCGGAAGAAGCCAAGCCAGCCAAAGAAGCTCCCACCCCAGCTCAAGAAGAAAAGCCTGAAGAAAAGGAGGAAGAAGCTGTCCCCGAGAAAGAAAAGGTTGTAGCAGAAGCTAAAATAGAAGCTCCCGAAGTTAATTTAGAGGCATTAAGAAATATCGGCATTATGGCACATATTGATGCTGGTAAGACCACTCTTACTGAGAGGATTTTATTTTATACAGGACGTACTCATAAAATCGGAGAGGTGCACGAAGGGGCTGCACAGATGGATTGGATGAAACAGGAGCAGGAGCGAGGAATTACGATAACAAGTGCTGCTACCACTTGCGAATGGGATGGACATTCCATAAATATTATCGATACTCCCGGACACGTTGATTTTACGGTTGAAGTTGAACGCAGCTTACGTATATTAGATGGTGCGGTGGCAGTGTTTTGTGCGGTGGGAGGGGTAGAGCCACAGACTGAGACAGTATGGCGCCAATCTGATAAGTATAAAGTGCCTAAGCTTGCCTTTATCAATAAAATGGATAGGGTAGGGGCGGATTTCTATGCCGTGTTTAAGGGGATTGAGGATAGGTTGCAGGCAACCCCCGTGCCACTACAAATTCCTATTGGCAGCGAAGAAAAGTTTAAAGGCGTGGTCGATCTTATCGAACGTAAAGCGTATATCTATGATGAGACTTCTTTAGGCGAAAAATTCAATGCAGAAGACGTCCCGGCCGAACTTACTGAACTTGTTACTGAATACCGCCATATTATGGTTGAGCGAGCAGCTTCTTGTGACGATGTTTTAATGAAGAAATATCTTGAATCAGAGGAGTCTGTCACTGAAGAAGAGTTAATATCTGCCATTCGCAAAGGGACTATTGCACATAAAATCGTTCCAGTATTGTGTGGCACAGCATTGAAGAATAAAGGGGTACAGAAGCTACTTGATGCAATAAATTTATATTTACCCTCACCGTTAGATTTACCTCCCATAGAAGGCCATGACGCCCAGGACCCAGAAAAAGCTATTGCCCGAAAGCCCGATACTAAAGAGCCTTTTTCAGCCCTTGCTTTTAAGATACAGGCCGACCCCCATATTGGAAAACTTGTATTTTTAAGAGTATATTCCGGCTATCTTCCTGCGGGCTCCTATGTCCTTAATGCTAGTAAGGATAAGAAGGAACGTGTAGGCAGGATTGTGCAGATGCATGCCAATCAGCGTGAAAACCGTAAAGACATGCGCGCCGGAGACATTGTAGGTGTAGTAGGCTTAAGCCATACCATTACCGGAGACACTTTGTGTGATGCAGATAATCCGGTAGTGCTTGAAGCGATGGAGTTTCCCGCCCCAGTTATAGCCATAAGTATTAAGCCTGAAAGCCGTAGCGATCAAGATAAGCTCGCTAAGGGATTGACGAAACTATCAGAGGAAGACCCTACCTTTACTGTTGAGACTGATGAGGAGACCAATGAGATAATTCTTTCTGGAATGGGAGAATTGCATCTTGAAATCTTGGTGGATAGGCTAAAGGAGGAATTTAAAGTTAAGGCAGAAGTAGGCCAGCCCAAAGTAGCTTATAAAGAAACTATCCTGGGTACAGTAAAAGAGGAGTATAAACACATTAAGCAGACCGGAGGGAGGGGCCAATATGGTCATGTAATCATGGAAATATCTCCCGCCAACAGAGAGCAAGGCTTTGAGTTTACTGACAGTATTGTAGGAGGTAGGATTCCAAAGTCTTTTATCCCATCAGTAGAGAAGGGGGTCGTGGCGGCGATGCAAAAGGGAATACTTGCTGGTTGTCCCGTAGTGGATGTTAAGGTTAATCTTGTTGATGGATCGTACCATGAAGTTGATTCATCTGATATCGCATTTAGGATGGCTGCTAGGGGTTGTTTCCATCAGGCTTTTATGAAGTGTAATCCTGTTTTACTTGAGCCCTATATGCGGCTTGAGATTATGACTCCTGAGGAGTCTGTCAGTAATATCGTAGGTAATATCTGTTCCCGTAGAGGAAAGATTTTAGGTATGGACGCCAAAGGAAACCAGAAAGTCGTTACTGCCCTTGCGCCTTTAGCAGAACTATTTGGCTATGCCACTACCGTACGTTCGTTAAGCAGTGGCCGGGCCAGCTGTTCGATGCATTTTGAGAAGTATGAAGAAGTGCCGGCTGAAGTCGCAAACAAGATAATCGAGGAAAGAAAGAAACAGAAACAAGAAGGAAAGTAATCTCGTCTATACTAAATCCCGTAACACCATTAGTTTATTTCTTAGTCCCCAGGAGCGGTATATAGACATAATGAAATGAAGTAGGGTGGGGAGTCTTCCTTTTATGTTTATTCCTAATACTTTTCCACATGAGTAGTTATTAGCCAGGGGAATTATATATCCCAAATCAAGAGGGCGATATTTTCGCAGCTTCTTACCAGCTATGCTTCTTATGATATTTTGCGCGGCAAAACTACCCTGGTGTATGGAAAACTGAACGGCCATGCGCAGGGACTGATTTTTGCAAGAGAAGTTAGCGCAATCCCCGATCGCAAAACAACTCTCGTTTATGCGCAGGTATCGATCAACCTTTAGCCTTCCTTTGTTGTCTTTTTCAGTATTTAGTTTTTGTACATAATCAGGAGTTTTAACTCCCGCGACCCATATGAGCATAGCATTTTGATAAGTTTTTTCTCCAGAAATAAAAACATTATCACCTTCTACTTTTTCTACGGTATGATTATTTAATATCTTAATATTTAAGCGTCTGAGGTTATTAAGAACAGATTGTTTCATCCATTCTGGAAGAGGACCCAGAATAGAAGGGGAAGCTTCTACGATAATGATATTTTTTTCTTTGGAGTGTTTATTTAGATATCGCTGTAGACTAGTTGCGACATCTATGCCAGTATATCCACCTCCGCAGACTATATAGGTATTGGATCTATTTTGTTGCAGTTGAGTACGTAATTTTTTGGCATCTTCAACGCAATCCAAGGTATAGGCGCAGGTTTTTAACTCATGTTTTCCATAGAAGGTAGTCTGGGAGCCGCTGGCAATAATCAGATAATCGTATTCATATTGATTTTTATCTGTAGAAACTCTTTTGTTTTCTAAATCTAGGGAGGCTACCGCTTCATTAACAAAGTTGATACCGAGTGTTTGGCAAAAGCCTTGAATAGGAAAGCTAAGGGCCTCTGGTCTTATATCGCGGCCAATGATGTCAGGAAGCATGGGTAAGAAGTCAGAGGTAGGCTTTTTGTCTATGAGGGTAATCGCGAGTTTATTTCTGATGCGACAAAGCTTTTTAGCCGCACTTAGCCCGGCAAATCCGCCACCAATAATGATTATTTTCTTCATAGAAAGACATTCTATCATAGCTAAATTTATCTTCAAATGCATTTGCCCAATTTACTCCGAGGTGATTTAGTTGTATAATAAATAAATATAAAAGTGGAGGTGATTTTGTCAGTACCCTTAAATGATGTTATTTTTTTCGATTCAATACCCATCCCTTTGCCGAAGGCCAGGATATATAAAAGGTTAGGGTATAAAGAGGGAATTACTCAATTGCCTCCAGATCAGCAAGGAGAAGTGGAGCAGTATATCGAGGAAGGCGCTGCTTTAATTTCGTTAACAGGGGTAGCATTGCGTCTTTCTGTACAGAAGCGCGAGGTGGCACGTATTGTTTTTTCAAACAATGTTGAATTTAATAGCAAGCATTTGTGCGCCTGGCTAGAAAGATGCAAAGAAGCGGTATTTATGGGGGCGACTGCGGGCCAGAAAGTCATTGATGCTATCAAAAAAGATACAGCAGAGGGAAGCTTAACTCAAGGGGTAATATATGATGCTGTTGCAAGTGAGGTGACTGATGCTGCTCTTGATTGGATTATGGAATACTTTAATCGCGAATTGCGGCGTGAGAATAAGCAGCTTGACACAAAGAGATATTCTGCCGGATACGGTGATTTTTCTCTTGAGAATCAAAAAGCAATCTATGAGATGCTTAAACTGGGAAAGCTGGGGGTAAATATTACTGATAAATACATACTTGTTCCGGAAAAATCTGTAACTGCAGTTAGCGGGGTGCAGGAAATAGTAAGTAAATAATAGTGGAGAGATGACTAAGAAGAATAAAATCCATAAAATTCTAAAAAGAAGGGTGCTTGTTCTTGATGGTGCTACCGGTACAGAGCTTTACCGGCGCGGCATGCCTGCGGGGGTATGTCCTGAGAAGTGGTGCTTAGAAAATCCTGGGGTCATACAAGGGATTCATTTTGATTATGCTTGCGCTGGCTCAGATGTTGTATATACCTGCACCTTTGGAGCAAATGAATATAAACTAAAACAATACGGTCAAACCGATGTTTATGGTATCAATAAAAAATTAGCGCAGCTGGCCAGGAAGGCAGCGGGGCCAAAAGTATTGGTTGCCGGCGATATCGGTCCAACCGGTCATTTTGTGCACCCATTTGGTAGCCTTTCCTTTGAGGATGCAGTTAAAGCGTTTAAAAAGCAGGTGAAAGGCCTTGTGGCCGGTGGAGTCGATTTATTTGTTATTGAGACAATGATGGATATCCAGGAAGCGCGCGCTGCTCTTATTGCAGTTAAGGAAGAGGTGCCAGCTGCATTTGTTATGGTTACCATGACCTTTGAATCTGACGGACGCACCTTAGGCGGCACTGATCCGGTTAGTGCCCTTATTATCTTGCAGAGCTTAGGTGCGGATATGGTAGGCTGTAATTGTTCTCGTGGTCCCAAAGGAATGCTTGAGATTGTTAAGATTATGAAGCCTTACGCAACCGTACCTCTTGTGGCTAAACCCAATGCTGGTATGCCTAAGCTAATTAAAGGTAAGACTTTTTTTGATATGGATTCTAATCGCTTTGCCGAGCTCATAAAATCATTTACAACCTATGGTGTGGCAGCCTTAGGAGGCTGCTGTGGTACCACCCCAGAGCATATCCATAAGCTTAAGAAGGCAATTGCCAGGAAAGAGACTGTACTACCAAAAAGAAAAGCAATCAGTGCAATTTCTTCGGCACGAAAGTCTGTGGTGTTTGGTGAGAGTTTTCCTCTGATAATTGTAGGAGAAAGCATAAATCCGAGCGGCAAGAAAGCTTTGGCAGAGGATTTGCGTTCAAAAAGATTTTCACTTTTACGTTCTTTAGCTAAGGAGCAGGAAAGCAATGGGGCTCAGGCATTAGATGTCAATGTGGCAGCTTCTGGCGTTAATGAAGCCCAGGCTATGGAACGCGCAATTGAAATATTATCTCAATCTTTCAGTCTCCCTTTGTCTATTGATTCTGCTGATACTAGTGTTATCGAGAAGGCGCTCAGGCTGTATCCTGGCAGAGCCCTCATCAATTCTATATCAGCAGAAAAACAGAAAATTGATAAATTGCTTCCCGTGGCAGCCAAATACGGGGCAATGTTTATTCTTTTGCCGGTTACAGATAAAGGGGTTCCCCAAACTGCCCAGGAGCGAAAAAAGATTATTAACAGCATGTTTAAAGAGGCTCAAAAAAGAGGGTTTAGTAAAGATGATATTTTAGTTGATGGTTTGGTTATGACAATTTCATCTAACCCTCTAGCAGCTATTGAAACTCTTAAGACCATTAAATGGTGCAAGCGACAATTTAGGACAAAGACTATTGTGGGGCTTTCAAATGTTTCTTTTGGCCTGCCGCAGCGCAAATTGATTAACAGCACGTTTTTAGGGTTAACCCAAAACGCAGGATTAACTGCTGCAATTGCTAACCCGCTTCATGTTAGCGTTAAAAAGAATAAATTGGCAGAAAATCTTCTTTTAGGAAAAGATAAGGATGCGACCAAGTTCGTTACTTATTTTAGCAAGCGCAAAGAGAGAAAAGTAAAACTTCCATTTAGGGCAAAACTTTCTCCAAAACAAAAAGTGCATGAAGCAATCTTAGAAGGGAACCGGGAGACTATTATTAATTATATTGATGAGGCACTAGCTGTTGGAATAGCTCCACGTTCTTTAGTGCAGGAGACAATGATAGCTGCCATTACTCAGGTAGGGGATTTGTTCGATAAAAAGCAATACTTTTTACCTCAACTTGTTGCAAGCGCTGAGACAATGAAAAAAGGCTTTGATCATCTTGCCCCGCGCCTTAAGGAATACAGAAAAGAGCTAGGGAAAAAGACATTGATTCTTTTGGCAACTGTAGAAGGAGATATTCATGATATTGGGAAAAATATTGTAGCGTTGATGTTAAGAAATCATGGATTTAAAGTAATTGACCTGGGAAAAGACGTTTCGGCTAAAAAAATAATTCAGAGTATAAAGCAATACAAACCAGCCCTGGTGGGGCTCTCTGCTTTAATGACTACCACCATGGTAAATATGCCAGAGGTTATTAAATTGGCTAAAAAAGAAGGCCTTAGATGTAAGTTTATTGTAGGTGGAGCAGTGTTAAACCAACATTATGCTCGTTCCATAGGCGCCGACTATGCCAAAGACGGTGTAGAAGCGGTGCGCGTTGCCAAAAAACTAATCATAAATAAGTAATCAAAATATGTTTTATTTAGTCTTCACTGTGGATGGAGATTGGAAAGAATACTTTAACATTAACCTGCCTGAAGAAGAACGCCTTCCCGAAAAAGAATTTATGCAAAAATTAATAGAGCAGGAAATCGAGGTGGCTGACCGTCTATTAGATGGTAAGCTACTTCATTTTATCCATGCCTCACCCCGTGTGCGAGACTTTTTTCTGAAAGAGCCTTTTCTGGGGCTGTGGAAGCGTATTGTGGAAGGCAGAGGAGATATCGGCGTACATTGCCATGAGGATGACCCGTACAAAGAATACTATTTTAGGGATACTGAAAGAATGAAGGAGGTCATCTCGCAGCAGGTGAAAGTTCTAAATCAGAATGGATTAAACCCTAGGAGCTATCGCGGCGGCTGGCTTATCTTTTCTAATGAGCTTACCCCAGTTTTAGAAGAAAATGGCCTAGAGTTTGATTTTTCTTGTGAGCCGGATAGATATCTTGTTCAGGAAGATAAAGTGTTATCAGACTGGCGCGGTGCACCCAAATCACTTTATCGGCTGAGCTATGAAGATTATAAAAAGCCGGGCGGTTCAAGAGTATTTGAGGTTCCGGTTGGAGTGGCGAAAGGAAAATACCTTTATTTTGAAAAGTCAGGAGTCAAAGAATTAGAGGAAATTGCTTTGGTTCTTAAGGAAGAATCAGAGAAAGAATCGAAAGATGTGATTGTTTCGGTTTTAACGCATAGCTATGAATATAAAACTACGGGTGAAATTGAAAATATTAGTGATAAAATATCTGTATTGAAGGAATTTGGCCGATTTATAAACATAAAAGAACTATCTGAAATTATTAATAAGCAATAGATATGCAAAACTGGAAAAAAATCCTTAAAAATAGCATTACTGATAGTGCCACTCTTGCTAAATATTTAAAAATCGATAAAAAAGAAATCAATAAGGTAATCAGTAAATACCCTTTGCGCATAAACTCCTATTACCTGAGTCTTATTAAGAGAAAAAAAGATCCTATATGGAAACAATGTGTTCCTAGTATTCAGGAAGTTAGATTAGGCCTGGGCAAGCGTGACCCGCTCCTAGAGGAAAAGTATTCACCGATTGAAGGATTAATTCATAGATACAAAGACAGAGTTTTGCTGTATGTATCTAATATGTGTGCAGGCTACTGCAGGTTTTGTACCAGGAAACGGCAGGTCGGGACAGAAGAGAAAGTTCTAAAAGCAAAAGATGTTCAGAAAGCATTTCGCTATATTGCAAGCAACAAAAAGATAAGAGATGTTATTATTTCTGGAGGAGACCCGTTTGTTTTGGGGGATAAGGAAATAGAGTATTATCTTAAGAATCTTCGCAAAATAAAGCACGTTGAAATTATTAGAGTCGACAGCCGCATTCCAGCAACCTTGCCGCAGCGAATCACGCCTGAGTTGTGCAAGATGCTTAAAAAATATTCACCTCTTTATTTCAATACTCATTTTAATCATTTCCAGGAATTGACCAAGGAGAGCCGAAGGGCTTGTGATATGCTGGCTGATAGCGGTATTATTATGGGCAATCAATCAGTTTTATTGGCTGGCATAAATGATGACCCCAAAGCCTTAAAAAAGCTTTTTGAGGGGCTTCTCACGATGCGGGTGAGACCTTATTACATGTATATTCCAGATGCTGTGAAAGGAACGTATCATTTCCGTGTCAGTATCGCTAAAGCCCTTAAAATCATGAGAGAGTTGATTGGCCATACTTCGGGTCTAGCCATACCTCATCTTATAATCGATCTTAAACACGGTGGAGGAAAGACTCCTTTACTCCCAAAATATATCATGAAGCGAAAAGGGAGAAGATATGTATTTAAGAATTTTGAGAATAAATTATTTTATTATGCCGATGTAAAATGAAAGGTATTAGGCTGTGAATATCGCAATAGCACGTGAAAACAGGCCCATGGAAAAACGAGTGATTTTACGGCCCGATGAGTTGAAGGAAATCGCTCGCAGCCATAATGTATATGTTGAAAGAGGTGCTGGCAGCGGTATTGGAATACCAGATAGCGCTTACGAGGAGATTGGGGCAAAGATTGGTGATACAAAAGAAGTGTATGCACAGGATTTCGTAATACGCCTTAAAGAGCCCAAGGAAGAAGAGCTGGCTTTGATGAAACCGGGCTCATTCATAATGTCTATGATGCATTTACCGGGTAACCCTGCCCTTAGAGGTTTGTTAAAAAAATATGAATTAATTGCTATTGCAATGGAGGGGATAAAAGATCCCTTTGGCAAGAGAAAGATAGAGGCATTGCATCAAGCAGGCTATTTGGGTATGGAGAAGGGGTTTGAGCTCTGGGGTGGCGATCCTTCGAGGTGCCTTGTAAAAATCATGGGCTACGGTAATGTTGCTTGTGGTGCAATCCAGTGTGCAGCACGTAAATTTGCTCGGGTAATCATCTTACATAAAAAAGATTTTCCCAATATGCGAGAGCATATTCCGGAAACAGACATTCTAGTCAATGCTATTAATTGGCCGATGCAGATGCGTGGTAAAGTATTTTTTATTACCCGTGATATGATAAAGCTATTTAAAAAGGGAGCAGTGCTACTTGATTTGGTTTCTAATCCTGCTGGTCAATCTCCAATCGAAACCATGCATCCGACTAGTTTAGATGATATTTCATATGTGGTTGATGGTGTGATACATACTTCTTGTTGGGCCTGGCCCGGGCTTGACCCCGTAAATATTTCCAAAAGATACAGTATTCAGGTTGCACCCATCCTTAAGGAAATCGCCGATAACGGCATTGATAACCTTCCTCAATATATCAAAGAGGCAACCCATAAAGCGCTTTAATAATTTAAAAGCTGTGATACCACAGTGGAAAAGGGTATAATTTATGGTAATATATAGGTAGGAGAAGGGTTATGAACGAAAAAAATAAAACCCCTCAGGAAAAGAAAAAGCCAGTAGTTGATGAAAACCGCGATATTCAGGAACTGGAGCCACTGCCTGTTAGCGGCCAGCTTGAAGTCCTGCGTTACCGCACCTTAAAAAAGAATAATGTTTTAGGGTGGTGGTCAGCAGTAGTTCTTTTGATCGACCACGGCAAAAAACAGATTTGTTATTATCGCTGGAGAAAGAAAGGCGATGAGTGGAAGCGTGATAAAAAACTACCTATCCGTTCCCATAAAGATTGGTTGATGCTAAAGGATGCAGTTGAGTCTTTCTTAAAAGAAATAGATTAACCCTCGCTTGACGCCTACTTAAAAATTAGTAAGATAGTGCAAATATGAAGAAGATAAAAGTACTGTTTATTTGCACCCATAATTCTGTGCGTTCGCAGATGGCAGAAGGATTGCTTAAAAGCCTGGGAAAAGGTAAGTTTGAAACATACAGTGCTGGTACTCATCCTGCAGGAGTTAACCCTGATGCAATAAAAGTAATGGCAGAAATAGGAATAGATATTTCAAATCAATATTCCAAATCCATTGAGCAATTGCCAGGCATAGATTTTGATTGGGTAGTGACAGTGTGTGACCATGCAAAAGAGGTTTGTCCGTTTTTCCCGGGGGAAAATGTGATACATAAGAGTTTCTATGACCCGGGCACTTTTATCGGAACCGAAGAAGAGAGGTTGACAGAATTTAGAAGAGTGAGAGACGAGATTAAAGATTGGCTTAAGAATGTATTTATTCCAACTTATGAAAGAAGGAGAGATGAGTAGTTTAGGCGAAAAGGCATTGATTATTTCGTTTTCGTTTTTTTTGGCCGTATTTTTCTACCAAAATGCTTTTGCCTTTGACGATGGTGATTTTCAGTATTGGAATAATGAAAGTATAGCTTTCAAAATAACTGAAGATTGGAAGGCCAGTTTTGAGGAAGAGTTTAGACTAGGAGATAATGGTGGCAATCTCTACTATCAGCATTCAGATTGGGGGGTTACATATTCCGGGATAGCAGAATGGCTTGATTTGGGTGTGTTTTATCGGAATATATCTGAGAAGAAAAATAGTAAGTGGAGACGTGAGGATCGTCCACACCTGGATGCAGCAGTAAAATGGGAATTATTCGATTGTGCGATGAGCAACAGGGGGCGGTTTGAGTATCGTGACCGGGAAGATGCAGAAGATCTCTGGCAATATCGAAATAAATTCACCGTGAAATTGCCCTTTAAGTTGACTAAAGTTCAGATTCAACCTTATATTGCTGATGAGATTTTTATTGATTTTGACCAGGAGCGCCTTAATCGCAATAGGCTATACACTGGTTTTTCTATGAAATTTACAAAGAGTTTAAAAGGAGAAATTTTCTATCTTTGGCAAAGCAGTAAAAAAAGCGGCAAGTGGTCTGATTTAAATGTTTTAGGCACAAAATTAAAACTGTCTTTTTGAGAGTAAAACCATTTTTCGAGTATCTTTAAATAGCTCACCTATCTATCCTTCTAAATAGCCCGAAAAGTGCATAGACATATAGGGAAAAAGTTGTATAATACTTTACTATTTTTCATTTTTGGGTGAAGAAGATGGCAATAAGCAAAGAAAAATTAAAAGAAGACATAGGGAAGTTAAAAGCCGCCAAAAATGCGGTTATTTTAGCCCATAATTACCAGATTCCTGATATCCAAGATATTGCGGATGAATTAGGGGATTCTTTAGGATTATCTAAGATTTCACGGGATAGGCCTGAGGACTTTATTGTTTTTTGCGGGGTGCGGTTTATGGCCGAAACCGCAAAGATTCTTTCACCCCAGAAGAGAGTACTTTTACCCGCCTTAAATGCAGGATGTCCCCTTGCAGATGCCATTGAACCACAAGAACTTAGAGAATTAAAGGAAAAGCATCCTGATGCTTGGGTAGTAAGTTATGTGAACACTTCTGCAGAGGTTAAGGCACTGAGTGATGTTTGTTGCACTTCTGCTAACGCTATCAAGGTGGTTAAAAATGTGCCGGTTAAAAAGATAATTTTTACCCCTGATAAAAACTTAGGATGGTGGGTGCAAAAAAATGTTCCCCAGAAAGAATTGATTATTTGGCCAGGGGGTTGTTACGTGCATGAGAAATTTATGTTAGATGATTTAAAAGGAGCGCGTAAGAACTATCCTGATGCCGAGATTTTGGTGCATCCGGAGTGTCATAAAGATATTTTAAAAGAGGCGGATTATGTGCTTTCTACCTCCGGCATGGTTAAAAGGGCAAAAGAGTCAGCTGCCAAGCAGCTTATTATTGGAACAGAAGCAGGCCTTATTTACCGGCTTAAGAAGGAAAATCCTGATAAGGAATTTTATTCTCTGGGGGCGGCCCGCATTTGCAGTAATATGAAAAAAATCACCCTCAATGAGCTCTATGAATCTTTGAGGGATGAGGTTTACGAAATAAAGCTTGATAGCGATATTATTAAGAAAGCTCAGCTTGCCTTAGAGAGAATGGTTCAGTATGTATGAGGATAAACCGCGCAGAAATATCTCATCATGTTTTTCAATAATTAACTCAATGCAGTCATGAAGAAAAAGATTGTTGTGGGTTTAAGCGGAGGAGTTGATTCTAGTACTACGGCTTATATCTTAAAGCAGCAGGGCTGGGAAGTGATCGGGGTGACATTGAAGCTCTCTTCTACCCTTGATTCCGAGAGTCTTTCTCAGGCTAGGCAATTATGTGGTAAGTTAGAAATCCCGCATCACTTAATTGATTTAGGAGATGCATTCAAGAAAGAGATCGTCGATTATTTCGTGCAAAGCTATCTTGAGGGCACAACACCTAATCCTTGTGCTTGGTGTAATCGTAGGATTAAATTTGGAGTCCTGCTTGAGAGAGCTAAAAAGCTAGGCGCTGATTATCTAGCCACAGGTCATTATGCCCGTATCGAAAAAACGGGTGATACGTATTTTATAAAAAGAGCAAAAGATGAAAGAAAATCCCAGGAATATTTTCTTTCTTTAATTCCTTCATCAGTTTTGCCACACCTTGTATTCCCGCTGGCTGATTACACAAAAGAAGAAGTGAGAAGAGTGGCAAAAGAAAAAGAATTAATGTTTAAAGAAAGAAAGGAAAGTCAGGATATTTGTTTTATCAAAGGGATGTCTTATGCGAAATTTATCGAAAAGTATTTAGATATTCCTAGTGAAGGTTGTGGCCAGATTCAGCATGTTGACGGCAGAATACTCGGCACCCACAAAGGAATTCATCACTATACTTATGGTCAGCGCGAAGGATTAGGCGTTGCCTGGAAAGAACCCCTTTATGTTGCTGATATTGATAGTGCCACTAAAACCGTGGTGGTGACTGAGAGAGAGCATCTTGGGAAGGATAGATTTTTGGTTGGGAATTTAAATTGGTTTATCTGCCCAGAAAATTTTAGTTTTTTGAAGGTAAAGATTCGTTATAATTCTTTATTCTATAATTGTAAGCTCGAATATTGTGGTAATAAAATATTGGTTTTGCTTGAGAAAAAAATAGATGCTATCACTCCCGGTCAGCTCGCTACCTTTTATCGCGATGATATGGTTGTGGGCGGAGGGATCATAGAGAAAATTAAAAGCTAAAAATGAAAAATGGAAAAAGCCTTGAAAATAAATATCAAAAGCTTAAGAAATTGCTTCTAGATATAGGCTCAGGAGTAATTGCTTTCTCTGGTGGTAAAGACAGTGGGCTCCTGGCAAAGGTAGCTTATGAGGTTTTGGGTAAAAATATATTTGCTGTAACTGCGTACTCACCTACTTATCCTTCCTGGGAAAATAAAGATTCATCAAAAATCGCAAGAGAGATTGGCATCTCTCATTTAATTATCCACACTGAAGAATTCAAGGATAATAAATTTATACGTAATCATACCGACCGCTGTTACTGGTGTAAACGGGAATTATTCTCAAAAATTAGAAAAATCGCAGACAAAAAAGGCAATAAATATATTCTGGATGGTACAAATTTTGATGATAAGGATGATATTCGGCCTGGCCTTAAGGCGAATAAGGAATTCAGTGTACGCAGCCCCCTTTATGAATGTAAATTCAGGAGTCAGGATATCCAAGATTTAGCGAGACGCTTGGGGCTTTCATTTTGGGATAAACCTTCTGGCACATGTCTATCTAGCCGTATTCCGTTTGGGCAAGAGATATCTTTAGGACGAATTAAGAAGGTAGGAGAAGCGGAGATGTTTTTACGTGGTTTTTTTGGCCCTAAGGTGCTTTTTCGGGCACGTGACCATGGAGATTTATTGCGTATAGAGGTAGCTAACTGGGAATGGACTAAGATGAGAAAATCTGATATAACTAAGATAGTCAGAAAGCTAAAAGAAATCGGATACAAATATGTAACCCTTGATTTAGAAGGATATATACCGGCAGGCAAAAGACAGTAAAGGGCTAAGTTGTAAGGGTTATTAATATTTAATGATAAAGGAGGAAGAGTGGGTATTAAAAATTTTCTTCTGATGGGTTTGTTTTTGGTTTTTATGGGTTGTCAGCCTATGGTTGAGGATTTGGTTATTGATAGCTTCGAAGACACATTGAATTCTAAAACAGTTGACTTTGGTGCGGGAGAAGGGTCTTCGGTGAGGGTTTCAGCATCAAAAGAATTTAAGCAATGCGGTGAGCAGTCTCTAAAGGTCGAATATAACCTGCGGCCTTCAAGTTATATGTGGATTGCACGTGGTTACGGTCTCGATGTAAAGGGAGCTGCACACTGGGAAGTTGAACCCCAAGAGATTGCATGGAAAAGATATAATGCAATAAGTGTTTCGATGTATGGCAGAAATTCTGGAGCAGTAGTAGCCTTTGATATAAAGGATGCCAAGGGAGAGTTATGGCGGTTTCTTCTGGATGATGATTTTGCAGGCTGGAAAGAAATTAGTTGTCTCTTTAAGAATTTCTTTGTGCGTAGCGACTGGCAGCCTGAAACTGCCGAGCGAAACGAAATTTTAGATTTTCCCATCATGAGCTTTCAGTTTGAGCCGCGCCTTCCTGGTAGAGGCGTATATTATTTTGATTGTATAAAGCTTAGGCGGGTAAAGAAATAAATAATGGCTACGAAAAGCATAAATTTATCACGAATCTCAGAAGAAAAACTCCTGGATTTACGTGTTTGCGATTTGCCTTTAAAAATTGACGGCACTTGGCTTGCTGATTGTGTTGGAGAGCTTTACAAAGAGCTCGATGCCAAGGGTGTTAAATTTAAGCCTTCTTGTTATCTGGCGGATGAATGGCTTACCCCTGATCAGGAACCGGTTGTAGGCATTCCCTTCTTTCTTGCTCATCCCAAGCTCATAAAATTAGAAAGAAAGTTTATGCTCGATGTCGAGGGATCAACAAAAGAACGCTGCATGAAACTTTTGCGACATGAAACAGGCCACACCTTAAATTACGCCTATAAATTATACAAAAGAAAGAAATGGCAGAATATTTTTGGTCGATTTTCTTCAGAGTATGAGGAGACTTACCGTTTCCGGCCTTACAGTAAAAATTTTGTAAGGCATATGGAGGATTATTACGCACAGTACCATCCTGACGAAGATTTTGCCGAAACATTTGCAGTATGGCTTACTCCGCATATTGATTGGCAAGAGCAATATAAGGGCTGGAAGGCCTTGAAGAAGCTGCGCTATGTGGATGAGGTTATGCAGGAAATAAAAGACAAAGAACCTTTGGTTAGAAAAGGAGATAAGTATTGGCAGGCTTCTAAGATGCGTATTACCCTTAAGAACTTCTATAAAAAGAAAAGAATTCATTACGCGGAAGATTTTCCTGATTTCCACGATTCTAATTTACGTAGGATTTTTGTCGTGAAAGGTAAGAAGTACCGTAAGGCCCCTCATGCCGCGGATATTTTAATGGCTTACCGCAAAGATGTTCTTAATAGTGTTTCGCGCTGGACAGGTGAGAAAAAGTATATAATCGATGATCTCTTAAAAACTCTTATTAAACGGTGTAGAGAATTAAAACTGGTTGCACCCGAACCAGAATCGCTAACAGTTTTAAAGATATCGACTTATATAACGACCTTGATTGCTAATTACGTCCACACCGGCTGGTTTGGGGGAGATAAGTGATATGAGACGGAAATTAAAAGTGTTATTGGTGTTTGATTGTCCTTATGCTGTGCCGCGGGGATATGAGTTTAAGGAGGAATTTAAAGATTTTAACTGGGATGCCGAACGATACACTCGCAATGCTCTTAAAGAGTTAGGCCATGAAGTAACTATGCTGGGGATACATGATGATATAAATATTCTTCTTGAAGAAATAAAGGAAAATAGACCCGACCTTATCTTTAACCTTATTGAGGTTTTTAATAACCAGTCACGTCTTGAAAAGAATATGGCTGCGTTGATAGAGATGTTAGACATTCCTTATACCGGCGCATTGCCCGCTACGTTGTTTATCTGTAATAACAAGGCCTTGAGCAAAGAAAGATTGACCTTTCATAAGATAAAAGTGCCGCATTTTTATACTTATTACAAGGGGCATAAAGTATGGCTGCCTAAGAAGCTTAACCTTCCTTTGATTGTAAAACCCCTTACCGAGGAAGCCTCGCGCGGCATATCGCAAGCATCAATTGTGGACAGTGAGGAGGCACTTATTGAACGAGTAAGATTTATTCATGAGAATATGAATATGGATGCTATAGCGGAAGAATATATCGACGGCAGAGAGTTTTATGTGAGTGTGATTGGCAGCAAAAGAATTCAGGTTCTTCCTGTGAGGGAGGTAAAATTTGGTCAACTTCCTGAAGATGAGCCACGTATTGCCACCTACAAGGCAAAATGGGATTATGATTATCGTGAGCGTTGGGGCATAAAATACGTATTTGTGGGGCGGCTGCCTGAGGGGTGGGAGAAAAAAATAGTTGAGACCTGTAAGCGGGCTTACCGGGCGTTGAATATGAGGTCGTATGCTCGTTTTGATATCCGGGTTACACCCCAGGCGCAGGTTTATATTATCGAAGCAAATGCGAACCCAAATTTAGATAAGGATGATGAAGTTGGACAGTCAGCAGAAAAGGCAGGTATTTCGTATACGGAATTAATCAAAAAGATTGTCTCGTTAGCTTTTCAGCGGCGAGAATAATGGTTTAAACAAAGGCGGGTATGCAAGTAGTGAATAATAAAGGATCCGATAAGGTAACCATTGTTTTCACAGCAGATAATAGATTTTCTATGCCACTTGCTGTTGCACTTTGTTCAATGATTAAAAATTATCAAGATAATAGGAAAATAGTCGCTTTTATTATAGATGGCGGCATTACAAGAAATAATAAAAATAAAATCATAAGATCATGCCAGTCAGATTATCTTGAGATAAATTGGGTTAAGCCTGCTAAAAATTTATTCCCGAAAGGTTATATCTATAAAGCCCATTTTTCTGAGGCAATAAATTATAGAATCCAAATCTCAGGGCTTTTACCTCCTGATTTAGCGAAGGTAATTTATTTAGATAGCGATGTAGTTGTATTGGGTAATATCGCTGAGTTATGGGATATCGATATAGGTGAAGATTATTTATTGGCCCAGGGAAGAGGAATTTTAAATAGCGGTGTTTTATTAATCAATTTAGAAAAATGGAGAGAAAAAAATCTGTCGGTGGCATTACTTGATGCTTTAAGAGAAACTATATATGATCTAAAAGTGCCTGATCAGTCTTTATTGAACGCTGTGCTTTTTGGAAAATGGGGGAAGCTCAATTACGCGTGGAACACCTGGCCCAAGAATGTTAATGAAAAAACAAAGATTGTTCATTTTTTAACTGCAAAAAAGCCGTGGGGCATAGATGGTGATAAGGTTCCAAATAGTTATTTATTTTTTAAATATCTGGATATGACAGCATGGTCTGGTTGGAGGCTTAATTTTCCACGTCGCCTATGGCAACGTGCCCAATTTTTTAGCAGACAAACCAATAAAGCGATTAAAAGTGTTATATCAAGTAAACAAAAAAGGAGGCCACATGCAAGTAAAAGATATCATGACCAGTGATGTGATTTCAGTTTCACCTGATATGGAAGTTCATAAACTGGCAGAATTGTTTATCAAGAAAAATATCAGCGGCGCTCCAGTGGTTGATAAAGACGGTAAACTTTTAGGTGTAGCGCTTGAAGAGGGTCTTATTTTTCAGGATAAAAAAGTACACCTGCCGACATTTATTTACTTCGCAATGGGTTTTCTTACTTTAGGGACGCATAGGCTAGAAGAAGAAATGAAGAAAATCGCCGCTGGCACAGTCTCTGATATTATGGAGACGGAAATACCGGCCCTTTCTCCCGAGACTGCAGTGGAGGAGGTTGCCACCATGATTGTTGAAAAAGGACTGCATTATTTTCCCGTACTTAAAAATAATGACTTGGTAGGGGTAGTTACCAAAAAAGATATTATCCGCGCAATCGCAAAGGGAAAACTCTAAATACCTGCCTCCTAAATTTAGATATGAAGCGAAAGGCACGCTTTATTGTCCATGTTGATATGGACGCCTTCTTTGCTGCTATCGAGCAGCGCGATAACCCATCATACCAAAATAAACCAGTAATTGTTGGCGCTGACCCTAAGGCAGGCAAAGGTCGTGGCGTAGTTTCAACTTGTTCTTATGAGGCGCGTAAATTTGGAATACATTCGGCAATGCCGATTTCTATTGCCTATCGAAAATGTCCTCAGGCGATATTTTTGCCGCCAGATTTTGAGAAGTATAGCAAAGCTTCAGAGAAAGTTTATGAAATTCTTTATGAGTTTAGTCCGGTGATTGAACCGGTAGGTATTGATGAAGCGTTTTTAGACATAACCTCTAGTTACCATCTTTTTGGTACCCCTCGAAAGACTTGTTTAAAATTAAAGGAACGTATAAAAGCAGAAACCGGCTTAACTGCCTCTGTAGGGCTTGCTCCGACAAAAATGGCGGCAAAAATTGCTTCGGACTTAAAAAAACCTGATGGATTCATAGAGATTAGCCCGGAGGGATTACTTGAATTTCTTTGGCCTTTGGATGTAGGTAAGCTTTGGGGGGTGGGTAAAAAGACCGAATTAGCGTTACGAGCCATGGGAATTAATACTATTGGTGATATTGCGCGCAAAGACGTAAAAAAGCTAATTTATGTTTTTGGAAAGAGCGGAGAACACCTTTGGGAATTAGCAAATGGAATTGATGAGCGAGAAGTCCAGATAGAGCCAGAGGAAGCAAAATCTATTAGCAATGAACACACTTTTGAACGCGATACTGATGATGAAAGGAAAATAAAAAGCACCCTTATGATACTGTGTGAAAAAGTATCACGTCGGTTACGCGAGGAAGACCTTAAAGGCAGAACCATCACTTTAAAAATACGCCTGGAGGGCTTTGAGACTCATACCCGTGCTAAGACTATTCAGCAACCTACCAATTTTGTTGATTTTATTTTTAAAGTGATCAAGAAATTATATGAGGATTTTAATCGTAAAGGAAAAAAAGTGCGGCTTTTAGGGGTAAAGGTATCAAATTTCTCTATCCAAGAGGTTCAAAATACTCTTTTTAAAGAGAAAGAGGATGTAAGGCTAGAAAAGCTGCATAATGCAGTTGAAAAAATAAATGAGAAGTTTGGGGAAGGAACTGTTCATCGCGCAAGAAGTGCAAAAAGTAAATCTAAAAATAAATCTTAAATTTTAAAGGAGGGGAATGTATGTCAGCAAAAAATATAGATAAGATTTTAGCGTTACTTAAAAAGACATACCCCAAGGCAAAAATCGCACTTCTCTTTAGTAATCCTATGGAACTTTTGGTGGCAACAGTGCTTTCTGCACAATGCACTGATAAAAGAGTAAATATGGTGACGGAATCTCTTTTTAAAAAATACAAAAAAGTTCAAGATTATGCCAAGGCTAACCTGAAGAGCTTTGAGCAGGAAATTCGTTCCACTGGATTTTACCGCAATAAAGCAAAAAATATCATCGCTGCCGCTCAAAAAATAGTGAAAGATTTTGGCGCTAGGATGCCGGATTCGATGGAAGGCCTACTAAAGTTACCGGGTGTGGCAAGAAAAACTGCTAATATTGTTCTATTTAATGCTTTTGATAAGACCGAAGGAATCGCAGTAGACACCCATGTACGTCGCCTAGCACAGCGCT
>CP070684.1:842676-859768 GCA_020352775.1 Candidatus Omnitrophota bacterium
ATTAAATGGAAAAATAGTTTCATTGGTGCATGAAGTCGAAAATACCGGAAAGTTTTTCACCAAAGAAGCGGTTTTAAAAAATTTTCAATAACAGGAGGCCTAACGTGAAAACAGAGAAGAAGATGCCGAGAGTAAAATTTCCTAAATTTAAACTAACTGTAGTTAAACAGGAAGGCTATTGTTATCATAATTATAAGGTGGGGGATGAGTTTATGCTGGATGACTTTACTCATCCGCCAAAGCATTTCTGCACCGGCTTAGTAAAATCTGCCTTTCCTTGCCTTTACGCGTTAACTTTCGGAGCAAACTTTAAATTTATGCCAAACACTAAATCAATCACTACGACGTGCCCTGACAACGGCAAGCTTACTTTTAAAATAGAGGTTTTGGATGATGAAGGCAAGGTAGTAAATGAGCCCCAAAAAGAGAAACCAAAGGGCCCTAATCCTAAAACTTTAGAAATCGAAGTCCAAGAAGTAACAGGTCATTGTTTTTATGGTTATAAAAAGGGTGATAAGTTTGAAGTTATAGGCCTAAAGACTCCAGCTGGATTTTGTGGAGCAGCATACAGTGTGTTGTTTCCGGTTTTGTTTGCTTTGAATTTCGATGCTAGTTTTTCATTTGAGGATGATCCCAATTGTAAGACCGGAATAACTTGTCCCGATGGAGGAAATATTAAGTTTAAGATACGGAGGAAATAATGAAACGAGTAGTTATTACAGGTATAGGCATTGTTTGTGGTGCAGGAGAAGATAAGAACACATTTTATAATAATCTAATTGAAGGTAAGCCTTGCATTGAGAAGGTTGAAAACTTTGATGTGAGCCTTTTTGTTTCTAAGATTGCCTCGCAAGATCTTAATTTTGACCCGTTAAAGTTTGGCATTAAAGACCATGAGCGCATGGATAGATACGTTCAGTTTGGTTTAGCTAGCGCAAAACAGGCAGTAGAGGATGCAAAGATTGATTTTACCAACCTAGATAAAAGACGTTGTGGAGTGGTTTTAGCCAATGCTATTTGTGGAACACGCTTCATGGAGGAAGAATTCTTGATGGTTACTGATTGGGGTAAAAACCCTATTGATCCCAGAAAGGGTAGGCCTTATCTTTACGATGCTTCAATGTTTAACACCCCCAGCGCCGAAATTGGAGCTGTTTATAGTACGCAAGGAATAAATTGCACTATATCCACAGGATGTACCGCCGGCACAGACTCTTTAGGCTTTGCGTTTGAGTTGATACGCGAAGGAAGACAGGATTTAGTCATTGCGGGAGCAAGTGAGGCACCAGTATGCCCCATAACCTTTGGTGCTTTTGATGTAGTTAATGTTCTTGCCAAGAATAATACTGAGCCCCATAAGTCTTCTCGCCCTTTTGATAACAAACGTAATGGATTTGTTATTTCTGAAGGGGCCGGGATTCTTATTCTAGAGGAACTCCAGCATGCTAAAAAAAGAGGTGCGCATATCTATGGTGAAGTAATGGGTTATGGCACAAGCTGTAATGCTTATCATATGACTGATTTGCCGGAGAATGGTGAGCCGATGAGAATATGTATCGATGAGGCAATGAAAGACGCTGGGGTAAAGAAGGAAGATATTGGTTATATAAATGCACATGGTTCTTCAACCCGACAGAATGATGCTTTTGAGACCGATGCCTATAAGCAGGCCTTTGGTGATTATGCCTATAAAATTCCTATCAGTTCAATTAAGTCAATGATTGGACACCCTTTAGCAGCAGCAAATGCAGTAGAGAGTGTTCTTTGCGCAATGATTTTTGAAAAAGGGTATTTACCACCCACCATTAATCAGGAAGAGCCTGATCCCAAATGTGATTTAGATTATATTCCGAATAAAAAACGCCAACTTATGCCGGAATACATATTAAAAACAAGTAGTGGATTTTCTGGAATCCACTCGTCAATTATTTTTAAGAGGTGGAAATAACATGAAAGAACAAGTTGCAATAACAGGAATGGGAGTAGTTGCCCCCTGCGGTCTTAAGAAAGAAACTTTCTGGGCGAATTTAAAACGAGGCAAATCCTTTATTGATGAGGTAACGCGTTTTGATGCTTCGCAATACCCTTCTCGTATTGCTGGCCAAGTGCATGATTTGGATTGCTATACGCATCTTTCAAGCAGGCTAGTGAAAAAGATCGATGTGTTTTCTCACATGGCCTTAGTTGCCAGTGAGCAGGCACTTCAAGATGCCCAGATTGATTTAGAAAAAATTGATAAAAAACGTACTGGCGTATTTATGGGTAATGCTTTGGGCGGATGGCTCTTTGCTGAGACGGAATTACGCGATATGTATCTTGAGGGAAGAGAAGGGGTTTCTCCCTATATGGCCAGTGCCTGGTTTCCTGCTGCACCGCAGGGTCAGGTAACCATATATTACGGATTTAAAGGCTACAGTAAGACTGTGGTTTCTGATAAAGCATCTTCGGCTTTGGCTTTATGGTATGGTGCAAAAACCATTGCTCAAGATAAAAATGAATATGTGATAGCTGGGGGGATGGAAGCCCCCATTACGCCATATGCGTTGCTGTGTGCCAACACTTGCGGTAATTTATCCAAAAGTAACCTTACCCCAAAAAGAGCATATCGACCCTATGATCTTTATCGCGATGGATTTGTATTAGGGGAAGGCTCTGGAATGGTCGCCTTAGAGAAAGAAGCTCATGCCAAAAAGAGAGGAGTAAACATCTATGGGTTTGTTAGAGGGGTAGGGTTTTCTTCGGATGGCTATCACTATTCACGCTATAAACCATCTTCTGATAATCTAGCTTATGCCATAGAAGAGTGCCTAAAGGATGCAGGTTGGGCTAAAAAGGATATTGATTATATCTGTTTAGATGGTGAAGCCACTACTATCGGTGACTATTTAGAAACACAGGCTTTGAAAAACGTCTTTGGAAAGGAGCTTGAGAATATTTCGCTGAGCGCCCCTAAGAGTATGTTTGGAAATTTATTGGGTGCGCAGACATCGCTGGATTTAATCATGACTCTTCTTTCGATGCAGCATGGCACAGTTCTTCCTACAGTTAACTATGAAATGAAAGATCCTTACTGTGACCTAGATTACACTCCTAATAAACCTATAGAAAAAGAAATAAATAAGGCTCTTATCCTAGCTAGGGGTAGAGGCGGAATAAATGTAGTTTTAGCGGTAGAGAAAGCATAGATAAAAAGGAGGGATTATGGGTTTAAAAGAAGAAGTTATTGAGATGATGGCTAAGACTTTGGATGTAGGTAAAGATGAATTATCAGAGGATAAGACTTTGTATGACTCAATCGGTGTTGACTCTACCGAGATAGTTGAGCTTACAGTTGCATTGGGTAAGCACTTTGGAGTAAAGATTGAAGCCAATGAAATCGGTAAAACTTCCACGCCTTTACAGATCGTTGAAGTAATTGAGAAGAAAAAACAGTAAAAATGAAGATTATTGATCTAAGTCTGCCCATTGATGATAAGGCTTTTGAGGTGCATGATTTGCGCATTGATCGCACTTCTCATAAAGAGGGAGTGGAGAAGCTGAATAAAGTACTAATGTCTCGCACTCCGGAAGGAAAAGAAAAATACGAAAAAGGCGAGCGCGTCATTAAAAAAGAAGATTTACCTGATGAGGAGTTTCTTTCATTAGAGATGGTTTATTCTTCAGTGCACAGTGGAACGCACTTGGATTACTCTTATCACTACGGGAGTAAATCAGAAGGTCGTACATCTAAAACAGCAGACGAGATACCGCTGGAGTGGTGTTATCATGATGGAGTTAAGGTGATACTTACCCATAAGAAACCAAATGAGGTTATTACTGATTCCGATATAGAAGAGGCTCTTAAGAAAATAAATTACACCTTAAAGCCTTTAGACATTGTGCTTTTGTATACCGGCTCTGATAAGCTTTTTGGAGGTCCTGAATATTTCAGTGATTATCCCGGAGTAGATGTTTCAGCGATTGATTATCTTCTTGATAAAGGAATAAAGATCTTTGGGGTAGATACGATGGGTATTGATCGGCCCTATAAATTCATGATGAAAGATTTTTTAGAGAAGAAGGACTCTAAATATCTTTGGCCATCACATTTTTATGGTAGAAAAAAAGAATTTATCCATATTGAGCGCTTAGCTAATTTAGAAACATTACCTGATTACGGGTTTAAGATACAGTGTTTTCCAGTAAAAATTAAAAAAACCGGTGCTGCCTGGGCGCGGGTTGTTGCCCTTTTAGATTAAAAGAAGGAGGTTTGTTATGGCACACACAGTAAATTCAATCGTTATTAATGCGTCTTATGAGAAGGTATTTGATTTAAGTAATGATATTTCACGCTGGAAAGAATTTTTTAAAGAATATACCGAGTCTGAAGTAACTGAAAAAAAAGATAACAAGATAGTTTTTAAATTGACTCATCAGAATGGCAATAGTTGGAAGTCATACCGCCTATTGTTTAAAGATGATAAGTTCGCTTATGCCTCAAGAGTAGAGCCGATGTTTCCTTTTGAATATATGAAGATTATCTGGCTCTATCGAGAGGTTGAAGGCGTTATCGAGATGACTTGGATTCAGGATTTTAAGATGGATAAGGGCGCAAAATTTACTGATGAGAAGGTAGAAGAGATCATAAATAATCATTCCAAAGAAAACTTAAAGCGTTTTAAGGAGATCATCGAAAAAGAAGCAAATGCCTAAAAAGAGTCTATTTATTTTTGGGTTAACCTTTTTTACCGTATCTTTCGGGGTTGCGGCCATGGCAGCATTGATACCTTCCATTGCTGCCCATTTTGGCGCTGAGCAGGTATATGCTGCACGCCTGATTTGGCTCTACATGCTTCCTTATGGAGTGTTTGCGCTTTTCTGGTCCCCCCTAACAAGACTGATGCAAGTAAAAAAGATAATCATTTTTACAACTTTAGGATTTTGCTTTTCATCGTTGCTATTCAGTTTATCAAAAACCATACATCAAGCATTTGTGTTTCGCTTTCTTATGGGCTGTTTTGGCTGCAGTTTCGTTCCTCTGATGCTTATTACGGTTGGCAAAACCGTCCCTACCGCTAATAAAGGTAAATACATCGGAACTCTTTTTTCTCTCTCTTATGTTTCAACTTGCCTTAGTGTGTTTTTAAGTGGGTTTATTTCCTGGAGAATAATTTATCTTATGCCGGCAGTCTTAAGTTTTTTAATATTTATTTTGATTTTGCGCCACTTAGAGGATTTTGATTTCAGAAGTGAGACGTTTAGGATCAGCTACCTGGAAACTTTTAAAGATAAGCAGGCAGTTACATTTTTTGTAGCCATAATTGCTGGCAGCTTCTTATATCATAGTGTCCAGCAATGGCTGGGAGTATATTTAAACAAGACTTATGTATTATCACAGTTAGTCATAAGTTTAATCTTTACAACTGCTACGGTAAGTTCTGCAATTTTTGAGTTTGCAGGAGGGTTTTTTAGCTCCCATTTTGGAGGCATAAAAGTTACCAGGGTCGGATTTATTATGATGAGCATTTTTGCTTCATCGTTGTTCTTTTTGCGCCAATATCAGCTATTTTTCTTATTTATTGTTTTGTGGGGTTCGGGGTGGGCTTTAACTCACGTAGGATTAAGCTCATATCTTACGCATTTCCCCGATAGAGCCTTACGTGACGCTTCAAGTTTAAACAGCGCGTTAAGATTTGTTGCCGGAGGTATAGGTGCATTTTTTGGAGGCTTTCTCATATCACGTATTGGATTTAAATCACACTTCTTAATTACGGGTGTATCTATATTTGTTTTAGGGTGTTGTTTAAGAAGGTTATTACAGGGTGCAGAGTCTATGAGTTCGTTCTCTCTTGATAAAGCAGCCACAGCAGAAGTTGTGGATTAATTGATTAAAGAAAGGAGTATTATGGCGGATTTAAAAGAAAAAGTATGTATTATTACCGGAGCAAGCGGTGGTATTGGAAAGGCAATTGTCGAGAAGCTTTCTAAGGGGGGAGCAAAGCTTGTGCTTGCTGCGCGCCGCCTAGAGGTGTTAGAGGAGCTTAAAAAAAGCCTTACTAACAAAGATAAGGTTTTATGTGTTAAGTGTGATGTCACCAAGCAAAAAGATCTAGAAAATTTAGTCGATACAGCCTTAAAAAACTTTAAAAAAATAGATGTGGTAGTTAATGGAGCAGGAGTATCAAGTCAGCATCCTTTCTGGGAGCAGCCGCTTGAGGATATTGAAAAAGTAATGTACACTAATTATTTCAGTTACGTGATGCTTTCAAGGCTTGTGGTTAACTCCATGAAAGAAAATGGTGGCGGCCATATTGTAAATATTACCAGTGGTTCAGTGATGGTTGATCCACCCCCACGCAATTTTATTGTTTACACCTCCTTAAAAGTTGCTTTGCGCGCCTTTGCCAAAGGGCTTTTCTGGGAGATGCGTGATTTCGGTATTAAGATCACATCTATTTTTCCCGGCGTGACTCAGACGCCGTTAACCAGTAAGTTAAAAGAGGTATCAGTGGATCAGAGTCGGTTGATGGAGCCGGAAGCTATCGCTGATACAGTAATGTTTGCTTTGTCGCAAACAGGCAATGTTAATCCATTGGAGTTAGCGGTGATAAACCAGCAGACTCCCTGGACAAAGCCAGTAATACCATTTAAACAAGAACACCCACAAGAGTAAGGAGGAAGGACATGAAGATTTTGTTTGTAATGCCAAAAGTAGGTGCTTGGGCAACCCATGGTGAACACAGGGCCCCTAACCAGTTGTATGCTCATTGGGCAGCGTTCGTAAGAGAAAAAGGCTATGATAAGTTAGAGGTTCTGGATTGCCGTGCCTTAGGTATCCCTATGGAGGAAATGGTTGCAAAAGTAAAAGAAAAGAATCCTGATGTTGTAGTTTTAGGCGATATGCTTCACTCTTACGGAGGATTTGCTATTATTCACTATTTCAATGAATCCGCAAGAAGGATTAAAGAAGCTCTTCCCAAGACAAAGATTATCATGGGAGGATTATGGTACTCTGCAATGCCCACGGAGACTTTAAGAGATAATCCTGCTATAGATTATGTAGTTATGGGAGAGGAAGAAGCTTTTGCAGAATTAATTGAAGCTCTCGATAAGGGTAAAAACACCAAGGATATCGCAGGTATTACTTCGCGCATAGATGGAAAAGCTGTTATGGGCCCACACCGGCCGCTGCAGCTGGATTTAGATAGCCTACCCCTTCCGGCCTATGATCTTTTTCCGATGGATAAATATGTTGGTCATACTCACTGGAAGCCATTTGTGGAAGTGGTGAGCTCACGGGGTTGCCCTTCTGCTTGTACCTTCTGTTATGAGTGGGATCAGTATGACCCTCGTTCACCACAGGATTTCTTAAAGTGGCGAGCCAAATCTCCTGAAAGAGTTATTGAGGAGCTTGAGCTTTTGCATAAGAAATTTGGAGTAAAAGTGGTGGTTCTTCAGGATGATAATTTTAATGTTAACCCTGACAGAGTAGAGAGATTCTGCAATCTAAAGAAAGAAAAGAAAAACCCTATCAAATGGGTTTCTTTGGGAAGAGCTGTTGACTGGGTTAACTGTGAGAAAATCCTTCCTCTTATGAAAAAGACAGGATTGTTTATTGGAGTATACGGAATAGAGGTTACAACTCCTGAAGATCTTAAAAGGATTGCTAAAGGTATCACTATTGATCAGATAAAGAAGACGGTTGAGATTTTACGCAAAAACGACGTGGCAGTAGTAGCAGATATCATGATGGGCTTTGATCATGATACCGAAGCGATTATAAAGCAGCGTCTTGAGTTTACTGATGAAGTCGATCCTGATATCCTTTGGATTGGATATGTTACTCCCGCGCCGAATTCTCCGATTTGGAGGGTAGGATCTAAGAAAGGGTTGATTGATCCTAACAAGATAGATTTTCTTAAGTGGGATTTCTTACACCCGGTTATGCCCACTGATCACTTAACTGTCGAGGACTTAGGAAGATTAGGTTCTTGGTGTATGAGAGAATTTTTCTCTAAGCCCGGCAGGGTACAGCGCATTATGTACAGTAACTTCGATCCCTTAGCAAAACTTTGCTTTCAGGATGTAATGCGTGGAGTATCTAAGTGGGAAGAGGGAGCTGTAAAGGGAGAAAAGCATATTTAGAATGCTTTGTGATTCCCATATCCATTTTATTCCCGAAAAATTATCTGTTCACACTTCCTTTTACAAGGGGGTGTGGACGGATAAAAATAAACTATATGAGTTTCTTGATAGACACAACATTGAGAAAGCACTTTTAGTTTATCCTTCCACTGACGCCCACCTTAAACTAGCTGGACATAAGAAAGTATGTCAGATCTACAATGATAGCGTGGGTCAGATTTTAAAGGAAAAACAAAATATTGTTGCTGCGGGTTTAGTTGATGTTGATAATTTAGATTCAGTTACTTCCCAAGTAAAAGAATTAAAACAAAAGGGATTTTCTGCGATAAGCCTTGCCTCAAGTTATGATGGTAAGTTTATTGTAGATAAATTATTACCTTTGCTTGAAGCTGCTCAAGATAATAATCTTTCTATTTTTGTACATCCCCAGACAATAAATCCTATTGGTTTTGAGCGCATAAAAGACCCTCTTCTTATGCCAGTCTTAGAGTACAGCTTTGATATTTCCATGTTTTTAGGCCTTCTAATGATGGAGGGAGTTTTAGAAAAGTTTAAGGTAAAGTTTATCTTTTCTTCTTTGGCGGGAGTAGTACCATTCTTAAAAGATAGATTCGATAGAGTATATATGATGTTAAGAAAAAGAGAAATTGTAAAAGATCTGGGTAAGCTTCCCACACAAATTTTAAATAATGTTTATGTCGATACCTCCGGCGCTTCCTTAAAGAATATCGAACTTGCCCTGGATTTGTTTGGAGAAAACAACATTTTATGGGGTTCAGATTACCCTGTAAATGCTAAGGTAGATGAAAACTTAAATATGCTCGAGGCCTTAGGCCAAACTATTAAAGAAAAAATCGTTTATAAAAACTTCTCTAATCTATTTTAAGGCATGAAAGTTTATTGTAATGGCAAGCTAGAGGATAAGCAAAATCTGGAAGAGGTTTTTGAACCCGGGTTTTTATTCGGTTGGGGAGCATTTGAAGCTATGAGGGCTTACAGTGGTAATATTCCCTTTCTTGATTTGCATATTGAAAGATTGAACAATGGTTTGGCCCTTTTGGGAATAGATAAAGTTGATTTAAAATGGGAAGATACAATTAAAGGTTTACTTACTGAAAACAACTTAGTTGACGCCTATATAAGGATAACAGCTTATAAAAAGAGGAAGGAAACAGGTGTAATTATATATGTAGATAAATTCGGTTATTATCCTCCCGAAAGCTATAACAAAGGTTTCTCTGCTCTTATTTCACCCTATAAGAGAAACCAGCATAGTGTGAGCTGTAAGGTTAAGTCTTTAAGTTATCTTGAGAACCGTCTTTCTTGGTTTGTAGCACAAAAGAAAAATAAAAGCGAAGCGCTTCTGCTAAACCAGAGAGGGGAATTGGTGGGAGGAGCAAGAAGCAACCTCTTCCTTTTAAGGGAGGCAGATGCTTTTACCCCTTCGCTTGAGGCAGGAGCTTTTGAGGGTATAACCAGAAGAGAAGTAATGGCAATATTAAATGATTTAAATATTGAAGTTAAAGAGAAAAAATTGACCCCCGATGATATATTTAATTGTGAAGAAGTATTTTTGACCAGTTCATTGCTTGAGATAATGCCGCTTGTAGAATTAGAAGATAAGACAATAGCTAAAGGTGTTCCCGGAGAGCTTACCAAAAAAATCCATTCTCGCTATAAAGAATTAACCCGTACAAGTTAAATATTATGAAAAGCCCTTTATTATTCCCGGTCACATTAAAGGATAATAAGATTATAGTTTTGGATGAGACTCAAATCCCCTTTAAGGAGGAATATATAGAGGTAAGCAGCTTGGATAAAGTTTTAGGGCTTCTGAAAGAGATGAAGACACGTTCTTTGGGGCAGGTGCTTTTATTCTTTTATTCCTGCGTACTTTTTGAAGGCAGGCACTCTATTGATGAGATTTCAAAACAGTTTAAAATGAATCGCCCCACTTTTGATTTTTCTATGCTGAGTCAAATTCTAAAAAGCCAGATAAAAAAAGACGTTCCACTGAAAGAAATAGTTAATAAATTTATTTCAGGGTTTGATTTAATGCGAAGAAAAAGAGCTAGAGAGTTGGCAATATCGCTACCGCATAATGCAAGTATCCTTACAATATGCAATGTGAATGGAGAGCTTATTTATCTTTACGAAGAATTAAAAGAATTGGGTAAACAGGCTCTTTTTTATGTTTGCGAGACAAGACCTTATTTGCAGGGCACACGCCTTAGCTTCTGGGAGTTAAGAAAAAACAATATTCCCACTCGCCTTGTCTGTGACAATCAGGTTGCCACTTTGATGAAAGAAGGAGTGGTTAACTGCGTTATTACCGGTGCAGATCGTGCAACTACAAAGTGTGATGTTATTAATAAAGTCGGAACTTATTCTCTGGCAAGACTGGCAAAGCATTTTGATATTCCATTTTATCCTTTAACTCAGTACCCCAGAGATATTGATGTTGATAGCATTGAGATTGAAGAAAGGCCTTCGCAGGAGTCATTTATGTATTTAGAGGGAGATTATTCCGGGACAGAAGCTTTCTATCCCGCATTTGATATTACCAAGCATGAATTTATAACTGAATGTATTGAGCTAAAACCATGAAACTAGAAAATATAAACAATACTACTTTAATTTGGGGCATGATTTCACAGGAAGGTCTGGATCATCTTAAAGAAGAAAAGAGTCTGGTTGTGGTACCTGAAAACCGGCCTTATTTAATAGGTTTAAAGCACAATATACCTTTATTAAAAAAAGAGGGTATTGATTTTGTGTATTGTTGCGATAATGTTTTAGGATTGTTGTTTTATAAAGAAAGAATAAAAAAGACTTTGCTCTTCTATAAAGAATTAAATCAAAATGGAATTACGGGTATTTGTGGGAGTTTGTATGTAACATTATTGAGCAAATTGCATAATATTCCTATAAAAATTGCTCCCCAAGGAAGATCTGAAATTGCATTTGAAGATGCCGATGCTTCTAGCTTGGGAGGCAATTTATTTTTGGAGGAAAGACAGGAAAATTGTATAATAAAAGCGGGTGATGAGGTTATAGAAACAGATTTGTTAATAAAATAGAAGCGGAGAGAAAATATGAGTTTTAAGAAAGAAAAAAAGGAATTAATTTACTGGGCTGGCCTCTTGAATCAAAAAGGGCTGGTTACCGTAAAGAGTGGTAATCTTTCCTGGAGGGTTGATAAGGATAAAATCTTAATAACCTCTCACAATAGCTATTTAGGCTATTTAGAAGAAAAAGAAATTCTTTTAGTTAATGCTGAGGGAAATATCCTGAAAGGGGAGGGAGAGCTCACCAGCGAACAGGCCTTGCATTTAAGTATTTATAAGAAATTTAATGACACAAAGGTAGTTTTACATGCCCACTCTCCCTACACAACAGCTTTTTTCTGCTATTTTGATAAACTAGAGAGTTTTTCCTATGAAACAAAATTTTATTTAGGCGATGTAGAGGCGATTGTTCAGACTACGCCTACAGTAACTGAAATTAAGCCGGTATTAAGCGCTTTGGATAAGAATAATATTGTAGTGTTAAAAAATCACGGAGTAGTAGCTATAGGAAGTAGTTTTAAAGAAACAGGTAGTTTAGTTGAACTCTTGGAAGAGCAAGCCAAGGTGAATCTTTTAATAAAGTCATTGCATCACAAGGATCTGACTCAAGAGCCAGCAGTTTGCGTCAAAGGCAAAGAAACAGCAGCGCAGCAGAAGAAATATAGAATGTTGTCAAAAGAACACGCAGAGAAACTTACTAATTTAGTTAACAATGATAAAGAGGCCCAAGAACTCGGAAAAAAATATGATTTAACCTGTACTTTGGCAGTTAAAAATCAAGAGACAGGACAGGCAATGTGTTTTTATTATCAAGGGGGTAGAATTACAAAAGTAGATACCAATGATAACGCGGAATTCGTTATTATTGGTAAGGAAGATATTTTGAAAAAGGTATTTAACCAGGAGATTAATCCTTTTGTTGCTCAGACCCAAGGAAAGGTGAAAACAAAGGGAGATTTTAGCAAAATGAGCAGGTGGTATCCGGTAATGGTAAGAACTTTTAAGCTTTGGGAACAAGCTCCAGTTGAATAATTAAGGATTAATTTTTATTTTTAATTGAAGTAAAACACAAGAAGGAGGCTAAGACATGGATTGGGGAATAAAAAACAGATTAAGTAAGCTTATTCAACCTGATGGTCATTGTTTCTTTTTGCCCATAGATCATGGTTATTTTCAAGGTCCTACCCGTTGCTTAGAAGAACCAGGCCAGACCATTAAGCCGCTCCTGCCATTTTGTGATGCTCTTTTTGTTACTAGGGGGGTATTGCGTTCCTGTGTAGATGCTGCGGCTAGTAAACCCATAATCTTGAGGGTATCAGGGGGTACGAGCATGGTAGGTAAAGACTTGGCAAACGAAGGTCTTACCACTTCTATTGAAGAGATAATTCGCCTTAACGCCACCGCTGTTGGTGTTTCTGTTTTTGTTGGCAGTGATTATGAGCACCAGACTTTGCTTAATCTTTCCCAGCTTGTTAATAAATGTGAAGATTATGGCATTCCCGTAATGGCAGTGACGGCAGTGGGTAAAGAGATGGAGAAACGCCAAGCTCGTTATCTTGCTTTAAGCTGTCGCATCGCTGCTGAGTTGGGTGCACGAGTAGTAAAGACCTATTGGTGCGATAAAGATTTCGACAAAGTTGTAAAAGGGTGTCCGGTTCCGGTAGTTATGGCTGGCGGACCAAAATGTAAAAACGAACTTGAGGTTCTAGAATTTGTTTATGACGGGATGCAGAATGGCGCGATTGGTATAAATCTGGGAAGAAATGTTTGGCAAAATGCTCATCCAGTGGCTATGGCTCGTGCGCTGTGGGCTATTATCCATGAAAACGCCACTGTTAAGGGAGCACATGAATTATTTAATGAGGTTAAAAACAGTAAAAAGTAATAGCTAAATATTATGCGTGTCGCAATGTATTATAACAACCAGGATGTACGGTTAGAGGAATTACCAACACCCCAAATTAGCTCTGGCGAGCTATTAGTAAAAGTATTGGCCAGCGGTATCTGCGGCAGTGATGTAATGGAATGGTACCGCATTAAAAAAGCGCCATTGGTATTGGGTCATGAAATTGCAGGAGAGATTGTTAAAGTAGGAAAAGAGGTAGATAATTACAAAATTGGTGACAGGGTTTTTGTCTCCCATCATATACCTTGCAATACATGCTACTACTGCTTGAACGGTCATCATACTGCCTGTGAGACTTTACATACTACTAACTATGATCCTGGGGGTTTTGCCGAATATATACGAGTTCCCCGACTTAACGTAGATCGGGGGGTGTTTTTGTTGCCGGAGGAAGTTTCCTATGAGCAAGGAGCGTTTGTTGAGCCATTAGCTTGTGTTGTTCGAGGTCAGAGGGTAGCAAATCTTAAGCCAGCTCAAACTGTACTCATTCTTGGTAGTGGTATTTCTGGTTTGCTTCATCTTTTGTTAGCCCGCACCTCGGGAGCTGGACGGGTGATTGCTACTGACATCAGTGAATATCGTCTCAAGACCGCTAAAGAACTGGGGGCAGATGTAGTGATAGGCGCTGGAGAGGATATTCCTTCCCGTCTGCGTGAGGTTAATGATAATAGGCTCGCTGATTTAGTGATCGTGTGCACCGGAGCTTATTCTGCTTTCACTCAAGCGTTGGAGTCGGTGGATCGCGCCGGTACTGTTTTATTCTTTGCACCGACAGAGCCAGGCGTTGAGCTTCCTATTCCTGTTAATGATTTTTGGCGTAATGAAATAAAATTAATGCCTTCATACGGTGGGAGCCCCTTAGATATTAGTGTGGCAATAGAGCTCATTCGTTCTGGTCGAGTAGCTGTAGATAAAATGATTACCCATAGATTAAGCTTAAAAGAGGCAGGTTTGGGCTTTAAGCTTGTTTCCCAAGCTAAAGAGTCCATTAAAGTAATTATTGAACCGCATAAATCATAGAGGTATAGCTATGCAGGAATATGAGTATTATGTAGGAGGCGAATTCAGGAAAAGTAAAACCCAATTATCAGTAGTAAACCCTGCTACTGAAGAGGTATTTGCAAATATTTTTGATACTACTGAAAAAGACTTGGTATTTGCTTTAGAGAAAGCAAAATCTGCTCAGAGACAGTGGAAGAAAACTTCTTTTAAAGAGAGGGCAGCAGTTTTAAGAGAAATAGCCCGCGCTATCACTGATAATGTAAGTGTTTTGGCTGAGCTTGAATCTAAAGAAATTGGCAAGCCCCAGAAAGAAACACTCTTTGTGGATATCCCCCTGGCAGCTGATTGCTTCAGTCATTATGCTTCATTTCTTGATTCTTTAGAAGAGGAGTCTTTGCAGAGTGATTTAGGGATTGATTTGATACAATTTGATCCTTTTGGAGTGGTGGGTGTGTTTTTACCTTACAACACTCCTTTAATGATTTTAGGGTTTAGTTGTGCTGCAGCTTTAGCGGCAGGAAACGCCCTTATTATAAAGCCCGCACATGATGCTTCACTTTCTGTGTTAGAGCTAGCACGCTATATTGATCGCTGTGATATACCAAAAGGATTGATTAGTGTTGTTAGCGGGAAAGGCTCAACTGTTGGGACAGCCTTGGCAAAAAGTGTTATCGATTTAATTTCTTTTACTGGTTCCCGTGATACTCTAAAGAAAATAATTGAAGCCTCAGCAAATAATCCTAAAAAGCTGGTATGCGAATTAGGCGGCTGTAATCTAAATATTATATTTTCTGATGCAAACAAAGAAGATGCGATACAGAACGTTTTAGGTTCTTCTTTTATGAAACAAGGGCAAATGTGTATCGGAACCAGTGTAGTGTTAATAGAAGACAGTAGCTATGACAGGATAGTTAAAGATTTGGTTGCTAAAGCCAGCCAGATTAAGGTAGGAGATCCTTTTTCTCCCGAAAATGGGCTAGGGGCGCTTATTACCAAGGAATATTTAGAAGAAGTTGATCGTCGCATAAAAGATCTTAAAGCAAAAGGAGCAAAAATTCTTTGTGGAGGAGCACCTCTTAAAGGCAAAGGGTATTTTTATCCTCCCACTATTATTGAAGTAAACCAGATGATGTATGAAGAGTTTTTTGCCCCAGTAATTTTAGTTAAGCGTTTTAAGGATATGAGTGAAGCAGAAAGAACTGTTGCGGAAAATCCTACCGGTCTTGTTCTTCAGATTTGGACTCAGGATCTTGATAAAGCAAAGAAATTAGCTCAGATAGCAGATTGTGGAACAATCTGGATTAACACTTTTGCTCAGATGAACTCTCAGACTCCTTTTGGAGGCTCGGGTCAGAGCGGCTGGGGAAGAAACCTTGGTAAGTTTGGTTTCTTTGAATATGTTCAACCCAAACATATTGGGATAGGATTAAAAAAGAGCCCGGTGTGGGGCTGGTTTGGGGTTTAAACTATAACAAATTGTAACAATTTACAAAGTCTTATTAAGGAGCGGCATTTAGCTGCTCCTTTTTATTTTTCAGCTATTGCATAGCTAAACGACCTAGATTAAAATACAATAATGAAACAAGATCTAAAGAATTTTACTCAAGAGCAACTAAGAGAAATATTCAAAACAGGCGGCTTTGCTCATTATCGTGCGAAACAGATTTTTGCTTGGATTTACAAAAGAAGAGTTGAAGATTTTGAATCTATGACCGATCTTTCTAAAGATGCCAGAGAATTTCTTAAGAAAAATTTCTTTGTATCACAATTAGAACTACAAAATAAAGAGACTTCACGTGACGGAACAGAGAAATTCCTTTTTGGGTTAGATGATGGCTCTGCAATAGAGACAGTGCTCATTCCCGAAGGAACGCGCCACACTCTTTGTATTTCTTCCCAGGTGGGGTGTAAATTTAAGTGTACTTTTTGCATGAGCGGCCAGGGTGGCCTTAAGAGAAATTTAGAAGTTTCTGAGATAATCAATCAATATTTATATGTAGTTGATTTAATTTCACCTAAAGAAATCACTAATATTGTTTTTATGGGAGTAGGAGAACCACTAGATAATTTTGAAAATGTTTTAAAAGCAATAAAGATTCTTATGAATTCTTCAGGCGTATCTTTCGTAAAAAGAAGGATTTGCATTTCAACTTGTGGATTAATTCCCGAAATAAAAAAGCTCATCGAGTTAAACCTGGGAGTAAAGCTTTCTATTTCTTTACATTCCGCAGATGAAGATATTCGTAGTAAAATTATGCCGGTGAATAAAAAATATCCTTTAGGAGAGTTATTACCAACCCTAAAAGCATTCAGCAAAAAAGAAAGATACCCAGTGACTTTTGAGTACGTTTTAATTAAAGACTTAAATACCAGTAAAGGAGATGCCATTAAACTGGCAAAGTTATTAAGCGGTGTGCGTAGCAAACTAAATCTTATTATTTATAATGCCTCTTTTCTTAAATATCGCCCACCCCCTAAGGAGCAAATTGATATTTTTACTGCGGAACTTAAAAAAAGAGGAGTCTTTTTTACTTTACGAAAATCTAAAGGGCAAGATATAAGTGCGGCTTGCGGCCAGTTGCGTGCCCACTGGCAAAAAGGAGCTTAATATGAGCAGTTTATTTTCAAAACCAGCTGTAAGGTTTTTATTACTTATTTTAATAATTGCAGGGTTGTTTTTAATCGGTAAATATTTTGCTATTGATGAAGCTAAAATAAATGAATTTCTTGAAAAAATACCTTATGGTTGGGCCAGTGCTGTATTTGTATTTTTGTATGTAGCGGGTACATTCATCATCTGGTATTTAAAAGACCCCTTAAAAGTTGTAGGCGCAATTATATTCGGCGCATATTTAAGTACCCTTCTTATCTATATCGCAGAGCTAATCAATGCTTATATTTTCTTTCGTTTTAGCCGGGGCTTAGGGCGCGATTTTATAGAGAAATCAGTAAAGGGGAGATTTAGAAGTTTCTATGAGAAATTAGAGAATAT
>CP070684.1:859868-882277 GCA_020352775.1 Candidatus Omnitrophota bacterium
AAAGGTGTAGATATCTTAAGCGAGGCCATGGATCATCTTTTAAAAAAATATCAGGTTGTGATTTTAGGGGTCGGGGATGAGAAGTACCATAAAATCCTAAAGAAAAAAGCCTCTAAGAATAAGAAATCCTTCTCTTTGAACCTAACGTTTGATGAGCAACTTGCTCACCGCATCTATGCTTCCTGTGATGGGTTTCTTTTGCCTTCGCGTTTTGAGCCTTGCGGTCTTTCGCAACTGATAAGCTACAAGTACTCCACTGTTCCTATTGTTCATCACACCGGAGGTCTTAAAGACACGGTTTTTGATTATAGCGATAGCGGAGGAGGATTTGTTTTCTCTCATTACACAAGCGATGGTTTAATTTATGCTATTGAGAAAGCCGAGCGTATATTTCAGGATAAAAAAGATTGGGAAGAACTTCTTAAAAGAATAGCTCGTTACAATTTCTCCTGGGAGACAACAGCGCGTAACTATATTGAAATGTATAAAAGATGTCTGTCTTTGGGATAACAGGAAATCTAGCCAGCGGAAAAAGCACAGTGACCAAGCTCTTTGAGCGCAAAGGAGCGGTTGTCTTTGATGCCGACGCTTTAGTGCATAAGTATTATCGGGATAAAAAAAGTACGGTATATAAAAAAGTAGTAGCTAATTTCCCCCAAGCACTAGAGGGCGCACGCATATCGCGCAAGAAATTAGGCAACGTTGTTTTTTCTAACGATCTCAAATTGCACAAGCTTGAGAAAATCGTTCATCCTGTAATTATTGCTGAACTTAAAAAATGGGCCAGCAGCTGGAAGAAAAAAAATAAGATTGCCGTAGCAGAGGTTCCTCTTCTTTTTGAAAAAAGGTTGGCGAGTCATTTTGATGGAGTGATTTTAGTTTATACCAGTAACGAGCTGCTTAAAAAAAGAATCATAAAAAAATATGGGTTTAGTCCCAGTCAGAGTAGCCGAAGACTTTCTTTATATTTGCCTATAAAAGAAAAAATTAAAAGAGCTGATTTCGTTATAAATAATAACGAAGGGCTTGCGGCGTTTAAAAGAAAAGCGAATTTGTTATGGAAGGAATTATTGGCCTTTAAGACCAATAAACATAAAGGGTGTTAAATAAAATAACGATAAAACAATAATCAGGTGGTATGTTATGTTAGAAAAAAAGAAAACTAAACCTAAGGAGGTAGAAATGGCAGATAGTATCGATATCGTAGCATTGAAAGATATGAAGATTTCCGAGCTGAACAAGATTGTAAAGGAGCTCAACATTAATGGTGCCAGCGGTCTAAAGAAGCAGGAGCTTATTTTTAGAATCCTGCAGGCTAAGGCCGAGAAAGAAGGCCTTATGTTTGGCAGCGGAGTGCTTGAGGTTCTTCCGGAAGGGTTCGGGTTTTTGCGTTCCCCCAATTATAACTATCTTCCTTCCCAGGATGATATTTACGTATCTCCTTCTCAAATTAGAAAATTTTCTCTTCTTACCGGTGATACGGTGAGTGGTCAAATAAGACCTCCTAAGGATAATGAGAAGTATTTTGCGCTTCTTAAGGTTGAAGCGGTAAGCTTTGAACATCCTGAGAAAGCAAAAGAGAAAACTCTCTTTGATAATCTTACCCCTACCTATCCTAAGGAGAGATTTATTATGGAGACTGCTCCAGAGGAAGCATCAACGCGGGTATTGGATTTACTTTGCCCTATCGGCAAGGGTCAGCGTGGTTTAATTGTTGCTCCTCCCTATAGTGGCAAAACCGTGCTTTTGCAAAAAGTTGCCAATGCGATTATGAATAACTATCCTGATGTAATACTGATGGTGCTTCTTATTGATGAGCGACCCGAAGAGGTGACGGAAATGAAGGCAATGGTTAAAGGGGAGGTAATAAGCTCTACATTTGACGAACCTGCCCAGAGGCATGTACAGGTTGCAGAGATGGTTTTAGAGAAGGCGAAACGGCTGGTTGAGCATAAAAAAGATGTAGTGATTCTTCTAGACAGTATTACAAGATTAGCCCGCGCCTATAACCTTGTTGAGCCGCATTCAGGAAGGATTCTTTCTGGAGGAATTGATTCCAACGCTCTTCATAAACCAAAGAGGTTTTTTGGCGCAGCCCGGGCAATGGATGAGGGAGGTTCTCTTACCATTATCGCCACATCTTTAGTGGATACGGGTTCGCGTATGGACGATGTGATTTTTGAAGAGTTTAAAGGTACCGGCAATATGGAAATCACCCTTGATCGCAGCATTTTCCAGAGAAGAATTTACCCCTCTATTGATATTAAACGCTCCAATACCAGGCGTGAGGAACTTCTTATTCATCCGGATGAGCTGCAAAAGATATGGATATTAAGAAAAGCCTTGAATGAATTAAGCTCGGTAGAGGCCCTAGAGCTTCTTATTGAGAAGCTTTCCAAAACCAAGAACAATGTAGAATTTCTTCTCTCGTTGAATAGGTAATGGTATAATAGCCCTCTTTTTTTAAAATCAGGGCAAAAATTAAAATTTTATCTAAATAAGGAGGTAGTGATGAAAAAGAAAGGACATCCAAAATATGAACTTTCCACTATTATGTGTGCATGCGGGAATGTAGTCCATACTCGCTCCACAAAGAAGACAGTCAATGTGGAGATTTGTTCCAAATGCCACCCCTTCTTTACCGGCAAGCAGAAGTTTGTAGACTCCGAAGGAAGAGTGGATAAGTTTGTTAAGAAGTATGGCAAAAAGAAATGATTAATATTAAAAAGCTTAAAGAGGAATACGAAAAGATTTCAGGAGAACTTTCCTCTCAAGAAGTATTAAAAGACAGGGAAAGGTATCAGAAATTAGCGCGGCGTTTCTCTTTTCTGGAAAAAGTTATCAAACTCTTAGAGACAAGAGAGTCCTATCTTAAGGAGAAGAAACACTTAGAATCCATGCTGTCAGACCCAAGGGAGGATGAGGAGGTAAAACGTCTTGCCCAGGAAGAGTTAGGAACTTTGGAGAAAAGATTAGAGTCTCTTGATGAAGAAATAGAGGATAAGATATTTCAGGAAGAGGAGCCGGATCGCGATATTATTATTGAGATACGCGCTGCTGCTGGAGGGGAAGAATCAGCTTTGTTTGTGGCAAGCCTCTTTAAGATGTATACCCGCTATATTGAACAAAAAAGGTGGAAATCAGAGGTATTGAGCTCAAGTCCTACTGAGATAGGCGGTTTCAAAGAGATTATTTTTTCCGCCAAAGGCAAAGGAATTTATACACATCTTAAGTTTGAAAGTGGAGTGCACCGTGTACAAAGAGTCCCGGTCACAGAGTCAGGAGGCCGCATCCATACTTCAACTGCAACTGTTGCGGTGTTGGTCGAACCCAAAGAGGTAGATCTTAAGATTAATCCCGAAGATTTGCGTATTGATACTTATCGCGCTTCCGGTGCCGGAGGCCAACACGTAAACGTGACTGATTCGGCGGTAAGAATCACACATGTTCCTACAGGGATAGTTGTGGCTTGTCAGGATGAACGTTCTCAAATTAAGAATCGCGCTAAAGCGATGAGGGTTTTAAAAGCCAGAATCTTAGAGAAGATGCAGGAGGAAGAGGAATCTAAGAGAGTTGAATCAAGAAGAGTCCAGGTCGGCAGCGGAGAGAGAAGTGAAAAAATACGCACCTATAATTTCCCGGAACGAAGAGTCACCGACCACAGGATTAATTTAACTATTTATCGTCTGGAAGCGGTGTTGGAGGGAGATCTTGATGAAATCGTAAAAAAGCTCATCAAAACAGAGAGACAAAAGATTTATGAAATTAAAGGATTGGCTTAAAGACAATCAGTCACTTTTTATTGATAGGGATTTAAGATATCTTTTTAAAAACACCTTTGGTCAGAGCCCGGCCCTGCTTTTAGAACAAGAAGAGTTTTTGGCCCAAGAGAAATTAGATTATTTAGAAGAGCTAAAGAGTGATTATGCAAAAGGAGTTCCGTTGCCTTATCTTTTGGGAAAAGAGGAATTTTTGGGATGGGAGTTTAAAGTAAACCGTAACGTCTTAATACCGCGTAAAGAAACAGAGTTGGTTGTAGAGAAGGCATTAGAGGTTATTAAAAAGAATCGCGCTCGGTTTGTATTGGATTTAGGAACCGGCAGTGGTAACATTGGAATAAGTATAAAAAAGGCTTGTGACTTGGAAGTATCTGTATTTTCTTCTGATATAAGCTTTGAGGCTCTTTGCGTTGCCAGGCAAAATGTAGTGCATCACGATGTAAAAGTAGAGTTAGTCAGAGCCGACCTTTTTAAGGCTTTTAAGAAAAATTCTTTTGATTTGATTGTAGCTAATCCTCCCTATGTTGCACCCCAAGATATTAAGGGGTCATTAGTTTATGAGCCAAGGGAGGCATTAGAGGCCTCTTGCTGCGGATTTGCAGTAATCAGAGAGATATTAAAAAATGCACCCTCTTGCTTAAAGAAGGGAGGATATCTTATAATAGAAATTGGATATAATCACAAAGAAATGCTCGAGAGTGCACTTAAAGAATTGGGAGTTTACAGTATCGAAGATTGGATTAAAGATTATTCAGGATATTATAGAGGGATTGTGCTTCATTTAAACGAGAGCTATGGATAAATTTATAATTCATAAATCGTCACTAAAAGGAGAAGTAAGTATTAGCGGCTCAAAAAACGCTGCCCTTCCTATGATGGCTGCTACTCTCTTGACAGATCAGACTTGTGTTTTTCATAACATTCCTGATGTAATGGATACAAGGACAATGATAAAGATCTTAGAGGTTTTAGGTCAAAGAATTCAATTTGATAATAATACCTTGGTAATAAGAGCAAAGAATAAGTCTGGATACGTGGCTCCTTATAAATTGGTAAGCACAATGCGCGCTTCTTTTTGCTGTCTGGGTCCGCTTTTAGCAAAACAGGGAAAGGCAAAAGTGGCATTCCCCGGTGGATGCGTTATCGGCCCGCGCCCGGTAGATTTACATATTAAAGGAATAGAAGAGTTGGGAGCAAAGGTTGTGATAGAAGAAGGCTACTGTATTGCCCAGGCCCACAAACTCAAAGGAGCCCATATTTATTTAGGCGGTGTTTTTGGGTCATCAGTGCTTGCTACGATTAATGTTTTAATGGCTGCGGTTTTAGCAGAAGGTCAAACAATAATTGAATACGCCGCTTGCGAACCAGAAGTAGAACATTTGGCGCTTTTACTTAAGAAAATGGGCGCTGATATTGAAGGGGAAGGTACGCCTTTAATTCGCGTAACAGGGGTAAAAGAGTTGATGGGCTGTGAATTCAATAATATCCCAGATAGGATTGAGGCCGCAACATTTATTGCCGCAAGCTTAGCGACTAATTCTTTCTTGCGGATAAAAGATGCCAACCCTTTTCATCTTACTTCTGTAATTGAGCTCACAAAAAATATCGGAGCCCAGATAAATATTGAAAATAGCTCCTTTTCAATAAAACCGAAAAACAACCTTAATCCGGTAAATATTACCACTCTTCCCTATCCCGGGTTTCCCACGGATTTACAGGCCCAATTTATGGCTTGTCTTTGTTTAGCTAATGGAATTTCATTGATTGCGGAGAAGATTTATCCGGATCGTTTCATGCATGTGGCAGAGCTAAATCGTATGGGCGCTCACATTCAACGTAGCGGACCCTATGCTATAGTAGAAGGAAAAAAAGAATTAGTGGGGGCAGAGGTGATGGCTTCAGATTTACGGGCTTCAGCAGCATTAGTTATTGCAGGGGTAGCTGCGCGGGGAAAAACTGAAGTGTTGAGGGTATATCATATTGACCGCGGATATGAGCATATCGAAGAGAAATTTGAGAAATTAGGTGCCAAAATAGAAAGACAGAAACAATGAAAAGTGCGGTATTGGTTATTGATAATTATGATTCCTTTACCTATAATCTTGTGCAGTATTTGCAGGAATTAGGAGCAGATACTGTTACTTATCGTAATGATAAGGTAAGCATTGAGAAACTGCGAAAGCTAAAAATGGACAGAATAGTGATTTCCCCTGGTCCGGGAAGGCCCCAAGATAGCGGGATAAGTTGTGAAGTTATAAAAAGCTTTTTTAAGAAAATACCTGTTTTAGGGGTGTGTCTGGGGCATCAGTGTATAGCTCATGTGTTTGGAGGAAAAATTCTCAAAGCCCCCGCCGTC
Organism: Candidatus Omnitrophota bacterium; assembly: GCA_020352775.1. GTDB lineage: Bacteria > Omnitrophota > Gorgyraeia > Duberdicusellales > 4484-171. The sequence continues at coordinate 866,004 of CP070684.1, forward strand.
ATGCATGGAAAGACTTCACTTATTTACCATAACAAAAAAGATATATTTAAAGGGATAAAGAGTCCTTTTCTGGCCACGCGATACCACTCTTTAGTAATTGATAAAAAAACACTTCCTGAAAATTTAACAGTTACAGCAACTACCGAGGATGGTATAATAATGGGAGTTAAGGAGAAGAAATACCCTTTATTTGGCGTGCAATTTCACCCTGAATCAATTCTTACCGGAGAGGGTAAAAAAATTATTGAAAATTTCTTAAAGCTATGATCAAAGAAGCAATCCTTAAGTTAACAAGAAAAGAGAGTCCCAAGTTTAGCCAGGCCAAAGAGGTTTTCAATGAGATTTTCGCTCACAAGGTAAGCCCGGCCCAAGTCGCGGCATTTTTGACCGCGTTGAAAATGAAAGGGGAAAACGAAGATGAGATTGGGGCAGCCGCAACTGTAATAAGAAAGAAAGCAAAAAAATTAGATATACATGGCAAGCTAGTAGAGATAGAGGATACCGGTGAGACCATTCTTGATACCTGTGGCACGGGCGGCTCAGGGCTAAATAAATTTAATATCTCTACTGCAGTGGCATTTGTGGTAAGTGCCGCAGGCATAAGGGTTGCCAAGCACGGCAATCGCGCGATGTCTTCAAGTTGTGGGAGTGCTGATGTGTTGGAGGAGCTGGGAATAAAAATAGATGTTTCTCCTTCTGTAATGAAAAAAGCAATTCAGAAGGTAGGAATAGGGTTTCTTTATGCGCCTCTGTATCATCCGGCGCTAAAAGAGGTTGCTAAGATACGCAGAGAAATGGGCATAAGAACTATTTTTAACGTGTTAGGTCCTCTTTGTAATCCTGCTCATGCAACGCATCAGCTTCTTGGTGTTTATAGCGAAGAATTGGTTATGGTGCTTGCAAAAGTATTAAAGAAACTTGGAATAAAGAAGGCGTTTGTGGTGTGGAGTAAGGATTTGGGAGATGAGGTTTCTCTTTCGGATAAGACTACAGTAGCGTTTTTAGACAATAAAAAGATAAGTAAACTTAAACTAAGTCCTTCTGATTTTGGTTTAAAAAGGGTGAGTTTGAAAAAAATAGAGGCTAAGAGTGTGGCGATGAGTGCAAAAATGGTAAATGATATCATGAATGGGAAAGAGGGTGGGCCCAGAGACATTGTTCTTGCTAACGCAGCCTGTTGTCTGTATTTGGCGGGCAAAGCGCGCAATTTAAAACAGGGAGTAAAATTAGGGGCAGGACTTATCGATCAAGGAAAAGTTAGAGAAAAGGTGTTGGCTTTTAGAAAATTTTTAGAAAAATATGCATAAAATACTCGCTTCAATTTTAGAGGCAAAGAAAAAAAGAATCGAGGTCTTACGAAAAAATCGTGAGGCTTTTATTTCTTTGGTAAAAAAAGCACCCCCACCTACTTCGTTTAAGAAAGCAATAAAAAGAGAGGGAAAGATTTCGTTTATCGCAGAGATAAAGCAAGCTTCTCCCTCCGCGGGAGTGTTGCGTAAAGACTTTTATCCTGTTGAGCTTGCCAAAAAATATGACGCCTTAAAGGTTAATGCATTATCAGTGCTTACTGAAGAGGATTTCTTCTTGGGAAAGATTAACTATATTGAGGATATCAAGAAGAATGTGAATTTGCCCATTTTGAGGAAAGATTTTATTCTCGATGAGGTCCAGGTATTGGAGTCGCGCGCGGCTGGGGCAGACGCAATTTTACTTATTATGCGAATTTTAGATGAAACCAGATTAAAACGGCTTTATTCTCTTAGCAAGGATTTGGGTATGGATGTATTGGTTGAGGTACATACCGAGAAGGAACTAAGAAAAGTCCTTAATTATGAAATAGATATCGTGGGAATAAATAACCGAAGTCTTGATACCTTTAAAGTGGACATCTCAAGGACTCAGAAGCTCATTCCTTTTATATCCGGCGGGGCGATAAAGGTTAGCGAGAGCGGCATAAGATCGCTTAAAGATATGCTTTTATTGAAAGGATTGGGGGTCGATGCAGCTTTGGTGGGTGAGGCAATAATGAAAGCAGCGAACATTGAAAAGAAAGTAAAAGAGCTGCACATAGATGCTTAAAAATTAAGATTATACTTTCCGTATTTCCTGGATGGTTAAAGTAAAAATTTGCGGGATTACTAATTTAGATGATGCAATAAAGGCGTGCGAATACGGCGCAGATTTATTAGGGTTTGTCTTTGTCAAGGATACTTTGCGTTATATCGGTAAAGATAAAGCCAGGGATATTGTTTTAAGGTTACCTGAAGAATACAAGAATAAAGTAGACAGAGTAGGTCTTTTTATGAATGAAGATATTGAGAGAGTGGCTGAAATTACATCATTTTGTGATTTAAACTTTATTCAGCTGCATGGTCAGGAAGATGTAGATTATTGTAGAGATTTAAGAAAGAGGCTTGCGGGGTATAAAATCTTAAAGGCGATCAAGGTTAAAGATGAATTTTCTCTGGAAGCCATTTCAGAATATGATGCAATTGACTTTTTCCTTTTTGATTCTTTTGCTGAAAATGTCCCAGGCGGCACAGGAAAAAGATTCAAGTGGGATATTTTAGAAGGGTGCGATTTTAATAAGCCCTTTTTCCTTGCAGGGGGGCTAACTCCAGAAAATATAGCTGATGCTATTAGAATGGTTAAGCCTTACGGAGTAGATGTTTCAAGTGGAGTAGAAAAAGAACCGGGAATTAAAGATGAAATTAAAGTAAAGGAGTTTATTGCTAATGCAAAAAGTGCCGGATAAAAAAGGTTATTTTGGCCAGTTCGGAGGAAAATTTATCCCTGAGACGCTTTCGGTGTGTTTAGAGGAGCTAGAGGGGGCCTACAGAAAAGCTTTAAAAAGTAAAAAGTTTAAGGCTGATCTTGATTATTTGTTAAAGGATTATGCCGGCCGTCCCACCGCTCTTTATTATGCGCCTAATCTGAGTAAATTTTTGGGGATGAAGGTGTATTTAAAGAGGGAAGACCTTCTTCATACTGGAGCACACAAAATAAACAACTCCTTAGGTCAAATACTTCTAGCTAAATTCATGGGTAAAGAAAGGATTATTGCTGAGACCGGGGCGGGTCAGCACGGTGTTTCAGTTGCTACGGTTGCCCGATTATTCGGTCTTGACTGCGATGTGTATATGGGTTCTGAGGACATAGAGCGCCAGAAAATGAATGTCTTTAGGATGAAAGTTTTAGGGGCACGAGTTATTCCTGTGGAAAGCGGCTCCAAAACTCTTAAAGATGCTTGTAATGATGCAATAAGAGATTGGGTGACAAATGTAAAAAATACCTATTATCTTATTGGTTCAGTGGTTGGCCCGCACCCCTATCCGTTAATCGTGCGTGATTTTCAGTCGGTTATCGGCAAAGAAACAAAGAGACAAATCTTAAAAAAAGAAAAGAAACTTCCTGATTATCTTGTTGCCTGCGTGGGGGGAGGAAGTAATTCCATTGGTTTATTTCATCCTTTCTTTGACGATAGAAAAGTTAAATTTATCGGTGTGGAAGCAGCGGGATACGGCTTTAAGAAAGCCAATGCTGCTTCACTTATTGAGGGTGAGGTCGGAGTATTACATGGGGCAAAGTCCTATGTGTTGCAGGATAAGTTTGGTCAGATTAAAAATGCTCATTCAGTTGCACCCGGCTTAGATTATCCCGCGGTGGGGCCTGAGCATGCATTTTATAAATCAATAAAAAGAGCCTCCTATGTAGGAGTGGAGGATAAGGAAGCTATCGAAGGATTTAATCTCTTATCGCAGTTAGAAGGCGTTATCCCTGCCTTAGAATCTGCGCATGCTATATTTTATTTGAAAAAGTTGGCAAAGAAAGCAAAAGGAAAAATGGCAGTGGTATGTCTCTCAGGCAGGGGAGACAAGGACTTAGAGATTGTTCAGGCACACACAAAGAAAAGATGAGAATACAGGATAAGTTTGAACAACTAAAGAAAAAAAGAAAAAAAGCATTTATTGCTTATGTTCCGTTTGGGTATCCATCTTGTAGCCACACCAAAGATATTTTGCTTACCCTTCAAGAGGCGGGAGTTGATATTATTGAATTAGGTATACCTTTTTCCGACCCCTTAGCTGATGGACCCATAATTCAGGATGCTACCTCATTGGCATTAAAACACGGTGCCAATCCCGATAAACTCTTTAGTCTCTTAGAGGATTTAAAAGGTTCTTTAAGGATTCCTTTGGTAATCATGACTTATTATAACCCCCTATTGCATTACGGTATGGAGCGGTTCTTTTCAAAAATGAAAAAAGTAAATATTTCAGGATTGATGGTAGTAGATCTTCCTATTGAAGAGAGCAAATTGTATACAAAGTGTGCTGCCAAATATGATTTAGAAACAGTATTTTTTATTACGCCCACAACCGGCCTGGCACGCGCTAAAAAAATAGCAAAAGCCTCGAAGGGTTTTATTTATTATGTATCAGTTACAGGTATTACTGGCCCCAAAGATCTTGGATATGCGGCTTTGAAAAAAGATATAAGAAAGCTAAAAGAAATCAGTCGTCTTCCGATATGTGTAGGGTTTGGCATCCATACACCTAAGCAGGTTGACCAGATACTTAAGATTAGTGATGGCGCAATTGTAGGCAGTGGAATCGTTAAGTTTATCGCAGATCATTTCCGCCAAGACCGTTTCTTGCCCCGCTTTAAAAACTTTGTAAGCTCTTTATGCATAAAATAATAACAGTAGATGATCTCACCCTTATTTTCTCACCTTTAAAGGGATTAAATACCGCTTCATTAGGTATATTTTTATGTACTGGTTCCCGCGACGAAAAAAAGTCTGCTAAAGGCATTGCTCATTTTCTGGAGCATCTTCTTTTTAAAGGAACCAAGAGTCATTCCCACCGTCAAATAAAGAAAGAAATCGAAGGCCGCGGTGGAGCATTAAATGGGTTTACGTCTCAGGAAAGTACCGGTTATTATGCCCATTTTTTAAAAAATAATCTTAAACCCACCCTAGATATTCTTATGGATATGGTTTTAAACCCCCTTCTTAAAAAAGAAGATATAGAAAAAGAGCGCAATGTAATTTTAGAAGAGATAAAAATGTATGATGATTTGCCGGCTTCCAGAGTATCGATGCATTTGGATTAGCTTATTTGGCCCAAGCACGCTTTGGGAGATGAAGTGATCGGATATTTTTCTACCGTAGAAAAAAGTCAAAGAAAAGACCTCTTATGTTTTAAGAATGACCACTACCATCCTTCTAACATGGTAGTTTCTTGTGTGGGTGATTTCAAAGAAGAAGAATTAATACCCTTTTTAAAAAATAAAATCAAAAACTTATCATCTGATAAATTTAATTTACAGAGGAAAGCACCTAGCGCTTTAGGTGGCATAAGTGTTTGTGTAGAAAAGAAAAATCTTGAGCAGTCCCATCTTTGTATCGGTTTTCGTTCCCCTTCATATTTAAGCGAGCAGCGTTTTGCAGTGGACATAATCAATGTGATTTTAGGAGCCAACATGAGTAGCCGCTTATATGAGGAGATAAGAGAAAAAAGAGGACTTTGTTATGACATCTCTACCGAAGTAAAAAGATACAAAGATAGTGGAGCATTCATCATTCATCTGGGCTTGGATAAGATTAAAATCATGGTAGCTCTAAATAGTATTCTGCGAGAGCTGGCGCGTATTAAGGGAAAAGAGGTGCCTTTTAAAGAATTGGTGAGAGCAAAAGACTACTTTCTGGGCCAGATGACGATGAGTCTAGAGCGTCCGCAGGGAAGAATGTTTTACTTCGCAGATTCATATATTCATCTGGGGAAAATCTATTCTTTAGAAGATGTGAAGAAAAAAGTAGAGGTAATTACACCCCAGGATATAAAGCATTTAGCCAAAGATATATTTACTTTTAACAATATGTGTATTTCTTGTGTGGGGGATGTGACAGGTGTTTTAGATGATAAAATAAGAAAGACCGCAAATGATTTTGCCAGAAATTATTAGCAGACTAGCTGATTAATATAAATCTGTTTAGAAAAGGAGGACAACATTTCTAGAAAACCATCAGAAAGTAAAATGAAAGCATTTAAGATTGTGGAGTTTGCATTGGAGAAGAAAGCAAGAAATCCTGTGGTTCTCGATGTGAGCCAATTTTTTAGCTTATATGATTACTTCATCGTATGTTCGGCAGAAACCGGAAGGCAAGTGCGTGCTATTTATGAGGAAATAGAAAAAAAATGTAAAGAAAGTAATATTGATATTCATCATTTTGAAGATGATCATGCTTGCCGATGGATTTTAATAGATCTTTTCGATATACTCATTCATATTTTTGTGGATGAAGCAAGAGATTTTTATAATCTTGAATATTTATGGCGTGATGCAAAGAAGTTGCAGTTACCTAAAAAAATAAAAAAAAGTTCTTTCTCAATAAATTAATAAAAAAAAATTTATAAATTATTTTTTTTCATCTATCATCTCTATTTTTAAAAAAAATTTTAAAAAAAATTGAAAAAAGGTTGACATCTTTTTTCAAATCTGTTAAATTAATAATAGAGAGTAACCGATAATGGATCGGTGAATAACAAGGAGGTGATAGATGGCAAAGAAGAAAAAAGCAAAGAAAAAAGCAACAAAGAAAAAAGCAACAAAGAAAAAGAAAAAGTAATTAATTCTTCGAAAGAGTTGTATAAAAGCCCCGCGCTTAATTGGCGCGGGGTTTTTGTTTTTGATAAGTTGTGCCAATTGAAATATTTTTTGCGTGTTGTTTTTATTTGATTCACCGAAACATTAAATTAATCATTAAAGCTAAAACATTGATTGAGCCTTAGAGGCACATCTGCTAACGTAATTCAGTCTAAATCCATACAGATTAATCCAAAAGACCTTATTTATTACCTATTGTGTAGGAGTTAGTTATAAAATAAGGTTATTAAAATAAGCGTCTAAATAGATATGACTTTTTGCTTTTTATATGGTATAATTCCTTAAATCTTTAATGTTTACAAGCAAAATCAGAGCATGCCATGTTTACTGGAATAGTAAAGGAAGTAGCTACGATCACAAAAATTACAAAAACTGCTAGTGTGACTAAACTAGGGGTTAGCGCCCCTCTTGTTTTTTCTGAGACAAAGGTTTCAGATAGTGTTTCTGTTAATGGTACATGCCTTACTTTAACCGCAAAAGAAAAAGGTGTACTTTTTTTTGATGTCGTAAGCGCAACGCTTTCTAAAACGAACCTAAAGCGAGCCAAGAAAGGAGATTTCCTAAACTTAGAGCCGGCATTAAAAGTGGGAGAAAGATTAGGAGGACATTTTGTTTTAGGCCATATTGATGGAGAAGTGAAATTAAGGAGAATTATAAGAAAAGGTGATTATTGGCAATTAGAAGTTGAATATCTATCTAGTTTTAAAAAATTTCTTGTTGAAAATGGTTCGCTAGCACTGGAAGGGATATCTTTAACAATTAAAAAAGTTTTTCCGCGTTTTTTTACTTCGGATATAATTCCTTTTACTTATCAGAATACTAATTTGAAATATAAAAAGTCGGGGGATTGGCTTAACATAGAATTTGATTATCTTTTAAAGAAAAAGTAACGGGGGGTAGCGCAGCCTGGTTAGCGCGCGACGTTCGGGACGTCGAGGTCGTGGGTTCGAATCCCACCCTCCCGATTATGAAAATAAATTTGAAGCTAAAGTCGTATAGGAACCTTTTTTAATTGTAAAACGAGTATTAGTTGGATAAAATTATTATATGAAAACATTTCTTGGCATCGATTGGGGCGGCACATATATCAAAGCAGCTGTTTTAGACAGTAAAGGCAAGATATATAACAAAAAAGTCTTTGCCTCTGAAGAACTCCGAGAAAAAAAAGTCTTCATTCGCACTCTTAAAAACTTTGTGGCCAGCGTGCAAAAGTTTAAGCTTAAAGGGATAGGGATTGGCGCCCCAGGTATAATAAATATCAGGCGCGGATTTATTTATTATCTTCCTAATATTCCAGGCTGGAAAAATTTTCCCCTTAAAACTATTTTAGAAAAAGAGCTTAAGCTACCGGTATTTATAGATAACGATGCCAACGTATTTGCTTTGGCCGAAGCTCGCCTGGGTGCGGCAAAAGACGTGGAAAGAGCGATATTTCTTACTTTAGGAACAGGTCTGGGGGGTGCAGTGATCTTTAATGGTCGCATCTTAGAGGGGGAAGTTAGTGCTTCGGAAGTAGGACATGTGCCTTTAAGTATAGATGGTAAGCTTTGTGGCTGTGGGGCGAAGGGTTGCATTGAGACTTTTGTGGGCAATAGATATCTTCTTGAGCGTTACACCCATCTTAAAAGTAATAAAGGTAAGGCAAGTGAGGTTAAAGAGATTTTTGAGAGGGCTCAGGCTGGTGAACCAGAAGCGCTCATTGTATGGAAAGAATTTTCCGTTGCATTGGGAAAATTTTTAGCGGGCATGATTAATATTTTTAACCCTCAAAAAATAGTTTTTGGAGGGGGGGTGTCTAAGGCTTTTAGTATATTTAAGCCGTTAGTATGGCAGGTAATAAAAAAGCAGGCAATGTGGCCGCAGGCCAAAGGCGTTAAATTAGTAAGAGCAAAATTAAAGAATGCCGGTGTAATCGGAGCAGCACTGTTAGCAAAAGAGAATATAGGAAAATAACGGGTGAAAAAAGCTATTTTTTTATTTCTTCTTCTTTTTCCGTTTGTTCTTTTGGCTCAGGAAGATATAGTTCCGGTGGTGGTTGATGGGGATCGGGTGAGCTATGATTATAAAAAGGGAGCAGTGGTTGCTCAAGGAAACGTACACCTAAAACATAAAGATGTTGAACTTTTTTGCGATAAGGCAGAATATGATGCTAAAGCGCATCTTGCTCAGGCAAGCGGTAACGTGAGAATAGTAAAAGAAGATGCTACCATTTTTGCTGATGAAATTGCTTATGATTTCAATACTCAGGATGCGCATATCGGCGAACTAAAGTACCTAGACCCTCCCATATATGGTAAAGCAGAAGGAGCAGAGAAGAAGGGTAAAGAAAAATATATTTTAAAAGAGAGCGAGGTAACTACCTGTGAGTTAGAAGAGCCGCATTTTCGTCTTATTGCGCGCAAGATCACGGTTTATCCCGGAGAGCGAGTGGAGGCACGTAATTTAGTGGTAAAAGTGGGTAAAATTCCCGTATTTTATTTTCCTTATTTTTCTCACGACCTTAAAGATAAATCTTTTCCGGGAGAGCTTATTCCTGGTAAGAACAGTGAATGGGGTTTCCATATTCTTAGCCGCTGGCGCTATTATTTAAATGAAGCAAGCAGAGGTAAGTTTCTGCTTGATTATTATGAGGACAGAGGGTTTGGAAGAGGAATCACTCACGCTTTAAAAAACACCGGTTTAGGTGAGGCATTGTTTAATTTATATTATCTCGAGGATGAATTATATGCCTTAGATAAAAGAGGAGATCTTTTTGATGAGTTTCCTGAAAGAGTCGGTATTCCTTCTGAATATCTTGAGGACGACCGTTATCGAATGCAATTTTCTCATGATTGGCAACCTACATCGCGACTCTCAATAAAAAGCGAATTTCATAAATTCTCTGATGAATCTTTTATGAAAGACTTTTTCTTCCGGGAATATCAGATTGAACCTCGCCCTAAAACCTATAATCTTATTGATTATGCTCTAGAAAATTCTGCCTTTTCTCTTTTTACTCAGAAAAGGGTAAATGTTTACCTTAGCGATACTGAATATTTACCGCAGCTGGAATATAATTTTTATCGTCAGAAGCTAGGTCAGAGCCCCCTATATTTAGAGTCTAAGATTACCCTTGCAAGCTTATCTCATGAGCGCGCTGATTATGGAGTAATTAATCCGGGAACGGATGATGAGTCATTGCGCTTTCATTCTCATAATGTGTTTAGTCTTCCGCTAAAGATGGGCTGGCTTTATGTTAATCCTTATGGTGGTGTATTTAATACTTTTTATTCTAAAGATATATTCGGTCAAAATGATATTAATAGATTTGCTCCGGAGGGAGGGATAGATTTGAGCACAAAGCTGCATAAGAAGTTTGATGTAGATCTTAATATCTTAGGAGAAAATATTAAACACATGCGTCATGTTTTGACTCCCACCGTAAGGTATAGCTATATCCATGACCCCACAGTTTCTAAAGACCATCTTTTTCAATTTGATGAGATTGATGATTTAGAGCGGGAGGAAAAAATAGTATTCAGTCTGGAAAACAAGATACATGCCCAAAATGATGAGCGCATATGGGATTTTTTATATTTTAGTCCTTCAGTGGAATATGCCATCCATGATGACGGCAAGGGAAGCCATTTTAAAAAGCTCTTTGCGGAATTTGAGTTCTATCCTAAAAAAGGCATTTCGCTTATTTCAGAGGCAGAATATGATTTTGAAGAGGAGCTAACAAAAGAAGTAAATGTAGATTTAAATTTTTCCGATACCAAAAATAACAAATACGCTGTTTCAGTGGGACATCGCTATTTGCGTAAAGAGAGCTCTCAGGGTACCTTAAATTTCAAGTATCAATTAACGCCTAAATTGGAATTCAGTAATTACTTACGCTATGAATATAAGACTGGTGAGTTCCAGGAGCAGCAATACAGGTTTCGTAGAGACCTGCATTGCTGGTGGATGGATTTTGGGGTAGATATAGATCGGGATGAGAATTTTAGCGTTTGGCTGGTCTTTCGTCTCAAGGCCTTCCCTGATGTTAATGTAGGATTTGAGCAATCTTATAGCGGAGCACTGTAATTATATAAGCGTTAGATTAATGAATGTTAGATTAATAAATGTTAGGAGGAAGAGATGGCAGCTACTAAAAAAACTCGTTCTAAAAAACACAAGATTTGTGTAGTAGGGGCAGGACATGTGGGATTGGTAGCCGCAGCCTGTTTTGCTGAATTAGGCCATAAGGTAATATGTGAGGATGCAAGCAAACAGCGCATTACAGATCTTAAGAAACTGAAGATGCCTTTTTTTGAACCGGAATTAGAAGCGCTTGTTAAGAAGAACGTTAAGAAAGGGCATTTAACCTTTTCTTATTCATTAGATAATGCCGTCAAGAAATCAGATGTTATTTTTCTGGCGGTCGGTACCCCGCCCTTAGCAGACGGCTCAGCTGACTTGACTTCCGTAGAAAACGTTGCCCGCACCATTGCTTTTAACCTTAATTCATATAAAATTATCGTTGAGAAATCCACTGTTCCCGTTCAGACGGGTCAGAAAATAAAAGAAACTATCAATCGCTACCGGCACGGTTCGGTTGAGTTTGATATCGCCTCTAACCCGGAATTCTTGCGCGAAGGCAAGGCAGTTTATGATTTCTTTTATCCGGACCGCATCGTTATTGGCACCGAATCAAAACGGGCCGCGATCATATTAAAAGATATTTATGCCGGGCTTAAAGCGCCGATTATTGTCACCAATATCAATACCGCCGAACTCATTAAGCACGCTTCCAACTCCTTTTTAGCGGCAAAGATATCGTTTATTAATGCCGTATCACGGGTGTGCGATTTAGCTGGAGCTGATGTGGACATGGTGGCCAGTGCCATGGGCATGGATAAGCGTATCGGGAAATCATTTTTAAACGCCGGCATTGGATACGGAGGATTCTGTTTCCCTAAAGACTTAGAGGCATTTCACTATATCGCATCAAAATTGGGTTATGATTTTGGGTTATTAAAAGAGGTAAAGAGAATCAATGACGAGCAGCAGCTTTATTTTGTCGAGAAAGTAAAAGAACGGTTATGGGTATTAAAAGATAAACACATCGCGATACTTGGTCTTGCGTTTAAAGCGGATACCGATGATATGCGCTTTGCTCCCTCAGAAGGAATTGTGCGCTATTTCTTAGAGCAGGGAGCAATCGTAACTGCTTATGACCCTCAGGCAATGAATGAAGCAAAGCAGCTTTTTGGCAAGGGAACGCTTAGGTATGCGAAAAATGCCTATGAAGCAGTAAAAGATGCTGAATGCGCATGTTTTTTGACTGAATGGGATGAGTTCAGGGGTTTAGATTTTAAAAAGATAAAAAAACGGATGAGGTTTCCGTTAGTCGCTGACGGTAGAAATATGTTTAACAGGGATCAGATGCAAAGATTAGGATTTGAATATTTACGCATTGGAGGTTAATATGCTTTTTAAAAAAAGAAAACAGAGCAGTAAACATAAAACAGCAGAGCGGCCCTGGGGAAGCTATACCGTATTAGAGGAGGGCAGAGGATATAAAATCAAGAGAGTATTCCTTAAGCCTCACAAACGCCTGAGTTTGCAGTCTCATAGTAATAGGAGTGAGCATTGGGTTGTTGTAAGAGGAAGAGCAAAAGCAACTATCGGGGGGGAGGTATTTTTTGCCACGGTAGATCGAAGCATTTATGTTCCCAGAGGGGCTGCACATCGGCTTGAAAACCCCCAGGATATTGATCTTGAGATTATAGAGGTTCAAAGCGGTGATTATCTGGGAGAAGATGATATTAAAAGGATCGAGGACGATTTTGGAAGGACTTAATTTGTGATGAGCATAGAAAGACTTTTAAAGAAAAAAATAGAAGAAAGAAAAGCAAAAATTTGTGTAGTCGGATTAGGGTATGTAGGCCTTCCTTTAGCAGTTGAATTTGCCTCAAAGGGTTACTTTGTCTATGGGTTGGATACCAGCCCTTCAAGGATTAAGAGATTAGAAAGGGCAGAACAGTATATTGTTGGTGTAGACTTTAAAAGAGTCTTAAGTTTAATCAAAAAGAAGAAATTTCTTCCTACTACCGGTCAAAATGTACTTGGCAATAGCGATGTAATTATCGTATGTGTTCCTACGCCTTTACGGAAAGTAAAAATTCCAAACATCTCTTATGTGTCCAAAGCAACGCAAGCAATCAAAAAATATTTGAAAAAAGGTCAACTCATTATTCTGGAGAGCACTTCTTACCCTACTACGACCAGGGAAATAGTGCTTCCGATTCTAAAGAAATCAGGGTTAGTGGAAGAAAAAGATTTCTTCCTTTGTTTTTCTCCGGAAAGAGTAAACCCCGGTGACAAAAAGTTCCCAATTACTAAAATATCTAAGGTTGTGGGAGGGCTTTCTTTTAAATCAAGTGAGTTAGCCAAGGATCTTTATTCCAAAATAATAAAAAATGTCGTTTCAGTTTCAAACCCGGAAGTGGCCGAGACAGCAAAGCTTTTAGAGAATACTTTCAGGTTAGTAAATATTGCTTTAGAAAATGAGTTTGCACTGGTTTGTGACAGGTTGGGGATAAATGTATGGGAAGTAATTGAGGCAGCAAAGACAAAACCGTTTGGGTTTATGCCTTTTTATCCCGGTCCTGGCATAGGAGGTCACTGTATTCCCTGTGATCCGGTTTATCTTTCCTGGAAGGCTAAAAAGTTAGGTTTTAAGACAAAAATGATTGATTTAGCTTCTTACATAAATCACTTTATGCCTAAGTTTGTAGTGGCTAAGGTAGAGGAGCAGCTTAAGAGTGTGCGTTCTTCTGAAAAAAAGGCAAAGGTCCTTATTTTAGGGGTGACATACAAAAAAGACGTTAAAGACCTACGGGAGTCTCCTGCTTTAGATATTATCGAGGAACTTAAAAGAAAAGGAATAAAGGTAGATTATTCAGATCCTTTAATTCCATACTTAAAAATAGACCAGATAGATCAAAAAAGCACTTCCCTTACCAGATCAAACTTACGAAAATATGACTGCGTAGTGTTAGTAACTGATCATTCTTACTTTGATTATGAATTTATTAGGAAGAATTCAAAACTTGTATTTGATACTCGCAATGTATATAAAAAAGACTTTGATAATGTAAGGAGGCTGTAATATGCAAAGTTTTCTTAAAGGAAAGAAGGTGTTGGTTACGGGCGGGGCAGGGTTTATCGGTTCGCATATCGTGGATAGATTGGTGGCGATAGGGGCTAGAGTGGTTGTGCTGGATAATCTTTTTACGGGTAAAATCGAAAATATAGAACACAATTTAGACAAGATAAAGTTTATTCAAAAAGATTTGACTGATGATACGGCACTGGAGGAAGCTTTAGAGGGGATAGAATTTGTCTCGCATCAGGCAGCACTGCGTAGCGTACCCAAGTCCGTAGAAATTCCCCTTGATTATCAGGAAGTAAACGCAACCGGCACTCTTAAGCTTTTATTAAAAGCCAAAGATAAGGGCGTAAAACGAGTGGTATTTGCTTCCAGTAGTTCTGTATATGGAGAAAGAGTCGATTTTCCCGAGAAAGAGAAGGATTTGCCACAGCCATTGTCACCTTATGCAGCCACTAAATTATTTGGGGAAAGCTGGGGCTACATATTTAGCCAGCTATACGCAGTAGAGATGGTTTCTTTAAGATACTTCAATGTCTTTGGTCCGCGCCAGTCCCTTGAGAATCAATATGCAGTTGTAGTCCCAAAATTTATAAACTGCCTGTTAAACGGAAAAAATCCTCCTATTTATGGTGACGGGGAGCAGGAAAGAGATTTTACCTATATAGATAATGTAGTAGAAGCTAACCTCGTTGCGTTGGAAAAGGAAGGGGTCACAGGAGAGGTTTTTAATGTCGCAGATGGAAGCCCTAAGTCAGTAAATTATCTTCTTAATTCCCTTAAGGAGATTACTGCTATAAATATCGACCCTGTCTATGAAGATCTCAGACCAGGTGATGTCAGAAAGACCTATGCTGACATATCCAAAGCAAAAAAATTATTAGGCTGGCAGCCCAAGGTTGATTTCTATAGTGGCCTTAAGAAAACCGTTACCTGGTTTAAAAAATAAATAGCTTTAAAGTTTAATTTTCTTCGCTGTGAAATTATCAAAATTCACTATTTTTTCACCATTTTTACCTTCTTTCTTCATTATTTATGCGTCAGGTCGTTGATTTTTTAAGTCACTATAGGGAGATTTTATTATACTGACCTTTTAGGGTGGGGATTTAAGAGACGTTATTTTTAATAACTTAAGTGTTTTGACAGGTGTGGGTGTGTTTTGGCTCGTAAGATGATAAAAAGATTATCTCTTTTCTTTTTAATCGCATCTATTGTAGTTGTTTCTGTATTTTTCTTCTTAAAAGAGGAGCCGCTTTATATTCATTTTGTAGGTCTTAGAGGAGAAAGTATCCTCATAAAAAAGGGGCCAATTGCTGTTGTTATTGATGCAGGCTCTTTTAGCGATTCTGCCAAACTAGCAGATTATCTTAGAGGAAATAATTTAAAAAATTTAGAGCACGTTATTATTACCCATCCTGATCCAGATCATATGGGTGGGGTTTTTGCCTTGCTAAGTGCTTTTGATGTAACTTATCTCTATGATAACGGCCAAAAAATTAATCCCAAAAATTGGTTGGAAAGAGAACTTTTCGAGGATTACGGGCGTTTTGTAAGAGAAGACCCTCGTTATAAATCTTTAAATTCCCCTCAAAAGATCAGGGTATCTAAGGATATAGAAATAGAAGTGTTGTGGCCGTCCAGTGCAGACACTTTAGATTTTAATAGAAATTCCCTGATATTACTGCTAAAATATAAAGAATTTAAGATACTTTTTACGGCAGACTCGCATATCGTAAATGAGCCGGAATTTATTGAGAAATTTAAGGATTTAGGCATAGATATTTTAAAAGTCCCTCATCACGCAAAAGAGGGGGCGTTAGAAGAGAAGATATTAAAGGTTTTCGCACCTAAACTAGCAGTTATCTGCGCTCCTAAAAAAGATATTAGCTACACCTCATCAGTGCTAGAGAAGGAAGGTGTTGCGGTATATATTGCAAAGTTGGGTAAGGATATCGTTATATCAATAAACGAAAGGATGGAGTTAAAATGAATATTTTAGTTACCGGTGGCGCAGGATTTATTGGTTCGCATTTATGTAAGGTGCTTCTTGAGCAAGGGCATAAGGTAATATGTGTGGATAATTTTATCACCGGAGCCAAAAAAAATGTCGAGACTCTTCTTGATAATCCGAATTTCAAGCTTCTGGAACACGATATCTCAACCCCTTTATATATCACTGAAGATTTAGACTGGGTATTACATTTTGCCTCAATCGCTTCCCCTAAAGACTATCTGCAGGAGCCTATCAAGACTTTGAAATCAGGCCTTTTAGGCACACATAATTGTTTAGGAATGGCTAAGGATAAAAAGGCAAAATTCTTTCTAGCTTCGACTTCGGAGGTTTATGGTGACCCCGATGTTCATCCTCAAGTTGAAGAATACTGGGGGTATGTAAATCCTGTCGGCGTACGCTCCTGTTACGATGAGTCAAAACGAGGAGCGGAAGCCTTAACTTATGCCTATAATCGTC
>CP070684.1:882377-916323 GCA_020352775.1 Candidatus Omnitrophota bacterium
TACCCACACTGCGTATCAGGTATTAATTGCCCGGCAATTTTTGAAATAGTGCGGGACATGAATATATTGGTGAGCACCCTTACAAGAGGCATTCCTGCAGGATTAGCCATACGGTTTCCAATAACAAAAGCTTCACCCTTCTCTGCTTCTTTTAAAAAGGTATCAACATCTGAAGGAGAATGCTGACCATCGCCATCCATTGTAATAACATAATCAAAATTAACATTACCCAAAAGATAGCTGATTGCTCTGCTTAGAGATCTTCCTTTACCACGGTTTTCTTCGTTACGAAGCGTTACGTTAGCCAGACTTTTTGCAAGCTCATAAGTGCCATCGCTTGAGCCATCATCAATCACCAGAACCGAGAGTCCTTTCGCTTTTAATTTTTCAAGGATAACCCCCAGGGCTTCCTTCTCATTGTATGCTGGAATAACTACCCAAACCTTCATTTCTTAATATTGCTCCAATATTTCTCAAACATATACCATTGCTCTGGATATTTCTTTAAATATTTTTCTAAAACAGAGGCATATTTCTTCATTATTGCTTCCTCAGCATTTTCTCCTTCTTTATCAAACTCAATCGGCTCCTCAAAGAATAAATGATAATTTTTTTTATTCTCCCTCACAAAAAAAGTAGGAACAATAACCGCACCTGTTCGTACTGCAAAAAATGCCGCACCTCTGGGTACTGGTGCGATTCGGGAAAACATCTCTACCGACAAAACCGTACCTGAAAAATCTCTATCTCCCAAAAAGCCAATTGCTCCGCCTTCCTTAAAGACCGAAAAACACCTCCTAATCGTGCGTCCGGTAGGAATAACATTGACTCCTGCCAGGCGGCGCTGATTATCAAAAAAATTATTTACCCGTGGATCGTTGTGGGGAAGGACAACAACATGCACCGGGTATCCCAAAAGGGAAATAGCTGCTCCGTCTAATTCATAATTACCCAGATGAGATGATAAAACAATAACGCCTTTTTTTTGGGCAATGGCTTTATCAAAATGCTCCCTACCACTGATACGTACATTTTTTTCGATGAAAGCCTGATTCAGGCGAGAATGCCGGAAGAAATCTACCAAATAATAGGCGAAATTTATAAAAACCTCTTTGGTATACTGCTCTATTTTTTCCTTGTCCTTAACAATCGGCGAAAGATTGTATCTTACGATTTCCCTATCCCAATTGGATGAACGATAATGCAGCAGCGCAAAAAACTTTGCAACCGCATAGGCCAGGCTACGGGGTAAGCTAAGCGCAATTATTTTTGCGAATATATAGAGAAGATAACTTTCGCGTTCTGCTTTCTCCATTTGTTAGCTCATTGTCTTTAAAACTAGATCCACGATTCTTAAAGATGAATCTATAAATGAAATGTGCTTTGCCCTTTCTTTAAGATGATACATGCTTTTTTTATCCTCCATAAGCACCTTTACTGCCTCTTTTATCTGAGAAGCACCATCGACTTTCATAATCGCTTCTTTTTGCAAAAGATAGTTTACATTTCGCTCTTCTTGACCCGGAATAGGATTGGTTATAATCATTGCAAGACCTTTGGCCAAGGCTTCAGAAACTGTTATGCCCCCGGCTTTAGTGATAATTATATCGGAGAAATCCATAAGCTTATTTACATAATCTATATATCCAAAGGAAAAAATAGGCTTTTTAAATTCATGTCTGTTATTAACAAGCCAATCGTAAGCTTTTTTGTTTCTACCGCACACCGTAATTATCTGTAGATTTTGTTCTAAATCATCTAGATGCTTGGCAACTTCCTCAAGCGGCCCAAGCCCCCAGCCTCCTCCCATAACTAACACCGAGGGTATATCAGCCACAAGCCCTAACTCTTTGGCTATCTCTTTACGAAGAAAGGAGTGCGAAAACTTAACAGAAATGGGTATACCTAAGATGTTTATCTTCTCTTCTTTGACCCCTTCCCGTACAAGAATGTTTTTTGCCTCGTGACAAGCAACCACATATTTATCAACACCGGGATGAATCCAGAAGCGATGCGGAAGATAATCAGTCACCACCGCAATAAGGGGTATTTTTAAGCCGTATTTTTCCTTAAAATCTGCGACCACCCCGCAAGGAAAAGCCTGCGTTGCCACGAAACAGGAAGGAGAAAAACGCTTGATAAGGAGGTTTAATTTTCTAAAGGCGACTCTATTTACCACTGCCTGAAGAGGAGTCAACTTCTTTATGACGCGCTTACGGTCGTATATACGGCCCCAGAAAGAAGGAATATGCTTTATCACAGTGCTGTATGCAAAATCAACTATCTTTTCTCCCCGGGGATAAAAATATCCTAATCCATTGATACCCAACACCTCCAGCGTTGAGTGCCGGTACTCAAAGGCCTCTTTGATGTTTAAAGCAGCTCTGCTATGGCCCCCATACTCATTAATATAAAAAATAATTATTCTTTTTGATTCTGCAGACATAATTGTTTCTTGCCTTTGTCACCTCAACCAATCACTGTCAAAATGGCTCTAAAAATATTATCATAATTATTATAGCGGGTAAATGTTTTTATCAAAGCTAAAGGCTTTTCTTTAAACTAATAGGGGGGATCAAAAATATTCTTTATATATCTCAAGTACACGACCCAAAAACGAACCCTGCCGTAAATGTTTGTTTCTAGTAAAGGGTGCCACCCCATATTTCATGCAACCAAATGACGATGAAGCGCCCAACGCACAATGAACGATTTCAGCACCAGAAGTAATGAGTTCTCTAAAGAAATGATAAAAACCTTTTTTCGCACTCAATCGGCCGATGAATGCGATGCTAAATTTACGCCCCGCTAGTTTACGATTTATTTCATTAAGCAATACCCCAAGGCCTTCTCTTATGTAATTTTTCACAAACGCATTTAAGGTCTGGATGCTTATATGTAAATAAGAGTCCTCGTTTCTAACGCTTATCTCTTTATGAAAAGGCACCTCATAAAAGGTTACATATCTATTGAAAATTTCTTCGGCCACCAAGGGGGGAAGTGAAAATCTATAGCCCATGGCTTCGATGATTTTTTTAATTCCGAACTCAAATCCTTTAGAAAAGTCAAAACCCGAAGGCGATAAAATCACATATTTACTCATCTCATGCCCTATATCTAACACTACCCTCGTGGCACCAGTATCATACCTGTCAAAGGGAGTAGAAAAAGCACTGATCCCGGAATAGATGAATCCAGCGAATGGCCTTTCCAGATTATCAAAAATATCTTTTGCTTCTCGGTATGTCTTTTCTTTAATCCACACCAGACAAGATTTTAGGCTAAGCTTATTTGCCTTTATGCCTATGGGCGGCTCTTTATATATTTTCCCTCCTGCTTCATAGTGAATTATAAAATTATGAAGGCAATGATCGTCCCAGTTTAAAGATATATCTTCCAGGTGCTGGCGTACACAAGATATATCTCTAGAGCTGATTTTCTTATTTCTTTTTAAAGGAATCGTATCATAAACCATATCGATAGACTCCTCACCTGAGGGCAAATTAAGAAAAAGTTTATCTACTTTAAGCGATAATTCTTTTTCTTTTTGGCGTATCTCCTCGTTTAAGCTTTCGGCGTTATTTTTAAGATAAGTCAAAATATCGCAATCACCTGAAGGCATATCCAGCTCTGCTTCCTGGATAAAAAAAAGACGAGACCGCTTTAGAGTCCCGAAAGATATAAAGGTCTTATCCTTTTGCGCGTCTATTGCGCAAATCCCTTTCATCGCCCCACTCCAGTAACTGATTTAAAATCTTTCATCTTAAACTTTATTTTAGCGACGGTGCCCTACATATACCTTGTTGTAACGCAAATCCACGTAGTCAACCGAAGAAAGATCACCCTGGAATTGCTTTTGCGCCAGATTTTTGAGTATATACACCCTTTTTTTAAGATCCTCTTTGCCGATAATTATCTTTGCTCGATCCATAATAAAATACAATACCGGCAAAGCTGTGGCATTTATTACCTTTACGCTGAACTCTGCAAGAATGCGTTCGGTTTTGAGGGCCTCTACTAACTCTAATGCATATTGCAGTCGATCGTCTTTTATTCTTTGGCCCCTCCTAAGACGGCGGTTATAATCAGCGATTTCTATGGGAACAAGACCTCCCTGCACACGCGAGGTTCCTTCATCAAGAATAACCCCTTGCGCGTCTATGGAATAATACCGCTCTCCTTTTATTTGAGCAACCGCGGTTCTTTTTTCTACTTCGATGCGCACTGTTGAAGGAAATTCTTTTACCACATGCACTGCTTTATACTCAGGGTGGTCTCCCACTATCAGAGAAAGAACCCTTTTAGTATCTAAATCAAAGAGAGATTCCCCTGAAATTACATTTTTTACTTCCTCAGTCAGCTCAATATTAGAACGAATGCGCGTTATATTAAAAAAGTCTGAATTATAAATCCCACTTACCAGATACGCCACAAGAGCAACAACGATAAAAACAAAAACAGCAATGCGCACTGCCCGCGGCGAAATTGCAAACTCGCTCTCTGCCCCGGATACTGAATCCCGTCTTTTAAATCTCTTTTGCTTATTTCTTGCCATTTAATGCTAAAGTTGTCATCTTCGCAATAAGTTCTCCAAAGTCTATCCCAGAGGCCTTTGCTGAAAGGGGTAAGAGACTATGCGAGGTAAGGCCTGGTATGGAGTTTACCTCCAATACATATGGGATATTATCCGCCCTGAGTCTGATGTCCACCCGGGCAAAATGCCTGCAACCCAATGCCTTGTGCGCTGCTAATCCTAGCTCCTGAACCTTGCAATAAGTTTCGCAAGGAAGCTGTGCCGGCGCAATAAACTGGGTGGCGCTATCAGAATATTTAGCATTGAAATCATAATATCCCTGGCGGGGAATAATTTCTACTACTGCCAAAGGCCTCTCTTCTAAAACCCCCACAGTAAGCTCTCTACCCGCAATATAATCTTCTAAAATCACTGCATCCTGCAAGGTGAATGCCTTATCCAATGCCTGAGCTAAATCTTCTTTCTGCTTTACAATTGAGATACCAATGCTTGATCCTGCAAAGTGAGGCTTTACCACCACTGGATAACTTATGTCAATGCTGAGCTTTTCACCTTTTCGTAAAACGCAAAAGCTAGCAGTAGGGATGCCTTTTTCAATAAAAGTCTTCTTGGAAGCGATCTTATCCATTGCCAAAAAACTTGCCTCTGGTCCAGAACCAGTATATGAAATTCCTAAATCTTCTAAGATTTTCTGGATTCCTCCATCCTCACCAAACTCTCCGTGCATCGCAACAAACGCGATATCCACCCCATAAGCAGAAAGTATCTCTTTTATTTCTTTTTCTTCTCTGGTGGGAATATCAATAAAAACCGTATTGATTTCTCTTGTTTTTAAAGCATTAAGCGCCCCCTGGGCAGAAAGCAACGAGATCTCTCGTTCTGAAGATACACCCCCACCCAACACACCAACGCGTATGTTTGCTAACGACATTTTTTCCATGGAAAGTCTCTTGCAGTTATATATAGTTTATCACAAAAATGCGTTATTTTAAAGGGGTTTTGGAAGGTCTACGGTCCCTGCCTGCCGGCAGGTAGGTTTGGTCTTATGTCCAGCGCTCTATTTCTTCCAGGAGCTTTATTTGGTGAGTATTGTAAACTTTTTCTTTTACGGTCTGGATGAGAGAATCAACATCTTGGTATCGGGCTTTGCCTAAATTTACGATGAAATTTGCATGCTTAAGAGAAACCCGGGCATCATTACATCGTAAACCCTTAAGTCCACAACTCTCAATCAAAAAACCCGCTGCGTTTGAGGGTGGATTTTTAAAAATACAACCACAGCTGGGAAATTCAAAATCCTGCGTTGCGTATCGGGTCTTTAAAAAAGAATCTATTTTGCTTCTCAAATCCGCTTCAGGATTAAGGCCAAACCAGGCACGCAATATAACCATAGAGTTTTTAACTGAGCTCTGGCGATAATCAAACTTAATCTCCTCTCTTTCTAAAACTTTTAGATTTGCGTTATAGTCCATGACTTGCAGCTTAACAAGGCTTGATGAGACATCACTCCCAAATGCTGAGGCATTCATTGCCACAAGGCCCCCCACTGTTGCAGGAATTCCTGCAAATCCCTCAAGGCCCGAAAGACTCCTCCTTAAAGTATAATTTATTACGCTTGAAACAGGGGTTGCTGCTCCTGCTTCTAACAATTCTCCATCATATTTAGTGTAGCAAAATTTCTCTCCAAGCTTAATTACCGGCCTAGTAATGAATGAGTCGCTGATGAGTAAATTCGAGCCTGCTCCCAAAAGATAAAATTGCCCACTACATTCCTCAATAATCTTTCCTAAATCATCACTTGTGTGAGCAATAAAAAAGTGCTCTGCCACTCCCCCGATTTTTATCGTAGTAAAAGGGGCTAAATTAACATTATGCTTTTGCTCTATTTTTATCAAACTCACGGATGACTTCCTCCATAACAATATTAATATCTACTGCGCCCAGCCCCAACACGATATCTCCCTCTTTAATATCAGGCAAAATCTCTTCCTTTAATCTGTCTTTAGGAATATAGCAAACCTTATCACCGTATTCTTTCCTAATCCCCTCAGTCAAGAATTCTGAGCTTACTCCCTCAATTATTTCCTCGGAGGCAGCATAAATATCAGTCACTATGATCCGGTCGGCACCTCCAAAGCAGGTTGAGAATTCATTGTACAAAGACTTTACACGAGAAAAGCGATGCGGTTGAAAAACAGCAAATACTCTTTTGGGATTTAAATAACGCGCTGCTTTTAACACGGCCTGAATCTCAGTAGGATGATGCGCATAATCATCAACAAACATCACTCCTGCTACTTCTTTCTTAAACTGAAAACGCCTCTTAGTTCCTTTAAATTCTTTAAGGACACTGGCTATTCTTTCCATATCTACCCCAAGATAAAACAGAGATGCCAGGACACCTAAAGTATTAAGGATATTATGTTCTCCCAAAAGGGGCACCTTTACGGGCATAACAAACTTATCTTCAACAATAAAAGAAAAACAACTACAACCGGCTTCAATCGATAACTCTTCGGCTCTTACCTGGTTATCTTTGCCAAACCCAAAACTTATCCCGCCCACCGCAGAAAGTATCTGTTTAACCTGGGGCTGATCTGCCCATCCAAATACATTTTCGCGTGTTTGGGAGGCAAACTTTAGAAAGCTTTCAGTCAGATTTTCCATAGTTTTATGGTAATCAAGATGTTCGTAATCAATATTGGTAATGATCGAAGTCCAGGGTTTGCAGTACAAAAAGGAGCCATCGCTTTCATCGGTCTCAATAACAAAATAATCCTTACCCCACCAGGCGTTGCGCGAATAATTAAGAGGCAGCCCTCCCACAAAAACCGTAGGCTCAAAACCAAGACCAATCAATAGATGCCCCATTAAAGAAGTAGTGGTGGTTTTACCGTGACTCCCTGCGATTGCAATGGATTTTTTATCTTCACAAAGAGACCCTAAAAGCTCCCCTCGCTTTAACACCGGAATGCGCCGGTTACGCGCCTCTAAAATCTCAGGGTTATCGCCCTCTATTGCGGAAGAATAAGCAACCAGCTCAACGTCAGATGATAAATTTTGTGCGCGTTGGCCAAGAATTATATTAATCCCTTCCTCCTCCAGCATTTTTGTGTTCGCGCTCTCTTTAAGGTCAGAGCCGCTAACCCGAAGACCTTTCTCTTTAAGGAGTAGAGCCAATCCGCTCATGCCTATTCCACCGACACCGACCAAATGGATATTTTTTACTTTTGATAAAATCTTTTCCATTGCCGCTCTAAATCATTCATATTTCTTAAGGGGTGAAACCCTTTAGATAAAGATTTTTCGAAATCATCACCAGTTCTTAAGAAAAATAAAAACCGTGAAAAACGGTCCCGACCGTAACGCTTAATGAGAAAATGAACAATAGAAAATGACTCTAGATAAAACCGCTTCACATAATCTTCGGATTTTCCCTGTAACTCTGGGGCGCTAAGTTCACCTAATTCTGAAAGCGCAATATAACTATCAGTGCTGATTAATCTCTTAAGAATTCGCAGCTGGTTTCGATAGGAAGTGGTATTATACTTATCCTCAATATACATTGCAATCGCTTCATCAAGCCATAACGGGAGTCTGCCCCAACCAGCATATTCTCTGAAGATAATATGAGCTAATTCATGCGCAAACATCGAAGAGATATTTTTTTGACCGGGATAAGTATAAATGAGCTTACCATGATAATTCACACAGGCGCTGGACCAGGGCGGACACTCAAATCTATTTAAGTAGTCATCTCTATCCTTAGCAATAAATACCTGAGCTCTATTTTCCCAGAGCCAGAGCTCATCCCGCACGAGCTTAAACTCCTGAGTTATTTTGCGATATAACTCTTCACACATATTTTTTACTTTACGAACATACTCATGCTTTATATCGGGATGATACTGGATGATAAAGTGATCGGTGCGCAGCTCTATTAAGTCTCGCGCAAAAGAGATCCCGTTAGGCGCAAAACAGACTGACAACATACTACAACAAATCAGTGATTTTAGTAAACTCCTCAAACCCTACTCCCAGCTTTATTTTTCCTAAATTGTCTGTCATTTTTTGCCGCAACTCAAAATGAGAAATAATCTCTTCTGTGGTACGCAGGAATTAATCAAATAAGAACTTATCCTGTAAAAATACACGGGCTGATTCTCTCTCCTCTAAATAAAACGCATTATCCTTCTGATGCCCTCCGGCCAAAGGATGGGGAATTAAAATCGAGGGCACTTGATAATAGGTGAGCTCTCCTACGGTAGAGGCGCCGGCGCGCGAAACTACTAAATCTGCTGCGCTGTAAAGGACCTCCATAGGATAGTAGAAATCTTTTACAAAGCTTTTTGCCTCCATCTTCTTATATATTTGGGAAATTTCAAAGTAATCTCTCTCACCGGTAAGATGAATAAACTGGCACTTCTCTCTCAAGTGAGGAATTAGCTCGATCATAATCCTGTTAAGAAATGACGAGCCCTGGCTACCCCCGAAACAAAAGATTACCGGCCGCCCGTCAAACCCAAGCATTTCCTTGGCTTTAGTTTTGTCTATTTTTTTGATATTGTCCCGCAAAAGAATTCCAATCGTCTTTGAATTTTTAATTTCTCTTTCTTGAGGGAAGCCGAACAGCACCTGCTTTGCAAAAAAAGAAAGCACTTTATTTGCCTTTCCGAATTTAGCATTGGGTTCATAAATCGCAGTATCGCGGCCAAAAAAAGAACTGAAAAGAAGAAGAAAGAAACTATCGCGGCCCCCAAACCCGATTACCTTTTGAGGCCTTAATCTAACAAGTAAATAAAGCGCTTCAAGCATTCGCCACGGTATCTCAAAGAATAAAATTCGCAAAGGAAAACTCTTACCGAAAACAGTAAACCCTTCGTTTTTCAGATAATCTCTAAAGACAGCTGCAGTAGCGAAATAATAAATTTTACTCTCGTCCTCACCAAAAATATGGCGCATTTTCTTGCCGATCGCAAGGGCAGGAAAAATATGGCCGCCACTTCTTTCACAAACCAATAATACCTTCATGTTTCAACTTCTTTAGAGGCGTTAAAAAATAACCCGATCAAAACATAATGAATAACCAGGCTGCTTCCTCCATAACTTACAAGGGGTAAAGACAACCCCTTAGTGGGGAAAAACCCGCAACTAACCCCGATATTAATTGTCACCTCCAGAAAAAAAATAAAAACAATCCCCAATAGAATGCTTCTTCTGAATGCATTTTTTGTGTTTATTGCAACCATAAACATCTTATGAATTAGAAAAAAGTATAGAGCCAGGAGCCCTAAAGAACCCCAAAGACCAAACTCTTCCGCGATAATAGAATAAATAAAGTCCGTGTGGGCTGCGGGTAAAAAAAACAATTTCTGAAGACTCCCCCCCAATCCCACTCCTAATATTCCTCCCTGCCCAAAGGCAATTTGGGACTGGATTAATTGAAAGCCTGCACCCTTGGGGTCAGCAAAAGGATTAAGGTAGGCAATGATTCTGCGAAAGCGATAGGGATAAAACTTTATAAGAAAAAAAGACAAAACCACACCCAAGATAATAATAACCAAAAGATGTCTGCCCCTGGCACGATGCAGAAAAAGAAACAAAAGCGTCCAGCTTATCCAAAAAAGAGCGGTGCCTAAATCAGGCTGCACTACTAACAGAGTGAAAATAACGCTTAATACCACCAGTAGCGGTAAAAGTCCCTTTTTAAAATCTTTTAAAAGTATTCCCTTTCGCCTGGCATAATCAGCACAATACAACAAAAAGGAAATCTTTAATAATTCCGAGGGCTGAAAATTAAATCCAAACAGCTGAATCCAGCGCCGCGCTCCGCCTACTTTCTTACTCACTAAAAGCACTAATCCCAAAAGTAGAAAAGTAAAAAGAAGGATTTCTTTACTTTTTTTTCTTAATGATTCTAAATCAGCAAAAAGAGTTAAGAAAAGAAATGCTACCCCAATCAGAGAGAATGCAAATTGTCTTTTAAAAAAATGAGCAGGGTCAGCAGTAGTGCGATAGGCATAAATACTGGAAGACTCATACACCATCAAAAGGCCAAACAAAGTAATACAGAGAATAATAAAAAAAATAGCGCGCCGCTCACGGCTTATGGGGCTTAAGCTCTGAGCTTGCGTGTGTCGGTGGTGGCGTAAATCAGCTATAAAATGTCTTGTTCTAAAAATAATGGAATTCATCTCTGAACCTGGCTTTAACTGGAATTATCGAGGCTGTTTACAATCTCAATAAACTTCTTGCCTCGCTCTTTATAATTAGAAAACATATCAAAACTGGAACACATCGGAGAGAAAAGCACGGTATCTCCGCACTGGGCCTCTCCAAAAGAAGAGGCCACTGCTTCCCTTAACGTACCAAAGACCTCGGTCTTGATACGTCCCTCTAAATCTTCATGTATCTTAGAAGCTGCTTCACCGAAAAGATTAATCTTTCTTACCCGGCGCATATAAGGAAGAGCCTCAGAATAGCTTAAGCCCTTATCCTTACCTCCGGCAATAAGAACAATGGGAGTCTTTGTATTTTTAAGGGCCCAAATCGTAGAATAAGGGTTAGTGGCTTTAGAGTCATTAATAAAAATAACTCCCCCTAAACTTCTTATGAGCTGCATGCGATGCGGCAATCCTTTATGAGAAGAGAAAAGCTGCATGCAATCTGCTTTACTTAACCCGAAAATCGAACCGATTCTATATACGCAAGAATAATTTTCATTATCAAACTCTTTAGAGAAAAAGAGCAGCTGCGCCCGAATATGTTTTTCAATATCAGAACGCAATCCTATTCGTTCATTTATAAGCGCCCAATCATCTCTGCTTTGATTTCTAAATATGTTCATTTTAGCCTTAAAATAATCATCTAGGGAAGGATGGCGGTCAAGATGATCCGGTTCAAAATTAAGAAGCGCAGCAACATAAGGCCTGAACTTAATAATAGTTTCCAGCTGACAAGAGCTAACCTCAAGCACTACTAAATCCTGCGGCTTTGTTTTAAGGATGAACGAAGAAACCGGAATGCCGATATTACCCCCTAAAAACACTCGTTTTTTATTCTCCTTTAAGAGCCGGTAGGTCAGAAAAGAGGTGGTAGTTTTTCCGTTAGTGCCGGTAATCGCAATAAATCTAGCCTTTGTTAACCAGAATGAAAACTCTACTTCACCACAATAAGGTATGCACAGATCCTTACAATTCTTAACCACCGCTGAAGTAGCTGGATCAACCCCCGGGCTTAAGATAACCAGGTCACAATCTTTAATAAACTGAGGGCTGTGGCCACCAAATTCAAACTCCACTCCCCTCTCACTCATGGTATCGATTAATTGTGGAGCGAATTCGTTTCTTTCTCTTAGCTCGGTTACCTTCACCTCTTTCTTAAGAGTAAGAAGCAAACGTACCAAAGAGATACCACTCTCGCCCCAACCCACCACACATACTTTCTCAAGATTAGCGGGGTTCATCGTAACTTAAGTGTAAGGAGTGCTATTAATGCGCAGAGCGCTGAAACGATCCAGAGCCGAACAATAATTTTGGGTTCTTTCCACCCCAAAAGCTGCAAATGATGATGAAAAGGCGCGGCCCGAAACAATCTCTTGCCTCTTAATCTTACCGAGGCCATTTGCAAGATAACACTCACTGCTTCTAATACAAACAGTCCTCCGGCAATAAAAAGAAGGAATTCCTTCTTTATAAGAAGTGCTACTGCTCCGATTACACCGCCCAAAGACAAAGCTCCTACATCACCCATGAAAACTCCTGCTGGATAACAATTAAACCATAAAAACCCTAAGCAGGAACCCACCAGCGCAAAACAAAGAATTGCCAACTCTCCGGCTCCAGGAACAAAAGGAATAAATAGATAATCCGCAAACTTAACATGTCCAACAAGATAACTAAGCAGACCAAAAATAAATGAATTAGTGATAATGCCTCCAATGGCAAGGCCATCCAGTCCATCGGTAAAATTTACAGCATTGGAAGTGGCAGCAATGATAAGTGCGGCCCAAAAGACGTAAAAATATCCTAAATCCAATGCGAATTTCTTAAAAAAGGGAACCCCTAAGGTAGAGGGTAGGTCCTTATGCACCACAACCAGTGCTCCTAATATTATCCCGATTAATCCTTGTAGTAAGAGCTTGGTGGTACGGGAAAGACCTTTTCTTCTTTTAATCTTTATAAAATCATCGGCTAATCCTACTGCCCCTAATGAAACCATGACAAAAATCCCAATCCAAATAAGGTAATTGTCCAGGCGCGCACAAAGCAGGGTGGTTACCAACACCGAAAACAGAATCAGTAATCCCCCCATCGTAGGAGTGCCTTTTTTGCCCTCATAAAGTGACTCTAAATGCACATTCCCATACATATCAATGTGTTCGGTAATTTGCATGCGCTTAAGATGTCTTATGGTAAAACGCCAGAACAAAAGCACCAGAACAAAAGAAAGCATAAACGCGCATCCCCCGCGGAAGGTAATATAACGGGTGAGGTTAAAAGGGAAAAAATATTCTGATAAAGGGTAAAGTAAATGATAAATCATCCCAGATACTCTGTTATTTTCTCCAATTCCATCTTACGAGAACCTTTCAAAAAAATCAACCATCCTTTTTGCTCCTGGTTCTCATTTAACTTTGTCTCGCTAAATTTATCCTTGATAAACTGCGCTAACTCTTTTTGGGAAGAAAAATGAAAGGCATTGTTACATCCCAGTTCTTTTAGTCTTTTATCCAGATAAAATGTATAATCCCCCAGGGTAAGCACATATTCAAATTTGCACCTTAGGATAGGAGAAGCCAGGCTCTGATGGTAATAAGCGCTTTTTTTGCCCAACTCCAGCATATCAGCAATAACTGCTATTTTTTTCTGAGGGTATCGCTTTACGGTATTAAGTGCTTCTTTTAAAGAATAAGGATTGGCATTGTAGGCATCATTAAGCACGGCATAACCTTTATTTTCCTTAAACTCCATCCTGAGAGCAGGAAACCCCTTGAAGCGATTCATCCTTGCCAATGAATCTTTTAAGGGGATATTGGCCAGCTGCGCCCCCTGCATTGCTGCCAAAGCATTATATATAAATCCCTCAAAAGGAACGCCAAGGGTAAGCCTAAACTTATTCTTTACCGTAAACTCACAACTCCTCTGGCCCAGTTTAAGAATCTGGGCCCAAAGATTATTGGTTTTAGCCCTGCCAAACCAATAGGTGCGCTTATTACTGTTTAATCCCCCTAACAGAGGGTCGTCGCCATTAAGCACTGCCCGCATCCTGGGATTGGATTTTAAAAGAGCGGTCTTTTCTTTTCGTATCCCCTTTAAGCTTTTTAAACCTTCTAAATGAACTGCTTTAATAAAAGTGATTATTCCCACATCCGGCATACACATTCGGGCCAGGCGCTCTATTTCTCCCGGTGCATTGGTGCCCAGCTCTAATACCAGCATCTCCTGATCCGTTAAGGAAAGTATGGTTTTAGCTACCCCCAGAATATTATTTTCAGTCTTTTCATTCTTTAATACCTTAAAGCGGCCCTCCAAAATAAAGCTCAGCATCTCTTTAGTAGTGGTTTTACCCACCGAGCCAGTGATTGCGAAAACAAAAGGGTTTTTGATCTCGCGAATATAGCGTACTAATTCTTCAAGCGGTGCATAACTGTCTTTGACCACAAAAACAGGAACTTTAGATACGGACTGGATATTTTTCTGGGAAATTACACAAGAGGCTCCATTTGTGATAGCCTGAGATATAAAATTATGCCCATCATGATGCCTGCCATAAAGAGCAATAAAGCAATCTCCCTTTTTAAGAGAACGACTATCAATAGAAAATCCCCCAATGGGCCGAAACCTCCCCTGATTAATCACCTTCAAGGAATTAATCAATTTTTCTAAAGTTTTGCAGCTTTTTATAAGTGGCTCTTTCATCTTGATTTTTAACTTTTCATTGCCGCTCTTATCACTTTGCTGTCACTAAAGGGTATATTTTTATTCTTTATGGTCTGATACCTCTCATGGCCTTTGCCTGCCACCAAAACGCAAGAATTCTTTAGCCTTGGCTTTAATTTAAGCGCTTCTTTTATGGCATCCTTTCTTTTAAGTATAACGGCGTAATTATTTTTCTTAAAGCCTTTTTTTACCTGTTCACAAATCTTTAGCGGGTCTTCATTGCGGGGATTATCAGAGGTAATAAAAGAAAACGTAGTGTATTTATCGGCAATTGCACCCATAAGAAGCCGCTTACCCTTATCTCGCTGACCCCCACAGCCAAACACACACACCGTATTAGCATAGCCAATATCTTTTAGGGCTAAGAGTACTTTTTCCAACGCATCCGGAGTATGGGCATAATCTATAAATACATCCGCTCCAACCTCTTCTAACCTTCCTTCTACGCTAGGAAACGAGCTGCTATGGCCAATAACATCTCTGGGTGAAAACCCCAAGGAAAAAAGTGTTGCCAAAGCTGCCAGCACATTAGATACATTATGTTCACCCACTAAAGCGCTGCGTACCCTCCAGGCCTTACTTTTCCAGACAATATCAAAAGTTGTCTGGCGCCTGCCTAATTTTATGTTTTTGGCACACAACTTTGCTCCCTGCCTTAATCCGTAAGTAATTGCATTCTTATTTAATTCAGCCAGTTTCTTTCCATAGGGATCATCAATGTTTATAATAAATACCGCGTCTTTATTGTTTAAAAAGAAACTTTTTTTGGCATTGAAATAACTTTCCATTGTCTTGTGATAATCAAGATGGTCCCGGCTTAAATTCGTAAACACACAATGTGAAAATTCAATTCCTTTTATCCTTTCTTGCGCAGCCCCGTGCGATGAAACCTCCATCACCATGTATCTGGCTCTGGCCTTCTCAGCCTCTGCGATGAGCTTTCGCAACGAAAGATAATCCGGGGTGGTATGAGTTCCCTTTTTCTTCTTTCCTGCGATACAGTAATTTACAGTGCCCACCAAAGAAGCTTCTTTAGCTAGCTTTTTTAAAAAATAATAAATAAGGTTTGTTACCGTGGTCTTTCCATTTGTTCCGGTCACCCCAATAACTTGCAGATTATTTTTATCCCATTTATAAAAGCGCTCTGCTACCCGATGGAATTCTTTTTCTACATCCTTTACGAAGATAACTGCCGCTTTCCTAACTACTTTTTTCACCTTAATCTTATCTTTAGCATCAGCAACGAGTGCCAGTGCTTTTTGCTCTACCTTAGCCAATACTGAAAATATATCAAAGTTTTTTCTTCTTCTCACAAAGAAAAGCTCTCCGTCTTTAAGAGAACGGGAATCATCGCAAATACCTTTTACAGTTTTTTGCCCTAAGCTTTTATCCAGATTATGGTCAGAAAAAAGTTCTCTTACGTTCATTGTTTGCTAGTTTTAACTTCACCTTTCATATAGGCGATTGCTTTTTGCGCGATTCTTTGAAAAAGAGGTGCAGCCACTGTTCCGCCCAGGTGAGCCTTTTGGGGCTCATCAATTGTAACCCCAATCACTAACGCAGGCTCAAAATTACTCACAAACCCTACGAATGAAGCACGATACTTTGTGAGCGAATAACTACCCACCTGGGGATCATACTTCTGGGCGGTTCCGGTCTTACCTCCTACGGTCATTCCCTTAATATGGGCAAGCGTACCTGTTCCATCCTCTACCACTTTGATAAGCACCTGAGCTGTAAGACTTGCTGCTTCCTCTGAAATAACTCGATAACGCTCTAGGGGCACCTCCTTGTCAAACCCATGCACCCGAACTGATTTAACAATGGAGGGCGTGACTAAAAATCCGCCATTGGCCACTGCAGCATAAGCACGCACCAACTGCAGGAGTGTAACCCCTACCTCTTGGCCAATAGGAACAATATATGAAGAAGTCCGGGACCACTTAGTATAGTGGCGCAGCATCCCTGGTATCTCTCCGGGAAAATCAACTCCGCTAAGTTCACCAAAACCTAATTTTTTTATGTATAAATAAAACATATCCTTCTCCAAAGATATGGCAATTTTAGCAACCCCGATATTACTTGAATTCTTAAATGCTTCCATATAACTCAATTCACCAAAAGGCTTCCAATCATTTAAAACCGTCCCTGGAATCTTCCACTCCCCATTCTCACAGAAAATCCGCCGCTGTGGCTGGAACGCACCGCTATCTATTGCGGCAATGAGGGTAACGATTTTAAATACTGAGCCGGGCTCAAACATATCGCATACCGCCCTATTCTTTATGAATTTGAGGGATTTCTTTGTTATATTATTGGGGTCAAAATTAGGATAATTAGCCATCGCTAAAATCTGGCCGCTCTGGGCATCCATAACTATGGCTGCGCCTCCTTTGGCCCTGAATTCACGCACGGTTTCCTCAAGATGCTTCTGGGCCCAGTATTGAATCTGCATATCAATCGCCAAGACTATATCAGTTCCGGGCTGGGGAGCAACCGCCTGCGGTGAAAGAATGAGTTGACGGGAGGCTGAATCCTGTAAAATACGCACCCACCCCTGCTTTCCCCTAAGATAACTATCGTAACTCAGCTCTAACCCCTCCAGTCCTTTATTGTCGATATCAACCGTGCCCAGCACACAAGATGCTAATGTTTCCTGAGGATAAAAGCGTTTTTCTTCACGCAACATGCCCACTTCTCTTAAACCTAAGGTTTTTATCTTTTCCTTTTCCTCCCAGCTAACCTTTCTTTTTAGCCACTCAAATCTTCTATTTTTCTTGTTAAGTGTTTGGATTAATTCCTCTTTTGAGACACCTAAAAGAGGTGCTAATACTTTTGCGCTTTTAGCGGGATCGCTAGCTAACTGGGGGTCGGCAAAAACCGAATAACACTTTATGTCCGTAACAAAAATCCTTCCTTGACGGTCAAAGATTTTACCCCTGCTGCCTTCAATAGGGATAATGCGATAATGCTGCTTATTGGCGAGGTTTTGCAAGAAGTCTTTCTGGAATATCTGCAAATAGAAAATGCGAAGCGCCAGCGCGATAAAGAGGCAAAGAAAGAAATAATAAACGTAATATGCGCGTTTTCCTTTTATTTTCACGTTAAATAACTAATAATGGGGTACAAATAGAAGAGGCAATTTCTCCCAAAATCCTACTTAAATTAAAGACGGCAAAAACTGATTTTAGGTTTTATCTGCCATCCTCTGCCAGGACTTCGGCAGAGCCGGTGGGGATTCCCAATAAACGATCGAGCAAAGCGGCGACTTCAATTTTAAATCTGGGCTGGCTCTTTTGTTCTAAATTCAAAGCAATTATCCGCTCTCGCTCCACAGGAGAAAAATCATTATCCTGTGCCCACTGGTTTATTTTATGCAACGAAACTTGCTTGGCAAAATTATACCGCAGGTGGTCTCTCTTATCAAGGATGTTGTTGTAGGCCAGATAATTCTCCTGTAATTGGTAGGCAACGACATAAGTATGGACTTTTAAATGAAGATAGAAAAAGGCGATAAAGAAAATAATACCGGACACAATAAAATGACGTCTTCTAATCATAGTTTTTCTGCTACCCTTAATTTTGCACAACGAGAAGCGCTATTCTCTTCAATTTCTCCAAGTGTAGGAGAAACCGGTTTTTTTGTGATGATCTCTAAAACATGGCTTGATGCTAAATTCTTAAAAGTATGCTTAACAATCCTATCCTCCAGCGAATGAAAAGAAATAACCCCGATTCTTCCTCCTTTATTAAGAAGAGAGGTCGCAATCTCAATGCTTTCTCCCAACACCTCAAGTTCTCTATTAACCGCGATTCTTAATGCCTGAAAGATTCTGGTTGCAGGATGAATCCGACCATATCGTTTTTTGGGCGGGAAAGCCTGCATAACCACTCCTGCCAGCTCCGTAGTACTTGAAATCGGAGCTCTTCTTCGAGCTTGAACTATAAAATGGGCGATTTTTTTGGCATAGCGCTCTTCGCCGAATTTTTTAAAAATCCGGGTCAATTCCCCCACACTTAAGTTATTGACCAAATCATAAGCAGAAACAAAAGCGTCTTTATCCATACGCATATCCAACGGCCCCTCTTTTAAAAAGCTAAATCCTCTCTCGGTACTACTTAGCTGATAAGTCGAAATGCCCAGGTCAAAAATCAATGCATCTACCCCGAGAATGCCTAAGTCTTTAAGTACTCCGGCTACATTAAAAAAGTCACTCTTTCGTAAAACAAATCTACCCTCAAAAGGTCCTAAATTGCGCCTTGCCACCTCAAGCGATTCGCCATCTTTATCAATGCCGATTAGAAATGCATCCGGCTTCATTGCCTCAAAAAACTTCAACGCCAGAGACCCCACCCCAATCGTACAATCCACAATGAGTTTGCGCCGATTGATCGCGAGCAACTCTAAGACCTCCCGATACAATACTGGATAGTGCCATAGCTCTTCCATTAGTTCTGGCTCTGAATATAGAACACCCATTTTTTAGTTAACGCCGACTTTTTCAGCCTTAGAATACATCTGGCAAATCTGAAATCCTGAAAGAGGAAAAAGTTTTGAATGCATGATACGCTTCATGGCTTTCTGCGTAGCCTCTTTTTTGGTGAGTTTAGGGCGAATGATACGTTTTTTCATGCCTCCCCTCCTTTTTATTTATTCAAAGAGGTTTTCTGCTACCTCTTCAAACCGATCTTTATTTTCTTCAAAGAATTTTTTCCATTCTAAACGTGCCCATATTTCGATACGCTCGGCCACTCCCACAATCACGATGTCGCGCTTAATCCTGGCATACTCTTTAAGATACTCAGGGATTATTGCCCGCCCTTGAGCATCAAAGATTAATTCCTGCGCTCCGCTAAAAAACTGGCGGTTAAAAAGCCGCGACTCTCTCTTGGTAAAAGAAAGGGTCTTTAACTTTTCCACCAGCTTCTGCCACTCCTCATAGCTATAAAGAGCAAGGCAATGCTCGAAACCTCTTGTTAGGTAAAAAATCCTGTTGTCTAAAGCCTTGACCTTCTCCCGGAACTTCGCCGGAAGAATAAATCTATCTTTTTCGTCGAGTGTATGGATAAACTCGCCGTACCACATTCCACTTTCCTCCATTTTACTCCACATCATAAATATACCCCTCCACACCCTCTTTGTCAAGACAATCTCATAAATAAATCGCTATTGCACAATAAGTTGTGCATAAACACAGAGAGGCCCTACTATATATAGGAAGGAGTTAAAAGAAATTTTTTGGAAAAATTTGGGTGAAAAAAAAGATTAAATGTTAGGAAGGAATACAGTAACGTTTGCGGATTGTCTTGATATCGTTCTTAATTGCACGTTGTAAACCTTTTAACGAAGAGAATTTTTTTTCTTTTCTTACTTTACCTAAGAAACCGACCGTGATTGTTTTTGTCGCAAGCTTCTTTTTTAGATTTATAATGTGTGCCTCAGCCACAACTCTTTTTGACTTAGAGACCGTCGGCCTTATACCGATATTGATTGCCGCACAGTAACTCTTCTTTGCTACGCGCACATAACCAGCATACACTCCTGGTGCGGGAAGAACATGTTTGGCAGGAGAAAAATTTATAGTAGGGAATCCGATTTTTTTTCCAATGCCGATTCCTTTAATGACATTGCCATGTACAATATATTTGCGGCCCAGTAATCTTTCTGCCTCCTTAAAATCTCCCTTCTGTATCAGATGGCGTATAATAGAGCTACTCATCACAAACCCGCTCTTTTTTCTTTTCTTAACCACGCTAAGATCAAACTCATACTTTTGCGCCAGATGCTCAAGATAATAAATATCGTGTCTTCCCCTGTATCCAAAACGAAAATCCTCTCCCACGATAAACTTTGTTACTTTAAAATATTTAAGGATATGGGCGATAAATTCCTCTCCGGTCAGCTTTAGAACCGAAGGCCCGGTCTTAAGAACCCATAAATAGTCTATTCCCGAATTGCTCATGAGACGCTCTTTTTCTTTAAGGTTAGTGATGTAGCCTGAAAAGGGCTTTTTTAAGAAAAGTTCAGGGGGGTGGTCAAAAGTAATAACGAGTGAGGCGAGTTTTTTATGCTGGCATTCTTTTTTTATTTTACTGATAATAAAGCGATGCCCCAGATGAATGCCGTCAAAGACACCTACTGTTGCAATGCATTCTATTCGCCTAGAAGGCAGCGTTTCGTAGATGACTTTCATGGATCGCATCCAACTCTATCGCTTCCTCTAATTTAAAGGGCCCAATACCCACTCTTTTTATCTTTGTGATATGGGCTCCACAGCCCAGAGATTGGCCGATATCTTCGGCAAGCTTTCTAATGTAGGTCCCTTTGGAGCACTTAACGTAAAACCCTACATGCGGGATATTAATATCTAAAATCTTTAAAGTGGATATTTTTATTTTGCGCGGGGCTCGCTCTACTACAATACCTTTACGTGCCAGCTCATATAGTCTTTTACCCCCCACCCGCAGCGCGCTTACCATCGGAGGCACCTGTTCAATTTCACCCTCAAAATGGGAAAAAGCTTCTCGCACCCTCTCCTGGTCTAATAATCCATAATCGTTCTTTTTAAGAAGTTGGCCCTGTGAATCTCCGGTAGTAGTTACCTCCCCTAACTTCAATGCTCCCAGATATTCCTTATCAAACCCGGCAAAGCGCGCAAAAAGCTTTGTGGCTCTACCCACCAATAATATAAGAAGACCCTCTGCTAAGGGATCAAGGGTTCCGGCATGCCCCACCCGCTGCATACCCAATTTGTGGCGTACACGATCAACCACATCATGTGAAGTCATTCCTTGAGGTTTATTTATGAGCATGATCCCTTGCTTATTATATCCTGCCATCACCATAACCTCTTTTATCTTTTTTTCCTTGTTTTTAAGCCGTTGGTATATCTTTTAACAAAGTGAATCACATTTCTTTCCACTGACTCTAAGCTTCCCTCAATGGTTGTGCCGCTGGCGCGCTTATGACCTCCGCCCCCAAAGAACTGCGCAATGTGATTCACATCAACATAATTGCGGGAACGAAAGTTTACCCGCACCTTTCCTCTATCCAATTTCTTAAAAAGTAAAAATACCTCTACCTCTCGCAGTAACCGCATGACTGAAAAAATCACCTCGGTAAGATCAAAGCCTTTATCCTCCCATTTACGTATCAAAGACCAGCATATCTTTTTGCGGCCATCATACTTTAAGGAAGAGGTGATTTTACTAATGAATGATAAATCCTGCGGACTGCAGAGACTGTGCAGATTCTCATCAATATGGTGGGGATTAATTTCATACTGCATCAAAGAAGAAATTACTTTATGCGTTTCTTGATTGGTATTGGCATAGGTAAAGCTTCCGGTATCAGTAAAAATACCGGTATAAAGACAAACAGCGATATTTCTATCCATAATCCCATGATGTGCGAAAAGCTTATAAAGCATCTGGCAGGCAGAGCTGTAATTAGGCCCTACCCAGTTAATATCTCCAAAAGAAGTATTGCTGATATGATGATCAATATTAATAATACAGCGGGCATTGCTCAGATAATCTTTTACCTTACCCACGCGGGATGAATCAGAACAATCCAAGACCAGGGCCACATCAAACTTCTCATCCTTTAGGCTCGGCCTTATCACTCTGGAAAAGGGCAGGAATTCATAAATCTGGGGAGTAGGATCGTTATTGCAAATCAGCACTTTCTTCTTTAATTTCTTAAGAAATAAATACATCGCAAGCTCTGAACCCAAAGCATCACCCTCCAGGTTCATGTGGGAGGTAATAAGGAAAGTTTTATTGTTTTTTATTTTTTCCAGTATCTTTTTAATCACTTTCTTCATCTTGATTGTGCCTTTGTTTGTCTTCCTCGGTTATCTCCTCTATTTTATGGTAAATATCCACACTGTATCTTATCGTATCATCGGGGATAAACTTAAGCTGCGGTAAAATCTTTATTCTGATTCTTTTACCCAGGTTCATACGGATGAATTTATTCATCTTATCCAGTGACTCTTTTGCTCTATCGTATTTGCTTTCATCTAAAAGACTATAATAGACGCGGGCTTCATGTAAATCAGAGCTGGTAGCTACTCTGGTGATTGATAAGAATTCTAAGACCGGGTCATCAATGTCTTCTTGTATGATAGCCATAAGCTGCTTTTGGATTTCCTTATTGATTTTATCCATGCGTACTGACATTTTTTTACCTCTCCTAAAGTACTTCTTTTTCGCTCTCTACAATATTAATATCGTAAAATCCTCTTATGTACTGTTCAATGCGATCAATCATGCCGTCAACGTGATTACGGGTGTAGTTTACGCAGGTAAATGACAGCTCACAGGCTTGCCATTTATCGGATGGCTGCTCTGCTACTGAAACGTTAAAATTGTTTCTTACTCTCTCTTTTACCCTTTTTACAACCTGGCGCTTGTCTTTGAGGGAACGGCAATGCGGAATAAAAATATTAAGTTTAAGGTATCCGATAAACATCTTTAAAAGACGCAATTATAACGCAAACTCTCTTTATTATCAATATTTTTATAAACCCGGCTCTTTCTTGGTGGCCCGTTGAAAAATCTTTGCGGCCTCTTTGAGTTCTTCTTGTTTTGTCTTAAGGCCCTTATTAAGCTTGGCCTTGAGTAGTTTTTCAAAAACCCGCGTATAAATCGTGCCGGGCTTTATGCCCAACTTACTAAGATCGCCTCCTTTTGTTTTAAGGCGTACTTTTGCCAGCTCATCAAAGAATAATTCGATATTTTTCTTTATCATTTTCTGGTTATAGTAGGCGTAGAAAAACACAATTGCCTCAAAGCTCAAAGGATTTAAGAACTGATATACTACATAAGGAGTAGTTTTTTTGCCGATTCTTTTTACTTTTTTAAGGTTCTCCTTTATTGAAAGAATACGTATTTTCTCTCCTTTTCGTAAATCAAACCGTTGTAAAAACTTTACAATCCGCTCCTGCCCCAAATTAATCACCACCGCCGCCAGATACAGGAGCCACTCATCTAATTTTCGATGCTTCTTAAATCTCTTTTTGTAAGAAGTGATTGCTTTCTTTACCCTTGCCAGAAGCTGGTAGGTAGCCAAGTTCAGTCTTAATCTGTCATCAATAAAAGAGAGCTTGGTAAGCTTATCGAGTCTTTTAATATAGCGATAAGGCTGGGGCTCCTTTAAGATAAGAATAATTTCATCCCGCAGCCGGTGCGCATGCACAAACCTGATTGCCCCTACCTTTAGCGCCTCCTTCATTAAGTTGTAGGTATTTTTCTCAATCTTAAAAGAAAACCGTTGCTCAAAGCGAATCGCACGCAAAATCCGGGTAGGGTCCTCAAGAAAACTATCAGGATGTAAGATGCGTATCAGGCCTTTTCTTAAATCGGTAAGGCCATTATAGAAATCAATGATCTGGCCGTAGTCTTTCTTATTAAGACTTAAGGCCATGGCATTTATCGTAAAGTCTCTTCGAAACAAATCCTCTTTTAAAGTTACCGGGCTCACTTTAGGCAGTGCGCCCCAATGAGGATAATGCTCTTTGCGGGCAGTAGCAAAATCTATTTTATATTTTCCAAAATATACCGTGGCGGTACCAAAAGTATGGTGGCGTCTGAATTTGGTCTTAAAGTGTTGGGCTAGAGTTTGTGCAAAGCCAATTGCATCGGGCTCAACCACAATATCTAAATCAAAAATGGCTTTTCCTAAAATAAGATCCCTTACTACCCCGCCTACTAGATATATTTTAAAACCAGAGCGCGCCGCAATCCTAGAGGCAACCTTTAGAATCTCCTGAAAATGCTTGGGAATTTTTTTTAGTTTTCGCTCCATCTAATCAACTCTTAGCCTTTAGCACGGGGGTGAAACCTTCGGTGTATATCTTTTAATCTAGTCTGGTTTATATGGGTATAAATCTGAGTAGTGGTAATACTGGAATGGCCCAGCATCTCCTGCACACTGCGTAAATCCGCGCCGCGCTCCAATAAATGAGTAGCAAAGGAATGACGCAGAGTATGAGGGCTTACTTTCTTTTTTATCCCCACCTTCTTAACAGTTGCTTTTATCATCTTCCAGATACTTTGCCGACTTAGAGTACGCCCGCCTTGGGCCAGAAATAAATACACTGAAATTTTATTCTTGACTAATTTAGGCCTTGCGCGCTCAAGATATTTCTCAAGAAACTGCTGGGCGATTTTTCCCATTGGAATAATACGCTCTTTAGAACCTTTACCCTTGCATTTGACAAACCCTACTTCCAGGTTAAGGTCCGAAGCCTTTAGGGTAGCTAGCTCTGAGACCCGAAGCCCTGCCGCATACATTAATTCCAGAATTGCACGGTCTCTTAGGCCCTGGACAGTCTTTAAATTAGGAGCTTTTAAAATCCTGGTCACCTCATCAAAGGTTAAATAGGAAGGAATTTTTTTATCAAGCTTGGGGGTCTCTACAAGATGAGATGGGTCATTAGGGGTGATTTTTTCCCGCACCAGAAAACGGTGAAAATTTTTAACAGTAGAAAGAGTGCGGGCAATACTATTAGGGGTAATGCGCTGGCGCAGGGAAAAAAGAAAGTCCGTGATATCTTCGCGCGCAACCCTAGCCGGCTCTGTTACTCCTTTTTTTCCTAAATAATCAAGGTACTTTTTTAAATCCAACTCGTAAGAAAGGAGGGAGTTTTTGGAAAGACCTCTTTCTATTTTAAGATAGTCAAGAAATGCCTCGCGAAAAACTTCCATTTAACTTAAAAAAGGATTGTGTCTTTTCTCTCTTTCTACAGTGGTTGAAGGACCATGCCCCGGATAAATAATAGTATCTTCGGGCAATGATAATATTTTTTTCTTTATGGAATTAATCAACTGCTCATGGGAAGCCATGGGAAGATCGGTTCTTCCCACCGAGTCAAAGAAAACAGCATCTCCGCTAAAGAGCCAATTGCCTATTTTTATCGTTATTGAGCCCGGGGTGTGGCCCGGAGTATGTAAGATTTCAAGATGAAAAGATTCAAGGTCAATTGCAGTCTCCTCTAACAGCAAGGGGTCCTTTTCAACTGTAAAGGGTGAGCCAAAAAAACTAGAGCCGTTTAAATCGGGATTTTTAAGAAAAGGGGTATCCTCGCTGTGAACATAAAATGGGCAGCTTAATTTCTCTATTGCCCCGATGTGATCAAAATGGGCATGGGTAAGTAAACAGAAACGTAAATCCAGGCTAGTCTCGCGGATAAATTGTTGGATTTCATCACCGGGATGGGGAGCATCAATGAGAAAGGCTTTTTTGGTATTTTGATCAAAAAGCAGATAACTGTTGGTGGCTAAATCTCCCAGTACAAAGTTTTTTAACGTTATAACATCCATTTTTCCGCATCAACATAATTGAAATCTTTCTCGAACTCTCTCTTTAAACGCTCTATTTTCTTAATTAAGGTGTTTGCTTTGTTTTCACTCATGGTGCGGTTCTTTTTTATATCTTCAGCCACCTCAACAAACCCATTATATATGGGGTATATTCTTTCGCGGCCATCATCACTTAAAAAAACCATGATCTGCTCTAAATTCATAAGCGTCTCATCAATTGCCCTTCTTTTTCTTTTATAGCTGGTACCTTTATCAAGCGCTCCTAAAAGCTCATCCAACCAGCCCCGCACATAAAGATAATAGTTAATATAGGCGTCAGTTGAAGGCACCTCTGGATATTCTTTAAAATCAACATAAACCGGCACCTCTCTTTCAACCCTTTTCTTGCGCACGAATTTGCGACGCACAGAGTGACAGCCACAGCTAAAAAAAGCCACAAAAATCAATAAAATTAAGCAGATTTTTCTCATGGAAAGTATTAAATTATCTTATGTAATATAGGATTATACCATTTTCCTTAAAAAAATCCATCAAATAGTCAGGGAATAAAAATACCTAACGACAAGAATCTAAAGGCCTTAAGGATAATTGACCTTATAGAGATAAAGCCCCTGGGCCGGTGCGGGCTTATTAACATAAGAGGTTTTAGCCTCTAAGATTGCATTGACATCTCCAGTCTCAAACTCTCCCTTACCTACCTTTACCAGGAAAGAGACGATGTTACGTGCCATATTTCTTAGGAAGGCATCAGCCTCAATATCAACGTAAAGCAATCCATCTCGTTGGCTAAAGGTGATATCCTTAACACAGCGGATACAGTGCTTATAATCTTTAGCACTTCTTGCAAACAGAGAAAAATCCCTGCGCCCCACCAAAGCTTTGGCCGCTTTCTTCATCTTTTCAATATCTAATGGCTCATCAATATGCCAGGTGAAATTTCGCCAGAATACGGACGGTTTTTTTTTGCGAAAGATTAAATAGCGATATTTGTTGGATTGAGCCTTAAAGCGGGCATTAAAATCGCATCCTAAATACTTTAAGACTTTTATTTTAATATCAGAGGGTAAGAACGAATTCAGGGCCTTCTTTATCTGGGAAGTCTTGATATTTGTCTTTACTTTAAAGTTTATTGCCTGGGCCCTGGCATGCACTCCGCGGTCAGTGCGGGAAGCATAGTCAATTCTTATTTTTTCTTTAAAGAGGCGCCCTAATGCTTTTTCAAGGACCTCCTGCACAGTTACTTCGCGTCTGTCTTTTTTATTCTGTATCTGGAATCCAAAATAGCTGGTTCCCTCATACTCCACTTCGGCAAAGATATTTCGCATCATTTTTTGTGGTTTGTTTGCGGAATGTGCCAGGAGAAACTAGCAATTACTTTATGAGCTCTTCGGCAATCTGTACGGCGTTTAAAGCAGCACCTTTACGTAAGTTATCAGCTACACACCACAGCCAGAATGAATTCTCCTCAAAAGGATCGCGGCGCAGCCTGCCTACATAGACCTCATCCTTTGCTTCAACCTCAAGGGGCAAAGGAAAAGAATCAGAAAAATAGACTACTCCCTCTGACGCTTTTAAAATCTCCTCTATGCGCGCTAAGGTAGCTTTTTTTCGCACCGTAAAATAAATCGCCTCAGAGTGAGAAGTAAATACCGGGACTCTTACGCAAGTTGCACTGATATTAATCGTATCATCCCCATAAATCTTATGGGTCTCTTTTACTACTTTCCACTCTTCACTGGTATAGTTATCATCACCAAATCCTCCGATTTGAGGAATGACATTAAACGCAATCTGATGTGAAAACCCTAGCGGCTCACCCTTAATCTCTTTATTAAGATGATCAAAATCATTAGTTTTATTATTTTCAACCAGCTGCTTAGTCTCTTCCCACAACCCTATTGCAGGTTTCTTTCCCGCGCCGGAAGTCGCCTGAAAACTAGTAAGGATAAATTTCTTAAGCCCCAGCGCTTTATGGATTCCTCCCAATGCAACCAAAGCCTGAATCGTAGTACAATTGGGATTGGCAATAAGGCCTTTGTGAGTTTTTATCTTATCCCTGTTTACCTCAGGGATTACCAAGGGCACTCCTTTTTGAAGGCGAAAATCATTGCCATTATCTATTACTACTGCGCCCTGCTCAATAAACTTCTGGGCATAAAGTACGGAGGCTCCTTTTTCACCTTCAGTGCCGGCAAACAGCGCAATATCAATGCCACTAAACTCAGACCCTTCAATGGCTTCTACCTGGTAGGAATCATTATCTACCTTAATTTCTCTGCTTGAACGCGCAAATACGCGCAGATTATCAAGCGGGAAATT
Source organism: Candidatus Omnitrophota bacterium (assembly GCA_020352775.1). Taxonomy (GTDB): domain Bacteria; phylum Omnitrophota; class Gorgyraeia; order Duberdicusellales; family 4484-171. The sequence goes on from CP070684.1 coordinate 910,500, forward strand.
ACGCGCCTTTAAGCTGCGTAAAATCTCTATCCCTACTGCTCCTACTCCAATTACTGCAACATTGTATTTTTTCATCTCTGCCTCGGTACTTATTTTACAGATTCTTAACTACCAGATCTCCTACTTCACTGGTAGAATATCCCATTTTCCCCGCGGAAAGACTTTCTAGCTTCTCTCTCACTACCTTTTTTACTGCATCTTCCACTGCTTTGGCTGCCTTCTCCTCTCCCAAGGTATCGAGCATCATTGAGAGCGCACAAATTGCTGCCAGAGGATTGATTACATTCTTACCAGTATATTTGGGAGCACTGCCGCCAATAGGCTCAAACATTGAGGTCCCTTTAGGGTTTATATTTGCGCCGGCAGCAATACCCATCCCACCCTGAATGATTGCACCCAAATCAGTGATGATATCACCGAACATATTGTCAGTGACAATCACATCAAACCACTCCGGGTTTTTAACCATCCACATACAAGTAGCATCCACGTGAGCATAATCAGTTTTAATATCAGGGTATTCCTTAGCAACCTTATAAAAGACGCGCTCCCACAAATCAAAGGCAAAGGTCAATACATTGGTCTTTCCGCAAAGCGTCAGCTGTTTTCTTTTGTTTCTTTTTTTGGCATACTCAAAGGCATACCTAACGCAGCGCTCTACTCCTTTATAGGTATTAACGCTCTCCTGCACTGCTACCTCATCAATGGTTCCTTTTTTCGAAAACCCACCGGTTCCGCAGTAAAGGCCTTCGGTGTTTTCTCTTACCACCACAAAGTCAACATCCTCTTCGCTTTTATCAACCAGCGGACAGAACCGTTTATCATAAAGCACAACCGGCCTTAGATTAATATATTGATCAAGCATAAACCTAAGGCGCAGAAGAATCCCCTTCTCCAAAATCCCGGGCTTTACGCGGGGATCGCCGATTGCGCCCAGATAAATAGCATTAAAACCCTTGAGTTCCTCTAGCACTGATTCCGGAAGTATTTCCCCAGTCTTTAAATAGCGCTCCCCACCCAGATCATAATCAGCTCTTTGGGTGCGAAAGCCGAATTTAGACTCTGCTGCAGTCAGTACCTTCATTCCTTCCCCCACCACTTCCGGGCCAGTACCGTCTCCGGGTAAAACTGCTATTTTATAGGTCTTCATCTTCCGCTCCTGTTTTCTTTTTTGATCCAACTGATAAGTCCTCCCTCTTTTATGATTTCCTGCATAAAAGGAGGAAATTTCTCAGACTTAAATGTTTTATTTTTTGTCAGATCTTTTATAATACCGTTTGCTAAGTCTACCTCAAGTGTATCGCCACTAGCTATTTTATCCGCATCACTACATACTAGAATCGGCAATCCGGTATTAATGCAGTTACGATAAAAAATACGGGCAAAGCTCTTGGCAATTACAAGCGAGATCCCGCAGCCCTTGATACTCCAGGGAGCATGCTCCCGACTTGAGCCACAGCCGAAGTTTTTACCAGCAACAATTATATCGCCTTTAGCGACATTTCTGGCAAAGCCCGCATCGATATTTTCCATGCACTTTGAACCTAAAAAGAGCTCATCCTGGGAATCCAGGTATTTAGCAGCAATTATATCATCAGTATTTATATTGTCACCAAATTTATGCGCTTTTCCCTTTAATTGCATGACTTAACTTACCTCATCAGGGTGGGTAATCCTGCCTTTAATTGCACTGGCTGCCGCAACTGCGGGTGAGCTTAAATATACAAAGCTCTCCGGATGACCCATGCGCCCGATAAAATTCCTGTTAGTAGTAGCCAGTGCTACCTCTCCTTTATCTAAAATCCCGCCATGTCCTCCTAAACAAGGTCCGCAGGTCGGCGGGCTCACAATACAGCCGGCTTCAAAAAATACCTTCAGCAACCCTTCTTTTTCTGCCGCTCGATAAATTATATGGCTGGCAGGAATTACAATGACCCGTAACCCCTTCTTTACTCTTTTTTTCTTTAAAATCTTAGCAGCAATACGTAAATCTGAAATCCTGCCATTAGTGCAGGAGCCAATCACAACCTGATCCAGCTTTATTTTACGCAGTGCCCCTACACCCTTTACATTGCTGGGCAGGTGCGGACAAGCTACTTGGGGCTGCATCTTTGTCACATCAATCTCGATTACCTCAGAATATTTTGCGTCCATATCACTTTTGAGTTTACGCATTGCGGGCTTAAACTTAAATTTCTTTCCCTGAACCTGGCGCAGATACTTAAAGGTAGTCTCATCCGGCTCAATTACCCCGGTCTTTGCCCCGGCTTCAATTGCCATGTTAGTCATCGTAAGGCGCTCCTCCACCCCCATCTTTTTTATCACCGGGCCGGAAAATTCCATTACTTTATAAAGCGCACCATCTACGCCTATTTTTCCAATGGTAGAAAGAATAAGGTCTTTACCGCAAACCCACTTATTAAGCTTTCCTTTATAGATAAACTTAATAGTTTGGGGCATCTTAAACCAACATCTTCCGCTCTTCATTGCTGCGGCTAAATCCGTCGAGCCCACTCCAAATGATGCTGCTCCAATTCCACCAAAAGTACAGGTATGGGAATCAGCTCCGATTACCAATGCTCCGGGACAGACCAGGCCCTGCTCAATTAAGAATACATGCTCAATACCGCAGGTATCAATATCAAAGAAATGTTTGATTTTAAAACGCGTGGCAAATTCACGCAAAAGCTTTACGTTGTTGGCAGCCTTAAAATCTCGGGCCGGAACAAAGTGATCACACACAAACCCTATTTTATTAGCGTTAAACACCGCGCTAAATTGCGCCTTATCAAACTCTTTTACTGCTAAGGGCGCAGTAATATCATTTCCAAAGCAGAAATCAAGCCTGGCATAAATAAAGTCCGCCAGCTCTTTGCTGGAAGAAGCCCGTAAAAGTATCTTCTCTACCAGTGTTAAGCCCATAAATTCTTATTTAAATTCTCTAATAAGCAAGGTGGCATTGTGACCACCAAATCCTAAAGAATTGGACAATGCTACTTTAACATCGCGCTCAACTGCTTTATTTGGTGTATAATTCAGGTCACAATCAGGATCGGGAGTCTCGTAATTGATGGTAGGAGGAATAACTTTGTTTCTTATGGCTAAACACGCTGCAATAAATTCAATTGCACCAGCTGCACCAATTGTATGGCCGGTCATAGACTTGGTAGAGCTGATATTGATTTTATAGGCATTCTTACCCAGGGCAAGCTTAATGGCATTAGTCTCCATCTTATCATTGAGCTTGGTGCTTGTACCATGGGCATTGATATACAGATAATCATCTTTCGAAACTCCCCCCATACCAAGGGCAGTCTCAATTGCTTTTGAAGCCGGCGTCCCTTCAGGATCAGGGGCAGTGACATGATGCGCATCACAAGTAGCCCCATAGCCGGCAAGCTCAGCTAAAATCGGTACTCCTCTTTTTTTAGCGTGCTCATACTCCTCAAGTACTATGGTACCTGCGCCTTCAGCCATAATAAACCCGCAACGGTCCAGATCAAAGGGCCGGCTGGCTTTCTGGGGGTTATCATTGTATTTTTTACAAAGAGCTTTAATAGCAATAAACCCGCCGGTGGCAGTCTTAACTACTGATGCCTCTGTTCCGCCGCAAACCATAACATCTGCACGGCCGCAACGTATCGCCCAGAAACTCTCCCCAATCGCATGGGCTCCGGAAGCACAGGCAGTTACAGTACAGAAGTTAGGTCCTTTTAACTTATGATGGATCGCAACGTGTCCGGCAGCTTCATTGGTTATAATACGCGGTATGAGAAATGGAGAGAGCTTACGCGGTCCCTTCTCAAGAAGGGTCATGTATTCATCTTCGATTGTCTCTAAACTCCCGACCCCGGAACCAATGACAGTTCCTGCCCGGTAAGGATCCATACTCTCGGTATTAAGCTTTGCCATCTCAATTGCCTCATCAGAAGCTCGCATGGCAAATTGAATAAAGCGCGGAACTCTGAGTAAATCTTTAGAGGTAAAGTAAGGAGGCGGGACGAAATCATTGGCTTCGCCGGCAATTGCTGAATCAAATCCGGTGGTGTCAAATTGGGTGATTTTTGACACCCCGCTTTTACCGGCGATCAAAGAATGCCAGTATTTATCAATACCATTGCCAACGGGTGAGACAACCCCGTATCCAGTTACAACAACCCGTCTATTCAAAAGATCTATGCTTTACTTTTTACTTTCTCTTCAATATATTTTACGGCTTCACCCACGGTAGTGATTTTCTCGGCATCTTCATCAGGGATCTCAATACCGAACTCCTCTTCCAATGCCATCACTACTTCAACCGTATCTAAAGAGTCTGCTCCCAAATCATCTACAAAGGAGCTCTCCGGTTTAATTTCTTCTTTCTTTACGCCTAACTGCTCTGCAATGATATCCTTAATCTTCTCATCCACTGCCATTCTCTACCTCCTTTTCTAAGTTAGCAGTTTATATCAAACCGCCGTCTATTACCAATACTTGACCTGTAATATAATCAGCCTCACTCGATGCCAGAAAAGTCACGGCCTTAGCCACATCAGAGGGTTGTCCGAATCTTCCTAAAGGAATCCTCTTAAACATCTCCTCCTTGACCTTTTCATCAAGGGCATCGGTCATGGCTGTTTGTATATAGCCGGGGGCAATTGCATTAACCGTTACACTCCTTGTTCCCAGCTCCTTCGCCAGAGACTTGGTTAAACCGATGAGCCCGGCCTTTGACGCTGCATAATTGGCCTGGCCCACATTGCCCATTAGCCCGATAACTGATGAAATATTAATGATCCTGCCGTAGCGTTGCTTAACCATCAGGCGGCTAACAGCCTTGGTGCAGTTAAATGCTCCTTTTAAATTAACGGTCAGGACTTTATCCCAGTCGCTTTCAGAGAGCCGTAAAAACAGGCTATCTTTAGTGATGCCCGCATTGTTAACTAATATATCAACTCTTCCCAGCTTGTCAACTACTTTGTTAACATTTTCTTCTGCCTCCGAAAGATTAGTAACGTCAACTTTCAAAGCCAGGCCTTCTGATACAGCGTTTATTTCCTTTAAAGTCTCCTTTAACTTATCTTCATTTAAGTCAAAAATCGCTACTTTTGCGCCGGCTTTGGCAAGATGCAGGGCAATTTCCTTACCAATGCCCTGAGCTGCGCCGGTAACTATTGCAACATTGCCTTTTAAATCCATAATTTCCCTCCGATCAGCTTAAATTATCCAGATCTTCTTTCTTCTCGATATTAATCACTTTTGCACCAGGCTCTATTTTTCGCATCAGGCCCCGCAATACCTTAGAAGGCCCGATCTCAAAGAACTCATTAATCCCTTCTCTTAACAAATACTGCATCGAGTCATTCCATAATACTGTTGAGACCAGCTGCTCAATGAGGTTGTTTTTAATCTCTGCTGCAGCAGTATGAGGCTTTGCAGTAACATTAGAGACAATTGCAATTTTAGCATCCTTAAACTCTAGCTCATCCATTACTTTCTTAAGATACTCTTTAGCAGGCTCAACAAAGGGTGAATGAAACCCGCCGCTTACTGCCAGCTCAATTACTTTTGCACCCAGCGCTTCTAATGTATTCTTTACTTTTGAGACATCTTGCTTCTTTAAGGATACTACGGTCTGCTGGGGAGAATTTATATTGGCAATATAAAAACTGGAATCAGAAGCGGCTTCTTTTAATTTTGCCCGCTCAATACCCATTACCGCAAACATTGTGGAAGGATTAGTACTTGCAGCCTTTTGCATTGCAAATGCCCGCTCCTTAACAAGCTTAACCAGATCTGAAAGACTCAATACTCCTGCCGCATAAAGACAACTATACTCACC
>CP070684.1:916423-962781 GCA_020352775.1 Candidatus Omnitrophota bacterium
ATGATGCCGATACGCCAATTATCATGATTCCTTATGATGGAAAATATAAAAAAGTACTTACAATTCTAGAAAAACAACACAAAGTACAAGTATATGAGAATTTGCAGTTTATAGAGAAGTTGTCAAATGAACTATATGAGATATTTGGCAAAAAGCTTTTTGCGCGCCCTAATCAATTTCGCAAACAAGCTTGTTGGTTCGGCCCATTTGATGAATTTTTATATCTCGATACAGATATTATTGTTTTCGAAAAAATTATAAACAACCTGAAATACCTTGCAAAGTGTGATTTTATTTGTTGTGATTATCAGTATTTAAATGGAATGAAATTTCTATTTACAACAAAAATTTTGGAAGAAAGTGTCTTTAGCGAAAAAGAACTTAAGGATGTTTTTAATACCGGTTTTTGGGGTTCCAAAAAAGGTGTCATTTCTGAACAAGATTTATATAAACTTTTTGAAGAGTGCGCAAGGCATCCTGAATATTTTGATTTTTCTCAAAAGGTTTCCGACATGCCCATCATTAACTATCTGGTTCTAAAATGTATTAAAAGAAGATTTAATATTGTCCGGGATGCCGGAGAAAAAGGGCCAGGCAGCTGGGCAGGGATGCCGCATTTTAAGCGCGAGGGCAATATTCTTATCGACTCCAACGTTAATAAAACCCTTAAATATCTGCATTGGGCGGGAATAAAAGTTAAACCGGGCTGTCCTTATTGGGATATCTGGAAGTATTATCGTAGTCTTAATATTTCCTAGCAGTATAACCAAAATCAAAGATAGCAATTTACCTTTTATTTCAGTCATAGTTCCTGTTTATAACGGAGAAAGAACGATAGAAGAGTGCATAAACTCTCTTTTAAATCAAGATTACCCCAAAGATAAATATGAAATCATTATTGTGGACAATGGGTCTAAAGATAAAACAGCAGAAATAGTTATAAAATATCCAGTGAACTATTTATTAGAAAATAAGATTCAAAGCTCCTATACCGCAAGAAACGCAGGGGTTAAGAGCTCCAAAGGAGAAATCTTGGCTTTTACAGATGCTGATTGTGTAGCGGATAAAGAATGGCTCATGAAAGGCTCTCAAGGCTTTAGCACAGATGAAACAGGTTGTGTTGTGGGTGAGATTAAAGGAAGTAAACCCACTAATTATGTTGAGGAATATCTGATTAATAAAAAGGAATTGTCGCAAAATCAAACATTAAGGGGGGCATTTTTACCTTATCCGAAAACTGCCAATGTATTCTATCGAAAAGAAACTTTTGAAAAAATAGGGTTTTTTGAAGAAAAATGGGAATCTGGCGGCGATGCAGATTTTGCCTGGAGAATGCAGTTAGAGACTGATTATAAAATCAAATTTGTTCCGAAAGCAATAATTTATCATAAACATAGATCAACAATAGGAGCAATGTTTAAGCAATGCATTAAATGGGGGGTAGGACACACTTTATTATACAAAAAATATAAAAAAATATTGCCTAAAAGGACTTTAAAACAAGTAGTTTGGATTTTTCAGCGAATGATTTATGCATCAATAAAAGGAGCCATATTTTTATTTTTAGAAAAAGGAGATATGGACAAAAAAAAGAGAGACAAATATTTTGATTTTATTTCATTTACCGGATGGGAAGTGGGCAGAATCATAGGTTCAATTAGGAATAAAGTGTTTTATATATGAGTATCAGAGTATCAGCTATTATTTGTACATATAATCGAGCAGAGTATTTACGTAAAGCCATACAAAGCCTTACCAATCAAACTTTGCATAAAGATCAATATGAAATTTTAATTGTTGACAATGGCGGCACAGACAATACGCAACAAGTCGTAAAAAAATTTTCTAATGTAGGGAACATTCGGTATATTTACGAACCCATTTCGGGGCTTTCGCAAGCACGCAATGCAGGGTGGTTAAATGCAAAAGGAGAATACGTGGCATATCTGGATGATGATGCGATTGCTTCACCGCAGTGGTTTGAGAAGATTTTAGAGGCTTTTGAAACAGTAAAACCAAAGCCTGGATGCGTGGGTGGGAAAATAGAACCTATTTGGGAAGCACCGAAGCCTATTTGGCTATCAGACAAAACGTTCTTACAGTTGACAGTTTTGGATTGGTCCCCAATTCCTATATTTCTAAATGATAAACAGTGGCTTGCTGGTGCAAATATTGCTTACCCCCAAAAACTTCTTAAAGACGTAGGGGGTTTTAAGACAACTCTTGGGAGAAGAGGGAATAGACTTTTTTCTATGGAAGAGAATTTAGTGAGGATACAGCTTGAAAAAATGGGATACCGGTGTTATTACCATCCTGAAATTGTCGTAAGACACCACATTCTACCGCAGCGCCTCACTAAGAAATGGTTTCTTAGAAAATCATATTTAAATGGAGTTTCTAGTGCCCTAATTAAAATATATCTGGAGGCACCGTCATTATTGAATCGTTTACAAAAAGGATTCACAACGATTATAAGGATATTATTTTCGCCAAGAGAGCTCATTAGTTTGATAGCAGAGACAAGCGATCCAGAAATGTTTGCTTTGAAGTGCTCAGTGCTGGCACGGCTTGGCAATATCATGAAATTGTGGGGATTGGCAAGGTGAAGGTATATTTTCTATCTGATCACTTTCCCTGGTTTGGCGAACACCAATGCTATGATCGGTTACCTTTTTTCATCCAAAAATCAGGGTCGGAAATTCATATTGTTGACACTCAAGATAGATTCTCGCAGCGGCTTATAGGTAAATTTTATTCTATAGCTCAAGGATGGCAGTGGCGTAAAGATTCAATACGCGCAGCAAGCGAATTAAGGTTCTCTCGCCTTTTCAAGGAAAAAAATAGTATTTATCATATTTTATTTTTTGATTTACACTATTATTTACTACAAAAATGGGAAAAGGCGCCCACTAATATTATCGGCACAATTCATCATCCGATTGGCAGAAAATTTCCTCCTTTGATGGAAGAGAATCTAAAGCGTCTTTCTTCGGCTATTGTTTTGTATCAAGATGGCGTTGAGTTTTTCGAAAAATATATCGGCCGAAACCGAATAAAATTTATTCCATATGGGGTCGACATTGACTTCTTTTATCCTGCCTATCAGGAAAGCTGCATGTCAAAGCGTATATTGTTTGCTGGACACAATGGCCGTAATACATCAATGCTTTATCGCGTTGTTAGGCGCTTGGCAAAAATTTATCCAGAATGGACTTTTGATTTACTAGTTCCTGAACAGCATAGGGGTCTTGATGGCTTACACCAGCTGTTAAATCACCCATCTGTTAGATGGCACCAGAGAATTCCCGAAGAAACAGTGCGCGATCTTTATCAAAAAAATTACCTTCTGCTGATGCCAATGGATGATAGTGGAGTTAATACAGCCATAGTAGAAGCGTTGGCGTGTGGACTCCCGATTGTGACTACCGATGTTGGAGGAATAAGAGATTATGGCGGCGGTGCTATATATCCTGTGGTTGCGAATAATGATGATGGTGCAATGGTTGAGGTGGTTGAAAAATATCTTGCCAAACCTGATTGGCGCGATGAGATTGCAAGGAAATGCCGAGAATTCGCTGAACAGAACTTAGCATGGCCCCTTATTGCACAGAAACATATTGGCGCATATAAGGAATTGGTGGAGCAGATATAAAATGGAAAGTAGAGATATGGCATGTGGCATTTATACTCTTGCAAACGATGCGTTTTATGATCAGCTAGTTGCCTTGCTTAATAGCATAGAGGTTAATGTAAACAAAAATATTCCGATTTGCGTTATCCCTTACGATGATCGGGTGAAGAAGGTGAAACAGGAAATAGATTCCAGAGGTAACGTTTTTCTTTTTGATGACAACGATTCAATACAACGGTGGGAAGATTTTGCCAACAAAGTCTGGTCAGCCCATCCAGAAGCTAAACGGTCAAGGCTATCACGTAATCGGTTCTATAAAAGCAACACAATAAGAAAATGGTGTGCTTTTGATGGGCCTTTTAACAAATTTGTATTTTATGATGTTGATAGTTTAGCGATGAAACCAATAGATGATGTATTTGAAAAGCTCGAAATATACGATTTTGTTTTTGATGATTGGGAGCATAGAAAACCAGACGCAATATCATTTTTAGATTTTTTACTCATCGAGAAGGCAAGCCCATTCAAGAAGGAAGAAATAAGAGCTAGACAGCATGGGGTCGATTTCTTCGGATCAAGGTCTGGGTTATTCCCTAAAGAAGAAGTTTTAAAGATAAAAAAACAGCTGGTCAAAAATGACGAAGTTAAATGGCTTAAGGGACTAGGAATTTGGGATGAAGGGACTATTTTTAACTATATGACGTTACGTTCCGGCAGGTCGTTATTCAATTTTACACAAAGCCTTAATGGCAGGGATAGAACAGGAAACTGTGCAAATGCCGATCCTTTTGTAAACATTGATAACATCCTCTACAGCCAGGAAGGGTTAAAACCGATCCATAGGATTCACTATATGGGCTATCTTCCAATAGATTTTGCTCTTTTATGTCGAGGTGTAGACGTAAATATTCGTTATAAAGATGTTTTTCTATACTATCGTTTTCTCAAGAATCCAAAACAAAGGCCTGAGCGGTTAAAACAACTCAATGTGTTATCAGAGACGATTCGTGAAGCAAAAAAAGCTATTGAAAAATTGAAAATGATACTCAAGTAAAGTATTTAGATATGAGGGACGATTTCATTATACAAAGGATAAAAAGAATCATGCACACCGCTTTGGGGAAACTTGGAAATGATAAGCAATGCGCGCTGCTTAACTATCCTTTTCATTTTAACTTTGGCGATCATTTCATATGGTTGGGCGAAATATTTTATTTAACTGATATTATTAACATGAAAATTAATTACACTGCGAGCTATAAAGATTTTTCTGCTGAAGAAATGGAAAAAATGATTGGAAAGGCTCCAATTTTATTGAATGGAGGAGGTAATTTAGGAGATCTTTGGTCTCGAGAGGGTAAATTTATCACTCAAATCATTTCTAAGTACCACGATCGTCAAATTATTGTCTTGCCACAAAGCATTTATTACACCAACCAAGAAAATTTAGAAAAGGATGCCAATCTTTTCAATGCCCATCCCGATTTAACTTTATGTGTTCGCGAAAAGCATAGCTACGATCTCGCTCTTAAACATTTCAGTAGGTGCAATGTAATTATGGCGCCAGACATGGCTTTTCAATTGGTAAACACGCCTGGGCTGTCCCTTATTCCAAAGCGAAAACAATTTATTTTATATCTTAATAGGAATGACAAGGAGGCAGATAAACGTTTCTCACCACATTCTTTAGATTTGGATAATTTAGCGGTACAGGATTGGGTTTCATTTAAATGGATATGTAAAAATCCTATACCTGTAAGAGGGGCAGCTCGTTTTATCCGGGAATTTTGGCAAAGAGGGCTTTCAGGCCCTATGCAGTGGATATCTAGAAAAAGGTGGGAATATTTCCATTCCTACACTTCCAAGTTCAATACGCTTTATGGCTCTTCAATGCATCGACGTTCATGGGGATTTTTGCACGATGCGATTTGTCAACTCAATGGTTATCGCCTTGTTATTACTGATCGCCTGCACGGTCATATTCTTTGCATTCTTTTAGGTATACCGCATATATTTTTGCCTAATACTTATTATAAAAATGAGTCATTTTACAAGACGTGGACCCACCAAATCTCATTCTGCAGATTTGTAAAAGATCCTTCACAAGTTAAACTAGCTGCCCAAGAACTTTTGGAATTATCTCGAAGCAGATGAATAAAAATGCAAAACGATAAGCCGTTAGTTAGTGTAGTAATACCAACTTATAACTATGGAAGGTTTATGCCCGATGCAATAGATAGCATTCTAAATCAAGATTTTCCTCAGGGGGAGATTGAAATTATTGTAGTTGATGATGGCTCAATAGATGGCACCGGGGAGATTATCGAAGAGAAATATAGAGATAGGGTAAAGTATATTTATCAGGAAAATTCAGGCAAAGCAGTAGCAATAAGAAATGGCATAGAGGCTGCGCATGGTAAATATATATTTACCTTAGATGCTGATGATATATTTCTTCCGGGAAAGATTGAAAAGGCTGTAAATATATTCGAAAATGACAATTCTATAGTTTATGTAAGCCACCCTGTAATATACTGGTATGCTGATAAAAATATGAAAAAGCAAGAAAAGCTTCCCGCTAAAATATGTGGCAAAAAAATCTGCGGTAAAGATTTGGTAAAATTCTATTATAAAAGAAATAAGTTTTTCGGATTGGGATCAACAATTTCAGCTAGGGCCGAAGCAATAAAAAGAATACCAATCAATGGAAAAGATATAGGATATACAATTGATGAGTATCTTGCTATGTTTTTGATGGAAAAAGGAGATGCTTTTTTTATAGAGGAGCTTTTATCTCTTTATAGAGTCCACAGCAAAAGCTACTCCATTAAAAAATTAAAGGAAAGGGCAAGGTTAGATGCTTTAGCTAGAAAATTTATGTTGTCTTTAATTTTAGCCAGTTCCTTTGATGAGGAGATAAAAGCCTTAGCAATCCTGAAGGCAAAAATAGCAGAGCTTAAGCTTAAAGAGATTAAGGGGATAAAAAGCTTTTTTGATATTAAAGATTTATGGCTACACATTTTAAGCAATCGAAGATTATTTGGGAAAGACATTTTCAAGATAATAAAAGATTACCGCATTTTGCAAAGAAGCATGCCTGTGCTTGCAATTAACTTATTACGAAAATCAAGATGACCGTCACCGTTATCATCCCTACCCATAAACGTCCAGAAGAATTATCGCGGTGTCTCGATGCGTTGAGAAAACAAACACGCCCTGCTGATGAGATACTTATAATTGTGCGAGATAATGATAAAGAAACAGAAACTTTTTCAAGTAAACTGGCCCAGGACACTCTAAAAATAAAAAAAATTAATGTAAAAACACCGGGACAAGTGGCAGCCTTGAATGTGGGTTTAGATGAAGCCCGAGGAGATATCATTGCTTTTACTGATGACGATGCTGTTCCACGTCAAGATTGGCTTGAACGCATTGAAAAACATTTTTTGGCTGAGTCGAATGCAGGAGGTGTTGGAGGTCGAGATTTGGTATATATAAGTGGGCAGCTAGTAAAGGGAGAAAGAAGAGGTGTGGGTAAAATTACATGGTATGGAAGAATATCAGGGAATCATCATTTAGGCACCGGTGGGCCAAGAGAGGTTGATCACCTAAAGGGTGCGAATATGTGTTTTTTGAAGAAGGCGCTAAGCGGGATACGCTTTGATGAACAACTTCGCGGCAGCGGGGCACAATATCGAAATGATTTAGCTCTGTGTTTGGCAGTAAAACAAGCAGGATGGAAGCTTATATACGATCCATCTATAGCAGCAGACCATTACTATTCGAAACGATTCGATGAAGATCAGCGTGGTAAGTTTGACCCAATTGCAATTAGAGATTTAGCTCACAATGATATATATATTTTTTTAAAATATTTGACCGGTCTTAAGCGTTTCATGTACATTATGTATGCGTTGCTTATAGGAACAATCGCGACTCCTGGGATTATACAGTTTTTCAGGTTGTTGCCTAAAAAAAGAAAAGAAGCTTTCTTTCGTTTTTTTTGTTCAATGCGGGGTCAATGGGAAGGCTATAAAACATGGCGAAAAAATATAAAATAGCATTCTTAATCAGCCATCCAATTCAATACAATTCACCTTTATTCGCACAAATGGCAAGGCATCCCCAAATAAACCTTACAGTATTATATTGTTCGGATGAAAGCATAAAGGGGATGCAAGATGTAGGCTTTGGAGAGGAAATTAAGTGGGATATTCCGCTGTTGGAAAGACATAAATATAAGTTTTTCAAGAACTACTCCCCCTTTCCGACAATATTTAAACCTCCCCTTGGGTTGATCAATTTAAATATCGTAAATGAGATACGCAATAGCAGTTATGATGTGCTAATAATTCATGGATTACACTATATAACGCATCTTTTAGCATTTATTGTAGCATCATTTCAAAGGACACAGATCTTTTTAAGGATGGAACACCCCTTAAGTCAGGAACTTTTAAAGCTTAAATGGAAGACATTAATTAAGAAGATAATTTTTGGTCAGTTATTTAAGCGCATATCTGGTTTTTTTGCCATAGGCACTGAAAACAGGGAATTTTATGAGTTTTATGGAGTAAGGCCGGAAAAGATATTTTTAACGCCATATGCTGTTGATAATAATAGGTTATTTAAGGATTACGAAGATTTTAAAGGGAAAAAGAACGAATTTAAAAAAGAAATAGGCATTTCGCCCGATAAGAGCGTTATATTATTCGTGGGTAAATTGACGGAAAAGAAAAAGCCAATGGATTTGTTAAGAGCATATGAGAAAATAAGCTCGACAAATAAGGCACTTGTTTTTGTTGGGGAAGGAAGTTTAAAAGAGAAACTCGCTAATCATACAATACATAATAATGTAAGAGATGTTTACTTTACTGGCTTTAAAAATCAAACAGAAATATCTAAATATTACGCTATGGCGGATATATTTGTGTTACCGTCGGGCATAGGTGAAACCTGGGGATTGGTGGTTAACGAAGCAATGTGTTTTCATCTGCCAGTCGTTGTTTCAGATGTTGTTGGTTGTGGGAAAGATTTAATAAGGCAGGGCGATAATGGGTTTATCTTTAAAACCGGTGACAGTGATGAGTTGGCTAAATATCTGGAAAATTTGATTACAAGCCCGCAGCAGGGTAAAATTATGGGTGAAAACTCTTTTAAAATTATACAACAATGGAATTACAAAGCTGATGTTGATGGAGTAATTAAAGGATTGGAATCTAGCAATGCATAGAACATCTGAAAATGAGGCGATGATTATGGATGTAGATAATGGCAGAGAAGGGACGCGCAAGAAAATCGTAAAGCTTATTTTTATAATATATTTTTTCTTAATCTTCGAGGGCGCTTTGCGAAAATGGTTTTTTCCCGGACTTAGCAAAATAATATTTTTTATCAGAGACCCCTTTGTGCTTATGGTATATTGGTATGCCTTTAGAAGTAATATATTGCTAACAAGAAAAGGAAAGTTCATCCATCCCCTGCTAACATTTGGAATGTTGTTATCGCTCGGCCTTGCTGTTCTTGCATTTTTGCAAATGGCCTTCTCTCAGTTAAAACCACTAATTATTCTTTACGGCTGGCGCAATTATTGCTTTTATTTGCCGCTGGTTTTTATTATCGGAGATCAGTTTCGGGGAGAAGATTTAAAGCGGCTGCTAAGATACACGCTTATCTTTTCAATACCGATTGCTATGCTTGTATATAAGCAATTTTATTCACCGCCCAGCGCTCTTATAAACAAATCAGTTGCCGATGTAGTATATACTGATACCGGAAGGGCTGGAGGAACCATTGTTCGGGCTGTGGGAACATTTACTTTTTTCCACGGACACCAGTTATTCATAGGAAGTGTAATTGCCTTTGTTTTGACTGTATGGGTTTTACCCAAGAAAGAGCGTCCTTTGGGGAACTACCTTTTGTATGCTGCAACGGCTGCAGCTTTGCTAATTTTTGCTTTAGATTTTACCCGCATGCCCATTTTTATGGCGGCATTTACTGTTACGGCAGTTTTTTACGGCGGGTTTGTAATGCGTGATAAAAAATTAAGCATTCGCACGATGAAATTGGTATCTACTTTAGTAATCGCGGCACTGATAGTATCTTCATTATTTTTTGCTAAAACGCATAAGATGAAGAAGGATCGATTGGCATATAGCGACACCAAATCAAGAATGGCAGGTATGCCGAAAACATTCTATGGTGTTTTAGGTGTACCCTTTTTCGGTTATGGACTTGGTCTTTCTACCCGTGCCACGGCTGTGATGGGGGTTGAGGGTAAGAATATTTTTCGATGGACAGGAGAAGATGAATGGCGGCGTATTATCGTTGAGGCAGGGCCATTTTTTGGCCTAATCTATATCTTATATCGCACAATGCTGGTTATTTATCTTTTACGAGGCGCAATCAAGGCAACAAGGCGATCAAATAATCCCCTTCCGCTGGCATTGATAGGTTATATAGGAGTCATTTTGTTGATCTGGTATATAACCCGTATTGGAAGTGTGCATGGTTATGGTTGGTTATTCGCAGGGTTTTGTATGGCGGCAAATCGGCTGGGAGAGAGGGTCTCTGAGGGTGAGCGCAGCGTGTGGGGTTGAAGATGAACTTTAGTGTAGTTATAACAACTTATAATCGCCTGAATTTATTAAGGCGAGCAATTGAATCAGCATCAAATCAAACTTTACCTTGTGAAGTAGTGGTGGTCGATGATTGTTCAACGGATAAAACTGAGAGTTATTGCCGTGGTTTGGGAGATAAAATTGTTTATATTCGTAATCCCGTTAACCTGGGGCATTCATTTTCAGTAAATATTGGAGTGCTGTCAGCAACTGGGAATTGGATTAAGCTCTTAGATGACGATGATTATCTTGTGCCAAATTGCAATGAGGAAATAAGCAAAGCGCTTGCGGGGCGCCCTAAGGCTGTTATTTGCTCTTGCCAGGCTATTCAGATAGATGCCAGAGGTAGAGAGATCCGTCGTACTAGAACAATTGGTTGCAGTAGCGCGATTTATGTTAAGCAAAGTGATATACATTACGCTATGGCGATGGAGATGTTGCCATTTGGCACAGCAAGCCAGGTAGCTTTTAACAAAGGTGCTTTTTTGAAAACAAAGGGTTGGAACAAATCTTTGAAAGGCCCGTTTGATGAAATATATTATTGGGTAGAAGCTGCTGAACAGGGGGATGCTCTATTTGTAAATCAACCTCTTGTTTATAAAGTAATGTGGGGGGGAAGCGGTACATTTCTTCATTCAATACAAAAGCATTTAGAAAGAAACATTTGCATAAAAGAAAAAATTCGTTCAGTAATTAGTGAAAAACATAAAAAGAAATTACCTTCAGCCAAAACGATACAGAATTATCTTAAGCTGCATTGGGGCATTGTGGCCCTTAAACGATTGAAAGTTTTAGCATTTTTTAGAATTGTGTTTTCAGCAATATTATCTCCCGCTGCATGGAAAATCTTCTTAAAAATACAACGAGAAAAGAAATATCGAAAACTAGATATCTTTCACAGAGTTTCTTTAGATAAATTAAAAGTATCAATTTTAGCTGATTATTTGCCAGACGGCTCTCAAAGCATGCTGCATTTTGCAAATATAATTGAGCAGGGGCTGAAAGATAAAGGGCATCGCGTGCATGTAATTCGGCCCGAACCTATTTTTGGATTGATAAAGCAAACTGGCACAGGACTTGGGAAATGGCTAGGGTATGTAGACAAATTTATAATTTTTCCAAAACTTTTGCGCAAGGCAACCCGTTGTACAGATATCATACATATTTTAGATCATTCAAATGCAGTGTATGTGAAATATTTAGATGGCATGCCGCATATAGCTACTTGTGAGGATTTGCTCGCAATACGGTCTGCTTTGGGAGAATTTAAGGAAAATATTACAAAATGGTCTGGCAGAAAACTTCAAAAGATGATACTGGCTGGCCTCAATCAAACACAACATGTTGTGTGCATATCGGAATCAACGAGAAAAGACCTGTTGAGGGTTAGTAAATTAAATCCAGAAAGTGTTTCGCGTATTTATATGGGACTTAATTATAATTATTCCCCCATGGGCGAATCAGAAGCTAAACTTCATCTGGAGCGTTTGGGAATCAACTTCAGCAACCCCTTTCTGCTTAATGTAAGCAAAAATAACTGGTATAAAAACCGCCATGGACTTCTTGATATTTTTAGATTTTTAGATGAGCATACAAATAAAAAACAGTTTAATTTAATTATAGCCGGAAGCCCTTTGTCTCTACGGTTACGCAAGTTAGTGCGACGATATGGCCTCAGAGAAAAAATTTATGAGGTTATTTTTCCCGAAAACGAAGATCTTCGCGCGCTCTATTCAATGGCAAAAGCATTAATATATCCTTCAATTGCAGAAGGGTTTGGGTGGCCGATTATTGAGGCCCAAGCATGTGGGTGTCCGGTTTTTACTACCGGTAAGCCTCCAATGACTGAAGCAGGAGGAGGGGCCGCAGTTTATTTTGACCCAAATAAGCCACAGGAGGCGGCTCAAATTATCGCAGAAACTTTAAGTGATAACGCTAAGGTAGCCAAGATGAAAGAAGAAGGCCTTGAGAACGTTAAGAGGTTTTCAGTAGAGAGGATGATCGAGGAATATATAAAGGTATATAGAACGGCCATAGAGGAAAATCAGGGTAAAAACAACCCCTGAGTTAAATGAAAATATTACAAGTCATCCATTCAGCCAATCCAGCCGGTGGCGGGCCAATCGAATCAGCGCAACAGATAGGAATGATTCTTCAGGGGCTAGGCCATATGGTAGAAGTAGCATCTCTTGATTCACCAGGAGCGCCGTGGGTTTCGAAGTTTCCTTTAAAGCTAAATATGTTAGGGCCTTCTTATTCAAAATATGGTTATTCTCCGCGGTTTGTGCCTTGGCTTATTGCGAACTCTAAAAAATACGATGCAGTAGTTGTGCGGGGAGTATGGCAGTATTCCAGTTTTGGAGTATGGCGCGCATTGCATAAAACAGGCACCCCTTACTTTGTGTATCCCCATGGCATGCTTGACCCCTGGTTTAAATATAAATACCCTTTAAAACATCTAAGAAAAATCCTTTACTGGTTTTGGGGAGAGTATCGGGTATTGCGTGATGCCAAAGCAGTATTATTTACATCAGAACAAGAGCGCATTTTAGCGAATAAGTCCTTTAGGCCTTATAAATGTAATGAAGTGGTTGTTAAATATGGCACAGCCCTGCCACCGCAGGATCAAGATGCTAAGCGAGCTATATTTTTCAAAGAATTTCCAGATTTAGCGGATAAGCGTATATTCTTATTTCTTGGTCGCATTCATCCCAAAAAGGGGTGTGATTTACTTATTAAGGCTTTTGCTCAGATAGCAAGAGAAGATTCCTCTTTGCATTTGGTTATTGCCGGGCCTGATCAAATCGGCTGGCAGAAGAAATTACAGAGATTGTGTGAGAAATTAGGGGTTAGTGATAAGGTGAGCTGGCCGGCTATGCTTTCGGGAGATTTAAAGTGGGGTGCGTTTTATGCCGCAGAAGCATTTATTTTGCCTTCACATCAGGAAAATTTTGGTATTGCTGTGGCTGAAGCATTGGGGTGCGGAGTTCCGGTATTGATTACGAATAAAGTAAATATTTGGCGTGAAATCGAGGCTGATGGGGCGGGATTGGTTGCGAATGATAATTTAGAGGGTATAATAATATTGCTTAAGGGCTGGCTGGCCTTACAGCAAAGTAAACGCCAGGATATGCAAAAAAAATCCAAAAGTTGTTTTATAGAGAGGTTTGAGATTCATAAAACCGCACAGAGCTTGGTTGAAATGCTACGTGCAATGGGATGAAGGGATAGTTATGGCAGATATTTTACAAAACACAGATGCCTATACGCAAGCCAGTTTTTCTTTGAAAAATCGCTTACTTAGATTGATATGGAATATAGTTTATGTTGTATTATTTAAATTTTCACCACCACCATTGCGCATATGGCGTTCATTTTTGCTGAGATGTTTTGGGGCCAAAATAGGAAAGAGGTGTCATGTATATCCCAAGGCAAAAATCTGGGCCCCCTGGAATTTAGCGATGGATGATTATGCGTGTATCGCCGATGATGTAATATGTTACTCTATGGCAAAAATTACGCTGGGCAAAAAAGTAGTGATTTCGCAGGGCACATTCTTGTGCGCTGGATCTCACGATTACCAGGATCCCCACTTTCGGCTTTTTGCGAAACCAATAAAGATTGAGGCTAATGTCTGGGTAGCCGCCCAAGCATTTGTAACGCCAGGAGTAACTATTGGCGAAGGCGCAGTGATTGGCGCTCGTTCAGTAGTAACAGAGGATATGCCGGCATGGATGGTATGTGTCGGAAATCCCTGTAAGCCTATAAAGACTAGAGAATTAAGAAAAGATTGAGATTATATTTTTATGAAAGTTCCGGTATCAGCGATCATACCTATTGTCAATGAGGCAAAGAATTTACCCCGTTGTCTAGAATCCATATCCTGGGCTGATGAGGTTTTTGTGGTTGATTCCACAAGCATTGATGGTTCACAGGAAATTGCAGAAAGGCATGGCGCGAAGGTTGTGCAGTTTAAGTTCAGTGGTGTATGGCCCAAGAAGAAAAATTGGGCATTAGAAAATCTTCCATTTTCTCATGAATGGGTTTTTATTCTTGATGCAGATGAAGCGTTGCCTCCCGAAGCAGAGGAAGAAATCAGAGAAATATGTACTACAAACAAGCAGGGCCTTGATGGATATTTTATGAACCGACATTTTATGTTCATGGGTAAATGGTTAAAACACGCCTATTACCCTAACTGGACAATGAGACTTTTTAAACATCATCTTGGCCGTTATGAAAAATTGACCGATGCGCCTACGGCATCCGGCGATAATGAGGTGCATGAACATATTCAATTAAATGGCAAAACTGGCTATCTTCGCAGCGAGATAGATCACTATGCTTTCCCTACAGTTGAAACATTTGTTGAGAAGCACAACCGTTATTCCAATTGGGAGGCTCGTGTAGCACTGGACCGTTATTTAAAACTCGATTCTGCGAGGTGTCTTCAATCAAAAAAAATTGGCTGGCGCCGTAGATTAAAAGTTATGAGCAGACAATTGCCTTTTCGCCCACTTTTACGTTTTTTATATATTTACATCTTTCAGCGGGGTTTTCTCGATGGGCGGGAAGGGTATTATTTTGCACGCTTGCATGCTTTTTATGAATTTCTTTGTACCTGTAAAACCTATGAATTAAAACAAACTCTTGTCAAAAAGCAAAAAGCTTAAACCTTTAATGGAAAGTAGAACAGATTTAAGCAGGCAGAGAAAAAATATACTTTTTGTAACTCAATTTTTCTATCCGGATTTACAGGCAACAAGCCAGTTGTTTCTGGAGCTGTGCGAAGATTTGGCTAAAGAATTCAAAATAAGGGTAATATGCGGCAAGCCTTTAATTAGACTAGAAGGAGAAGGGCAGAAAGTAGCGGTTAAAAGGAGAGAAATATGTAATGGGGTCGATATCACACGAATTTTTTATATATGCAAGCCCGACAGAAGGACAAATTTCTGTAGAGGTGTTAACCATGTCACTTTTACTGTTTCTGCATTTTTGCATCTTTTGTTTGTCCGTAAGCCCGATATATTTATTTTCACAACAGACAACCCCTTAAATTTTATTTATGCGATTTTGTTTCGCAAAACTCCGAAAATTTATCTATGTCAGGATTTATATTTAGAGCAGGGTTTAAGGGTTGGTGTTTTTACTAAGGGAAAACTCCTGACAAGACTAATAGGATTTTTTCAAAGAGCACCCCTTCGCTACGCTGATAAAATTATTGTTATAGGGGTAAAAATGAAAAAATACCTGGAAGAAATAATAAAGGTGCCCTCTTCCAAAATAGAAGTCATTTACAATTGGGCCGATACAGATAAAATTATCCCTGGCGATCAAAATAATCCCTTTTCCCGTAAATATGGTTTAGTTGATAAATTTGTGGTGATGCATAGCGGTAGAATCGGTGTCACACAGGATTTAGGGTTGCTTCTGGAGGCCGCGCAATATTTTAGCGATGTGCCGGATATTAAATTCGTTATTATCGGCGAAGGAGCAAAAAAAGATGAGCTTTTGGATCTGGCAAAAGAAAAAAAGGTAGAAAATGTATTATTTTTACCTTTTCAGCCTCAAGAAATATTTAAACATGCGTTGGTTTCTGCTTCTCTTCAAGTTATCTTACTTAAGCGCGATTTACTTCATTGCCTTGTTCCAAGTAGATTATATACTGCCATGGCAAGCGCAAGGCCGCTGGCAATAAGTACGCAAGAGGGAAGCGAGGTTTATGACATTGTGACGCGAGCGCATTGTGGCATCCCACTTGAGCTCGGAGATCTTGAAGAATTAAAAAGCACAATATATAAATTATATAACGAAAGGGACCAAATTAGAGTTTTGGGAAATAAAGGTAGAGAGTGTGTAACAAAACATTTTTCACGTCCATTAATGACTGACAAATACAAGCGTATAATAAGAGAGATGCTAAACAGTAAAAATAATTCCAGAGAGAGGAGCATAAAAGATGCATAAGGAGATAAGATATTTTTATCGAAAAATTAATATTCTGGGAGATGCTTTAATTGCTGCAGTGGCGTTTCTTGCAGCGATGTATTTGAAAGCATATTTTGACACAGGCTTCTGGATTCTTCCTGAGCACTTTTTGCAGTATTTCTGGCTCTTCTATGTGGTGGTCGCATTATGGCCGTTGCTTCTTAATTTAAACGGCCTTTATCCCACCAATAGATTAAGGACCATAAGGAGCGCAGTTAAAATCATTATCCAGAGCAGTTTCCAGGGCGCGCTGATTATTTTCGCCATTCTTTTTGCGCTTAAAATGCACCATGTTAGCCGCGCAATAATAGCGGGCTTTGTTGTAATTGCGACTTTATTGCTTATTGTAAAAGAAAGCGCAGTCATTATTTCTCTTTATGTTACAAGAAAAAAAGGTGCAGGGCTTAAAAACGTTCTTGTGGTAGGGACTTTAGAGAGTGGGCGTGAGATTGCGAAAAAGATAGAAGCGCATCCTTTCCTAGGCCTTAATGTAGCTGGTATTTTGATTACTCAAAAAGAGATTCAGGAAGGGGTAAAGCTTGATAAAGAAATAAAAGGCGCGCTAGAAGACATTGAAATGGTCCTTCACTATAATCCCATTGATATCGCCCTTATCACTATTGACAGAAAGGATTATCAAGAGGTCGATGAAGTTATATTTCGCTGTATAGAAGAGGGTGTAGAGATATGGCTTAGGCCGACCCCCTTTACAAGCACTGCAATAGCACTTGACGCTGATGAGATTTTAGGTATACCGCTTTTTATCTTTCGAATGGGACCTAAATTTTCCTGGGGACTTTTTACCAAGACCGTTATAGACAAAGTAGGGGCTTTTATTTTAAGTATGCTGACTTTACCCGTTATCGGATTATCAGCTGTTGCGATAAAGATTACATCAAGTGGGCCAGCGCTTTTTAAGCAGAGACGCTGCACTCTTCAAGGAAGAATTTTTGCTCTCTATAAACTAAGGACAATGTATGAGGGCGCAGAGAAGATGTTGGAAGAGCTACGGGAGAATAATGTTATGAGGGGACCGGTGTTTAAGATGGAAAATGATCCCCGCATAACTCCTGTGGGCCGTTTCTTGCGAAAACTTAGCATAGATGAAATTCCGCAGTTTTGGAATGTTTTTAAAGGGGATATGAGTTTGATCGGGCCCCGGCCGCCTATCCCTAAAGAGGTTGAGGGATATAAAGGATGGCAGCGCCGGCGCCTAAGTATGCGACCCGGTATAACTGGGTTATGGCAGGTTTCGGGCAGAAGTGATATTACTGATTTTGAGAAATTGGCTGTGTTAGACTTAAAATACATAGACAACTGGAGTCCGTGGCTTGACATAAAAATATTTTTCAAGACGATCTGGGTGGTATTATCATGTCAAGGAGCTAAATAGCTTTATCTCTTGATTAAACCATGAAAGCAATTACTCTTAAAAGCAGAATTATCGTTCTCCTCACTATATTTACCATCATTGTTATTGGAATATTCATCACAGTGCAGCTTGCCCACGAATTGAAGATGGTAAACAAATACAATGAGAACCAGGCGCAGATTGTTTCTCTTGCTCTGGGAAATACCTGGGATAGAATCGCTGGGCTCAATGTCTCCAGAGATAGAAAGATTGATCTTTTTCAGACAAAAATATATTCCCTCAAAAAAGCAAAGTCAATCACAAAAGCCTACATTTTTAATAATTTAGGAAGGGTTGTTTTTTCTACCGAAGGCCTAATGCCTGAGGCGCGGGGAGACTATGATGATTTTAATATTATGAATAAATTGGATAAAGGAGAAACTATAAGGGGCGAAACAGTGGTTGATGAGCAACAGAAGTTGTTTTCTATCTATATTCCCTTGCGGGAGGCAGACGCCAGCCCTTTTATTTTGCGTGTATTTTTTTCTTTGGGTGATATCTGGGCCGCGTTCAACCAGGTGTATAATCCGGCGCTGACCATGGGAATATTGCTTGTTCTTGTCAGTATCGTTCTAGGATTTTTACTGGCACGCTTAGTAATCGGCCCCATAAGGGTGTTTAATGAGGCAGCAAAAACAGTGGCATCAGGACGTCTGGATTTACGGGTGGATGTGCCTACAGGGGATGAATTAGAGGAGCTCTCAGATACATTTAATTACATGACCAAGGAATTAATAAAAATGAAGGAGCGGGCAGAAAACGCAAACCCCTTAACCAAACTCCCAGGAAACGTAATGATTCAGGAAGAGGCAGAGCGGCGCATAAAGGTAGGCGAAAAATTCACGGTGATTTACTGTGATTTAGATAATTTCAAGGCGTTCAATGATAAGTATGGAATTCATAAGGGCGATGACGCGATAAAACTGACAGGGAAAATCTTTAGGGAGGCCGTAGAGGCAAAGGGCGGTGCCGATGATTTTGTTGGTCATGAAGGCGGTGATGACTTTCTGCTTGTCACCAAGCCTGAACGCACCGAGGCAATCACGCAGTATATTACTTCAGAATTTGATAAACGGGTACGTGCCTTTTATGATAAAGAAGACCTCCAGCAGGGCTACATTGTGGCCCACGCCCGCGATGGTGCGGTAAAAGAATTTCCGATTATGACAATCTCTTTAGCAGGCGTATCGAACCAATTCAGGCACATAGAGAGTTATGCGGAGATCACAAATATTGCAGCAGAGATAAAGAAAGTGGCCAAGAAAAAAGAAGGAAGTTGTTTTGTTTTGGATAAGCGAAAGGACTAAGAAAGGTCTTGTCAAATAAAGATCAGTCGATGAAAGTAAAAGATTTAGGAATAAGGATCCTTGCGAAATTCTATATTTTTTTGATATTTCTTCATATCTTGCCCCTGTTTGTGTTTGCCACTCAACTAAATATTTGTGGAAAAGTATTATCTGCAACCAACACTTTCATTATCAACATTTTATTTATTGGGTTATTGTGGTTTCTTTATGTGGAGATAAAAAATATAAAAAGAGCGGGGTTTTGGGTGGCACTTGTTTTTCATTCTCTTTTCACGGTTAATAGCACTTTTGTGACGATTGGATTGCAGCCCATTTTAATGATCGAGGGTGTAAGGCCTGTAACCTCTATATGGCTAAGGCCGATTTCATTTGCGAGTATAATTATCAATCTCGGTGTTATCGCGTATCTTTTACGCCGCAAACAGCTCTTTTTCTACAGAAAAAGATCGGCTACTGATTGACAAAAAGTCATTATTTGATAAACTAAAACTATGCGAAAAAAATTCGGAAAAGAACGCAGAAAATTTATCCGTCTCAAAGCACATCACCTTTTAAAGTATAGAGTTGTCGATAGAGAAGAGGTGCCAAACCTCCTTTCTTTTGCCCGTAATGTCAGTGCCGGAGGAGTTCTTTTTTACGCCGACAAAGAGATTTCTCCCGGGAATCTAGTGGAATTAGAGATTAATTTTCCCGAGTATCCCAAACCGATTAAAACTGTCGCCCGAGTGGTAAGAGCTGTTCCACTAAAAGAAATAGGGGGATTTGAGATGGGTGCTGAATTTATCAATATAGCAGAATCTGACCGTAAGTTCATAGATGAAAAGATAAAATTAGCTTATGAGCAA
Source organism: Candidatus Omnitrophota bacterium (assembly GCA_020352775.1). Classification (GTDB taxonomy): domain Bacteria; phylum Omnitrophota; class Gorgyraeia; order Duberdicusellales; family 4484-171. Next base: position 936,226 of record CP070684.1, read on the forward strand.
AAAGAAAAAGGGGGAGGTGGCGCAATGAAAGCATTGGCGATCACCGCACTTATATGTGGGGCAATCAGCGCGCTTGCCGCTGTCATTTCAAGGTTTTTCGTCGCTTTGCCAATAGCACCCATGAGCTGGATTGGTTTGACGCAAACATGCTTATTGTTTTCCATCGCGTTTGGCATATTAGCAATAAAAAAGTAATTAAAAAATAAGCTCCCAAAACTCACCAGATCAAAAGTAAGATTTTTGAGTCGATTGTTTAATCCTTCATTCAAAATACAAACATTCCTATCGCGTACATATCCTTTTTAAAATCAGGGCCCCATAAAGATTCTGATCTGAAAAATAATATTTCCATATCTAAACAGCCAAGTATCTTTATAAACATAGGCATACAGATTGAAGGCGGTTGTATTAAATAATTTAAAAATGCCTAAATTTGGAATAAAAAACACAAGAGTTTATAAGCGGTTCCTTAAACTACGAAGACTCTTTAATAAGGTAGGGTTAAATATTTGGTTTTTTGTTATCCCTGGAATTTTATCTTTTGTTTCGGCTTCTTTTCATGGGTTAGGCATGGGGCTTTTAATCCCGATACTAAAAGGCATTATTGACAAGGATTTCGGTTTTGTAAAACAGACCCTTATTTTAAAAGACATCGCAGCGTTACTTCCTCAATCTTTCACCTATAATAACACCCGTATCTTTATTTTTCTTGTTACATTGACCACCATAGTAGCGATTTTACAGCAAAGTACACGGTATATTGCTGCGGTAAGCATTGCTTATCAAATGAGAAAAGCCGTAAATGGCCTGCGAAAGCTAATTTTCAATCGCTATCTTAGTTTTGGGAAACTGTTTTTTGACAGAACCGGTTTTGGATATCTTAGCAATATACTCCTAAATTTCACTAACATTGTAGCAGGAGAAATCAGGCGCCTACAAGGCATAATTACAGGTATATTCACGCTTTTTGTCTATTTAGCTTTGATGTTTGCGATTTCATGGCAGCTATCGGTCATTATCTTGTTCATTTTTCCAATTTTATATTATGGACTTCAAAAGCTTATTGAAAAAATCAAGAGAATATCAAAAAATATGGCTTTTTATCGAGGTCAATTGAGTAAAAAAGCCTTTAATGTACTGACCTGCTTTTCTCTCGTTAAAGCGTACGCCAGAGAAGATGAAGAAAAGAAGGAATTTGGGCGCGTAAGTGATTTAACATCAGATTTAGAATTCAGTCTCGACAAAAAAGAGCTTCTTATAACACCCATCCAAGAGATTCTTATGATAATGGCAATGCTGTTTCTGATGGCGATTGTTGCCCTCATTGTTGTAAAACATAAAGCAGCCGATATGTCGGGATTTTTAGTGTATTTCTATATTTTGAAGAGAAGCGCGAGCTCTATAGGGGTTTTTGGTGCATTTCGAGGTACCTTGGCAAGAATAGAAGGACCGATGGGAGAGATATTGAAAGTTTTTGATGATAAAGATAAATATTTTGATATCGGGGGCAAAAAGGAGCTCGGCAGTTTACAGAAAGAAATCCGAATTAATAATCTCAGCTTTTCTTACGGCAGAGGAATCGAAGCATTAGAAGACATAAGCTTCTCAATACCAAAAGGAAAAGTAACTGCGATAGTGGGGCCAACTGGATCAGGAAAAACCACAATTATTCATCTGCTTTTACGTTTTTACGATTGTCCGGCGAAATCAATTTTTATTGATGGTGTCGATATAAGAGAGTTTACTCTAAAATCCCTCCGTCAACACATTGCTATTGTAAGCCAGGAAACTTTGCTTTTCAATGATACGTTACGGGCAAATATTACATATGGATTGGGTGAAGTTTCTGAGAAACAACTTATAGATGCAGTAAAGAAAGTGCGATTATATGATTTTATTACGAAATTACCTCAAGGATTAGATACTATTATAGGTGATAGGGGCGTTCAATTATCTGGTGGAGAAAAACAAAGAGTGTCAATCGCGCGCGCCATGCTTAAAGGTTCCGAAATATTAATTTTAGATGAAGCCACAAGCTCTCTTGACACAAGGACCGAGAAGCTTATTCAGGAAGCAATAGAGAAAGCAGTGGAAAACAAGACCGTGATTGCAATTGCCCACCGGCTTTCCACCATAAAAAATGCGGATAAAATTGTGGTCATCGAGGACGGTAGGCTGACAGAAGAAGGATCGATGCAGAATTTACTTGATAGAAAAGGCAAGTTTTACAATTACTGGCAAGAGCAGAAGTTTTATTAAATGCGAAGCGTATTTATTTTTTAAGAGAGGATTATGCCAGCCCGAGAAAGAATAGAGATTAAATATAAATAAATTTTTGCTCCGAAGGAATCTTTAAAAGACGGCGTTTTCGTTATTGCGCCTTGATATTGAAATTATAGCAGAGGCATAAAATAGAAATTCGAAAAAAAGGACTTTAATATCACAATTCCTTAGAATGCAGCAGGCATATAAACAAATTTTTTATAAAAGATGGTTTGATTTGTCAGTGTTTATCACCAGCCATTTGTTGCTCCCCCCTTTACTGGTAATTCCTTGGGTATTAATTCCGTTTTTTTATTTGGCTTCAGGATAAAGACTCTGTTTTTTATCGTCAGAAACGCTGTGGTAAAGACAGAAAAGTATTTACGGTTCTAAAGTTTCGCACCATGACCCTTGATGCTGAAAGATTAGGACCAGCTTGGCAGAGGTATATGATTCAGCTGACGAGCCACTCAGTACCTTAAATTACGACTTCGCCAATCTTAAAAAAAATGGGGTCGTGGATAGATACCAAGCTTCTTTTTCTTTCATTGTTTAGCACCTTCCTCGGCCGTTGGGATCAGAGAGGCGGCAAGCAATTTCATAAAAACTAAGAGTATAAATAGAAGCCATTCGAAGGTAACAGCATTAAACGAGAATGAAAGTAGTTTTGTTTAAAAATGTTATTGGAGAAGGGCGGCCCGCTATGGATTTATATCCAGACGAGCTCTTAAAGCATATGCCTCTTAATGTAGAAGGATTTACCATAAAGGCAAAAAGGCTCCCTTTTGTCGCACATTATTTTCATAAAGAATTAGTATACCCTAAAGTTGCCACCAATAATCAAGGGGACGTAAATCATATATCCGATCACAGCTATGCTGGTTTAATAAAGTATTTAGATCCACAAAAAACTATAATTACTTGCCACGATTTGATTCCATTAGACAATCCTGGCGAGACCTCATTCTTGGGAAGACAAAGGTATTGGTTTAATGTTAAATGGTTGCCGCGCGCGGCAAATATAATTGCTGTCTCGGGATGGACAAAAAAATGCATTTTAAAGCATTTTGATTATCCTGAGGAAAAGATCCATGTTATATATGAGGGCGTTTCTGAAAAAATTAAACCCTTGAATAATAAAATTGAATTAAAAAATAAATACAATATTAAATTAAACACAATTCTTCATGTGGGAACATCATTCCCGCGGAAAAATATCGATATTATTTTGAATCTCCTTGTTAAAAGACCCGATTTAATGCTGCTAAAAGTGGGAGAATTTGCTAAAAGACACAAAAGCTACATAAAAGAAAATAAACTAGAAAGCAGGATAAGACAATTTGTTGGACTTCACAATGATCGGCTTCTTGAAATATATAATTTAGCAGATGCTCTCGTAATGCCATCATTTGCTGAAGGATTTGGGTGGCCAGTACTGGAAGCAATGGGCTGTGGGTGTCCGGTTATTTGTTCTGATATTGAGGTATTCCGCGAACTGCATGATGGAGTAGCGGTTTTTGTTAACCCAAACGATGTTGATGATTTAGGTTCTAAATTAGATTTGGTTTTAAATAGACCATTCTTTAAGGATGACTTGATTAAAAAAGGTTTAGGAAGGATAAAGTCGTTTAGCTGGGAAACATGCGCGCAGCAGACATATAAGATTTATGAAGAGGTTTATAATGAAAGAACAAATTAACATCCTTTTCTTAGATCACCAGGCGCAGATGGGGGGTGGAGAATTTTCTTTGATGGAAACCATTAAAATATTGAATAAAAATATATTCAATCCAATTGTAATGTTAGGTACCAAAGGGCCTTTTAGAAATGAACTGGATAAAATTGGCATAAATACAGAGATAATAAATGTGCCAGAATATTTCCGAACTTACAAAAGAGATCCTTCCAGGGGAAACGCCTTTAGTTCATTAATAAAATCGATATTCATATTGCCTGATTTGATAAAAAAAACAGAAGAAACTATAAAGCGAAATAAAGCTGATATAGTGGCTATAAATACGATTAAAAGTGCTTTTTTTGGTATCCCTGCTGCCCAAAAAACAAAAGTAAAGTCTGTCTGGATAATCCGTGATTGCCTTACGAAAGACTTTTACAGGGCTATTTTTTTAAGAGAAATCAAGCGCTTGGCCGAGAAAGTAGATAAGATTATTTGCACCTCAGAAGAAGTAAAAAGACATTTTTTAAATCTAGCCGGTAGAAACTCAAGCAATAAAGTCACAATTGTTTATAACGGGGTGGACTTAGACAGGTTCAACCCAGCTTTAAATGGAGAGAAAATCAGGGAGGAATTGCTATTGCGGGATAAGTACGTTATTACTTTAATAGGAAGACTTGAGCCATGGAAAGGACAGAAAGTATTTATAAGAGCTGCTAAAACCGCCTTAGAAAAGAGAGACAATCTTAGATTTTTCATTGTAGGTGGCGCGCTTTTTGGCAGGGAAGCCTATGAGAATGAGTGCCTTATGTTAGTGAAGAAGTTAGGAGTGGAAGGCAAGGTTTTATTTTTAGGCTTTCGCAATGATGTCCCGAATGTAATTGTTGCTTCAGATGTTATCGTACATACTTCGATTCTGCCTGAACCTTTTGGGAGGGGTATCATTGAGGCTATGGCTTGCGCTAAGCCTGTGATATCAACTAATATCGGGGGTCCTCGAGAAATTCTTACTCCCGAGACTGGCATTTTCATTGAACCCAACAGGCCAGATTTTCTAGCAGATGAAATTATAAAATTAATAGATGAGACAGATAGAAGATTACTATTGGGTAGCAATGCCAGGGAAAGAGTAGAAAGAATGTTTGATATCAGAAAAACAACACAAAAGCTAGAGAATATTATTAAAGAAATAGCACAATAAAAAATAATATGAAAGTAGCGATTGTACATGATTATTTGATAGCAGAAGGGGGAGCAGAGAAAGTTCTAAGAGCATTCTTAGATATTTTTCCTGATGCACCTATATATACCCTTTTTTATAATAGGAAAAAATTCAAAGAATTAAGGCGGCATGATATAAAAGTAAGCTTTCTTAATAAGATACCTTTTTTAAAAAAAATGCATCAGCTATTTATACCAGTTTATCCTTTAGGTATTGGATCGCTAAAATTAAAAGATTATGATTTGATTTTAAGCACTAGTTGGGGGTGGTCCAAAGGAATCAAAAAGAATAAAGGCATATGCCATATTTGCTATTGTTGCACTCCAATGCGTTTTGCCTATAACATGCAGGAAGCTCATTTAAGACATAAGGGAAAAATAGTCAAAACAGTAACAAGACGAATATTTGATCGGCTTAGAAAATGGGATTTAAGTACTACAGAGAGGGTGGATTTTTTCATTTCTATTTCACGTACTGCGCGAGATAGAATACTGCAATTTTACAACAGAGATTCAATCACGATCCCTCCGCCAGTAGATACAAGAGCATTTAAGCCAAATATACAAGCAAAAAGAGGAGATTATTTTTTAATCGCTTCCCGACTAGTTCCCTATAAGCATATAGATATAGCTATCAAAGCATTTAATGAATTAGGCTCACCATTAAAAATTACAGGAGCTGGATCTGAATTTAAGCGGCTAAAAAGAATGGCGGGCCGAAATATAGAATTATTAGGTTTTGTCTCTCAAGAGGCTTTAATAGAATTGTACCAGGATTGCCGGGCTTTTATATTGCCTCAGGAAGAAGATTGGGGAATTGCGGCAATAGAGGCGTTAGCCTGCGGTAAACCAATTATAGCTTATGCTAAAGGAGGTGCCTTGGAGTATATTCTTGAGGGCAGGACAGGACATTTCTTTTATGAGCAGAGCCCAGAAGCAATGATTAAAGCAGTGAAAGAATTTCAGGATATGAACTTTGATTCCATCCAGCTGAGGCAAGTCGCCTTGCTGTTTGACAAAGATGTTTTTAAAAAGAGAATTGAAATCTTTGTAAAAGAAAAGTATGAAGAATTCTGCAGTAATTGCAGAAAATAATTAATTTTATGCACATTATTAATTTAGAATACCAGCCTGGTTCTTTCCGTGGGGGATTGGAACTTACTAATTTTGATATCTGTCGAGGCCTATACAGGCGCGGACATAGCATCACACTAGTTTATTTTAAAAAGGGAAATCTGTTAAGGCAATATGAGGAATTTTGCAATAATACAATAAGAATCAATGGTTATGGGATTTATTGGGATAAACCTGTTTCATCTATGTATAATTTTTTTAATGATATCCGAAGAATCCCCATCAGTAAAGACAGTGTTGTTTATGGCACCCGGTGCCATAATAGTTTGTTTGGTTCTATGATAACTTGGTTGCGCGGCGCCCCCTTTGTTCTTCACTTACGCATGCCTGTATCAAAAACATATGGACCACAGTGGGCAATCGGCTTTAAAGGCGTACGCCGCTTTATTGTAGTTTCTAATCACATAAGGCTTGGTTGGATTAAGAAAGGGTTTGAAAAGGAAAAAATAATTGTTGTGCATAATGGTATTGACACAAATACCTTCAAGCCTCCTAGGGAGTTATCTTTAGTGAGAAAAAAATGGAATATTCCTGAAGGCACTGCCGTAATCACCTATGTTGGCAGATTAGAAGAAATGAAGGGCATAGAAACATTAATTAAAGGGTTTTCCTTGTTTCTCAAAAATGGTGTTAAAGTTAGGTTATTGATTGCGGGAAAACATTTGGCCTCAGGTGAAGAATATAAAATGTCTTTGAAACGGTTAACCGTAAATTTAGGTATAGAAAAATATGTAGATTTTTTAGGCCACATAGCTAATCCTGCTGAAGTTTACCAGCTTAGCGATGTTAATGTAGTACCATCTATTTGGCAAGAGCCATTCAGCCGGGTAATCATAGAGTCAATGTCCTGCGGAGTGCCCGTAATAGCAAGCCTAACTGGTGGGATACCTGAAGCATTAACAGGTGAATTTCAGAATTTTTTATTTGAGCCAGGCAATGAGCAAGAATTAGCAGACAAGCTTAATTATTTTATAAGGTGGCGAGAAAATGATCCTAAGCTTGGCAAGAGATGCCGTGAACACATTGTGCGTAATTTTAGTCAGGAGAAGATGATTGATGGTGTGGAAAGAGTATTATTGACAGTCACAAATAGGAAAAGGAGTGCATCATAATATTTTAATTAGAGCTTTTCAGTGAAGAGGTAACAAATTTATGAGAATAGCCTATGTTACGACGGGCGATGTTTTAAGTACACAGACTAACAGAAAATGCTGGTGGCCTAAATCACGCCGAGACATAAGGAGCGTAGCTTTTAAAGGAGTAGAGTATCACATCGCAAAAAATTTAGAAAAACATTCTTTATTTCTTGATTACATTGTTATTAAAAGTAGATTTTCGTTGCGTGCCGCGCTAAAGCGTCGCTTTTATCACTATATTTTTAAACAAAAATATTGTGGTTGGGCCGAGCCATTTATAATAAAAAATCGGTCACATCAAGTTTCTCGAGGTTTATCAGACGTGAATTCAGATATAGTATTTGTGCCAGAATCTGTAAACACGATAGCTTATTTAGAATGTAGGCAGCCAATAGTTACATGGTCAGACACACCTTTTGCAGGATTGATAAATTATTATCCTTATCTTACCAATCTTTGTCGGGAGACTGCTAAAAAAATCTACGCTTTTGAAAAATTAGGATTCCACAAATGCAAACTAATAATATTTTCTTCTGACTGGGCTGCGGATACCGCAATTAAGACTTACGGACTCGCGCAATCTAAAGTAAAGATAGTTCCTTTCGGAGCAAATATAAGTTCAGAGATAGATAAAGATAATATCCTTTCCATAATTGAATCCAGAACAACAGATTCATTAAAGTTACTATTCTTTGGCGTTGATTGGGAAAGAAAAGGCGGAGACTTTACTATTGAAGTGACCAAGGAATTGAATAAAAGCGGCTTACCCACAGAGCTTGTTATTGTGGGCGGTCAGCCGGTTACTAGCGATCAATTACCGCCCTTTGTGAAAGTGATAGGCTTTCTTAACAAAGCCATCAAAGAAGATAAAGAGAAACTAGATACCTTATTAAAAGAATCCCATTTTTTGATTCTACCTACCAGGGCAGAAGCTTATGGTCATGTATTTTGTGAAGCCAATGCTTACGGAATACCTTGTCTGGCAACAAACACCGGAGGCATACCCACTATCATTAAGGATGGCGTAAACGGCAAGCTTTTTTCAACGGATGCCAGCGTGTCTGAATACTGCCATTACATTTATGATTTATTTTCTGATTTTTCTAAATATAAGGAATTAGCATTATCTTCATTTAACGAATACAGAACACGCCTCAATTGGTCAGTTGCGGTAAGAGCTGTTAAAAAGCTGTTAATGGAAGTGCTATAGTGAATCTAGATAAAAATAATATGAGAATTTCACTGTTAATTCCTACAAGGAATCGCCTTGAAGAAATCGAAAGAAATCTTCGGGCTGTTTTCTTTGGTAGTATACAACCTTTTGAAGTTATTGTGTCGGATGATAGCGATGATGAAATTGCTCCCGAGATCGAAAGAGTAGCGAAAAAGTTTTCTGAAGTAAAATATGTTAGGGGTCCAAGAAATGGTTTATCTGCCAACAGAAATTGGCTTACAGCCCGTTCTTCAGGTGATTTTATTGTCTTTGTCGATGATGATGCTCAGGTAGATAAAAATTACTTTAAGAATATTACTGATTGCTATAATAAATATTCTCAACTATATGGAGAAAAAATAATTATAACCGGCAAAGAGATTCGAAATGGCACGGAGGTAACTCCTTGCGAACTTACCTTCTTAGGTCACCAGAAAAAAATTCCTCAAGATCTAAAGCATCCCAAAACAATTGTCATAAATAGCACTCTTTTCCCGCGTGATTTGTTTAAGCAGGCTCAGTTTGATGAGAACTTGCATTATGGCTATGATGAAGTTGATATTATGTGTCAAGCGCAGATTTTAGGCTACAACACAGTATTTTGTCCTGAAGCTGTAAATAAGCATAACAGTTCTTTTGTGAACAGAGAGTTATATGCGGAGATACTAGAAAGAAACAGAATATATGAGATGCTAAAAATATATGGGATTTATGAAAGAAAGCATTTAAAATGTTTGGTATATTTTATAATCGCTTCGCTTCATTTATTTATTCATAATATAAAATTTAAGAAGTTTTATTTTTTAAGAGAAATAGCACAAGCCCTTAAGATGTTTTTTGATTTTAAAAAGAAATATTATAAAGCTTACTAGAGTATTAAGAATTTTCGATATTAATAATTTAATATGAGTAAAATTATTGTTGGTGTGGTAATTCCTGCCTATAACGAAGAACAGGAAATAGCTGATTTAATTCATAAATTACCAGTTGCGTTATTTACAGGTGACGATTCTTGCGGAATGCGGTCTTGGCCATTTTTTAGATCCTGTTCTTGTATTTGGTAACTATGTGGGTGTTTATAGGGAGGTTCAGTCGACGCTCAAAGATTAAAATGCATGCAAAAAGAAAACTGCTTGAGACTCGCTAGAAAAGAGATTTTAGAAAATACAAATTAAAATTATTGTGTCAGGAGTAGCGCAAAAAAAGATCATTTTTTATTTAGAGCACCCTATTGTTTGCTGGGTTATTTCGCTATTTATCGTTTTTGTTGCCTTTGTAATTTTAATTCATGCCACTGCAATATCTAAAATAATTTATCCTGCAATAGCGTTAGCTGTAGGATTGGTGCTTTACTTGCGTAGTCCTTCACTTTATATAGAATTTACCTGGTGGTTATGGTTTTTAAATCCTTTTATCCGCCGTGTAGTAGATTATCAAGTAGGCTGGGATTATCTCAATCCAATTGCGGTGACGCCCCTTTTGGTGACAATGCTTACAATTTTTACCTTAGTACGCCATTCACAAACATTATTTAGACGGGCTTTATTCCCCTTTATAATGATACTGGTTGGTATATTGTATTGTTATTTTGTGGGGGTTATTAAGAATGGATTTCTTAGGGCTAGTTATGGTTTTGGTAATTGGGGTGCGCCAGTACTTTTTGCTATCCACTTAGTTTTAAATTGGCAAGATTATCCTTATTATCGCAATGCCATTCAAAGAGTCTTTGTGTGGGGAGTTATAGTCATGGGCTTATATGGTATTGCTCAATTTATTTCGCCATTAGGCTGGGATAAGTATTGGGTGTCCAACGCCCCAATGGGTTCCATAGGTCTGCCGGAGCCTTTTAGAGTGAGAATCTTTAGCACTTTGAATTCACCGGGGCCTTTTGCTGTAGTAATGATGGCAGGGTTAATTTCACTTTTTAGCAGCAAGGGTTTACTGCGCATACTCGCAGCCATACCAGGTTATGTAAGTTTTTTGCTTTCGTTAGTTCGTTCTGCATGGGGTGGTTGGGTGGTAGCCATACTAGCTATTGCATTAAAAGTAAGTGGCCGTGTGCGATTCCGTTTTTTAGTACTTGCACTTGTGATAGGTTTGGGTGTTTTACCTTTGGTAAGTTTTGGGCCAATAGCTGAAAGGATTGATAAGCGCTTTCAAACATTTAGCTATTTTCAGGAGGACGGAAGTTTTAATATCCGGCTAGGGCTATATAGAAAATATTTAGGGTATGCTTTCTTTAATGTTTCAGGGGCAGGGCTAGGCCATACAGGGGTTTCTACTAAGTTAGGTAGCGAGTCGGGCGAGATGAGCGGAATTAGTCTTGAAAGTGGTGTAATGATAATCCCTTTTACTCTTGGATGGATTGGGACATTTTTTTATTTATTTGGTTTGGCTTTGTTAATCTCAGCCGTTTTCAGTGGTAAGTATTTTCGGTCTGATCTTTTTGTAATAACAACACAAGCAATTATCTTAGCTAGTTTAAGTCAGCTTATTTTCGATAATATTTTAATTAAAGTATCTGGTATGATATTCTGGTCATTTCTTGGCTTAGCACTGTCAGCATCTAAGTACAGTGAGTCAAATATTTCGACCATACAGTAACTATCCCATTTTTAAAATTATAGGAATAAAAATGGCAGTATTATTTATTGTAAATCAATCAGTGAATAGCACATGTGGCAGAAGAATCAGAAACTTTACAAAATATTTTCATAACACAATAGACTATAAAATTTTATATAGAGATAATAAAAATAAAATCAAGAGCACTTTTTGCTTTATTTATGAAATTATAAAATACAAACCCAAGATAGTTTATGTAGAACAAATAGCATATTCAGGTTGCATTGCTGCAATATTGGCAAAACTTTTTTTACGGGTTAAATATATTTTTTGCGTGAGCGACGCCTATGCAGAGCTTATAAAGACACACCACAACATGCTAATTGTATTTTTTGCAAAGATAGTTGAAAAGTGGTGGCTTAATTCGGCTGATTTTCTTTTGACCTGCAATCCTTTGCACGCCTCGTTGCTTAAAAGAAAAGAAAAAAAATATATCGTTGATTATATAGAACATGGAGTTGATATTAACGCTTTTAAGTCATCGAAAGAGAAAAATTTGTGCTACCAACTAGGGCTAAAAGATTGTTTAGTTGTTGGTGTTGTAGGGTCCTTGAAATGGAGTAAGCGGTATAGATTTTGCTATGGATGGGACATAGTTGAAGCACTGAGATATCTCAAAGATTTAAATATAAAAGCATTAATTATAGGCAGCGGTTCTGGATCACCGCATTTAAAGGAGGTAGTAAAAGAATATGATTTACAAGAGAAGGTGATTTTTACAGGTGCTGTGCCTTATGAACAGATTGCTAAATACATAAATTGTATGGACGTTTGTGTTTCTACCCAATCAAATGATTTAGTAGGCTATGTAAGATGTCCGACAAAGCTTTCTGAATATATGGCATGTGGTAAATACATTATATCAACAAATGTTGGGTATGCGACGTTGTATGGTGATAAAGTAGGGACATTATTGCCCTATAAGGATGTTAAAGATAATTCTTATCCACGACGATTGGCAGAACATATACGACATTTGTATTTTAACAGGGGCTTGCTCCAGAAAGGACAAAATGGGCGAGAAATTGCAGAAGAAAAACTTGATAACAGAGTTCTTTCGAAAAAATTAGAGACGATACTTCTGGATATGATTAACCATTAGCAAATTATATGAGTAAGTCATCATTGATAAAAACATGATAATTTCAGTAATTGTACCAACCTATCGCCGCCCTAAAAGTCTGGCGCGATGCCTTGAAGCGTTGCACAAACAAACTCGATCTGCTGATGAAATTTTATTAATTGTACGTAATAATGATAGTGAAACCCTAGATTTTTTAAGATCAATTGATTCTGAGAGGTTAAACATACGTATATGTACAGTCACAGCTCCAGGACAAATTGCTGCCTTGAATGTTGGTTTGGATGCGGCTCGCGGGGAAATCATTGCTTTTACCGACGATGATGCTACTCCTTATCCTGATTGGCTTGAGCGGATTGAAGAACATTTCTTGGCAGATCAACAAATAGGAGGCGTAGGTGGACGCGATATAGTGCAGCTTGATGAAGAGAGAGTTAAAGAAACAAAAAAGGTTGTAGGTAAAGTCCAATGGTTTGGAGGTTATATTGGTAATCATCATTTGGGTTTTGGTGGGCCAAGGGAAGTTGACATACTCAAAGGCACCAATATGAGCTATCGGTGGAAAGCCTTAGGTGGCATTCGTTTCGATGAGCGTTTGCATGGAACAGGCGCCCAGGTGCATAATGATATGGCTTTTAGTTTGACGGTTAAGCGCGCGGGGTGGAGACTTATTTATGACCCCGCTGTAAGCGTGGATCATTACCCGGATCCACGTTTCGGTAGAGATCAAAGAACAGGATTTAACAACATTGCGATAAAGGACAGAGTGCACAATGAAACTTTTATATTGTTAGGATATTTGTCGACTGCTCAGCGTTTCACATTCATTCTATGGGCATTTTTTATTGGATCAAGATCTTCACCCGGTTTTGTTCAGTTGCTGCGGTTTTTTCCAAAAAAAGGTTTATTGGCTCTGCGGAAATGGTTTGCCACAATGTGTGGACGTTGGGAAGGGCGGAAGACATGGCTGGAATCTTCAAAAGCAAAGAAATAGACTTTATGAATTTAAGTAATGAAGATAGCGATTGTTACGCATAATTTAGACAGAAAAGGAGGCCAGGGTCAAGTAAATTATGAGATTGCCCAAGAGGTTCTGCGACAAGGTCATCAGCTAATTATGATTGCGAGCAATATTGATTCTGACCTGAGACAGCACCCTTTAGCTATATGCGTGTTTATTCCGGTTCATGGCTGGCCGACACAACTCCTGCGTAACTTAATTTTTGCTTGGCGCAGTAGCTATTGGCTACATAAGCACCTTCAATCGTTTGATTTAGCTGTAGCCACGGGGTTTACTACTTGGGCTTCAGCAGATGTAAATATAGTGCAATTTGTACACAGCGCTTGGTTGCGATTAGTATTTTGTGGGGCGGGTTTAGAGAAAGGTTTTTATGGAATATACCAGAGATTATATACAGCCATAAATGCTTGGCTAGAAAAAAAATCTTTTCGTAAATCAAAAGTAATTGTGGCGGTATCGGAAAAGATTCGACAGGAGCTTATGGATATCATTGCTTTTAAAGAAAGGATTTATGTTATTCATAATGGCGTGGATTTAGATGAATTTTTTTCTGGCTCGGGTGATAGAGTAAAGTTTGGTCTTCCTGAAGGGGTTGCGCTTGCGGTTTTTGTGGGAGACATAAAAACTCATCGTAAAAATCTAGACACAGTGCTTATGGCATTAGCTGAGGTATCTGAATTGCATTTAGCAGTAGTGGGCAATACGAAAAGGAGTAAATATCCTAAGTTAGCAGAGAAACTTGGTTTAAGCGGTAGAGCGCATTTTATGGGCTACAGGAAAGATGTTGCTGAAATCATGCGTGCCTCGGATTTTTTTGTTTTTCCTTCGCGTTATGATCCATGGGGAATTGTTGTTTCTGAAGCAATGGCTTCGGGTTTGCCCATTATTACTGCTAAAACAGTTGGAGCATCTGAAATCGTTACTCCGCAATGCGGAGTAGTTTTGGATGATCCAAATGATGTGGAAGGTTTGGTAAAGGCATTGAGAATGCTTGTCGACAACTCAGATTTACGAAAACAAATGGGACAGGCTGCGAGGGTTATAGCTGAACAACATAGCTGGGTTAACAAAGCTAAAGAATATGTAGATTTATTTGAAGAGATTTGCAAAAGCAAAGTTAACAAATAGAAAATTAGGATAGGGCAGTTTGCTATTTTGATAAAAGTTAGGCACTGCCCTATTTTTATTTTAATTTCTATTCAGCAAGATTTATCCATGTCAGTAAGGGGGGTCGTAGCTAGCTTTAGCGCAATTTAAAAATGCGGATTTTTGAAATCGGCTCGCTATAAACTTCTGTAAAATATCTTCTATTTTCAAATTTTTTCAAGTCTACATCCACCCCAAAACCATCCTTATATTCTGAAGCGAATCCCCCTCCTGTTATTAACCCCGGGCTGATAAATATGTGGCTACATCCGTAAGTCTGCATCAGCTCAGCTGCTTCTTTTGGATCGGGAGTAGCATAAATGCTATAGATATCATTATGCACAACTGCCGGTACAGTTACAAAAGGTATATTTACATTGCGTAAAGGAAATAATGCCCCCAAGAGTGCCCTGCCAGCGCATACGCCTGCAAGCACCTGCGAACGGTAATAGTCTGCGATTATCCTATCGTTTTGGGTGCTATTGTTTCTAAACCACACCGCTGCCTCATATTCTTTTGTATTTATTCCTGCATTTTGAAAACGCCCTGATATTTTGAACAAACCGTTGAGGTCAACCGTCAGTATCCCGGCTAAAAATATAACCACAATAACACAGGCGGTTTTCATTTGTTTTATTTCTAAAGCAATAAAGCGTGCGATTAATGCCCCAACGATTAAAGCAAGGGGTTGGGCAAAGAAGCAAAAAAAACGAAATCCTTCTAAAGGCTTAAAGAGGGTGGACCAGCTAAGGTCGAGACGGTTAAACATTTTAAGGATAATTTCATTTTGTGTTTCCAAAAAAGGAAGGAACATCCATACTAACGCAAGCCAATTGTGGCGATTAGCTGAATTATTTTTTCGTAAGACCCAAAATATATAGATAACTAAAAATTCTATTTTTAAAATAGCTGTGATTACTCCGTAATCCTTCAGCTGTGATAGATGCGATTGTAAGCCCGAAGAAGTTGTAAGAGCGAATATCCACCACCAATACAGATTTTTTGGGGCCCACCAGAAAGCAGTAATTATTTGCGAAAATAACACTGCCAAGAAAAAGTCCGAGATTTTTTTAGCTTGATTCTTAGTTTTGATAAAAAGCAGAAGCGAAATAAATAAAAGGATGATTAGCGCAAGAAAATAAGTAAGATGCGTTAAAAAGTTTATGGCCAAAAGGCTGCCCAGCCCTAAAATCCAGAATAAGCGATTTTTATTTGGGAGATTATCATTTTTAGACCTTAGCAGTAGTAAAATTATATAAATTGGGAGTAAAAATAAGGTCAATGAAGCAGGCGTTGCGATGCCTGTCCAATAAATGAATGCCGGCGTAAGCGTTAAAATTATCATGCTTATATATCCTGTGCACCTGCCATACAGCCAGCGCGCCAAGAAAGAGAAGGGAAGCGGAGCAAGGGATTCAATAAAGGGAATGATCCTGGAGCAAACAGTTGGTAAGTCTAATGCTGAAATCTTTGATAGCATAGCCAGGGCGATTGGACCAAAGGGAGGATACCAGAAAGGGACTTTGCCGTAGGCGATATAGCGCAGGCAATATTCAGGAAGCCTGCCATGGTCTAGCATATACTGCGCCATGGCAAGGCGCTCCCATATATCTGCATTCATGGTCAGAAGATGTGGGTCTATCGCAAGTCTTGGCTGCAATCTAAAATAAAGGCCAAAAAGATAGGCGATTAATAAGAATAAAAATTCAATCCAGTTTATGCGAAATGTTTTTATCGGTTTATCCATGCTCGTTAGATTAAAAACTTATTTTGATACAAATAATTATTGTAACATAATAAATTATACAATAAGAAAAAGAATATGTTAAGGGTTGTCTTTATCGAAGTGAGCGCAGCGTCTATAATCTTAAGAATATTTATATCAGTTTACAATGATTGCATTATGGGGATTTCGGTATATAATTTTTGAAGAGCATAGAATATGGTAAGGAAAAAACCTAAAATTGTTATTGTGGGCGCCGGGCCAATTGGCTGCTACCTTGCCCAACTTCTGAAAGAGCGGGGATTTAGCCCTTTATTGATTGAGGAGCATGAGGAGTTGGGCAGGCCTGTGCATTGTGCGGGGTTGGTTGGTAAAAAAGTAATTGATGAGATACAAATTCCCTTTCCACGGAACTGTATCATCAATATCATTAATGGAGGGGTAGTACATCTAGGCAAAAATAGCATTACCCTTAGAAGAGAAGGAGTCGCCTATGTGATTGACCGGGAAAAATTTGATAAAGCAATGGGAAAGAATTTAAATATTATATTTGGGACTAAATATTTAGGGATTGAGGAGAAAGAAAAATATATCATTGAAACTGACAAAGGAGAACTAGAGGCAGATATCGTTATTGGTGCTGATGGCGCCAGTTCTTCGGTGCGAAATTTTGTTATCCCTGATAAACAGATAAGCTTTTTAAAGGGAGTCCAGTTTAGAATAAAAAACGATGTTTTTCAAAAAGACATGGCTGAAGTATTTGTAAGGAAGCCTTATTTTTATTGGGTAATTCCCGAAAAGGATCATACCGTGCGTTTAGGTGTGCTTTCGCAAGCCCCCTATCATGACCTCTTGGAATTTATTAAGGAAAGAAAATTAAAGGGAGAGATTTTGGAAAAGTTTGGTGGCCTTGTCACCTTGACCCATTTCTCACCATTAAATAGAAAAAAGGCATTTTTGGTGGGGGATAGCGCCGCACAAATAAAACCTCTTTCTTACGGCGGAATATATATGGGCATGAAAGCAGCCGAAATCCTCGCAGACTGTATATCTAAGGAGAAATACAGTGATTATTCGTATTTGTGGGCAAAAAAGTTTGGTCGGGAAATAGACCTTTCTTTAAGGGCGAGGGATATCTTTCAGAAAATGACTGATGAAGAGCTAAAAGAAATATTCTCTTTTGCCAAAAGAAAAGCTTTATTTATAGAACAGAAAGGTAATTTTGAGAATCACTCCTCGCTATTTAGGGAATTTTTAAAGAACCCTTCTACCTCAAAAGAAATGGCAGGTATTCTTTTAAAGATTATTAAAGCGGATTTCAGAGAAAGTATCTAGATTGTTGCTTCAGGATAAGATAATAGCGAGAATCAATAGCGTCTTCGGTCTTCTTCGGCAGGTAATTCGGGTTCTTCAAGCACAATATCTTTTATTTCCTTTCTAATTTCTTCAAGAATAAAGAGGCTAGAGTAGGCTAAGTCAGTCACTGCCGGTATAAAACTCTCTTCAAAGTAATCTCCTAGTTCCTCTTCTTCGTATGGTCGAGTAGGAGGAGGAGTATCAGTGGAAGTAGTAGTAGGTGGAGGTGGTGGTGGAGGAGGTGGTGGTGGAGTTGTACTTATAGGTGTAGTTTTAGGCAAATTAATAGCATATAAGAAAATAGGATTAAGTACTAACCCTATGATTAATAATACCCCTGTTACTACCCACACTACCTTTTTCATTTTGCCACCACATTAAAAATACCATAAAAACCCTTTCTTGTCAATCTACCATAAGATCTTGATAATTAAATAGTTATGCATAAAATAAAAAGCGCCTTTAAAATCAAGGCGCTAAATTTTATAGAGCTCTCTTTTTGTTTTCCCTGACTTGAACTTTTTCTTGTAGTTGAAAAATTGCTTTGGCCAGCGCCCTTTAAATCAAGGGCTTGCTAACACCTGGTTGGGAATGCAATCACTATCTTCTTCCAGCAAAACCGTGTCCCGCGTGATTGGGTTTTTTTTACGAAATTCGTTAAATGCATCATCTAATTGCGCACATACCAGCGCATAGCCTGAGTCTAAATTGGTTATTATATCGCTCCATCCGCTCCAGTCGTAGGTTATATAATAATATGGATCGTCAGTAGACACCACAAAAGTTCCGCTCATTTGATATGGTTGGCTGAAGCAATCTTTAGGTGGTTTACCCCCATCAATCAAAAGAACTACCCAGGGCCCAAATGCAATACCGCCTTCAGCTACATCTTCGTCTATGCGCAGAATAAAATGCGCTATTCCCGATGCATCGCATCCACTCTCTTCTTCGATAAAGCGAATGCTTACCCCCGGTGCTGCGGTTGAAGTTGGAGGTGTCACTTCATTTGTAATTATTACCAAATCTTCTGTCCTTGATTGCACGGCAAAGACTCCTAACGCCCAAATAACCCCTACAAATATCACCAATAGATAATTCCTTTTCTTCATAGCATAACACCTTCTCTCTCATCTATTAGAGGAATCTATTTTTACCCCTGTTTATTTTAAACATAACACAGCATTTTTTTACCATCAACATTGGCAGAAATTAAGGTTTAATTATAACGTCTTGATGTATGGGTGGTTATGAAAAAACTCATATTTAGCGCAAAACTTTTTTTGTAACCGTTTTCAAATTTGATTACCGTTGTATTTATTGATTTTTTCTGATGAAAGAATTCGATTATGGAAAATAAACATTTGTGATACACATATTTGGCTTAAAAACCATCACCTTATTGTTTGTACTGTTTAGCGCATTTACAAAAACTTACATGATTAAAAACAGCTATCCTATTGACAATTGGTAAATAAACAAGTATATTAAAATAAATAATAATCGATGATAGATAAAAAAAAGATATTCCTAAAAAATATCCTTCCTTTAATTATCACCTGTGTTGCTGCCCTCATCTTTTTCTTAAGTTACAACCATTATCTTCTCGATAAAACCCTGGCTAACCTCAAAATCTCCCTTAAAGAATTAGAAGCAGCTGATAATTTGGAATTGGCAAGAGCAGTCAAGGGTATATTGGACGATACCTTTATTATGGAGGTTGCAAAAGAAGAACTCGATGTTGCATCCTTAGCAAAAATGGAATTTTCCGGTCAGATAGTAGGAACTATGACTGATATGGTGCAGCTTTAAGATGAAACGCATTTTGTCCGGGACACAATCCAAAAGAAAGAAAAAAAACGCCCCGCTTTTCTTAATGCCTTTGATAATATAGTAATCCATATCTTTGGCGGCCGCAGGGAAGATAATCCGGATCAGATAAGAAAGAGAATAGAGAAGGCTAAGCGCCAAGCAGAGCGTCTGGAGTATATAGAGCTTCAAGAAAAATACCTGGAAATCGCCCGTTTATACATGAAGCTTAAAGAATGGAATCAGGCTCTTGCTTACTTAAACGAAGTACCTGGTATCGACCCGCGCACTAAATTTGCTCGGAAAGCAAGCCTGTATCGAGGAGTAGTTTATAAGCTAAAAGGAGATTATGAGGAGGCAAGACGCATTTTTAATGAGATTAAAGACGAACTGGGAGGAGAGCTGGGTGCTTTTTCTTACTATGAGGAGGGTGCTACTCTTTATCGAATGGGAAAGTTTGATGAGGCAGCAAAGGTATTTGAAGAAGCTTTTCAAAAAGACCCTACATTGCAAGTCAATCAAATTTCTCAGTTTCGCGCCGGCTACATCAAAATGTATGATTTAAGGCGCGTGGAGAAATTTGAAGAAATTCCCCCTATTGAAATAAGAGAGATTCCTGAGGTCGTCCCCCCCAAAGTAGAAGAAGAGGAGATCGTGGAGGCTGTTAAGGAAATCGTTCGTATAGCCCCCGAGACTGATTTGGCGGCACAAATGGCGCGCATTTATATGCTGCGAGGATTTGAGCTAGCAAGACAAGGGCATCAGCTCCTAAAGCGGCAAGATGTTAGAAGGGGCAGGGAACGGTTTCGTTTAGCGCGGGAACAATTTGATTTGGCCATTGATCTTGATCCCAAAAGCGGGCTTTCTCGCAGCGGAAGGGCAATATCACTTTATTTTCTGAAAGATTTCGATGAGGCATTACAGGAAGCAAAGAGAGCAAAGGAAATATCTCCCGATGATGCTGAGGTTTTGGCAAATTTAGGATATATTTATGCCCAGCGTGCTATGATTGATAGGGCAATAGAGGAATACCGCGATGCGGTTAAACTCGCACCTGATTCCTATGTCTTTAATTACAACTTAGGTACTTTATATGCTATGAAAGAAAACTATTCCAAAGCAACCGTACATCTTGCGAAAGCAAAGCAAATCAATCCCACCCTTCCTGAGATATATAATAATCTGGGGTGCGTTTACTGGGAGGATAAAAAATATAACCGGGCCAAGCAAGAATTTGAAAAGGGACTGAGCATGGAAAAAAGCTACCTGGAGTCCCATTATAATTTAGGGGTGGTGCTTTATAATCTCGAACAATACGAAAAAGCAAAAAAAGAGTTTGATTGGGTTAAGAAGGTGAGGCCGGCATACAGAAAAACAAAGTGGTACTTAGACCATATCAAGAAGAAATTGAGCGATTAGATTGACAGGGTTATTCGCTTTGTTATACTAATAAAGAGGTTATGAAATTAAAAAAAGTATTGATTATTCTTATCATAAGTTGTATAGGATTTAGCTGTTATGCCCAGGTAAGCCGCCGGGATGTAATTTCTCTTACTTTAGATTATTATGAGCTAAAGCAAAAAGCTGCCACGAAAAAGGAAAAATTAGAAGAAAAGAGAGAAAGAATAGAAAAAGAGAAAAGAGAGGTTGTGGGAGGAGAGAAGTGGGAGCGGATGAAAGCGCTGTTTAAAAAATATTTTAGGGAAAACCTGAAGCTTTTTGCCGAACTCAGCTTAGAATATAATGACAACATTTATAGAACTCATACTGATGAGACCAGCGATTTTATCACGCGGTTTAGTGCCGGAGCCAATTTTATACCAAAAGTAACAGAAGAAGTAGCTAAGACCGGCATATTTTTTTCACTGCGGGGAGATGCCTTAGGGTATAGCAGTGAATCAAGCGAAAGTACAGGGAATTTATATTCCAAAGTCGGTTTAACCCACAGATTTACAAAGATACACGGCATCACTTTTGATTTTGGAGCTGATAAAATCCTTGCTACCGCAAGCGAGATTACCGGGACCGGCGTTGTGGGAGAATTGGTAGATCACTGGAGAATTAGTTATGGAGCAAAACTGGATAGTGCGGTGGGTCGGTTTCCCTGGGACGCGAGTTATCGTCTTGAAGAAAACAGGTTCGAAGGAAAATTTGATTATTCAGATTACGATAAGGAAGTTGTTTCTTTTACGGGGTATATACCATTGCGAGGAAAGCGGAATCTTTTTGCAGAGTATGAAATGGGAGATGTGGAGTACCCTAATAGGTTAAATGCTGGTTGGGATTATGATAAGTTTTGGCTAGGAGCTAGAGGAAAAATATTTCGTAAATTTGATGGATTAATAAAATTTGGATGGGGTAATTATGAGTTTGCAAATGGGAGAGAGAAAGATACAGAGGATTGGAGAGCCGAATTAGGCTATACCCCACGCAAAAATTTTATTTTGCGCTTTGCCGGAGGCCAATCCATCGAGCCAACTACATATACCGGAGACGATCATTCAAAACAAACTGATTTAGAATTTAGTTGCAGGTATCTACCCCCCAAACTAAAGAAAGTTATTTTAGGGGCCGGTATTTCCTGGACTAATTATGATTTTGATACCGGAAGGGAAGATGATTTATGGCAGTATTATGCGCGCGGCGATTACAAGATGAATAAATGGTTTAGGATTGCATTACGTTATGAGCACAACAGTAGAGATTCCAACATTCCAATCAGGGAATATGAGCAAAATATTGTATCGTTGATACTGAGGGGGGATTTCTGATGAGAAAATGTTTATTATTTTTATTCGTTGTTTTTGTTATGGCTACGTTTTCATATGCTTATGCCCAGTCTCCTTCAATAATAAGAATTGGGGATGTGGTAGATATTAATGTCTATGGAGAGCCCCATCTAAACGCAAAACTTAAAGTTTCCCAATACGGCACTATTCATTATCTGCGTGTAGGAAAAATTGAGGTAGCAGGGCTTGGTTCAGAAGAGCTAGCTCGAAAAATTGAGTCATTATTAAGAAAGCACTACCTCTATCTGAGAGCCCCTCAGGTAACAGTGCTGGTCAGTCGCGAAGAACCCTATTATCCAGAAGAGCCACGCTATGAGCTGCCGCGCTATGAAGAGCCAGCTCGTTATTATGAAGATATGCCTCGCTACGAAGAAAAGCCTTATTATCCTAAGGTAAGCCGGCCAGGATACAGAGTGAGTGATGTTTCTAGCCGGAGAGAATATACATTTGCCAGAGACGTAAGGCCAACTTATCAGATAGCTCCCGGCGATAGGCTAGCAGTTTCTGTGTACGGTGAACCTGGATTTGATAGAGAAGTGCGGGTTTCCGAGAGAGGTACGATCCTGTACCCACCTTTAGGAGAAGTTTATGTAGAGGGCCTTGCGGTCGAAGAGGCAACGAGAAAATTAGAAGGGTTGCTCGGAAAAGATTATTTTGTAGATCCTAAAGTAAGCGTTGATATCGTAGAATATGGAAAATTTTATGTCCAAGGAGAAGTGGATGCGCCGGGAAGCTTTGAGCTAAGAGGCTCTCTTTCTTTAGTTGACGCCCTTGTGTATGCCGGCGGCCCTACTGAAAAAGCTGAATTATCTCACGTAAAAGTGTTTAGAACCTACGGTGAAGCAGGTGAAAAAGAGTTTAGTGTAGATTTGTCACGAGAGGGGGCGAATTTCTTTTTAAAGCCGATGGATAGAATAATGGTTGAGCCCAGAGGTAAAATTTACATAATCGGTGCGGTGGCTAGCCCTGGAAATTACCACATCACCAGAGAAACCAAGACTCTTCAGGATGCATTGAGCTTTTTGGCCGGGGGGCCAAAAGAAAGCGCAAACGTTTCTGCCATAGAAGTCGTAAGAAAAGAAGCTGGCAGAGATAAAACCTATACCTTGGATTTAGCGATTCATAGTGATTTTCCCTTAAAAGAGCTTGATAGAATTACTGTAAAAGAACTGGGAACTATTTCTGTTTTTGGTGAAGTAAGAAGCCCGGGACGCTATCATTTAAAAGAAGAGCTTACGGTGGTTGAATTGATTGCTTTGGCAGGAGGATTTACTGAAGATGCTGCCCAGAATGCAGTGAAAGTGATCAGAAGAGAAGGTAAGACTTTTAGGGTTCCGGTAGCATCTATTTTATCAAGTGGAGATATGTCACGGGATGTTAAACTTAAGGACGGAGATACTGTCATAATTCCGGAGTCATGGTTCTGATAAGTTTTTAATGGATAGCATATTTAGCATAGCGAGGAGATAGAAAAAATAAAAAGTCTTCCCATTCCCCTAATAGTTTTAGAATAAAAGAATAATATAATGATACCACCGCCAGAAGTAAAAGAACTTACAATAATCGATTATCTTGAGATAGTTTTAAAGCGTCTCTGGCTGGTCATTGCCTGTGTAGGTATTATTGGAGGTTTTGTAGCTTACTATGATTTCTCTTCCGTTAAAATTTATCAAACCAGGGCTACTCTTTACATCAAATCTCAAATGACAAAAGTTACAGGTGAGGAGGAAAAGATTTATGACGTAGGCATTCCCGATAGGCAGACACAAATGATTCTTCTTACATCTCAGTCTTTATCAGATAGAGTGATTAAAAGTCTAGATCTTTTAAAAGATCCTGGGTTTAGGAATGCGAAGTACCCTAGCCGTAAGCTGCGCAATATGGTAAAGATTAGAGGGGTGGGAAAGACCGACATTGTAGAAGTCAAAGTGCAGGGTCGTGACCCTTTAAAAATAACACGCATAGCAAATACTTGGGTAGAAGAGGCTATTGCCGAGGACCTTCAAAGAAAATTCGGAGTCACCAAAGAAGGGATAAAGTGGTTGCAAAAACAGATGGATGAGGCTTTAGTAAAGTTGAAGCGAGCCGAAGAGAAGCTGAATGAATTTATTAAAAAGAATAGGCTTATTACCATTCCTGATATAGGAATAAAAACAGAGTCTTTGATAGAGGGCCTAAAGCTACAAAAATCAAATCTTGAAAGAGAAATCATGGAAGCTTCCCGTATTTATAAAGGAAAACACGCAAAGATAATGACTCTCCTACGTCAATTAGACGCGGTTAATGAAAAACTAGAAGAGGAAACAGATAAAATGTATGCTCTCCAGGAAAAAGGAGTAGAGTATAAGCTCCTTAGGCAGGAAGCAGAAAATTACGAGGCTGCCTATGAAAGCTTTAGAGACCGCATTCAGGAGCTTGATATTTCACAAGAACTCCTGACTTCTAATATTCAACTTGTTGATGAGGCCATAATTCCTACCAAACCCATAAAACCTAACCCCAAAAAAGATATCCTTATGGGGCTAATGGCTGGTTTTGTCCTGGGCGTCGGCTTAAGTTACTTTTTAGAATATATGGATTCGACTCTTAAAACTTCAGAGGATGTGGAGTTTTATACCAAGATGCCCTTTTTGGGATATGTGCCCGTGATCCTAAAAGAGGTGGATAAAAAGGATGTGGGACTGGTAACTCATCTTAAGCCGTATTCCCAGGTAGCGGAATCATTTCGAAACTTAAGAGTATCACTTGTATTTTCTTCATCGGAGGAGAAAGCATTAAGAAATATTGTGGTCACCAGCACCACTCCCCAGGAAGGAAAGAGTTTTGTCGCCGCCAACCTTGCTATTTCCTGTGCTGCTGCCAAAGAACCTACCTTATTAATTGATGCCGACATGAGAAAGGGCATACTTAACGAATTATTTAAAATTAAAACCAAGAAGGGTCTTACCGGTGTATTGGCGGGAATGTATTCCTGGGATGAAGCAGTGGTTGATACCCCTGTTTCCAGCCTACAGCTATTACCTTGTGGCGCTTTTTCACCTAATCCTACTGCCCTGTTAAATACAGAGAAGCTCAAAGGTATGTTTAAGCAAATGGAAGAAAAATATAAAAGAATAATCATTGATTCCCCTCCTATTTTAAGTGTCGCTGATTCGGTGATTTTGGGTGGTGAATCTTCCGGTGTAGTTTTCGTGATTAAAGCAAAAGAAGCCCCTCTTAATCGTATCCTAGAAGCAAAGAAGATATTGGGGAAAAAGGTAAATATTGTCGGTGCAATATTAAACGGCGCCGAAATCAAAAAGGACAGCTATTATTACTACCATTACTACCACACTTCCCCTGAGAAAAAATCTGGATGATACGAAAAGTTTCTTTTTTCTCCTTTTTCTCTGAACTCATTCTGGTTTTCCTTATTATTTTTGCACCACTTAATCACGGATCTTATGCCCCTCTTAGTCGAACAATTTTACAGCTTACCTCATTTTTTCTTCTTTTCATATTCCTTATAAGACTGACAGTAATTTCTAAACAGAAAGTCGTATATCCGCCTTCTATATTTTTTATGCTTTTATTTTTTGTTGTAATCTTATTTCAATTAATACCCCTGCCTAAAAATATATTAAACATATTGTCTCCCAACACCCTAAAATTATATCAACAATATCTTCCCTCTAGTGGGCTAAAAAGCTCATTCACTTTAAGCCTATATCCTTTTGCCACAAAAGAAATGGCAGTATTGCTTTTTGCCTCCTTTTGTTTATTTTTTAATGTTATAAATATAATTGATAAAAAAAGCAGATTTGAAAGGTTGCTAGTGATAATTATTCTTTGGGCGGTAGGGTTATCGTTCTATGGGATAATGAAGAAATTCTTTGTTTCAGGGGGCTGGGTTCATGCGGATCCAAGTTTTGGTACTTTTCATAGCAGAAATCTCTATGCCGCTTATATGGTAATGATTGCCCCTTTGACTATAGGTTATGCCCTTTCCTGCAAGGACAGATACAAAAGCATCCTTTTTGGTTTTTTAGGAGCAATAATTTCTGTAAGTATTTTTGTTTCTACCTCGCGCGGTGGCGTACTAAGCTTAATCTTTGCATTACTGCTTTTGTCTTTTTTTTCCTTTAAAGGGGGGGTTGTAAAAGAAAATTTGTGGGTAATCATTGTTTTTATTATCATTCTTGTAATATTAGCAATGGCAGTTGACCTTGGGCCTTTAAAGGGAAAGCTTTTTGATTTGTTTGGCCGATCTGGAATTATCACCAGATGGATAATATTAAAGGATGCAGTGGGAATGGTAAAAGATTTTCCTTTATTCGGAATAGGTTTGGGAAATGCCCAACAAATTTATACTCAATATAAAACCCATTC
>CP070684.1:962881-1156614 GCA_020352775.1 Candidatus Omnitrophota bacterium
CGATATAACCACTCTGAACTAGATGGAATTTTTCCTAATAGACATTACCTAATCATAGACAATCTATCAAGAAATTTGGATACAACAATGCTGCAGTCTATAGCGGGGGAGGCATATAGCTGGTATAAAGCTCACGACTGTGAAAGAACTGCAAAAGCCTTTGCTTTGCAGCTTATGGAGAAGGATCCCCATTAAAATAAGATTGGCTATTCAGATATTTTGCTTGATATCTCTCAATAAAAAGTGGGAGATTCCCTTAAGGTAGATTTAATGATTAAGGTATTGTTTTGATTCTAAACAGGAATTGATTTTTGTGCTATAAAGAATAGTTTCAATAGGCGTTCTTCTTGTAAAGTAATTTCAAATATGATAAAATCATCTACTTATGAGAAAGGTGATTTACTGCATTGATAAGGGTTTGAAAAAAAGGCTTTCTTTGCCTTTTGCGGTTAAAAAGGTAAGCTCGGTAAAGAATTTAGCCAAAGAGCATTTTTCTATTGTTGTGTTTAATGAGGATTTTATTGGGAAAAGAAAAAAGGTAAAATTTCCCCAAGTCTTTGATAAAGTTTACCTTATGCACTTTCAGC
Organism: Candidatus Omnitrophota bacterium; assembly: GCA_020352775.1. Lineage (GTDB taxonomy): Bacteria > Omnitrophota > Gorgyraeia > Duberdicusellales > 4484-171. Next base: position 963,469 of record CP070684.1, read on the forward strand.
AGGAAGATAAAGTTAACTTAAAAGTTGCAAATGAACGAGATTTTTTTGATTATTTTACGGATCAGGACATTAAAGATAGAATTCTATTTAAATTAAAAAAAGCACAGGAATATTTAGACAATAAGGAACGCGTCCATAATTTAGAACGGGAACTCGTAAATAAAGATAAAAAAATAGGAAAGATTGTACTGCTTGACCCTGCCGCGGATTGTTATAATTGGCGTTATTTTCTCCATCGAGCACAGCAGGAAATCAGCCGGGCTCGTCGTTCGCTCCATCCTGTTTCATTTCTTGCTGTTGATATTGACTATTTTCGCCAGATTAATGAGGTTTATAGCGCAAAGATTGGCGATGAGATTATCCGGGAGTTTGTTGGGTTTTTAAAAAGTTTCCTAAGAAAAGAAGATGTTCTTGCTCGCTGGAGGGAGGATGAGTTTTTTATTTTGCTTCCATATATGCCGGCGGAAGAAGCGCATAAACTGGCAAAGAGGATAAAGCGTAAAATATTTTCTTCCACATTTAAATATAAAAAGCTGCGTTTGCACATACGAACAAGTATTGGGGTGGTGTCTTTCCCTGAGGATAGCGTAAGAAATACCCGGGATATAATAAATGCCCTTTATAAGTGTTTGGTGTTTGCCAAAAAGAAGGGCGGAGATTCAGTCGTTCGTTACTCTAAACCCCCCTCTGATGAAAGGTTACCCGAGAAAAAAGAGGAGAACATCGAGGATTTGAAAACTAAAATAAAAAAACTTAATGGTCTTTTAACTCGGGATCTATTAGAGATGATTTATGGGTTTGCCAGGGCAATCGAGGCAAAGGATTTCTATACCGCCAAACACGTAGAATACACCGCTACTATTGCTGCTGCAATTGCAAAAAAGCTGCATTTGCCTGAAACCGAGGTAGAGGATATACGCCGTGCCGGCATTTTACATGATTTAGGTAAAGTAGGGATTGATGAGAAAATTTTGAGCAAAAAAGGCCCCCTTACTCCCGAAGAGTGGGAAATAATAAAGACTCATCCCTGGGTTGCCGCAGAGATTTTGCGAGAAATACACTCCTTAAAGGGAGCAATTCCCTCTATTCTCTACCATCATGAACGTTGGGATGGTAAAGGATACCCCTTAGGCCTTAAGGCTGAAGAGATCCCCTTAGGTGCCAGAATAGTGGCTGTTTCAGATGTTTACCAGGCACTTATTTCAGATAGGCCGTATCGTAAGGCCTACAGTAAAAGGAAAGCAATTGAGATTATTAAAGAAGAATCCGGCTATCACTTTGACCCCAAGATAGTAGATATTTTCCTTCAGGTCATTAAAAAAATAAAATGAAAAAAGACGAGATTCATATGCGTAAAGCCTTTAAAGAGGCAGAGTGCGCATCTGAAGAAGATGAGGTGCCAGTAGGCGCGGTTATTGTGCATGAGGGTAAAATCATTGCCAAAGCGCATAATCAGGTTGAACGGTTATGCGACCCTACTGCTCATGCTGAAATTATTGCCATTACTCAGGCCGCTACTTACCTTAAATCAAAATGGCTGCAAAATTGCACGCTTTATGTTACAATAGAGCCTTGTTCGATGTGTGCCGGGGCATTGGTTCTTTCCCGTATTAAAAGAGTGGTTTTTGGTGCTTTTGATCCTAAAACAGGGGCTTTCGGTTCCCAAGTCGACATTAATAAATTTAAATTAAACCATAAGATAAAAGTAAAAAAAGGCGTTTTAGAAAGCGACTGTGGTCAACTTATATCCACGTTCTTTAAAAACAAGCGAAAGAAAAAAGTATAATAAATTTTTTCTTCTTTGATAATCTTCGGGGTTGACAGTGAAGCGAGAATGTCTTCTTTGAAAATCTTACGAGCGTAACGTCAGAAGGGGCAGAGCCCCTATGATGTATTCAGGAGGGGTGGCCGAGCGGCTTAAGGCGACGGTTTGCTAAACCGTTATACGGTCGAAAGGCTGTATCCAGGGTTCAAATCCCTGCCCCTCCGCCAGCCTTCGCTAAAGCTTCGGCTGGCTGTCTATTTATTTGATACACAGGATAGATTTTGCATAGGAGGGTGGGATTAAAGGCAAAGTATTTTTGGAACCAATAGGTCCTTCGGACCGCTGACTTCGTCAGATTGGTTTCAAATCCCTGCCTCTGCGCCAAAAATCCCCGGATAAACTAAAATATGTTAGAAATATTATTAAACACCCTTCTACTTCTTTTTGGCCTTGCGTTTTTAATAATCAGCTCTGATTGGTTGATTCAGGGAGCTGTTAAGGTTTCTCTGTTGTTTAGATTGACTCCATTGTTTATTGGGGCTGTCATTGTTGCATTTGGAACAAGCGCACCGGAGGCAGGGGTGGGGATTGTAGCGGTAATAAAGAGCCACAAAGATATTGCTTTAGGAAATATTGTGGGAAGTAATATCGCTAATATCGGTCTTATACTAGGGTTATGTTCTTTATGGAGGCCCTTAAATGTAAGCAAGAGCGTTCTAAAGAAAGAGGCGCCGATAATGCTCTTATCGGCAATATTGTTTTATGTATTAAGCTTTGATTTGGTTATTAGCCGTGCAGACGGTGTGATTTTTATTTTACTATTTACAGTTTTTTGTTTTATTTCCTATAAAGCTGCAAAAAATTTATTCAATGAACACGAAATCCAAGAATTCAAGTTTCGCAAAACAGTCCAAAAGCTTAATTCTTTTTTTCCAGTATTCACATTAATTTTATTATCACTTTTAGGGCTTATTTTGGGAGCAGATTTTATGGTTAGAGGGGGCTCAAACTTGGCTAAAATTTTCAATGTAAGCCCCTGGGTTATAGGTATTACTGTATTTGCTATTGGAACATCTTTACCTGAATTAGCCGCTTCCCTAACAGCGGCTTTTAGAAAGGTTCCCAGCATAAGCGTAGGAAATATCGTGGGAAGCAATATATTTAATGTTTTGTTTGTTCTGGGTATAATTTCTTTGATAAAGCCAATTCATTTAGAGGCATCTATTCTGAGATTTGAGCTTCCCGTGATGTTGGTCTTTAGTGCCGTACTCTTTACAGTGATGAGGACAAAGTATAAAATAACCCGCTGGGAAGGGTTAACACTACTTTTAGGGTATGTATGTTTTATTGGTTTTCTAATAAGTAAGCATTCATGATCGCAATATGAGTTATTTAGCTTTCGCATTAAAATACCGGCCGCAAAACTTTGATGAGGTCGTGGGTCAGGAGCACGTTGTCACTTCATTAAAAAATGCTATTTTAAAGAATCGTGTGCACCATGCTTATCTTTTCAGCGGTCCGCGCGGCATTGGTAAGACTTCAATGGCAAGGATTCTGGCTAAATCTCTTAATTGCCATCAGGGACCCACAGTTACTCCTTGCGGGAAATGCGCCAGCTGCGATGAGATAAGCCGGGGCACATCTCTTGATATTATTGAGATAGACGGTGCTTCTAACAGAGGAATTGATGAAATACGGACTTTAAGAGAAGGCGTTAAGCTTTCACCGGCTCACTCCCGTTTTAAAGTTTATATTATCGATGAAGTGCATATGTTGACTCAAGAAGCATTTAATGCCCTGCTTAAGACTTTAGAAGAGCCTCCTTCGCATGTAAAGTTTATTTTTGCTACCACACATCCCCAGAAAGTCCTACCCACGATTCTATCCCGCTGTCAGAAATTCCAGTTCAACCTCATTTCTGTAGAAAAAATAGTGGAGAAATTAAAGAGTATTATTAATCTTGAGAAGATAAAGATTGCGGAAAATCTTCTTTATGCTATCGGGCGTGCATCAGGTGGAAGTATCCGTGATGCAGAATCGCTTTTAGATCAGTTAGTGCCGGTGGTGTTAGAGAAGGCAGCAATAAAGGATATATTCTCTTTTTTGGGAATAATTGATGAAGAGAGCCTTAACTTAGCGCTAAGGCATTTAGTAGAGAAGGATTTGACTTCTTCGCTTGGATTCGTAGATAAGATCGTAAGAGAAGGAAAGGATCTGGGCATCTTTCTTAACAGTCTTATAGAGCATTTACGTAATCTGCTTCTGGCAAAGGTGAGTGTAAACAGTTTTAAGGAGCTCATTGAGATATCTCCTCAGAGTAAAGATTTTATTTTTAAATTATCCAAGCAAATCATAGTCGCTGATATATTGAAATTAATTGATTCACTCATTGAGGCTAAAGGACTTTCTCAGAGGCTAAATACGGTAAGAGTGCCTTTGGAGCTGGCAGTGATAAAGTTTACTTATCAGGGCGAGATAGAACCGCCTCCTGTGCGCAATTCGGTGCCGGTTCCTAAAAAAGAATCTAAAGCAGCCCCCCAAAAAGAAAGCAGCAAAGAAACAAAAGCGAAAAAGCCAGAAAAAAACCCAGCATTTAAAAATACAGATTCTTATGGTGAACTTGATTTTGAGATAGATGACTTGGGACTTGAGGAGCAAAGTCAAGCTAATGCCGAAACAAAAAAAGAGAGCGTAGATTCTTCTCGAGAGAAAGAGGGGCCAGCTGATGACATGCTGCTTGCAGTATGCAAAGCAAAATGGCGGGAGGCGATTTCTTATATGCAAAAAACCAGAGCTGCTTTGGCTGCGCATCTTTCCTATGCTGCGCCGGTTTCATCTACTGGTAGCCTCGTTAAGATAGGGTTTTCTAAAAAGGATGCTTTCCATAAGGAGATTGTGGAAAGCACTAAGAATTTAAAATTTATTGAAGAGGCCCTTTCGCGGTTTATGGAAAAGTCCGTAGGGGTGAGATTTGTGCTTTGCGATAACACCTCTTCTTTAAAAGATGTCTCTGAGGCAAAAGGAGAAGAACCTGCTGTTCAGGAAGAAGATCCATCCCCACAGGATAACCAAAGTGAATTTCTTAATGAGCTTTTAGATAAGTTCGGAGGTAAAATTCATACCGACGATGAGTAATTTCCCAAAATACTTTAATGAATTAGTTAAAAGCCTTTCCCGTTTCCCCGGAATAGGGAGGCGTAGCGCTGAACGCATGGCTTTTTATATTTTAAAGATGAGATCCGAAGAGACTAAAGATTTAGCGCGTAAAATAGAGGAAGTGCAGAAGCATATACGGCCCTGTAAGCTTTGTAATAACTTTTCTACCCAGGATATTTGTTCTCTTTGTGGCAATCCCAAAAGAGAAAAAGATATACTCTGTATAGTGGAGGAACCCAAGGATATCATCGCTGTAGAGAAGACCTCTCGTTATAATGGCCTTTATTATGTGCTCCTAGGGGCACTTTCTCCGTTGGAGGGGGTGAATGAAGAAAATTTAAATATCAGCAAACTCATGCAGCGTCTGGAAGAAGGTGAAATCAAAGAAGTAATCATTGCCACAGATCCAGATAATGACGGAGAACTAACTGCTCATTTCTTGATTGAAAAAATATCTCCTTATAAAGTGAAAATCTATCGCATCGCAATAGGCGTTCCTTTAGGTACGCAAATTGAGTATATTGATTCAGCAACTTTAGGTAAAGCTTTGCTTGAACGAAAAGCAGTTACTTGACGATAAAATATAAATAGGCTATAATTTTTAAAATTCGTTCTTAGACAAATTGGTATCCCCGGTAGCTCAATGGTAGAGCGGTTGGCTGTGCCGAGGGGTGAAAAAGGAGGTGAAATTGGCAAAGCAAGAAAAGCGTCGCTATAAAGACCGACGGCAATACTTAATAGCCGCAGTCCGTAAAAGACGGAAAAAGATACGTGAAATGGCTCTTAAGTATAAAGGTGGTAATTGTGAGCGATGTGGGTATGGTCGTTGCCAGGAAGCTTTAGAGTTTCATCATGCGAGTTCTTCCAAAAAAGATTTTAGTGTTTCTTCCAAAGGTTACACACGCAGCTGGAAGAGGGTAAAGAAAGAATTGGATAAGTGTGTTTTGCTTTGTGCCAATTGTCACCGAGAGATTCACTCTCAAATTAGCAGCGCTTGCGAGAAATCGCAGGATGAGAAAGCGAGTAAATTCAGGGAAACCCTTGAAGTAAAAGGCCTCAAGGGCAATCCTGAGCCAAGCCCTAAATGGGAAGGTGCAGAGACTAGACACTCGCTACCTAAGTTCGATAAGGATATGGTAAAGGTATAGTCCGACTCTCACAGTAATGTGAGTCAGTTCGTAACCAATAGGTTGTAGGTTCGAGCCCTACCCGGGGAGCCAGTCTTCATGTTTCGAACCAATAAGCCGTCCAATTCTTGGACGGCATTTTTATTTGTTGCTTTTTCGGATTTGACTTTTTCGCGAAAAAATCTTAAACTGTTTTAACAACGTCTACTTCAGGAATATACATTTTTAAACCCGTATAATATTGGGTATAATAATAGTAATTTCCTTGCATCCAAATTAATATGCCACTTTCTGACTTGGAATAATTTCTTGCAACAACTGGACGAATATTATCCTTGGCTGATCTACTCGTAATCTCTTCCAAATCCCAGGTAGTACCTCCATCGGAAGTTACCCACTTTTCGATTTCAAAAATACCGTGAATCGGCCTCGATAAATAAACGATCGAAGGGTTATCATGGTCAAGCGCGACTCCTCCGGAATAATGAGGCTCCTCCTCGATTTCTCTTTTATGAGTCTTAGGAAAACAGTTACCAGCTGCAGTTATCTCATAATCATTCCACTTCTCACCATCCCATTGTGCGTATCTATAGCGATGATCATTTATTTTACGAAAAACTGCATACAAGATTATAGGATTTCCGGAATGGTCTAATGCAATATCCCACACCCAAGCTTTGATTCCTAAAATAGCAGCATCGTAAACTTTATCTGCTTCCAATGGATTAATCGGAAGTTCTTCAATATTTTTAATCTTAAAACCATTCGCTTTATAGAATGCACCTTTATAATAATAGGCATAATATATGTTATTTTTTTCTTCTTCTCCCGGATGTCCGTCAGTAAATGCAAAGTGAATTTTATCTATTCCATTTGAGTCAAATTTAACATATGGCCTTTTACCCTCCCCCTTAACAAGTGTCTTGGCTGAACTCCATGTAAAATCTTCTTTCAGCTCGGCAAAAGATGGTTTCCAATTTCCTCCTCTCCAAAAAAGATAAATCTTACTACCTTCTGTGGCTAAGTGAATTGGATTTGGATAAGTATATCCCCTTGCGCCTTCGGTATTTACTCCTACTTCTAGTTCTTTATCCCAACTTGAAACATTTTCTGGTTCTTTCGAGACATGATAAAACATTTTTTTCCCATTATGCGCTGAATAGAATACCATCAGACGTCCGTCTGGACGCACTAAAAGTGCCGGATTCGCATGATCATCGCGCTGTAGCTTCTTTTTCAAGGTCGTCGTTGTTATTTTTTTTGTTCCCCTATTATAAGAAGCCACCTGTATGCTCCCTGATTTATTAACCCAACCAACGTAGACCTTTTTATGTTCCCCTTCATAATAAACCGCTCTAGGGTCAGCAATCCAGCACCATGCCCCGTCAGAAGTAAGGGTTTGGTGGGATTTTTTACGGATATTTTCTCGGCCCGGAATCAAACCTTTTAACTGCCACAATTTTACGAATAAAAATTTGTTACCTTTCAAGGCAGGCAGTAATTTTTTTCGGATCGAGATCATGTTACCTCCTTTTAATACTTATAGAAATTATCTCTCTAGCCTGTAATGATTTCAAGCAAAATCTTAGAGGGTTCGCAATATTAAATAATCAATTTTTTCGTCGGGCAGACGCAGTCGGTCGGCTGCAATCTGGCGATTTCCGCTGCGTCCTTTTGTGCGCCTGCCCCCTTAGAAAACCTATAATTTTCGCCGCCGCCAAGATGATTTCCTTAAATAACAAAATAATCCCGAGGTACGCCGAGGGAAAAAGCCCGACGAGAGTGGGTGCCTGAGGAAGGCTATCTTACATAGATGTCCTTTCGCTTGCAATGATGGATTTCATTAGGTAAAATAATCGGTATACACCTTGATGTGGAGCCAGTCTTCATATTTCGAACAGGGGGAAAATTGAGCACCTTGATACTTATGTTTAGCGAAATCCTCCGAAATACAAGAAACATAAAGCCACGCCCGGTAATAAAATTGCTATACAAAAAGACGGTGATAGCTATAAGTTATCGTTTGAGAAAGTCGTAATTGAAGAATTAAAAAGAACAGAATGTGAAATATATAAAACTTGTTGGAACGTTGAAGCAGCAAACAAAGATATTAATTTTTAATGTTTATGACCGCTATATCAAACACATCTACCGCAGGATTATTGTCAACCCCAGGTTAAAAGAAATCATAGAGGCCATAGTATCTGAGCTTCGCGTGATACTAGAACATAATTTTGACCCCGTGCATATGATTTTTATAGAAACCATCACTGCATGTAATTTGAGATGTCCATATTGTCCTAATTCAATATACGATCGTGGACTAATAAAGAATATGAAAAAGATGGAAACAAAATTATTCCATAAAATTATTGATGAATTATCTGAGCTTAAATGGGTTGGAGAAATACAACCCCACTCTTATGGTGAACCTTTGCTAGACGACCGCATAATAGATCTTATTGAATACGCTAAGAAAAAAATACCAGGATTAATAATTAATTTTTTCACAAACGGAGAACTCTTGAATGTAAGCTTATATAAACAATTAACTAAAGCCGGTGTAAATAAATTTACAGTTACTCAACACTTACCGACACCAGCGAAGGGGGTATTAGAAGTGTTGGATTACAGAAAGAAGTTCGGCTCAGAAAATGTAGGCTTTCGTTATGGAAAGATAACTTATATTTTCAATAGAAGTGGTTTAATTAGTGTTGAGGATGGAGTGAAGAAAACCAAGTGTAATTGGCCTTCCCATAATATAGGAATTAGTTACGATGGGAGCGTGCTTATTTGTTGCCACGATTATTTAAATGAAGTAAAAGTAGGTAATGTAAACGATGAAAGACTAATAGATATTTGGAATAAACCATTATACAAAAAAATAAGGAAGGATATAGCAAAAGGGAGATTTACATTCGATCTTTGCAAAAGATGCTTAGAAGGAAAAGTCACAACGTGATTCATAAAGAAAAGTTCTAAAACCGTCCAAGAAGGGGAGCCAGTTTATAAGAGCGTAATAAAAAATCTGTCATATAGGATTTTTGTCTGAAATAGAATAAAAAGAAAGCTATTATGCATTTTAACAGCAAATTACTTTTTGATAAATATGCGCAATCACTTTTCAAAAACAATATGAAAATACTTGAAATTGGTCCTGATGGAGTCCCATCAACATATGAGAAAGTAATAGACAATGATACTATTGCGTGGGAAACTTTAGATATTGTTAAATCTAAAAAAGTAACCTATATTGCTGAAAATGAATATAAATTTCCTATTCCCGATAATACTTTTGACATAGTTCTTTCTGGGCAAGTTATAGAGCACGTAAAAAAATATGGGTTTGGATTAAAGAACTTGCTAGGGTATGCAAGACAGGAGGTCGTGTTATAACAATCGCCCCCGTATCCTGGACTTATCACGAAGCACCTGTAGATTGTTGGAGAATTTATCCTGAAGGGATGAAAGCTCTTTATGAAGAAGCAGGTCTTAAGGTAGACTTATGTAAATTCGAAACTTTAGAAACATATCGTCACACAAGGATAATGCCTGGTGTTGGAGCATTGAAAAACGAATCTGGTAACCTTAAGTCTTTAATTAAAAATATTATTGGGTGGCCGCTTACCTGCTCATTTGATACAATTGCTATTGGTACTAAAACAGAATAGACAGTTCTAATTAATAGCAACAAATTATTTGTATAATTTGCTAGCTTTTTCAGTAAGGTAATGGTTCCTGAGTTCCTCCAGAAAGTTGCGAAACTCGTCTAATACGGGGAGTTTGATATGAATATTAGTGGATATTATTTTTGTTGCCAAAATTTTTACTTGAGGTAAAATATGGGGGCCTGGATAATCGTACTTTAACAGCGCCAAATTGTCAGATAGACATGCCCATATTAAAAGATTGCCGTAGAAGGATTTCATATTAACCAAATTAAAAGGAGGGAGTGTATGAAAGTATGTTTTCTCGGCAAGAAGAAGGTACTTATCGCGATAGTAGCAGCGGTATTACTCTGTAGTTTTTCCGTGAGTGGGTTTGCGCAAGAACAAAAGAAAGCCAAGAGCGGTTTTTGGAGTAAATTATGGTCAGTGTTTAAAAGACCTAGCGTCCCCTCTAAAACCAAAGGTTTTGTAAAACTAACACCTGCAGAATTGCAAAGGAAAACACGACAAGTAGAGCAGCAGACACTGCAAATAAAGGAACAAATGAAACTATTGCAGGAACAATTGAAAGAAGCGCGCCAGCAAGCCCAGAAGGAAGAACAGCAGCTTAAGCAACAACAGCAGCAGACCGACCAGAAGCTAAAGAAGGCACAGCAGGAACAGGATAAACTACAGCAACAGATGAGGCAAGCGCAGATGCAAAAGCAACAAAAAGAGCAGCAATTAAGCAACTTGCAACAAGAAAAGAAAGATTTGAAGCAAGAGCTGTGGAAGCTTAAACAAGAATTGCAGCAAGCGCTATCGGGGCAACAAAGAAGAGGAGTAGAGAAATATCAGCGAAAATTGAAGCGAAAGTTGAGTAAAGCAAATCGAATGATAAAACAAACCAAGAAACAACTCCAACAGTTAGCAAAACAGGAGGAGCAGCAGGAAGAGGTGCAAACATTGAATGAGTTGGCTGAGTTGTTAAGGGGGCTGCAGGCTGAAAGGCAGCAACAGATGAAACAGCAACAAGAATTTAGCCGGAAAGAAGAGCAGCTGCAACAGCAAGATCAGGCTTTGCAACAGCAAGATCAGACTTTGCAGCAAATGGAGAAACAAATGCAGTCGCAAGAGAATCTTCAGTTAGAGCTTCAAGAAACACTTCAGAAGCAGCAACAGATGATTCAGATGCTGGCCAATATGCAGAAAACGATACAGGATACTGCAAAAGGGGTCGTCAGGAGTTTAAAGTAGAAATTAAACGCACGACATAAATACAAAAGCCCTCTCATTAGAAAAGATGCAGAGGGCTTTTTCTTTTTGGGATAAACATAAAGCCGGGTGGCTATGCGATTGACAGTGATATTGCATATGTTAAGATATTTATGCCAAAATAATAAGGAGGTAGTGTGGTGAAGGTAAAATACATATTATTGTTGATGGTTATTTTTATTTTTGGATGTTCCTCGGCGGGTTCTCATCTTCGATCTGTTCAGTCTGGTGTCGGAGATAGAATAACTGTGGGAAAAGTTCAGCGTGAGATAACTATTGGCATGACAGCCGGAGAAGTAGTGGAGGTTTTAGGTTCACCCAACATAGTTTCAACCGACGAAAACAGAAGAGAAGTATGGATTTACGATAAAATCGCCACTGATGTTTCATATTCAGCAAGCGAAGGCGGTCTTACTTTGTTGCTTTTAGGTGTAGGTGGTGCATCGAGAGCAGCATCAAAATCACAGAGAACATTGACGGTCATCATCAAATTTGACGAGAATAACATGGTCCGCGACTTTGCTTATCATACCTCCAGGTTTTAAGAACAAGCGGTATGAAAGGGCAGTTTTTAAAGATTTTCTTTATTTTATTTTTTGTACTGACCTTAGTTGGCTGTGCCAGTATTCCCACAGGTTTTTTAAAACTTCCTGATAATTATTTAGCAAACCGACAGCTGCAGATGAGGCAGTATGATACTACAGATGAAGAAAAGATTATTGCTGCAGTCGCCGGAGTGCTGCAAGATTTGGGCTTTACCTTAGATGAAAGCGAAACAGAGATAGGTTTAGTTGCCGCGTCAAAAAAAGCTGATGCTACTGATGGTGGTCAGATCGCCGGCGCATTTCTTCTGGATTTATTTTGCGCATTAGCCGGAACTCAATCAAATTATTCTTCCCAGGTAGATGCAGTTCAGTATGTCAAAGCCTCTGTGATTGTTAAGCCCAGTTTGGACACAGAGAGAATGGTGGTGCGCGCCACTTTTCAGCGCATCGTCTGGAATGTAAGCAACCAGATTAGTAGAGTTGAGACTATTAATGATGTGGAAATTTATCAGAAATTCTTCGATAGTTTATCAAAAGCAATATTTTTGGAGGCACATAAGATATGAAGAAATTAAAAAGACGTTATTTTTTAATTATGATTTTAATTTTTAGCGTGGGTTTGGGTGGTTGCGTGACTACCTCACGAAAAGCTTTCGTTACCGGGGAAAGTCAAGTCCAGTTAAGAAGTATTCAGACAAGAGCTTTTGATACAAGTGATAAAAAAATGATGATGCAGACCATAATTAGCACCATGCAGGATTTAGAATTTGTGATTGATAAGGCAGATTTCATTCTTGGTTCAGTAACAGGCTCTAAATTTCTTGGGACGACAGTGGTAACAATGACTGTTACGGTTAGGCCGCGAGGCCAAAAACAATTATTAGTAAGGGCAAATGCCCGCTACGGCATTAATAGTGTAGAAGACCCGCAAACTTATCAGGATTTCTTTGTTGCTTTGGAAAAAGCATTATTTTTGACAGCCCATCAGGTTGATTAAAATTTTAATAGGAGAGGGGAAGGTATGATGTGTAGAAGTTGCGGCGCACACAAAGCAAAGAAGAAAAAAACAGCAAAGGAAAAGAAATCAACGAAAAAAAAGAAATAATTACAGGTTATTTTTATTGTGCATAAAGGTGGCCGGGGTACCCCGGCTGCTTACTTTTACAAGACTTAGGAAGTATTAAAGATCAATAATGAAAAATATAGCATTTGTTGTATTGATATTTATAATGGTTTTAGGGGGGATTGGTTGTCTTAAGGGAGTTAAGGGTAGTAAGATCGAGGAGAAGATTGATGTGGGTATAGATGAGAGCAAATTACAAAAAGCCACTTTTGCCGGAGGTTGTTTTTGGTGTATGGAGTCACCGTTTGATAAATTAGATGGAGTTAGTGAGGTAATATCTGGTTATACAGGCGGATCCGGTGATAATCCAACCTACACCGATTACGGTAAGAAAGGTCATCTGGAGGCCATACAAATCACTTATGATTCATCAAAGATAACTTATAAAGAGCTTCTTGGGGTTTTTTGGAGACAAATTGATCCCACTGATCCCGCTGGGCAATTTGTTGACCGGGGCCCATATTATAGAACTGCTATTTTTTATCATAACGATGAGCAAAGAAAATTAGCAGCGGATTCTAAGCAGAAGTTAAAGAAATCAGGCAGATTCAAAAAACCGATTGTTACTGAAATAATCAAAGCTTCTAAATTTTATCCCGCAGAAGAATATCATCAGGATTACTATAAAAAGAGCCCTTTTAGGTATAAAATTTACCGCTTTGGTTCTGGCCGCGACCAATATTTAAAAAAGATGTGGAAAAATGAACCAGAATCTAAAAGACCGCGATACGATTATAAAAATTTTAAAAAGCCGTCTGATGAGGATCTTCGTAAGAGTTTAACGCCATTGCAGTATAAGGTTACCCAGCAAAACGGCACTGAAATGGCATTTAATAACGAATACTGGGATAATAAAAAGGAAGGTATTTATGTAGATATTGTTTCCGGAGAGCCGCTTTTCAGTTCCCTTGATAAATACGATTCGGGTAGCGGCTGGCCAAGTTTCACCAAGCCTCTTGAACCAGATAATATCGTAGAAAAAAAAGACAGAAGCTGGTTTGTGGTAAGAACAGAGGTGCGAAGCAAAAATGCAGATTCTCATCTGGGGCATGTATTTGATGATGGTCCGCCGCCCTTGGGCTTACGTTACTGCATAAATTCCGCTGCCCTTATGTTTATCCCCAAAGAAGACTTAAAAATTCAAGGATATGGTGAATATAAAAAGCTCTTTAAGGATTGATTAGAGTAGGTTTTAATGCTTTTTCTCTCCCACCTTTTTCTTTCTATGGTAAAATAATACAACAAATCTATAATGGTAAAATAAAAAGGAGGTAAAGCATGTTTAAGAAAATAGGCTTATTTGTTCTTTTAGTTGCGATGTTAGTTAATATAAGCGGATGCGTAGCTCTTTTAGCAGGCGCTGCGGGAGGAGGAGGAACAGGTTATTGGCTATCAGGTAAGTTAACCCAAGAAGCTGACGCATCTTTAGAGGAGGGTTTCAGGGCTGCTAAGATGGCATTAAAGTCTTTTAGGTTTAGGGTTACCAAAGAAGTAAAGAAAGCTACGGTTGCCCAGTTCGTGAGTAAATACAGTGATGGAAAGACCATCTGGATAGATATACATAAGGTTTCAGACTCAAGGGTGCGTTTTGGGGTGCGGGTCGGTGCTGTCAGCGATAAAGAAGCAGCACGTAAAATTTTAGATAAAATTTTAAAATATTTGTAGAATGAAAATAACCGAGATCCTTAAGCAACGCGATAAAGGCGTTTCATTTGAATTCTTCCCGCCTAAAACCGAGGCTGGCAAAAGATCCCTTGAGACTACCGTCAAGGCCCTTAAAAAATATAATCCCTTATATGTTTCCATGACTTATGGAGCAGCAGGGGGAGCGCAGCAGCGCACCAAAGAAGCGGTCATTATGCTTTTAAAGGAAAAAGAGTTGGTGGTTATGCCGCATCTGACCGGTATTTGTTTGGAAAAAAAAGAGGTAAAAAATCTCTTAGATGAATATAGGAGTAAAGGCATTGAAAATATCATGGCTTTGCGCGGTGACCCCCCTTTAGATGAAGAGGGCTTTGATTTTTCTAAACAGGAATTTTGTTACGGTTTAGATCTGGTCAAATTCATAAAGCAATATGGACAGTTTTGCATCGGGGTGGCGGTATACCCAGAGGGACATATTGAGACTTCTTCCCTAGAGGAGGATTTAGAATACACTAAACAAAAGATCGATGCCGGGGCGGATTTTGCCGTGACTCAGATGTTTTTTGACAATACTCATTATTATGGATTATTAGAGAGGATGAATAAAAAAGGCATTACCATACCGGTTTTACCGGGAATTCTACCTTTGACTGACGTAGCCAAGGTTAAACAGTTTGTCTCTATTTGCAGAACGACAATTCCAAAGCACATTGAAGAAAAAATGGAACGTTACCGAAAAGACCTTGCCGAGATGGAAAAAATAGGCGTTGATTTTACAATAAAGCAGTGCCAAGACCTTATTAAGAACGGAGCAAAACAGCTACATTTTTTTACGCTTAATAAACCTGAGGTGATGAAGAGAATATTGGATGCGATCCAATAGGATGTTTCTTTTCGGGTTGTGATATAATTGGAAATAGGCTAAGAATAGTGTGAATTAACGAATCTGGAAAGAACTCTTTTTTTGTTATCCTTTAGCTTAATAAATTCCATTCCCACCTTATACTTGCCTGTTTTTTCCATCTTCTTAATCCAGGCCACCCGTCCTTTAAGCAGCAGGGGCTTTATTCGGGGAGGCAGTTTCATTTCGATATTTATTTGCATATCCGTACGAAGACGCAATGGGCTCATAACACAGATTCCGCCCTTTGATAAGTCCAGGCTACGGACAGATTCTCTTTTGTTTTTGTAAGGATAGATCTCAACGTTTGTTTTGTAAGATATTCTTTTAAAGCGCCTTAACTCAGGGATAACGTATATTTTCTTAAGATATAGATTTACGAAAGATTGCGCAGTGAGGGGCTGGATGTCTTTAGTTTGAGGGGGCAGGTCTTGCGATTTTATCATAATGTTTTCTATGTTATGTTTTTTGAAATAAGCCTGTATATTTTGTTTGATTAGTGTAAGAAGTTTATTTGCATTTGTTTTTCTTGTTTCGGGAAAAAGAATATCGCAAGTTTCGCTTTGATAATTATGAATAACTACCTGGGGTTTTTCGATGTCGCAGGGGTAAAGTTTTTTAAATGCCCCGTCAATAAGAGGTTCAAGGTTTTTAAAAAACTTTTTGGGTTCAAATCTTTTCCTGAATTCTCTAAGATTGACAATTGACAGATTAATCAGATAGGTGGACGCATTTTTATTTAGTAGAGCATTTATTTTTTTTCTTGTAGGTTCGTTTAGCCCTTTCATAACATAAAGGGGTAGGGTGAAATAAAATTTACTGCCCACGCCTATTTTTGATTCTGCCCAGATTTCTCCCCCGTGTTTTTCCACTAAATCTTTCGCGATAGAAAGCCCTAATCCTAGACCTTTTCTTTTTGCTGGAGTTAAATCAGAGCTTTGCATGAATTTATTAAATAATTTTGGTAAGTTTTTTTGGGTTATCCCGATTCCGGTATCTAAGACTTCGATTCTTACCCTATCCTGTAAAATCCTGGCTTCTAGCAGCACTTCTCCGTTTTCTTCGGTGAATTTTATCGCATTACCTAGCAGGTTTGAAATTACTTGATATATCCTTTCAGCATCCATAAAAATACTTATTGGTTTCTTAAATATTTTATGCTTTAAACTAATTCTTTTTTCCTGTGCTAATTCTTTAAAGGATTCCAGAGAACCCAGCAGTAGCTCATTAATGTCTATCAAAGAGTAGTTTAACTTTAATTTGCCTTTATCAATTTTAGATATATCAAGTAGATTTTCAATAATATGCCTAAGATGTTCTAATGTACCATGCGCTTTTTTAATTATTTCTTTCTGTTTTTCATTGATTGGGCCTGTTATCTCATCAAAGAGAAGCATTAATGCTTCTTTGATGATTGTAAGGGGGGTGCGTAATTCGTGAGAGACGGTTGTTATAAACTCTGATTTCAAGCGGTCCGATTCCCTTAAGGCCTCTAATTTTTTTTCAAATTTTTCTTTTTCTTCTATTAAATGACGTAGCTGCATGCGGTGGGTAATATCTCTGGAGATGCCTACCAGGCCTATAATTTCACCTTTATCATTGTAGCGGGGGATTTTGGTGGTACTTACGTAGTTATCAACTCTATCTGGTCGCGTTGCTCTTTCAATTTTATCAATTATAGGTTTGCCGGTTTCTATCACATATTTGTCATCTTTCGCCATTTCTTTAGCGCGTTTTTTGGGAAAAATATCAAAATCGGTTTTTCCCACAACTTCTTTAGGCTTAAGATTGAGACCTTTGGCGTGGGCTTCATTGACCATAATAAGTTTGCCCTTTTTGTCTTTAAAATAAATGACATCCGGAATGTGATTCATGAGGTCAGAGAGAAGCCTGTATTTATAAAGGAGATTGCTCTCTTTTGCTTTCTTTTTGTTTTTAGTTTTTCTTTTTAGTCTCTTTTTCATATTTCGCTTTAATATTATCAAATTTGGTGTATGATAAAGCAATACTACTATCTTTGATAATATATGTCAACAGGGATAAGAGATGATTGCAGGAAAAATAATAAGTGATTGTCAAAATCAGCCCAGAAGAGTAAAATATAATTCACTACAATAAAGTGACTATCAGGGCTAAGGGGGTTGAATGATTACGAAAGAGAATTTGATAGGCATGTTAGAAAAAGCATTGGCTAATGAAGATGAATTTATCATTTCTTACGGGAAAGATTTTTTGGATAATATAATGGAATCTGAGATATTAAACAATGAGGAAAAGAAAGAAATAGAAGGCCTGCTGAGTGCTTTATTGAAGGATACCGAGCGTCATAAAAAAACAATAGAGTTATTGATAGAAAAAGTAAAGGAAGATCAGAGAAATGAATTCTAGAGAAGAGCTTATTGAATCTTTTAAGAGAATCCTTTGGTTAGAGAAAGAGATGAAAGATAATTATTCATCCTACAGGAATGCGATGCAGGATGAGATTTTACTTAGTGTGATAAGCGAAATAGAGGCTGATGAGGCCAGGCACATAAATATGGCTGAAGGGATTCTGTCAATCCTGAAGCGATAGCCCTCTTAAGTACCACCTGAATTGCTTTATTTTATGATGTTTTTTAATTGTTTTTGGGCATTTAATTATTAAAGGAAAGGCTTTGACAAGCTTTTTTTCAGAGTTATAATTTTATAATCGAGAATTTTAATCAGTCTTACGAGAAGTGAAGGCCTTATTTAAAGCCATCAAAACAGTTTTTCCTTCCATTTTTGTCAGATTTCATACCATACAAAAATGTAGCAAATCCAAAGGTTAAATAAAGATGGGGCGTAGATTGCGTAAAACAAAAAGCATAGCTAAAGCAAAAATTAAGGGAGTGGTTTCTGTGCCTTTTAAGAGTAAGGTGTCAGAGCAGGGTAATGAAAAAATATTTAAAGTAGCCTTTAATAATGCGGTTGATGCAGGTTTTTGGGCAGACACAAAGACTGGTAAGATTATCAATTGCAATAAGGCTGCAGAGCGTCTATTAGAGAGAAAAAGAAAGGACATCATAGGAATGCACCAAACAAAACTTCACCCCCCATACGCAAAGGAACACTATCGAAAGATATTTAGGGAGCACGTTAAGAGTAAAAATGTTTTTGACAGAGAAGTAGAAATATTAACCAAATCTGGAAAAATAAAATATGTGCGTATAACTGCCGCGGTAATTCCAATTGGTAATAAATCAGTAATTCAGGGGATATTTCATGATATCACAGAGCAGAAGAAAATAAGAGAAGAATTAATCAGGTCAGAGGAAAAATATAAATCTCTTGTAGCGAATGCCCCTATTGGAATTTATTACAATGATTTTAACGGAAAGTTCCTTTATGCCAATAAGATGGCCGAAAAGATTGTAGGATACAAAAGTAAAGAGTTGGTAGGGAAAAGTTTTTTTAAAGCAAAACTTATTAGTCCAAAAGATCTTAATCGAGCTGCCGAATTACTGGCGTTAAACAAACTTGGTAAAGGGACGGGGCCTGACGAATTTATTTTAAATAAAAAAGATGGGAGTAAAGCCGATGTTTTGATTACTACGCGACCAGTTATCATAGAAGAAAAGCGATTAGTTTTAGGAATGGTCGAAGACATTACTGAACGCAAGCTTGCCGAAGAAGCGCTGCGCCAAAGCGAAGAAAAACTACGTTCATTAGTGGATAGCGCTCCTAATTTTATTATGATTATCAATGCCGACGGTATAATTCAATTTATCAATCGCACTGCCCCTGGCCTAACTAGAGAAGAGGCAATAGGGCGACCTATTTATGATTTCATACAACCTAAGTATCATGCTGTGGTAAGAAACACTATTAATTATATTTTCAAAACCGGTAAAGCAAGCAGTTATGAAATTCAAGGCGTTGGCCCGGACGGACGTATTTCATGGTATGTAACCAATGTAGCCCCTATTAAACACCACGGGAAAGTGATTGCCGTAACACAAATTGCTGCAGATATTACCGAACGCAAGAAAGCAGAGGAAGAGTTGAAAAATAATGAGAGATTTCTTCAGAGTGTTTTTGATGGCATACAGGATGGTATCAGCGTTCTTGACATTAAACTCAATGTAGTCCGCGTTAATAAATGGGTGGAGAAGATGTTTGCTTCTCACACGCCATTGGTGGGTAAGAAGTGCTATGAGGCTTATCATAAAAGGCAAACTGTATGCCCTTGGTGTCCGTCGGTTAAAGCCGTAAAAGATGGCAAAACACACGCAGGAGTCATCCCTTATGCAGTAGAGGAAAAGCTTAAAGGATGGTTTTTTCTTTCTGCTTATCCATTGAAAGATGAGAATGGTAAAGTAATAGGGGTAATTGAAAGTGTCAGGGATATAACTGAGCAGAAAAAAGCAGAGGAAGCGCTGAGAGAAAGTGAAGAGCGGTATCGGTTAACGATTGATTCTATAGCAGACGCAATTCATGTTATCGATTCTGAATTGCGCATTATTCTTATCAATAAAGCTTTCCTTCGGTGGTGTGAGCAGTTAGGCATTAGTAAAAAGGTAATCGGCAAAAGGGTGCTTGAAGCTTTTCCGTTTTTGCCAAGTAAGATAGAGGATGAGTGTCGAGAGGTATTTTCTAGTGGAAAACCACTTATTACTGAAGAAGTCAATAATATTAATGGCATTGAAATTATTACAGAGACGCGTAAAATTCCTGTATTCGAGGCAGGTAAAGTTATTCGGGTCGTCACCGTGATAAGAGACATAACTGAGCGTAGACATATGGAGAGGCTGCGAGAGAATTTAATCCGGGATGTGTCGCACTCCCTTAAAACTCCCGTTGCGATGTTAGAGATGGCAAATGATATTGGACAGCGGGGAATAGAAACTAATGATACGCAGCGTATTAAGAAAGCTATGGATTTGGCGAGTAAAAATGTTATAAGACTTCGTAAGGATATTAATAATATATTAGAAGTGTATGTGTTAAGTAAGGCAATAGGGGCGAGACCGAAAGAGAAGTCTTCCTTGCGAAAAGTGATAAATGAAATCGCAGAAAATATAAAATATGTAATTGAGGAAAAAGGGCTTTCATTTGAGATTAACATTGATTCTAGAACAGATAAAATTTTAATTATCGAAAGAGAGCTTTATACGCTTTTGTTGAATATTATAGATAATGCAGTAAAATTCACAAATGAAGGAGAGATTTTATTGTCAACAAAATTGAAAAATAATTGTATTCAAATAAAAGTAGAAGATACAGGGTGTGGGTTAACCCCCTTTCAGCGGGATATGGTTTTCGAAAGATTTTATAAACGAAGTTCTGCTATGCCGGGCATGGGTTTGGGGTTGAATATCAGTAAGGAGATCGTAGAGAAGTATGGAGGAAAAATTGAAATCTTCTCTAAAGGATTGGGCAAGGGGGTAACTGTCATAATAGAGTTGCCTAGGAAATAGTTGCATAATTGCCTTTTGGGTGTATACTAAGAGTCAAATATTAAGTAAGGGGGGAGGGTAGTTATGAAGAGAATACTTATCGTAGAAGATGAAAAGTCCATGCATGAAGTATATCAGGATATCTTTTTGGAAGAAGAAGGCCAATACCACCTTTTTTTTGCATTTAGCGTAGAAGAGGCGCTTAACATACTGAGCAAAGAGGCTATTGATTTAATAGTGTTAGACATTATTATGGAGCCCATACCTGGCCAGTATCTTTATCTGAAGTTAATGCAGGATGAAGATTTAAAACAGAGGAAAATTCCTGTGATCATTGCCAGTGTTTTAAAGAAAGATATGTTTGAGCGTCTGGAGAATGTGGGCGAAGTTTGTGTGTTTGAAAAACCGCTTGCGCGTGAGCCATTCTTAAAGAAAGTTGGAGAGCTCACAGGCGCAGGGACAAAATAGAGCTTTCACCCTAGCCAGTAATTGAAGATATTTTTCTGCAATTATTCTTGCCAACTCAATCTTACCAATTCAATTCCTATCGGGTTTTTAGGTTTGGTAAATCGAGGTTATTTTGGTAGAATATTCTACTCGTAGGTAAGGTTAAATAAACAACTCATTAGTAAATTTTAAGGAGAATGGCATGAAAGAGTTTCTCTTTGACGCGGTAGTTTTTGATCTCGACGGAGTGGTTACTACCACCGCCGCAGTACATGCAAAAGCATGGAAAGAGGCCTTTGATGAATATCTGCGCCTGCGGGAAAAAAGGGATAAAGAGCCATTTCGTGAGTTTACGCACCAAGAAGATTATTTACCCTTTGTTGACGGTAAGCCACGCTATGAAGGTGTGAAGAGTTTTCTTGAATCTCGTAATATTAACATTCCTTTTGGAGACCCTGATGATGGCCCAGATAAAGAAACGATTTGTGGAATCGGAAACAAAAAGAATGCAAGATTTAATCAGATTTTAGATCAGGAAGGCGCTCAAGTTTATTCTTCCACTATTGAATTAATAAAAGAACTGAAAAAGAAAGGTGTCAGTGTTGGGGTTGCTTCATCTTCGAAGAATTGTTTAAGAATTTTACAGTCCGCAGGTATTGAGGATTTATTTCAGAGTCGAGTAGATGGGGTTGTTTCTGTTGAATTGGGCCTGAAAGGAAAGCCAGAGGGAGATATTTTTGTAAAAGCCGCTTTTAATATGGGTGCAGCTGCTTCTAAGTCAATAGTGGTTGAGGATGCAACTTCAGGGGTGCAAGCAGGCAGAAATGGAGGATTTGGTCTGGTGTTAGGAATTGCCAGAAAAAACAATGAGACAGAGCTTTTGGAAAACGGAGCAGATGTGGTAGTGAGTGACTTATCTGAAATAAATATAGATTGGTTAGCGCAGTGGTTCCATAGGAAACCACGGGATTTATTTAACGCCTGGGATAAGGAACAAGTGGTTAGCAAAAACCCTCCCATTGTTAATCCCTTTTACGGTCGTAGTTCAAAACAAGCTTTTTTTTCGGATAAAAAGCTCGTTTTATTTCTTGATTACGATGGTACCTTAACTCCTATTGTTGATCGACCAGATTTAGCGGTGTTATCAGAAGATATGCGTGCCGTAGTAAAAAGTGTTTCCCAAAAACATACTACTGCGATTGTGAGCGGCAGAATGAGAGAAGATGTCGAAAACCTCGTAGGCATTAAGGGTCTTTTTTATGCCGGAAGCCACGGTTTCGATATTGTGGGACCGGGGTTTTCAATGGTACAGCCTCAAGCCCAAAAACTAATTCCGCTCATCTCCAAAGTAATAGAATATTTTAAGAAAGAATTAGGCAATATTTCTGGATTATTGGTTGAGGAAAAAAAATTCAGTGTGGCGGTGCATTATCGTCTTGTAGATGAAGAAAAATATTTAGCTGGGATTAAGAAGTGTGTTGAAGAGGCAGTTGCAAAGCACGATTCTCTTCGTCTTATGCACGGAAAGAAGGTTTTTGAAATCTTGCCTGCCATTGACTGGGATAAGGGTAAAGCAATTCGATGGATTATGCAGGCTTTGAATATTAATTGGGCTGATTTTTCTGTGGTTTATATCGGAGATGACACTACTGATGAGGACGCATTCAGAATGATTCGTACACGCGGAGCAGGTGTTTTAGTGGCAAAGGATCCTAAAGAATCTATGGCTGAT
The DNA here is from genome assembly GCA_020352775.1 of Candidatus Omnitrophota bacterium. GTDB lineage: Bacteria > Omnitrophota > Gorgyraeia > Duberdicusellales > 4484-171. Next base: position 986,248 of record CP070684.1, read on the forward strand.
TTTCAGTTGTCCTCTCCCCAGGAAGTAAAGAAGCTGTTTGAGAAAATCTTGGCATCTTAAAAAATGAAAAGAATACACGCTGCATCACCCTGGAAAATTTTATATGAAAAGTTTGACCCTCATGAAGAAGGGTTACGCGAAGCCCTTTGTACTTTAGGAAACGGCTATTTTGGAACAAGGGGGGCTGCCTACGAATCGGTCGCTTCAAAAATCCATTACCCCGGAACTTATATCGCCAGCCTCTACAACCGCCTAGCTACTACTATTGCCGGAAAGACAATAATTAATGAAGATTTCGTCAATTGTCCCAACTGGTTATTTTTGACATTTAAAATAGGCGATGGCGAATGGGTTATTCTTTCTCCTACCCGTATTCTTTCTTACCGTCAGGAGCTGGATATGCACAAGGGCGTACTCACCAGAAAAATACGGCTTAAAAACAAAAAGGGGCAGAGAACATTAATTGAATCCAGCCGAATCGTGAGCATGGCAGATCCTCACTGTGCAGCATTCGAATACATTATTACTCCTGAAAATTATAGTGAATGGATTACAGTAAGGACCATGCTCGATGGCACAGTGCTAAATACCGGGGTAGAGCGATATCGCCAGCTTAATTCCAAGCACTGGAAACCCTCTTCTTTAGGGGGGTTGGGCAGAAACGGAGTACATCTGTCCATGAAAACTACTCAGTCAAAGATTGAGACGAGCCTGGCAGCGCGGGTACGTCTTTTTGTGGCCGACCGTGAAAAGAGATTTGAAACCAGGCACTTAATGAAAGGGAAGGAAAGAATCGGACAGGAATTCAGGTTTTTTGCCCGGCAAGGGCACTCCTATTCCATTGAAAAAACCGTATCGATTTATACCTCAAAAGATAAAAACGTAAAAAATCCTACCACTGCGGCAATAGAGCATGTAAAAAGACCACAGCGCTTTAAAGCATTGCTCAAGAGCCATCAGCAGGCATGGGAGAGTCTGTGGGAAAAGCACGATATTAAAATCGAGGGGCACAATTTTTCTCAACGTACACTTCGCCTTCATATATTTCATCTTCTGCAGACCGCCTCTATTCATAATGTTGGAATCGATGCCGGGATTCCAGCACGGGGATTGCATGGAGAAGCTTACCGGGGGCATATTTTCTGGGATGAGATGTTTGCGATGCCGCTTTATTGTCTGCATGCACCGCAGATTTCTAAAGCATTGCTTTTGTACCGTTATCGCAGACTCCCCAAAGCGCGTGAATACGCTAATAAAAAAGGTTACTGCGGAGCAATGTTTCCCTGGCAGAGCGGTTCTTCGGGAAGAGAGGAGACTCAGGTGATTCACCTAAACCCTCTTTCAGGAAAGTGGGGTCCGGACCACAGTTCTTTGCAGCGTCATGTCTCATTTGCCATTGTCTATAATGTGTGGCGATTTTGGAAAAGGACGAATGATTTTAATTTCCTTATTCGTTACGGCGCAGAAATAATCCTTTCTATTGCGCAATTTTGTTCTTCATTAACAAAATATGACCCTAAAGATGGGCGTTTTCATACCAAAGGGGTGATGGGACCGGATGAGTTTCATGAGAAATTGCCAAACTCTTCTAAGCCGGGCTTAAAAGATAATACTTACATTAATCTTATGGTGGCCTGGACTTTGCTTAAAGCTAAAGAAATTATTGATATTATTCCTCACGCTCGCAAAGAACGGATTTTAAATCGATTGAGAATTAGCCATAAAGAATTAGGGCGCTGGGAAGAAATTACACGGAAGATGAGGGTGATTATTAACGATAAGGGGATTATGAGTCAATTTGAGGGGTATTTCAATTTAAAGGAGTTAGATTGGGAGGGGTATCTGGAGGAGTATGGAAATATCGAACGTATGGATAGAATTTTGAAGGCAGAAGGAAAATATCCCGATGAATATAAGGTTTCTAAACAGGCCGATGCTCTTATGGTTTTTTATCTTCTTGAACTGCAGGAGATAAAGGAATTGTTTCACCGGCTTGGTTACCATTTCGATAAGAAGATGTTAAGAAAAAATTATGAGTACCATATAAAGCGCACTTCTCATGGCTCTACCCTGAGTAAAGTGGTGCATTGTTATATTGCGCATTTGTTAAACAGGCCTCAGGAGGCATGGAAATGGCTTTTTGAAGTTCTTAAGTCTGACTTATATGATACTCAAGGTGGGACTACCCCTGAAGGCATTCATGTGGGAGTGATGGGTGGATCAGTTGATATCGTGATACGAGGAGTTGCCGGGATTTCATTTTTGGATGATCGTTTAAAAATTGATCCCATGCTTCCCAAGAGATGGAAGAGAATTAAATTTAAGTTTCTCTATAAAGGGAGGTGGATTTCGATGTCATTGACTAAGAATCAGGTGAGTATTCATATTGAAGGAACGAAAGGGCAGGCATTTGGGCTCCCCATAGAAATCAACGAGAAACTTCATTATCTGCTTTTGGACAAAAGATATAATATTTCTTTAAAAAATAAGGGCTAATTTTTTTAATCTAAAAAGGAGGGAAAAATGTTTGATTTAAGTAAATTAGGAGATATTTCTAAACTGGCAGGCCAGGCAAAAGAGTTGCAGCAAATGCAAGAACGAGTCCAGCGCGAGCAAATAGACTTATTAAAGAAGATAACAGGTCAGCTGGATGAAGTGATCTCTTTGTTGAAGAAAGACGGTTGAACAAACCTCTTGCTTAACTAAACTTGTATGCTATAATTCTCTACTTGTTTAATGATATTTTGTTTTTTAAAGATGCCGAGGTAGCTCAGGCGGTAGAGCGAGGGACTGAAAATCCCTGCGTCAGGGGTTCGACTCCCTTCCTCGGCATTTTTGTTTTATGCCAGCCTTTAACTTTAAATCGATACATAACACATGAAAGTTCTTGTTACAGCCGGTGCTACCTGGGTAAAAGTTGATGATGTGCGCATTCTTACCAATAAATTTACCGGTAAGACTGGCTTATATGTTGCTCAGCAATTAAAAGAAAGAGGCCATTCAGTCACTCTTCTTATAAATGACCACTGTATTGAAAAGATAAAGGGATTAAAAGTTATCTCCTACCGTTATTTTGACGATTTTAAAAGCGTTCTTATGCGCAATTTAGCAAAAAACCGCTATGATGCGATTATTCATATGGCAGCAGTGAGTGATTATAAAGTAAAGAACGTCAAAAAAGGTAAAATTCCATCCTATCAAAAGAAGCTTGCATTACAGTTGGTCCCTACAGAGAAATTAGTTAAGATAATAAGAAGATTATGCAGACAAGCTTTACTTATCCAGTTTAAGTTAGAAGTCAAGCGCAAAGGACTTATTGAAGATGCCTACCAAAACCTTAAGGAAAACAACAGTGACTTTGTAGTAGCTAATGCCCTTAAGGATTTAGTTTCCGGTTATAAAGGTTTTATTGTCAGCAGGGAAAAACACGTTATCCCTGTTAATTCCAAAGTATCTTTAGCCAATAATCTTTGTAAGCTCATTACCCTTCTTTCCGGTTCAAAATAGCTTTAGAAAATAAGGTTTACAACGTAAAAATATTGCATTACAATAGGATATCCTATGGCAAAAAAAGCAAAAAATAAGAATATTCTGATCGGTGTTTGCGGGGGGATTGCAGCCTATAAAACATGCGAATTGGTACGACTTTTGATAAAAAACGGATTTGCAATCAAAGTGATGATGACTGAAGCTGCGGCTAAGTTTGTGACTCCCTTAACCTTTCAAACCCTTTCTAAAAACCCTGTTTATATTGATATGTTTCAAGTTTTAAAAGAGGAAAGCACTCAGCATATAACGCTTTCACGGTGGGCAGATCTTTGTGTTATTGCGCCACTTTCAGCAAACACTCTTTCTAAGATCGCTAGCGGTATTAGCGATAATTTGTTGACTACGGTGGTATGTGCTTTGGGCGGCAAAACAAGTGTAGTGCTTGCACCGGCAATGAATGAGAATATGTGGAAAAACCCTATTATTCAGGAAAATGTAGAGAAGCTAAAGAAGTTTAAGAAATATGTTTTCATGAATCCTCAAAAAGGTGAACTTGCCTGTGGTATCTATGGTGAAGGCAGAATGCCTGAACCAAAAGATATTTACGCTAAAATAAAAACAGCCCTTCGTTAATTTAATAACATATACTATGATAACTGCTTTTCTTGTCGCCATTTTTGTAATCCTTGCCATTATTCTTATTATTCTTGTCTTTAAAATAGGTAGGAGCAAAGAAGATTTAATTTTACATCAGAAAATAGATTCTTTTTCTGGAGAGCTGGTTAAACTGTATGAAAAAATAGGAAGCTTGGGTAGAGACAGTAATGAAATCTTAAACTTAACAAAATCCTTTCATGATATTTTAAAGCCCACTAAAGCCAGAGGGGTTTTAGGCGAAAGCATTTTAGAGAATTTATTGAAAGATGTATTGCCTGGCGAGGTAATCATTCCTCAGTATGGGTTTAGCAGCGGGAAAAAGGTAGATTTTGCTGTAAAGCTTCCCCAAGGGTTAGTGCCTATTGATGCAAAGTTTTCTATGGAAGTATTCAAAAATTATCTTGAGGCCCAAGAGCCAGACAAGGAACGACAGAAGAAAACGTGTATTGATAGTATTAAGAAGAGGATTGAAGAAACTTCCGGTTATATTTTTCCTGACGAGGGGACAACTGATTTTTCCTTTATGTATGTTCCTTCAGAGGCAGTATATTACTTCATTATTACCCAGACTTCACTTTTGGATTATGCAAATGATAAAAAAGTATTTGTGGTGGGCCCAAACACTTTATACGCATATTTAAAGACAATTTTAGTCGGGTTTAAGGCTTTAAAGATAGAGAAGCAGGCAAAAGAAATCTATAATAATCTAAGAAGGTTAGATGGTGATATCACTACCATTTTACAGGAATATTCTATTTTAGGCACACATTTGAAAAATACTTCGGCAAAATACGATGACATCAGACGCAAGATCGAAAGAATTTCTTTAAGAATAGCTAACATCAGTAAAGATGAGACTAAGAGTCAGAGTAGTTCCTAGAGCCAAGAAACAACGCATTGAAAAAGAAAAAGACGGATTAAAGGTTTATTTAACCGAGCCTGCCACAGAACAAAAAGCCAATAAAAAACTTATTGAAATCCTCGCCGACCATTTCCATACCAAAAAATATAATATCACTATAGTTAAGGGTAAAAAGCAGAGAGATAAGATTGTTGAAATCAATGAATCTTGCTGAAAAAGAGCATTGCTATCTAATTGAAGATGTTTTTCCTCGTAATACAGGCGCGGGCTTTACGAAAAAAGATTTAGAAGGAAATCTTCCTCAGGATATAAAAACAACCCTTTCATTTTTATCAAGAGATGTAGGCATAGGATATCTAAAACAGGAACATTCCAGCCGTGTCAATGTCATTGGAAAAGAAGGGCTTTATGAAGGAGATGCTCTTTTTAGCAATAGGGGTAATCTCGTGCTTGTAGTGCGAACCGCGGATTGTTTGCCGCTTTATTTTTTTAGCCAAGATTTAGATATTATGGGTATGGTCCATATGGGTTGGCGCTCAGCAAAGGAAGGTATTTTAGATAATATTAATTATGATTTATCTTCTTTTAAGGTTATTGCAGGTGTGGGATTACGCAGCTGCTGTTATAAGGTTGGCAGAGAGTTTTTAAAGATGCGCTTATCAAAATATGTGATTAAGCGTAATGAACTGTTATATTTTGACCCTATTAGATTCGTGAAAGAAACACTATGCAGAAAAGGGCTTAAGGAAGAGAGTTTTTTTGATTTAAATATTTGTAGTTTTTGTCGCTCTAGAGAATTTCATTCGTATCGCAGGAACGCTACTATCCAGCGAACTCTTTCATTTATTTTTCAATAAATAATAGATTAATACATATAATTTATCCTTACATTCGTAAGATTATATGGTATAATCTTTTACTTCCAACGCAGAATGGACTGTAAAATGGAATTAAAACAGACCTCTCTTTATCAAAAACATATCCAACATAAAGGAAGAATAGTTGATTTTAGCGGGTGGGCTTTGCCTGTTGAATATTCCAGCACTTTAGCTGAAGCCAAAGCTGTACGAGAGAGATGCGGAATATTTGATGCTTCCCATATGGGTGAAATCGCAATAAAGGGTAAAAATGCTTTAGCTTTCTTACAATACCTTACGCCCAACGATATCTCCCTTATTCAAAAAGGGCAGATGCAATACAATCTTTTACTTAACCCTGAAGGCGGAGTCATTGATGATTTAATGGTTTATCATTTGGGAGATAGTTTTATATGTGTAGCAAACGCCTCAAACAAAGATAAGGTTTTAGCTTGGCTTAACAAAAATAAAAAGGAAGGTGTTAAGATAGAAGATCAAAGCGATAAAACCGCCCTTATTGCGGTGCAAGGTCCCCAGGCAGCTGCTGTTGTAAGCAAAGTAGTTGGCGAAGCCATGAATTTAGATTATATGCATTTTGTAAAAGCCACTTTTAAAGGAAAAGAAGCGATTATATCACGAAGCGGTTATACCGGCACAGATGGTTTTGAGATCTATCCCTCTTGGGATGATGCTTGTCTTTGGTGGGATGCTTTTATGTCTGCCGGCAAGGGCCTTGGATTGGTGCCTTGTGGATTAGGGGCAAGGGATGTTTTACGCATAGAAGTAGGTTATCCTTTGTATGGCCATGAGATAAATGATACGACCAATCCTTATCAGGCTTCTTTAGCATGGGTGGTCAAACCTCAAAAAGATTTTATCGCTAAAGATAAACTCATGATTATAAAAAAAGAAGGGCCTGCACAAAAAAGAGTGGGGTTTATCATGCAGCAACGTGGTGTACCCCGCCAGGACTATCCAATATACGCCAAGACTAAAAAAATAGGTCGGGTGACGAGCGGCACTTTTTCACCCAATGCCAATCAATTTATCGGTATGGCTTATGTTGATAGAGATTACACAGCGGCTGGCACTGAAATTGAGATAGAAATAAGAGATAGATTATACAAAGCAAAAGTGGCAAAATGGCCTTTTGTAGAAATCGGAACAAAGGGCCATAATCACAATGCTTTTATTAAAAAGGAGGCGTGATGGGAGAGTTGAGATTCGCTAAATCGCATGAATGGGCAAGGGTGGACAATGACATAATCACAGTAGGCATTACAGATTATGCCCAGAAAGAATTAGGCGATATTGTATTTGTGGAATTGCCCAAAGTAGGAGATAGTGTGCAGCGGGGTTCTGCTTTTGGTACCATCGAATCAACAAAAACCGCTAGTGAGTTGTATGCTCCGGTGAGCGGTAAAGTAGCAGAGGTAAATAGCGAGTTAACCAGTAATCCCCAGTGGGTGAACGAAGATCCTTTGGGTCGGGGTTGGATGATAGCAATTAAGGCGAATGACAGCAGTGAATTGGGTAGCCTCATGGATGAGCCGGCGTATGAACAGTTTATAGAGAAAGAATCCCACTAATATGCCTTACATTCTTAACACTAACGAAGAAATAAAACAGATGCTGAAAGCAATTGGGGTTGATTCTGTAGAAGAGCTATATTCAGCTTTACCCCCAGAGATTAAACTGAAAGAATCATTGAATTTACCTTCGGGCTTAAGTGAATTTGATGTCAAAAAGAAGGTAACCGCACTTTCTGAAAGAAATAAACCCCTTGAAAAATACAACTCTTTTTTAGGCGCGGGTTGCTATGACCACTATATTCCCGCGGCAGTTTCTTTTATTCTTTCCCGTTCCCAATTTCTTACTGCTTACACTCCTTATCAGTCAGAGTGTTCCCAGGGGATTTTGCAGGCCATTTATGAATACCAAAGCTATATCTGTCTTTTGACAGGAATGGATGTTTCTAATGCTTCTCTTTTTGATGGAGCTTCGGCATTAGCTGAGGCAGTGCTTATGACGCTACGCATAAGCAGAAAAAAGCGCGTAGTTATTTCAAGTACTATCCACCCAGAATACAAAGAAACTCTTAAGACCTATTTAAGTGGGTTTGATTTTATGATTGAAGAGTTCGTTCCCAAAAGTGACGGGTTTTTTGATTTAGAAAAGCTGCGCGATACATTAAGAAATGATGTTGGCTGCGTTGCTTTTCAAAGCCCTAATTTTTTAGGACTCATAGAAGATGCAGAAAAATTATCAGAGCTTGCTAAGAAAGTCCAAGCGTTGACTGTAATGGTCACCAATCCTTTATCTTTAGCGATACTCAAAGATCCAGCCAGATCAGGTGTCGATATTGTATGCGGAGATGGACAGCCTCTGGGAGGCAGTTTAAATTTTGGCGGACCATCGCTTGGGTTTATAGCTACTAAAAACGAAAACACCAGGCAAATGCCAGGAAGAATTGTGGGAAAGACAGAAGATAAAAAAGGAGATATTGCATATTGCCTTACCTTACAGACGCGCGAGCAGCATATCAGACGGGAAAAAGCTACCAGTAATATTTGTTCCAACCAATCCTTAAATGCGATCGGTGCGGCAGTGTATCTTTCCCTTATAGGTAGTGAAGGATTAAAAGAAGTCGCATTGAATTCTTTTAGGAACACTCAATATCTTTATCAACGTCTCAAGGAAGTACGTGGGGTAAAAATTCCTTTCGAACCGCGTTTTTTTAATGAGTTTGTTTGGGAAGTTGAAAATGCGCCAAAAATAATGAATGCTTTTTATGATAAAAATATTATTGCCGGATACTTTTTAGGTGAATCTTTTCCTCAATATAAAAACAGTATTTTAAGCTGTTGTACAGAGAAGAAGAAAAAAAGTGAAATAGACGAAATGGTCTTTAGTCTCGCTGAGGTGTTACGTGGATAAAGAAAACATTTTTGAGAAAAGAGAAAGCGCACCCAAAGCCGATTATGTGGCAGCTACGGGCGTTCCCCTAAAAAAACCCAGCGATGTCATACCCCAGAAATTGCTTCGTGCCCAACTACCTTTACCAAATCTAGGGGAATTAGATGTGGTGCGCCACTATTCACATCTGGCTCAATTAAACTTTTCAGTAGATACCCATTTCTATCCCTTGGGCTCTTGCACCATGAAGTATAATCCCAAGATTAATGAAAGCATGGCGCGATTAGAAGGATTTAGTGCAATACACCCCTATCAGAGCCAGGATGCTATTCAGGGAGCGTTAGAATTAATATATGATTTTGAGCAACTTTTGTGTGAGGTTACGGGAATGAAGCGTTTTACTTTCCAGCCTTCAAGCGGTGCTCAAGGAGAGCTGGCGGGTATGCTTATGATTCGTAAGTACCACGAAATTAAAAAGCGCAAAAAAACAAAAGTTATTATCCCTGATTCTGCTCATGGCACAAACCCAGCTACTGCTTCTATGTGTGGCTATCAAACCATAGTTATTGAAAGCGACTCTGGAGGGTTAGTGGATATTGATAAATTAAAAAAGGTAGTCGATGATGAGGTTGCAGCGATTATGCTTACCAACCCCAATACCTTGGGGTTATTTGAGGAAAGAATATTAGAGATAAAAGATATCATCCATAATAAAGGAGGACTTCTTTATTATGACGGAGCAAATCTTAATCCTTTGCTGGGGATTACCAAACCTAGCTTAATGGGATTTGACGTTATACATCTGAATCTACACAAGACTTTTTCTACCCCTCATGGTTGTGGCGGTCCAGGGGCAGGAGCAGTGGGGGTTGGTGAGATTCTGGAGGACTTTTTACCAGTACCGGTTGTGAACAAAAAGAATAAAAGCTATTATTTTGATTACGCCATAAAGCGTTCCATAGGACGTTTAAAAAGCTTTTATGGCAATTTTACTGTTTTAGTACGCGCCTATACTTATCTTTTGCGGTTAGGTAAAGAGGGGCTTTTACAAACTGCGCACAATGCGGTAATCAACGCAAACTATATCAAAGAGAAGCTAAAAGATTATTATGAAGTTCCTTACCCTAAGACTTGCATGCATGAGGTGGTTTTTTCTTGTACGTCTCAGAAAGAAAAAGGAGCCGCGGCATTGGATATTGCAAAACGCCTCATTGATTACGGAATACATCCTCCTACAATGTATTTTCCTTTAATTGTTAAAGAAGCATTAATGGTTGAGCCTACAGAGACTGAAAGTAAAGACACTTTGGATTATTTTATTAAAGTAATGAAAGAGATAGATAAAGAGATAGACAATGATTTGGAAAAGGTTAAAGACGCTCCTCATACGACACCGGTCAAACGCGTAGATGAAGTCAAAGCTGCACGGTCCCCCAATCTAAAATGGGAAAGAACTGGCGTTTAACTCTTGATTTAAAACACAATGGTTATTATAACATGGCGGTTGATGAAGCGATGTTGCTTCATTATTCTTCTCATAGAATTCCAACCTTAAGGATTTATGGTTGGGAGGAACCGTTTATTTCATTAGGGTATCATCAGCTTGCCAGTGAGGTTTTGGCATCGCCACAATCGATTCCTTTTGTGCGTAGAATCACCGGCGGTTCAGCCATCCTCCACGATAAAGAAATAACTTATAGCCTGGTATGTTCTTTATCAGATCTTAAACTTAATGCAAATGTCAAAGAATCATATAAAAAGCTAACCAGTTTCCTTAAGCATTTTTATTTTCAATTGGGACTAGATGTAAAATACGCTGTTGATACCGGATTTAGCAATCTGGGTCACTATGGAAATTTCTGTTACAGTCGCTGGCAGCACTATGATTTTGTTATGAGAGGCAAAAAAATAGGAGGCAATGCCCAACGACGCAAAAAAGACATTGTTTTTCAACATGGCAGTATCCCTCAGGATATTGATTTTAATTTAGTAAAGAATAGCATAAATGAAGTGGGGCCTGTTGAGGAAGCAACAACTTCTCTTAATGATATTTTAGCAAAAGTGACAGATTTTTCACAACTGCAAAGCCTTTTGGTATCTAGTTTTGAAACTTATTTTAATTTAAAACTAAAGAATCAAAGCTTAAGCGCACCAGAGCAGAGAACAGTAAAATATTTATTAGAAAATAAATACAGGAAAGAAACCTGGAATTTACGAAATGAAAAAGCCTGCCTGGCTCAATAAAAAGGCTGACCTGGCTTCCCGCCACTATTTAAAGAATCTTTTACGAAACTTAAGGCTTCATACCGTGTGCGAAGAGTCTTTTTGTCCTAATATTTCTGAGTGTTTCAGCCGCAAAGTGGCGACCTTTATGATTCTGGGAGATAGCTGTACGCGACAATGTAGTTTTTGTGCAATAAAAAAAGGGAAACCTTCTGCGCCTGATAAAGATGAGCCCAAGAGGATAAAAGAGGCAGTGCAAAGATTAAGGCTTAATTATGTGGTTATTACCTCTCCCACCCGAGATGATTTAGAGGATGGAGGAGCTTCTGTATTTTGTGAGACCGTAAAAGAGATAAAGAGTTTAAGCAGCTCCATAAACGTAGAGCTCCTTATACCTGATTTTAATGAGAATTCTCAGCCCCTTAAAGAGGTAGTGCTTTGTGGAGCCGATTTAATTGCCCATAATCTGGAAACAGTGCCTCGCCTTTATGGAAAGGTAAGGATTGGCGCAGATTATTTCAGGTCTTTAAAAATTTTACACAAGATAAAAGTAATAAATCCTGTCAGTTTTACAAAGTCTGGCCTTATGCTAGGCTTAGGAGAGACAGAGGAGGAGTTGAGGGGTGTTTTAAGGGATTTAAGGGGAGTAGGTTGCGACAGTCTTACTTTAGGTCAGTATTTAGCTCCTTCCCAAAGCCACTATGAGCTTAAAGAATATATAAAGCCGGAAAAATTCCTGTATCTTCAAAAGTTTGCCTATAAATTAGGGTTTAAGGTAGTTAAAAGCGGCCCCTATGTACGTTCTTCTTATCTTGCCCACATATCGTTGTCTGGTCATAATTCATAAAATCCTTACTTAATTAATTTATAATCAAAATAGCTTGAAAAATAAGCTATTTTGGTGTAGATAAGCCTATTTTCAGGAATTAAAGATCATGAATATATTCACAATATTTAGTGGCATAAAGAAACATATACAAAATATAGAAAATTATAACAAATTATAACAAATAGCACTTGACCGAACAAAACAAATGTAATTAAATAGAAATGTAACTTTTTTATAGATAATTATGAAAAAAGAAAGAATGCCCAGATTGATGTCGGTGGATGAGCTCGCGGACTATTTAGGTCTTAAGAAGCAGACTATTTATAATTGGCTTCAACAGAAGAAGATTTCCGGAATCAAAATCGGCAAGGTATGGCGTTTTGACCGCAAATATATTGATGAGTGGTTGAGTAAATGCCAGAGATCTAAATATGAATAATAAAAGAACAGGGTTATATTTAGGCCTGAGTTCAGTGGGGGGTGTAGTAGTTGAAAAAGGCAAAGTAGTTGCCAGCTCTAACTTTGATCTATCCAGCGTAGAGACAGAGACAGTGGTAGATAATTTAGACGATAGGGTTAAATACGAAGCTTTAGTGAATAGAGTTTTAAAAGAAATGGGCGGAGAGGAGAAAGAGATATATATTTCGGTGGCTGATAGGGATTTTATTTTTAGGTCTCTTGAGCTGCCATTTATGAAAGGAAGAAAAGAAATAGAATCTTCGCTGACTTTTGAAATCGAAAAACATATTCCTTTTAAGTTAGAAGAGCTTAGGTGGGATTATGACTATACAGCATCATCGCGAGACAAGAAAGTAAATCTTTCTTTCGTGGGCATGAAGACAGATAGTTTCAATAAAACACAGGAAGTAGTTACTTATTTAGGATTTAGCCCTCGGGTAATAGAGCCCTCAAGTATCTCGCTTGTGCGCATTCTTAAAAGATCAAAAAAATTCGCGCATTTTGAGAATTTTGTTCTCCTAGATTTTACTCTATCAGAAGCTTACCTTACATTTTTCTATCAAAATCTTCCTATATTTAGCAACTATTTAGAAGTGCCCCAAGAGGAAGGAAACATAAGGTTAGATAAATTTATCGATCTCATAAATCTTTCTTTTCAGTATTTTCAAAAGGAACACAAGTTTTTCATCCCTCAGAAGATTTTAGCTATTGGCAACTTTATTGAAGATAGTTTTGAGGCCGCCTTAAGTAAAGATTTACAAAGAGAAGTAGAGGTAGTGCATCCAAAGTATGTTGAGGAAAATGTTCCTTCCTTTGTGGAGAATTTAAAAGCTTTAGGGGTGACCGAAAGAGAAACTTCCAGCTATAGATTCAATCCGGTGCTTTTAAGCAGTGGCGAGCGAGCAAAACAAGTACAAGTACCAGTAAAAGAGGAAGCGGCAGAAGTTATACCCCTTAAAACAAAGCTATTGGCTTCTCTGGCGTTGGCCGGATTAATTATTTCAATTGCTACTGTAATGTTGACTTACGGTCGGTATTCAGCTCTTTCCTCGCGGCTCAAAAAAGAAGAGCAAAGGCTTGCTTTGCCTGCCTCCTATAAAAATCTTTCACTGGCACAAATAGATGATGTACTTGAAAAAAGACAAGAGGCAATAAATTCTTTAAGGAGAACATTGGCGCGTCCTCGTACTGTTGCATCTTTTTTAAAGCGCATAGGCTTTGTTATTCCGCAAGGAGTTTGGCTTGAAAAATTAGAGGTAGCTTTGCGGCAGGAAAAATATCAAGGCAAGCTAGCCGGCTATAGTTATGGGGAGGACAGCTACAAAGAAAGACTAAAACTTGATGAATTCATTTCAAATTTACAGAGAGATGAGATATTAAAATCACTTTTTTCTGATGTCAGGGTTATTTCTTCGGGACGTAAAAGGATTAAGGAATTTGAAGTAACAGCATTCACCTTAGAGTTAGAATAAATGAATGAAATATTATTACGTTATAAAAACGAGCTTAGTGCAGCAGCGATTGTATTGGTTTTTTTCTTTATAATAAACGCAATACTTTCCGGTCATGCGATGCGTATGACGGAATTTAAAAAAAAAGAAATTGAGTTCTCTGAAAATAAGACGCATTTAGAACGCCTGTTAAAACTAGATGAAGAACTTCAAGACATAAGGGCAAGGTTTCTTTTTAGGGATAATAGATCCTTTTTAAGAATGATAGAAGAGAAAAGCAAAGGGTTGGGGATAAATATTAGTTATTTGCGCCCCACCCAGAGAGAAGGAGATTTTTATCAGGAGCTAGTGGTTGATTTAGGGGTTGTTGCTTCTTTATATAATGATCTGTTAGATTTTATTCGTTCGATTGAAGAGGAAAATGTCTTTATAGAGCAGTTGGAGGTAAATCAGAAAAATGAAGCAAAAATCGTATTACGAGGACTCATTGCTAAATAAGATAGTTAAGATTTGCATTTTCCTTCTTATGATTAGCATTCCTTTGCTGATATATTCGCAGGAACGAAATCCTTTTGAGTCTTTTCTCCCTGAGGAACGAAGAGAGGAGCGTAGGGAGCCGGAATTATTTGATATATCTTTTGCACCCACCTTTACCATTCAAGGTATTCTGTGGGGCACAGATAATCCTCAGGCAATAATTAATGGCAAGGTTTATGGGGTAGGGGAGAGAATAAGAGGGTCCAATGCCATAGTACAAGGAATAGAAGAAGAAGTTGTATTAATTTATTTTCAGGGAAGAGTATATAAATATGGAACAAAATAAAAAAGGGGGAAAAATGAAGAAGATAATCGCATTAGTTGTCCCATTTTTACTGCTTTCTTTGAGTCTGGGTTTTTCTCAAGATGGCCCGGATAATACTTACGGTGATTATTTGCTTTCCAAAGTATCCACGAGGATCTCTCTTGATTTGGAAGAAGCAAATATGTTAGATGCTTTAAAGATGCTTTCGCGCCAGATTGGGGTTAATTTTGTTTCTACCGAGACAGTTAAAGATAGAACCTTGACACTGTATTTAAAGGGGGTTCCGGTAAAAGAAGCCCTGGATATAGTTTTTAAAGCAAATAATCTAACTTATGATTATTATCCTGATGCAAATATTTTTGTAGTTAAAGAGATGGGAAAACCCACCGTAGAATTAAAGACCAAAGTATATTATTTAAAATATACCAGAGTGCATTCTTCAAATATGCAACAGGAAATAGGCAGCAAATTGGGGATAAAAAGAAGAGCAGCGGTGGCGGTTATAAATTCGGTGCAAAATGTTTTGAGCGATTACGGGAAAATCACCGAAGATCCCCTGACAAATTCTTTAATCATTACTGATGTGCCTGCTCAATTTGTTCTTATTGATGAGGTAGTAACCAGGCTTGACCAACCACAGCCTCAGGTGATGATCGAAGTAGAGATGCTTGATGTTTCAAAAAACTTGGTGGATAAGCTCGGTGTTAAGTTTGAGAATGGTATTATCGGGCAAATTTCCGGCGCAAACAAGTCTACAAAGATTCCCTTTTCAAATGCTACCGGGCCAATCCTTACCTACGGCACGCTTGATTTTAGTTCGCTTAAGGCAATGTTTCAGTTGCTTACCGCAGATACCACTACTAAGATATTGGCACGGCCCAAGATTTTAACTCTTTCTAACGAGACCGCTGAAGTGAATTTAACCGCCGATGAGGTAATAGGGCTTAGCAGTACTGTGGTAAGCAATGAAGGTTCTACCCAGGATGTGGAGCGTTCTGAGACCGGCACAAAGTTAAGAGTAACCCCGCAGGTAAATCTTGAGACAAATGAAATTACATTATTCGTTGAAGTATACAATAAAGAAGCCTTTGATAGCGGTGAAGACTTGGAGGGAATCAATCTTCAGAATGTTGAGTCGCGCGGAACCCAATCGATAGTGCGTTTAAATGACGGAGAAACGCTTCTTATCGGCGGACTTATAAAAAAAGACAGACGTGAAGAAATTACTAAAATACCTTTTCTAGCGGATATTCCTGTGCTGGGAAGTTTATTCCGCTACACGGATGAGAATAATGAAGAGAGAGAAATGCTTGTGTTTTTGACACCGCGTATTCTAAAAACTAAGCCTTCTTCGTTGGGGGGTAGCCGTGTGGTCGCAAGAGAACAGACGGGTTCTCCCGCAGTATTAAAAGAGGTCTTGGATAGGTATTCCCGACTCTAGGAGATTAGGTCTTCGTCCTAGACTTTTATATAAATTTTATCTTTAACAGGGATAATCTATGGAGAGGTATAAACGATTAGGCGATATATTGGTTTCTGAGGGGATTGCCACTCAGGAACAAATCAAAGATGCGGTTTCTGTTCAAGAGAAAGAAGGGGGAAAATTAGGAGAGATTCTTGTGAAGCTTGGCTATGTGACTGAAGAACAAATCGGACTCTCTTTGAGTAAGCAATTATCCCTTTCGTATATTTCTTTATCTTCTGAGAACATAAAACCTGCCCCGGATCAGGATTTGGGAAAACTCATTCCTTATGACGTAGCAATAAGAAATATTGTATTGCCCCTTTCTCATAAAGCAAACTCTTTGACTGTGGCTATGTTTAATCCTTTGGATTTGATCCTCATTGACAATCTTAAGCGTCTTACAGGTTGTCAGATAAATCCTGTTATATCCACTAAATCCGAGATTTTAAAGGCAATTGACGACTTTTATGCCAAAGAGGATTTCTTTGGCACTGCGATGGATACTACCGGCGCAGAAGAGCCGATTCAAGAGGTAAAAGAATCAAAAACAGACGAAGAGGGTTTAAGCCTTGATAAAGTTATTGCTCAAGCACAAGAGGCAGCGGTAGTCAAATTAGTGGATTTGATTATTAAACAGGCAATCGAAGAAAATGTTTCTGATATTCATTTTGAGCCATTCCATGATCATTTTAGTCTTCGCTATCGGATTGACGGAGTTCTTTATGAGAAGCCCAGTCCTAAAACCCATCTTTGTTTGCCGATCATATCACGCATAAAAATACTTTCTAAGATGGATATTGCCCAAAAGCGCCTGCCGCAGGATGGAGGTTTTACGATTAAGCTTGAGGGGCGCTTCATTGATTTAAGGGTTTCGATTCTTCCTACGATTTACGGAGAGAAGGCTGTAATAAAAATTCTAGATAAATCCCGCGTTTCTTTAGAGTTGGCGAAATTAGGATTTCTGCCTCAAGAGTTGGAACTAATAAGAAAGGGGATCAGTATACCCAATGGTGCAACCTTACTTAGTGGCCCGATAGGAAGCGGAAAATCAACCACACTTTATGCAGTTTTAAATGAGCTCTATTCTCCGGAAAAAAATATTGTTACCATAGAAGACCCTGTGGAATATAGATTAGAGGGCATAAACCAGGCGCAAGTAAAGCCAGAAATAGGTTTAACTTTTGCTAGCGCACTTAAATATATTTTAAGGCAGGATCCAGACATTGTTCTTGTAGGAGAAATAAGAGATTTAGAGACGGCAGAAATTTCTGTAAGAGCATCATTGGCCGGCCACGTTGTGCTTTCTACGCTTTATGTTAATGATGCGGCTTCTACCATTATACGGTTAATCGATATCGGCATACCTACCTATCTTGTTGCTGCTGCGCTGCGTTTAGTTGTTGCCCAGCGCTTAGTTCGAAAGCTGTGTCCAGATTGCAAAGAGCCCTATGAGGTTAAAAAAGAGGACTTACCTTCTGGCATCAGTCTTACTTCTCCGGTTATTTATAAAGCAAAGGGATGTCAGAATTGTAATTTTATTGGGTATAAGGACAGAGTTTTGATTGCTGAGGTACTTCTTATCGATGATGAAATTAGGGAATTGATACACGCTGGTTTACGTTTGGCAGGGCAACTTAAAGAAGTTGCAAAGAAAAAAGGGATGCTTTCTTTTTTAGAAAGTGGCATTAAGCGCGTAGAAGAAGGGCTTACGTCTTTAGAAGAAGTGTTTTCTGTTTATTATTAAAAATGGCTATGGAATATTTTATTAATATATGTGAAGTGCTGATGGGCTTGGTTGTAGCTATCCTCATTGGTGCGATTATTGTTTTTTCGTTCTTGCTAATTTTCAAAGTCGCCACCTTCGAAAAGGTAATGTGATTATTATCTTGAGTGAATTAGGTGGTAATTTTGCAATTCAATTAAAGTCTTAAAGGAAGCAAGAATGGGGAAGGAGTATGTCTTATAGGCTGCGCATGGCTACAGTTATGAAATGCTGCCTATTTTTATGCTGGGGCATGTTAAAAATCAGTTCCTCACAGCATGATTTATTCACAGATTATTAATCTCACCTTTTAATTTATCCTTCGCATTGCTTTAAAGTATGATATAATTGGAAAATAAAAAAAGGACCTAATGTCAAAAACATTTTTAATTTTAATCATATCGCTGGTTTTAGCCTCCTCTTGTTACGGCGCACCTTGCTATGGGACAAAAATGCCCTTTAAGGGGTATTTTTTTATGGGGGGCCAGACCCACCTTATTTTTGAAAGGCACCTCGAAGATGCGTATGGAGAGATGCGAAGCACGCAGCATTTTCTGCTGATTTCATATGGAATTACGGATTGGTTTGTGTTGGATTTAAAGGGAGGTGCAGGAAACATTAAACAACATCCTGTAGGGTCTGATGAGCTTGATTATCCATCCAGTTTTACCGGAGGATATGGGTTTAGGATAAAGTTATATGAGGATGAAAAGTTTAAGGTCGTATACGGGTTTCAACATATCAGCGTTCATCCTCGCAGTATTAGAATCAATAATCAGAAAAATACAGCAGTTTTAGATGATTGGCAGACTTCACTTTTAGTTTCTTATGATTTTGATAAATTTAATCCTTATTTGGGCCTTAAAGCTTCACGCACCGATTATATCCATTGGATAGAAGATAACCGGAAAAGAAAAATGTCTGACTTAACAGAAGTGCCGGGCTTAGTGGTAGGCTGTGATTTCCACCTAAACGATACAACATGGCTTAATCTCGAAGGTCAGCTTTTTGATATAGAGGCATTTGCCTTCAGTATAAATATCGCCCTCTAAATTCTCACCCCATTTAAGATTAATATGGGTAAAAAAGAACTAGATGTTGTTGCAGCTTTAATTGGAAAAGATAATAAGGTTTTGCTCTGCCAGCGAAAAGAAAACGATCGATACGCTCTTTTGTGGGAATTCCCTGGAGGATGTGTGGAGGAGAGTGAGGATTTTAAAAAAGCGATTGAAAGAGAAATTCATGAAGAATTAGATTTAGAAGTTGAAGCAGAAAAGCTTATCGAGGAATTTAGAGATGAAGACCAGACTTTAAAAATACATGTTTTTCTTTTTAAATGTTTAATCAAAAGTGGAGAGCCCCGCGCCAAAGATTGTAAAGATTTTGGTTTTTTTACGCACGCAGAAATTGAGGGGTTGAATCTTGCTCCCGCAGATAAGAAGATATTTGATCATCTAAAGCAGTTTTGGCGAGGTTAAGTTTATAAGAGAGCCAGTCTATTTTCTTTCTTTTCTTTTTTCGTCAAAATAGTCCAAGTCCGTAAGAGGAAGTATTACTGAAGTTGCGATGTTGGTTAGGTGTGCTGCTGTGCGTTTAAAATAACGCGCCATGAGGGCAAAACATACCGCTTCATTGACTGAAAGGTCGCTTTTTGAAAGCTTTTCAATGGTCTTATCGCATCTTTTTGCTATCTCCCTTTCATAATCCCAGGAGGAAGCAGCTCTTGCTTCGTCCGATTCAATAAAAGCTTTTTTGGTTTGCTTAAAGAGCTCCAAGATTTCTTCTTCGATATTATTAAATAGATCTATGTATTTATTTTTATCAATCGGCTTTTCTAAAAACTTGATTACTTCCAGTAGGTTTTTAGCGTAATCCCCTAATCTTTCAGCATCCTTTACCACACTCATTAGTAGTAAAGAGGTAGGAACATCAACTGAAGGTTGGATAGAAAGATGCTCAACTACCCTTTTACGAATATCTCTTTCCAGTTCATTTACTTTTCTGTCGATATCATAAATTTTGTCTTCCAATCCTGCCTCTGGCTCATTATGCAGCAGCCGTCGGCATACAGAAGCAAACATCTCGCGTGTATCATCCAGCATATTCTTGAAATCTTCCAGGACTTGACTTAAAAAATCTTTTCCTTTCCAGAATTGCAATAGATTTTTAAACATAATTTACCTCCTTATTTCAGTAATCTCGTTATTATAATTAGAAATCCCGGTATTATAAAGAATAAAGTTAACACATATATTATGACATAATGGCGTTTTCTAAATGCAAGATCACCTAAAATTTTTGATAAAGAAGTAGGTATTTTCCTTAGCGTTTTTATAGGATAAATAAAACATACTCCTATGGCATTAAAGAGGAAGTGCACAAAAGCAACGGTGATCGCAGCAATATTTCCTGTGGCGAATGAGGCAAGGATAGCCGTGGTTGTTGTCCCGATATTAGCTCCCATTATGAGAGGAAACATGGTTTCTACCGTTAAGATGCCTGCGGCAATAAGAGGAATCATTAACGCAATAGTTATTGAGCTGCTTTGTACTACTGAGGTAAAAAATATGCTTACAAAAATAGCTAAGATATTATATTTACCAATGACATTGTTGAGAACGATTTCCGCTCTTTTTGCTACCAGCGATCTCATTACCTTTACGATGAAATAAAGGGAAACGAATAAGAAGATTAAAGAGATGATTAGCAATACGATATATACTATATTAAGGGGGATAGCGAATTTCATGACTACTGTTTTTATGAGATGTATCGTTGGCTTTGTGGCTAGTTTTATGGGGCTGGTAAATTTAATCCCTCCAAAGTTAACAAATAAATTGCTCATCCAGTGGGCGGTTTTACTTAATATACCAAAGGTGAGTTCCAGGGGAAATAGGATGCAGACACACATGATATTAAAAAAGTCATGAACTGTGCCGCCGGTTATTGCGCGCCTAAACTCTTCACGCCGGCCAATGTGTCCTAGTGACACCAGTGTGTTTGTTACGGTAGTTCCGATATTTGCGCCCATAATTATGGGGATTGCATTGTTGATGGTCATAACCCCAGAGCCCACTATTCCTACTACTACAGAGGTAGTAGTGGATGAGCTTTGGACAAGACTGGTGGCAAAGATTCCGATAAATAAGCCAATGAAGGGGTTAGAAGTGGTTTTAATTAAGTTTTCAGCAAAATCTTTACCAAATCCTTTAAAGGCAAGACCCATAAGGCCAATGCTTACCAGAAATAAATAGACAAAAAGGAGTACAAGGAGGATTTTACAGACACTTTTTGCGCTATGTTCGTGCATATTTTGGTAATTTGGAGGAATGACTTACAAATGAAGAAATACTAAGATAGAAGAGGATTATAAATGAAGAGAAATGAAAAGTCAACAGAATAAAAAAGGAATTATTGCTTAAGATTAGTTTTTAAAGTATAATTGAGCGATGCGCAAACAACTACTTTCCTTATTAAGAAAAGATGCTTATTTTAAAAAGCGAGTGGTGCTTTCTTCGGGCAGGGTAAGTAATTTCTATATTGATGTAAGAAGAGTTAGCTTAACATCTAAGGGTATTTATCTTATTTCTCGCCTTATTTGGGATATCATTAAAAAAGATCGTATTAGCGCCGTAGGAGGGCCTACTTTGGGGGCGGATCCTCTTGTGGCGGGAGTTTGCATGGTGGCTTGGAAAAGCAAAAAGAATTTAAAAAGCTTTCTCGTACGAAAGTCTCCCAAAAAGCACGGTCGACAGAAATTGATTGAAGGAAAAGAATTAAAACCAGGGGAGAAGGTTGTTGTTGTTGACGATGTTGCCACAAGCGGTGGATCGCTGATTAAAGCCATAGAAGTACTGAAGCAAGAGAAGGTAAAAGTAATAAAAGCTATTACTGTGGTAGACAGAGAAGAGGGTGCGAAAGAAGCATTGGCTAGATTAGGTTGTCCTCTGGTATCGCTTTTTAAAAAGGCCGATTTTTTAAAAGATTGAGAATGTTAAAACGGACCCTCGCTGTGGTTCGATGATATATAAATACCTAACCATCCTAAACACATCTTTCCTTAAAATAAGGTATTTTTTATTTTTAGGGATTTTTATCTTGGGGGGATGTTTGAGCACAGAGTATAATGTGGGAACCCACCGCCAGGATATCTTTTTTTTCTCTACAGTTAAAGAAGTAATCCTGGGGCAGAATATTGCAAAAGAAATCGCTTCAGAATATAAAATTTCTACCAACCCCTATCATATTGAGAGAATAAATCGAATTGGGCGAAAAATCATCAATGTTTGTGACCGCGAAGAAATAAACTATTACTTTTACGTGATTGAAAAAGAAGATGAGATGAATGCATTTGCCATTCCCGGCGGTTATGTTTATATATTCGAAGAGCTCTTTGAGATACTTAATGATGATGAGCTTGCTTATGTTCTTGCGCATGAAGTAGGACATATTGTCAGTCGTCATCTCGTTAAGCGCTTACAAGCTGCCATGGGCTATAATCTTTTGATGATTGCCGCTTCTCAAGCTCCTGCAGGCCCTGAATTTGTTAGCGGTCTTTCTTTTGCCCTTACTCAGATTTTCTTGGGTTATTCAAGAGAAGATGAATTGAATGCTGATGAATTAGCTATTAAATACTGCAAGCTAGCTGGATTTGATCCTAAAGCCGGCATAACGTCCTTGGATAAAATTTATGAGGAGGATAAAAAAACCATCCGTCCCTTATCTTATTTTAGAACCCATCCTTATACTGCTCAGCGTATCAGGCATATAAAAGAGGTATTGTATTTGCCTCTTTCGCCTGAGGATTATATGAATTTATAGCCCACCACCTTTTAAAAACACTAATTTTAAAGGTAGGAAAACTTGATGTTTCTAAAGGGGAAGAGTGTTTTTAATCACAACCAAAAAGGATAGATTCAAAAAATTATGGATAGCATGAAGGAATATAGGGGTCAAGATGATTTGTGTTTTTTCATACAGATAGCAAAGGGCAAAACTTAAGATAAGAAGGGGCAAGATATGTATAGTTGCCCGGTGAACAATAGCAAAAATAAATGAAGTAAAAAGCGTCGAGAGAAAGAAAGAGAATCTCTTTTTCATAAATTTATAAATAAAGGCCCTGAAAAACAGCTCTTCCGCAATAGGAGCAAAGATCACAATTTCTACCATTAATATAAATATAAAGAATTTATGCTTTAAAAGGAAAAAAAGTCCGATCGCAGGATTTAAGGTGGGGTGTATACCCAATTTTTCTAAAATAAAAGTATTTAAAAGCAGGGCCAATATAGTTAAAGGAAGCAGGGCAGTATAGATTTTAAGAAGAGAAGGGAAATGTACGGTATTAATATTAATACCGAGAGATTGTTTTGGGATAAACATAAAAATTATGATTATTATTCCTATCTCGACAGCAAAATTTAACGATACCGAAAGATTAAGAGGGCTTAAAGTTAAAGGGGGGCGGATTAAGAAAATGGTGATAAGATCCACAGCTAAGACGTAGAGTGTAATAAAAAAAAGGAGTTTACTGGCATTTGTAGCATCAAGTGGAAACTTTTGTTTGGCCTCTCTTATGTCCAGAAGGGGTTTTCTTGCAAATTTTATAATCGAGAAATGAAAAACGTTTATGATTCCAATAAAGAAAATGAATGTGTATCCAAAGCCTAGAAGGATAAAAGCGGGGGAGCCAGAGATTTGTTTCAAGCTTTCTTTAGTAAGTTTAAAATCAAACTTTTCTTCAATGGGGGGTGAAACAAAACTGTGAAGGAGGATAATGCAACTTATACAAAGAAAAGCGAAAAATAAATATTTTTTGTATGAATTGTGGTCAATCATTACGAGAAAAAAATCTCTCGAATTGATAATAACACGGAGAGGGGGAGATTTGAACTCCCGTCCCACCAAAGGCAGGAACCGATTTTCGAGACCGGCGCCTTAAACCAGGCTCGGCCACCTCTCCGGCACATTTTGAATAGAAATAATATGTATAGTAAATATTAATGGTGCGCGGGGCGGGAGTTGAACCCGCACGGTGTTACCCACTAGACCCTGAACCTAGCGCGTCTGCCAATTCCGCCACCCGCGCATAATTTGTCTTTGATTTTTTAAACTACTATATTTTATTGTGTTTGTCAACTAAATAGGGTGTGTTATAATCTCTATGTTATGAGTGCGATATCATTTGCAGTATTAAAGCTTTGCCTTATAGCTGTTTTTGGCTTTATTCTCTATCGAAAGCGGATAGTCGACAGGCGAGTGCTGGATTTCTTAATGCTTTTTGTGATAAATTTCACTATTCCCTGCCTTTTTTTCTCGCGTTTAATCGATAATACCCAGATTGTGTTATCGCATTCTCTTTGGAACTTTATCTTTTTAAGTATTGTAATATTTCTTTTAGGTTATGGTTTGGGAATTCTGGCCAGCTTAAAGAAAAGTAAAGCAGTGAGACGAGAATTTGTAAGTATGGTCAGTTTTCAGAATAGCGGTTATCTTCCTATGAATATAGCATTTTTTCTTTTTGCCCCCGGTTTGCGAGATAAGTTTCTGGTCTATATTATTCTTTATCTTTTAGGGTTTAATATACTTATGTGGTCGATAGGAAGTTTTTTTATTTTTAAAAAGAAAGGTGACCAATTCGCGCTTAAATCAGTTTTTACTCCGCCGATACTAGGTACTATCTTTGCGCTTCTTTTTGTTTACACTAATGCTACCCGATTTATTCCTGCTGTGATTCTGGATCCCATGAGAATGATCGGGGATACTAGTTTTGTGCTTTCAATGCTTGTTTTGGGAAGTTGGCTGGCTCAGATTGATGCCCGTGGCCTACTAAAACGGCTATCTATTATTAGCGAAGTAAGTTTTTTAAAGCTCATTATTATGCCGGGACTCTTTTTTCTGTTTATCGCGGGAATGAAATTATTTTCTCTTTTAGGGATATTTATTCTGATGGAGGCCTCTATGCCTTCTGCGGTTTCTCTGCCGATCGTTGCCCATTTAAGAAAGGCTGACAGCGAGTTTGTCTCGCAAGGAGTGTTTTTTAGCCATCTTTTGAGCATAGTTACGATTCCTTTCTGGTTGGGTATTTTCTTGAGAATTTCAGGCTTGTCATTTTAATCAGGAGTGAATAGTGAAGGTGGTTGCCACAAATAGGAAAGCGCGGCGCGACTACGAAATCATAGAGACTTATGAAGCCGGTATCGAATTAAGGGGGAGTGAAGTAAAGTCGCTGCGTACGCGAAGTTGTTCCATTGAAGAAGGTTTTGTGCGCATTGAGGGTCGTGAGGCATTTCTTTACAACGTGCATATGCCGGAGTTTGAAAAGAGTTCTTATTTTAAGGCTGATCCTAAAAGGATACGAAAGCTACTTTTACACAAGCGTCAATTAAAGAGATTGTTGGGACTTACTTCTCAGCGAGGTCTTACCATAATTCCTTTAAAGGTTTATTTCAATAAGCGAGGTTTAGCTAAGATTGAGATTGCACTTGCAAAGGGTAAACGCCTTTATGATAAGAGAAAGAAAATCAAGGAAGAGGTTGCTAAAAGAGAAACTCAGCGAGCATTAAAGAAATTCCATAAGAAATCTTAAGACCGCACATTAGCGTAGCAGCGCAATTCCGGAAATACCCACCGTAACAAAAAATACAGGAGTGACCCACACACTTAAAGCTGGCAGGAGGATGCCGGCTTTACCCAAGGCAATGCCAAAAGAAAAAAGGCAATAATATATAAATCCGAAAATAAATCCCACCCCTAAAGCCGAAAGTGCGACTTTGCGCTTTTTAATTGCCAGGCATAAAGGAAGAACTCCCACGATGAGGAAGAAATGTGTTAGGGGATCTGCTATTTTTTGATGAAAGTCAATAGTTAGATTGGAGAGGATGTTTTTGGCGCGCACCTTTTTTAATCTTTCTCTTTCCCATTTAAGGGTTTTGAGGGAGGAGTACTCAGAAAAAATACTGTGTTTTGTGGCAAGATCTTTAGGTGAGCGGTCTAAATTAATTTCTTTTTCTGGCCAGTGTAGGGGTTTGCCGATTATATTGCCCCGTTCATTGAGAGTGTATTCTATCATATCTTTTCCCAGCCATTTTTCTTCCTGATAGGATATTTTTGAACAAACAATTTTTTTAAGGATATTGCCTTCTTGGTCTTCCTGAAAAATTGAGACATCATATAGCGTTGCGTCTTTAGGGGAGAACTTGCGTACAAAGAAAATCATATCTTGGGAAGGGAAGGCGAAATTTCGTTTCTCAGAGCCGCGTGATGTTTTTTTCTTGATGTAGGTCATTTTTATATCTTCGACTTTTTGCTGAGATTTTACAAGCACCTCTTCCTGTACAAAAAGGGAGAAAAAAGATATAAACAGAGCAATAAACATTACCGGGAAAGCGATCCTAAAAATGCTAACCCCTGAGGCGCGCATGCTTACAATTTCGTTGGTTCGGTTCATTTCTCCAAAAGTGTATAACATGCTGATAAGAAGGGCAAGGGAGCTTACTCTCAAAAAAATCAGAGGGATCATAAAAGCATAATATTTTAAGATGATATATACCGGTGCTTTTGCTTTTAAGATATCAGAGAGGCTGGAGAAAAGGTCGATAATAAAATAAAGCCCTACGAATACCAAAAGGATGAACAGGTATCCTGAGATAGTATTTTTAAGAATATACTTATCTAAAATGCGCATTTCTAAAAAGTAAATATCCTCCGATTGAAGCAACAATTATATTTGGTAGCCACATTCCCAAGACCGGGATTATCAACCGATATTCAATCAGTGTTTCGCCCAGAACAAACAATAAATAATAAATACCAGCGCAAAGGAATGCGATCCCAAAATTTATAGATTTTTCCCTGTGTTTAACTATCAAAGATATTCCGAATCCCAAGAGAATGAAGGTGATTACAGAAAAAGAGAAACTTATACGTTTATGAAATTCTCCCTGTAGTTCCACAGGGTTAACGCCCTTATCCTTTAACTTTTCTATTTTATCTTTTAACTCGCTAAGCCTCATATCAGAGGGTTTTTTATCCGGCCGGACCCTTTTTTTCTCTTGAATTGGGATTTCCATGAAAAATATTTTAAAATTAAGACGGTAGAGTTCTTTTTGATTTTTTGGATTTGTCTCATCGCGGAATCCGTCTTCAAGCTTCATCTTTACGGTGTCACCCTCAACGATGAATTCGCCCCGTTTGGCAAATGTTACTTTGCTGGTTTCTTTCTCCTCATCAATTTCATAAATGAAGATATTTTTGAGTTTACTGCCTTCTTTTTCTGAAACATAGAGGATATAGTTTTGGAAATTTTCTAAGAATACCCCGGGTTCGATTATAGCAGTAATATTTTTGGCGTAAATATTTTTAATTTGAGTGCGGTAACGATAATGAAAACCAGGAATCACCCTGTCATTGAGGATGAAAAGAAAGAGCGAAAACACTATTCCCAGAAGAAGAAAAACATTCAAGATTTTATTTGTTGATATCCCGGCAACTTTTATAGCAACAATTTCATTATCAGCAATGAGCCTTCCCATGGCAAGTAAAATCCCCAAAAGAAAAGAAAGGGGAATGGTAAAGCCTAAAAGATAAGGGAGAAAAAAAGAGAATATTTTAAGGGCATCAAGAATATGCACACCTTTACGTATCACCATATCGGAGATTTTCATCAGATTCCCCAGAAGCATTACCATGCTTAAGGAGAGCATAGAAAAAATAAACGCAGAAAAGAAGTCTTTTAATATGTAGTTGCGTAGTGTCTTCATGATTAACTTAGCGTTTTGGATAAGGTAATCGCTATTATATCTTTTGTGTTCCTTTTTTTTAGCGTCAGGGCACACTCTTTTAAAGTGCTTCCGGTGGTAAGGATATCATCAATAAGGACGATATTTTTACCTTTTAAGCTTTCTTTCGCAATAAATACTCCTTGCATTGCTTTTTCTCTTTGTTCTTTTTTCAGTTTTGTCTGAGAAGTTTTGTCTTTTTTCTGATAGATTATATCATTTCTCAGGGGAATTTGAAAATGATTTGCTATTTGTTTTGCTAAGAGCTCGGTTTGGTTGTATCCGCGTTCTTTGCGTCTGAAAGGATGCAGGGGAACAGGGATAATTGCTTGATAACAAGAAAGGTCCAATCCAATCCGTTCTATATGCTGAATCATAAGGTGGGAAAGGAACCGTCCCAGATAATCATAATTTTTATATTTAAAGAGATGAAGGAGTTTTGTCATCGGTTCTTTATAGGCAGTTATGCTTATGACTCTCTTAAAGGGTGATTTCTTTCCAATGCATCCTGAACAAAGGTAGCTATTTTTGTATGACAGAGGTCTGGAGCAGAGGCGGCATAATGGAGGAAAGAGATACTCCACTTTATCCTGGCATTCCGGACACAAATAGCCTTCCTGGATTTTTCTTTCACAGGCAAAACACAAAGGAGGATAAATAATATCCTTAAATGCGTGTATGTATTTAAGTAACATATGGATGGTATTTTAATTCTTTTCTTCTTTTTTGCAAATTTATTTTACCTAAATGAGAGGCCAGGCCAGCTATTGCATTTTTTTTAGGGAGAGGTAAAATAATTCCAATGGCAGAAAAGAGAAGATTTACTCGATTTAAGGTCAGCTTAAGGGCAAAGTTTACCCCCCAGGATTCTGTTCATGAATACGATGTAATCGGCGAAAACATAAGCATGGGAGGGGTTAAAATCGCACTGGATAAGAACATTGAGGTTGCTCCTGGCACCGAGATGGCTTTGCAGCTTTATTTGCCAAAAGTTGTTCTGGATCTTAAGGGTAAGGTTGCCTGGATAGAAGAGAAAGGTAAGAAAAAAGAGCTGGGGGTAAAGTTTTTGCAGCTCCCGGATTATTACAAACAAGATATTTATGATTATATCTCGCGATACAATCGGGAGCAACTCACTAGTAGATGGTGGCAATTTTAGCTATTTTTCCCAACAGGAAATAGAAAAAGCTTAAAACTAATTGCATGAGATTTTTGCATTCCTGGGTTTCAGTTTATTTCCTCACATTTTTGATTACTTTACTTTCCATCATTCCTTTTGCAGCCTATCCGGGTGTATCTTCCCTGCACAATCTCCTTCATTTTATTATGTATGGGGTCCTTGCTTTTAGCGTATTAAATGTTTCTTTGAGGAAAGAGATGTTTTATCCGGCAATATTTAGTTTTTCCTATGCTTTTTTTTTAGGGTTAATTTTAGAGTTTATTCAGTTTTTTCTTCCTTACCGAGCATTCCAATGGCAGGATGTAATATCTAACTTTGCCGGTAGTCTGGTGGGTGTGGTTTTGGGTATTAAAATATTGCGCCACATTATATAAGATGCGACTAAAAATAAGATTATTTCCAAAAAAGAAAACAGAGATTAAAGAAGAAAGAATCAGCAATCTCATCCAGATGCTGGATGCGTCAGTTTCGCGTTGCCCCCAGAATACCGCTCTTGTATTTGGTGCAAAAAATATTTCCTATCAGGATTTAAAGGGTTATTCTAAAAAGCTCGCTGTTGCCTTAAGACGTTTAGGAGTAAAGGAATTTGATAAAGTGGCGCTGTGGCTACCTAATTGTCCGGAATTTGTCTATGCGTTTTTTGCGATCTTGAGATTAAGAGCGATAGTTGTACCAATAAATGACATGTTTAAGCGAGAAGAGGCAAGATTTATAATTGAAGATTCTGCTGCGAAAGTGTTAATATGTTCTGTAGATAAAGCCCCCGATGCACAAAACATTTTATCTCGACTGGATACCCTTGAGCATATAATCTGCAATCCTGCTCCCAGAGGAAACCCTGTAATACTTGATTTTTCTACCTTAATTAAAGAAGAAAAAGGAGATGTAGGGGAGGCGAAAATAGAGGAAGACGATTTAGCAGAGATTATTTATACCTCAGGTACTACCGGAAGACCAAAGGGAGCCTGTCTGGCACACAAAAACCTCCTTTCTAATATAAATGACTGCTGTAGTATAATTACAGCAAAAAAGAACGATTGTTTTATTTGTATCTTGCCGCTTTTTCACTCTTTTTCTTCCACGGTATGTATGCTTCTTCCGCTTTCCCGCGGAGCGCGGATTGTGATAATGAGAGGAGTTAAACGCTTTAAGCGCGTAACGCGGGCGATTTTTAATCACCGCGTAACTATATTCGCAAGCGTTCCTTCTGTTTATCATATTTTGGGTGAGGCAAGAATTCCCCGTTTTAAATTATTGGTAAATATCTTTACCAACCCCGTACGTTTTTATGTTTCCGGTGCGGTAGCCTTACCTCTAACTGTATGGAAAAAATTTGTAAAAAGATTCCACAGGCCTTTGCTTCAAGGTTATGGTCTTACTGAAGCCTCGCCGGTAGTGTCATTGCATCCTCTGAAGGGAAAAAAGAAGCCGGACTCTGTCGGAGTACCTCTTCCTTCGATAGAGGTGAGGGTGGTTGATAGCAAGGGTAGTGATGTTAAAAGAGGAGAGGTAGGTGAGCTTTTAGTTAAAGGGCCCAATGTGATGCAGGGTTATTATAACTTAGAAGATGAAACGAAAGAAGCCTTAAAGAACGGCTGGCTTTATACCGGAGATTTAGTTAAGATAGATAAAGATGGTTTTATTTATATCATGGGAAGAATTAAAGAAATGATAAACGTGAGGGGGCTTAATGTGTATCCCCGTGAAATCGAAGACACACTCTATAGGCACCCGCGGGTAAAAGAAGCTGCGGTGGTAGGGGCAGTGCACCAGCATCGAGGCGAGGTTCCAGTTTCTTTTGTGGTGAAATCTAACAGCGTGACTGAGCGGGAGATTATGAGTTATTTGCGGGCAAACCTTGCATCGTATAAAGTTCCTTTAAGGGTTGTTTTTAGGGACGGCTTACCAAAAAATCTTACAGGAAAAGTATTAAGAAAAGAATTGCAAAAAGAAGTTAAGAATATTTTCAATGAGAGAGGCGTTCAAGATAGTGTTTGAAGATGATTTTGTGATAGTGCTGAATAAGATTGTTAAAATCCTTGTACAGCCTTCACCCAAAAAAGAGCCCAACACCTTAACTGCACTTTTGGAAAAGAAAATAAAAAGCAAGGTTTATCCTTGTCATCGTCTGGACAGAGAGACAACCGGTCTTATCATCTATGCCAAGAACAAAGAAATTCAAAGACAGGTTATGGAAGAGTTTAAAAAAGGCGTGGTTAAGAAAAAATATATTGCTTTTGCCAGGGGCCGTTTTATAAAAAAGAAGGGGATTCGCAAAGACTACATCATTGACCAGGAGGGTAGGCGCTTTGGAGAAAAGCCTAAAAAAGCCGAGATGATATTTAAGGTATTAGAGGAGATAAAAGGATTTAGCGTGGTGGAATTAGAACCTCTTACCGGCAGAACCAATCAACTGCGCATACAGCTGGCTAAAGAGGGAAACCCAATTCTAGGTGAAAGAAAATACGCCTTTGGGAAAGATTTTAAAATAAATTTTAAGAGACTGGCGCTGCACGCATGTTTTTTAAGCTTTATTCATCCGGTGAGCAAAGAGCGCCTGAATCTTAAAATCGGGTTAGCTAATGATATGAAGGATTTTTTACAAAAAAAGAAGAGGGAGGTTCAATTATGCTCTTAGGGATTATTTTAATCGGGGCAGGTATTTTAATCGCGATTTATCCGCCGTTACTTTCTTTGATTGTTGCTTTGGTTCTGATTTTTACAGGAATCGCTTTTGTGTATTTGGGCTATTATTACAGAAAAGCTTCTAAGAAATTTGAGAATCCATTTATTGATTTCTTCTTTCGCCTTTAGAAAAAGGGATGTTTTTAATCTTAAAAAGGAGAAGATTAAATGGTTCAGCCTTTAGGTCATCACCGGCCGCAATGGAAAACTCATATTGGATTTTTATTGGCCGCAGTAGGTTCAGCAATCGGGTTAGGAAATATCTGGCGTTTTCCCTACCTTTGTTATAAAAACGGCGGAGGAGCATTTCTCATTCCCTATTTTATCGCTCTTTTTGTAGTGGGAATACCGCTTATGATATTGGAGGTAGGGCTGGGTCATAAGATGAGGGGTTCTTCTCCGGCGAGTTTTGCCAGCATATCGAAAAAATGGGAGTGGCTGGGATGGTGGCAGGTTATATTTGTAATGTTCGGTATAGTTCTTTATTATTCAGTGGTAATCTCCTGGTGCGTAAATTTCTTTTTTTATGCTTTTAAACTGGGATGGACCCAAGACCCCAATGCTTTTTTCTTTCAGAAGTTTCTTATGGTCAGTAAGGGGCCGTTTGATCTGGGGGATTTGCGTACCCCGATTGTTTTCTCCTTACTTATTGTGTGGTTTCTTAATTGGCTTATTGTTTTCTCCGGAGTCCAGAAGGGGCTGGAGCGGGCCAATAAAATATTTATGCCTTTGCTTTTGTTACTAACCGCCTTTATCGTGTTTTGGAGCGTGAGGCTGCCTGGTGCAAAAAGCGGTCTCCTTGTTTATCTAAAGCCAGATTTTTCAAGACTCTCAGATATAAGAGTATGGATGGATGCGTTTAGCCAGATATTTTTTACTTTAAGTCTGGGGTTTGGAATAATGATAACCTATGCTTCTTACCTTCCTCATAAGAGCCAGATTGTAAGAGACTCTTTTATTATCAGTGTGACAAATTGTCTTTTTTCTATCTTTGCCGGATTTGGAGTATTTTCTGTTTTGGGATATATGGCTCAGACTACTTCCAAAGAATTTGGGGATGTAGTCACGCAGTCTATTGGATTAGCTTTTGTTGCTTACCCTAAAGCGATTAGCACTTTGCCGGGTTTTTCAGCCCTTTTTGGGGTAATATTTTTCGCCATTCTTGTAATTGCAGGGTTGTCTTCGGCAATTTCAATCCTTGAGGCATTTACTTCGGCCCTGGTCGATAAGTTTCATTATCGAAGAAAAATTGTAGTATCAGTATTATCGCTCTGTGGGTTTTTAGGAGGGATAATCTTTGCTACCCAGGCAGGATTATACTGGCTTGATATTGTAGACCATTTTCTTACCCAGTACGGATTAGTGATAGTGGCGATTTTTGAATGTATTGTAGTGGGTTGGATTTTTAAAGCAACTAGGATGCGCGCGCACATTGCCCATTTTAGCGTATGGCATCTGAAGCGCTGGTGGGATGTTGCGATAAAAGTGGTTACACCACTTATATTGGGAGCATTGCTTTTTTCTTCGTTCATCGATGAAATTGCTAAACCCTATGGAGATTATTCACGACTGGCACTGATTCTTATCGGAAGAGATTGGCTTATTTATACGTTGTTTCTGGCAATATTTGTTGCCTATCATTCCTGGAAGATAGAGCCCAGCGAAAGAATGCTTAAACACCCCGAAGCTTAGAGTAAAAAATTTATTTTGTGATGCGAAAAAGAATTCCACACATTTTAGGCCTTTTGTTTTTGTTTTTCCTCTCTATTGTTATTGCTTCGGCTTACCCAAAGCTATCCAGCATAAACAGAAGAAAAGAGGAGTACAGTGTTTTAGGAAAAAAAATAAATATAGAAGCTAAGCGGCTCCAAGCAGACCTTTCTTTTGTAATAAAAGATTTATCTCATCCGGAATTTCACCTCTTCTTTAATGAGGATAAAGAGTTCCCAGCCGCAAGCCTGATAAAATTGCCGATTGTGGCTGTTGTTTTTAAGGCAGTAGGAGAAGATAAATTGCAGCTTGATAAAAAGATACGCATTAATAAAAAAGATATTGAGAATGGTTCAGGTATAATCAAGAAGATGAAGATGCCGGTGGAGCTGACAATTGAAGATCTTCTGAGTTTTATGATCGCTATAAGTGATAATACAGCAACAAACAAGGTAATAAATTTACTGGGTTATGATTATATAAATGAAAGCTTTAAAGAGCTGGGGTTAAATAACACGGTTTTAAAAAGGAAAATGATGGATTTTCATTCACGAAGAAAAGGTATCGAAAACTACACTTCTGCTAATGATATTGCTTTTCTTTTGGAAAAGATTTATAATAGGAGTCTTGTTGATTCTAAAGCTTCCAAGCAAATGCTTGCTCTTTTGCAAAAACAGAAAGTAAAGGACCGCATCCCTCGTGCTCTTCCTAAGAACATAGTTATAGCTCATAAGACAGGACTTGAGAAAAAGGTGGTGCATGATGCGGGAATAGTTTTTTCTTCCAAAGGAGATTATATTATCTGTGTTTTGACCAAAGAGGTAAAAAATGATAAAAAAGCAAAAGAATTTATCAGTCAGCTGTCTTTATCAACTTATAAATTATATCAATG
The DNA here is from genome assembly GCA_020352775.1 of Candidatus Omnitrophota bacterium. Lineage (GTDB taxonomy): Bacteria > Omnitrophota > Gorgyraeia > Duberdicusellales > 4484-171. Next base: position 1,020,263 of record CP070684.1, read on the forward strand.
AGGAAAAAAGATGTTTGTATTGAGTAATTTTTTAAGTGCCCTGGCGCACGTGGTAAGTATTTTCCTTACTATTCTATACTGGTTGATTTTGATACGAGCAGTAATCAGCTGGGTTAATCCCGACCCTTATAATCCTATCGTGCAATTTTTATATAAGACTACTGAACCGATATTAGAACCGATACGAAAGATTCTACCTCTTGGTTTAAAAATCGGAATTGATATCTCACCCATTATTGCATTTTTTATCATTTTATTTTTAAAAGGTTTTTTAGTGAGAACTCTATTTGATTTGGCATATAAGTTGAGGTAGGAAATGGAGATACTTTCAGAATCAATTCCGGTCATCATTATCGTGGTGATTTTTTTCTTTGTGGTGAGGATCGCCACGGTTATTTTAAAGCTTACCGGCCTTGATGATAGAACCGCGCGTTTTCAGGCGATCTCTGCCTTTACCGGCACCGGGTTTACAACCAAAGAAGCAGAAATGATGGTGCTGGATGATTTACGCAGAAGAACTTTAGTGGTATTAATGATTTTAGGTAAAATCGGAATCGTATCTATAATCGCCGGTGTGTTTCTTTCTTTTGGAAAGACTACTCTTACCGAAGATCTTAAGACCGCAGCAATAATTCTTGCATTTCTTTTTATTCTTTATAGAATAACTACCTTAAAAGGCTTTAGCCGCACCTTGAACCGATTCATTGAAAAAAGAATCATTGCGCATGGGATCGTAAAACAGAAAGTTTTGGAAGAGCTCTTTCATCTGCCGGAAGGCTACGGCATTGCACAGCTCACTATTACCGCAGAGAGCAAAGAAAAAGGGCTGACCCTGGCAGAGGCAGGATTTATTCATAAAGATATTCTTGTACTTTCGATAGAGAGAGGCAAAGGCCTTATCCCTTTTCCACATGCAAGCGATACGCTGGAGGAAGGTGATAAGCTTCTTTGCTATGGGTTCTTGAAGAATATAAAATCATACGTTGAATTAACGAAAAAGGAGAATTAAGATGAAGGTATCCGAGTATTTAAGAGGAGAGTTTTATATCTTGGATTTAAAAGCGCAGAATAAAGACGAAACGGTAAGAGAAATCGCGGATAGTTTAAGTACAAGCAAAAAAATCCTGAATACAGAGAAGTTTATAAGTGATGTTTTAGAAAGAGAGTCTTTGGGTTCAACCGGTATTGGTAACAGTGTCGCTATTCCTCACGCCCGAACCCAAGCTGTAAAAGGTTTTGTTATCGGTTTTGGAAGATCAAGGACAGGGGTAGACTTTAATGCTTTAGACGGGCAAAAGGTCAATCTTGTTTTTCTTATGGGGGCAGATCCGGCTGAGCTCAATCTTTATTTAAGGATTTTAGCAGAGCTCTCCAAATTACTTATGAATAAGTCTTTCAGGGAAGCGCTTATTTTGGCGCAAGATGCCGTTGAGGTAATTAACACTGTGAAGAAATTCGAAGGAGCCTGAGGTCGAAATTTTTGGGGTATATTTTTTATAGTCATTTTGCAATAAAATAAAACGCTTATGAAAGTAAAAGATGCAATGAAAAAAGACGTGATTAAAGTAAGACGCTCCACTTCTTTACGTGCGTTGCTTGGTATCTTTAAAGATTTTCATTCTTTGCCTTTAATCCCAGTGGTTAATGGGGATGAGCGCCTTATCGGGATTGTTTATTCAGAGAATCTATTGGATCTATTAAGACCTCGCCAGACAAAGCTTTTTCGCAACGTGCCTTTTGTGGAGATAGATAAAGCCGTCTTTGATCTTGAGCCTCTTCCTGCAATGGGAGAGTTGATTATCACCGAAGATATCATGGATACAAACTTTGTGGTTATCGGTGAGGATGATTCTTTGGCTGACGCCTATAAGAGTTTACAGCTGCATAAAGTAGAAAAACTACCCGTGGTTGATAAAGAAGGTAGGCTTTTGGGGATAATCGGTATTTTTGATATTATCTGGAGAATGTTTAAGGAAAAAGGCATTGTCTAGGAGTATTATTAACCTATATCATGATAGAAAGTCCTGTCTTAAGCTTAGGCATTATATTCATTCTGGGTTTTTTCTTCTCTCGCCTCATAAAGAAATTAAAAATCCCCACCATCACCGCTTACATCATATTAGGAATTTTCCTTTCTCCCAACCTCTTTAATCTTATTTCAGAAAACTTTTTTGAATCTTCGGGCTTTTTCACCAATATTGTTTTGGGTATGATTGCGTTCAGCTTAGGAGAAGGTTTTTCATTAAGGACTTTTAAAGAGGTAGGAAGAGCTGTCACTGGAATTTCAATTACCGCCTCTGTAATTCCCTGGATATTTGTAACGCTTGCTTTTTGGTTTATTTTTAAACAGCCATTCTATATCGCGCTGGTTATGGGGGCAATTGCTTCAGCTACTGATCCGGCTACTACAGTGGCAGTAACCCAGGAATATAAAAGCAAGGGTGAGTTTACTGACACTCTTTTAGGTATTGTCGCTATAGATGATGCCTGGGCGTTGATAATTTTTGGTCTGTCTTTATCTTTGGCTGGTTCATTTATCAATGGCGGTGCAAATTTAGCCGGAGTATATAAAGATCTCTTAAAGGCCTTTTTGGAAATTGGAGGTTCAATTCTACTTGGCACAATCATTGCATTATTATTTAATAAGTTCTGTCATTTTATTCATACCACTAAAGACCGCCTGATCTATACTTTCGGCTTTTTACTGCTTTGTGCAGGAAGCGCTGTGATCTTTAATCTTTCGGTGATTTTAGCCTGCATGATTTTCGGAGCAGTCTTAGCTAATATAAATCGAACCAGTTTTGATTATTTTGATTCTCTAAGAGAAATCGACGCTCCTTTGTATTTGATATTTTTTGTTCTTGCCGGGGCCAGCTTAAAACTTGATATGTTTATGAAAGTATTAGCTCTAACCGCAGCCTTTATCTTAATGCGCTCTATCGGCAAAACCTCCGGTGCTTTTGTGGGGGCCAGAATGGTAGGCGCATCAACAGCCATAAAAAAATATATGGGCCTGGCTTTACTTCCTCAGGCAGGGGTGGCGTTGGGCTGCGCTTTAGTTGCTAAGCATACCATTGGAGGAGTGTGGGGAGATTTAGTATTGAGCGTTGCAATCGCTGCTACGGTAATTTTTGAGTTAGCTGGACCTTGGGTTACAAAACTTTCTCTGGTTAGGGCCGGTGATATAGGGATAGAGGAGTAATTTTCTAAAACTTAATATCTTGTATTTAAAGAGATTATGAATATATTTGATGCTATACGAAAAAGAAGAAGCATAAGGTCTTATCAAGATAAGGCGGTGACAGATGAGCTCTTAACCAAGATCTTAGAGGCTGGTCGTCAAGCTCCTTCGGCATCAAACAGGCAGGAGTGGCGTTTTGTGGTGGTGCGGAATAAAAAAATCAGAGAGGCTTTATGTAAGGCGGCAAAAAATCAACCCTTTGTAAAAGAAGCGCCAGTAATAATTGCCTGTTGCGCCAAGACTGATAATCATGTAATGACTTGCGGGCAGCCCTGTTATCCCATTGATGTTGCGGCTGCAATTGATCATATGACTTTGGCAGCAGTGGAGTTGGGGTTAGGAACATGTTGGATTGGAGCATTTCATGAAGATGAAGTTAAGAATATCTTAAGTGTTCCTGATGATATCCGGGTTGTAGAACTGCTTGCGTTGGGCTATCCTGTTAGTGAGTCCACCTCCTTTAAAGAGAGACTGCCCTTAGAAGACATTGTATTTTTTGAAAAATGGGGCAGCTCATACCATTCTAAGTAATTTAAGTTAACCACATCACATATTTGTTGGATTTTCCTAGAGGGGGTGGTATAATCGTAAATGTAATAGGGAAAAGGAGATTTTAGTTTAGGGAAGGAGTTTCTGCACCCCTTTAGAAGGAAATTTTATGCAAACCAAAGTATTAGTAAAAAACATTGGGAAATTGGTCCAGGAGCGAAAATATCCGGAAATAAAAAACTTACTTCCGCCACACCCTGAAGATATTGCCAATCTTATCAGCGAGCTCCCTTTAGCTGCCCACAAACTGCTTGTATTCAGATTGGTTCCCCACGATAAAGCAGTAGATGTATTTGAGTACCTTCCTCATGAGGATGAAGAACAGATTCTGGATTCTTTATCTAGTCAAGAGATAAAAGATATTTTAAACGAGATGTCTGATGATGACCGTACGGAATTGTTTGACGATATGCCGGCAGAGTTGGTAAAGAGATTCATTAATATGCTTTCACCCCAAGAGCGGGCAATCGCAATAGAAATCCTTAATTATCCTGCAGATTCGGTGGGTAGACTTATTACGCCTGATTTTGTCCAACTCTATGAGACAATGACGGTGGCTGAGGCTCTTACTCACATAAGAAATGTGGGAATTAAAAAAGAGACGGTCTATCATTGTTATGTGCTAGATAGCACAAAGAAACTCATTGGTATTGTTTCCTTAAAGAAGATCGTTTTAGCTAACCTTCAGACAAAAATATCAGAAATCATGCTTCGGGAGGTAATAAAAGCCAATGCTTATACAGATAAGGAAGAAGCAGCGAGCATGTTTAAGCGCTATGATTTAATAGCTTTACCGGTTGTAGATAACAACGATAAACTTTTAGGAATTGTTACTTTTGATGATTTGGTAGACGTTATAGAGGAAGAGGCTACTGAAGACTTTGAGCGTGTTGCAGCGGTTTTGCCGGTGGAAAAACCTTACATGGAGGCTAATTTCTTTGAGCTTCTCTGGAAGCGTAGTTTTTGGCTTATATTGTTAGTGATTTTAGAGTCAGCATCAAGCTTGGTGATGCAGAATTATGGAACTGTAATTCATAGCTGGGTGCCGTTAACTTTTTTTCTTCCGATACTCGTGGCTACCGGAGGTAATGCCGGGATGCAGTCAGCGATGATGATTATCAGAGGATTAGCAACAGGCGATATCGCAGTAAAGGACTTTTTTAAGGTTGTTTTTAAGGAGTCGCTTTTAGGCCTTTCGCTCGGAGTGATTCTTGCGATTGTGGGGTTACTGCGAGTGGTTTTGCAGCAGAACAATTGGTTGCTGAGCATATCAGTAGGGGTGGCAATGGGTGCCACAGTTTTACTTTCCGCAATCATTGGCGCAACACTGCCGATCGTATTTAGAAAAGTAAAGCTAGACCCGGCTCTTATGAGCGGCCCTTTAATCACTACTATTGTTGATGTAGTGGGGATATTGATTTATTTTGAAATCGCTACTCTTATTCTGAAGGTATGAGAAAACATTCAATTTATATTCTACTTATTTTTGTAATCGGTTGCGCGGGAGTTCCCACAAGGAGAGTTAGTATGAGGGCTAGTGCCCGCTACTGTCCTACCTCAGCTCTTATTGAGGTGAATGAGCTTTGCAAAAAACATGACATGCGTTATGGGTTTGATACCCTGGATGATGTAGTAAGGATTTTTTCATCAGAAAAAGAGATGCGGCTGCTTTTAAATTCTTGTGTAGGGTATTTTGATGGAGGAATAATTTATCTAAAAAGAGCACCTATCTATTCTGAAGGAAAAATATTTATTCCCGCTGAGATTGAAAAGATTATCACTTCCGGCTTGAGAGTGCCTTTTAAGCCGCCTTTTACGATTAGAACAATTGTGGTTGATCCCGGGCACGGAGGGAAAGACCCGGGAGCGATTTCGCCCTCGGGTTTGAGAGAGAAGGACATAAACCTAAAGGTTGCGAAGTATTTGGAAGCTGAATTAAAGAAAAGAGGATTTAGGGTGATTCTTACGCGAAGCCGGGATGCATTTCTTACACTAGAGGAGCGCGTAAACGTAGCAAAAAAATATAAGGCTGATCTTTTTGTGAGTGTTCACGCCAATTCCAATCGTACTAAATACGTAAGTGGAATTGAGGTCTATTATCTTTCTCCTTCTCGCTTGAACAGCAAGGAAAGGGCTATTAAGTTGGCTAAAATGGGTAGTGTCTGGCCCAAAAATATTCCTTTCAGTGCCAGAGCAATTCTTTGGGATATGCTTCTTACAAAAAATTATGCCATTTCGGTGGAATTTTCTCACGCTTTATATTCCACTTTTAAGAATTTGGGGTTTAAGGTAAAGGTGCCGTTAAAAGGCCCTTATTTTGTATTGAGATCCGCTTATGTTCCTTCGGTGTTGGTGGAGATCGGGTATTTAAGTAACAAATACGAAGAGAAAATCTTAAAACGTACGTATTATCAGAAAAATATTGCAGAGTCCATTGCTTTAGGCATTGTTTCACTTAATAAAACATATACACGTCTTGCGAGGGCAGATGCGCGCTAGTCCCATTGGAGTTTTTGATTCCGGAGTAGGTGGCCTTACGGTATTAAGAGAAATTGAGAAGGTTTTGCCTTACGAGAATATTATTTATTTAGGTGATACTGCCAGAGTCCCCTACGGCAATAAATCCAAGCCTACCATTATAAAGTTTAGCATTGAAAACATTTTGTTTCTTTTGAAAAAAAGAGTAAAAATGGTGGTCATTGCCTGTAACACTGCTTCTGCTCTTGCACTTAACTCCGTCAAAAAAGTCTTTCCGGTTCCAATTTTGGGAGTAGTAGAGGCCGGAGCAAAGAAAGCGTTGAAGCTATCGCAATCGAAAAGAATCGGGGTAATTGGGACACACTCCACAATCGCAAGTAAAAGCTATGAGCGTATGCTCTTACAAAACAAAAAGTCCGTCCGTGTATATACGCAGGCTTGCCCTTTATTTGTTCCTTTGGTAGAGGAGGGGATTTTAAATGGTAGTATTGTTCAGGAGTCGATGCGGATGTATTTAAAAAAGTTAAAGGTAAAAGGAATCGATACCATCATTTTAGGTTGCACCCATTACCCGCTTCTTAAAAAAGGGATTGCGCGTTTTCTCAAAGAAGTGCATATTGTTGATTCAGCAGAGGAAGTAGCCAATGAGGTGCGCGCGGTGCTTCTTGGCCAAGGGCTTCTTAACGCAGGCAGTAAAAAAGGAAAGAAAGAGTTTTATGTGACTGATGAGCCCAAAGGTTTTAGTAAATTGGCAAAACTATTTTTAAAACGCAATATAACTTGCTCTAAGATATCCAATGTTTAAGATTAAAATAATTTCTTATTTTAGCGGAGCGCACAATTTAAAAAACTATAAAGGAAAGTGTGAATCTCTACACGGGCACAACTGGAAAGTAGAGGTGGTAGTTAAATCCAGTAAGCTTGATAAGGCAGGGATGGTTATGGATTTTAGCAATCTTAAAAAAATCACCAATGATGTTTTAAATGATCTTGATCATCACTATCTTAATGAGATCGAGTATTTTAAGAGTCACAATCCCAGTTCCGAAGAGCTGGCACGCTATATATTTGAGAAGCTAAAGGAGCCCCTAGCGCAGAGAAGCTGTGTTCTGGAAGAAGTAAGGGTGTGGGAAACGGAATCTTCTTGCGCGACATATCGCCAAGATTAATATTTAAGTTTTTATTTTAATGGATAAAAGACCACAAAGATATCGTCACGATAAAGAAAAGGGTGTAATCCTTTTATCGGGCGGAATTGATTCGGCCACGACCTTTTACTTTGCCAAAAAATACGGCTATCGGCTTTTTGCATTGATTTTTGATTACCAGCAGAGACACAAAAAAGAAATTGAATGCGCAAAAAGAATCGCCTACATGAATAAAGCTCTTTATCATATTGTACGAACTGATTTTCCCTGGACAAAATCAAGTCTTACCCAGAGAGATATCAAGGTCCCCTTAAACAGAGATTTACATAAAAAAGAAATACCTTTAACATATGTGGCAGGAAGAAATATTATCTTTTTAAGTTATGCCTTTTCTTTGGCTGAAAGTGTCGCTGCAAAAAAGATTTTTATCGGGGCACACACCCTGGATTATTCAGGGTATCCGGATTGCCGCCCTGATTTTTTCCAGCTTTTTCAAAGTGCTGCGAATGCCGGCCTTAAATATAAGGGGATTGAAATCATCGTGCCCTTAATCAATAAAAATAAAAAGGAGATAATAAAGATGGGGCTGGACTTAGGTGTTCCTTTTGAATACACCTGGTCTTGCTATCAAGGAGGAAGATTTCCTTGCCAGAAGTGTGACAGCTGTCGATTTCGCATGCAGGCATTTAGAGAATTAAGAATGTATGATCCGCTCCTTAAAAAGAGAGAGTATAAAAAAAGCTCCCCTCAGGAAACTAAAAGTAAAGATGCAGGCTAAAATATCAGAAATCTTTAAAAGCGTTCAAGGAGAGGGCATTTATCAGGGTATCCCACAGGTATTTGTGCGCTTTTTTGGTTGCAATTTAGAATGTGCATTTTGTGATACCCCTCTTGATTCTTTTAAAGAGATGAACATTCAGGAAGTATCGGAACAAATTTATTCCTACGAGGATTATCATTCCATAACATTTACCGGGGGAGAGCCACTCTTACAAGTAGACTTCTTGACTGAATTAACAAAAGAATTAAAAATAAAAGGTAAAGAGCTTCATTTAGAGACCAACGGAACTTTGCATGAAAATTTAGAAAAGGTCATTGAATATCTGGATGTTATTGCTATGGATTTTAAATTGCCTTCTTCGACTAACTCGAAAGCTTATTGGAATGAACATGGACAGTTTTTAAGAATTGCGCGCCAAAGAAAAGTTTTTATAAAAGCTGTGATTGGGAAAGATACGGATATTTATGATATACACAAGTCGGTTATACTTATCAAAAGATTTGATCCTACGCTCAACCTTATTTTGCAGCCCCAGAATCCTTTTGAAAGGGAGTTGGAAGAGAAGATGTGTCTTTTTAAGCAGATATGCAGAAATGCTAACATTAATGCTAGAATCATTCCTCAAGCACACAAGGTACTAGGGGTAAAATGACAAATTTAAGATTAAAAAAAGAGATGGAAGAGTTGGTGGCAAAGGCAAGTTTTTGTCTGCGTGCAGACTTGTACCTTCTTTTAAAGAAAGCTTTGGCTAAAGAAACTAAACCCAATGCCAGGAAAGCATTGCGCTGTATTTTAGAAAATGCTCGTATTGCAAATAAAGAAAATTTAGCAATCTGTCAGGATACCGGTCTTCCAGTTCTTTTTATTGAAGCCGGTAAAGATGTTAAGCTTTCGTCTCAATTTATAAAAATACTCCAAGAAGGTGTGATGAGTGGTTACAAAAAACATTCATTGCGGGCATCAATGGTTGATCCGATATTGCGCAAAGCCCCTTCTTATAAGGGAGTTATTTCTCACGTAGAGTTCTTAGAGCAGGCCAAAGGGATTAAGATTACTCTTTTTCCTAAAGGATTTGGCAGCGAGAATAAGTCGCAGCTTAAAATGTTTAACCCCACTGCTTCAGTTGAGGAAATTGAGGGGTTTATTGTTGAAAGCGTAAAGAACGCAGGGCCGGAAGGATGTCCGCCTTTTGTGGTAGGAGTTGGTATTGGAGGGACTGCGGATAAAGCATTGTTGCTTGCAAAAAAGAGTTTGATAGATAGAGTTGATAAATCTAACCCTGATAGAAATCTTAAAAAGTTAGAACAGAGCTTGTTTAAAAAGATAAATAATTTAAGAATTGGTCCCATGGGTTTTGGAGGAAAGACCACTGTTTTGGCAGTAAAAGTAAAAACTGCTCCTACCCATATTGCGGGGTTGCCGGTAGGAGTAAATATTAGTTGTCACGCCCTTCGGAGTGCAGCAATCACTTTTAAATAAATGAAAAAGATAAAGACACCAATTGCTAAAAAAGATATCTTTAATTTAAGAGTCGGCGATGAAGTATTGCTTAGTGGAACAATCTATACTGCGCGGGACCAGGTGCATAAGAAATTAGTAGAGGCTATAAAAAAGGGCAAGAAAGTTCCGTTAGCAATAAAAGATCAAATCATCTACTACTGCGGGCCGAGTGCAACTCCAAAAGGTAAAGTCATTGGTTCCTGTGGACCGACCACTTCAAGCCGTATGGATGAGTTAACAGAGCCTTTGCTTAAAAAGGGTCTTTTGGCAATGATTGGAAAGGGCAGGAGAAGCAAAAAAGTTAAAAATTTAATCAAAAAATATAAAGCAATTTATTTTCTTGCTCCCAGTGGATGCGGAGCTCTTCTGGCTGAGAAAGTGATGTTTAAAAAACTAGTGGGATTTAAAGAATTGGGGTCGGAAGCGATATACCGATTAGAAGTGAAAGATTTTCCTCTGATTGTAGGAATAGATTCAAAAGGAAGAAGCATTTACTAAAGGTTTAAGGAGGAATGTAATGAAGCGTGTCGATGGAAGAAAAGATGACCAACTGCGCCCGATAAAGATTGAGCGTGGCTTTATGCGTAACGCTGAAGGATCTTGTCTTATTGAGGTAGGAAATACAAAAGTTATCTGTACTGCGACCGTAGATAAGAACGTTCCTCTTTTTTTACGTGGTTCAGGTAGCGGTTGGGTGACGGCAGAATACGGGATGTTGCCTCGCTCCACTCAGAACCGGATTTTAAGGGATAAGATATCAGGTCGAAGCATGGAGATACAACGACTTATCGGCCGCTCCCTGCGTAGCGTGGTTAGGCTTGATAAGTTGGGGGAGAGGACAATATGGATTGATTGTGATGTGATTCAGGCTGATGGAGGAACGCGCACAGCATCAATTGTGGGAGGGTTTGTAGCGTTAGTTGATTGCATTAACGGTTTACATAAAGCACAGGAGATCGAGAGTGTTTGTGTTACGGATTTACTGGGAGCAATAAGCGTGGGGATGCGTCAGCAAAAAACTTTACTTGATTTAACTTTCGAAGAGGATTCAATGGCAGATGTTGATATGAATGTGGTGATGAAGACATCTGGAGAATTCATAGAGGTGCAGGGAACAGGAGAAAGAAAAGCATTTTCTCAAGATGATTTAAGTTCGCTCCTTGCTTTAGCCAGGAAGGGAATAGAAGAAATCTTTGACATTGAGCGCAATCTCTTTAAGGATGTCCTTCCTAACCTATGAGATTAATCATTGCTACCAGAAATAAAGGAAAGCTACGGGAGATAAAGCATATTTTAGGTGGTCTTAATCTTTCGATTATTTCTTTGAATCAACTTAAAAAACCCATCCGTATAAAAGAAGACGGCCATACTTTTTTAGAGAATGCACTTAAGAAAGCATTGCCTGTTTCGCGCATGTATCCTTTAGATTTAACAGTAGGGGAAGATTCAGGACTGGAAGTAGAATGTCTAAATGGAGCGCCCGGTATTTTGTCTAAACGATATTGTGGCAGGGGCGCTACTGATTTAAAGAACAATTCAAAGCTTCTTAAGAAGCTAGGAGGTCTAAAAGGAAAGGAAAGAAAAGCCTGTTTTCGTTGTGTACTTAGTTTAGTAAAAGCAGGCAAGCTCCTTAAGGCGTTTGAAGGTAGATTAAAAGGGGTTATCAGCAAAGAAATGAAAGGCAAAGGTGGATTTGGTTATGATCCGGTGTTTTATTTACCGTCTTATAAGAAAACCGTAGCCCAATTATCTTTATCTCAGAAGAACAAGATAAGTCACCGCGCCAGAGCATTTAAAAAGTTACATAATTACCTTGCAAAATTAGTTTGACAACCTCTCTAATATCTATTATCTTAGATAATTATGTCTAGAAGAAAAAGAAGAGGAAAACTATCTTGGCGCAGAAGAAGGAAGAAAAACAAGGGTAGAAAGCCCTGCAGAGGTTAATCTGTCACGGGGTGCTTGAATAATACGGCATCCTGTGGCATTCAAACTACTATTATGGGGTTTATCAAGAGACTGAAAGAAGATATTCAGACTGCATTCAGGGAGGACCCGGCAGCAAGAACTTCCCTTGAGGTTGTGTTGTGCTATCCAGGGCTTCATGCGATATGGGGACACCGCTTTAATCACTGGCTGTGGAGAAAAGGGCTTAGGACTTTAGCGCGTTTTTTCTCTCATATTGTGCGGTTTTTGACCGGAATAGAGATTCATCCCGGAGCAAATATCGGCAGACGTTTCTTTATCGATCATGGTATGGGAGTTGTGATTGGTGAGACGACTGAGATCGGTGAGGATGTGCTTATTTATCAAGGAGTGGTATTAGGGGGAGTTTCCCATGAGAGAGCTAAGCGTCATCCCACTATCGGCGATGGAGTAGTAATCGGCGCCAATTCAACACTGCTTGGCCCTATAACTGTAGGAGATGGAGCAAGAGTGGGGGCAGGCTCTGTTGTGATACACAATGTGCCTAAGAACTCTACAGTAGTGGGAGTGCCGGGAAGGTGCATTGAGCGCAAAGCCCCTAAAAAAGTTAGCGGTATAGATTTGGATCACGATAAACTTCCTGATCCAGTAATTGAGGTCTTGCATCGGCTTGAGAAAAGAATCGAAGAGTTAGAGAGAAGAGGTAAAAAAGGAGAATAACAAGGTGCGTACTATCCAGGAAATCAATGAAAAGATTAAAAGCGGCAAGGTAGTGGTATTAACTGCCGAAGAAGTTATTGACTTGGTAGAGAAGAAAGGCGCAAACGAGGCTTTTAATGAGGTCGATGTGGTTACCACTGCTACTTTTGGTCCGATGTGCTCAAGCGCAGCATACTTTAACATCGGTCACTCCAAGCCCAGAATAAAATTAGGCGGAGGCAAAGCCACCTTAAATGGAATTCCCTGTCATGCCGGACTTGCTGCAGTAGATTTATTTCTGGGAGCTAATGCTTTAGCCGAAGATGATCCTAGAAACAGTGTGTATCCGGGAGAATTTCAATACGGGGGAGGACACCTCATACAGGATTTAGTCAGTGGAAAAAACATTGTGCTTGAAGCCAATGCTTATGGAACTGACTGTTATCCCCGTAAATACCTAAAAACATACTTAAACATCAATGATATAAATGAGGCAGTTCTTTTTAACATCAGAAACTGCTACCAAAATTACAATGTCGCCGTAAATACTTCCGATAGGTTGATTTATACTTACATGGGAATTCTAAGACCGAAATTGGGTAATGCTAATTATTGTTCAGCAGGATCTCTTTCGCCGCTTCTTAATGACCCTTTCTATAAGACCATAGGCATTGGTACAAAAATATTCTTAGGAGGAGCTACCGGGTTTATATCCTGGTGGGGCACGCAGCATAATCCTTGCGTCGAGAGAACAAAGAAGGGCTTGCCTAAATATCCCGCTGGGACTTTGGCATTGATTGGTGATTTAAAAAATATGTCAGTAGAGTGGTTGATAGGAACTTCAATGGTTGGTTATGGTGTGACTTTAAGTGTTGGAGTAGGGGTGCCGATTCCTATTTTAAACGAGGAGATTCTATCCTATACTGCAGTGAAAGATGAAGATATTGTTGCGCCCATAGTAGATTATTCCTGTGATTATCCCCAGAGAGAAAATAAAGTATTGGGGTTTGTTGATTATGCGCAGCTTAAATCCGGCGAAATAGAGCTTAACGGCAAAAAAATCCCTACTGGTTCTTTATCCAGTATACGAAAGGCAAGGGAAATTGCCGATACCTTAAAGGATTGGATTCAGAAAGGAAAGTTTACATTAACTGAAGCAGCAGAGCGCATTCCTTCTTCTGATTCTAGTTATAAATTCAAGCCTCTTAAAGAAAAGAAGGTGGAAAATGAAAAAGATTAAGATTGTATTGCATTTTCCCCATAAGTCGGTAGATAAGCCTATCGTTCATCATCTGGTGAAAGATTTTAATCTCGAATTCAACATATTAAAAGCAGAGGTAAATCCTGAAGAAGAGGGCGTTATGGTCTTAGAGTTGACAGGGGACGACAAAGATTACAAAAGAGGAATAGACTATTTGAAAAAAGAAGGGGTGAGCGTGCAACTGCTTTCTCAGGATGTTTCTATGGACAGGAGTAAATGCGTTGACTGTACTATTTGCGTGCCTCTTTGTCCTACCCAGGCATTGGTCAAAGACCCTGACACTGCGATAGTTTCTTTCATAAAGGATAAATGTATTGCCTGCGGAATATGCCTGCGTGCATGTCCCTACGGGGCGATGAAGATCGAATTTTAAACCATAAACAAAGATGAAAGTATTAGTTAGCGGCGGTGCGGGATTCATTGGCTCTAACGTGGTAGAAACTTTAGAGACAAAAGGTGCTAAAGTTGTGGTGCTTGATGACTTTTCGCATGCCGGCTACAAAAATCTGCTAAACCTAAAAGCCGAAGTCATTTGTGCTGACATCTTAGACCGTGATTTATATAGAAAAATGCCTAAATTTGACGCAGTAATCCATGAAGCAGCCATAACTGATACTACTTTGCCTGATGAGCGAAAGATGGTGATGGTCAATTTTGAGGGGTTTAAGAATGTATTTAATTTTTGCGCCGCAAAGAAAATAAAACTTGTTTATGCTTCTAGCGCTGGAGTCTATGGCAACGGGCCTTCTCCTATGAAAGAAGACCAATCCTTAGAGCCGCACAACATATACGCCTATTCAAAGTATCTTTGTGACCGCTATGCAAAAGCTTATGCCTTAAAAAGTAAAATTCCATTAGTGGTGGGGTTGCGTTATTTTAATGTTTATGGGCCGCGGGAACACCATAAAGGAAGTTCTGCCAGTATGATTTATCAGCTTTATTTGCAGATGAAAGAAGGCAAGCGCCCCAGAATTTTTAAATACGGCGAGCAGAAACGGGATTTTATTTACGTAAAGGATGTAGCAAGAATTACAGTGGATGCTTTGAAATTGAAAAAGAATGCAATTTTAAACGTAGGATGCGGCGCGGCGCGCAGCTTTAATGAGATTATTTCTTGTTTGAACAAAAATATGGGGAAAAGCCTGGAGCCGGATTATTTTGATAATCCTTATGCGGGAGTGTATCAGGATTTTACCTGCGCCGATAGTGGACTGCTTAAAAAGAATAAATTATCTGCAGAGTTTTCTTTAGAAAAAGGAATCGAGGACTACATTAAGAATTATCTTAGTGCAAATAGGTAGTATCAGGGCCAAAAATGCCTTTACAATAGGCAATATTCATTGTATAATTCAAGACCATTATGAAAGTTTTAAAGTTAGGCATACCAAAGGGAAGCCTTCAGGAAAAGACCATTGAGCTTTTTCAGATGGCGGGGTTTAATATCTATATAAGCCCGCGCTCCTATTTTCCTGCCATTGATGATTCCGAGATTAAAGTGGTTCTTGTTAGGGCTCAGGAGATGTCCCGTTATGTAGAAGAGGGAATTTTAGACTGCGGAATTACTGGTGAGGATTGGATTTTAGAGAATAATTCCGATGTAATAAGGTTGGCAGAGTTGTTGTATGCCAAAAGGACTTTAAGACCAGTAAGATGGGTAGTTGCAGTAAGAGATGATTCTAAAATTAAAAATATAAAGGATTTGAAAGGAAAACGTATCGCAACAGAACTCTTAAACTATACCAAGAAATTCTTTAAAAATAAAAAGATTGATGCCGAGGTGGAATTTAGCTGGGGCGCAACAGAGGTTAAAGTTAGGAGCGGTCTGGTGGATGCAATTGTAGAGCTTACCGAGACCGGCGAGAGTTTGCGCACCGCGGGCTTAAAAGAAATCGCAACTTTGTGCGAATCGACTACGAAGTTCATTGCAAATAAGACTTCATATAAAGATAGGTGGAAAAATAAAAAAATGGAGCATCTCCTTCTGCTTTTAAAAGGTGCATTGGAGGCAAGGGGCAAGGTGGGATTGAAGCTTAACCTAAGAGAGAAAGACTTAAAGAAGATTTTAAAATTACTTCCGGCGTTAAAAAAGCCCACAGTTTCTTCTCTTACGGTGAAAGACTGGGTTGCTTGTGAGGTAATTATTGAGGAAAGTCAGGTACGTAACCTTGTGCCTCTTCTTAAAGAAGCCGGAGCACAAGGAATTATTGAATATCCCTTAAATAAAGTAATTCCCTAGTTTGGATTTTAAGGAGCAAAGATGCCCTGCGGAAAAAAGAAAAAGTTACGAAAAGTAAAGAGACACTGGTTTAAAAAAAGAAGAAAGCAACAGAGACATAAGTCACGATAAGCCTTCAATGAGATTTTTTGCCGCGTTTATTACGATCTCTCTTATTGTAATACCTTTTACTTTTGCTAAAAACAAACCCCCCTCCAAACGCCTCTATAAGAATTATCTTCAAGCTGTTTTATCCATCGAACAGGGTGATTTTCGTACCGGCCTAAAAGGCTTAGAGAAGGCAAAGAAATTTGACCCCGCCTCTTTCCATATCAGACTCAAAAAAGCAGCGCTACATATTCGTTTAGGAGAAATGAAAGAAGCTGAGAAGGAGTTAAGAGAGACAAAGAAAATCGATCCGGAACGGATGGACGCTTCTTTAGCTTTGATTTTTCTTTATTCTTATACCCAGCAGGACCGAGAACTGGAAAAAGAATATGAAGAGTTTTTAACTAAAGCTCATGAGCTAAAACCAGAGGAAATTAAGATTTCTGAATACCTGGCGCAATTTTATTTTTATAAAAAGCGACTTCAAGATGCCATTAAAATCTATGAGGCAATTGTAGCAAAAAAGCCTGATTATCTTGAGGGCGTTTTCTGGCTGGGGGTTCTTTACGAGGAAGAGGGCCAAAGAGTAGAAGCGATTGAGATGTGGAAACGCGCTTTGCAGATAGACGAGCACCATGCTCCAACCTTAAACTCTTTAGGGTATGTCTATGCTGAGGAGGGGATACATCTTGATGAAGCTGAGAGGATGGTTAAAAGAGCTCTGGAAAAAGAACCCGATAGCGGAGTGTATTTAGACAGCTTAGGCTGGATCTATTTTAAAAAAAAAGAATATCAGAAGGCCGAGGAGTATTTAAAAAAGGCAGCTGCGGTGACCGAAGATTCGGTAATCTTTGAACATCTGGGAGATGTTTATATTGCCTTAGGAAACGTAGAAGAAGCCTTAAAATACTACAAGAAAGGCATTGAGATTTCTCCGGAGAGTGATGAGTTAAAGGAAAAATTAGAGAAGTATGGACCGAAAGATCAAATTCCTGAAGAAGAAAGCAACTGAGATACGAAGGCTTATCGTGCAGATGCTGGCAAAGGCCGGCAGTGGTCATCCCGGTGGGTCTTTATCTTCCACTGATATTATCACCTGCCTCTTTTTTGCTGTGATGCGTCACACCCCTAGCGATCCACAGTGGTCAGACAGAGACAGGTTTCATCTTTCTAAAGGTCATTGTTGTCCGGCGCTTTATGCGGCATTATCTCTGTGCGGTTATTTTCCTAAAAAAGAATTATGGAATTTAAGACAGTTGGGCGCAATGCTGCAGGGTCATCCTGATAGAAGAACGCCGGGGGTGGAAGTAGCAAGTGGTTCATTAGGGCAAGGATTATCTGTTGCTTTAGGCATGGCTTTAGCAGGTAAAGTTGATAAAAAAGATTGGCGCATATATTGCCTCATGGGAGATGGAGAAATCCAGGAAGGAAATATCTGGGAAGCAGCCATGGCAGCAGCGCATTTTAAGTTGGATAATTTATGCGGCGTCGTCGATTACAATCATTTTCAGATAGACGGCAGGACCGAAGAAATAATGAATTTAGAACCTTTGGTTAATAAATGGGAGTCTTTTGGCTGGCACGTGGTGCAGTGTGATGGACATAATATCGAAGAGCTACTTGAGGCTTTTGATGAAGCCAAGGCAATTAAGTTTAAGCCTACCGTGATCATCGCCCACACCGTGAAGGGCAAAGGAGTTTCTTTCATGGAGCATGTGGTGGATTTTCATGGTCGTGCCCCCACTGCGCAAGAAAAGGATATCGCTTTAAAGGAGCTTGATGAGATTGAAAAAATAGAGGAGACAAAAGGTAAGAAGTAAGATGGAGTCATTATACGCGCGCGATATTTACGGAAAGACCCTTATTGAATTAGGCAAAAAGGATTTAAGAGTTGTAGTTTTAGATGCTGACCTTTCAGGTTCTACTCGTACTGCTCTTTTTGGCCGTGAGTACCCTGATAGGTTTTTTAACTTTGGTGTTGCAGAACAAAATATGATGGCAGCTGCTGCGGGCCTGGCAAGCTGTGGTAAAATAGTATTTGCTTCTACTTTTGCCATGTTCGCTACCGCAAGAGTGATGGATCAGGTAAGGAACTCTATCTGTTACAATAATTTTAATGTTAAGATTGTCGCATCCCACGCAGGGATCACAGTTGGAGAAGATGGTTCCAGCCACCAGGCTTTAGAAGATATTAATTTATTGCGTGCCATTCCACAACTACGCATAATTGTTCCCTGCGATGCCTGGGAGACAAGGGATGCGATATTTGCAGCTTATGAAACCGAAGGTCCTTTCTATATTCGTATGGGAAGGGCTAAGATTCCCACCATCGAGCAAAAGAAAAAGTTTAAGGTTGGTAAAGGTTATGTGATTGAAGAGGGAGAAGACCTTGCGATAATAGCCTGCGGAATTATGATGAATGAGTCTTTGGAGGCTAACAAGTTATTAAAGAAAGAAGGCGTTTCAGCTACGGTGGTAAATATGCACACCATAAAACCAATCGATGAAGATCTGATTGTTGATATCGCCAAAAAACATAAAAAGATTATGGTATGTGAAGAACATCAAGTGATAGGAGGCCTTTATTCTGCAGTATGTGAAGTTCTGGCACGTAAGTGCCCCACTCTCATAGAGCGGGTGGGGATTGAGGATAGCTTTGGCCAATCGGGCTCTCCTAAGGAGTTGATGGATTTTTATGGTCTTTCCTCTAGCGGCATCGCTAAAAAAGCGCAAAAATTTATACGGCAGCACAGTTAAGGTATTAAGTCCCGCCAAGATCAATCTTTATCTTAATATCCTTGGTAAATACAGTAATGGCTTTCATTGTATTGAAAGTATCGTAGAGAGAGTTTCTCTTTTTGATGAGATTACTATCCGCACAACTAAAACCAATACGGTCACCATTTCTTCTAATGTTAAAAGCCTTACGACCGATACAAATCTTTGTGTGCGGGCAGCTAAAGTTTTAGTAAGAAAGCAGAAATTGCCTTTTGGATTTGATATTTTTCTTAAAAAGCGAATACCTCTCGGGGCTGGTTTGGGCGGAGGATCTTCCAATGCTGCTTCTACCCTTATGGGTATAAATAAGCTTCTGAATCTGAAATTGTCAGAATCAACGCTTTATCAATTAGGCGCACAATTAGGAAGCGATGTAAATTTCTTTATTTCACAGAGCCCCTTTGCTTTTATTTCCGGGAGAGGGGAGAAAGTAGTTCCTTTTAAGGGGAAAAGCTTGCGTCATCTTATTTTTTGGCCTGGTACAACCTTACCTACTAAAAGGGTATATGCTGTGCAGAGAGCGAAATTGACAAAGGTTTTTTCCAATGTTAAGATATTAACTCATGCCATAAAAAAAGGCGACACGGCCCTCATTAAAAATAATATTTTTAACGCTCTTGAGGAGCCAGCATTAAGGATTTGTAAAGAGTTAAGAGAGGTAAAAGAATATTTAGCCCAAAAAGGAATAGAAGCGAAGGTCACAGGGAGTGGGAGTGCCCTCTATACAGTTTTAGATGGTACTACACCTCATAAGATAGAAGGGAAGCTGGCTAACAAAAGATGGCTAGTGTTCGCAGTTTGTACGGTTTAAAAGGAGGTAGGAGCTATGGAAATCACAGAAGTTAGAATTTCGCTCCGGGAACACGAAGGCAAAAGGCTTAAGGCTTATGCAACAGTTACATTTGACAACTCGTTTGTGGTGCGAAACATCAAGGTTGTTGAAGGCAACAACGGTCTCTTTGTGGCAATGCCCGCAAGAAAGTTAAAGCAGTTTTGCGCTCGCTGCGGGAAAAAGGTTGATGTCGGAAGCCGTTATTGCAATATGTGTGGTGTGCAATTGCCATCGTCCCCCAAAAATGCAAGTTTAGACAAACAAGCTACCCATCAGGACTTAGCACACCCTATTAATCAAGAGTTCCGTGATTATCTTCAAAGCAAGGTGTTGGATGCTTACTACGAGGAGAAAAAGACAGCTGGGAAAGAGTCCCATGCTTTCGAAGAGGGTCCTGCGCCAGAAGCAGAGGAAGAAGCATAGAGCGCTTTTTGTTGAGATAGAGATTTGCCCGGTAGTGTAATTGGTAACACACGAGAATTTGGATCTCGCTTTCCTGGTTCGAGTCCAGGCCGGGCAGTTATGCAGATAAATTTCGCCGAATATATACTGGGTGAACTTTTACGATGAAACTTTAATAATTTTATGGAAAAAATAACCGCAATAGTTTTGGCTGCAGGTAAGGGAGTGAGGATGAAGTCGTCCATTCCGAAAGTGTTACATGAAGTTGCAGGAAGACCTTTGGTTTATCATGTTTTGCAGCAATTAGTTGGTCTGGAAAAACACATTGATCAGATTCTGGTAGTGGTGGGATACCAGGCTAAACTGGTAGAAAAAGAAATAAAGAAACATTTTCCCGGAGTTCAATGCATCTACCAGAAAAAACTACTGGGAACAGCCGATGCTTTGCGTTGTGCTAAAGATAAAGTAAGCCATGATAAGGTATTGATTTTGTGTGGCGATGCTCCTCTCATTAGACGTTCAACTTTAGCTTCGCTTATTTCTTCTAAGAAAAAATCTAGTTGCTGTGTGGTTAGTGCATGCAAAGATGGAAAGAATTCACTCGGCAGGATTATTCGCGACTCAAAAGGTCGTGTTAAAGCTATACGCGAAGCAATAGAGCTGGGGGCCGGTGCTAATCACCGAGAAGTTAATAGCGGTATTTATCTTTTTGATCGTAAGATTTTATTTTCGAATTTAAAAAAAATAGAGAAAAATAAAAAGAAAGGGGAATATTTTCTTACCGATATTATAGAGATTTTATATGGTCAAGGCATACCAGTAGACTCATATATGCTCGAGAGCGATGAGGAGATTTTGGGAATAAATACTCAAAAAGATCTTCACCTTGCTGAGAAGATCATGCGTAGCCGTCTCCTGGAGCAATATATTGATAAGGGAGTACGGATTATTGATCCTGAGACCACTTTTATCGAAGAGGGAGTTAAGATAGGCAAAAACACGGTGATTTTTCCCTTTACCTTCATAGAAAAGGGTGTTATAATTGGCGCTAATTGTTCCCTGGGTCCCTTTATTCATGTAAGGGGAAACTCCCGCATAAATAACGATACCCATTTAGGTAATTATGTGGAAGTGAACCGTTCTGTGATTGGAAAGAACGTAAAAATGAAGCATTTTGGATATTTGGGAGATACAGCTGTGGAGGGTGATGCTAACATTGGAGCCGGTACGGTGGTAGCGAATTTTGACGGCAAACGAAAGCATAAAACTCATATCGGCAAAGAAGCTTTTATTGGCTCTGATACTATTTTGGTGGCACCGGTTAAGGTAGGCAAAAAGGGAGCTACTGGTGCAGGGAGTGTGGTTACAAAGGACGTTAAAGCTGGCACAGTAGTAGTGGGGGTGCCGGCAAAGATTCTTAAAAAAAGGAAGGGCTAATAATGGATAAAATGATTGTTTTAAGCGGCAATTCTAATAAGCTTTTGGCGGATAAGATAAGCGCAGCCTTGAAAGTAAAACAAGCCAAAGCTTTAGTTTCACGCTTTAGCGATGGTGAAATAAGAGTCAAAATTGAAGAGAATGTAAGAGGAAAAGATGTTTTTCTTATTCAATCGACTTGTGCTCCGGTAAATGAGAATTTAATGGAATTGCTGATTATGCTCGATGCGACACGCCGTGCCTCTCCTTTTAGGATTACTGCGGTTATTCCTTATTTTGGCTATGCGCGCCAAGACAGAAAGGATCAGCCACGCGTACCAATCACGGCTAAGCTGGTCGCTAACCTTTTAACTGGTGCCGGTGCCTCACGCGTCTTGACTTTGGATTTGCACGCCGGACAGATTCAGGGGTTTTTTGATATCCCCCTAGACCATCTTTATTCTATTAATGCCTTTGTGGATTATTTTAAAAAAGCGAAGGTAAATAATAATCTGGTGGTTGTTTCTCCTGATGTGGGCGGAATAAAGATGGCACGAGCCTATGCCAAAAGATTTCGTGCCGGATTAGCTATTGTGGATAAAAGACGCAATGCTCCTGATGCTACCGAGGTTATGCATATTCTGGGAGAAGTAAAGGGAAAAAATGTAATTATGGTAGATGACATTATTGCTACCGGCAGCTCTTTGGTGGAAGCTGCAAAAGCTTTAAGAAAAGGCGGAGCAAAAAAGATTTATGCCGCAGTAGCTCACGGGGTGTTATCTTCAAACGCTATAGAAAAAATAGAGAAGTCTGATATAGACATGGTGGTTGTTACGGATTCTATTCCGTTGGATAGTAAGAAAAAGAGCAAGAAGGTGAAGGTTGTTTCAGTAGGAAAGCTTTTTGCCGACGCAATAAAGAGGATACATTTTGAGAAGTCAATAAGTGTGCTTTTTGAATCAATAGGGAGTTAACATGGAAAAAGTAAAAATTGATGCAATTTTAAGGGAAAAGTCGGGTAAAGAGGTAACCAAGAAATTGAGAAAAGAAGGGTCTATCCCCGCAGTCATATACGGTAAAGAAACAAATCTATCCGTTCAGATTCCTCACCAAGGACTAAGGACGTTAAAATCAATCCATTTTTCAGAAAGCACTGTTATCGAAATGGTAGTTAGTAACAATAAGAAGCACGAAACTTTCCCGGTTATCATAAAGGATATCCAGCACCATCCTTTGACCGATGAAGTTATACATCTGGATTTCTTAAAAGTCTCACTCAAGGAAAAAATTACAGTGCATATTCCGATAGTGTTCAGAGGAGAGGCAAAAGGAGCTAAAGAGGGGGGGACCCTTGAGCAGCTTTTATGGGAGTTAGAAGTAGAAGGACTTCCTATGGATATCCCTGAAAAAGTTGAGATTGACATTTCCGGATTAGAGATTGGACATTCCCTTCACGTTAGTGATGTAACAATTACAGGTGATGTAGAAATAGTAACCCCTGCTGAGGATGCAATTGTAACCGTAAGCGTTAAGAAGGTAGAAGAAGAAGTTGTGCCGGCAGAAGAGGAAGCTGTGCCCCAAGAGCCAGAGGTAATAAAAGAGAAGAAAGAAGTTCCAGAGGAAGAAGGGGCCAAAAAAGAAGAAAAGCCTAAAAAAGAAGAAAAGAAGGAGAGCTAGTCTCTCAAAAAAGAGCCTGCCCTCAAAAACATATAGATTGCAAGGCGTTGTGATAAAAGGCGATTATTTGATAAATTTAATCACATTTTAAGAAAGTGCGGATAATTTTTGGTTTGGGCAATCCCGGCTTTCGATATAAAAATACACGTCATAACATAGGATATATGACCGTGGAGGCGATTGCCAAGGAAAAAAGAATTAGCTTTAAGAGAAACCTAGAATTAAGCGCCCAGCTGGTTCAGTTTAAGGTAGATGAAGAGGAAGTTGTTTTGGTCAAACCGCGCACCTTTATGAATAATTCAGGTACTTGTGTGAAAAAGGTTTTAAGTAAGTATAAGTGTTTGCCCAAAGAAACTTTAGTAGTGCATGATGATGTAGATTTGCCGTTGGGCGTATTAAGATTTCGCCAACGGGGAAGGTTCGGAGGTCATCGCGGTATCGCATCGATTCTATCTTCTTTAGATACCGATGATTTTAATAGACTGAAAATTGGAATCGGTAGGCCCGATTCAAAAGAAGTGTCAGATTATGTTCTTTGCGGCTTTTCCAGAAAAGAAAAGAGAGTTTTATCAGAAATGGTTGAAAGAGCAGTGGCAGCATGTATGGATTGGGTACGTTGTGGTAGCCACTATGTAATGAGTAGATATAATCAGCGTTCCCAATGATTGCTTTCAAAAATAAGGAGGAAAAGTGATTAGAAGCTACGAAAGTATGATGATTTTCAGGCCTGACTTAGGAGAAGAGCAGAGAGAAGAGATGTTTCAAAAAATAATCAAGAAAATCGAGGGCCTGGAAGGTAAAGTTCTTCTTTCTAATGTGTGGGCCAGTGAAAGAAGTCTCTATTATCCTTTAAGATCCAGAGGAGCAGAGAAAAAGAAGTATTCTAAGGGCAGCTACTGGTGCATACAATTTTCGTTGGATACGGAGAAATTAGCTGATTTGAAAGAGACAATCAGACTCGAGGAAAGGATATTAAGAAATATAATTGTAAGGAAAGAGACAGAGAAAACCAAGGCTTAATTTAAGGAGGCGAAATGGTCAATCTTAATCGAGTATTTTTGATAGGTAATCTGACCCGAGACCCTGAATTGCGCTATACTCCTCAAGGAACCGCAGTTTCTACTTTAAGAATTGCAGTAAACACTCCCTTTAGAGATAAGGGTGGGCAGCTTCAGCGCGGTACCTGTTTTGTAAATGTAGTGGTATGGGCACAACTGGCAGAAGTCTGCAACCAGTATTTGCAAAAGGGAAGACAGATTTTTGTAGAAGGAAGGCTACAATCACGTTCCTGGCAGGATAGCGAAGGAAAGAACCGTTCTGTCCTTGAGGTGAGAGCAGCAAGGGTTCAGTTTATGCCCAGAGCAGAGAAGCAAGAGGTGCGGGAAGTAGATTTGGGGGAAGAACCCGACCAGAATATAAATGCGGAACACACTGAAGGTCAAGAATTAGGAGAGGCGATATAAAATGGCTAAACGAAAAATAAAAGTAACACGGTTTAAAAAAAGCTGCATTTTTTGCAAGAAAGAGTTGGATATAGACTACAAAAACATTGAATTGCTGTCGCGTTACGTTTCCGGTAAGGGGAAAGTGGTTTCGCGGCGCATAAGCGGTAATTGCGCAAAGCATCAACGTAAATTAACAAGAGAAATTAAGCGCGCACGTTACTTAAGTTTGCTTTCTTACATGCCGCGATAACCTGATTAATTATCTTTAACCAAGAATTGCAGCAATAGCTAAAAGGGGGACGAAGTGAAAGTAATTCTTATTAAAGGCGTCAAGAAAATCGGCGAAGAAGGAAAAATTATTGAGGTAAGGGACGGCTATGCCCGCAATTACCTTATTCCTAAGGGTTTCGCACTAAGAGCGAACGATGATAGCTTAAAGAAGCTGGAAGAAATCAAAAGAAGAAGATTAAAGGAATCTGAAGAGCAAAAACAAAAGCTTTTAGAATTCAAGAATAAATTAGAGGCGGTATCGGTGACGATTACCGCAGAAGTAAAAGAGGCAGAAGAGATTTTTGGATCTATAAATGAGCCGCAGATAATCAAAGCGTTGAGCGAGGAAGGTATTGAGCTTGCCAAGGATAAAATCGTTTTGGAAGAGCCGCTTAAGAAACTAGGCGTTTATAATTTGAAAGTTAAGCTCCACCCTGAAGTAGAGGCATCTTTAAGGGTGTGGGTAGTAAAGAAATGAGCAACCAACAACCTCAAAACATAGAAAAAATTCCTCCCAATAATATCGAGGCAGAAATGGCCACTCTGGGCGCAATGCTCATAGATGATAGTATAATCCCTCAGGTATTAGAGCTTATCGACAAAGATTCCTTTTACAAATACGAACATAGCATGATTTTTGAAAGTATTGTGTCTCTTTTCGATGTCAGAAAAAAGACCGATATCCTGACGGTTTCAGAAGATTTAAACAAAAAGAAATTCTTAGAGAAAATAGGTGGAAGTGCCTATTTAGCCACTCTTGCGGATTTTGTCCCCACCTCTGCCAACGTCTCTCATTATGCGCGCATAGTGAAGGAAAAAAGTGTTTTACGTTCTTTGATTGCCAGTGCTACCAACATTGTTTCCTGGTCTTATAAGGGAGAGGAAGAGGTAAGCAATATTCTCGATAGAGCAGAAAAGCTGATTTTTGAAATCAGCGACCGCCGTATTGAAGGAGGTTATGTTCATATAAGAGATGTCATTAAAGACGGAATTGAATTAATCGAATCTCTTTATCACAAGAAATCTCATGTAACAGGAATTCCCAGCGGATTCAAAGATTTTGACGTAAAAACCGCTGGTTTTCAAAACGGGGATTTTATCGTTGTGGCGGGTCGTCCTTCCATGGGTAAAAGCGCGTTTGTGATTTCTGTCGCAGAACACGTGGCTGCGGAGGAAAAAATGCCGGTAGGGATCTTTAGTCTGGAAATGGCAAAAGAACAGATTATGCAAAGGTTCCTATGTTCTCAGGCAAAAGTTGATATGCATAAAGTAAGAACCGGTTTTCTTGCTCCTTCTGATTGGCCTTTATTGACCACTGCCGCAAGTATTCTTTCCCAAGCGCCTATTTTTATTGATGATTCTGCTGCGATTAATGTTTTTGAATTGCGCGCAAAAGCAAGACGCCTTAAAGCACACCATAATATTCAGATGCTGATAGTGGATTATATGCAGCTTATCAGGGGAATGCGAAGAGGAGAAAGTCGGCAGCAGGAAATATCAGAGATTTCTCAGTCTTTGAAAGCTTTGGCGAAAGAATTAAGTATACCTGTGATCGCAGTAAGCCAGCTCTCAAGAGCAGTGGAGTCCCGCGAAGGTAACCGACCGAAATTATCGGATTTACGTGAATCAGGAGCCATTGAGCAAGACGCAGACGTGGTGGTGCTTCTTTTTCGGGAAGAATATTATAACCCCAATGAATCCAATAAAGGAGTGGCGGAGGCAATTATTGCCAAGCAACGTAATGGCCCCACAGGAAGCGTGCAATTGTCATTTTTGCGGGAATATATGAAATTTGCTGATTTATTCCAAGTTAAGGTAGCCGAAGAGTAATTTGCCCTTAACCCTAAGGCATTAAGGCAATTACAAAAAGGTGAGGGAGATTGACTTTGATAAAAAAAGTGTTTATAATAAGCAAAATGTATAAAGTATTCATTTGTCTTTTATTGTCGTTTATTCTTTTTTTACCCGTCGTTTGGGCGCGCGAGATTGTTTCCCGTATTGAGATTGAGGGTAATAATATTGTGAGCGATGCCACTATTGTTTCCAAGCTAAAAGTGCGTGCCGGCCAGCCCTTTAGAGAAAATGTCATCAACGAAGACGTAAAAAATCTTTATGCTACGGGATTTTTTGATACGGTTGAAGTCTCCAAAGAAAAGGTAGCCAATGAAATCATTGTTGTCTTTACTGTAAAAGAAAAGCCCGTTCTTAAGAAGCTTTCATTTGAAGGGTACCGCTCCATACATCGAAGGAAGCTTTTGGATGCAGTCGACATTAAAGAAGGTTCTTTTGTAGATGAATATAAGCTTAAAGAAGTGAGTCGCAAAATCAAAGACCTTTATCAGCAGAAAGGCTTTTCACAAGCACAAATAGATTATGAATTAAAAATAGATGAGAGAAGAAATGAAGCTGAGGTTAAATTCGTAATTGATGAAAGAAGGGTGATAAAGGTAAGGGGCGTGATAGTTCAAGGAAATATAACTTTTTCCGATGAAAAAATAATCAGGCTCATGAAGACGAAAAAAGCCTGGCTTCTTAATAGGGGTCTTTTTAAAGAAGATGTGTTGCGCGACGATGTTAAGCGAATTCGTGATTTTTATCTGCGTCAAGGTTTTAGCGACGTAGAGGTTAAAACTGATACTAGGCGAAGACCCGAAGGGGTGTATGTAACTATCCTTATAGATGAAGGTCAGCGCTATTATGCCGGGGAGATAACCATTGAAGGGAATAAGGAAGTGCCTCTTTCTGAAATCGAAGCAGTACTTAAGATGAGACCAGGTTTGGTATTCAGTGAAAACGCGGTGTATGAGGATTATTCAAGAATAAGGGAAATTTATGTAAATAAAGGGTATATATTTTCACGCGTGGAGCCTTTCAGCTATTTTAATACGAAAACTAAAAGAGTAGATTTAACCTATCGTGTTAGCGAGAATCAAATCGCTTATGTAGAGAGAATTGATGTCAAAGGCAATGTTAAAACCAGAGATAATGTGATAAGAAGGGAATTGAGGGCATATCCTGGCGAGAGATTCAATGGTGAAAAAATACATAAGAGTAAAGAACGCCTGGAAAATTTAGGATTCTTTGAAGAAATACGCTTTGGTACCGAAGCTGGCACAACCCCGGAACAGATAGATTTGATAGTGGATGTTAAAGAAGCAAAGACCGGATATTTAAGTTTTGGCGGAGGGTATAGTTCGGTTGATGAGTTTGTCGGCTTTGTAGAATTAAGGCAGCGCAATTTTGATTATAGAAACTGGTCCACCTTTACCGGTGCCGGACAAGATTTAAATTTGCAGGCAAGCTTCGGCACCTTGACCGACCGTTACCAATTAAGTTTTACCAATCCTTGGATTTTTGATCGGCCTATTTCCTTTGGGTTTGACGGTTATAAACGCACTCACGCCCGTGAGGGTGACGTAGGATACGCTTTTGAAGAGGATATTAGAGGCGGGGCAATACGTTTAGGAACGGCTTTCAATGATAATTTTAGCGCCGGACTAGGTTTTCGTTTTGAGCAAGTAGAAATTAGTGATGTTGATCAGAATGCAACTCAGGCATTGAAAGATGAAGCCGGAACAAATGATTTAATAGGTCCGGAAGTTAATTTACGTTTTGATACCAGGGATAATGTATTTGTTCCTTCAACCGGAATCTACGTTATTAACAGTGTTGAATTTAAAGGTGATCCATTTGGGGGTGATAAGGATTTTGTAAAAGAATCTGCTCGGGTGAGTAAATATTTTCCTCTTATGCACGATTCTGTGCTAGAATTTCGTGTTAGAGTGGGTTATGCAGATCCGTTTTCTGGCACAAATGAAATTCCCATTTATGAGCGTTTCTTTGCAGGGGGTTCTTCTACGATAAGAGGATATCATGAAAGAAAAGTAGGCCCTATAGATCCAGCCACTGAAGATCCCCTTGGTGGGGAGGCGATGTTTGTGGGCAATGTAGAATACACCTATCCCTTGGTGGAGAATTTCCTCAAAATGGCGACTTTTTTTGATACGGGAAATGTGTGGGAAAAGAATAACGATTTTATGAGTGGTGACCTTAAATCTAGCGTGGGTATAGGGTTAAGGGTAAAAACCCCCATTGGCCCGGTTAGTGTGGATTATGGTTGGCCATTGGATCTTGAACCGGGCGAAGAGGAGAAAGAGGGTAGATTTCATTTTAATATAAGTAGAGGTTTTTAAAGGAGGGAGAGATGAGAAGATTTGTATCTTTAATGTTTGTGGTAGGGCTAATAACTGCATTTTCCTTGAGCTGTTTTGCGGCTGATTTAAAAATTGGCTATGTTAACTATCTTGAGGTGATCGAAAAGTATAAGAAAACCAAAGATTATGATGGTGAATTAGAAGCAAGAAGAAGCCAGGAAGAGAATAAATTCGGAAAGAGAAAAGATAAAATAGAAAAAATGCAGGACAAGCTTAGTCTTATGGCAGAAAGCGAACAAGAGCGGGAAAAAGAAAAACTCACTAAAGAGATTCGATCTTTTCGTGAAGACGAACGTGCGGTTTTTATTGATTTGCGAAAAGAAAGAAATGAAAAAATGAACGAGATCGTTGAGGATATCAATAAGGTAATTGAACGATATGCCAAGAAAAACAAATTTGATCTGGTGATACAGGAAAATATGGTTATTTTTGGAAATAAGACATTCGACATCACCAGACAGATTATTAAACTTGTTAATAAAGGGTATAGAAGGTGAAACTTACCCTTAGAGAAATAGCAACACTGGTAAACGGAGAATTGGTCGGTGATCCCGATATTGTAATTACAGGGATCTCCGGAATAAAGGAAGCCAAGAAAGGGGATATTACTTTTCTGGCCAATTCTAAATATGCCCGTCTGATGGAAACCACAAAGGCATCAGCTATTATCACCTCAAGAGAAATAAGCAATTCTTCAAAACCTCTTTTAAGGACGGACAATCCTTCTCTGGCATTTGCGCGTGTGGTAAACTTAGTTGCTTCTAGCTACGCTAAGCATCCCCAAGGAATTCATCGCAGCGCAATTATATCTGATAAAGCAAAGCTTGCAAAAGATGTTAGTGTAGGGGCATACACAATCATTGAAGAGGGGGTCCAGATAGATGAGGGGACAGTAATTTATGCAGGCTGTTACATAGGCGCTCATTCAAAGATCGCGAAAAAATGCCTTATTTATCCCCATGTTTCAATCAGAGAGAGAATAGAGGTTGGCAATAGAGTGGTTATTCACTCCGGGGCAGTGATTGGAAGCGATGGGTTTGGTTTTGCTGCCGTAAAAGGAGTGCAGGAGAAAATTCCCCAGATTGGTACAGTGTCTATCGAAGATGATGTTGAGATTGGTGCCAACGTTACTATTGATAGAGCAAGATTTGATAAGACCATTGTAGGTAAAGGTACAAAGATTGATAATTTGGTCCAGATCGCGCATAATGTAGTGATAGGAGAAAATTGTATTATTATTGCCCAGGCAGGCGTTTCAGGAAGTACTACCCTGGGCAAAGGGGTTGTTCTTGCGGGTCAGGCAGGAGTGGTAGGTCATATTCATATCGGCGATGGTTCTGTGGTTGCTGCTCAAGCAGGGGTGACAAAGTCAATACCTTCTGAGACTAAAGTGTCTGGTTATCCGGCGCGACCCCATGATGTTGCAAAAAGGGTAAATGCCTGCGTACAGCGATTACCAGAGCTTTATAAGAAAATACGTTGCTTAGAAGAGAAGGTTCAAGAACTAGAAGAGAAGCTAAAGAAGGAAAATGGATAAACAAAGAACAATAAAAAAGAAGGTATCTTTTGAAGGAGTAGGGCTTCATACTGGAGAGAAGACTAAAATAGTGTTGTGCCCCGCACCTGTAAATACGGGTATCATTTTTGTGCGCCAAGATATCCCCACTTTTCTTGTAAAAGCCGACCTTTCTTCTTTAGCTGATCCTGAGAAATTCCCCCGCCGTACTTCTGTGGGGAATGATGGTGTTTATATTCATACCATAGAACATCTTATGGCAGCCTTACATCTTTTAGGGATTGATAATATTCAGATAAACATGTGGGGAGAAGAAGTTCCGGGGCTAGACGGTAGCGCTAAAGAATTTATTGAAAAAATAAAAGAAGCGGGTCTTCTGGAACAGGGTGCATATCGTGATTATTTGACAATAAAAGAGCCGTTATGGGTAGATGAAAGTTGCGCCAGTATTATTGTGCTACCCTCTACAGATTTACGTATTTCCTATGTTTTAAAATATGATAATCCTTTAATCGGTTCTGGATATATGGATTTAGTGATTAATGGTAAGGCCACAGATAATTTTTATGAGGCAAGGACATTTTGTCTGGAGGACGAAGTCAAGCCCCTTTTGAATATGGGGTTAGGAAAGGGGGCAAACTACGATAATACCCTTGTGGTTTCTTCCAAAGGAATAATAAAGAATAAATTACGCTTTGATGATGAGTTTGTGAAGCATAAGATTTTAGATTTAGTGGGTGATTTGTATTTGGTCGGAGCTCTTAAGGCGCATGTGATTGCAGTAAAAAGCGGCCATTCTTTGAGTATAAAACTGCTTGATAAACTGCGTCGCTATAAAGATAAGGTAAAGCGAGGCGGGGTAGGCTCAAGAGAGGGCTATGTTCCTCAAGGGACAGAACTCAATGCGGAAGAGATAATGAAAATATTACCCCATCGATACCCTTTTCTTTTAGTGGACAAGGTTGTTGAATTAGAAAAGGCCAAGCGCTGCGTAGGTATAAAAAATGTGAGCATGAATGAATATTTTTTCCAGGGACATTTCCCGGGCCGGCCAGTTATGCCAGGAGTGCTTATCGTAGAGGCTATGGCTCAGGTGGGTGGGATTCTTATGTTGGCCTGCGCCGAGCACAGAGGAAAGCTTGCTTATTTTATGGCTGCAAACAACATTAAATTCAGAAAGACTGTTGAGCCGGGAGATCAGTTGGTAATTGAGGTGAATATCGGTAAGACCCGTTCCAAGACAGGTTCAGTATATGCTAAGGCATCAGTGGAAGGCAAAGTAGTCGCAGAAGCAGAATTAATGTTTGCTCTCGTAGAATAATCCCGCCTTCAGTTTCCCATTGCCCTCCCTTTATTTTTTGATATAATTTAACAATATGGCTACTCAAATTCACCCTCAAGCGATTGTAAGTCCATCGGCCCAGCTAGATGAAGGCGTAAAGGTAGGACCCTGCGCTGTTATTGAAGAAAATGTTAAAATCGGTGCTTTGACCGTAATTGAGGCGGGAGCGCAAGTTTTAGGGTATACCCAGATTGGTAAGAACTGTCGCATTTTTCCCTACGCCGTAGTAGGAAGCATCCCTCAGGATTTAAAATACAAGGAAGAGAAAAGTTATCTTGTTATCGGTGATAACAATCGCATCAGAGAATTTACCACCATAAATCCCGGGACAGAGAGGGATTCAAAAACAGTTTTGGGCAACAATAATCTTCTTATGGCTTATTCTCATATTGCCCATGATTGTAAGATCGGCGATGATAATATTCTTGCAAACAACGCTACTTTAGCCGGTTATGTAGAGCTGGGAAATAAAGTAGTTGTCGGGGGACTGGTGGCAGTGCATCAATTTTGCCGCCTGGGAAGCTTCTCAATTGCGGGAGGATGTTCAAAGGTTGTTCAGGACATACCTCCTTATTCAATGTGTGATGGGCACCCAGCTAAAGTGCGCGGAGTCAATCTGGTGGGGTTGCGCCGGGCAAAGTTTGACCAAGATGTAATCAATGCCTTAAAGAAAGCATTTAAGATTATTTTTTTTGAAAATCATTCCTTTGACGAAGCCAGTAAGTTAGCAAAAGAAAATCTGCCTCATTTAGAAGAAATTGAAAATCTTCTTCAATTTATTTCTTCTTCCAAAAGAGGCATTGGTAAATGATGCGATTAGGAATTATTGCCGGAAATCGTCTCTTACCTCTAATCCTCGCTAAGAAAATACGAGAAACAAATAAGGATAATGAGGTTATTGCCATCTGTTTTAAAGGTGAGACTTCACCTTTGATCAATAGATACGTTACCAAAACCCATTGGGTGCAGCCGACAAAATTAGGCCAGCTTAAAGAAGCTCTAAAAAAAGAGAACTTAAAAGAATGTATTATGGCCGGCCAGATTAATCCTTTAAGAATTTTTAAAAGATCCCAGTGGGATCAAGAGCTGCGTTCTTTGGTAGCCCAGACACAAGATTTTCGTCCTCATACTATATTTACTGCTATAATAAATCATCTGCAAACTGAAGGTATAAAATTTTTAGATTCAACCCTTTATTTGAAAGAGAGTTTAGCCCAGCAAGGTTTAATGGATAATTTAGATTTAGACTCCAATGTAAAGAAAGATATTGATTTTGGGGTTGAGATTATTTCGCGTTTTGTGGAGTTGGACGTGGGTCAGGTAGGAGTAGTTAAATCTAATACGGTCGCGGCCCTAGAGTCTTTGGAAGGAACCGATAGAACGATTAAAAGGGGTTTTAGCCTTGCGGGTCGGGGATGTACAGTATTAAAATTCAGTAAAGCCAATCAGGATTTACGCTTTGATGTTCCGGTGGTAGGAATCTCTACTCTTAGGCTTTTAAAAAAGATAAATGCGGCATCGCTGGTTTTAGAAAAAGAAAAAGTAATTATTTTGGAGAAAGAAAAGTTTCTTTCGCATGCCACAAGATGGGGTATACCTGTGGTAGGTAGAGAGCGGGTCAAATAAAAAGGAGGGCAGTATCATGCAAGAGAAAGAAATTGGCATGATCACTCATTGGTTTGGTCATATCTCAGTTGGGATCATTGAGCTTTCAGACATGCTCAAAGTTGGTGACACAATTCACGTTAAAGGCGTCCACGATGATTTTTCACAAACAATTGATTCAATGCAAATAGAGCATGAAAATGTCACCGAAGCAAAGAAAGGGGATATGGTCGGAATAAAAGTAGCACAGAAAGTACATCCTCACGATAAGGTATATAAGGTCGTAGAGTAAGTATCAGATTCCATTCTTTTTGTGCGTTTACCGCAATTATTTTGCTAGGGTCATTGTGTTTCCCTCTTTAAAATAACCTTTTGTTTTTAAAATGAAACTCTTTATCCGTTTATCTATCGCAATCTTTATTTTAGCAAGTAGCTTTTGCTTCGCGGCCCAACATAGCCGAGACTATCTAAACATTGCTTTGCTTTTTAAGGAAGCCGCGGAATACGAAAGAGCAATCGAGGTGCTTGAGAGGGCTAGAGCCCAAGGTTTTGACGAAAGACAAGATAAACACCTCGCGATCCTTTATTATTTGGCAGGGAAATCCCAAAAAGCCTTGAATGTTCTTGATCGGATGCCACAGAAGGATTGGCTTGCCTTTCTTTATCTCGGTTTAATTTATGAGGATTTGGGTAAAACAAATAAGGCCAAAGATGCTTATTTAAAGACGCTAGAGTTAAAAAACAATAGCATTGCTCTTTACCGGCTGGCTAAGATTCATTACAATAAAAAATCATACCGTAAAGCAAAACAGTTTTTTTCCCAACTCATAAAGTTAGATCCTAGTATACGTTTAGCCTACTATTACCTGGGAGAATGCTTTTTGAAGGAATCTGATTTTGAGAGATCCTACCATTATTTTTCTAAGGCCATAAAGTTTTATCCTCAAAACAGACAGCTGCAGAAGAAGCTCGCAATTTCTAAGAAAAAATTGGGTAAGAGGTTTTTTGCTAAAAGAAAAAAGAGTAAAGAGAAAGAAAGAAAAGAGGTTAAACTGTCTGCCTACATCAGAGAGGAAGGGATACCTATGGTGCGAGTGGGGCTTGTGCGGGGCTTAGAGAGATTTAGTTTTCGATGCGGACAGGATTTTATTATAAAAGGAAAGAAGCGTACCTTTAAGGGCAGAGCAGATAGATTTTATACTTTTGTCTGGAGCAAAAAAGGAATAAAACTCACGGATTATAAGACAAATGCTGTGTACCGTAAGTTCTCCGCCCCCATTAAGATAGAGGCACAAACTCACCCCTTTTATCTTTTGGATGTAACTTATGGAAAAGGTGATTTTTGGCATAAAAAGATTGATAGAATTTATCGGGGCAATCTGGAAATAGTGGCGGGGTCTGAGGGTATGAATTTGATTAATATTTTAAGTGTTGAGGAGTATCTTTATGGCGTATTACCTGCAGAGATACTACCTTTTGTGCATTCCGAGGCACTTAAGGCTCAGGCAGTAGCAGCACGTACAATCGCAATGAGAAGTAAGGGGCGACATCGTAAAGAAGGGTTTGATTTTTGTAACGATGTGCATTGTCAGGTATATCAGGGTTTATCAGTAGAAAAGGAGAAAGCCCGCGCTGCTGTTAAAGAAACAAGAGGAGAGGTGCTTTTATATGAAGATAATCCTATTGAGGCATTTTATCACTCCAATTGCGGGGGTTGTTTGCGTTCTGATATGTTTGGCAAAAGAGGATATTTAGTCAATAAAATCGATAAGGCTCCTAGTTCTTCAGAGGTTGGCATCGAAGACTTTTCTGCCTATGAAGAAGAGCTGTGGTTTAAAGCTGTTCCGCGCACTTTCAGTAGCACAAAGGACAGTGTTTTTCGCTGGCAAAGAGCATATGATGCCCAAGATTTTATGTTTATTTTTGGGTTTGCCTTAGCTGATTTAAAAGAAGTTGTGTTTTTAGAGGAAGGCGATTGTTTTCATCATCACAAGATGCAACTAGAGACTATCCGCGGCACTACCCAATTGGTTGGTGATTTAAAAATACGAAATTTCTTTGATAAATTAAGAAGCAGCGCTTTTAAATTAGAGATCAAATATTCCCACAAGAAAGTCCCGCAAATGCTCTTTTTTTGGGGGGCCGGCTTTGGTCACGGAGTAGGCTTAAGCCAGAAAGGAGCGATAAATATGGCTGATCAAGGCTTTAATTACCGTCAGATCCTGCGACACTACTATCCCAACACAAAGCTAAAGAAAATGTACTAGATTTTTATTCCCAGAAGGGTGAGGATTTTGGGCAGAAATATAATAACGCCGATGACCACGGCACTAATGGTGGCGATTAATACTGTTCCGGAGGCGATGTCTTTTAGTATTTTTACGTGAGGGTCTTTATCCGGTATTATAAGATCAAGAAGGATTTCAGTTATGGTGTTAAATGTTTCGAATGCAAAGACAATAGTGATTACGATTATTACGATTATGAATTCAAGTAAGGAAATCTGAAGAATAAATCCGGCCGCAATTGCTAGAGCACCTAATGCAGCGATGATTTTTGCGTTTCTTTCTGTTTTTATTACTAGATGCAGTCCTTTTAACGCGCCAATAATGCTTTGCAATATGCTTCTGTGTCTCCAGGGCCTTTCAAACATAATTTTATAAGTTAAGAAGGTATTTTTCTATCTGTGGGGTGGAATCAAGGTTTTCTCCCAAAACGCCCCACATTTTTTTATTTTCCATGCATAAATATATAGGGGTCTTTTGATCGTGTTGTTTTATGTATTTTACCATAGATTCATAAATTTTTCTTCTAATAAATTCAGGATAGCGCAACTTTTTATCTTCACCTAATAGCAGCTCCCCATAAAAAATACTGCTTTGTGTAAATCTTGATTCCACGATATTTTTAAGTTCACGGTTAGAACGCAGTGTCCCCAGGCTAATCCAGGCAAAGGGTGGCTTTAGATGAGAATACAATTTATCTATCAGCTCTTTATATTCTTTTTCCCAGCCCTCAAAATGAATAATGGGATCAAAATGGA
Organism: Candidatus Omnitrophota bacterium; assembly: GCA_020352775.1. GTDB lineage: Bacteria > Omnitrophota > Gorgyraeia > Duberdicusellales > 4484-171. Next base: position 1,056,709 of record CP070684.1, read on the forward strand.
AAGCTATTCTATACCCTTTATCTTGAACTTTTTTAGCTGCTAAAAGTCTCTCTTCTAGAGATGCTGCTCCTAGCTCTTCTTTTTCGGCGATATTAGAAGGATTAAGCGACCAGGAAATCACGATATTTGACGGAGGGCTGATATCAACTAAATTGGCGATGTTAGTGCTTTTTGTTTTTAATTCAAATAAAACGTGTTTTCCTTCAAAATAAGGAATGAGTTTTTTAGAATATCCAGTTATGTTATCAAGCGCTAAGGAATCACAGAATTCTCCTGTGCCGATGCGGATAGGTTTTTTTAGTTTTCTGTAAAAAGCATCGAATTGCTCAAAAAAGTCTTCAATGTTGCCCGGTAAGAGGAGGCCGGGGAAATTTGTGTAGTGCTGCAAGAAGCAGTAAGAGCAATCAAAGGAGCAGCCAAACCCTAAGTTCAGGATCCAGTAGCCACAACAGACATGATTTTTAGTGCAAGGGCAGGGTTTTATAAAATCCCATTTTTCTTTTACGATAAAGACCAAAGGCTTTTTTAATTGGGAAATGCTGAATTTGTTTGTTTTAAGATAATCACTGTAGTAGTTAAGTTCTTCGATATCTACCGCAGGAAATTTCCTTTTGAAATTATCCAGGAGTTCGCATTCTCTTACTTCCTTCTCTACGAAGATTTTTAAAGGTTTAAATGGCTTGTGTATTTGCCAGTTATCAGCTATAGGTTTTCGAAGTTTTGAGCTAAATACCTTTTTTGTATCTATTTTTTGGTGCGCAGCGGTAAGAGGAAACCTTCTTTTTATGAGTGCTTCTTTAATCGCGAAGAATTTGTTTCTACCGTAATATTTATCCAGAGGAGTTTTTGATTTTAAATCAGCGATGAGAGCATTAAGAGCAATGTCGTCTCGCCTTATTATTTCAAATAAAAGACGCTCTATGTCCCGCATCTGATTCTTATTGGGAGAGAAATCAAACTGACTTTGAATGGTTTGTTTTAAATCCTCAAACATAATCAAATTGCTCAATCAATCCTTTATAGTATTGTGCTTCTTTTGTTTTCTTTCTTTTTAACGCTCCTTTTATATAAATAGAACATTTTTCTTTTAATTCCTCAAATGCTATTTGTGCCAGTTCTTTATTTAATTCTCCATTTGCCAATATTTTTTTCAAGGCAGTAATGCGGAATTTATCCATCGCAGGGTATTTCTTTGATTGCTGGTCGGGATGGCCCCCTTCTTTAATGGTAAGGTCTTCGGGAATAAGCATTACTGGATAGCGGGCAGTTGCGCGCAGCCAGAAATCATAGTCTTCGCAGGCCGGGAAATTTTCATCGAATAGCCCAATTTCGTCAAAAATACCTCTTCTTATCGCAGCGGTAGAGATACTGATACAGCATAACTTGACTGCCTGCTCAAACACAAACCCTGATGGTTTTTGATGATATGTTTTTTGCGCTAGAAGCGCTCCACTTCGATACCAGATTTCATTAGTGTGAAATATTTTGTATTCCGGATATTTTTTAATGTAATTGTAGCTAAGCGATAATTTATCTTTACGGAATCTATCATCGGAATCTAAAAAGCATATAAATTCACCCTGGCAATTTCTTAGTCCCTTATTGCGAGCAGTAGAAACCCCTTGGTGGGGTTGGTAACTATAATAAAGACGGGAATCTTTTAAATCAGCGATTAGCTCTTTGGTAGAATCAGTTGAACCATCATCGACGACTATCAGCTCAAAATCTTTGAATTCTTGGCGCAGAACCGAATCAATTGCTATCTGCAAGAAACGCATCCGGTTGTAAGTGGGGATAATGATACTAAAGAATGGCCTTTTCATAATTAATTGTTGAGGAATAATATTGGCTAAAGTCCGGCACGATATAGAAGAACTTTTTATCGGGATGGGCGCGCTGAATTTCTTTTATGGTTTGTTTTAGATTTTTGGCGAATTCTTCATAGCGTGTTTTATTTTTATATATCTTTTTAAGTTTTTCCTTTAAGTCCTTACCCATATGTTTTTCTACTACCTCTAAGATCTTATCAAACCTTCCCATTTGGTGGTGGTATAGTTCAATGTCTATTTCTTTTACTGCGGCAGGAATCATTTTCATTATTTTATCCAGTTCTGATATATAGGGAATAAAAGGACCGATGTGGATACGTAAATCAATACCCTTTTGAATAATTTCCGTAATAGTTTTTAGCCGCTCTTCTAAGAGGGGAGATTTTTTCTCCAAGAATCTTATTATTGTATTGGAAGAAGAGTTGAAGGTAAAGTATATTTTATTAGCCTTGTTTTGAGCAATTAATGGCAGGCAGTTTCTTATCAGATGGGATTTGGTAAGGATCGTGTAGGGTATTTTGTTATGGTTAAGAATGTAAAGAATTTTCTCCATAAGATTATATTGTAAATCTTGGTATTGGAAGCACTCCGTGGTTGAGCCCAGAAGAACTCGTTTTGGCTTTTTAAAGCGCAGTTCGCGCTCTAGGGCTTGGGCCGCATTGTTTTTTACCCCCAAACAAGATGAAAAGTCATCTCTTTTTATATTTTTATTCTCTTGCGAATAACAATAGAGGCATCCAAATTCACAACCTCTAAAAGGATTGATTACATAATCTGCGAGGCTGATATTGGTAGGCGAAAGTACCTTTTGTGTATTGATAAGCTTAATTTTCATAAATTAGATTATTAATAAAGCTTTTAGTATATCTTATTTTTTCATTTTGTAAAAACTTAATAAATGCCGATACCTTATTTAATCCCTGGGGGGTGGGGAATTTATCCTTAAACTCTTTTAGATAATCTATGAAGGGATTAACCTGAGCAATCTTGGGTATGATATTTTTATTGCTTTTAATAAACTGCAGGGTTTTAAGATAATCTTTTTTTTGTTCGTGGGGATAACCAAAAATAAGACTTATTTCAAAGTGTAGATCAGCTTTTTTTAGTTTGCGAAAGAATCTGACAGCTTCATTGCTGCTAAATCCTTTATTCATAAGAGAAAGAATTCGATCCGAGCCATTTTCTAAGCCAATGAATAAGTTAAAACAACCGCTTTTTTTCAAAAGATGGGCTAATCCTTGGGGAAAATCAGGTTTTATGCGGGCCTGAGCTTCCCATTTAATGGATAAGTTGTTTTTTACGAGGAGCTGGCAAAATTCTTCTAACCATTGAGTTTTATAATTTATGAGAGAGTCACAGAATACAAAGCTGTCAATTTTATATTTGGATATAAGATGTTTTATTTGTTCAATGATATATTGCGGTGAGTGGTATCTGAATTTGCGAGAAAGTAATTTTTCCGAACAAAAATTACACTTATAAGGGCAGCCGCGGGAAGAAAGAAGCGGAAGAGATCTTGAGTATTTAAGGGGGTTTAAGGGTTCAAAATTAAGAAGGGGGAGGCTATCAAGATCTGGGAGCTCTTTAAAGCAGGTTATTTGCGGCTCGCCTTTAGTTAAGATGTTATAAAGGGGTATTTCTCCTTCGCCGATAATCCAGAAGTCAGCGGAGTTTAATTTATTTTTTTCTTTTAAGATTAGTGTGTGTGGCCCGCCAAAAACGATTTTTTTATCGGGGAATCTATTCTTTATTCGGCGAGCAAGCTTAAAAGCAAAAGGGGTATTTCTTTTTAAAAGAGAAAAGCCTATCACCCGTGAATTTTGGATTTGCCTATAAAGATTTTCAAAGACAAAAGGAGCCCTTTTTTCCGCTATATAAAATAAACCTTTTTCGAAATCATCATCCAGGGTGAGCCATTTATTTAGGGGGTAGTTGAGGTATTTATAAAGGGTGGAATTTAAGTCATGTATCTGTACACCAATCTTTTTGTTTTCAAGATAATTCTTAAGATAAATGAGTGAAAGAGGTGGAGTTTTTAGCCAAAAAGGAGGTGTCTGGATAATATGGACAGTTTCTTTCATTGCTGTATAATTATACCATGTTGTATATTCACATTCCATTTTGTCGAAAAAAGTGCTCCTATTGTGATTTTTACAGCATAGCTTACTCTCGCAATTGCGCCTCTAGCTATATTGATGTGCTTTGTTCCCAGCTGAAAGAATTAAAAGGTAATTTTTCTACCATTTATATCGGGGGAGGAACCCCTTCGGTTTTAGATAAGCGCCTTTTGATGAAATTGTTAAAGAGTTTACGGCCGTTTTCTAAAGGGGTAGTTGAATTTACGATTGAAGTAAACCCGGAGAGTCTGGACAATGATAAATTGGGATTATTTGTTAGTGAAGGAGTAAATCGCATCAGTATCGGGGTGCAATCTTTTTTTGATGATAAACTTAAGCAATTAGACAGATTGCATTCAAGCAGGCAAGCTAAAGACGCGGTATTAAAAGCAAAAAAGTGCGGAATTGATAATATAAGTATTGATTTGATTTTCGGGGTAGAAAAAGAGACCCTGGATGATTGGCAGAAAGAATTGGAGATAGCAGTTAAGCTGCCCCTAAAGCATATTTCCACTTATGCTTTAACTTATGAAAAGAATACGGCGCTCTGGGACAGGTTAAAGAAGGGTGAGTTGATTGCCTTGGATGATGAAATTACATCCCGAATGTATCAGCTGGCAATGGATTATTTGGTGCGGCATAACTTTTATCATTATGAGGTATCAAACTTTTCTCAAGCAGGCTTTTGCTGTGAGCATAATTTAAATTATTGGGATAATAAACCTTATGTGGGATTGGGGCCTTCGGCGGTCTCTTATAGAGGGGGGGTAAGGGCTAAGAACACCTCTGATTTAGGCGATTATGTTGATAGGTTTAAGAAAAGAGAGCCCCTGGAGGTTTTTGCGGAGAAATTAGCCCCACAGAAAAGAGCAAAGGAAACTGCAGCAATAAAAATAAGAACAAAAGCAGGAATTAACTTTAAGGAATTTAAAGAACAGACCGGCGTTGATTTCTTAAGTTTGCAGGGTCCCGCCTTAGAAGAGCTTATCAAGAGCGGGTATTTGCGCTATTGTAAAAGAAGCGGGGAAAAGGATGGTGTTTGTTTGACTGAAAAAGGGTTTTTGTTTTGTGATACTGTCTCAGCCAGCCTCTTATAAGCCCAACCAAGAACTATCGCTTTAAGTAGCAAGTTGTGAGTGTTTAGGCAGTTTTTTCAGGGTCTAATTCGCTTGCGAATTCGGTATTTGTGTGGTAGAATTTCTCCTTATAGAAAGGCTTTAAGATTGTCATGAAGACGTCAAAAAAGAGGCTAAAAACCATAATTTCCAAGTTCAAGAACAAGAATATTTTGGTTGTTGGAGACCTTATCCTAGACCACTATATTTTTGGAAAAGTTGAAAGAATCTCGCCCGAGGCCCCGGTTCCGGTGGTGTGGGCAAACAAGGAAGATTTCATGTGTGGTGGCGCAGCAAATGTAGGGGTTAATCTTGTTGCATTAGGAGCAAAAACAAGTTTATGCGGAGTATTAGGCGATGATCACTTCGGGGGAGTGTTGACTTCGCTTGTAAAGAGAGGGAGGATTGACCCCTCTTTAATCGTAAAAGATAAACACCGCCCCACTACCCTTAAAACAAGGATTATGGCTCATCATCAACAAGTGGTGAGAGTGGACTGGGAATCATTGGAATTTTTAAACTTAAATTTGAATAAACTAATTTTTGATAAAGTAAGGAAAAACATCAATAGATTTGACGCTATTATCATTGAAGATTATGGTAAAGGCGTAATTAATCCGGCATTGGTCGGAGAGTTGGTGGGGTTGGCCAAGAAAAAACACAAGATTATTACCGTGGACCCCAAAGAAGAGCACCTTGATTATTATGAGAATGTAACGGCATTAACGCCGAATTTAAAAGAAGCGCAAGTCGCGGCAGGAATGAAGGTGCGCAGTAAAGATGACCTTTCTCTTCTGGGCGATATTGTTATGGAGAAATTGCGGCCTCAGGCACTGCTTATTACCCTGGGTGAAGATGGAATGATGCTTTTTGGCCCGGATAAAACCCAGCATATTCCCACTGCAGCACTTGAGGTTTTTGATGTCTCAGGTGCCGGAGATACAGTGATTGCCGCTTTCACTTTGGCGTTAAGCTGTGGGGCAAGTTTTCTTGAGGCAGCATATATTGCTAATTTTGCCGCGGGAGTAGTGGTGGGCAAATTGGGTGCTGCCAGCGCTACTAAAAAAGAACTTCTACAAAGAATAAATGAGCACAATGTATAACGTAATAGGAGTAATTCCTGCACGCTACGCCTCTACCAGGCTTCCTTATAAATTGACAAAAAACATTCTTGGTAAGCCGTTGCTTCAATGGACATGGCAGAGTGCCTGCAGCGCGCATTCCTTAGATAAGATTCTCATTGCCTGTGATGATTCTTCACTTAAAGAGATGGCAGAAGGTTTTGGGGCAGAAGCAGTATTAACCTCAAGCGACCATACCTCTGGAACCGATAGAGTAGCAGAGGCAGTGAGTGAAATTGATGCTAGAGTGGTTATCAATATTCAGGCAGATGAACCCCTTATTCATCCTTCTGTCATAAACACTTTAGCCGAGGAGATGTTAGCCGATAGCAAACTTATGATGGGTACCGCAAGAAAGAAAATAGTTGAGGAGGATGAAATCAATAACCCCAATGTGGTAAAGGTGGTAACCGATAAAGATGGATATGCTCTTTATTTTTCCCGTTTCCCAATTCCTTATCATAGAGAAGAGGTGGCTCAAAAACAATATGATAAGCATCTGGGGATATACGCTTACACTAAAGATTTTCTCTATGAGTTTAAAAATCTGCCTCCTTCATATTTAGAGCGGGCAGAAAAACTTGAACAGTTAAGGGCCTTGGAGGCAGGATATAAGATAAAAGTGATTGAGTCTCAATTTGATTCCTGGGGGGTTGACACTGAAGAAGATTTAAAGCATGTAGAAAAAATATTGTCTGAAAGGGGATGCGCCTGAGTGCGGGAGATAAAGAACTATGAAAGAAAAGCATAAAGAATTTATCATTATTGCTGGTCCATGCGTGATCGAAAGCAAGAAGCTAACCATGGATATTGCCTCTTTTTTAAAAGATAAGCTTTCTTCTTATCCGGTTAAGTTTATTTTTAAGGCCAGTTTTGATAAGGCAAACCGCACTTCGCTTTATTCTTATAGGGGGCCAGGTCTGGTTAGAGGGCTTAAAGTATTAGAGGAAGTAAAGAAAAAGTATAAATTACCTATTTTAAGCGATGTGCATTGGCCTGCTCAGATAAAAATGGTTAAAGATGTTTTAGATGTAATTCAAATACCAGCGTTTTTAAGCCGACAGACAGATTTGATCATTGAAGCTGCTAAAACAAAGAAAACAGTAAATATCAAAAAGGGTCAATTCCTTGCTCCGGATGATGTACGCTATATCATTGAGAAGATAGAATCCACCGGAAACAAAAAAATATTTATTACCGAGCGCGGGACGAGCTTTGGCTATCATAATCTCGTGGTCGATTTCAGGTCTTTTTTAATTATGAAAAAGTTAGGATACCCGGTAATTTTTGATGCTACCCATTCGGTGCAAAGGCCTTCGGCAGAGCCGGGGGTTTCCGGGGGAGACAGGGAGTTTGTTGATTCTTTGATTTGTGCTGCGGCTGCCTGCGAAGTGGATGGAATATTTATAGAGGTCCACCCTAAGCCCGAAGTAGCATTATCAGATAAACATACTTCCTATCCATTGCAAAAAGTAGAAAGATTGATTAAGAGAGTATTACAAATAAGAAAGGCGATACAATGAAGCATTTGAAGAAAACAGATGTTTTGTATTGGGCTAAAGAGGTGCTTGAAATCGAAGCCGAAGGAATAAAAAGCCTTACCCAGAGCCTGAACGCAGACTTTTTAAAAGCAATTGAGGTCATGGCGCATTGTAAGGGTAGAATCGTAGTAACAGGAATGGGCAAGGCAGGAATCATCGGCCAGAAATTCTCCGCCACTCTTTCATCTACTGGCACATCTAGTTTTTGGCTGCATGCTGCAGAGGCAGTGCACGGTGATTTAGGAAGAATTAAGGAAGACGATGTGATTATTGTGCTTTCTTACAGCGGAGAAACCGAAGAGGTAAGAAACCTTATTCCTTTCATAGAAAAAATCGGAGCAAAGATAGTCGCCGTAACCGGTAACAGCAAATCAAGCCTTGCGCGCTATGCTGACAGCGTGATAGCAGTAAAGGTTGATAAGGAAGCCTGCGCCTTGGGATTAGCGCCTACTACTTCAACCACAGCGATGCTTGCCATAACCGATGCAATGTCGGTGATATTAATGAAAATAAAAGGATTCAAGGAGAAGGATTTTGCCTTTTTTCATCCCCGTGGTTCTTTGGGTCGTAAACTCCTTCTTAAAGTAAAAGATATTATGAGGAAAGGCAAGTTTAACCCCGTAGTCAGTGGCGATACTTTCGTAAAAGACGTACTGGTTAAAATTACTTCCTCTCATGCCGGGGCAGCGGTGATCGTAGATGCTCAAGGTAAATTAGTAGGAATATTTACCGACGGTGATTTAAGAAGGAATTTAGAGAGCCATCCCAATCTTCTTAAGAAGAAAGTGGGGTTGGTTATGACCAAAAATCCTACGGTGGTAAAAGATACTGATTTAGCCTCTGGTGCCTTAAAGGTTCTTGAGACAAAGAAAATAGATGAAGTTCCGGTAGTAGATAAAGATTATCGCCCGGTAGGTATGCTTGATGTACAGGATTTGATTGCGGCAGGAATCATTTAGAGAACATGAAAAAAGATATTAAGAGTTTATTTAAGAAAGTCAAACTTTTGATTCTGGATGTTGATGGGGTACTTACCAAGGGAGAAATTATTTATGATGATACGGGAAGAGAATTGAAAATATTCAATGTAAAGGACGGGTTAGGTATTTATCTTTTAAGCCGGGTAGGGATTAAGACGATTTTATTGAGCGCAAGAGACGGCTCAGTGATACGTAAGCGCGCCAAAGACATGAGTGTGGCAGAGGTAATTGCAGGGATTCTACCTAAAGAGAAAAACCTTGAGCGTATCAAGAATTCTTATAAGGTTAAAACCGCAGAGATTTGTTTTGTAGGCGATGACCTTATCGATCTGGAATTGATGAAGAGAGTGGGCCTTGCGGTTGCAGTCAAAGACGCACCGCAATCTCTGCGAAGAGTCGCCCATTATGTTACTTCTAACCGCGGCGGAGAAGGCGCAGTAAGAGAAGTAGTTGATTTGGTTCTGGGTGCTCAGGGTTTGTTAAAAAAAGTAGAGCAGATATTAAAGGCGCCGCGTTAATTTTAAATATCTAGCTTTGAATAAGTTAGAGTTTAGTTGACTTTGAGGTCTATTTTGATATATTAATATGTTTTTCAATAGATATTTAATACTGCTCATAGTTTTTGTATGTAGTTTTTCCACCAAAGCTCATTGTGGTCGAACAATTAAAGATTTCTATCTTTCGGACTGTACTGAAGACGGCGTGCGTGAGTGGGAGCTAAAGGGAGACAGCGCTATTGTTGGCAATGAATACGTAGATATCGACAAGATGGATGCGACTTATTTTTCCAGTGAGGACACGATTAAAGTAAAGTCCCAGAAAGCAAAAATAGACAGAAAAAGCATGGATGTGCAATTAGAAAATGATGTTTGTGTGGAAACCGAGGGCGGAATCAAGCTCATTACCGATTCTTTATGCTGGCAGAGAAACGACGATCTTGTGGAGACCGAAGATTGGGTAGAAGTCCAGAGAGATACGGCACAGATAAAAGCCAGGGGTTTATATGCCGATACCAACTTTAAAAATGTTTGTTTCAAGAAAGACGTAGAGGGAGTATTTATGGGTGAAGAAAAAAACGATGTAATTACAATCAATTGCATTGGGCCTTTAGAGGTACAATACAATGAGGGCAAAGCTGTGTTTTATAACAACGTAGAGGTTCAAAAAGAGGAAGGCAGATTGTGTTCTGATAAAGCGATTGTTTTCTTTGATGATGAAGCAAAAAAAATCAGAAAGATTGTTTCTGAAGGTAATGTGAAGATGGTTAGGGACGGTGATATTGCCTTTGGCGAAGAAGGCAGCTTATTTGATTAAAATATAAGGATAAAGATGAAGCTACTTGAAGTTCATAGTTTAGTCAAAGCCTACAATGGGAAACCCGTAGTAAGAGGAGTATCGCTTTCAGTAAAGAGAGGGGAAGTAGTAGGGTTACTGGGTCCCAATGGTGCAGGAAAGACCACTACCTTTTATATGATTGTAGGTGTTATTGCTCCTGATGAAGGAAGCATTCTTTTCGATAATCAGGATTTAACACATATGCCCATTCATGTTAGGGCGCGATACGGAATAGGATATCTTTCTCAGGAACCGTCGGTTTTTCGAAAACTCTCCGTGGAAGAAAATATAAGAGCGGTTTTAGAGACTCTTCCTCTTTCCAAAGCAGAACGGGCGCGCCGCCTGGAAGAGTTGTTGGAGGAGCTGGGTATTTCACATCTAAGAAAGAACAAAGCCTATACCTTAAGCGGAGGAGAGACGCGTCGTTTGGAGATTACCCGGGCTTTGGTGACCAATCCTTCTTTTCTTCTTTTGGACGAACCCTTCTCAGGCATAGATCCGATCGTGGTAGGAGAAGCAAAAGAAATTATTGCTGATCTTAAAAGTAAGGGTATCGGGGTATTGGTGACTGACCATAATGTGAGAGAGACGCTTTCTATAACCGATAGAGCGTATTTGATTGCGGAGGGTAGAATTCTTATTTCAGGTACCTCTTCTGATTTGATAAGTAATTCTAAGGCTAGAGAGATTTATTTAGGTAAAGATTTTAAAATGTAGTGAGGGTCAATGAAAGTAGAAGTCAAAAAGGTTGATAAGCTAAAAAGGGCAATAAAAGTAGATATCGAAGGCGAAGCGTTCTTAAAGGAAAAAAAAGAAGCCTTTTGCGAGATAGGCAAAAACCTTAAAACTCCGGGGTTTCGGCCCGGAAAAGTTCCTTTAGAGCAACTCCAAAAACATCACGGCAAGGCGCTAAAGGAAGAGTTTTTAAAACAAGCCCTGCCTCTTTATTATCAAAGGGCGTTAGAGGAGCATAAGCTTTTAGCAGTAGGATTTCCCCGCATTTATGATGTGGAGTTATCTGATGAGCGCTTGAGCTTTTGCGCTGAGTTTGAAATAAAACCGGAGCTGGACATAAAAGAAACGGATTATAAGGGCCTGAAGCTAAAGGATAAAGATGCTACGGTAGAAGAAATTGAGATTGAGAAAGTAATAACCAACATTAAAGAGGGGATAAAAAAAGTATCCCAAAAAGACTTAGCTGACCAAGATTTGTCTAAATGGGCAGGGTATCCCAGTGTAGCGAGGTTAAGGGAGGCGATAGGCGCCGAACTTATGGTTGAGAAGCTAAGGACAAGAAAACAAGAAATTGAAAATCAGGTTGTGCGTCAATTCTTAAAAAACATAAAGTTTGATCTTCCTCAAAGCGTGGTAGAAAGACACCATAAAGAGTTAGTTGAAAGAGAAATATATAATTTAAGAATGCAAGGGGTTGCCCAGGATGATATCGATAAGTATAAAAAAGAGGTTGAGAATAAAACACAATCCCTGGCAGAAGATGAGGTGAAACTATTTTTTATCTTGGAAGCAATCGCCAAGAAAGAAGATATAAAAATAGAAAGAAATTTGAGAGATGTTGTGTTAGGATTTATCTTAAGCTGTGCTGAGTATCAATGATCTAAGGGAGGAGGGAATGATGAAAAATCAAATGTATGTTCCAATGGTGATTGAGCAGACCGGAAGAGTAGAGCGGGCTTATGATATTTATTCCCGGCTTCTTAAGGACCGCATAATTTTTATCGGTACTCCTATTGATGATGCTGTGGCTAACGTTGTAATTGCGCAGATGTTATTTTTGCAGATGGAAGATGTCAGCAAGGATATTAATATCTATGTTAATTCACCGGGCGGAATCATTACCGCTGGTTTAGCTATTTACGATACAATGCAATTTGTAAAATGCGATGTGGCAACTTACTGCGTGGGGCAAGCTTCTTCCATGGGGGCAGTCCTGCTTTGTGCCGGTGCCAAAGGTAAAAGATTTACTTTACCTAATTCTAGAATCATGATTCATCAGCCTTGGGGAGGAGTTCAGGGGAGTGCCGAAGATATTTCCAGACAAGCAAAGGAGATTTTAAAATTACGAGAAAAAGTAAACGATATTTTGAGTGAGCATACCGGTCAGTCTCTGGATAAAGTAAAAGTAGATACAGACCGGGATTATTTCATGAGCTCCCAAGAAGCAAAAGAATACGGCTTGGTAGACGAAGTAATTGTTCCTGAAAAAAAATAATTAAAATTTAACACTTTAAAGAAAGGGGGATAGGATGAAACGGAAGTATTTAATGACCCCAGGACCATCGCCAGTTCCTTCATTTGTGAGAGAGGCGCTCTCACGTGAAATACTTCATCATCGTACAGATGAGTTTAGAGCAATATTAAAAGAAGCGCATGAGGGTCTTAAATACGTATTCTGTACACAGAACCCCGTTTTAGTGTTAGCCTCATCCGGCACCGGAGCAATGGAAGCTGCGGTGAGTAATCTTTTTTCTCCCAAGGATAAAGTCATAGCAATATCTGGAGGAAAATTCGGCCAGCGTTGGGCAGATATTGGCAAAGCCATGGGTTTAGATGTGATCGAGATGAATATTGAATGGGGAACTGCTCCTTCGGTTGAGGGGCTAAAAAGTCTCCTCGATAAGAATAAAGGAGTAAAAGCAGTACTTACCACTCTTTGTGAAACCTCAACTGCTACGGTCTATGATATTGAGGCAATCGCTAAGCTTACCAAAGAAAAGGATGCGCTTTTAGTAGTAGATGCGATAAGTGGTTTGGGCCAAGATAGACTTCTTACTGATGAATGGGGAGTGGATGTAGTGGTGAGCGGTTCGCAAAAAGGTTTTATGCTTCCCCCAGGCCTAGCTTTTATTAGTGTAAACAAAAGAGCGCAGGAGCTTATGAATAGTTCTGGGCTACCGAAATATTATTTTAACTTAAAGAAAGCCTTAAAGAGCTATGAGAAAGACGATACTCCTTATACTCCCGCAGTATCGCTTGTAGTTGGGCTTGGTGAAGCACTTAAATATATTAAGGAAGAAGGGATCCAGAAGCGCTGGGAAAGATTTGAGAAGATGGCAGCTGCTACGCAAGAAGCAGCAAAAGCTTTGGGTCTTGAGCTTTTTTCACAAAGGCCATCTAGCTCGGCAACTGCGATTTCAGTTCCATCTTCAATAAAATCTACTGATATTGTGAAAAAGATGCGCAAAGAATACGGGATAAGCATTGCCGCCGGCCAGGATGACGTCAAAGATAAGATTATTCGTATTGCGCATATGGGTTGGATTAATGAACAGGATTTAATGATGTGTTTTTCACTCTTAGAGAAAGCATTAAATGATTTAGGGCATAAATTTAAAGCAGGAGCATCAGTAGCCAGATTACAGGAGGTTTTATATGGTTAAAATACTTGTGGCTGATAAACTATCTGATGAAGGTGTAAAGATTCTACAGAATGCAGGCTTTAGTGTAGATTGTAAATATAAATTACCTCCTGAAGAGTTAAAGAAAATAATTGGCCAATATCAGGGAATCGCTATTCGTAGTACAACCAAGCTCACCAAAGACATTATCGGGGCAGCAGACAATTTAAAAATTATCGGCCGAGCCGGAGTTGGTTTAGATAACGTTGATGTCGAAGCAGCGACCAAGAAGGGGGTAATCGTAATGAATGCTCCCGGCGGAAATACTATTTCTACTTGTGAGCATGCCCTCGCCCTTATGCTTGCGGTAGCAAGAAATGTTCCCTTTGCTCACGCCTCTCTTAAAAATAATGAGTGGGAGAGAAATAAATTTAAAGGCATTGAGCTTTATTCAAAAGTATTAGGGGTTGTTGGTTTGGGTAGAATCGGAAAAGAGGTGGCCAAACGCGCCCTTTCGTTTGGAATGGAAGTATTGACTTATGACCCCTTTATTTCGGAGGAAGTAGCGCAAATGCTGGGTATAAAACTTGCTTCTTTGGAAGAGATTCTAAAAGCAGCTGATTTCATTACGGTTCATACCCCATTAACCGCCGAAACCAAGGATTTAATTTCTGATAAAGAATTTTCTATGATGAAGCCCAAGGCGTTTGTAGTTAATTGTGCCCGCGGTGGAATCATTAATGAAGATGCGCTCTATAGAGCTTTAAAAGAGAAAAAAATAGCAGGGGCCGCACTCGATGTTTTTAGCGAAGAACCGCCCAAGGGTTCTAAACTGCTGGAATTGGATAATATTGTGCTCACCCCGCACCTGGGAGCTTCTACTGAAGAGGCACAGGTTAATGTTGCAATTGAAATCGCCCACTGCATGAAGGATGCTCTTTTAGGTAAAGCAATACGTAATGCCGTAAACTACGTTCAGATGGATCCCGAGACATATAAGATCATTGAGCCTTATTTTCAGCTTGCAGAGAAGATGGGTAAATTCATTTCACAGTTGGCTAAAGGTGGAGTTAAAGAAATACGGTTATTCTATTTAGGGGAGATTTCTTCCTATAAAGTTGATGTGTTAGGAGCAGCGTTTGTAAAAGGATTCCTTGCCAATCAACTCGAAGAAGACCTAAATTACATCAATGCTTTAGAAGTCGCTAAGGCACGTGGAGTTAAGGTAGAGCAGATAAAGATTAGGGAAGAAGAAGAGTATGTAAATTCTATTAGAGTAAAAATCATTACCGATAAAGAGGAGAGGTTGTTGGAAGGAACTCTTTTTGCCAACCGCGAAGCTCGTTTTGTAAAGATGGATGATGTTTATATTGAGATTGCACCCAGCGAGCATATGATGGTAATCAACAATCAGGATAAGCCTGGTGTGGTGGGATTTGTAGGCACCTCGCTTGGTTCTCATAAGATAAACATTGCCGGTATGAGTCTGGGAAGAAAAGCGCCACAGGGCATTGCAGTTACGATTTTTAATTTAGACAATCCTTTGACCGAGGCAGTGAAGAAAGAAATTTCTTCTAATCCCAATATTGTTTCCTTAACACCCGTAAAATTATAAAGCAAAGATAAAAAGGGCATAGATTGCCTGGATAGATATAAAAAGGGGGATTTTATGGCAAAAATCTATATTATCGATGTAACTAATAGGGACGGCGTTCAGACTTCCCGCATTTGTCTTTCAAAGCTACAGAAGACAATAATCAATACTTTGCTTGATAAAATGGGAGTTTTTCAGAGCGAATTCGGTTTTCCCACTACCAATCATGAGATTAATTATCTTAATGCTAATTTAGAGCTTGCTAAGAAAAAGGTTATAAAGCATATGCGTCTTTCGGGATGGGTGCGCGCAATAAAGTCCGATGTTGAGACCGCATTTAAAAATGTTCCTAACATAAAATTCCTTAATCTTTCTATTTCAACTAGTGATCAGATGATTAAGCACAAGTTTCAGGGAAAAATTGACTACAAAGGCGTAATTAAAAGCATGACTGAGGCGGTTAAAACCGCAAAAAAACTAGGCGCAAGAGCAGTAGGGGTAAACGCCGAAGATGCTTCTCGTTCCCGTCTTGAGTATTTGACTGAATTTGCTCGGGCTGCTAAAGATGTTGGGGCAGACAGGTTTCGTTATTGTGATACACTGGGTTTTGAGACTCCTTTTTCAATTTATGAAAGGATTTCTGCAATTTTAGAGAAAGTAAAGATTGCTACTGAAATTCATTGCCATAATGATTTGGGTTTGGTGATTGCCAGCTCAATTGCCGGCGCAAAGGCCGCGCTTGATAACGGGGTTGATGCCTACATCAATACTTGTATCAACGGAATGGGCGAGCGTGCCGGAAATGCCGATTTAGTGAGTGTGATTTTGGCAGTAAAATATGGAAGTGGAATGCAAAAGTATAAACTTGATGAGAAAATAGATTTAAAAATGGCATGGAAGATATGTAAATATGCTTCCTATGCTTTTGGTATCCCTATTCCAATTAATCATCCTGGAGTAGGAGCTAATGCCTTTGCGCATGAATCAGGGATTCACGCTGACGGAGCCCTTAAAAACAGGCGCAATTATGAGCTTTACGACTATGAAGAACTGGGGAGAGGAGAGCCAGAGCTCGTTGACACCGGAAGAAATATTACGGTGGGAGAATATTCCGGGATAAAAGGATTTAGGAATGTCTATGAGCGGCTGGAGGTAAAATTTAAAGATGAAAACCAAGCCCGTGAAATCTTAGAGCTTGCACGATACGCTAATGTTCATAACCAAAAGCCTCTGGTTGAAGATGAGCTAAAATTTGTGGCAACTCACCCTGATATTGCAAAGAAGATTTTTTCCATGATTCCTGACGCAAAGTAAAAGAGTAAATGAATAGCATTGTAGTTGGTTTACAATGGGGCGATGAAGGTAAGGGTAAGATTATTGATTATCTTTGTCGTAAAAAAGATGTTATTGTCCGTTTTCAGGGTGGCAATAACGCCGGCCATACCGTAGTCCTTAACAATAAAAAGTTTGTTTTTCATCTTATTCCTTCCGGAGTATTGCATAAAGGAAAAACCTGTGTGATTGGTAACGGGGTTGTAATTGACCCTGCCGTACTCCTAAGAGAAATCAGCAATTTAAAAAAAGAAGGAATAGATGTCTCGCCTAAGAATCTTAAGATTTCAGCGCATTCCCATGTGATTATGCCTTATCATCGCATCATGGATGGTTTGCGGGAGAAAAAACGGATACAAAAGATCGGTACTACCCAGCGCGGCATAGGCCCTTGTTATGTAGATAAGGTGGGTCGTTGCGGCATCCGTATGTTTGATTTGGTTAGCCCTAAGAAGTTTTCATTGAAACTTAAAGATAATTTGCGCGAGAAGAACCCTTTGTATAAAGATGTCTATAAGGCAAGAGAGTTCTCTTTTAAATCTATCTATGAAGAATATACTCGCTACGCGCGGCTCTTAAAGCCTTATGTATGTGATGTGCCGGATTATCTATATTCGATGCGCAGAAAAAGATTTCTTTTTGAGGGAGCGCAAGGCACATTTTTAGATATTGATTTTGGAACCTACCCTTTTGTTACTTCTTCTTCAACTGTATCAGCCAATGCTTCTTTAGGCTCAGGTATTCCTTTTATTAAGGTAGATGAAATTATCGGCGTGGCAAAAGCATATACTACTAGAGTAGGGGAAGGACCTTTTCCTACGGAGCTAAAGGGAAAGTTGGGGAGTTATTTTCAGGAAAAAGGAAAAGAGTTTGGTGCTACTACCGGTCGGCCGCGGCGTTGTGGGTGGTTGGATTTAGCACTTCTTAAGAGATCAAAAATTCTTAACAATGTTTCAAGGATTGTTCTCACTAAACTTGATGTGCTTGATAAACTTAAGCAAATAGAGGTAGCAGTTAAGTATAAGACCAAAGAAAAAAATCCTTTTTCATTTCCTTTTGATTTAGCAAAAGCTCAGCCTTTGTATAAGAAGGTAGAGGGGTGGAATGCTACTACTGATGGGA
The DNA here is from genome assembly GCA_020352775.1 of Candidatus Omnitrophota bacterium. Taxonomy (GTDB): domain Bacteria; phylum Omnitrophota; class Gorgyraeia; order Duberdicusellales; family 4484-171. The sequence continues at coordinate 1,074,151 of CP070684.1, forward strand.
TAAGAAAATATAAAGATTTACCTATTAATGCAAAAAAATACATAGCAATGATTGAGAAGCACCTGGATTCTAAAATAGCATATATTTCAGTAGGTCAGATGCGTGATGCAATCATAGAAAAGGAGGGTTAATGGCAATCGCAGTAGTAATCAGTATCGTCATCGTGTGTGCGCTTATTTCAATCGGGTTTGCTTTCGGTCTCATTAAATGGTTATTTAGTAAAGATGAAGGAACTGAGAAAATGAAAGAGATATCCTCTTTTATCCAAGAGGGAGCATGGGGGTATCTACGTCAGCAATATAAAGTGGTGGCAATCTTTTTTACAGTCATGTTTGCGATCTTATTGTTCATGGCTTTTAAGGGATTGCTGGTTATTTTTGTACCGTTTGCGTTTCTTACCGGCGGATTTTGGTCTGCGCTTTGCGGCTGGATCGGGATGTTTGTTGCTACCCGTTCCAATGCCCGCACTACTTTTGCGGCTAAATCAAGTTTAAACCAGGGATTAAAAACCGCTCTTGGTGCTGGGACGGTAATGGGTCTTATGGTGGTAGGATTAGGGTTGTTAGATTTAGCAGTGTGGTTTGTTATTCTTAAATGGTGGTATAGTTTTAATCCCCTTCCCGCTGGATTTGATGAGTTCACTGCTATTACTTCAACTATGCTTTGTTTTGGCATGGGTGCTTCAAGTTATGCTCTCTTTGCCCGCGTGGGCGGAGGGATTTATACCAAGGCTGCTGATGTGGGAGCGGATTTGGTAGGAAAAGTAGAAGCAGGGATTCCTGAGGATGACCCCCGAAATCCTGCAGTTATTGCGGATCTGGTAGGGGATAATGTAGGCGATGTTGCCGGAATGGGAGCAGACTTGTATGAATCCTACGTGGATTCTATTGTTGCTACCATGGCCTTGGCTGCCACTGCTGGATTAGGCCTTAGGGGTGTATCTTTACCGATGATTATCGCCGCCTCAGGTGTAATTGCATCTATTATTGGATTTTTCATGGTAAGGACAAAGAGTGAGAAGCAGCGAGATTTAATTAACGCCTTAAGAAGAGGAGTGTTTTCTGCCGCAGTACTTATTGTGCTTGGTTCGGCAGTAATAATAAATTTCTTTTTAGGCCCTCAGTATTGGGGGGTGTGGTGGTCGATTGTCTGCGGATTATTAGCAGGAGTGTTATTGGGTGTTTCCACTGAATATTTTACTTCGGCCTCTTTCCCTCCTGCCAAAAAACTCTCTACCAGCGCCCTTACGGGGCCAGCTACAGTAATTATTAGCGGAATGTCTTTGGGGATGCTTTCTACAGTAATACCGGTTATTCTTATTTGTTCGGCGGTATTTTTTAGTTTCTTTTTCTCCGGCGGCTTTGCTAATTATGGTATGGGACTTTATGGAATAGGCATTGCTGCGGTAGGCCTTCTTTCTACTTTAGGTATTACCCTTGCCTCCGATGCTTATGGTCCGGTAGCTGATAATGCCGGTGGAGTAGCAGAGATGTCGGATTTATCCAAGGATGTAAGAAATAGAACTGATCAGCTGGATATGTTAGGTAATACTACTGCTGCAACCGGCAAAGGTTTTGCGATTGGTAGCGCAGCATTAACTGCCCTGGCGCTAATAGTTGCTTTTAAGGAAAGAGTAGATATTTTAGGTAAGCCTCTAGTATTGTCTTTGCTTGATATAAGGCTTATTTTAGGATTATTTTTGGGAGGGCTTATGCCCTTTATTTTCTGTGCCCTTACTTTACGTGCAGTGGGCCAAGCTGCAGAGTTTATCGTGCAAGAGGTAAGGCGACAATTCAGAGAGATTGTGGGATTATTGGAGGGAAAAGCAAAGGCAGACTATACTACCTGTGTTACCATTACTACCCAGGCGGCACAGAAAAAGATGATTGCCCCAGCGTTATTGGCAATAATTGCACCCATTGCAGTGGGCATACTTTTGGGCGCTGAAGCAGTAGCAGGGCTTTTAGTAGGCTCGCTTATTTCAGGATTTGTTTTAGCAGTAATGATGGCAAATTCAGGCGGCGCCTGGGATAACGCCAAAAAATACATCGAGGAAGGAAATTACGGGGGCAAAGGTTCAGATGCGCACAAAGCAGCGGTAGTAGGAGACACGGTAGGAGATCCTTTTAAGGATACCGCAGGGCCATCGCTTAATATCCTTCTTAAGCTGATGTCAATGGTAGCGATTACCTTTACGCAGTTTATTATTACCTATTCAATCGTTAAATAAGCCGGGAAAAGACTTTTTAATCCTGCCTAAGCAGCTTCTTTATGTACTTTAGGATTCTGGTATAATAGAGAGGTATGTCTAAAGATTTTGCTAGCTATCTTCAAAAGAAAGAAGAAGAATGGGAGGATTTATGTATCCGCTGCGGGGGTTGCTGTGGCGCATTTGACGACCCCTGTAAGCATCTAAAGCTGGATACAAAAGGCCTTTATCGCTGTGAGATTTACCAAAACCGTTTTGGAACCAGAGAGACTGTGGGAGGGGAGAAATTTGACTGTGTGTTGGTAAAAGAGATTCTTGATACTCCCTGGCCCAATGATTACCTTTGTGTATATAAAAAAATGCGCAAAATGCCGTGGATAGTGTTTTCAGGAGGAAAAACCACTCATCCTAAGGAGAGTTTAAAGCAAGATGAATATAGGTAAGGAGGTGCTGATAAAGGGAGTTAATTTGGGGGGATGGCTTTTAATGGAGGGCTATATTTTGGGTGGCCCTAATACTCCCGAGCAAGTATTTAAAAAAAGATTTGCCAAAGTTTGTGGTCAAAGGGCATTGGGGGAATTTGAGCGTATTTTTAGAGATAATTTTATAAGGGAAGAAGATTTTAAAATAATCGCGCACATCGGTGCAAATACTGTAAGAGTGCCTTTTAACTTTCGCTTGATAGAGAAAGCCCCCTTTTGTTATTCAAATACAGGGCTTTTGTATTTAGAGCGAGCGCTTAATTGGGCAGAAAAATATAATTTAAAAGTAATACTTGATTTGCACGCTGCTCCCGGAGCGCAAAATTGTGATTGGCATGGTGATAGTGCAGGACGAGCTCTTTTATGGGAAAGACGCAGCTACCAAGATAGGACTTATGTCTTGTGGGAAAAAATTGTGGATAGATTTAAAGATAAGAGTGCGCTCTTAGGATATGATATATTAAATGAGCCGGTTTTAGGTAAAAAAAGTACCACTATTCTAAAGAGGTTTTATAAAGAGGCTATAAAGCGCATCAGAGCAATTGATAAAAATCATCTTATATTTATTGAGGGAGATAATTGGGCGCAACGTATTGACTTCTTGAAGGATTTAATAGCTGATAAGATTTCAGTAAGTACCCATACTTATCAGCCTTTAAGCTATGCCTTTAATTTTACTCCTTTTTTAAAATTTCCCGGCAGGATTGACGGCGTATTGTGGGATGAGGGCCGTATTTATAGGTATCTTGAGCATTATTATAAGTTTTCCTCTAAATATAAAGTACGTATCTTTGTGGGTGAGTTCGGTATAAACTGGCGGGGTGGATTTTGGGGAGAATTGAATTGGATCAAAGCTATACTTAAAGCATTTAAAGACTTTGGCTTCGATTATACCTACTGGACCTATAAGGCCGTAGCCCAAAACTGTTTTCCTGACGGGCTTTATCAATATATTTCTGATAGTGAGTATATTAATCGCCCCGGGCCAGAATATGGCTGGGATAATTATTTTTCTTTATGGGGCAATAAAAAACAAGGGTTGGCTCAGTTTTTACGTACAAAGAATTGTACGCCCAATAAGAAAATAATCAGCGTTTTAAGAAACTCTTTTAATCATTAAAAATGGAGGTAAGATGAAAGCGGTTGTGCCAGCATTGCTTACTGACAAGAGAGAGAAGTTTGTTGAAATGCTAGAAGTTTGCAGGAGCTTTACTGATTATGTACAGGTTGATATTATGGATGGAGAGTTTGTGCCTTCGCGCAGCATCTTAGCACAGGATTTAAAAGGGCTAAACCCTAATTTAAGGAGCGAAGCGCACCTTATGGTAATAAATCCCTTGGATTGGTTGGATACTTTTAAAAGTTTTGGAGCAAGCCGTATTATTTATCATTTTGAAATTGAAGCTGATCATTTCAAGATAATCAATGAGATTAAGAATAAAGGATTTGAGGCTGGTATTGCAATAAATCCTTCTACTGAAATTAAAGACTTTGAGTTTCTTCTTGATAAGGTAAGTGTAGTGCTTTTTTTGTCGGTAAATCCCGGTTTCTATGGCGCCCCCTTTATTCCCCAAGTTCTAGATAAGATAAAGGCATTTAAAAAATTATATCCCAATAAACTTGCTGGAATTGACGGCGGGGTAAAGCTAACCAATGCAGAAGCTGTAAGCAAAAGTGGTGTGGATTATGTATGTGTGGGTAGTGCTTTAATGCAGGCACAAGACCCGCAAATAGCCTATAAGGAATTATTAAAAAAAGTAAATGGTTAGGACAGTACGGATAATATTTTTTGCGGTTATAATTCTTACCCCTCTTATTCTTTATAAATCTTTTGAAAAGAAAGAAAGGGGTAGGGGTGATTCATCTGTGTTACACTCTGTTCAGTCGCAGAAACCAAAAATCGCACTGATTTTTGATGATTTAGGGAAATACCTTGAGGAGTTAAAAGAAGTTCATTCTTTAGATATTCCTTTGACTGTTTCGATACTTCCGGGATTGAAATTCTCAAAGAACGTCTCTCATATCTCTTCCCGTTGTGGCTATTCGGTTTTTATTCACCTACCCTTAGAGCCGAGAAGTAAGGATAATTATCAGCCTGCCAAGCTTAAATTCATAAGTGAATCTCTAAGCAGAAAAGAAATCGACTCACTTCTGCGTTATTATCTTAACTATATGCGTATTGCTATCGGAGTTAATAATCACATGGGTTCAAAGGCTACTGAGGATGAGGAGTTAATGAAGGTGGTAATGAGGGAGATAAAAAGAAAGGATTTGATTTTTATCGATAGCCGCACTTCACAAAAGTCAGTTGCCTACAGAATTGCCAAAGAAGAAGGTGTGCGCTGCGGTTATAATGAGGGATTTTTGGATGCAGTTGATGATCTAAAAACAATAGAGGCGAAACTAGCGGTTTTGGTCGAGAAAGCAAAAGAGAAGGGTAAGATTATTGTTATTGCTCATCCCAGAAAAAATACCCTAAAAGTGCTTAGAAAGAAATTACCCGAATTAAGAGACGAGGTAGTATTTGTTACTATCAAAGATTATTTCGGGCTCTAAATTGTTATGAAGAAAGTTTTATTACACATTTGTTGCGGGGTGTGCGCGTTTGCTTCTATTGGGCGATTAAAAAAAGAAGGGTTTTATGTAGAAGGTTTTTTCTTTAATCCCAACATTCATCCCGCCGGTGAATATATAAAAAGAAAAAAAGTCGCAGTCGAGGTCAGTAGGCTCTGCAATACAAAAATAATTATGGGAGAATACAGGGCGGATGATTGGTTTAAAGAGTGCCGGGCGCTAAGTGATGAGTGTGAGGGCGCAAGACGCTGCTTGGTTTGTTATCGATTGCGCCTTAAAAGGACCTTTGATACTTGCGTTGATAAAGAATTTGATTATTTCACTACCACCTTAACAATAAGTCCTCATAAAAACAGCGAACAAATACTTGAAATTGGCAAACGCCTGGGAAAAGATAAGTTTCTTTCTCTTGATTTTAAAAAAGAAGACGGGTTTAAAAACACTATGGAATTGGCTAAAAAGCACAACTTTTATCGTCAGAATTACTGTGGTTGTGTCTACAGCACAAAGAAAACATAATGAAGGATAGGTTTTATTCATTCAACAACTATCTTAAGAAGATGTTTGGCGAGCGCATCCATCGCTTAAGTCTTGACGCCGGCTTTAGCTGCCCTAATTTAGATGCAACATTAAGTAGTCAAGGCTGTATTTACTGTAATAATAGAGGGTTTTCCAGATTCGCCTATACAAATAGCGCGCTTGAATCTCAGATCGAGGAATCTATAGAATTTTATAATCAACGTTACGGGGTTAAGAAATTTATTGCTTATTTTCAGGCGTTTACCAATACCTATGCCAGTTTAGAGGAGTTGAGCAAAGCTTATGAAGTGATTAAAAAATATCCTGAAATTGTGGGCTTAACCATATCTACCAGACCGGATTGTGTTGATGAAGAAAAGATAAAGTTAATTTCTCAATATACCAAAGACTATTTAGTGTGGATAGAGTATGGGTTGCAAACTACACATAACCACCTTTTAGAAAATATAAATCGCAATCACACTTATGAGGATTTCTTAAAAGCGTTTAGGCTCACACGTAATTATGGGATAAACGTCGGTGTGCATCTTATCCTGGGTCTTCCTTCTCAAAATCATAATCAGATACTGGAGGATGCTAAAGAGTTAGCTTCGCTTGATATTCAGGGAATAAAGTTTCATGTTTTTCATGTATTAAAAGACACCCCTTTAGAGAAAATGTATGAGCAAAAAAGAGTAAACCTTTTGGATAAAGAGGAGTATGTCAAAATAGTATGTGACTTTTTGGAAAGAATCCCGCGATTCTTTGTAATATTAAGATTAGTTTCTGATGCTTCAGATAAATATCTAGTGGCGCCTTCATGGATAAATCGAAAACAGGAAGTAATCGAGGCTATAAAAAAAGAACTGGAGAAAAGAGAAACATTCCAGGGTTATCGTTTAACGGATTCAATGAAGACACATGAAAGCACTGGTTGTAAGAGTAAATAAGGGTAAGGTTTTAGCGGAAAGGGAAACTCTCTCATCCATTGAAAAAGGAATTGCTCTTTTTGCAGGGATAGAAAAAGGAGATAGCCCGGCTAACTTAGAAGAGATTGCGCAAAAGGTTGTAAATTTAAGGATTTTTGAGAATGAAGAAGGCAAAATGCACTTTTCGGTAAAGGATAAAAATTATCAAATCTTGTGCATTTCTAATTTTACTCTTTGCGCTAACACTGATAAGGGCCGACGCCCTTCTTTTGAAAAATCAATGCCTAAGGAAGCGGCAGATAAAATGTTTGCGGACTTTTTACTTCTCCTAAGATCCAGAAACCTAGACGTAAAGGGTGGGGTGTTTGGGGCTCATATGGATATCCAGCTTGAACTGGATGGACCGGTAAATATCATTTTAGAATCAAAGAAACCTTAATTTGTTATGTATCCGGTTTTGTTTAGAATAGGTCCGTTGACTATTTATACTTATGGTTTTTTTGCATTTTTGGGCATAGTTTTCGGGTATTTGGTATGCGCCAAAGAAGCAAAGCGTAAGCAAATAGCAAGGGATACTTTTTCTAATATCATTTTTTGGACGATTGTTTTTGGTTTTGTCGGCGCCCGTTTTCTTTACGTTGCAATAGAATTTAAGCAGTTCTTACAACACCCTTTAGCTGTTCTTTTTGGACGCAGTGGATTTGTATTTTATGGCGGTATTCTTTCGGGCTTTGTTGCACTCATCTTTTTGACCAGAAAATACAGTATAAGTTTCGCAAAGTTTGGCGATGTTATTGCTTTAGGTATTCCTCTTGGCCATGCCTTTGGAAGATTAGGGTGTTTTTTTTACGGTTGCTGCTATGGAAGGTCTACTGATTCCTGGATAGGAGTATTATTTCCTCCTGGAAGTCCTGCTGGCGCATTAAGGGTTAAAGTTATTCCTACTCAGTTGATTTCAGCATTTTTCTTGTTATTGTTGTTTAGTTTCCTTATGATCTATCGCACTAGGAGTAAATTCGAAGGACAGGTGGGTATTTATTATCTTTTATTCTATGGGGTTTTTCGGTTTATTATTGAGTTCTTTAGAGCAGATCCTCGCGGGCGCCTAGGGCCTTTTTCTACGTCTCAGATTATAGCTTTGTTTTTGATCGTGGTAGGAATCTTTTTGTGGCGGCGCTGGAGAAGTGCAGCTTGATGCTTCGACTTCGTTTATCCCGAGCGAAGCGCGGGGCTCAGCATCAACCCTGAGCGTAGTCGAATGGGTTGATACTTCTAGGATTTAGCGTATAATACCTATCTTAAGGAAAAGTGATAAAAATGAAGGTTGCTTTAGCCCAGATCAATCCTTTTGTAGGAAATTTAGAAGAGAACAGCAATAAGATAATCAGCTATATCCGAAGAGCCCGGCAAATGGGCGCGGATTTAGTTGTTTTTCCGGAGCTGGCATTGGTAGGCTATCCTCCCGAAGACCTTTTGTTAAAACCCCACTTTATTGAGAAAAACATTCGCTGTCTCAAGGCGATAAAAAAAGAGTCAAAGGGCTTGGCGTCTTTAGTGGGGTTTGTGGATAAAAAGAAAGATTTAATATACAATGCCTGCGCGCTTATTCAGGATGGCCAGACAAGAGATGCCTATCATAAAATCTATTTGCCTAATTACGGTGTCTTCGATGAAAAAAGATATTTTACGCCGGGAGCGCATAGGCCTTTCTATGGATTTAAGGGTTGCACTTTTACGGTAAGCATTTGTGAAGAAATCTGGAGTCAAAATTTTATAAATTCTTTAAAAGGGAAAAATCTAGATTTTGTGATAAATATTTCTGCTTCTCCTTTTCATCTGGGAAAAATTGCCGCCCGTGAAAAAGTCTTATCTGCGGCAGCAAAGCAGCTCAATTCATTTGTGCTTTATTGTAATTTAGCAGGTGGTCAGGATGAGCTTGTTTTTGATGGAACCAGCGAGGTGTATTCGCCGCAAGGAAAACTTGCTGCTTGTGCAAAGAGATTCGCCGAAGACCTACTTATTGTTAGCCTTGATCGCAAGAAAAAGTATCTTACAAAAAGAGGCTTGGTTAAAGAGGAGGAAGAGGCATTTTCAGCTTTATGTTTAGGGCTCGCTGACTATGTGCGAAAAAATGGGTTTAAAAAGGTTGTCATCGGGGTAAGTGGCGGCATAGATTCTGCAGTAACAGTTTCGTTAGCTGCTCTTTCCTTGGGGAAAGATAATGTGCATGCTCTTATTATGCCTTCACCTTATACCTCTTCTGGTACCTTTGGTGACGCAAAGAAAATGTGCCATAATTTAGGAGTAAAGTATACCGAAGTTAACATAGAAGATATTTTTAACTCTTATCTAAAGGCGTTTTCGCCATTTTTTAAAAAAGGAAAAACCAACAAAGCAGAGGAAAACATTCAGGCGCGCATTAGAGGAAATATCCTTATGGCTTTTTCCAATAAATTCGGCTATTTGGTATTGAATACCGGTAATAAAAGCGAAGTCTCTTGTGGCTATTGCACTCTTTATGGGGATATGGTAGGTGGATTCGGGGTGTTAAAAGATGTACCCAAGCTCCTAGTCTATAAGCTGGCCCGTTATATAAATAAAAAAGAGGGACGAGCCATAATACCAAATTCAGTATTGCAGCGGCCTCCCTCAGCAGAACTAAAGCCAAACCAGCTAGATACGGATGCCCTGCCTCCTTATCAATTACTTGATCCTATTCTTAAATTATATGTGGAGGAAGATTATTCTCTGGATAAAATTGTAGAGAAAGGATTTAAAAAGGATTTAGTCAGGGGAGTCATTAAAATGGTAGATACTAATGAATATAAGCGGCGTCAGGCTCCGGTAGGAATAAAGATCACCCCTCGTGCTTTTGGAAAAGATCGGCGCATGCCCATCACCAATAGATTTTTTGAGTAGAGGAGAAGGAGGAGAAATGCGAAGAACTAGACCAAAATTTTGGGTTTTATTTTTTTTGGTGTTCATGGCCTGCGGTGCAGATGCCTTTTCTTTAGAAATAAGGAGCAGTGCCTTTAAGGACGGTGACTATATCCCTGCCAGATATACCTGTGAATCAGTAGATTTTTCTCCTCCCTTGGTCTGGAGCGATATCCCTGAAAGAACAAGAAGCTTTGCTCTTATTTGTGATGACCCTGACGCCCCTTTTGGTACCTGGGTGCACTGGGTAATTTTTAATATTCCCCCCACTGTCAGATATCTTGAAGAAAATGCAGCAGCAAGAGGAAAACTTCCTAAAGGCACAAAAGAAGGAATAAATGATTTTCGAAGAATTGGTTATGGGGGGCCGTGTCCTCCGCGGGGCAAGCCGCACCATTATATTTTTAAGCTTTATGCTTTGGATACGGTTTTGCCTCTAGAAAGAGGCGCAACAAAAAAAGATTTAATAAATGCAATGCAAGGGCATGTTATTGCCCAAGCGCAAATAACAGGTCTTTATAAACGATAAACCCTAACAACAAATATTTAGTAGCACGTAAAAGTGAGGAGGCATGATGGCTAAGATTAAAAAAGTGCATGCAAGGGAAGTTCTTGATTCGCGAGGCAATCCCACCATAGAAGTGGATGTGGTTTTAAGTAACGGTATTTTAGGAAGGGCAATAGTTCCTTCTGGCGCTTCAACTGGTGAGCACGAGGCGCTGGAGTTACGCGATAAAGACAAAAACAGGTACATGGGCAAAGGAGTTTTAAAGGCTGCTAACAACGTAAATAAGACAATCGCTCTTAAAATCAAAGGTCAAGACCCCAATTTTAAGAAAATAGATAAGATTTTGTTGGATTTAGACGGGACACCTAATAAATCGAAATTGGGCGCCAATGCTATTTTAGGTGTTTCACTTGCGACTGCAAGAGCAGCGGCACTTTCTAAAAAAGTTTCTTTGTACAGGTATTTGGGGGGAACAAAAGCAAATCTTCTGCCGGTGCCTTTGATGAATATTTTAAATGGCGGAGTGCATGCCGACAATAATCTAGATATCCAGGAATTTATGATTGCTCCCATAGGATTTGCTAAATTTAGCAGAGCGCTTCAGGCAGCCACTGAGGTGTTTCATAATTTAAAGTCAATATTGAAACAAAAGGGTCTTTCAACCTCAGTGGGTGATGAGGGAGGATTCGCCCCTAATTTGAATACCAATGAAGAAGCTTTAAGTTTAATAATCGAAGCAATCCAGAAAGCAGGTTATCAACCGGGTAAAGAAATCGCTCTTGCTCTGGATTGTGCCGCAAGTTCATTTTTTAAGAACGGCTCCTATAATTTTGAAGGCCAGAATGTTGATGCCTCTTATCTGGTAGATTTTTACTCTAGAATGGTTGAAAAATATCCCATTGTTTCTATTGAAGATGGGATTGATGAGAATGATTGGGCTGGTTGGGCGCTTCTTACAAAAGAGCTGGGCAAAAAAATCCAGCTTGTGGGTGATGATCTTTTCGTGACCAATACTAAACGCCTACAGAAAGGCATTGATGAGAAAGTGGCGAATTCAATTTTGATTAAAGTAAATCAGATAGGATCTCTTTCAGAAACACTAGCTGCCATTGAGTTAGCATCCAAGCATCGCTATACCTCAGTTATTTCCCATCGTTCCGGAGAAACCGAAGATACCACTATTGCGCATCTTGCGGTAGCAACTGGATGCGGGCAGATAAAAACTGGTTCTCTCTCTCGCACTGACCGGCTTGCAAAATATAATGAGTTATTAAGGATCGAGGAGGAATTAGATAAAAAAGCACGATATGCGGGTAAGACTTTCAAATACAAGGTACTCTAAGTTCACAAAGATTACATTTTTAGTTTCGCTGATTGCAGCGGTCTTCTTTGTTGTGTATTTCCCTAATTACACAAGGCTAAAGAAGTTGCGTCAGGCAAACGTAGAGCTACTTTCAAGGGTTAAAGTAGTAGAGAAAGAGATAGCAGAGCTTGAGCAAAAATTAGATAAGGTAGGCAAAGACCCGGCTATTTATGAGACAATTGCGCGTCAAGACTTAGGTGTTGCGCGTAAAAATGAAATAGTTGTTGACATCGCAGAATAAGTTGTTAATATAGTGAACAAAAATCAGTACTTTTCGCGGGGTGGAGCAGTCAGGTAGCTCGCAAGGCTCATAACCTTGAGGTCGCTAGTTCAAATCTAGCCCCCGCAACCATGTTATAAACATAAGGCTTACGGTGATACCGTAGGCCTTTTTTATTGATCATAATAAACCCTTGTATCTGTAAAAAAATAGAGATAAAATATACCAAGTATTTTAAGGGTGATTTAAGCTAAAGGAGGTAAAATGAAGGAATTGCATAGACCAATGACTATTGCACTTGCCGCACTGATTTTCTTGGGATTTTTTCTTCCTTGGGTAAGCGTAGAATCAGAACAAGCCGGCTGGTTCACAAAGATTATTTCCGGCAAAAGCCAGGAGAAGATCGCTACGATCAGTGGTTTTCAGGTGCCAATAATGGCTAACAGTGAGGAGTCTCGTCTCATTATCACAATTGCAAAAATATTCAATCCTGGTATTGAGGGGGTGGATAAGAAAAGTTTTGCGATATGGATCATTCCTATTTTGGCTATAATTTTTGCTCTTTTAGTTCATTTCTTAGAGAAGGATAAATGGGTTAACCTTGCCATTGGCGTAATCGGAGTTTTGATATTTGTCATTGCGGTTTTTAAGATACAGACCACCGATTTAGACAAAGCAATTCTGCGGGTCAGAATTGGCTTAGGTCTTTGGCTTATTCTCTGGTCTTATTTGATTATGGGTATCTTATGTCTTGTGAGGTTTAAGGAGTTGATAAAGAGTGAAAGCTAAGGTGGGTAATATCCCATTTTGCTTTTAAAATATATAGATTTGCTCGTTTTGGAGGCTCAAAAGAGCTTGACGGGCTAGGGTAATTGTGATACCCTAACATTTGCTAAATTATAATTAAAAAGGAGGTATTATGAAGAGAAGCACAACGCCTTTTATTCTGTTAGTTTTAACTATTTTTTTAGTAAATGGATGCGCATTTGTAGTTCAAAAGGGCAGGCGTTCTGACTTGGAAAAGATATATTCTTTGCGAAGCGAATTGGATGAGTTAAGCAGGGCAAGGGGTGTTTTAGAGCGAAGACTGTCTAAAGAAATAAGAGATGAGCAGGTGCGTTTAAAAATGGCAGAAAAAGGCTTAGTGATTGCCTTTGTAGCTGAGATTCTTTTTGATTCTGGTAAGGCAATGCTAAGGTCTGAAAGCTACCCTGCGTTAAGTAAAGTTGCCCGGATATTGAAAGAAGAAGTTCCGCAAAATCGCATTGGCATCGAAGGCCATACTGATAATGTGCCTATTAAACGTTCCAGATGGAAATCAAACTGGGAATTATCCGCCCATCGTGCTTTAAGTGTGCTTCATTACTTAGAGGAAAACGGTGTTGGTGCTGGAAGGTTATCTGCGATCGGATACGGAGAGCATCATCCGGTAGCAAGCAACAACACCAAGCAGGGAAAACAGCTTAACAGAAGGGTGGAAATCGTAATATTACCCAAAAGAGGCGTAGCGCGTGTTGATAAAGAGCGTTTGGAAGAGGAAAATTTTGAGTTTGAAGAAGAGCTGAAATGAGAGACAACCCCTTAAGCGTGAGCCTTTTGCTTGGCATCATCGCGGTGTTGGTAATTGTGGGGGGTTCGAGTTTGATAAAGATGAAACTTATTGATGATGAGTATAGGGTTGAACTGACTCAAAAATCTTCCATACGTATGACCATGGAGGAGGCTATAGAAGCTAACAGCACATTACAAGCAGAGAATGAGACTCTTAAGAAAAACGTAGATGCATTAACATTGCAGGTAGAATTCTTAAGCGAAGATCTTGAAAAATTAAAAGAAATCAATCAGAAATTGGAAAACAGCCTGAAAGAAGCATTGATAAAGCAGAAGTTAAAGGGAAGGTAGTAAAAACAAAAAGAGCCTGTGTTTTTAGGAAGGGGGCATATGCCCCCTTAATTTTTAGTAGGCCCGAAGCGATGCGGCAAAATAATTAAATGAAGATACCCAAGCATATTGCGATAATCATGGATGGTAATGGCAGGTGGGCTAAAGATAGGGGCTTACCGCGCTTTGAGGGGCATAGAGAAGGCATGGAAAGAGTGCGGGAAGTTATCCGCCAGGCCCAACGTCTGGGGGTGAAGGCTATTACTCTTTTTGCTTTTTCGACCGAGAACTGGGATAGACCGCGCTCTGAAATAAAATTTCTTTTCTCAAGCCTTGAGAAGTTTATCGATAAGTACCTAAAAGAACTCCAAGAGAATGATATAAAATTACAAATGATAGGCCGCAGGGATCGTATTGATAAAAAAGTTATAAAAAGAATAGAAGAAGCAGAGAGAAGCACCAAAGAAAATAAAAGTTTTCTTATCAATGTAGCTTTGGATTATGGAGGAAGATGGGATATTGTCGAAGGGGCAAAAAAACTTTTGGCAAATTGTAGGAGTGGTGTTATATCAGAAGATGATATCGATGAGGCTTCCTTTTCAAAATCTCTTGCCTTGGCAGACATTCCCGACCCGGATCTCCTCATAAGAACTTCAGGTGAGCAGCGCATAAGTAATTTCTTGCTTTGGAACCTGGCTTATGCTGAGCTTTATTTTCCAGAGGTGTTCTGGCCGGAATTTAATGGCAGCGAATTAAAAAAGGCAATCAATGCCTACGGGCAGCGTCAAAGAAGGTTTGGAGGCGTATGACTAAAAGAATACTTACTGCTTTTATCTTAAGTCTTATTACTCTTTTTGCCGTAATATACTATCCTTTATGTGGGATAATGGTTACGTCACTTACCCTCATTGCGCTTTATGAATTTTTCTATATGGTAGAGAAAAAAGGGGTGCGGCTGTTTAAGCCTTTTGGGCTTTTGGTGGGAGCGTTTATTCCGGTTACAATTTATTTCAGTCTTCCCATAAAAGAAGGGTGGCAGTTTTTATTTATTGTTATCGGACTGTTCTTTTTATTTTCAGTTGAGCTCACAAAAAAAGAAAGGCCACAACCGGTTCTTTCTATTTCGGCAACCGTGTTTGGAATTCTTTATATCGCATGGTGTTTTAGCTTTGTAATAAGAGTGCGTCAACTCCCTGAAGGAGCTTTGCTTACAGGGTTTTTGTTGGCAGTGACAAAGTCTTCTGATATCGGAGCATTTTTCTGGGGCAAGAAGTTTGGCAAAACCCCTTTGATTAAACGCGTAAGTCCGCAGAAATCGCGCGAAGGGGCTATCAGTGGATTTTCTACCAGTTTTATAATAGGTGTAATTTTTACTTTTTTTATCACCACTATTGGTTTTTGGGCCAAAATACTTATAATTATTATTTTGGCGTTAGTTTCCCAGTTAGGCGACCTCTTTGAGTCTCTCATAAAAAGAGATTGTCAAGTCAAGGATTCAGGAAAGATTTTGCCTGGCATGGGAGGTGTATTGGATGTAATTGATAGTTTGATTTTTACTGCCCCCACGTTTTATCTTTACCTAACAATAATGCAATAGATACAGGTTTATCGTTTACCGCATTTAGACGGTGGATGAAGTGGATGAATAATATATAGAGTAAAGATGGCAATGAAGAAAATATTAATTTTTGGCTCCAGCGGATCTGTCGGAAAGAGTGCGCTTAGTGTTATACGAGGGGCCCCTAAAGAATTTAAAGTGGTTGGGCTTTGCGCCAATCAGGACATAAAAACATTAAAGGAGCAGATCAAAGAGTTTAAACCAAAGTATGTATGCGTGAAAGACGAGGCTGCAGCCAAAAATTTGCAAAAGACACTTAAGGGGGGAGTAAAACTTTTTAAGGGCGAGAACGGATTAAAGGAATTCTCTTCTTTAGGCGCTGATATTTCTGTGATGGCTATCTCTGGTATTTCTTGTTTAGTGCCGTTACTTACTAATATTAAGTATGTCAAAAGAGTTGCTTTGGCGAACAAAGAATCAGTAGTAGTTGCGGGAAAGTTGGTATTTCAGGAGGCGCGCCGCCACAATACCGAGATTCTTCCCGTTGATAGTGAGATAAACGCTCTTTTTCAGCTACTGAATGACAAAGATAAGCAGTTGCAAAAAGTATATCTTACTGCTTCTGGCGGTCCTTTTTTTGATTATGATAAAAAAGACCTAAAGCGCGTGGGGCCAAGAGAGGTTCTTTCACACCCCACCTGGAATATGGGCCGGCGCATCACAGTGGATAGTGCGACTTTGGTAAATAAAGGATTTGAGGTTATAGAGACACAGCGTTTTTTCAATATTGGCTTTGAAAGAATAGAGGTGGTTATTCATCGTGAATCCGCAATCCATGCTCTTGTTGAATACGAGGATAATACAATGTTTGCCTGTCTTTATCCGCCTGATATGAAAATGCCGATTTCATTTTCTCTTTGTTATCCCCGCCGTGCTAAGGCCGCAAAGGGAGTTAACTTTGCTAAAGGATTTTCTTTCTCATTTGCGCCGGTGGATTACAAAAAGTATCCGTTACTTAAAATTGTTTTAGATACCGCTAGAAGAGAAGATAATGGGCTTTGCGTGCTTAATGCCTGTGATGAAGTGGCAATACAATACTTTTTAGAAAAAAAGATAAAGTTTAGTGACATTCAAAAAGTGATGAAGCATTTTTCTCAGCATTATCCTTCAAGAAAAATAAAGAGTATCGAAGATGTATTTTTTTGGGATAAATGGGCGCGGGATAAAGCAAAGGTATATTTAGAGAAGTTATGTTAAATCTTATAATTTTTATCTTAATTTTAAGTGTGTTGATTGTTGTGCATGAATTCGGTCATTTTCTAGCTGCCCGGCGTAACGGCGTAAGAGTAGAGCGCTTCTCTATCGGATTTGGCACCCCCATTTTTAAACGTAAGGGTAAAGAAACTGATTTTTGGATTTGTGCCTTTCCCTTAGGTGGATATGTGAAGTTAGCCGGAGATATGCGTTCTGAATATCACGGCCATCCTTTTGAGTTTTTATCTAAGCCCATCGGCATAAAGATGAAGATTGTATTTTTTGGCCCCTTATTTAATTTCATTTTTGCTTTTATTCTTTTTTGGGTAATGGGGGTAGTGGGGTTTCCTTATCCGGATACGGTGGTGGGAAAAGTGCTTGAGGAGTACCCTGCTTATGAGGCCGGTATCCAGGAGAACGATAAAGTAATTGAGATAAACGATGAGAAGGTTCAAAACTGGTTTGAGATGTCTGAAAAGATTTATCGCAGCCAAGAGATGATAACATTAAAAATAGAAAGAGACGGCCAGATACTGGATTTTAAGGTCCCCCTTAAAGAAAAAGAAATCAGCGATGCTTTTGGCAGAAAAAGAACCGTGCCTATTGTAGGAATATCAGCCTCATCGAAAATAAAAATCGTAAAATATAATTTTTTTCATGCATTCTTTAAAGGAGTAGAGGCTACTTTGCGCACTGCATTTTTTATCGTCAAAGGTTTTACCTTTATGATTTTAGGGATTGTGCCTTTTAAAGAGGCAGTGGCAGGGCCGTTAGGTATTTTTTATATCACCTCCGAAGCTCTTAAAATCGGGATCGTAGCGATTTTACATCTAATGGCAGTATTAAATGTGAGTTTGACAATCGTAAATTTGATTCCGTTGCCGCTTTTGGACGGAGGGCATCTTTTTCTTTTCTTTATCGAAAAGATACGAAAAAAACAAATAAGTGAGAGGACCGAAGATTTTATCACGCAGCTGGGCTTTATTTTAATTGCGTTTTTAATTGTTTTTGTGTTTTATAACGATGTTATCCGGTTTGGCTCTAAAATCTGGCATGGTAAAAGGCAAGAAACACAGCAAACCCTAGAGAGCAAATCTTAAGATGAATAGGACTGTAAAGATAGGTAATCTTAAAGTGGGCGGCAAAAATCCCGTACGGATAAAGGGTATGATTAAATCTGATGCCCGTAAGCCCCAGAGAGTTATTGCTGAGGCAAAGCGGTTAGAAGAGGAAGGGGTAGAGGCGATACGCATTGCCGTAAAAGAGAAGCAAGATCTAAAATTGCTTAGTCGTCTTAAACAACATGTATCGCTACCTTTGGTTGCTGATATTCATTTTAGCCCTGAGTTAGCGCTTCATTCTATTGAGTCTGGATTTGACGGGATACGCATAAACCCTTTGAATATCACTAAAGAAGGCCAGATTAGAGAAATTGCAAGAGCAGCCAAAAAGCATAAAGTTTCTATAAGGGTGGGCATAAATTCCGGTGGCTTTAAGAGAAATTTTAAGAGTCCTCATTCTTTAGCGCAAGCAATGGTTAGGAAAGCCGAAGGGTGTCTTAAAATGTTGGAGAAGGAAAACTTCTTTGATATAATGGTTTCATTAAAAGGGTCTGATATTGCTTCCACAGTCATCGCTAACAGGTTATTTGCGAAGAAATTCTCCTATCCCTTACATTTAGGGATTACTGCCAGTGGTCCTTTTTTGGAAGGCATTATCAAGTCTTCGGTGGGGTTAGGGATATTACTCTCTGAAGGTATCGGGGACGTTATCAGAGTATCGTTGACAGCTCCCTCCTTTTGGGAGATAAGAGGGGCAAAATATATTTTGCAGTCTTTGGATTTACGTAAATTCGGCCCTCAGATAGTTTCGTGTCCAACGTGTTCGCGCTGTGAGGTAGACCTTATCAATATTGTTGATAGGTTTAAAAAAGAGATTGGTAAAGCCGGTTTTAGCAAGCCGTTAAAAATCGCCCTTATGGGTTGTGTGGTAAACGGGCCTGGTGAGGCTTATCAGGCTGATATCGGGATAGCGTTTGGCAAAAAAAAAGGGGCTATTTTTAGGAAAGATAAGATTTTAGGGTGGACCAATGAAAAAAATAGCGTAAGTGATTTATTAAAGGAGATTGATCGGATATGGACGAAAAATTAATTAAAAGAGAAATTCGCAGGGAATTAGGCACTGCTATTGTATCGGAGCGTCATCTCAATGCTGATGTCATACGCGAACGTACTCTTCGGATATTTGAAACCAGAAGGCGCCAGTCCCGTTATCAGATTGATGATGCCCAGAAAGATCAAATTATTAATTCTTTATGCGACGACTTTTTAGGATGGGGGCCGTTACAGCATCTTATGGAGGATAAAGAGATTAGTGAGATCATGGTCAATGGACCTTTTAAGGTTTATATGGAAAAGGAGGGTAAAAAAACCCTCACTGATATAACGTTTGATGATGAAGCTCACCTGCGTTATATCATCGAAAAGATGCTTGCCCCTTCTGCCCGGCGTCTGGATGAGAGTCTTCCCTATGTTGATTTTTCCTTGGATGACGGCTCGCGCGTCAACGTGATTATTCCTCCCCTGGCAATAGGGGGAGCGATGATGACAATCAGAAAGTTTTTACGCACTATTGAAAAGGTAGAAGACTTAGTGTCTCTGGGTACTATTGATGAACGAATGGCAGAGTTTCTTACCGCCTGTGTTAAGGCAAAGTTGAACATTCTTTTTTCAGGTGCTACTGGAAGTGGTAAAACCACAACAGTGGAGGTGCTTTCTTCATATATTGATAGCTCTGAGCGCATTGTTACTATTGAAGATGCCCTAGAGTTGAGTTTGCGCCAGGACCATGTGGTCAGACTTCTTACCAAACCCCCCAATATCGAAGGCAAGGGCGAGGTCACGATCAGAGATTTGTTTCGTAACACTCTTCGTATGCGGCCTACCCGTATTATTTTAGGAGAGATCAGAGGGGAGGAAGCAATGGATTATCTGCAAGCATTAAACAGCGGTCACCGGGGTTGTTTGGCGGTAATTCATGCTTCAAGGCCTTCCGATGCTATGGGGCGACTTGAGACCATGTCTCTTTATGCCGGACTTAATATACCAGTGTGGGGGATACGGCGCCAGATCTCTTCGGGTCTTAATCTGATTGTGCAGCACGATCAACTTATCGATGGTTCCCGAAAAATAAACTATATCAGTGAAGTGGGCGAGTTAAGTGATAATGCGATTGTTTTGCGCGATGTTTTCCGTTACGAGGCCGAGGAAGTCACTGAAGAGGGTAAATTAAAAGGCAAATTTAAGTGTTTAGGTAAGCCTGATTTCTTTACGATTTTTAAAAAGAAGGGGATTTCAATAAACGAAAACATATTTAAGCCTGATGTTAGTGAGAAAGGCAGGGAGTTCCTTATAAAGTAATAAACGATGCTGTATTCTGAGAGCTTTATTTTTACAACCAGAGAAGACCCGAAGGTAGCTGAATGCAGAAGCCAGAAACTTTTGCTAAGAGGAAGTTTTCTGTTTATGGTCTCTTCCGGAATATACTCCTATCTTCCCCTGGGCCAGCGTGTGCTTGAAAATGTAAGTGATATTATCAGAAAGCACATGAACGCCCAAGGGGCACAGGAGCTTCTTATGAGTGCGCTGCAGCCGATTGAGCTGTGGGAGAAGACCGGGCGTGACGAAGACCTTAAAGAGGTGATGTTTAAGTTTCAGGACAGAAAGAATCGGACTTTGTGCCTGGGGCCGACCCATGAAGAAGAAATTACTGAAATCGCGCGAAAATGCATTGTTTCCTACAAACAGCTTCCGCGCATTCTTTATCAGATTCAGGTTAAATTCCGGGATGAGCCGCGCCCACGCTTTGGTCTGATGCGCAGTTGTGAATTTATGATGAAAGATGCTTACAGCTTTGATGCCGATGAGAAAGGCCTGAATGAAAACTATGAAAAAATGCGCTATGCCTATAATGAGATACTTAAAGAGTGCGGTTTGGATTACGTTATGGTTGAGGCTGATCCGGGAATGATGGGCGGAAGCGCTTCCCATGAATTTATGGTTCCGGCCCCAATCGGTGAAGATATACTTTTTTACTGTGAATCTTGCAAGAGATATTTTAAAGAAAAAGGAAAATGCCCGGGGTGTAAGAGGACTCTTAAAGAGACGCGCATGGTTGAGGTAGGGCATATTTTTCAGCTGGGAACTAAATATTCCCTGGCGCAGGAAGCTTTTTTTCTTGATAAAGACGGCCAGCGAAAACCCTTTATTATGGGTTGTTATGGCATCGGAGTGAGCCGTCTTATTCCCGCGATTGCAGAGCAATGCGCTGATTCAAAAGGTTTTGCCTGGCCAGCTACAATTGCTCCTTTTGATGTGAGTTTAGTGGTGCTGGGTGATAATTTTCTTAAAGAGGCTCTGGCGTTAAGGGAGGATTTCGCCAAACAGGGATTAAAAACATTAGTTGATGAACGCGATGAGGCAGCAGGAGTAAAGTTTAATGATGCCTGCCTTATTGGTAATCCTTATATTGTAATTATGGGGAAAAACTATGCCCAGAGCCAAAAGGTCGATCTTGAAGTGCGTAAAAGCGGCGATAAGTTTAGTTTTTCCAGGGAAGAATTGTTAAATTTTTTAAAAGATGAGTACGGTGAAAGAGCAGCAAAGCCAGATACAGTCAAAAGTTGAAGAAATCCTTAAAGAGCAAGGACTGGATTTAGTAGAGTTTAAGGTTTTTTACTCCGGGTCAAAAACTGTTGTGCGTTGTTTAATCGATTACCCCCAGGGTGGAATCACTATCGATGAATGCGCCAGGATAAATAAAAAGATCTTTTCTTATCTAGAAGAGCATAAGCTTTTGGGAGAGGATTTTACGGTAGAGGTAAATTCTCCCGGTATAACCAGACCCTTAAAGACTTATAAAGATTTTATGCGTGTTAAGGGAAAGGTGGTTTCATTCTGGCTTAATCAGCCCATCGAAGATAAAAGTTATTTGGAAATGAAAGTTTTGGACGTTAGTGATAAAGGAGTGTATGTTGAGAAAAATGGTAAAGGAGTCGAAATTACGTTCGAACAAATAAAGCTAGGTAAGGAGAGGATATAATCATGAACAAGGAATTCTTAAGTATTCTAGAACAGTTAGAGAGAGAAAAAGGTATTGATAAAAACCTGCTTCTTGAGGCGGTAAAACACGCCCTTACAGTTGCAGCCAAAAAAATAGCAAAACTTAAAACTGACGAAGAGCAGGAAGTGGAGGTAAAGATAGATCCCGCTAAGGGGGATATCCGTGTATATATTGCGGGTAAAGAAATTGTTTCTAAAGAATTTGGGCGCATTGCTGCTCAGACTGCACGTCAGGTAATAATTCAGAAAATACGCGAGGCCGAGAAAGAAAATGTCTACAATGAATTCAAGGGTAAAGAAGGAGATATTGTAGGAGGAGTGGTTTATCGGCTTGAGAAAAAGGCTGTGATTCTGGATCTTATGGGCAAGGCTGAAGGGATTATCCCTCATTCTTTTCTCTCACCCCTTGATAGACTGCGGTTAGGAGAAAGAGTAAAGGCCTATGTCTTTGAGGTAAAGAAAGAACAGGGTACTCAGATAATACTTTCGCGCCGGCATGAAGGGTTGGTGAAGAAGCTTTTTGAACTGGAAGTGCCTGAGATTTATGAAGGGATTGTAGAAATAAAGAATATCGCGCGGGAAGTAGGTGAGCGCACAAAAATAGCAGTATACTCTAAAGACGATAAAGTAGACTGTGTAGGAGCTTGCGTGGGAATAAGAGGTTCGCGCGTAAAGAATATCATAGAAGAGTTAAGAGGTGAAAGAATTGATATTATCAGGTGGCATGAAGATATTAAAGAATTCATTAAGGCTGCGCTTTCACCCGCCACAGTATCGCTTATAGAATTAGATAGAGAGCATAAGCGCGCCAGAGTTCTGGTTGCAGGGGATCAGCTTTCCTTGGCAATCGGTAAAAGAGGCCAAAACGTGCGCCTTGCTTCAAAGCTTGTGGGCTGGGAGATAGATGTGCGTTCCCATGAGATTAGAGAAGAGGAGATAAAGAACCTGCAGCATTTTCATAGTGTCGGTAAGAAGCTGGCCGTAACATTAGTTGATTCTGGCTATGGTAAATTAAAAGATTTAGCTCAAGCCGACCCCAAAGAGATTGCCAAGCTAAAAGGTATTGGAAAGAAAAAGGCAGAGCAGATAGTTGAGGAAGCCAAGAAAGAGCTTAAAGCTAAAGAAAAAGAAGCTAAAGCTGAAGAGAAAAAGGGAGAGAAAGAAAAAGAGAAAGAAGTAGAAAAGAAAGAGGAAGAGAAAAAAGAGGAAAGCAGCGCGGAATGATTGGAGGGTATTAAAGAATGAGAATTCATGAATTAGCAAAAGAGTTAGGGGTAGATAGTAAAGAATTAATTGAGAAATTAAAGAAGCTTAATTTCCCGGTAAAAAGTCATATGTCCAGCGTGGATGAGGAAACTGCCGAAGTCATCAAAGCGGAGTTCACCGAGCTTAAAGAGAAAGAAATTGAAGAGAATGTGATTGAAGTTGATTTTCCAATCACAGTCAAAGACTTGGCGGTAAAATTAGGCAAAAAACCTTCCGAGCTCCTGGCCGATTTAATAAAAAGGGGAAAGTTTTATACTATCAATCAGAATCTTAATGAAGAGGCTGCCGGTGCCATTGCCTATCAATATCAGGTAAATTTAAAGAAAAAGCCTTTAAAGGAAGAGGTGATTTTAAAAGAGGAAACAAAAGAGGTTAAGGGTCGTGCTCCTATTGTTACCTTTATGGGTCATATTGATCACGGAAAGACCTCGCTCCTGGATTATATACGCAAAAGTAAAATTACTGAGAAAGAAGCCGGGGGGATTACGCAGCATATCGGTGCCTACCAGGTTCATCTTGATAAAGGAAAAATAACCTTTCTTGATACTCCTGGTCATGAAACTTTTACTGCGATGCGTGCGCGAGGCGCTAATGCTACTGATATTGTGGTTTTGGTGGTAGCGGCGGATGAGGGTGTAAAGCCTCAGACTGTTGAAGCAATTGACCATGCCCGGGCCGCTAAAGTTCCTATAATTGTTGCGATAAATAAAATGGATAAGGCTAATGCTGATCCTGATATGGTTAAGCAGCAGCTTTCAAAACATGACCTTGCTCCAGAAGACTGGGGAGGAAAGACTACCGCCGTAGGGGTATCAGCAGTTACCGGTAAGGGAGTGGATGAGCTTTTGGAGCTGATCCTTCTTCAATCAGACATTATGGAGCTTAAGGCTGATTATGGTAGAGCCGCACTAGGGATTGTAGTTGAAGCAAGATTGTCTAAAGGAAAAGGCCCTTTAGTTACTGTTCTTATACAAGAAGGAAAATTAGATGTGGGAGATTGGTGCGTCTGCGGTCTGTTTTATGGCAAAGTGCGGGCAATGTTAGATGATCACGGCCGCCCCATCAACACGGTCTTGCCGGCATATCCGGCAGAAATTTTAGGACTTAATGGGGTACCTAATCCCGGGGATCAAATTTTTGTCGTTCCGGATGAGAAGAGCGCAAAAGAGATTGTGGAGCGCAGAAGAGAAGAAGCGGCAAAGAAAAAGCTGGTTACTCCTGCTCACCTTAAACTCGAAGACCTTTATCAAAAAGTAAAAGAAGAAAACCTTAAGCAGTTAAAGATTATTTTAAAAGCCGATGTAGGCGGGACCTTGGAAGCGGTAGAAGCAGCTTTAGGAAAGATACCGTCTCAGGAGGTAGAGCTGGTTATCACCCATAAAGGAGTGGGAGCGATAAACTCTTCTGATGTGCTTTTAGCTGAAGTAACTGATTCCATTGTGGTGGGGTTTAAAGTGAGTATTGATGCCCAAACCAGAGAGTTGTCAAGAAAAAAGGGAATCGAGCTGCGTATTTATCAAATAGTTTATGAGCTTATTGACGATATCAAGGCTGCCTTAGAAGGAATGCTTACCCCCCAGATACGCCGTGTGTTTATGGGCAGAGCCAGGGTAAAAACAGTATTTAAGCTCTCCCGTTTCGGGATTATTGCCGGATGCATGGTGGAGAAGGGAAAAATAACGCGCGCTGCAATTTGCCAGGTCATGAGAGGAAATGAAATCGTGCATGAGGGTAAAATCACAAGCTTAAAACGTTTTAAAGAGGATGTGCGCGAGGTAGCTCAAGGATATGAATGCGGCATCGGTACTGGTTTTGATGGTATCCAAGAAGACGATGTAATAGATGTCTTCAGCGAAGAAGTAATCGCCCGTAAACTTAAATAAGACAATTATGAAAAAAGTAATTTTAAGCGGGATGAGACCAACCGGTAGACTTCACCTTGGACACTGGGTAGGTGCGCTTTCTAACTGGGTAAAACTGCAGAGTGAATATGATTGTTTTTTTATGGTCGCTGATTGGCATGCTCTTATGAGCGAATATCACGACCCTTCAGTGGTCAGTTCCTCGATAATCGATAATGTGGCGGATTGGTTGT
Organism: Candidatus Omnitrophota bacterium; assembly: GCA_020352775.1. Classification (GTDB taxonomy): domain Bacteria; phylum Omnitrophota; class Gorgyraeia; order Duberdicusellales; family 4484-171. The sequence goes on from CP070684.1 coordinate 1,099,066, forward strand.
GTTTTGGAATTGATCCTAAAAAGTCAGTGGTTTTTGTGCAATCAGAGCTAGAGGAGCACCTTGAGCTTTACCTTATACTTTCATTGGTTACCCCCTTGGGTTGGCTTTCACGCTGTCCGACCTTTAAAGAACAAGTTAAGCAGCTAAAAGATAAAGACATTAATACCTATGCTTTTTTAGGCTATCCTGTGCTTCAGGCATCCGATATTATTCTTTATAAAGCGCATGCTGTGCCGGTAGGAGAAGATCAGCTGCCTCATCTGGAATTAAGTCGTGAAATCATACGTCGCTTTCATTTTATTTATAAAAAAGAAGTGTTTCGCCAGCCGCAGCCGCTTTTAACTTCTGCCTCAAGACTATTGGGTCTTGATGGGCGCAAGATGAGTAAAAGTTATGATAATTTTATTGCTTTAGATGAGGATGAGGATTCATTAAAACGTAAAATAACATCAATGATTACTGATCCAGAGCGCATAAAAAAGAATGATCGCGGGAATCCTGATATTTGTAATGTCTATAGCTATTATGGTATATTTGCTCCTCAAAAAAAGGATGAGGTTCGCAACTGGTGTACGCAAGCTAGCCGTGGCTGTAAAGAATGCAAGTTGATTTTTGCCCAGATTCTAAACGAATTTATCGGGCCGCGCCGAGCCAAAAAGAAAGAACTTCTTAAGAAAAAAGATTATATATTTGATGTTTTAGCGCAAGGAAAGAAAAAGGCAAAGGCAGTTGCTTCTGCGACACTTGGCGAAGCTAAAAAGGCGATGGGATTATGAAGATACGATTGGATATATTCGAGGGGCCATTGGATTTACTTCTTTATCTTATCAAGAAGGATCATCTGGATATTCATGATATTCCGGCGGCAAAGGTGGTGGATCAGTATATCCAATATTTAGAACTAATGAAGCTTCTTGATATCAATGTTGCTTCCGAATATATGGTTATGGCAGCAAACTTAATCAGTATAAAATCAAAGATGCTGCTTCCGCGCGAAAAAATTGAAGAGGAAGAAGAGCAAGACCCCAGAGAAGAACTGGTTAAGAAGCTTCTGGAATATGAGAAGTTTAAAGAGGCAGCACAATTTCTTAAGACCAAGGAAAGAGAGCGTCTTAAATTTATGCCTCGGCCAGCCACCCCCCAGCAAAAGGAAGTCTATATCGAGGCTTCAATTTTTGACCTTATCAGTGCTTTTAAGACTGCATTAAAAGAGGTTCCCAAAGAGATATTTTTTGAGGTTATTAAGGATGAGTTTACAGTTGAGGAGAAAATTCATGATTTACTTCATCTTCTACTTGTAAAGGAAAAGGTGGCTTTAAATAAATTGTTTTCTTCGGCCAAAAGTAAGTTAGAGATTGTGGTGATATTTCTTGCGATATTAGAGCTGATAAAATTACGCGAAATCGTTGCGGTGCAGGAAGAGCTGTTCGGGCCGATTTCTATTGCGCGCCGGGAAAATGTTGTCGCCCCAATATGATAAATGTTATGAGTGAGGAAGGGTTTTTTGATTATTCCAGAGAAAACGAAGAAGAAAAGATTATCAATCTCTCTCTTCGGCCTCAAAACTTGAGTGAGTTTATCGGCCAGAAACAGGTAGTCTCTTCTCTTGAGATTTCAATTGCTGCTGCAAAAAAACGCAATGAATCGCTTGAGCACGCGCTTTTAGCCGGGCCTCCGGGGCTGGGTAAGACCTCTTTAGCATATTGTATTGCAAGAGAGATGGGTGCAAAACTTACCGCAACCAGCGGGCCAGCCATAGAGCGCGCCGGGGATTTGGTTGGGATCTTAACAAACCTAGAGAAAGGAGATATTCTTTTTATCGATGAGATACACCGTGTTTCTAAGGTGGTTGAGGAATTTCTTTATCCGGCCATAGAGAGTTTTCAAATTGACTTTGTGATTGATAAAGGGCCTTATGCTAAGAGTGTTAAATTTAGTTTAAAGCCTTTTACCCTTATCGGTGCTACCACCCGAAAAGGTCTTTTAAGCGCACCGCTGCGGGGTAGGTTCGGCCTTTTTTTTGATTTTGATTTTTACCAACCCCCGGAGCTTTCTTCGGTGGTGGCGCGCAGTGCAAAACTATTAGATATCGAAGTTGATGAGAATAGCTGTATGGAATTAGCGCGGCGTTCACGCGGCTCACCGCGCCTTTGCAACCGTCTTCTTAAGCGGGTGAGGGATTATGCTCAAGTCGTAGGAGAGGGGGTGATTGATTTAGATATTACCCGTAAGGCCCTTGCACAAATAGAAATCGATGAGGAAGGGCTGGATGGAGTAGATCGCAAATACCTAAAGGCGATCATAGAGCTTTATCAGGGAGGCCCGGTGGGGATTGAAGCCATTGCTGCTTCCTTGGGGGAAGATAAAGGGACCATTGAAGATGTGGTTGAGCCTTATCTTTTAAATAAAGGCTTTATTGTACGTACCCCCCGCGGCAGAGTTGCTGCCCAACTTTCTTACCGCCACCTAAACATTCCCTACCAGAAAGAAGCCCAGGAAAAGCTTTTTTAATTCCTTATCTGGACACTTCAGTTTTATAAAAGTTGTGGTATAATTATCAATTCAGAAATCCAAAATTAGTTCTATCTTACGTAAAATGAATAACTTAGGTAAGTTACTTATTATTTTTGGTGTTGTTATTATCTTGGTTGGTGCCGGACTTATGATTTTTTCCCGCTTTAAGATTCCTTTTATCGGTAGATTGCCGGGCGACATCTATATAAAAAAAGAAAATTTTACATTTTACTTTCCTATAACAACCTCAATTATTATAAGTATAGTTTTAAGTTTTATTCTTTATTTTTTCTTTCGAAGGCACTGATGTTTTATGTTTAAATTAATTAAAGAAGACAAAGACACTAAAGCAAGAACCGGTGAGTTTAGGACAAGAAGTGGCACTGTTCGAACTCCGGCCTTCTTCCCGGTGGCTACACAGGCTGCGGTTAAAGGGATTTCCCCGCGGGAACTTAATGAGATTGGGCTAGAAGGTCTTTTAGTTAATTCTTATCACCTTTATTTGCGCCCGGGCGTAGAGGTGATAAAGAAGGGCGGTGGACTGCATAAATTCATGAATTTTGATAAGACCATTATTACTGATAGTGGGGGTTATCAAATTTTTAGCCTGGAGAAGTTAAGAAAAGTAAGTGATGAAGGAGTTGAGTTTCAGTCTCACATTGACGGATCTACCCATTTTTTATCGCCCGAAGATGCAATAAGGGTTCAGCTTGAGCTGGGAGCTGATGTGGTAGTGCAGCTTGATGAGTGCCTAAAGTATCCCTGCTCTTATGAGGAAGCAAAGATTGCTAGTGACAGGACGGTTCGCTGGGCAAAGAAAGGTTTTGATTTCTTTAAGAAACATTCAAAAGATAAGGCCCTTTTCTTTGGGATTGTGCAAGGTTCAATCTATGAGGATTTAAGAAAACAGTGTCTCAAAGAGCTTCTTGCGCTTGGAATAGATGGTCTGTGTATTGGAGGCTTGAGTGTTGGCGAACCCCAGGATTTAAGGTATAATATGCTCTCAATTATCGAGCAAAATACCGATAAATGCGGGTTTCGTTACTTCATGGGATACGGCAGACCCCGCGATATCATTAATGCCGTAAGCTTAGGGGTGGATCTTTTTGATTGCGTGGTGCCCACCCGATATGCGCGTACTGGCACGGCATTTAATTCAGAAGGTAAGATCGTAATAAGAAATGCTCCTTATACAACTGATGTGCGTCCCCTGGATGAGGAGTGTAGTTGCTATGTGTGTAAGAATTTTTCGCGTGCGTATTTGCGCCATCTTATAAACGCTAAAGAAATTCTGGGGGTGCAGTTGCTTACTTATCATAACATCTTTTGGTATCATACCCTGATGGATAAGATACGCACTGCAATAGAAAAGGGGTGCTTTGCAGAGTTTAAGAATGCCTTTTTAACGGAATTTAAGGAAGATTAGTATGATTATCGATGTAATCACCATATTTCCTAAAATGTTTTCTCCCGTAGTGGGGGAGTCGATTATAAAGAGAGCGCAAAGCAAAGGGTTGGTAAAAATAAATCTGCATGATTTAAGAGACTACACTAGGGATCCGCATCAAAAAATAGATGCTTCTTCTTACGGGGGTGGGGGAATGGTTTTTGGGCCTCAGCCTTTGTTTTCTGCGGTGGAAGCAGTGTTAGGATATAAAGTATATCCGCCCCAGAAAAAAGATCCCCAAAAGAGGATTGTTCTTTTCAGCCCCCAGGGAAAAAAGCTAGACCAGAAGCGCGTAAAGAAGTTTTTACGTTTCGAGAGACTGGTTCTGCTTGCCCCCCGTTACGAAGGGGTTGATGAGCGAGTAGTGCGCTACCTTGCTGAAGAAGAAGTCTCCATCGGGGATTATGTGTTAAGCGGGGCAGAATTAGCCGCAATGGTATTTATAGATTCAGTGGTTAGATTGATCCCGGGAGTAGTTTCTGATCAGGAATCCGTAAAAAAGGAAAGCTTTGAAAACAATCTTCTGGATTATCCCCATTATACTAGACCAGAAAACTTTAGAGGCCTTAAAGTGCCTAAGGTATTACTTTCAGGTGATCACAAGAAAATAGAAGAGTGGAGACAAAAAAGGGCGTTAGAGAATACCAAGAGAAAGCGGCCCGATTTATTGAAGAAGTAAAATATAAAGGAGGTTATGGTGGATAAGTTGATGATCGTAGAGGAACAATTGAGGAAGAATCTTAACAAAGAATATCCAGAGTTTAATCAAGGCGACATCGTGAAGGTATATTACAAGATTAAAGAAAAAGAAAGAGAGAGAATCCATCCGGTGGAGGGGATTGTCATTAGAACAAAGGGCTCAATGCAAAAGAGGTCTTTTACCGTAAGGCGCCTGGCTTATGGGGAGGCTTATGAGGTGACATTTCCTTATTATTCTCCACACATTGACAAGGTTGAGGTAGTAAAAAAGAGCCGGCGGCGTCCGCGCAGAGCTAAATTGTATTATTTACGGAGAAGAGCCGGTAAGAAAGCAGCATTGACATAAAAAGAGCAACTCCATTTAATATGATTGTTGGAGTTGATGAGGCAGGAAGAGGACCATTGGCAGGAAGTGTGGTAGCTTGCGCCCTACACCTGAAAAACCCTGCGCTCTTTGTTGCTAAAGATTCCAAGGCACTTTCCGAAAGGGCGCGCCAGCATATTTATGAAAAGCTGACTGAACACTCGATTTATGCGGTTGATATTGCAACTGCCCAGGAGATAGATAAGTTTAATATTCTGGAGGCAACATTTCTAGCTTGCAATCGCGCCATTGAGAATTTGTTTAAGAAAGCTCCCCAGTTAAAGAAAGCGAAATTCATCATCGACGGCACTTTGTTTCGTACAGAGCACCGAATAAAATATGAATGCGTACCCAAAGCCGATAAGAAGATAAAAGAGGTCGCATGCGCTTCGGTGATGGCTAAAGTGGTAAGGGATTATCTTATGGGGGTTGCAGATTCACTTTATCCAGAGTGGAGCTTCTCACAACATAAAGGTTATCCTACAAAAAAGCACTTTTCTTTGATAAAAAAACACTCTTTGACACCATTGCATCGGCTTAGCTTTTCTCCCTGTAAAGATAGGAAGAGGTGATTATGAAGACTTATAAAACGGAATTCAAAGGTTATCTGGATGATTTAGCTAAGAAAGCTCCTACTCCGGGAGGAGGAAGTGCGGTGTGTGTGGTATTTTGTATTGCCGTTTCTTTAATGGAGATGGCGATACAATATTCTTTGGGTAAAAATAAGAAATTAAAAGAGCATTTAGGCCAGCTACAAAAATTAAAAAGAAAAGTGTATCCCTTTATAGATCTTGATGGAAAGCTTTTTAATCAAATAATGAAATCAAAAGATAGCTCCCGGCAAAAGCTCCTCAAGAAGAGTGAGGAGCTCATTGTTGAGCTGGGGCGGGCGTGTTTAGGGCTTTTGTCTCTTGCCAAAAAGGCAGAATCTGGTATAAAAAAGAGTATAATCAGCGATTTTTACATCGGTTTAGGGCTTGGGAAAGTTGTATTGGCTGGCTGCATTTTTAATCTTGAGGCTAACAGCCGGATGTTTGGCTCTAAAAATAAATATATTAAGATCTTTAAAAAATCCTTAAAATCATGGCCGAAATAATAGCGGTAGATCAATTTTCTCAAGGATTGAAGGAAAGACTGCAAAAAGAGCGCAAGTCTCTGGGGAGTTTAAAGTTAGCCTCACTAAGTGTAGGGAATAATTTTGCCACCCAAAGCTATCTTTCCTCTCAGAAGAAATTAGCGCAGGAGCTCCAAATAGAGTATCTTTGCCTCACTTTAGGTGAGAATGCCACTCAAGAAGAGGTTTTAAGCCAGATACAAAAACTTAATACTGATAAAGAAATTACCGGAATCATTTTAAATAAACCCTTTCCTGAATCCTGGCAGGAACATGTGGTTTTAGCCGCGCTCTCATTTAAAAAAGATATCGAAGGAATGAGTCCTTATAATTTAGGCAGATTGTTACAGAAGGATCCCCTATTTGTTTCACCTACTGCCCTGGCAGTTTTAGAATGTATTGACAAAAGTAAAGTCGACTTATACGGCAAGGAAGTAACCATTGTGGGTTTTTCAACCCTTATTGGGAAGCCTTTGAGTATTCTTTTAGCTGATAGATTTGCCACTGTCTGCATAACCCATATTGGGACATCACAGGCAGGAAATTTAGCTTCTCATCTAAAGAATGCTGACATTGTGATTTCTGCGGTAGGAAAGCCCAACCTTATTAAGGGTGATTGGATAAAAGAAGGTGCAATAGTCATAGATGTAGGAGTAGGCCAGATGAAAGGAAAACTCGCAGGAGACGTGGAATTTGAGGTAGCGAAAAATAGAGCTTCTCTCATCACTCCTGTTCCCGGAGGAGTGGGTAAACTCACCACCCTGTTTCTTTTTTCTAACCTGCTTAAGGCAGCTCAATTATGAACTTTTAAGAGGTAATCTAAAATGAAAGAGATTTTAGTAATCGGAGCCGGACCAGCAGCAATTACATTTCTTAACAGGATAATCGAAAAAAAAGCACAGTATAAGATTACGCTTGTTAACAAACTCCCCTATTCTTTTAATAAAAACGAATTGGTATCAAATTTAACATGTAAGAAAGAATTAGAATTGGAGAGTTGGGCACAATCTCATGGCATAGAGTTTATCGGTGATAGCGCAGAGCGCATAAATACTAAGCGCAGAAAAGTATATTTTAAGCAGAAGCCGGCGCGAGATTTTGAGACACTGGTGGTTGCCAGTGGAGCAAAATCTAAAAAAATAGAAGTTAAAGGTGAACACCGTGAGGGATTTTTCTATTTATCCGATATAGACCCCATGAAACTAAAAGACCTTTTAAGAATCAGCACCGAAGCGGTAATTGGAGTTTCGACAATTCTGGGGATAAGGCTTGCGTTGACCCTGGCCGCCCTAGAAAAAGAGGTAAGAATTATCACAGAGGATTTAGAGTTTCTTGAGTCGGCAAAAGAAAGATGTATAAACTTTTTGCAAAATAAAAATATCGCAGTGCATCTAAATTCATCTATTGAGGAAGCAATTGGAGAGGGTGCGGTTAAAGCGACAAAGATAAACCCCTTCAAAGTATTTTCTTCGCATCTGGTTTTTATTGATAGCGGATTTATTCCTAACCGAGGGTTCTTTGAAGATGAGCTCGGAGCACATGATACATTTTTTACCGCTGCCAAAGACGTATATCTTTTAGGAGATGTAACCAGGTCTGATTTGGAAAGTGAATTCTTTTTCCCTTTTAATTACCAGGAGGCAGCTTCACAAGGTGTGATCCTAGCTGATTTTATTTTGGAGGGGAAACCCCCTGTCTTTGAAAGAAGATCAGCTGGCGAGGAAGACAGGCAGAAAATCATCGAAGATATCTTTAAGGCAAGAGAAGCCGCTGAAAGTCTTTAATTTTGCTTTTATTTTTATCCTAAAAAATAAATGGTATATTAGTAATTTTTAAAATAGGAGGTAGATAATGGCAGAGTGGATTGGCATAGGAAAACGAGCACGTAGATGTTACGGATTCGATGAAGTTGCTCTTGCTCCGGGTCGCATTACAATGGATCCCCAGGAAGCAGACCCTAACTGGGAATTTGCAGGAAAGAAATTCTCCGTTCCGATTCTTGCGGCAGCAATGGATGGGGTAGTGGGGGTTAAGTTTGCGATAGAGATGTCGCGCTTAGGAGGAGTTGCAGTGCTTAATCTGGATGGGGTGCAAACCCGCTATGATAATCCGGATGAAGTGCTTTATGATATTGCCAAGGCCAATCCGGAAGAGGCCACTAACCTTATCCAGAAGGTATATACCACTCCTATTAAAGAGAAACTGGTATCAAAAAGAGTTGAGGAGATAAAAAAGGGTGGAGGCTATGCAGCAGTAAGTTGTATCCCTCAAAATGCCGCTACCTTTGCTCGCTTAGCAGAGAAAGCAGGAGCGGATTGTTTTGTGGTGCAGTCTACCGTTACTACTGCAACCCACATTGCCAAGCGTTATAAACCTCTGGATTTAGAGAAATTCACGAAAGAAAGAAAAATTCCAGTAATCATCGGAAACTGCGTTACTTATGATGTGACTTTAGAGTTGCTTGAGACCGGATGCGCTGCAATTTTGGTAGGAGTGGGACCGGGGGCAGCCTGTACTACACGTGGGGTTTTAGGCATCGGAGTTCCGCAAGTCACATCTACAATTGATTGTGCCCAAGCACGTGATTTTTATTTTAAAAAGACTGGCAAATATGTCCCGATTATTACTGATGGTGGAATGCGCCGCGGCGGAGATGTCTGTAAAGCTTTTGCATCCGGAGCCGATGCAGTAATGGTTGGCTCAGCCTTTGCCAGGTCAAAAGAAGCACCAGGTAGAGGCTTTCATTGGGGTATGGCAACTTCTCACAGTAATTTACCCAGAGGCACCAGAGTTGAGGTGGGAGTATCTGGGAGTCTGGAGCAGATTCTTTTTGGTCCGGCAGTAGTTGATGATGGCTCACAGAATTTAATGGGTGCTTTAACAACGTCGATGGGCTGTTTAGGGGCTAGGACCATTAAAGATATGCACTTTGTGGAGATAATCATCGCGCCTTCTATTCAAAGTGAGGGTAAGATTTTTCAGGCTTCACAGCGAATTGGAATGTGTAAATAATTAGGTGAGGATGAAGAAAGATACTATTTTGATTCTTGATTTTGGTTCGCAATACACCCAACTCATTGCGCGCCGGGTCAGAGAGTTAAAAGTTTTTAGCGTCATTGAGCCTTACAATATATCGCTTGCCAAAATCAAAGCAATAAACCCCAAAGGCATAATTCTCTCCGGCGGTCCCCACAGCGTATATGAGAAAAAAGCCCCCCAGCTTAAGGAGGGAATTCTAAAATTAGGGGTTCCTGTTCTGGGGATATGCTATGGAATGCAAATCATGGTCCAGACTCTGGGTGGGGTGGTTAAGGAGTCACGCAAGCGTGAATACGGCCGCGCCCTGATGTATATTGATGAGCGCAAAGATTTATTCTTAAGCTTAAAGCCAAAAATAACTTCCTGGATGAGTCATACCGACAAGGTAGCAAGGCTTCCCAAAGGCTTTAAGAAACTTTCTCACACCCTTAATACTGATTATGCTTCCATAGGCAATGCCCAGCTTAAGTTATATGGAGTGCAGTTTCATCCGGAGGTCATGCATACCGAATTGGGGACCCGGATTATATCTAATTTTCTTTTCCGGATATGTTCTTGTGCCCCAACCTGGCAATTAGAAGATTTTGTTGCTGCACAGATAAAGCAGATTCGAAAAACAGTCGCAAACTCAAATGTAATTTGCGGCTTAAGCGGAGGAGTGGATTCTTCTACTCTTTCGGTACTCCTACATAAAGCAATTGGTAAAAGACTTAAGTGTATTTTTGTCAATAACGGCCTGTTACGTAAAGGGGAAGTCCAAGAGGTTAAAAAAGTTTTTCGCGGGCATTTTAAGATGGATTTACATTATGTAGATGCCTCCAAACTCTTCTTAAGCAAACTAAAAGGTGTTACAGACCCAGAGAAAAAACGTAAAATTATTGGCCGTGAGTTTATCAGGATTTTTGAAGCTGAGGAACATAAGATTAGAAATGCAGGGTTTCTTGCCCAGGGAACGCTTTATCCTGATGTTATTGAGTCAGTATCTTTATTCGGGGGTCCCAGCGCAACCATAAAGTCGCATCATAATGTGGGGGGCTTGCCTAAAGATATGAAATTGAAATTGATTGAGCCCTTTAACCAACTGTTTAAAGACGAGGTGCGCCAGATCGCAAAGATTTTAGGCTTACCGCAATCAGTGATTGGGCGCCATCCTTTTCCGGGGCCAGGTTTAGGGGTAAGGATTTTAGGTGAGATTACTCCCAAGAGATTGGAAATCTTAAGAGAAGCTGATGTGATATTCATTGATATATTAAAGAAACGTGGTTTATATGATAAAGTGTGGCAGGCTTTTTGTGTTTTACTTCCCGTTAAAAGTGTAGGCGTTATGGGTGATCAGCGCACCTATGAAAATATTTTAGCGGTGCGCGCAGTTACCAGCGTTGACGGCATGACTGCTGATTGGGCTAAGCTTCCTGCCCAAGTTCTAGGTGAGATCTCAAATGATATAATCAATAAGGTCAGAGGCGTAAACCGCGTTACCTACGATATCAGCTCAAAACCTCCCGCAACCATTGAGTGGGAATAATATAAACTTCTTTTAATTTTAATTATGAATTATTCTGATTTTGTCCATCTTCATGTTCATACCCAGTATAGCCTTCTGGACGGAGCCTGTATATTAGAGAAGCTGGTTGATAAAGCAGCGGATTTTAAATTGCCGGCCCTGGCCATTACTGATCACGGTAATCTTTTCGGCGCAGTGAAGTTTTACAACCTCTGTATAAAAAAGGGTATAAAGCCTATTATTGGTTGTGAGATGTATGTTGCTCCTGGCTCACGCCTGAAACGAGAGTACAGAGCCGGGGAAGACTCAAATTACCACCTCATTCTTTTAGCAAAAGATTGGCAAGGCTATAAGAATTTAATGAAGCTAGCAAGTATCGGATATCTCGAAGGCTTCTACTATAAGCCCAGGATTGACAAAGAAGTCTTAGCGCAATGCAGCAGAGGTTTAATTGCAACCAGTGCCTGCCTAAAGGGAGAAATAGCTTCTTTAATTTTAGCAGACCGGACATCAGAAGCTTACAAGGCAGCGGATCATTACCAGAATCTTTTCGGTAAGGAAAATTTCTATCTGGAAATAATGGAAAATGGCCTTGAGGAGCAGAAAAAAGTTAATAAAGCGCTCCTTAAGATGTCGCAAGATTTAGATATTGGCCTGGTTGCAACTAATGATATTCACTATCTAGATAAGAGTGATGCCTTTGCACATGAAGTGCTTTTATCTATTCAGACCCAGACCACTCTTTCTGATCCTAATCGTTTTCGTTTTAGCACCGACACTTTTTATTTTAGAAGCCCCCAGGAGATGAAAGATATTTTTAAAGACATCCCCCAAGCTCTAAAAAATACTTTAGAAATTTACCAGAAGTGTAATCTTATGTTTGATTTCACTAAAATCCATCTTCCGCGCTTTCCTATTCCAGAAGGACGCAATGACGATGAGTTTTTGAGGAAATTATGCGATGAGAATATTAAAAAAAGGTATTCTTCGGTATCAAAAGAGGTAAAGGAAAGACTGGAATATGAGCTGGGAGTGATTGGAAAGACCGGATTTACAAGCTACTTTCTTATCATCTGGGACTTAATCAAATTTTCCAAAGAGAACCATATCCCGGTTGGTCCGGGAAGAGGTTCTGCAGCCGGAAGTATCGTAAGTTACATTCTGGGTATAACCGATGTTGATCCTTTGCGCTACGGACTTCTTTTTGAGAGATTCTTGAATCCTGCCAGAATCTCAATGCCTGATATTGATATTGATTTTTGCTATGAAAAGCGCGCTGAAGTCCTGGATTATGTGGGGAAAAGATACGGAATAGAAAATGTGGCCCAAATTATTACTTTTGGAACTATGCTTGCCAGGGCAGTGGTTAGGGATGTAGGCCGGGCAATGGATTTTAGTTATTCTGATGTAGACCGAATTGCAAAGATGATTCCAATTTCAGTAGGAGGAGCGATTACATTAAAAGACGCTCTTGGTATGAGTAATGAGTTGGCCCAGGTCTATAATTCCGACAATAATATCAAGCGTCTTATTGATGTGGCAATGCGCCTTGAAGGTTTATCGCGCCATGCCTCAACTCATGCGGCAGGAGTAGTGATTTCCGATAAACCCTTAATTGAGCGGATTCCTTTAATCAAAGGCGCAGAGGAAGAAACAGTCACCGGGTTTGATATGGAGTCTTTGGAAAAGATCGGACTCCTTAAGATGGATTTTTTAGGATTAAAGACTCTGACTGTGATAGAGGAAACAACAAAGATTATCAAACGGACTCAAGGAAAAGACGTAGATATTGCCACTATTGCCTTAGATGATAAAAAGACTTTTTCGATGTTGGCTAAAGGTGATACGATTGGCATCTTTCAGTTGGAAAGCAGGGGAATGCGGGAAATTTTGCGAAAAATATCTCCTACGAAATTTGAAGATTTAATTGCAGTACTTGCGCTTTATCGGCCCGGACCTTTAGGCAGTGGAATGGTGGATGACTTTATTGACCGCAAACAGGGCCGAAAACGTATCTCTTATATTCATGCTCAGCTAGAGTCAGTGCTTAAAGAAACCTACGGCATTATTCTTTATCAAGAACAGACGATGCAAATTGCCTCCAAGCTGGCCGGATTTGATATGGCCCGTGCGGATTTATTAAGGAAAGCAATCGGTAAGAAAATCCCGGAAATAATGGATGAGCAAAGGAATGAATTTGTACGGGGCTGTAAAAAGAACCATGTGCCAGTACAAATTGCCAATCAGATATTTGACCTTATTGAATATTTCTCCGGCTATGGGTTTAATAAGAGTCACTCCACTGCCTATGCTCTTATTTCTTATCGTACGGCCTATCTTAAGGCTAATTTTCCTACGGAGTTTATGGCCGCGCTTTTAACCAGTGAACGCACCAACACCGATAAAATTGTTGAGTATGTTAATGAATCTGACCGCATGGGGATAAAGGTGCTTGCGCCGGATATCAACACCAGTTATGCTAATTTCACCGTAACCGATGATGGTAATATTCGCTTTGGTCTTATGGCGATTAAAAATGTAGGAAAGGCTGCGTTGGAAAATATCATTGAATCAAGGAAAGAGGAGAAGTTCGAAAGTATCTTTGATTTCTGCGATAGAGTAGATTCGCGCTCCGTAAACAAAAAGGTTATCGAGAGTCTTATTAAATCCGGCGCAATGGATTCTTTTGGGTTGAAGCGCGCACAGATGGTTGCAATTTTGGATAAGCTTCTTTCACGGGCAGGCAAGAAGAAAGATACCTCGCAACTCCTGCTCTTTGAGACTCCCAAGGAAGAAATTGTTCCTGACATTGAGGAATGGCCCCTTTCTCAAATCTTAAGTTTTGAGAAGTCTTTGTTGGGGATATATCTTACGGGTCATCCTTTGTATTCATATTCTCATATCGTTGAGTTTTTGGGGCGTACCAAAATTTCTTCTCTTTATGAGATGCGCAGCCTCCAGGATGTAACCATATGCGGAGTGGTAGAGAAAGTCAGGGCGATTACTACCCGCAAAAGAAATGAGAATATGGCAATCGTAAGAATTGAAGATGAGACCGCTAATGTAGAGGTTTTTGTATTCCCCCGTTTATATGAAAAAGCATCGCTTCTGTTGCGGGAAAAGTCCATTGTAGTCGTAAAGGGTAAGCTGGAATCAAAGGAAAAGGTTCCCAAGATATTAGCCTCTAGCGTGGTTCCGGTGGAGCAGGTCATGAATGAGGTTAGGAGCGTAAATATTGTTGTTGAAAACAGCTCTTTACCTCTTGATAAGCTTAAAAGCATTATTACTAACAATCAGGGCCAAGTTCCGGTATTTTTCGTATTCAAGAACTCCAAGCTGCAGGGTGTAAAAATAAAGACCGCAAACCAGTTTTACCTGCGACCCAGCGAGGATGTTTTGGACCAAATAGGCGCTGTGGTAGGCAAAGAGAATTTATCCTTAATCCTTTGAGGCGCATAGGGTAGCGTTAAGATTAGTGTTAATAAATGCGCTTGACACTTAAAGATGGGGGTGATAGACTAAGCCTATGAGAAAGAGAGATATTGTATTAAAAATCAGCCATGACACAGGCGTAAAACAGGTAGTAGTAAAAGAGGTAGTTCATCGCACCTTTGACGTGATACTAGAAGCCCTCAAAGGCGGGGAACGCATCGAGCTTAGGAATTTTGGGATTTTTCAGGTAAAAAAGCGAAAAAGAAGGATCGGTCGCAATCCCAAAACCGGCGATGTTGTTCCCGTCCCGGAAAGAAACGTCGTTGTTTTTAAGCCTGGCCTGGAAATGAAAAAGTTCATAAAGTAGCCCTCCCTGCCAATCATGAAAAAACTTATGCTAGCATCCGGGGAACTCGTGATTTTAATCCTTCCCAAGCGCATCTGGTTCAGCTAATCTTTGAGAAGGCAAGCGCAATTTCTAAAGTTTTTGGATACCAGGAGATTATTCTACCTATTTTAGAAGAAGAGGGTCTGTTTAGAAAAAGCGTGGGAGAGACCACTGATATTGTTGAGCGCCAGATTTTTAAGATTGAAGGAAAAGACAATATTATATTACGGCCCGAAGGAACCGCCCAGGTAATCAGGTATTATTTAGAGAATTCTCTTTATAAGCAGAGCGATTTTTACAAACTCTACTATACTGGCGCAATGTTTAGAGGAGAACGGCCTCAAAAAGGGCGCTTACGCCAATTCCACCATATTGGAGTTGAGGCTATTGGTTCAGATAGTGTTTATCTTGATGCTGAAACCATAGAGCTTGCAATCACTATTTTAGATGCTATTGGCATTAAAGATAAGGAATTAAAAATAAATACTCTTGGTTGCACCAAAGATAAGGAGAAGTTTGCCAAGAACATGAAAGAGCAGCTCGCTAAGCGAAAGTCTAAGCTCTGTGAAGATTGCCAGCGCAGACTCCAAAGAAACCCGTTGCGGGTACTTGATTGTAAGAAAGATGATTGTAAAGATGTGGTTTATTCCCTTAATATAAAAGATCAGCATTTATGCGATGCTTGCCGCACACACTTTAATACCCTACGTTCTTTACTTGATAAGTCAGGTATAAAGTATAATTATGTGCCGCATTTAGTGCGCGGTCTTGATTATTATACTAATATGGTTTTTGAGATTACCTCAACTAAACTGGGAGCACAAGATGCAATTGGTGCTGGAGGCCGCTACAACAATCTGGTTTATTCTTTGGGTGGAGAGCAAGTTCCTGCCATTGGGTTTGCATTGGGACTAGAGCGCACTCTTCTTTTATTAGAAGATGCCCAGAAGATTCCTGTCTTGCAAGTATTTGTTGCAACTACTGCTGAAAGTCTACTTTCTGAAAGTATGGTGATTTTGCGAAAAATACGAAATGCTAATCTTTTGGCTGATATGGATTACTGTGCTAAGTCCCTTAAAGCGCAGCTGCGTCGAGCCCAAAAGTTAAGTGCAAGATTTGTAATAATTCTGGGGGAGGAGGAGCAGAAAAAGAATTTAGTCATCCTGAAAGACATGGAGTGTGCCACTCAGGAAGAATTAAAAGCAGATGAGGCAATTTCTAAAATTTCAAATCATTTTAAAGGAGAATAACTAAGCGATGTTAAGAACACATACCTGTGGACAACTAACTAAAGATGATATTGGCAAAGAAGTCACCCTTTGTGGTTGGGTGAATGCGCGACGTGATCACGGAAAAGTATTTTTTATTGATTTAAGGGATCGCTATGGTATTACCCAGGTAGTATTTTTGCCCAAACCTTACAAAGAAGCCTATGAGAGTGGTAAGCTTCTAAGAAGTGAGTTTGTGGTTAAGATTAAGGGCGAAGTAAACCAAAGACCCAAAGGAACAATAAATCCAAAGATACCTACGGGGTTTGTGGAAGTATTGGCAAAAGAGGTTGGAATCTTAAGTCCCAGTGAAGAATTACCTTTTCCTTTAGAGGAACAAATAGAGGTCGGGGAAGAAGTGAGGTTGACTCACCGTTACCTGGATCTGCGCCGCAGAACCGTTTTAGATAAACTGATTTTACGTCACAAATTCAATCAGGCGTTCAGGTCTTTTCTTAATCAAAAGGAGTTTTTGGAAGTAGAGACTCCTTTTCTTACTAAATCAACCCCTGAGGGAGCGCGTGACTATTTGGTTCCGTCGCGTCTTAACCCTACTAAGTTTTACGCCTTACCACAATCCCCACAGCTGTTTAAACAAATCCTTATGGTTAGCGGCCTTGATAAGTATTATCAGATTGTGCGTTGTTTCCGCGATGAGGATTTAAGAAAAGACAGGCAGCCTGAATTTACCCAGCTTGATCTAGAGATGTCTTTTGTAGAGGAAGAGGATATTCTGGGGTTGGTAGAAGAGCTAGTTGTGTTTACATTTAAGGAAGTTTTGAATAAGGAAATCGCCAGGCCTTTTAAGAGGATTTCCTATGCTGAGGCGATGAAAAAATACAGCTCCGATAAACCCGACTTAAAAGAAATTGACCCTAAATGTGCTAAAGATGAATTCCGGTTTTTATGGGTAGTTGATTTTCCGATGTTTGAGTATAATGAAGAAGAGAAGCGCTGGCAGGCATTGCATCACCCTTTTACTTCTCCCAAAGAGGAAGATATTTATAATCTCGAGAAGAAGGATCTCACTCACATTCAGGCGCGTGCTTATGATTTAGTATTAAACGGAGAAGAGATCGGCAGTGGTTCAGTCAGAATTAACACCATTGATTTGCAAAAGAAGATTTTTAAGGTTCTGGGGATATCTGATGAAGATGCCGAGAAGAAATTTGGGTTTTTATTGCGTTCTTTTAAGTACGGTGCACCGCCTCACGCAGGGGTTGCATTTGGCCTCGATCGGTTGTATGCTATTATAAGTGGTTCAGAAAGCATCCGGGAGGTGATTGCCTTTCCGAAAACTCAGAGAGGGATTTCACCGCTTTCCGGAGCTCCTAGTTATGTGGATCAGAAGCAATTAGGAGAGCTCTACATAAAGGCGATAGAGCCGGAAAAAGATTAACCAATTGTAAAAAGGGAGGGAGAAATGAGGAAGGTATGGTTGTTGGTGGCAGTGATGTTTTTGGTTGGGTGTACAGTGCGTACCTATAAGATTGAGAAGCCCAGGGTTGACAGAGACATAACAGGTAACCAGGGTTTTCTGTTTGGTATGGGCGAGCCTAAAAGGGTTGATCCGGATAAAGCCAAAAGACTTTCTGATAAGCGTAGGTTAACCGTGATGGAGCTAGAGCTAGGTTTCGGTCATCCCAAATCTATGGAAGAATTAGAAGGGTATGCAGAGGGCACTTCAAAATATGATATCTCAGCGATTGAGGAAATTGAAGAGGTTAAAAGGGCTAAAAGAGTTAGAAAGCCCAAAGCGGCTTATACCCTTTATACTGTTCAGAAGAAAGATACCCTACAGAAGATTTCTCGCAGATTTTACGGAACAACCAAAAAGTGGAAGATGATTTACGAATACAACAAGGATAAAATAAAAAATCCCAATAAAATTTATCCCGGACTCAAGATAAAAGTACCCCACCTTTAATGGAGAAAAGAATCGCGATAGAAGATCTTCCGTCCCTAAAAGATATTTTTGGGGTGGAGGATAAAAATTTGCGGCTCATTGAGAAAGAGTTTGAGGTTACCGTTGCCCTTAAGCCGGATGGTATTTTAGTCAAGGGAGTCAAGGAAAACGTAGAGAACGCCCTAGGGTTTATGAAAAGAATAGTTTCCCTTGGCAAAGAAGGAATGGTTTTTAACCGTGAAGAACTCTCCCGGTATTTGAATTCCAAAGGAAAAACCAAAGAAGAGGGAAAATACGGCATAAGGGTTTTTTCGGCGCGCAAGCGATTTGTTTTCCCCAAGACCAAGGGCCAGGAAGAGTATATTACTGCCATGAGAGATCATGACATTGTTTTTTCGGTTGGCCCGGCCGGCACTGGAAAAACTTATTTGACAATGGCGATGGCCGTTAATTATCTTGTGGAGAAAAAGGTGCGCCGGATTATTTTGACCCGACCGGCAATTGAGGCGGGAGAATCATTAGGGTTTTTGCCCGGTGATATGCATGAGAAGTTAAGCCCTTATCTGCGTCCTCTTTATGATGCCCTTTACGATATGATGGAAGTAGATGTGATTGAAGATTATTTAGAAACCGGAATCATTGAGATTGCTCCTTTAGCTTACATGCGCGGCAGAACCTTAAACAATGCCTTTGTAATTTTAGATGAAGCACAGAATTGTACTGCCGAACAGCTGAAGATGTTTCTTACCCGGCTGGGTTTTGATTCTAAGACCGTTATTACCGGTGACATCACCCAGAGTGATTTGCCCGGCGGTAAGCCGATAGGGTTAATTGAGGCTATAAAATTTCTTAAGGCAATAAGAGGAATTAAGTTTATTAATTTAACCAAAAAAGACGTGGTGCGTCACCCCTTAGTTCAGCAAATAATTCAGGCTTATGAAGATTTCTATAGCGAAAAAAGAAGTTAAGCTTAATGAGCTTATCGTAGGGACTGTGTTTTTTGTCTTTACGGGGGTGATCTTTTATCTTTACAGCGTGGATTTCTCTCCTTTGATTGTGGCCTTTTTTCTTGCCTTTTTTGCGCGCCACTTAAAGATTAAGAAGTTACCTTCCTATGTGGATTTGACATTAGTGGGAGCCCTGGCACTTTTGATTACCATTCTTACCACCGCTACCTTTAGACTTTCACCATATGCGATTTCTGCAATCGGGTTTGTGATGTTGGTAACCCTTCTCTTTGATAATCTGACACTTTCTTTACTTTATGCCCTTTTTATTTCTTTTCTGGGAGCAAGTGTAGATGGGGGTAATTTTAACGTAGCAGTGAGTCTTTTTATCGGCTCTCTTGTGGGAGCGGTTTTTTCTTTTAGAGTCAGACGCCGCTTTCAGGTGATACGGGCTGGTCTTTTAGCGGGTTTGGTCCAGTTTGTAGTGGCGTTTGTCATGGAGCAGCAGCAGGATTTCTTTGTAGGGGCACGCTTTGACTTTACGCTTTTAAGGATATGTCTTTTTAATGGAATCGGCTCCTCGATAGTTGTCCTTGGAATCCTTCCTATTTTTGAATTTATCTTTCGGGTGGTTACTAATATTTCTCTTTTAGAGCTCTCAGATTTCAATCACCCTCTTCTAAAGAAATTAATCCTTGAAGCGCCGGGAACCTATCAGCATTCTCTGGTAGTGGCAAACTTAAGTGAGGCTGCGGCTGAGGCTATCGGTGCCAATTCTTTATTGGCGCGAGTTGGCGCTTATTACCACGATATCGGTAAGATGCTTAAACCAGAGTATTTTGTAGAGAACCAGGTTCCCCGCCGCGATATCCATAAGGATCTTAAACCTTCTATGAGTAAGTTGATTATTATTAAACACGTAAAAGAGGGGCTTGATCTTGCAAAGAAATACCGTCTTAATCCGCGTATCATTGATTTTATTACTGAGCACCATGGCCGTTCTTTAGTGTATTATTTTTATCATCGCGCTAAAGAGCAGCAAGTTGAGGGAAAGCTTGAAGAAGAAGAGTATCGCTATCCAGGGCCAAAACCACAGAGTAGAGAAACTGCGATTTGTTCTTTGGCTGATGCAGTGGAGGCTTTATCCAGAACGATGGAGGAACCAACCCCTGCCCGCATAGAGGAGATGGTAAGAGAAATCATGCGAAAGAAATTCATGGAAGGAGAGCTGGATGAGAGTAACCTCACTTTAAAAGACTTAGAGAGGATCACTCAGGAATTCTGCCGTATTTTAAATGCGGTTTTTCATACCCGTATAAACTATCCCAAGCATGAAGATAGAGATATCAAATCAACAAAACCTAAAGAGAATAGATTCTAGCCAGTTACGTAAATACATAACTAAAACATGCGCTATACTCCATAAACCCGCTGTTAAAATATCATTTCTTCTTTGCGATAATTCTCTTATCAAAGATTTAAACAAGAAATTCTTCAAGAAATCCGGCCCCACCGACGTAATTGCTTTTCCTCTTAAAGACGAGTTTGACAAAGATTATTTGGGAGAAGTAGTGGTTTCGGTAGAGGAAGCAGTAAGAGTAAGTAAAAAGAACGGCATCAGCTGGCAGGAGGAACTGGTCTTATATATGGTGCACGGGATTTTACATCTAGTTGGTTATTGCGATAAGACAAAGAAAGAGCGCCAGATCATCGAGAATAAACAACAGCAAATAGTAGATAGTTTGTTTTTCAAAAGATAAAGCCATGGTTAAAAAAGATTTAGGGTTCGTAATCAAGCGTCATAATTTCAGAGAAACCAGCCTCATTACTACTATTTATACCTCACACTTTGGAAAAATAACAGGTATTCTTAAAGGATTCTATACTTCTAAAAGAGAATTCAGCTCTCCCTTTGAGAGGGGCTCACTTAATGAGATTACTTTTTATCCCAAAAGAAAAGAGATCTGGTTATTTTCTTTTGTGGATCTTGTTGATGATTATCCTTATTTGCGTACAAACATCTCTAAAGCCAAAGTAGCTTCGTTATTTTTAAGTCTGGTCGATAAAGTGATGCAGTTATGGGATGCTAACCCTTTAATTTTTGACCTTCTTAGGCAATGCTTAACTGCCCTAGAGAAAGAAGATGAGCGTAAAATCCTTTACATTTTTCTTATAAAGTTTTTGACTCTTTCGGGATTTAAGCCCGAGATTAACCGCTGTCTTAACTGTCATGGTAACCTCGATGAAAATCTTTATTTTAGTATCTCAAGAGGAGGATTAATTTGTCAGAACTGCTTTGATACGGTGCGCAATTTACAGAGAATAAGTAAAGAGGTAGCATCATCTCTTCTTTATATCCAGAAGTATGAGTTTACTCTTACGTTGCGCCTTAGGCCCTCGTTACAATGCGAGGTAGAGATGCTTAAGATTTTAGGAGAGTTTTTGTCTTATCATCTTGATATCGATATATCTGGTAAGCTTTTCTTACCCAAAGCAGTAAGTGGTAGAGGAATTAAAAATCTGATATAATTGTAGGCCATGATTTATCCTGATAGAGCAGCTTCTTCAATAGAGGAGAAAGCAAAAAAGACTGCGGGTAAGCTATTTTTACCCAAAGATATCGATGCTGGCATTCTGCAGACTATTGTCTATGAGTATCCTAAGCGTAAAATCACCGTAGAATTAAAGAGCGATGAATTTACCTGCGTTTGTCCGTTTTCTGGTTTACCTGATTTTGCCCACCTCACTATCCGCTATGTTCCCAGAAAAAAGCTCATTGAGCTTAAAGCGCTTAAATACTACCTTTATGCCTTTCGCAATGTAAAGGTCTATAATGAGCATGCTATAAATAAGATTTTAGAGGACCTTACAAAAGTACTTAAGCCTTATGAGATTAACGTGGAGGCAGAGTTTACTAGTCGCGGAGGCATAAAAAATAAGGTGAGCGCTTCTCTCAAAGCGAAAAAATGAACAGTCAAGACATTGCCCGCGTTTTTAAGGAAATTGCCGATATTCTGGCAATAAAAGGAGAAAATCCTTTTCGTATCCGTGCTTATGAGAAGGCGGCACAAAACATTGAAAGCCTGGGCGATGAATTATTTACGCTTATAAAAGAGGATAAATTGACCTCAGTGCCTGGCATTGGAGCTGATTTAGCCAATAAGATAAAAGAAATTGCCGAAAGTGGAAAATTGAAAGCCTATGAGGATTTAAAGAAAGAAATCCCCCCCGGCGTACTTGATATGCTTAAGATTCCAGGGCTGGGTCCTAAAACAGTGCATGCAATCTATCAGAAGTTAAAAATCGATACTATTGAAAAGTTAGAGAACGCAGCCAAGAAAGGAACCCTGGCAGAATTAGAAGGGGTGCGTGTCAAAACCATGGAAAACATCTTAAAGGGAATTGAGCTTATCAAAAAAGGAGGAGAAAGAACCCCTCTTTATTTTGCCGCTAATATCGCTCAGGAATTCCTAAGCCAGCTAAAGAAAGTAAAAGAAGTAGATAAAATAGAGGCTGCGGGGTCGTTGCGCAGGAAAAAAGAGACAATAAGAGATATTGATATCTTAGTTACTTCAGAAGAACCTGCTAAGGTTATGGATACGTTTACCAGCCTTTCTATGGTTAAGAGAGTACTTGCTAAGGGCGAGACTAAATCTTCAGTGATTGCCCAGCAAAACAATATGCAGGTTGATTTAAGGGTGGTAGAGAAAAATTGCTTTGGTTCGGCTCTTTTATATTTTACGGGTTCCAAACAGTTTAATATTAAGATGCGCCAGCTCGCAATAAAAAAAGGATATAAAATAAACGAGTATGGAGTATTTAAGGGCGAGATGCGTCTTGCCGGCAAAACCGAAGAGGAGATTTTCTCACTTTTGAAGATGGCTTATGTTGCGCCGGAATTACGTGAAGATCGGGGCGAAGTTGAGGCAGCACTAAAGGATTCGCTTCCTAAATTAGTGGAGCTAAAAGATATCAAGGGAGATTTGCATGTGCACTCTACCTACAGTGATGGCACAATGTCTATTGAGAAAATAGCAAATACTGCCAAAGATTTAGGATATGAATATATCGCAGTCACTGATCACTCTCAAACATTAAAAATTGCACATGGTATGGATATAAAGGCAGTACATAAAAAGATTGAAGAGCTAAATAAGCTAAATAAGAAATTAAAAGGAATAAGGGTATTATGCGGCATGGAAGTTGATATCTTAAGTGACGGTAAACTTGATTATCCTGATAGTCTCCTAAAAGAATTGGATATAGTTGTTGCTGCGATTCATAGTGGCTTTAAACAATCAAGAGAGCAGCTGACTGCGCGCACTGTCGCGGCCTGTAAAAGTAAATATGTGCATATTATTTCTCATCCTACCGGAAGGCTCTGGCCGGAGAGGGATGCTTATGATATTGATTTAGAAGAGGTTAATAGGGCTGCGCGCGATAATAAGGTCGCATTAGAGATTAATTGTTACCATAATCGCTTGGATTTAAATGATTCTCATGCGTTAGCGGCAAAACATGCTAAAGTAAAACTTGCATTAGGTACTGACGCTCATATTCTAGAGCAGTTTCGCTTTATGGGTTTAGGGGTAAGTGTGGCCCGGCGAGCCTGGCTTGAGAAAAAAGATGTGATTAACTGCATGAAGCTAGAGGATTTATTAAAATGGTTAAAAAAGTAGTTCTTTTATTCTTTGTTGCTTTTTCTGTCTCTTGTATTGGCCTTAAGCAAAACTATAAAAACACCTTTGTGGTTGCGGGTACCTATCTTGAAGTGACCTCTCCTTACAAAGAAGCCGCCGAAGTTGTGCATGAAGAATTTAGGAGGTTGGAGAAGATCTTTAATATCTATGATGAGGATTCAGAGATTTCTCTGTTAAATAAGACTTATCGCGTTAATTTTAGGGTTTCCTGGGAGTTGATTGAAGTTTTGATTTTGGCTAAAGAAGTTTATCGTATGACAAATGGTGCCTTTGATGTAAGTTGCGGGAGGCTATATGCGTTTTGGAAGGATTTGACAAAACAAAAAGATGTAGGAGAATTTCCTTCGCGAAAAGAAATTGGAAAGCTTAAAGCGCTTTGCGGCATGGAATACATTGAGCTTAATCCCCAAAAAAAGACTGTAAGCATAAAAAGAGAGGGTTTAAAAATTGATTTAAGCGGCATTGCCAAAGGTTATATGGTGGATAAGGCAGTGGGTAAACTTAAAGCAAAAGGAATTGAGAGTGCCCTCATTAATGCCGGGGGAGATATATATTGCTTGGGTAAGAATGGAAAAAAGCCCTGGAGAGTAGGGATAAAAGACCCGCAGCAAAGAGGTGTTTTGATTAAGAGCGAAGAACTGCAGAATGAAGCAGTTGCTACCTCCGGAGGCTATGAGCAATTTTTTGAGTTTAAGGAAAAGAAATACTCTCATCTTATTGATCCCCGTAGTGGATTCCCAGTCAGCAATTCGGTGCTGAGTGTGAGTGTAGTTAGGAACAATTGTGTCACTGCTGATAGTCTGGCCACGGCATTTTTTGTGATGGGGCCAGAGAAAATAGAGAAGTTTTTAGCTAACAAGCGTTATAATATAAAGGTATTTGTGGTCAGTGAGAATAGTAAGGGCGAGAGAGAGGTTCGTATATTTCAATGAGTAAGATAAGCGTAAAAGATATTTCAAAGAGAAAGAAACGTAAAAAGATCACGATGCTTACCTGCTATGATTATGCCTTTGCTCATATTCTGGATAGTACCGGAATCGATATTATTTTAGTGGGGGATTCCCTGGCAAATGTGGTATTGGGTCTTGATGAGACGCGTAACGTCAGCTTAAAGGAGATGCTCAATCATACCCAAGCAGTAGCCAGGGCAACAAAGAGGGCATTGGTAGTTGCAGATATGCCAGCAGTAAGTTTTAGGAAAAGAGGAGCCAGGGGTCTAGCGGATGGAAAAAAATTCATTAAGGCCGGAGCAGCGGCGGTAAAAGTAGAGTGGTTTAAGGGTTGTGAGCCAGTTATAAAAAGATTAATAAAAAGTAAAATCCCGGTTATGGGCCATATTGGACTTACTCCTCAGACCGCGCATCTTTTAGGAGGATATAAGGTTCAGGGTAAATCAAAAGAGTCTGCCTTAAAGCTCATTAAGCAAGCAAAGATTCTGGAGGATTTAGGGTGTTTCAGTGTGGTGCTAGAGTGTATTCCTTATCAGTTATCCTGTATTATTACTAAAGAGGTAAGGATTCCTACGATTGGAATTGGGGCTGGCAAATACTGCGATGGCCAGGTTCTTGTTTTATATGATTTATTAGGGCTTTATGAAAGAATACGGCCCAAATTTGTTAAAGTATATAAAGATTTATCTTCAGAGATTAAAAAGAGCATAAATGGCTTTGTCAAAGAGGTCCAGGAGAGCAGATTTCCCACCAAAAATCAAAGCTTTTCAATGAATAAAGACCAGCTGCGTCAAATCCCTCTAAAATAGGTAAATTTGGCTATTTTCCAGGCATTTTAGCTAAAAATAACCTTATAATGATTGACGCCAGCCTCTGCTTTTGATAATATAATAGCTCTCAAAGGTAGGTGGTAAAATGATTGAGAGATACACCCCTAAAGAGATCGGCGCCATCTGGAGTGATGAGGAGAAATTCAAGAGATTTCTAGCGATAGAAAAATATCTTTGCGAGGCGCTCCAGGCCCGCAAGCAAATTCCTGCCGGGGTAAGTAAATCCTTTAAAAAAGTAAAAATCGATGTAGAAAAGATTAAAAGAATAGAGAAATCTACCCACCACGATGTCATTGCTTTCCTTAAATCTATATCTTCGGCGTTAGGCAAAAATGCGCAGTATCTGCATTTAGGCATGACTTCTTCAGATTTACTGGATACCACTTTAGCCTGGCAGATAAAAGATGCTACCAAAATCATTTTAAAAGAATTAGATAGTTTACTGCGTGAAGTTAAGAAAAAGGCTGTCAAATATAAAGATACTCTTTGTATGGGCCGCTCCCACGGGGTGCATGCCGAGATGTATAGCGCGGGATTAAAATTCCTTTATTTTTATAATGACCTCCTTAAAGAGCGAGAGCTTTTGGCGAATTCTTTAGGTTATGTTGCCAGTGGTAAGATCTCTGGAGCAGTAGGGACATTTGCGCATTTAAGTCCCAAGATAGAAGAGTATGTTTGTAAAAAAATAGGGATTGAGAATGCTTCCGTTTCAACCCAGGTTGTATCACGCGAAAGATTTGCGTATTATCTATCGCTTTTATCTTTAATCGGCTCTACTATTGAGCGCTTTGCTACTGAGATAAGGCATCTTCAAAGAACAGAAGTAGCTGAGATGCAAGAGCCGTTTTATAAGGGCCAAAAAGGTTCAAGTGCCATGCCTCATAAACAGAACCCGATTATTTGCGAGAGGATGGCAGGATTGGCACGGTTACTGCGCGGCAATATGCTCATTGCTTATGAAAATATAAATCTCTGGCATGAGCGTGATATTTCACATTCTTCAGCAGAGCGCGTGATTTTACCGGATTCTACCGCGGCCCTAGACTATATGGTTAAAAATTTTAGCGAGGTCATAAAGGACTTAAAGGTTGACCCCAAACAGATGCTTAAAAACATGGAGCTAAACCGTGGGATAGTCTATTCCCAGAAACTGCTCCTTAAGCTTATGAATAAAGGTGTTAGCAGAATGAAAGCATACGATATGGTCCAGGCAATTGCTTTAAAAGTAGTTAACAAGAATTCACAGTTTCAAACCGAGGTATTAAAAGATAAAGTAATCGGTAACTATTTAAGCCGCGCGGAACTTAAAGAAATTTTTGATCCCTACACGTATTTGCGCAATATCAGTGCGATTTATAAACGTTTCAAGCTAAGCTAAACATTTGAATATATCTGATTGGGACCAGACTCCTTCTTACCTTTCAGGGCAGTGCCTTAATGTGTATACACAAATCATTTATTTTTAATAAAAAGTTTTCTTGACAATTTTATTTAAATTGATATATTAGGAAAGGACAAGGGCGTCCTTTCTTTATGCGAGGAAGCAAAGAGGGGACGCCCTTTTACTTTTATTCAGGCGTGGGTAAGCAGAATTAAAATTTAAGGAGGAAAAAAATGAAAACAGAAAAAACAAATAAAGAATTAGCCCAAGAAGTGGGATTAAACTCCTCTGAATATGAGAAAATAAAGGAATTATTAAAGAGAGAGCCCAATTATACAGAATTAGGAATGTTCTCTGCGATGTGGTCTGAGCACTGTTCCTACAAGAATTCGAAAAAAGTATTGAGGCTTCTGCCGAAGGAAGGAAAGAAAGTTTTTGTTGGGGTGGGAGAAAATTCCGGAGCGGTTTCTGTTAGCGATGATTACGCCGTGGTTTTTAAAATAGAATCCCACAATCATCCTTCAGCAATCGAACCATATGAAGCGAGTGCCACCGGCGGCGGGGGTTGCATCAGGGATATTTTCACTATGGGTGCGCAGCCTTTATTCCTTTTAAGTTCCTTGCGGTTCGGACTTATGGATGATGAAAGAACAAAATTTCTTTTTAAAGAGGTAGGACGGGGTTTTACCGATTACGCCAATGAAGTAGGCCTTCCGGCCTTGGCGGGCGAAGTATATTTTGATGATTCTTATCAGGGAAACCCCCTGGTTAATGCGATGGTCGTGGGTTTGCTTAAGAAAGAAGATTTAATAAAAGCAAGAGCTGAGGGCGTAGGGAGTCTGGTTATTATCGCCGGCGGCCCCACCGGAAGAGACGGGGTTGAGGGAGCGAGTTTTGCTTCTGCCGGTTTGGATGAGAGCGCGCTTGAGAAAAAGTCCGCAGTTGCAATAGGGGATCCGAAAATAGGAAAAATATTAAGAGAGGCGTGTCTGGAGCTTGCAGAAAAAAAGCTGATTGTGGGAATGCAGGATATGGGAGCAGCGGGCCTGGTATGCTCTACTTCAGAAACAGCGTATAAAGCAGGTACCGGCATTGAGATAGATATCGCCTCGGTACCGCGGAAAGAAGAAGGGATGATTCCCTATGAGATTATGCTTTCGGAGTCTCAGGAAAGAATGCTTTTGATCGTAACGCCCCAAAACTTCGATAAGGTAAAAGATATACTCAATAAGTGGAAGGTTGACTTTAGCCTGATCGGTAATGTTACTGATGATGGAATATTGAGAGTAAAAGAGAATGGAAATGTTGTGGCAGAGGTTCCTGCCCGATTTTTAACCGAAGCTCCTGAATACAAGCGCGAGGTAAAAGAACCAAAGTATTTAGAGCAGACGCAAAAATTAGATTTAAAGGAAGTAAAAGAGCCTCAAGATTATAACCAGGTGCTTCTTAAGCTGCTCAGCCACCCGACCTTAGCCTCTAAAGAGTGGATTGCAAAAAAGGTTAATCCCACTCTGACCAAGGATTCCTGCCTTCCTTTGGGCAATGACGCAGGGGTCTATTGTGTCTCACAGATTAATAAAGCAATCGCCGCCACCGCAGATGGAAACGGGCTCTATTGCTACCTTAATCCTTTTTTGGGAGGAGAAATTGCTGTAGCTGAAGCAGCAAGGAATCTTGTTTGTTGCGGGGCAGAGCCTTTGGGTATTACTGACGGCCTTAATTTCGGCGATCCCTATAACCCTGAAATTTACTGGCAATTTGAAAGGGTAGTTTCGGGTATCAGCGAGGCATGTAAATTCTTTGATATTCCTGTGGTAAGCGGAAACGTAAGCTTTAACAATGAGAATCCCCGCGGCGCAATCTATCCCACCCCCATAATCGGTATGGTAGGAGTGGTTGATGATGTAAAGAGAGTAACCAGCTGTGATTTCAAAAATGAAGGAGATTTAATCTTTTTGCTCGGGGAAAATAAAGAAGAGCTGGGTGGTTCACAATATTTAAATATCATCCATAAGATGAAAAAAGGAAATCCGCCAGGCCTTGACTTACAACAAGAAAGAAATGTTCAGGGGGCAGCTTTGGAGATGATAAAAGAAGGGTTAGTGGCAAGCGCCCATGATTGTTCAGAGGGTGGGTTAGCCCTGGCATTGGCGGAGTGTTGTATTTTGGGGAAATCAGGGGCAATTATAAATCTTTCAGAGAGCATGCGAGACGATGCTCTACTTTTTGGCGAGACTCAGTCAAGGATTATTGTGAGTGCCTCTTCCCAAAACAGAGGAAAAATTGAGCAGATTTGTAAAAAGCTTAACGTCAAATTTAATCTCATCGGCGAAGTGAAAGGAGATTCTTTAAAGATAAATGAGCGTATCAATGTAAAGGTGGATGATTTATCCAAGACTCATAAACAAGCTATTCCTAAAATAGTAGAGGGTTAGATGTGAGCGGAATATTTGGTGCTATTTTAAAGAAAGATTGTTCGGAAACCTTATTTTATGGAACAGACTACCATTCTCATCTGGGGAGTAAATTTGGAGGGATGGCTGTCTATGGCAAGGAATTGAAAAGGAGAATACATGATATCAGCCAGGGACAGTTTAAAAACAGGTTTTACTTAGATTATAAAAGAATGCGCGGCAATAAGGGCGTGGGAGTTATTTCCACCGGCAATCCTCAACCCATTTGTTTAAGCTCAAAGTTTGGCGCTTTCTGCATCGTAAGTAACGGCCTGGTAACAAATTCCAAACAATTATCCCAAGAACTGCGTAAAAAGGGAGTGTCTTTTAGCGAAATTATCGAGGGAAAGATAAATGAGACAGAGCTGATAGGTAAACTGATAAATGCGGGAAATGATTTAGTGCACGGAATTCAACAGATGTTTGATAGAATCGAGGGGTCTTGCTCCTGCCTCTTGCTGCATAAGGATGGAATATACGTAGCAAGAGACCGTTTTGGCTATTCACCTCTTATCATCGGAAAACGCAGCGACGGCTGGGCAGTGACTACAGAGACCACAGCTTTTTTAAATTTAGGGTTTGAAACAGTCAAGTCTGTTGGACCCGGAGAGATTTTACTTTTAACAGAAAAGGGGATTAAAGTTCTTAAGGAAGGGAATAAGAAAAAACAGGTAAATGCATTTTTATGGATTTATACCGGTTTTCCTTCCTCGGGCTATGAGGGAATAAACGTAGAGGTGGTACGAGAGAGCTGCGGTAGGTTCTTAGCAAAGAGAGATGACGTAACGGCAGATTTGGTTTCGGGAGTTCCTGATTCAGGGACTACTCATGCGATTGGTTACAGCATAGAATCAAAAATTCCCTTTAGAAGAGTTTTGGTGAAATATAATCCGGGCTACGGGAGAAGTTACATCCCCTCTTCCCAGAGTATACGCGATCATATTGCCAAAATGAAACTCATACCTGTTGAAGGGGTGATTAAAGGGAATAGAATAATTTTATGTGAAGATTCAATCGTAAGGGGCACGCAGCTAAAGAACTTTACGATCCATAAATTATGGGAGAGTGGGGCAAAAGAGATTCATTTACGTGTCGCCTGTCCGCCAATTCTTTTCCCTTCCCGGTTTGATTACTCCACAAGAAAGAAAGAAGAGCTGGCTGTGCGCAGGGCAATCAAGGCTATCGAGGGTAAAGATATTCAAGATATAAGGGATTACCTTGACTCTAATTCTAAAAAATATAAAAAAATGGTGGATTATATTGCCAAGGAAATCAATGTTACCACTTTGAAATTTCAGACTATTGATGACATGGTGAAAGCAATAGGTTTGCCTAAAGATGAACTTTGCCTTTACGTGTGGACGGGAGAGTCGATTTAAATGAAGATTACCTATAAAAAAGCAGGCGTTGACATAAAAAAAGCGGAGAAATTCGCGAAGAAGATTAAATCAAAAAGTGTAAGTAAGTTGGAAGCTTTTGGTTCTCTTATTTACTTAGCCCCTTTTATCAAAAAATACAAAAACCCTGTTTTAGTATCTTCCGCTGATGGCGTTGGCACAAAATTAAAAATTGCCCAAAAGTTGAATATCCATAATACGGTGGGGATAGATTTGGTGGCGATGAATGTTAATGATATTGTATGCGTGGGCGCGCGTCCGCTGTTTTTTTTAGATTATATCGCTTGCGGAAAAGTAAATGTAGGCGTATTGAGTGAAGTCGTGGAAGGAATAAAAAAGGGGTTGAGAGAGGCAGATTGTCCTCTAATAGGCGGAGAGACTGCGGAGATGCCGGGGATGTATGATCCAGATGAATATGACCTGGCCGGTTTCTGCACCGGAATCGTTGCCGCAGATAAAATAATCGATGGGCGTAACATTAAAGAGGGTGACGCTGTTATCGGATTGGAATCAAACGGGCTCCATTCCAATGGTTTTTCTTTGGTGCGTAAGATTTTTTCCTCCAAAGACATAGAAAAGTATGCTAAAGAAATATTGAAACCGACCCGTATCTATGTAAAGCCTGTTCTTTCTTTACTGTCTTCGGCCGCCGGTTGCCAGTGGGCGGTTAAAGGAATAGCGCACATAACCGGCGGAGCTTTTTATAACAAAGCAACTAAGATTTTAACGCCGGGATATGGGATGGTGATTGATAAAAATAGCTGGAAAGTCCCCGAAATTTTCAGGATTGTTCAGAAAAAAGGGCGTATCAATGATAAGGAGATGTATACCGTCTTTAACATGGGAGTTGGCATGATTGTGGTGGTGGATAAGAAAAGCGTAAAAAAATGCATGAGCCGTCTTGATAAATATTATAAGTCCCACCTGATAGGAAAAATTGTAAAATCAAAAAAGAAGATAGAGCTAGTCTAAATCCCCCTTTAAACTATTGAAATTTATCATAAACAAGATATATTAGTGTTTGAGGTTACTGGGCGCGATTATGCTTTGAGCGCTACAAAGGAGGCATAACGAAGTGAGAGTATTGGTTGTAGGTTCAGGAGGAAGAGAGCATTGCTTGGCCTGGAAGCTTAGCCAATCACCTTTGGTTAAAAAGATTTACTGTGCTCCAGGTAATGGCGGCACTGCGACCATTGCGCAAAATATAGGAATCGGCGCAGATGACATTGATGCCTTAGTTGATTTTGCCGTAAAAGAAAAGATTGATTTAACTGTGGCCGGGCCAGAGGCACCACTGGTAGCAGGGATTGTGGATAAGTTTGAAGCTAAGGGTTTAAAGATTTTTGGCCCCGCTAAAGATTTAGCGCTGCTAGAAGGCAGTAAGATCTTTGCTAAAGAGACCATGAAGAAGTTTAATATTCCTACTGCAGATTTTAAAATCTTTGATGATGCAGGGGAAGCTAAAGCATATATCAGAGAAAAAGGTGCACCAATTGTGGTTAAAGCTGATGGTTTGGCAGCTGGTAAGGGAGTGATTGTTTGCGCTAGCATCGAGGAAGCAGAAGAAGCAGTTGAGGCAATGCTGGTTAAGAAGCAGTTCGGGGCTGCAGGAGAGAAGGTCATTGTTGAGGATTGCCTGGAGGGTGAAGAGGCCTCAATTTTAATATTTACTGATGGGGAGACAATTGTACCCTTAGTTTCCTCGCAGGATCATAAACGCGTCTTTGATAATGATAAAGGGCCTAATACTGGCGGCATGGGAGCTTATGCTCCAGCACCAATTGTAAGTGATGAGCTGTTTGGAAAAGTAAACTCAAAAGTCTGTGTTGCGCTTATTGAGGGCCTAAAAAAAGAAGGCAAGACTTATAAGGGCATGCTTTATGTAGGGTTGATGATAAAGGGTGGTGAGCCTTATGTTTTAGAGTTTAATGTCAGGTTTGGAGACCCTGAGACACAGGCAATCCTACCTAAACTAAAGAGTGATTTAGCAGATGTAATGCTTAAGACTGCTAATAATGATTTAAAAAATGTAAGTCTAGATTGGGATGAGAGGTATTGTGTTTGTGTAGTAGTTGCTTCCGGAGGATACCCCGCTAGTTATGAGAAAGGAAAAGTTATTACTGGCCTAGAAAGAATAGAGAATATAAAAGATGTATATGTTTTTCACGCTGGCACAAAGCTAGATACTGAATTTGTTACTAGCGGAGGCAGGGTATTGGGGGTTGTAGGACTGGGAGATACAATTGAAGAGGCTCAAACTAAGGCCTATAGTGCTATAAAGAATATATCGTTTGAGAAGATGCATTATCGTAAGGATATCGGGAGTAAGGCGTTGAAATTTTTGAATGAGAAAGTAAAATAGATTAATAAGGAGGAAGCATGAAGGAAAAAATAGCAATTATTCTGGGAAGTAAGAGTGATTTTAAGGAGTTACACGAGGCGTTTAGTACCCTGGATAGTCTTAAAATCAAGTATCGCCTTGAGGTTGTTTCAGCTCATCGTAATCCCGAGAAATTAAGAGATTTATGCAAAAAGATGGAAGGGGAGGGGGTTGAGGCTGTGATTGCCTGTGCAGGATTGGCAGCGGCATTGCCCGGATTTGTTGCCTCCTATGTTAATATCCCAGTAATCGGGGTTGCGATGAAGGGAGGCTTGTTAGACGGGCTGGATGCGCTTTTTTCCATGGTCAGTACCCCCAAAGGGCTGGGATTAGCTTCTACCGGGGTAGG
Organism: Candidatus Omnitrophota bacterium; assembly: GCA_020352775.1. Lineage (GTDB taxonomy): Bacteria > Omnitrophota > Gorgyraeia > Duberdicusellales > 4484-171. The sequence continues at coordinate 1,132,128 of CP070684.1, forward strand.
TAAAAGTGCTTTTCTTAATGCCGCAATCTTTGCATTGGAGATAATTTCGCTTAAGGATAAAAAGTATCTCTCTCAGCTAAAGTCGCTTAAGGCTAAATTCAAATAATGAAAACAATTTCCATTGATCCTCTTAACATCGATTATTCTCTGATAAGAGAGGCAGCGGATTTTCTTTCCCGCGGTAAAATCATTGCTCTTCCTACCGAGACTGTTTATGGGTTAGCGGCTATTACTGATAAGCCCGAAACAGTTGATAAGCTTTATGAGATAAAGGGAAGGTCTAAGGAAAAACCTTTTACCTATGCCTTGGATAGTAGCGAACGCGCATTGCGTGATTATTTTATTACTCTGTCTCCTTTTGGGTATCGGCTTATGGAGAGGTTTTGGCCCGGGCCGTTATCAATTGTGTATCATTCTAAGGATGGCAAAAGAGTAGGGGTGAGAGTTCCATCCCATGAGGTTGCGCGGGAAGTGATTAAGAATTTAGGTGCTGCGGTTTATCTTCCTTCGGCCAATAAAAGTGGGCAGAAAGAAGCAGTGTCGGCTCAAGAGGTAGAAGAATCTTTTGGCCAGGAGCTTGATTTGATTGTTGATGGCGGGACTTCTACTTATGGACAGCCATCCACCGTAGTTGATATAACCTTTTCTCCTTATAAGATTTTACGCCAGGGAGTAATAGCGGAGTCTGAAATCCTTAAGACTTTTATAAAAAAGAGAATACTTTTTGTCTGTACCGGTAATACTTGTCGCTCTCCCATGGCGCAGTATCTTTTTGAAAAGTATCTTAGAGAAGCTAAACCGTATTTAATTGGCCGTTATGAGATTATCTCCCGTGGTACCGGTGCTTTGACCGGGGCAAAGCCTACTTCTAATGTGTTTAAAATATTGAAAGTAGTTGAAGGTATAGATGCAAGTGATTTTATTTCAAGAAGGATTGACCGGCGAACCATTCTTTCATCAGACCATATTTTTACGATGGATGACAATCAAGCCCGTTATATCATGCAGTTAGAGCCCAGTGCCGAAGGAAGAGTTTTTGCGTTAAAGAAGTTTTTACCGCCGGAATTAGAGAGAGATATTCCGGATCCGATTGGAAAGGATATTGAGGTTTATGAGGAAGCGTTTTTTCTTATCAAAAAGGCAATATTAGAATTAAGGGAGTGGTTATGAAAATAGCTTTAGCTGCTGACCATCGGGGATTTAAATTGAAAAACTTTCTGACAGAGTTCTTAAAGGCAAAAGGGCATGAGGTTATGGACTTCGGTACTCACTCTAGTGAACCCTGTGATTATCCAGATTATGTCTATCCGGCCGCAGTTGCAGTGAGGGAGAAAAAAGCTGACCGTGCAATCGCAATCTGTTATACTGGAATAGGAAGCTCGATTGTGGCAAATAAAGTACGGGGAGTAAGGGCTGCGCTAGTACATGATGTAAAAAGCACGCGCTTAACCCGAAAGCATAATAACAGCAATGTGCTGGTTTTAGCTGCTGATGGCTTAAAAGAGGAGAGTGTAAAACGCCTAGTTTCAACGTGGTTAAAAACCGAGTTTGAAGGCGGCAGGCACCTGCGACGTATAAAGAAAATACAGGAAATAGAGGAGAAGGAAAATGTTTAAGGCATTAAAAAATAGTGATCCCCAGGTTTATGCGGCAGTAATGAATGAGCTAGAGCGTCAGCGTGCCCATATTGAGTTAATTGCCAGTGAAAACTTTGCTCCGTTAGAGGTACTGGAAGCGCAGGGCTCAGTGTTAACCAATAAGTATGCAGAAGGTTATCCCAAAGCGCGCTGGTATGGGGGTTGTGAGTTTGTGGATGATGCCGAAGACCTAGCGCGTGATAGGGTAAAGAAGTTATTCGGGGCTGAGTTTGCCAATGTGCAGCCCCATTCTGGTACGCAGGCAAACATGGCGGTAATGATGGCAGTGTTAAAGCCGGGTGATACGATTTTAGCCATGGACCTTGCCTGTGGAGGACATCTCTCGCATGGACATCCATTAAATTTCAGTGGCCGGTTTTATAATATTGTTGCTTACGGAGTAAATAAAGAGACCGAGTGTATTGATTTTAATGAGGTAGAGCATCTTGCCCTGACCCATAAGCCTAAGATGATCATTGCCGGAGCAAGTGCTTATCCGCGCATTATTGATTCTAAGAAGTTCAGGGAAATCGCGGATAAGGTCGGAGCATATTTGTTGGTTGATATGGCGCATTTTGCAGGGTTAGTAGCAGCTAAAATACACCCTAATCCTTGCAGGGATGCTCATTTTGTGACTTCTACTACCCATAAGACTTTGCGCGGTCCCAGAGCAGGATTTATTCTTTGTAAGGAAGAATTCGGTAAAAAGATAAATACTGCGGTTTTTCCTGGAACTCAAGGGGGGCCGCTAATGCATGTTATTGCTGCTAAGGCTGTTGCGTTTGGGCTGGCATTAAAGCCTGAATTTGTAGCATATCAGAAGCAGGTTGCGGCTAATGCTAAGTATTTTGCCCAGTGTATGGAGAAAAGGGGTTATAGGATTGTAAGCGGTGGTACTGATAATCATTTGTTTCTGGTGGATTTAGCTCCCAAAGATATTACCGGTAAAGAAACCTCTAGTCTTTTGGAAAGTGCTAATATTACAGTAAATAAAAACCTTATTCCATTTGATCCTAAACCGCCGGTGGTTACCAGTGGGATTCGTATTGGAAGTCCAGCAGTGACTACCCGTGGGATGGAAGAAAAGGAGATGGATAAAATTAGTGAGCTAATTGATGAAGTTATTACGCACCGCGAGGATGAAAGCGTAATTGATGTGGTGCGCAAAGAAGTTGAGAAGTTAACCAAGAAATTCCCCTTATACCAAGGGCTGTAATGACAAAGAAGATTAAAAGACCAAACTGGGATGAATATTTTATGAAGGTGGCGTATTTAGTGAGTGAACGCGCCAGCTGTCTTCGAAGAAAAGTAGGGGCAGTGTTAGTAAAAGATAAGCAGATTCTTGCTACGGGCTATAATGGTGCTCCTTCAGGCATTGATCATTGTGAGGAAGTGGGTTGTCTGCGGGAGCAGTTAAGGGTTCCTTCGGGAGAGCGCCATGAGATATGCAGGGGCTTGCATGCAGAGCAGAACGTGATTTTACAAGCAGCACGCCACGGGGTATCAGTGTGCGGAAGTTGTCTTTATATTACCAATGCACCCTGCAGTATTTGTGCTAAAATGATTGTTAATGCCGGGATAGAGGAGATTGTAGTAAGTGATCTCTATCCCGATGATATGGCAAAGCAGATTTTAGAAGAGGCCAAGGTAAAAGTGCGCCAGTATAATATCAGTGAGGCTAAAACCTCAACTGAACAAGAGCCGTTAAAGGCCTAAAGAGGTGATTGATTATGAAATGCCCTTTTTGCAATTATAATGAGGATAAGGTAGTTGATTCCCGCGAGACTTCCGAGGGGTTGGCGATTAGAAGGCGCCGGGAGTGCCTAAACTGCGGACGGCGTTACACCACTTATGAGTCCGTAGAGAAGATGCCGCTAATGGTAATTAAGAAAGATGGTCGGCGCGAGACATTTAACCGCCAGAAAATCCTCAACGGCCTTCTTTTAGCTTGCCAGAAGCGACCGGTAAGTATGGAGAAATTAGAAGATTTTGTCAGCGAAGTAGAGTCTGACATCCAGAAGAAGTTTGAGCAGGAAGTAGAGTCCCGTCAAATCGGTGAAATGGTGATTGATAAGTTAGCGAGCTTAGATGATGTGGCTTATGTGCGGTTTGCTTCGGTGTATCGGCATTTTAAGGATATCAACCAGTTTATGAGGGAATTAAGAGACATTTTAAGTAAGAGGATAAAGTAATAAATGATTGAAGTTGAACTTTCCCGCATTATTGTTGATGAGGAAAAAAGAGAGCAGGTTATTGTGCTAAAGGAGTGTAGCGGCTCCCGGCTCTTACCGATTGTAATCGGAATGAGTGAGGCGGCTGCGATTAAGATGCATTTAAGCGGCTTTACCCCACCGCGGCCCTTAACCCATGATTTAATGTGTACTTTTTTAGGGACTTTGGATACGAATTTAGAAAGGGTTGTGATTGATAAGCTGGTAGATAGTACTTTTCATGCTAAGCTCTATATTAAAACAAATAATAACGGCACTAAAACCATTGATGCCCGGCCTTCAGACAGCATTGCTTTGGCAGTAAGGACCAAAGCCCCTATTTTTGTTGAAGAAGAAGTATTTGATAAATTAGCCCAAGAAAAATAAAGAGTCCTCTTAAGCTAGGCTACTTCCTAGAATGCTTACCAATACCTTAAAAAAAATCCTTTATTTATCAACTCTCTCTAGTATTGCCAAGCAAAAGAAAATTGATCTCTGGCTGGTAGGGGGGGTTTTGCGTGATGTGCATCTATACCGCAAGAAGGAATACTTTGATTTTGACTTCTGTGTAGAGAAGAATGTAGTCACAGTGGTAAAGGAATTTTCTAAAAAGACTCATTCTAAATATATCGTGCTCGACCAAGCCCAGGGGTCTTATCGGGTGATTGTAAAGAAGAAAGGAAAGGTTTACAGCTATGATTTTACCCTGATGCGCGGTAAGGAATTGAAGAAGACCTTTCGTTGCGGGATTTCTCCATAAATACCCTGGCAGTTAATTTAAGAGAAAAGCCTTTTAAGATTATCGATCCTTTCGGGGGCCGTAAGGATTTAAAGAAAAAGACATTGCGGGTTATCAGGGAAGAGGTGTTTTTACATGATCCTTTACGGGTATTGCGGGGGTTTTCATTTATGGCCAATTTGGGCTTTAAGATCCAGAAGAGAACATTGGCCGCCATAACTAAACACAGGAATTTATTAAAGAATGTATCCGGTGAAAGAGTCAGTGAAGAGTTTTTTAAAATCCTGGGGGCAGCTAATTCTTTTAAAGTTATTAAGAAGATGGATGAGTTAAGGGTTCTAGATGAGATTATTCCCTATGCCAAAGACTGCCGGGGGGTATATCAAGGAAAATACCATCATCTGGGGGTTTGGGCCCATTCATTAGAGACTCTAAAGCAGTTTGAGGTGCTCTATGGGGGAAAATTAGCCAGGAAAAAAGAGATTTTGAAGTATCTTGGTGAGGAGCTTGCTCAAGGAAGAACCAGGACTAAGATTATAAAGTTTGCCTGTCTTTTGCATGATATTGGAAAGCCTTTTGCTAAAAAGATAGAAGATAAAAAAACTATCTTTCATGCTCATGAAAAAATCGGGGTAGATCTATTAGAAGATATTGTATTAAGGCTTCGTCTCTCATTCCGGGAAAAAGATGTGCTTAAGAAGTTAACATTTTGGCATCTCAGGCCCGGGTATTTAGCAGATCAGGTACGTCCTACGCAGCGTGCAGTGTATCGCTTTTTTCGTGATACCCAAGATGAAGGAGTGGGAGTGATATTATTGTCACTTTCAGATTGGAGGGCAACCAGGGGGCCGTTAACTGATGCAAAGAGGCGTGGTAGGCATGAAAGAATAATGCTTAAATTGGTTGATTCATATTTTAAAGAAAAGAAGAAAAAGCCTCTGGAATCTTTAGTTGATGGCTATGATATTATGAGAAAGTTTAATCTAAAGCCATCACCAATAGTAGGTGAGATTTTAGCTAAGATAAAAGAAGAGCAGGCTTTGGGAAGGGTGCATACTAAGACCGAAGGTTATAGCATAGCTAAAAAGATTATCCAGAAAGCAAAAAAGAAAAAACAAAAATAGGAGCGGATTATGAAGTTAAAGAATACCGAAGTCTTAATCACTAAAGGCGATATTACCGAATGTGGTGCCCAGGCAATTGTTAATGCTGCCAATAATAAATTTCTTATGGGCGGAGGAGTCGCCGGCGCAATTAAAAGAAAGGGCGGCCAGATTATTGAAGATGAAGCAGTTAAACAAGGGCCGGTAGAGGTAGGGGAGGCTGTATTGACTTCTGCCGGTTCTCTTAAAGCTAAATATGTGATTCATGCTGCTACTATGGCCATGGACTTTAAGACTGATAATGAGATTATAAGACGAGCTACTTACAATACTTTACTTTGCGCCCAAAAGCATAAGATCAGTTCCTTAGCATTCTGTGCATTAGGTTGTGGGGTAGGAGGGTTTTCAACTGAGATTGCAGCAAAGATAATGGCCCAGGAAGTATTTCGTTACATCAGAGAGGTTAAGGATGCGAGCCTAAAAAGAATAGTATTTGTATTGTTTTCAGATGATGCATTTGGCGCTTTTAATAAGAATGTGGGCACTTATTTAGAATATATGGAGAAAAAGATATCAGAAGGTCCTTTTATTACCGTGGATGGAATAATTGAGTATGAGGGTGGAATTGTAATGATTGAGCGAAGTAATCCTCCCTTTGGTTGGGCTTTGCCGGGAGGGTTTGTGGATTATGGAGAGAGTATTGAGAGAGCCGTAGTTAGAGAGGTTAAAGAAGAGACCGGCCTGGATTTTAGCGAAATAAAGCAGTTTAAGACTTATTCCGATCCAGGCAGAGACCCGCGCTTTCATACCGTGTCCGTAGTCTTTACTGGTAAGGGTAAGGGCAAATTAGAAGCTGCTAGTGATGCTAAGGGGGCTAGTGTCTTTAAGTTGGATAAGCTGCCCAAAGATATTGCTTTTGACCACAGAGCGATAATTGAAGATTACAAGCGAAGTATTTAACCCTCCTAAAATGTTAAATGATCCCCTGCGTTATCTTAAAGGAGTAGGCCCGCAAAAGGCAGCTGCTTTTGAGAGCCTCGGTGTTTATACCATTAAAGACCTTCTTTATTATTTCCCCTTTCGTTACGAAGACAGACGCAATTTAAAAAAGATTAGGGATTTAAAAGAAGGAGAGCCTTCGCTGATGGAGGCTAGGGTGTTGTCTGTTAATTTAAAGAAGATTCCTCCTTTTGTGCGAAAAACCAAAGTAAAGAGTATTTTTAAGGCATTATTAGAGGATAGTAGCGGGCAAATCCAGTGCACCTGGTTTAACCAGCATTACCTTGCTGATATTATAAAAAAAGGTGAAGAAATAATTGTTTATGGAAAGCCCATACGGGATGGAAGGTATTTAGCTTTTAATTCTCCGGAGTATGAATTAGTAGAGAAGGAAGATTCTTTGAATCTGGGCCGTATTGTTAGTGTGTACCGGCTCACCCCTCCTTTTAATCAGAAGTTTTTAAGAAAAGTTATTGCCCAAGCCCTGGCCGGGTATAAGCAAAAGGTGCCTGATCCCATTCCATATTCAATCCGAAAGGAATACACCTTTTTAAATATCGCAAAGAGTTTAGAAGAAATACACCATCCCTCTTCCTTTGAGGACGCAGAGAAGGCCAGAGAAAGGTTTATTTTTGAGGAGTTATTTTTTTCACAACTCCTTGTCTATCTTAGAAAAGCAAAACACAGGCAGGAGGAGGGAATTCCTTTAAAAGTAGATAATGAGGTTGTTAAAAAAATAAGAGAGAATTTTTCTTTTGAATTGACTCCTTCCCAGGAAGAAGTGCTTTCCCAGATAATGAGTGATTTTTCTAAGTCCTATCCGATGCAGAGATTATTACAGGGTGATGTGGGATGCGGAAAAACAGTGGTTGCGGCATTTGCCATGGGAATTTGTGCTAAAAGTGGTTTCCAGGCAGCGCTAATGGTTCCTACTGAAGTCCTTGCTTATCAGCATAAAGAGACTTTGGATAAGATGTTTTCAGGGTTAGGGTTTAAGATCGGGGTATTAACTTCATCATTAGAGAAGAAGGAAATTGATCGTATTCATGAGGCTTTAGCTAAAGGTGAGATTGATATTATTGTTGGCACACACTCTTTAATTCAGGAGAAGGTAAAGTTTAAGAAATTAGGATTAGTGGTAATTGATGAGCAACATAAGTTTGGGGTTGCTCAACGTGCATTGTTACCTAAGAAGGGTGAGCCTAATCCTCATTGTCTGGTTATGAGTGCAACACCTATTCCAAGGACTTTGGCACTCTCCCTTTATGGAGATTTGGATCTTTCCGTGATAAAGGAGCTGCCTCGGGGTAGGATTAGTCCTGAAACTAAGTGGGTACTAGAGAAGAAAAGAAAAGACGTTTATAAATTCATGAAGGATAAATTAGAGGAAGGAAGGCAGGTTTATGTTGTCTATCCGGTAATTGAGGAGAGTGAGATTGAGGATTTAAAGTCATTAGAGGAGATGCATGAGAAATTAGCTGAAAGTTTTTCATCTTATAAAGTGGGGGTGTTTCATGGCCAGATGAAAGGAGAGGAAAAGCTTAAGGTTATAAAGAAGTTTCGCGATAAAAAGATAGATATTCTTGTTTCTACTACGGTAGTTGAGGTGGGCGTAAATATTGAAAATGCCACGACCATGGTGGTTGAAAACCCGGAGCGTTTTGGTCTGGCCCAGTTGCATCAGTTAAGGGGAAGAGTAAGGCGCTCAACCCATAAGCCTTTTTTTATTCTGTTAAGTAAGGGAAGTCTTTCGGAGACAGCCCAGAGTAGGCTAGAGGCGATTTCCAGTATAGATGATGGGTTTAAGATTGCAGAGGAGGATTTAAAATTAAGAGGGCCAGGGGACTTTTTTGGAAGTACCCAGCATGGTGTACCGTGTCTGAAAATAGCCAACCCTTTAACGGATTTGGAATTACTGCAGCATGCCCGCACTCATGCCTTTCATGTCATAAAGAGCGACCCCCACCTAGAGAAACCCCAGAATAAGTGTATACGGGATAATTTGGATTTTTGGTTTAAATAGAAGAGTCCCTTTTATTATTTCGCTTGCCTAAATAGCTTATTTAGTTCTTTTAAGGCGTCTTTTACCGCGCGATCTTTGTTAACTTTAGTTTGCCGGGCAAATTTCTCAATGGCATTTATTTTGTCGCTCAGTACTTTAGTGACGTCTTTTTTCTGTTGTCTGGAATAGCTCTTTTTATTTCTTTCCAGCATCGCTATTTCTGGTTTAAGGTTACTGATGTCAGCTAACACTTTAGCTTTGTTGCTGGCAAAGGCTATTGCTTCCTGTCTTTCTTGTTCAGCTTTTTGGGCTTCTTTCCTGGCTTTTTCAGCTTGTCTTTCAGCTTCTTTGCGCGCCTGGCGCTCAGCCTTTTTAGCTTCTTTCTCGGCTTGCTTGCGTTCTTTTTCCAATTCCTTCTGTCTCTTTTTTTCTTCTTTTTCAGCTTGGCGGGCAAGCTTTCTTTCCTGCCGGGTTTCTAATCGATCGTGTTTCGCCAGACGCCTTTCTTCTATTTTTTTTGCTCTCTCAGGGCTTTTTTCACTTACACGTTCAAGGCGCTTAGCCCGGCGAACATCCTTGGTCTCCTGCCGCACATCTTTGCGCAGCTGTTTCATTTCTTCTCGTTCTTCTTTTTTAGGCTGTCTCTTTGCTTCTCTTTCTGCCTTCTGTTTCGCTCGCCATTCTTCCCTTACTTTCCTTACTGCCGCAGGGCCTTCTTTCCTTGCTTTCTTTAGCTTAGACTTATAGCTGGACCTTGCTATTCGTTTGTCGATAGATTCGCTCAATTGCTCATGATCATAATACCCAGTTTTCTTGTATTCTTTCCTGCTGATGCGCGCAATTTTCTTATCAGCTCTTTTCTCTAACAGTTCAGCTTTTTTCAACCGGCCCTCTCGGCGTAATTCTTCACTCTTTATTTCTTGCTCTTTCTTTATCCATTTTTGTTTCTTTTCCGGAGAAAGGTGGCGGTAGTATATTTTAGCTGGGATACCAAACCCTGAAAGATCCTCGTAACTTACGTGCTTGTCTGCGAGCTTATCGGCTTTTAAATCAATTTTGGCTGCGCGTTCAGGGTCTTTTTTGCGCAGGCGTTCGGCTTTCTCGCGTAGCCTTTTAACTTTATCGCCAAGCGCCGCGGTTCTTTTCTGTTTATAGCTCATGTCCTTTCTTTCTTCTCTCCTGGCCTTGCGCTCTTCTTTCTTTTCCTGCCGGGCTTCTTTTCGTTCTGCTCTCCTGGCCTGGCGTTCTGCCTTCTTTTTTGCTCTTATTTTTTTTATCGTTTGGATAAGGACCTTAAAGTCATTCTTGATATTTCGGAAGGTATTTTTTGCTGTGGTGCTCAGGAGGTTCCATTGCTTTTTGTATTCTTGCTGAGTTTTGTTAAATAAATTACTGAGAAGATCTATTTCTTTTTGCAGGGCTTCTTCTGCTTCCTCGGTTACGGCATTGGTTAAGTCAATTTGTTTTGACCGTAGCTGTTGAAGGATATTATACATTTTGTTAAGGTGTTCGGGTTGCTGCGTTATTGGTTGCCTTTTCTCTCGGGCGCTCAGCCGCCTCTCTTGTCTGGCAGCCCTGCGCTGGGCCCTTTTTTGTTTTCTTCTTTCTATTCTTTGTTTTATCCTGGCTATTTGTTGGGCTCTTAGTTCAGCCAGTTTTCTTATATGATTCCTAAGAAATTGCATAAAAGGGGAATCGGCGAATTTTTTTGCTATTACTTGTGCGTGCTTGACAATTCTCTTTTCAAGTGCGGTGGTTAGCCGTTCTACTTCGTCCTTTAATTGCTCTATTTGCTTTTCTGCGCGCTCTGCATCTGCACCGGTTAGTTTAATTAATCCTTTCTCTAATTTTAGTATTTGGTTTATTAAGCTAAGAATTTCTTTCTTATCCTGTCTTATTTTCTTGCGTATTGACATTTCATTCGGTACTTTCTTCTGTGCAAGGACATTACCAGGCGTACCGAAAATGAAACTAAAAGATACTACAAACGTAATAATTAAACTAAGGAGCTTGTTTTGTTTTAGATCACAGTTTCTCATTATTTCCTCCTTTTTAACTTTATGGCAATCAGAGGGGACGCTTCTATTTAATTGTTACACCAAGAGATAGTAATTGAAGCGTTTTTTAGCGCCCCTCATTTATATCTTTTTGGCCTGGAACAGCAGGAATCGGGTGTTTTCGTGTTAATCATCTGTGAGGCAGCAAGGAGGCCGGCTTTTATGATCAATTCTGCCGGTATTGTCTCATGGGTTTGATCGCCGACATCTAAAGTCCTGCATTCAACATTATCACCCAGTTCCTCACAGCAAAAACCACAGAGACTTTTTCCAACCTCCGCGCTTAGCCATTCTTCCAGGGCCCGGTCATTAAGCCAGATACGGTTTGACTGGGAAACGTCCTTGGCACAGGTTGAGGCATCAAGTGCTTGCTTTTCTAAAGCGACTTTTATCCTTAGCGGGGCGAGGGATTTTTTGAGGCTTTTAACTGCCTTTTTAAGCTCCTGTTCTGTTAGTCCGCAGCGTTGGCAAGTCTTACCTTTTTCATCTACCAGGCGCTGCCAGCGGATTTTTAAGTTTTTCATGTTATTTATATTAGCATAGATTTGGGGAGAGGCAAGGGGGAAGAAGAGAGGCTAAAAAGCCTATTGGATAACTAATTATTTACATATTTTTTAAGAGAAGGTAGAATAGAAAGGTCCTTTTTTAGAAAAGTAAAATGTCCGGAAAGAGGAGGAATTATGTTTAATTTAAAAAGAAAAGTCTTGGTAATTTTTGTATTAGGCACAGTGGCTCTATCTGTGCCTAGCCAGTGTTCTGCAACCATTTTTTCTGCTCTGGGTCCGGAATTAAACAAGGCAAAAGATAGTTTTTGGAACTGGGCAACCGGCAGCAGTAAGAAAAAAAAGAAGAAGAAAGCAAGTGAAGTGTTATTTCTTTACAATAAGAAAGGCAAAGCAGGTGATGGGATGCAGCTGGATTATTTTCTTCTGGTGCATGGTAAGCTTAATTCCGACGGCACAATAGATAAAAAGAAAGGCAGGGTAAGAGTAGGAGACTATGTTACTGCTGATGTTGTTTTAAGAAACACCACAGCTAAAAAGATGGATTTAAGAAAATACGGTGTATTTATCGGATGCAGAGGCAATGATAAGAATAGAGATTTCGGCTACAAAAAGCTGGTTTTAAAGGCGAACGAATCCTATGGATTGAAAGTAGATACCCGGGTAGATGAAAAAGGAACATGGTATTTTTGGCCGGCTTATTATGTGAATGGGCGCTGGGGCCCATATAAATGGCATACGGCAAAGATAAAGGTGAAGTAATAAAGGGGACGCTTCTATTTAATTGTTACCTAAAGAAATAATAATCAGAAACGCCCCTTTTTTCAAAATAGAGGAGTGGGTTAGAGAGAGGTTGAGAGGGTTAAATGTTAGGAGGTGGTTATGGGAAAACAGGCTATAAAAATAGGCAAATGGATTAAAGAAAGTCGGATGTGGCTTTTAGGTGTGGGTGGCAGCTTGGTGGTAATTGTTCTCGGATTATTTATGTTCGGTAAGATTGGCAAATGGCTTTCAGGGTTAACTCTTTCTTTGGTTTTAGCCCATCTTATTGTAAGCCGGTTGCTTGTTTACCTTAGGGAAAATATAAATAAGTGGAAGAGGAAGAAGGATGAACCAGATATCACCCTTTACAATCATAATACTTTACATAAGGTGGTAGGTTATCTTGAAAGGCTGGTTTATACTTTCGTAATATTTATGGGAGGCGCTTATTTATATTTTATACCCCTATGGTTAGGATTTAAGGTAATTGGTCGATGGACTACACAAAAAGCTCTGGGGTTTACACCCATAGAAAATCCGAAGAGTGAAGCAGATTATCAAAAAAATAGTAAGGCAGCAACAGTAGTGGTTAACCATTTTCTTATAGGAACTTTATTGTCTCTAATTTTTGCTGTTGGAGGTGCGTGGATTATTAAAGAAGAGATACGTATAACAAGAGATCCCACAGAGGTTAAAATAATAGAGCAAATAGAGGTTAGAGAAATTAGAGGCAGATAGTATAGATAGTAGCAAAGGGGACGTTTTTATTTAATTGCTGCTTAGCGGGAAAAATAGAAGCGTCCCCTTTTTTATCTTTGTTTTCTCAAGATATTTTTAATTTTTGCTACTGTTTTGGGTTCCCAGGTTAGATTCACATCCCAATAGGGGTTAATAATCAAGCCCCATTTTCTTCTTACAGACGAAAGTAAGTCTTTTACAAATACCCTCGCGGCATATTTTAACTCAGGGTATTTATCAACTGTGGGGTCGATCCGTTTTTGGCTGGTATAAACACAGAATAAAGTATATTCTGGGCTGGTTATGGTAAATAGGGATGGGTTTTTGACTAATCTACCGGAACGAGGATTAAGTTGATCTTGGGGGGTGAGGACATAAACCTCTGATTTTAGAAAGATTTTAATAAATTTAGCTGATTCTAATTTTCCATCCAGAAAGGCTACCATTTTTTCTTCTAAATTGTTTACCGGAGATCCGAATCTATGTAGCCCACCCAGTCTCATAAAGGGCACCAGCACTGCAGTTATAAGGATAATGCCGACAACTACTGGCAGAACAGTGTAGAAGATTGTATGTATTGCAACCCCTGGTTTTTCTCCGAATTTTTCCTTCATCACAGTTAATTTCTTAAACTTTGCGGGATTCTTTATTCTGATAATCAGGGTAGCTATCCCAAAGATTAGGGCCACTAATCCGATAATTAGAGTTAGGTAGTTCATATTAGCCTCCTTGTCAGGTTATTTTATATTACCATAATTTTGGAATAAATCGATATTTTACCTTTTGCATATAGGATTCATAACCCTCGAGTTCTTCTTTTAGCATTTTTTCTTCCTTCACTGCCCGAATTGCCAGTAAACCCGCGATGGGAAAAATAAGCAATACCCCATAAAGTGAGCCCAGTAAAAAAGCAGTGCCAAAAAACCAGATAATCATTGACGCATACATTGGATGGCGCACAATGCCATAAAGCCCGCTTGAGATGACAGTTTGCTTTCTTTCGGTTTGGACTCTTGCCAGGGGTGAGGCGAATGTATTTTCACGATATACCTCCCATAGTAACCCTAAGGATATCGCTAGCAGAACCCCACCGGTTATTTTAAGCCCTAAGGGAAATTCCGGGCTCCAGCCAAACCTTTTGGCATCAAGCGGCAGGATAACAAGCCATGTCAGCATCATGATAAAGATAATGGGCAGTAAGATTTTATCCCAGCTCTTTTGATTTTTTGAATCAAGCATTGAAAGACGTTCTTTTAGAAGAGTAGGGTCTTTAATGAACAAATAGATGCACATCGCGTAACCTACCAGGAGTAAGCTTGTAACCCATAGCCAGCCTTCAGGCCAGAGCCAATCACCCGAAAGCCCAAGAATAAGAAGAGGATAAATAAGGGGATAAATCAATAAAAAGATAATTTGCCCCGGAGTTAGATTATTTTTTTCCGTAGCCATCAGTTATTATTTAATACCTCCGTATAGGGTATATTAGCATAGATTTTGGGGGAGGCAAGGGGGGATGCAAATAACCCTCCAAAGATGTTCCACATATTTTTTGGGAGAGGTAAAGGGGTTATTTATTTGGCTGGTGAGTAAATGGAGACGTCCCCTTTAATTATACCGACAAAATAACAGGGGCTAATAGGGCATAATTACATGAAAAGTGCTTTTACAATGAGATATCCGGCAGCGCTACTTATTACCCCTAGTAGAACACCCATTAGTATCTCTTTTTTAGGCTCTTTAAGGTAGAATAGCGATGCTACTAGACCACTGTAGACAATAATAGCAAAGATGTTGAAGAGCCAATGATTATAAAAAAGAGATATAAATACAAGCAATATAAATCCTATTCCTCCACGTAGATTAGCCTTAAAAAAGGCCCTTAAGATAAGAAATATTGTAGTGCTTATAATAAACTGCATGGGGTAATAGACTTTGATTACCGAGACCCTTGCTATAGTTAGTACCAGAAAAGGAATGCTGCCAAAAGCCACAAAATCCCTTGCAAGTTCTTTGAGCCAGCGTTTCTGCATAACTAAACCTTTTATTTTGTTAATTCAAGAACCCTTACCTTTATCCTACAATACGTAATGCAAAATAGGGGACAATGTTAAAAAATACAATAGCTGCTTTATAGAAGGCCATAAGAGAGTAGTAGATCTCATTTGGCATATGAGATCTCCTTATTAGGGTATCTTAGCATAGATTTTGGGGGAGGCAAGAGGGAGGGTGGTGGACTCGATTTTTCCTTGAAAAACACCCTCATAGGAGTATCATTTAAATATGACCGCAAAGTAGTGTTAAAGTCCGGCGATTCCAAGTGTAAAACCATAGCATGAAAAAGAGAATAGTAGTTGTTAACGACAAGATGCAAAAAAACTATAGGTATTTTTGTACCGAGCCTGTTGGGAAGAACTTTGATAAAGAATTCAAGCCAGAATTAACCCCAAAGCAGATGCTTGAACTTGGTGTGTTTGGCGGTAAGTATATGACGGATTGTAAAAAAGAATTTCCTTCGAGTTGGTTTAAGAAAGCTAAGCTATGCCCGGAAAGGCACGACCCCGCATTAAATTATTTTGGCATAAATGCAAGTAAACCCCTGTCGTATTGGGTAAAAAAAGGTTGGATATATAAGGATGATCCTCGTGGATGGTTTCAGTGGTATTGCCGTTATTATATGGGAAGACGCCTACCCGAAGAAGATAAGAGGCAGATTAAGAGGTGGAAAGCCATCAAAAGACATATATAGCAAATAAAAAAGCATTGTAAAAAAGGCGATGTATCTTGTCGACCAAAACAGCGACAAGCTGTACTTCATTGGGCATATGATAGTCGTAAAATGTAAATCATGAGAGTTGATTTTCCAAAACCAAATATATTTTCAAGTAAGTGTTTAGGGTTTGCAAAATGTAGATGGAACGGGGATATAATACCAGATAAGTTCATCGCAGAGCTAAAGCCATATGTAAATTATGTGACTACCTGTCCTGAATTTGAAATAGGACTTGGCATACCACGAGACCCAATAAGAATTGTATTTCAAGATGAATTGTACAGGTTGATGCAGCTAAACACAGAAAGAGATATAACAAAGAAAATGAATGACTTTGTGTCTGGCTATGTCACTTCAATTAAAGATATCGATGGATTTATACTTAAAGATCGCTCTCCGTCTTGTGGATTAAAAGATGTCAAAGTATATTCTAGCCTTAAGCCTTCTAGCTCGATAAAAAGAACCTCGGGTTTTTTTGCTGCTGGCGTATTGAAGAGTTTCCCTAATATTGCCGTAGAGACAGAGGCAAGGCTTACCAATTTCATGATACGAGAAAATTTTCTTACAAAAGTGTTTACTTATGCGAAGTTTAGAAAAATCAAAAATAATCCCCTTATGAAAAACCTGGTTCAGTTTCATGCAGAGAATAAATTCTTGCTAATGGCATACTGCAAGAAATATCTAAAAGTTCTGGGTAATATTGTGGCAAACAGAGATAAAAAATCCCTAAAGGAAGTGTTTGTTGAATATGAGGTAAATCTTTTAAAAGCCATGGAGAAAGCGCCAAAATTTACAGCTACCATAAATGTACTTTTGCATGCTTTGGGTTATTTTTCCAAGAAGCTTACCAGCGATGAAAAAAGATTTTTTCTTAATACGCTTGAGGAGTACAGACGGGAGCAAATTCCCTTAAGTGTCCCGGTGAACTTGGTGCGCTCATACATAATAAGATTTGATGAAAGCTACCTAAAACAACAGACATTTTTTGAACCCTACCCAAAAGAATTGATTGAGGCAAAAGATTCCGGCAAAAAAAGAGATTACAGGTAAATACACTTATCTTTCCGTACGATTTTAAAATCAATTAGCATAGGTTCTGGGGGGCGCAAGGGGAAATTAATCCATAATTGACCATTTTGG
The DNA here is from genome assembly GCA_020352775.1 of Candidatus Omnitrophota bacterium. Taxonomy (GTDB): domain Bacteria; phylum Omnitrophota; class Gorgyraeia; order Duberdicusellales; family 4484-171. The sequence goes on from CP070684.1 coordinate 1,148,788, forward strand.
GCACACAATTATTTGCTCTAAGCTTTTTTTAATTCTTTTGATGGTCCAATAGGGGTAGGGTATCTTAAGGTTACGATGTAGCTTGATGCAATAAAGGTCAGAATAGTGACAAGTTGTATGAATTGGGACGCTGATTTTGTAATGTGTCCTAATTCAAACGCCAAAAGCGCAACCAATAAGGAAAATTCACTTAACTGACCAAGGCGAACACCTGTTTCTTTAGAGAAAGTATTTTCTTCCCCCGACCAGATAAACGACCTTTTGAACAGCCACGGTTTTAGCACAATAAAAATTAAAGCCAAAATAATTGAAGGAACCAATATTCCCTGCATCACAAAAAGGTCAAGCTCAGCCCCCAGGGTAAAAAAGAACAAAACCAGAAAAAAGTCTCTTAATGGCTTTAGGTTTTCAGATATAAATAGTGAAATCCTGTGTTTAGCCAATACAACCCCTGCGAAAAAAGCCCCTGTTTCATAAAAAAGACCCATCTGATTTGAAATGGTAGCTACTCCAAAACACCACCCTAAGCTAAGAATGAAGATAACTTCATGTATGCGTTCAATGCGCAGCATTATTTTTCTAAGGATGAATTGCTCTGTCAGATATATTATTGCGATAAAGACTAGAAGTTTTAGGAACAATAATCCTAAATTAACAGTTACCAAACCTGGCAAATGAAGGCCTCTGATAAGTGCCAATACAGCCACGGCTAATAAATCCTGAAGAATCAAAATGCTGATGCAAATCGCCCCCATTTTTTCATGATGCAATCTTGTGGTGGGCAATAATTTTACTACTAGTATCGTGCTTGAAAACATCAAGGCCAGCCCGATACATATGCTGTCTGTAACATTAAAGCGGAATGTGAGCGAAAATAAGAAAGCGATAACGAAAGCCGCCAGACTATTAGCTAAAGTAATTATTGATGTCTTTTTAAAAAGGCCAATTAATTTTTGAGGGTGCAGGGAGAGTCCCGCCAGAAAAAGAAGCAGGGTGATTCCTAAGTGAGAGATTGTTTCAATAAATTCAACATGCTTAACCAATCCTATGCCCCACGGTCCAACAATGACCCCGCAGAGGATATAAGCAATGATAATAGGTTGCTTAATTATCATTGCAATAATCGATAATATTGCTGCCCCGATAAGAACTATACCTAAATCTAAAATAAAATCTTCCACATAAGAAGTTTATCATTAATTCCTAAGAAACGGAAGCAAGTTTTAAAGCCAAAACGCTTCAAATAGATTTTGGGGAAGGCAATAAATAAAGAGGGTGTTTATAATTAATTCTTTTTAGCTGCCATTTGACCCTGCTTTTAAATCGCGGTAAAATTGCACATAAGGAGGAAATATGAAAAGAATCATAACATTACTATTTTTATTGGTTTTTATCTGTGGTTGTAGATCTGTTGGAAAGGATGTGTTGCGGGTGGTAATGGGCTTAACCGAAGAGGAGTGGCAGGTGATGCGCCAGGATATTTTCCCGCTCTTTGAAAAAGAACATGACTGCCGCATTAAAGCTTATCAGGTGGAGGCTCAAGACTGGGTGCGTAAATTAGAAGCAATGGTCAGTGCCAATAAAGTAACAGTAGATGTGTTCAGTCAGGATAATATGCGCCTTTATCCATTAGTTGCAAAGAAGTTAGTAGAGGATTTAACAGCTTATGTAGATAAAATCCCCTCCCAGATTACACCCTCCATGAAAGAAGTAGGTGTTTTTAGAACAAGAACTTATTTTTTCCCTTACCGGCCTAATGTGCAGATAACTTATTATAACCAGAAGAAGTTTAATGAATATAACCTAAAACCTCCAAAGACCTGGGATGAACTGCTTAAGGTAGGAAAAAGATTTAAAGAAGCAGAAGGAGTGGGCCGCTTAGGATTAAAACTATGGGGTGGCAGCCCTACTGTAGCCCAGGTTTATGAATTGATTGTATCAGCCGGAGGAGAGCCTTTTGAATTTAATGATCAGGGCTGTATTGATACCTTTGTATTTTTAAAAAAGCTCTATCCTTATTTATCAGTTGATAGTAAGAAAGCCAAATGGGATACCACCAATACCTATCTTGCCAATGAAAGCTTCTATCTGGCACAAAACTGGCCCTTTGGGGTAAATATCATTGTAAAAGAATACGGCAAAAATGAAATCAAAGCCTATTCTGGCTGGAGGGGGCCAAAAAGAGAAGCCCATACTGTAGGAGGAGAAGTATTAGGAATTCCTAAGGGTGCCAAGAATAAAGAGCTGGCCTTAAAGTTTATTCTCTTTTTGGAGTCTAGAGAAGTGCAGGAGATTCTAGTTTCAAAATTAGGCTGGCCTTTAGTGCGCCAGGATGCCTATGGCCAGATTGCAGAGTGGCAGGAGCCTTACTTTGAGGCCGTAGAGGAAGCACTTAAAGAAGGAGTGTATCGGCCCAATGTATTATACTGGGGTGATTTTGAGAAGTTCTTAAACGAAGCAATTATGCGCATCTTAGTCAACCAGGAGGAAATAAAACCCGTACTTAACCAATACCACCAGAAAATGCAAGATGTCATAATAGCTTATGAGACGCGCTGCTAATTTTAAAGATTATCGCTTTGAGCTTCTTTTAATCTTACCATTGGCACTATATGTCATTGGCTTTACCTTAGGCCCCATTATCTATGCCATCCTATTAAGCTTTCAGGAGCAGTTTACTAATAATTTTTCTCTTAAGAACTATTACCAGATCTTCAGTCACTTTCAATTTAAGAATGCCCTGATAAATACCTTTGCAATAACTATTCTAAGCTTGATATTAGAGCTTTGCGTGGGGCTGTTTCTGGCAGTGCTGCTTACCCGCCGCTTTATTGGTAAAGGCTTATTGCGGGCATTAATGTTACTTCCCTTAGGAGTACCCACTATAGTTTCAGCAGCAAACATGCGCTATATTTTTGATAGCCAGGGCTATCTTAATGAATTCCTATCGCGCCTGCATCTTATTAATCTTCCCATTGACTGGACTGGTGGAGGAGGATTATCCATTTTTACCCTAGCTTTAGCAGATGCCTGGAAAGTTACCCCATTAGTAATGCTTATTCTTATTGCCGGCCTTGAGACTATCCCCCTTGATTTGTTTGAGGCCGCAAGAGTAGATGGAGCTAGCTTTTGGCAGGCTTTTAGAAGGATTACCCTACCCTTGCTTAAGCCCTTTATTACCATTCCTCTTATTGTACGCGGTATTGATGCCTTTCGGCTGTTTGAGCTTCCCTTAACTTTAGTAGGAAGTAGCACGCCGGTATTATCTACTTATACTTACTTTGAGTATTTTCAGTATAACAACCCCTACACTGCTGCAGCCTCAGCAGTGATTTTACTGATTATGATTATAATCAGCGCTACTATCTATCTTAAGATAAGCAGGGAGCGCAAATCCATTTATAATCTATGAAGCGCCATAAAGAGAAAATAAAAAGAATTGTTTTAGCCCTGGCGTTGGTGTTAGTGATAAGTTGGGTGATATTTCCCTTGTATATTATGGTTAAGATCTCAGTAAGTAGCCCCCAGGAAGTAATGACCCAGCACCCTTCGTTTTTAATAAAAGACTTTACTCCCGACCATTGGCAGAAGGTCCTCTCGGGCCAGGCAATAAGAGGGCCATTAACTAAGAGTTTAGCAGTTGCTACAATCTCAATGATTATAACTCTTGGGATTGGAATACCGGCAGCCTATGGTATTTCACATCTGCCAAAGAGGTGGGGTTATCTGGCATTAATTGCGATATTTTTTACAAGGATGTTTCCAGAGGTAGGAATTGCCCTGCCCATTGCAATAAAGTTTTTAGAATGGAACCTGCTTGATACAAATATTGGCCTGGCCCTGGCCCATGTAATAAGGGTGTTACCTATTGCCTGCTGGATATTAGTGGGGACATTTCAGACAATTCCCCGGGAATTAGAAGAGCAGGCCCAGATTGATGGGGCAACTAAAAAAGTTGTTTTACAGCGCATTGTATTACCCTTATCAATGGGAGGAATAAGTGTGGCTGCTATTTTTTCCTGGCTTTTTTCCTGGGATGAGTTTACCTATGCCCTTTATCTGTGTTTGGCACAGCCTACCTTACCCCTTAAGATCTATTATTATATAACACGCGGGAGCTGGTTTCTTACTGCTACTTATGCCACTATTATCACTATTCCAGTAGTAATTATTACATATAGCTTGCAGCGTTTTCTTAAGGCAGGCTATACTGCAGGGGCGTTGAAGGGGTGAGGTTTCCAATTCTTATGAGCGGCTGCTTAATGCGGAATTCAAGAATATCTTACATTTAATGGCTGTTTAATGATACAATAAGAACATATGGCAAAAAAAATCAGTTCATTCAAAAAACAACGAATCTGTAAATTCCCTGATTGCAAGAGAGTCTTAAGCATTTATAACATGGGAATTTATTGCTATCTTCATCAGAAACTTATTGATTCTAAAAAATCTGGTTAAGATTTATTTGCAAGACTTACTTTAATAGCATTAAGCCCTTTAGGGGTTTTTTGAACTTCAAATTGAACTTCTTCACCCCCTGCCAAATCACTAAACTCGATACCAACCAGACTAGTTTTGTGGAAAAATATCTCACTACCGTCTGTATCAGCAATAAACCCAAAGCCTTTATCAATAATTAACTTTTTAATCTTTCCGGTATGCATTTTAACTCTCCTTTGTTTACACTGTAATTAACGCCCTAGAAGCAAAAAATCATTACCTTTTCTTTGATGAGAATTATATTTATAAGAAAGAAAAAGGGAGGGGATGGTAGAAATAATGGTTTGCCTTTATACCATCATTGTTGACTGTGATTGCATTCTACTTTAAATTAATATCTGTTGTTGCGATAACCTGAGTTACGTCCGCCACCAAAGCTGCTGCTTCTAGGTTGCATTTTCTTTGCTTTGTTTACGGTTAACTTTCTGCCGGAGACTTCTTGCTCGTTTAAAGCATTAATCACGGCTTGAGCCTGTTCCTCAGTTTCAAACTCTGCAAATCCAAACCCTTTGGATCTGCCAGTATCTCTATCAGAAATGATTTTTACTTCTGTTGGGGTTACCCCTTTTCCTTCGATAAGCCCTCTTAGGTCACTTTCCCTGGTGTCATAACTTAGATTTCCAATGTACAATTTTTTTTGTTCTTCCATTTTTTTTCCTCCTAAATGGAATGCTATCACAGAAAAGTTCAATCAATCTAATACCGCATCCCTCGTTAGCCAGGATTTTGTAGCAATATACCATTTTTAACCTCTGGCCGATTCTTTCTTTTTTCAATGAGCTTTTTATACAGGTTTAACTATGCCAAAGTTTAACCTTTGGTAAATAAATCAAACCCGATCCTGTAAAGAGTTAACTAAATTAGACGTGAGGCTAAGGAAGGAAACTCTCGGATAGTCTTAGTTTATACCATAATTACAGAAGATATGCAAGGTATTTAAAAGAAATAGAAACGTCGCCCTTTTTAGGACGTCTGCTGTCCCCGGATTTATTGACAATAGCGTTATTTTTTAGTAATCTAAGGGTGTGCCATTTACCACCAATATTTGTGTATCGCAAAAGGCGGTGGATATGGAGGAGGGTATGTTCGAGAAGTATCGCAAGGCAGAAAAGAGAGAAAGGCAGGAGGTTTTCGAGAAATGGCTTAGTGAGAATTGCCATAAGGCCGTTCCTCATGAAAAGCTGCGTTCCCTGACACGTAATAAAGAAAATATAATAAAGAAAATTCTCAAAAAATAAATGAATGAGAATAGTTCATTCCTTACTCGATGCAAACTCAACAATAAAATATTATGTGCCCCTTCCCGGTTCAAAAGTAATCAAATATCTTTTCGATAGAAGCCCTACCACACAGATTTATATTACAAATATTCAGGTTGCCGAAGTTGTCTCACTTTTCTATAAACTTCGCAGAGAAAAAATAATTCCTTCCGATGATTCATTAGAAGAATTTAAAGACACGTTTTTTAGTGATATTAAAAATAAGAAAATTTTAGTTTATGATTTTACAAATGAGCATATATTGGATTTTAAGGTATATAAAACAATAACCACACCGCGCCCCCCCCACAAGAAGCCAGAGCGTACTTTTATCCCAGAGTTTGGAGGATATGTGCAAGAACTGAAAGATATTGCAGACACGGGAGATGCCATTATGTTAATGATTGCAAGAGAAATGCACTTTCTTAATCAAAAAGATGTCTTTTTAGTTACTTCGGATGGACGTGTTAAAGATGTTGCTAAATCTTTAGGAATAAAGGTTATAGATCCTGAAAAAGCTTCTGTAAAAAATTTACCGGAAGCAATAGATCAAAGAAAGCAAAAACGGAAACGCATAGAACTTAAAGCCTTATGTTTTGATTGTGAATCGAATACTCAGCTGCCAACAGCCAGAACACTGGATATTTGTGATAACGGTGTGCGTTTGCTCACAAAAAAGCCCATAACGGTTGGTAAACAATTACAAATTAAAATATCTCCGTTTTCCGATCCTCATAATGATAAAGAAATTGAAGGGCGAGTTGTGTGGTGTAATAATGATAGGGTTGGTATTCAATTCCTGACACCTCAGCAGGTTATATAATTTATCAAAACAAATAATAAGAGTTTTTTGATGTAATGAAGGAGACGCTCCCATTACTACCAAAAAATAAAATTAATATCAATGAATGGAGGTAAAAGCATGGTAGGGATTAAAAGAAACGTTATTATCGGTTTATCATTATGTATAGTGATTTCGGTGTTTTGGATTGCTAAATCCAAATATGTTCCGCGCGAGGTTTATGTTAATAGAAAATATGGCTTCACTGTTACCGGCCCTAAAGATTGGCGAAAACAGTTAGGATCGCGTGGGTCTAAGGGGATAGTTGTCTTTATAGAATCATTCGATACAACACTTCCAAGATTAGGTGTGACGATAGACAAGGCGGGCGATGCAAAAACTGTTTTAAAATACGCTAATTTGACAATCAGAGATTTAAAGAATAAAGCCAGAAAAAGACAATTAAGATTACGAATACTTGAGCGGCCTCATGAAATTACAATAAATGGTATAAAGGGAGCTAAATTTATATATGAGATCGCCGGGCTAATAGACGTAAAACACATAGATTGTAAATTTATGAAGAAGGGCTTAGTTTTTTCTGTCATGGGAGCATCTTACTCTGATGATTTCAAGAACTATCTTAAGGATTTTGAAAATACGATAAATAGCTTCAGTTTTTTAAAGAAATAACTACTTATTTTTAAAGGAGGATTTATGCAAATATGGGCATATACAGTAGCGAGCGTAGGATTGGTGATCGGGGTTAGTCTTTTAATTGCTAAGCAGATTCGATATGGTTTCTGGATTATTGTTGTTTCAATGACTATTTTTCTGGGTGGGTCGTTGAATGTTGATAAGATTTTTGGCGTGTCTATCTCCATGAATAAGCTTCAAGATAAGATCCAGAGAGTTGATTCAAAGGTTGAGAATTTAGAACAGTTGTATAAGCGAGTTGAGAGCCGCTATTAAGATAAATGCAGGCCGGCGATATCTTATTATTTAAGGCAGAGAGTAATATTTTCTCAAAGCTTATTGCCTGGGGAACAAATAGCACCTATTCCCATGTGGCAGTTTGTGTGTCGCCTGAGATGGATCTGGCTATTGAGGCAATGACAAGAGGAGGAGTGAGGGCAAGGGATATAAGAAAGATAAAGAGCGCCTATGATGTTTATAGGGTGAAAGAAGAATTTGCCTATAACATAGAAAAAACCATCTCTTATCTGGTCAGCAAATTGAATAATAAATACGATTTTCTGGGTGTGACTTTCCTTGGCTTTTTAAAAA
>CP070684.1:1156714-1179217 GCA_020352775.1 Candidatus Omnitrophota bacterium
AGTTTATGAGCCTCTTATACCGCGGGAAGTAATGTTAAGCTTGGGGCTTAATCGTCTTGAGAAGGAAGAAGAAATTCAGCGCTATCAATTCAGGCGTCTTATCGCAGGAGCGAAAAATGTCCATCTTGTGTATGCTGAAAATGAGATAAGCGAGAAAAGCAGGTTTATTGAGGAGCTTTTATGGCAGCGCCAGAAAAGAGTTAATAAGCTAGAAGTCGCTTCTGTGCCACGGGCAAGCTTTGTTTTAGGAGGTTCATCAAAGCCCGAAACTATCAAGAAAACCCCTGAAATTATAAAGCGTCTTCAGGGAGCAACTTATTCGGCAAGCAGACTCAATACTTACCTTAACTGTCCTTTACAATTTTATTATCAATATGTTTTGGGCCTAAAAGAAAAGGAAGATTTGTTGGAAGGTCCTCAAGCCTGGCAAATAGGAACGTTTATTCATGAATTGCTTGAGAATGGTTTCAATAAATTTCTTGGAAAAAGGCCTGTGATTGACGCTGAATTCAAAAAACATTTTTTCAAGCTTATGGAAGAAAAGTTTGAGAAAGAAATCAAACAGAGGATGAAGTCCGACTCGTTTTTATTAAAGGGTATCATTAGCGCAAGGCTAAACAAATTTTTAGAAAAAGAAATTGAACGCAATGTAGAAAAAATAATCTCATTGGAAGAGAAGATTAGGGCTGAGATGATATCAAACGTGGGGCTTATAAAGTTTATTTATATGGTGGACAGAATTGATGAATTCAATGATAAATCAATCGTAATCATAGATTATAAAACGGGGGGTTCAAGCTTTGTCCCTAAAAGACTAAAGAACCTTGAGTCTTTGGAGATGAATAGGCGTTCAATCAAAGATAATATCAGATCTTTTCAGCTGCCACTCTATTATTATTTCACAAAAGAGAAGTGGCCCAAAAGTACTATCAATGCCGAGCTTTATAATATCCGCACTCTTGAGCGTAACCCCTTTATTTCTAAGGAAGATAAGGGGAGTGAAGACAAAATAATGGAGATATGTATAAAAGCCCTAGAGTTTATACTTCGAGAGATTTTTAATTCTGAAGTAGCATTCGAGGCTGATAGAGAAGAGCGCAAATGCCAGGCCTGTCCCTTTAGGGGATTGTGTAAATAGAATTGTAGACTAGGTTTCGATTTCAGGTTTAGTTCTTCGTGCTGCTTTCTTTTCTGAACGGATGTGTTTTTCTTTAAGCATTTTTTCTTTTGCGCGTTTGGAGCGCTTACGTTTCTGTCTTCGTATTTTCTCAATGCGTTTTCGTTCTTCACTAAGCTTTCCTAAAATCTTGTTTTCCATTTTTTGAGCAAGAATGCGGCGGGCAAAAAATCTGTTTAAGGCCTGGGAGCGTTCTTTTTGACATTTTACCTCAATTCCAGTGGGAAGATGCTTTAAGTATACGCAGCTAGATGTCTTATTTACCTTCTGGCCGCCGCGCCCCCTGGCGCGCACAAAGCGCTCCACTAGATCTGATTCTTTTATACCCAGCTTTTGCATTTTCTGTTTCAATTCCTTTTCTTTAGCAGTGGTTACCCTGTATTTAGAATAGCTCATGTAGTTATAATACCATAATTTATGAGTTGGTTACCCATTTTCTTTATGCTATAATAATTCAACTATGGGAAATATTTCTAAAAAAGTAAGCTGGGAGTTGATAAAGAAGACATTTCTACCGGTGGTTATTTTTGTGACACTTTTGGGTCTTTATGTCTTTTACCGCACAACTATTTTTGTTTCCTTTCCTGAAGGAGTCCAACAGGAATTAGGTAAATATATTGGCACGATTTTTATCGTAAGCATAAGTTTTATAATTCAGCAAATTGGAAAAGCAGCCCTGGATTGGTATGGATCTTGTGTTGCCACAAAGACCGCTACCAGAGTTGATGAAGAATTAGTTCCTTTTCTGCATCATATTTTTAAGATTTTTGTCTGGGTAGTTACCCTTCTTATTATCCTTCCTCTTTATGGCGTAAATATTAGTGCTTTAATAGCTACTTTGGGTGTGAGCTCATTGGCGATTGCCTTGGCTGCTCAAGATACTGTTTCTAATATTATTTCCGGATTTATGATTATGATTGACCGGCCCTTTAGAATTGGCGATAAGATAAAACTTCCTTCCGGAGAATTAGTTGAGGTTTTATCTATTGGAATAAGGCGCAGTAAGTTTCTAAGTGAAGATAAAAAAGAAGTAATAATCATGCCAAATATAGATTTAAGCAAGAGCAAAATTATCAACTACACCTACGCTAAAGAGGCTTAATGCCTGGAAAATTTCAATTTTACATACCTTTTCCCTTTAAATTATGATATTATTGTAGCTAGATGGAATCCAAGCGTAAACTTAAACTTTTAGATATCTTCTGTATTGCCTCCGGAGCAATGATTTCTTCAGGTCTTTTTGTGCTTCCTGTTCTTGCTTATAAATATAGCGGTCCCGCTGTCATCCTTGCTTATTTTTTGGCAGGACTTTTATTTATTCCCTCGATATTAAGTAAGGCAGAACTCCTTACTGCAATGCCTAAGACAGGAGGGGTATATTTTTTTATTGCCCGCAGTTTTGGCCCATTTTTAGGAATCTTTGGAGGTTTGGCGGCTTGGTTTTCTCTCGGTCTAAAGAGCGCTTTCGCTCTTATCGGTATCGGTACATTTTTGGAATATTTTGTCCCCGAAGTAAGTTATTTTCAGATAAAGCTGGTTGCTGCCTATTTTTGTGTGGTCTTTATGATTATAAATTTCTACAGCGTAAAGCTAAGCGCTCGTATTCAGAATGGAATGGTCTTTTTTCTTTTTCTGGCATGTATTGCTTATATCATTTTTGGCTTAAACAGGTCAGATTCACAAAATTTTATTCCCTTTTTACCTCACGGCATGAAACCTTTTCTCCCGGTTGTGGGCTTAGTTTTTATCTCTTACGGTGGGATTACCAAGGTAGCCTCCATTGCAGAGGAAACAGAAAATCCTTCCAAGACAATTCCCCTAGGAATGGGTTTATCCTTTATAGCAGTACAAACGCTTTATGTTTTATGCGTCGCAGCTACTATTGGTATTTTATCACCAGGGCAGTTAACCTCTACGCTTACTCCTTTAACTCACGGTGCTTTAAAAATAGGGGGCCTAGCATTCTGTATTGTTATGTCTTTGGCAGCCCTCACTGCATTTTTTAGTACGGCCAATGCCGGCATATTATCTTCTTCCCGCGTTCCCTATGCCATGGCAAAAGATGATTTATTGCCTAACAGATTTTCTTTGGTTTCTAAAAAAACCAGAACTCCTTATTTTTCCATAATCATTACGGGATTATTTATGCTTTCTTTGATTTTGTTTTTGGATTTGGAAAATCTCGTTAAGACCGCTTCATCGCTTCAGATCATTCTTTTTATGCTTGCCAATCTCTCAGTAATTATAATGAGGGAAAGTAAGATGATAAATTATCGTCCTACCTTCAGGACCCCTCTTTATCCTTGGATTCAGATTTTTGCAATTATTGCCTATGGCTTTTTAATCTTTGAGATGGGAAGGATCCCGCTTATTATCAGCTTTTCTTTTGTGGGAATAAGTTTGGCATGGTTTTTATTCAGCGCCCGTAAACTAAAAAGACAATCTGCGCTCTTGCATTTAGTAGAAAGGATTACAGCCAAAGAGTTGGTTGATACTACCCTTGAGGAGGAGCTACGCACGATTTTACATAAGCGCGATAACATTATTAAAGATAGATTTGATCATTTAATTGAAGAATGCCCTGTTTTGAATATAAAAGAAAGAATGACAAGGGATGAGTTTTTCGAATATATCTCTAAGATTCTTTCTGGTCCTCTGGGGTTTTCGCCGGAAAAAATCAAGCAGTTACTTATAAAAAGAGAAGAGGAGTCTCATACCGTCATTGAAAAGGGATTAGCCATTCCACACATCATTGTTCCTGGCCAGAATAAATTTGAGATTGTAGTGGTAAGAGCAACAGAAGGAATTGTTTTTTCACCAGATGAAGAACCAGTGCATGTTATGTTTGTTTTGGCTGGCTCTCAGGATGAACGTAATTTTCATCTGCGTGCTCTGATGTCTATTGCTCATATAGTTAGAGAGCATAATTTTTATTCCTATTTTATGAGGGCCAAGAATGAAGAGGTATTGCGATTACTTATTCTTTCTTCTGCCCGAGAACGAATCTTAAAACCTTTTGCTATTCCTAAAAAACCCAAGAAGAAAACATAAAAAGGAGAAAGTGTGGTAAAAACAAAGATTATTGCCACATTAGGACCTGCCAGTAGCACTGAAGGAGTGTTACGCAAGATGTTTATTGCCGGGCTTGATGTGGTGCGCCTTAATTTTTCTCACGGTAGCCACAAAGAGCACTTAAAAAGAATAGAAATTATCCGTTCCTTGAATAAAAAGATGCGCCGTGCGATAAAAATCATGCAGGATTTAGAGGGGTATCGTATCCGCATCGGAAAATTAGTTCATCCTTTAGAGCTTAAAAAAGGAAGAAGTTTTTATCTTACGCAGAAAAAGATTTTAGGTGATAAAAAAAGAGTATCATTTGATTATGAGGGTTCATTGACAAAGATTAAGAAAGGTACTTCAATTTTTATTGATGACGGAAAGATTGTTCTGATTGTGGCCGGGAAAGAAAAAAAGCAGCTTAAAGTCAAAGTTGTTGCCTCAGGCCTATTAAGGTCTCATAAGGGAATTAATATTCCCGATGCAAAATTAGAGTTTTTGGCATTGACTGAAAAAGATAAAAAAGATGCTGAGGTGGCGATAAGCCAAAAATTGGATTTTGTTGCTCAGTCATTTGTACGCAATGCAAAAGATTTAAAGCTCCTTAAGAAAATAATAAAGCCAAGACATCCTAGCTGTCGTATTTTTGCTAAAGTTGAGAATGTAGAGGCGCTAAAGAATTTAGATGCAATTATTGATGAGGCCGATGGAGTTGTCGTTGCCAGAGGTGACTTGGGAGTATGTGTCCCGATTTATAAGGTGCCGGTTATTCAGAAAGAGATTATCAAAAAATGCCTTAAAAAAAGAAAACCAGTTACGGTTGCGACCCAGATGCTTGATAGTATGACTACGGAAAGCATTCCGACCCGGGCAGAGGTAAGTGATGTGGCAAATGCCATATTAGACGGAGCAACACATCTTCTCTTATCGGGTGAGACCGCTGTGGGTAAGCACCCACATCGGGTAGTTGAGATGATGAATGAGGTTATCAAGCATACCGAAGGATATCAAAATAGAACGTGAAGACAAATACCTTTAGCGCCGATACCTTCTCTGCGACGTCTTCGAATTAATCTGGGATCAAGCGCTTCTTTTTCCCTCCTTAAATTCTTTACCGTATTCTACTGTGGTTTCTTGCTTTTCTGATTTGATATTTCTTCCTGAGACCATGAAGTATTTTCCTTCAGGGTCGAATTTACAGTAATAATTATATTTTTTCGCCGGCTTAAAGCCGAATTTTGAATAATATTTGGGATCGCCCAGGACAAATATTTTCTTAAAACCCTTTTTGAACACAGATTTATTTCCTTCTTTTATAAGAGCAGAACCAATGCCTTTTCTTTGATATTTAGGTAGCACTGCCACCGGGGCCAATCCTAGTCCGATTACTTTATTGTTATGATATACAGGGCTGTAAGCGATATGGCCTACAATTTTATCATCCATTTCGCAGACAAGTGAAATCTCAAGACAATGATTGTTGCGCAAAGCCTCAACAATAAGTGCTTCATCTGGACCATTAAAAGCCTGAATATGCACGTGTCGGATATAGAGGGTGTCAGTATCTTTTTCTTCGCGCATAACCATAAGTAAATGTATTATAACAGAAGGGAGGCCAGAGGCAATAGGGGGGCTAGGCATACAAAACTTGACTATATTAGCACCAGATATACAATAATCAAAATGGAAAAAGTCAATTTAAAAGGAGTTGCTAAATATTGCTACAAAGCAATGGGTAAGGCCATTGCTGATTATCATATGCTTAGTGAGGGTGATAGAATTCTAGTAGCGGTCTCCGGCGGGAAAGATAGCCTTTCATTGCTTAAATTGTTTCAGATGCGAAAGACGCGTATTCCTATTGATTTTGAAATTGTTGCCTGTTTTGTGGATACAAATTTTATTCATGTAGACAGGGACGTCTTAGTTGATTATTTTAAATCTTGCGGCATTGAGTGTGTAGTAAAAGATTTAATGCTTGATGAGGATAACATAAATTGTTTTTGGTGTTCCTGGAATAGAAGAAAGCTTTTGTTTGAGACCGCAAGAGAGTTTAACTGTAATAAGCTCGCCCTGGGCCATAATATGGATGATATTGTAGAGACGATTTTAATGAATTTTTTCTTTCGCGGAGAGATAGGCACTTCGCCTCCGGCACTTGATCTTTTTGAAGGAGAAATTAAGGTAATCCGGCCCTTGTGTTATATTCAGAAGAAAGAAGTTTTAAACTTTGCCTCAGAATTCCCTTTTCCCGATACTCATTATGAGTGTGATTACGGAAAAGATTCAAGCCGTGAATATGTAAAAAAAATGATACATGATCTTGAAAAAGAGTGTCCGTTTGTAAAAAAGAATATCTTCCGAGCCCTGCGCAGAGTAAAGCAGGGATATCTACTTTAAGTTCATTTTAAAATATCTTTTTTCTCCAGCCCCATTATTCACACTGACCTTATTTTTTAGCAGTCTCATCAATCTTGACATTTCCCGGATTGTAGGGTATATTTAGGGTGGTTAATAGTTAATATTCCTAACTATTAAGGAGGTGAATAAAATGCCCCACAGAAAGTTAGCTTCTTTTTCCGAGGAATTATTGAAGCTTATGCCCCTTATTTTAAGGGGGGTGTTTCGTAGCCAGAAGGATGAGCTGGGGATGGGAAGGATATCTATTCCGCAATTTCTTTCTCTGGATTTATTAGATAAGGGTGGCCCTCTTATGATGAAGGATATTGCCAGAGTCATGAATGTCAGTCTTCCCGCTACCACCGGCCTCATAAACCGGCTGGTAACCATGAAGTTTGTTAAGCGCGTCTATGATGAGAAGGATAGGAGAGTAATAAGAATTGCTTTGACTTTGAAAGGAAAGGAGACGGTTGAGAAAGTGCGTGCCCAACGAAGAAAGGCCGTGGAAAACATATTCGGGAAACTGACCGAGAGTGAACGCAAGAATTATTTAGAGATATTAAGGAAGGTAGTTAAGGTGCTTTATCCTAAAGGATATGAGAAGTAAACTTTTTATCATAGTTTGGTCGATATTTTTGGTTTCGCCGCTTGCATTTGGCCAGGATGCACTCCAAGGCCAGAATCCTGAAACTGCCTGGGCTATTTCTCTTGAAGAAGTCACGCAACTGGCGCTTGATAATTCTTTAGATATACAAATCGCCAAATACGACACCTACATTAAACGAACCTCCTTACTTAAGGCAGAATCTATTTTTGATACTTATTTTAATGTCAGTGCAGGCTATTTTGATGATACTACAAAGCAGCCCTCGGTTGTTTTTGGGACCGAGACTGGCCAAACCAGTTATAATTTTGGCATTTCCAAGAAACTCCCTACCGGAACCGAAATAGCAATAAATGCAGGTGATGCAAGAAATTTTACCAATTCACCCTTTGCCACTTTAAATCCTTATCATGAGGCAAGCGCAGGGATATCTTTAAAGCAGCCATTAGGGATTAATTTCTTTGGTCTTGTTGATCGTGCTGGTATTAAGATTACTAAAATTGACATCGAAAATGCCGAGTACAGTTCTTTAGAGGATATTGAAGAGACTCTTTATAATGCCCAGGTTGCATACTGGAAATTCGTGCTTAAGTGTGAGGAGTTGAAAATAATAAAAGGCATACTCCAGAAAAGCCGTCGGCTTTATGATATTTATAAAGAAAAAATAAAAATAGGGATGGTGGAGCAAGTAGATCTTTTTGCGGTGGAGGCAAATTTAAGAGTTAGAGAGGCTGATGTGCTTATGGCGGAACTTGAAAAAGAACAGGCAAAAAATGAATTGCTCTTTGCTCTTAATATCGATGATTTATCAATTGAGCTTGCACCGCGTGATTCCTTAAGCATTGATCCATTTAATATAGATTTATACCAAGCCCTAACAGATGCGGTGAATAATAGACGCGATTATAAGCGAATCAAGAATCAGCTTGTGGCCGACGATATAAATATCGTAGTGGCAAGAAATGCTCTTTGGCCCAAAATTGATTTAGAGGCTTCTTTTACCAGAAACGGTCTTGATAGAAAATATAAGCCTGCCTGGGAAGAGATAAGTGATAAGAATAATCGTGAACTGTTTGTTGGTATAACTTTAAAATTTCCTCTTGAGAAACGTAATTCCAGGGGAGATTTCCAAGAAGCGACCCTGCAGAAAGAGCAGAATCTTCTTTCGCTAAAGCGGACCGAACGCCTTATTTTTAAAGAGATTCATAATCAAGTAAAGGAAGTAAATGCTTTAAAGGAGCAAGTCTCTCTTTATGATAAGACCTCGCAGTTGCAGGAAAAAAAGCTACAAGAGGAGGTTAAGCGATTAAAATATGGACGCTCCAACTCCGATCTTATTATCCGTTATGGAGAGGATGTGCTCGACGCAAAGCTGGGATTAGCGCAAGTTTTATTTGCTTATCGGGTGAGTTTGATTGATTTTGAATTGGCCAAGCAGACTTTGCTTAACAGGTACTGGAGGCAAGAGTTGTGAAATTTAGCGAATTTTCAGTAAAAAATTCATTATTTGTTAATCTCTTTTCAGCTTTTATTATTATTTCCGGGATTGTATCTGTAATTAACTTACGCAAAGAAGCATTTCCGGTAGTTTCGTTTAACAGGGTGCTTGTAACTACTGCTTTAAGGGGGGCTTCGCCTGAAAAGATAGAGCGACTTGTCACTATCCCTCTGGAACGTGAGCTGAGAGAAGTTGAGAATATCGATGAGATGATTTCTTCTTCCACCGAAGGTGAATCCTACATTAGTTTAAATGTGGATGATAAAGTTAAGGATCTGCAGAAAGTCGTCAATGATATTCAAAAGGCAGTGGATAGAGTCACTGACCTTCCTGATGATATCGAAGAGCGTCCTTTGGTTAAAGATATTACCAGTAGTGAAATCCCCGTGCTTAAGATCGCATTAAGTGGTGAGCTTAATGAATTTGTTTTACGTAGATACGCTGATAATTTAAAAGATTTAATTGAAGATATTGAAGAGGTTGCTTCTGTTGCTCGCACTGGCTGGCGTGACGAAGAATACTGGATTGAGCCCGACATAGCTAAAATGAAGGAGTATCACATCTCTTTTTATGAATTGGCCATAGCCGTAAAAGCTCAAAACGTGGATATGCCCGGAGGCAAACAAGAGTATGACGGAAAAGAGTTCATGGTTAAAGTTAAAGGAGAGTTAAAGACTAAAGAAGATATCGAAAATACCGTTATTCGCTCAAGCGACTTGGGTAATTGGGTGAAAGTAAAAGATGTAGCTAATGTCAGGCATACCTTCCAGGATGATATTATTTTGAATAAGTCTCTGGGCACACGGGCAATCACTTTTACAGTAGTAAAAAGAGAAGCCGGAGATATCATAAGATTGGTTTCCAAAGTACATAAGGTTATTAAAGAATTTAAAAAAAATGTACCTCAGATACTTAAAATTTCAACCTTTTATGATTTGTCTTATTATGTAAAGCGCAGACTCAATGTTTTAAGGTCTAACGGTGTCATTGGTTTCTGTCTCGTAGTATTGACTCTGTTTCTTTTTTTGCCCCCCCTTTCAGCTTTTGTGACTGCATTGGGTATCCCCATTGCGTTTTTTACTACCTTTGGGATTATGTATTTTATGGGAGTGACTATTAATTTGCTTACCATGTTTGGCCTGGTGATGGTGCTGGGCATGATAGTGGATGACGGTATTATTATTTCTGAGAACGTGTGTCGTAATATTGAAAACGGTATGCCGCCAAAAGAAGCAGCCATTAAAGGAACAAATGAGGTTTTCAGGCCTGTATTAGCGACAGTTCTCACTACTATGATTGCGTTTTCACCATTAATGTTTATGGGAGGACTGATCGGGCGGTTCGTAAAATTTATTCCTCTCATAGTAATTATTGCCCTTTCAGCGTCTTTGGTTGAGGCATTTATTATTCTTCCTTCGCATTTAGCTGATTTTGCCCGACCCTCAAATTTAAAAGGTGGGCGTAAAGAAAACCCTTGGCTTAAATGGCTTAGTGTTAAATATACTTCAATTTTAGAAAAAGCTATTAAGAGCCGCTATAAAGTGGTGGGGGTAGTGTTTGCTATTTTTATTGCCTCTCTTATTTTGGCGCGAATCTTTATGCCTTTTGTTCTTTTTTCAGCGCGGGGAGTGGAGCAGTTTTCAATATACTTAGAAGGAACTACTGGCAATTCATTGGAAAAGACTAATGAGCTGATTGCGCCAATGGAAGAGATAGTCGATAAGCTGCCGGCTGAGTATCTGGATACTTATGAGACGTTAGTCGGTTATATCGGAGAAGAAAGAGGCTATGACCCTAATGAAAAGCGCGGTAGTAATTTTGCCCAGATCAGGGTATATCTTACTCCTGCTGCCAAGCGCGATAAAACCGCAGAGCAAATAATCGATATGATGAGGCCCCAAACAGAGGCTTTGTTTGAAAAGCTTAAACCCCAAGGTGTTGAAAAACTTTATTTTTATGAATTTAGAGAAGGACCACCCGTAGGAAGAGCTGTAGATGCCAGAGTGCGGGGAGTAAATATTGAAATAATAAAGGAAATTACCGATAAAATGAAAGCATATCTGGCTAGATTAGAAGGCATCAAAGATATTAGTGATAGCTATAGCCTGGGCGCTAAAGAGATTGATATTATAATCGATGAAGAGAAAGCCCAAAAAGCATATCTTACCAATGCTAAAATCGCATTTGCCATCAGGGCCTCATTTTCCGGAGTAGTTGCTACCACCATAAAGCAGGAAAAGGCTGAAAAAGAGATTCTGGTGTTGGTGCGCCTGCCACAGGAGCAGAGGAATGAGGAGGCTGTTTTTGAAAATATAGTTGTGGAGAATAATTTCGGTGCTCTTATTCCGCTTAAAGAAGTCACCAAGCGCACTTATTCGCAAGGATTACGCTCCATAAAGCATATGGATGGCAAGCGCTTTATCTCTATCTTGGCTGATGTGGATAATAAAAAGATGACTTCACTTAAAGCCAAAAATTTAATTATTAAATATTTTAAAAGTATCTCAGCGCAGTATCCCGGTTATTCTTTGCGTTTCAGCGGAGAGGCCAAGGAGACCATGGAATCGCTTGGAAATTTAGGCAAAGCCTTTCTGCTGGCAGCGCTATTTGTCTTTTTGATTTTAGCCACCCAATTTAATTCTCTTATCCAGCCCTTCATCATTATGCTTACCATTCCTTTTGGTATTATCGGCTTTATTGTTGCTTTTCTTTTGCATGGTGAGCCATTGGGGTTTCTGGCTATTATGGGTTTTGTGGGGTTGTGCGGAGTAGTGGTAAATGATTCCATTGTTTTGGTTGATTTCATCAATAAGCGCCGCCATTATGAGTCTTTAAAAGAAGCAGTAATCGAGGCCGGCCAGGTTCGTCTTCGCCCGGTTCTGATTACCACTGTTACCACGGTGGTTGGCTTGGCAACTGTTGCTTATGGCATTGGAGGACTGGATCCATTTCTTCGCCCGATGGCCTTGGCAATTAGCTGGGGATTGATGTTTGGGACAATCCTTACTTTGATTATGATTCCTTGCACCTATCTTATTGTAGAGGATATAAAGAATTTGATTAAAAAACACAATGAAAACAATAGGTATAAAGCCTCTGCTGCCTAATTTCCAGCCATAAATTCATCGTTGACAACAGCTCAAAAATATAGTAATTTAAGAAAGGAATTTATTGGGCAGGTATTGTTATTTGTTTTAATAAAAGAAGCTAAAAGAGGAGGTGACAGATGGCAGAAGAGCAAGCACAGGAAAAGAAGAAAGGCGCAGGATTAAAGAAAGCATTTGGGATTTTAATGGGGATATTGCTTATCGTGGCAGGCATCACATTGGTAGTTTTATGGTTTGCTGATTTATTGATAGTAGTAAGAGGTTGCGTGGGAGCATTTTTAGCTCTTGCCGGCGCAATCACAATTGCGATTGCAAAGGAGTAACCCTCTTTAGATAGTTATAGGGCAGGTATCTTTTTAAGGTGCCTGCCTTTTCATTTATTCCCTTTTCACAAGCTTTAAAAATGAAAACAGGACTTGCTTTAGGTGGAGGAGGAGCACGGGGGCTTTATCATATTGGGGTCCTTAAAGCCCTCCAAAAAATAAAGATAAAAGTAGATATTGTATCCGGAACTTCCATGGGTTCAATCGTCGCAGGCCTTTATGCTCTTTATCGCGATGCCCAGCAGGTAGAAGATACGGTGCTTTCCACCCTTAATAAATTCGATAAAGAAATAGCATCTTTTAAATCTTTTTCATCCCTTACCACTGTCGCGGGCAAAAAGATTTTTCTGGAGAAATCATTTGAATTTGTTAAGCACCTATATTTATGGAATTTAAGAATTGTAAAGCCTTATTTGATTAACCCTAAACCCTTCTTTAAAATTCTTAAAGGGCTTTTTCAGACATACCGTTTCTCTGACTGTAAAATTCCATTTTTTGCTACTACTGTAGACATTAACAGCGGGGAGGTAGTTTTGTTGAGTGAGGGATTTTTGTGGAAGGCAATTGCTGCATCAAGTGCGATGTCAGACTTTTTTGCTCCCGTAAAGTGGAAGGATAAGGTTTTGGTTGATGGAGGAGCATTATTGCCTCTGCCGGCAAGGGTGCTCAAAGACAAGTGTAATTTTATTATTGGAGTAAGTGTGGAGATTCCTTCGGTTGATCCTCCCCCTACAAATAATGCTATTGACACCATGTTTACGGTGGACCAGCTCCGTTATAAATGGATTGCTGATTATACTAAGGAGGAGGCAGATTTTACTATTGTGCCCCAGATGGAAGGGGTAGCCTGGACTGATTTTGAGCGCTCCAGAGAGTTAATTGACAGGGGCCAGAAAGAGACTCTGGCGATGGGTGACCAACTAATTAAGATAGTAAGAAAAGCAAGGCTAAAGAGCCTTTTCCTCTTTAAATAACCATACCTGTATAATTTTTCTTCACTTTTTCAACTTATATGATACAATTAATGCTCTGATTTCAGCTAAATTGGGAGGGCAGAATGAAGGCAATTTTACAGAGTCGAAAAGTTGTGCTGGCAAAAGATGCTTTTTTGGTGTGCGCTTTCGCCCTATTTATGGTGGTTTGTGCCAATGTGCGCATACATCTTTTCTTTACCCCCGTACCTATTACTCTGCAGACGTTTGTGGTTTATGTGAGTATCGTGGCTTTAAGGAAGCAGGCACCTTTTTCTCAGATAATCTATATTTTGTTAGGCATGGCGGGGATTCCGGTTTTTAGCAATGGCGGAGCCGGCCTGATTTATCTTTTCGGACCCACCGGCGGATACATTTTAGGATTTCTGGTGGCGGCTTTTATGTTTGGTTATCTACTGCCTGAGAAATTGACCTTTAGGAAAGTGCTTTTCACTTTTCTTTCTGCTAGTGTGGTGATTTATTTCTTTGGTGTATCGTGGCTTGTATTTCTTCATAAATTCTCATTATCAGGCGCTATTATTGCAGGGGTATTGCCTTTTGTGATCGGTGAGATTTTTAAAATAGTATTGGCAACCTTTCTTAGCTTAAAAACCTTCCGTTAATATGAAGAAAATTTTTTTTACTGGTTTAGCCGCTATCGTTCCTATCGTGATCACCATCTATGTTGTGGTTAGCCTTTTTACGTTTGCTGACGGTATTGTAGGGCCTTCCATTAACGAGTATCTGCTTCAACATCTCGGTTATACCATCCCAGGTATGGGCATTATCATTCCGATTTTAATCATATTTATTGTCGGACTACTTTTTCATATTTCCCGCATGAGGTTTCGCAGGTGGATGGAAAGGATGTTTCGTGGCATCCCTCTTGTGAATAAGATTTATAATCCAGTAAAAAGTATAGTTGATTTTCTCTTTTTTCCTGAAAGGAAAGGCTTTAGATATACAGTGTTGGTTGAATATCCGCGTAAGGGATTATATTCCATCGGATTTGTGACTAATGAAAGCGCCTTATCCGTTAAAGAAAAGACAGATAAAAAATTTTGTCATGTGTATATACCTTCCTCACCTTCACCTATTACAGGATTCACCTTAGTTGTTCCGGAGGAGGAATTGGTTCATCTTGATATAAGTATTGAGCAGGCGATGCGGGTGATTGTTTCCGGCGGTCTTATCAATCCCCGATGATTACAAAAAAGCTCTTTATCTTTGACCTTGATGGCACCTTGGCTGACGTCTATAGTGCGATAGAAAAAAGCTTAAATTTTACCCTTAAGAAACTTGGGTATTCTAAAGTAGATTTTGAGGAGGTAAAAAGAAACGTTGGCAGAGGCGATAAGCTCTTTATCAAAGGCTTTTTCTCAAGAAAGGATGCGAATAAAGCTTTGAGTATTTATCGCGCACATCATTTAAAATCAATAGCAAGATACTCAAAGTTACTGCCTTATGCAAAAACTACTTTGTCAAAGCTTAAGCGTAAAGAAAAATGCGTTGCACTTGCTTCCAATCGGCCCCAAATCTTTACTGATAAAATCATAAAGAAACTTAAAATTGATAAATACCTCGATGAAGTTTTATGTGCTGATACTATAAATAGTCTAAAGCCACAGCCAAAGATTATAAATATGCTCATTAAGGATTTCGATGTTAAAAAAAGTGATGCGGTTTATATCGGTGATATGACCATTGATATGGAGACCGCCCGTAGAGCAGGAGTTGAGGCAGTATACATCAGGGGCGGTTCAAGCACCTTTAGTGAGGTAAAAAAATACAAGAACAAAAAAGTAATATCTTCTTTAAAAGAGATTTTTGATTTATATGGATAAAAATTACATTCTTAGCGACGATGGTTCCTTTTTGATAAAGGATTACCAGAAGCAGCATCCTTTCTCAAATTTCTTACCTGGAATTGCCGGTGTCTGGGGAGTTCCTATTTGGGTGTTTTATGTCAACCGCGGCCAGGGTGTGGTAAGTTTCGGGATTTACAATAAAGATAATGCTTTTGCTGAGTTTTATCCTGCTAATAAAGCATACTGGCTTACTCCTTCAGTAGGATTTCGAACATTCTTAAAAATCAACAAAAAAGATTTCTATGAACCTTTTGCTGACTCTGTCCATACAAAGCAAGAGTTGCGTATTAAGAGCGCTTCCTTGGAAATTACTGAGACCAATCCTAAAGTCGGCCTTGAATTTAACGTGAAATATTTTACTTTGCCCCAAACTTCTTTAGGGGGCTTGGTGCGGGTGCTTTCCATAAAAAATATTTCCACAAAGCCCATTAATTTAGATATTCTTGATGGTCTTGCGAGAGTTATTCCTTTTGGGGCGCGAGATCTCTTTCTTAAGCATCTGGCGCGTACCATTGAAGCTTGGATGCATTCTTATTTATCAGATAACCTCGCTACTTTTAGATTGATTGTTGACCCCAAAGACGTAAGTCAAACCCGTTATATTGAGGGCGCTCATTATAATCATGCTTTTTATGAGAAAGGGGGCCGTAAGGTTTATCCGGCCCTTATTGTCGACCCTCAAACTTTATTTGGTCAAGACACTACTTATTCTGTCCCAGTTCAATTTCTTAAGAAGAATTTTAAAACTCCCCAAAAACAAATAACTTGCGGTAAAACCCCTTGTGCTTTTAGTTATTTTCAATGGCAGCTTGGTGCGGGTCAGAGGCGAGTTTTCTACAGTGTGTTTGGTTCTTCCTACAAAGCAGACTTAATTCGCAAATTCGTGACTAATTTAAGTGCCGACTTTCTGAAGAAAAAAGAAAAAGAAAACGAAGAGATTATAGAAGGCGTAAAGAGTAATGCCTTTTGTGTTTCTGCATCGCCGCAGTTTGATCATTATGTGAAGTGTACTTATCTTGATAATGTCTTAAGGGGTGGGTTTCCTTATACTTTTGATGATAAAGAATCTTATTACGTGTTCAGCCGTAAGCACGGAGACCTAGAGAGAGATTACAATAAGTTTACGTTATTGCCTTCTTATTTTTCTGAGGGAGAGGCGAATTACCGCGATATCAATCAGAACCGGCGCATGGATTTATTTTTTAATCCTTCCCTGGGTAAGAAAAATATCACTTACTTTCTTAATCTGGTAAAAATCAATGGGTACAATCCGCTTGTTGTTATGGGTGAAAAATTGCTCTTTAAAGAAGAAAAAGCGCATCCCATTCTTAAGGAGTTCAACATAAAAGATAAAAAAGTGCTGTCTTTGATGACCAGTGGGTTTTATCTGGGAGAACTTTTTAAATTACTCAAAGAAGAAGGAACCGTAGTAAAAAACAGAGAGAAACTTGCAAAGAGAGTGGTTGAGGCTGGTGAAAGAGTTCCTATTGCTTCTTTCGGTGAAGGTTACTGGATAGATCATTGGCGTTATAGTCTTGACCTTATTGAGAATTATCTTTATTTTTATCCTGATCGAGTGAAAGATTTATTTTTGAATCGGGATTATATGTTTTGGGATGATGAAAACCGCATAAAAGAAAGAAGACTGCGTTACAGCTTAAAAGCCGCTAAAGTTTATCAGTGGGAAGGGGTAGAGGCCCTAGAGGAAAAAAGAACGCATATCGAGAGAAGAAAAAGAAATTTTTTAAGAACAAAGAATGGAAAGATCTATAAGACGCATTTAGTTGAAAAGCTTCTTGTTTTTATTCTGAATAAGTCTGCCACCTTAGACCCTGATGGAATTGGAGTTGAGATGGAGGCTGGTAAACCTGGCTGGTGCGATTCCTTAAATGGTCTGCCAGCGCTATTAGGATCCAGTTTGTGCGAGACCCTAGAGATTAAACGCGCCTGTTTATTGCTTCTTAAAAGTTTAGACGTTTTAAGGAAAGAAGGAGTGCGTGATATATTATTAACAGAGGAAGTAGCTACTTTTCTTAACCGCCTGCAGAATTTGCTGCGTTCTTATTATTCGTGTTCTTTAAATAAGCGTGATTTTCTATGGTGGGATAAAGCCAATGCCATAAAAGAAGATTTTCGAAAAGAGACTTTCTTTGAGCTCCAGGGAATTGAGCGCAAAATCAGCCTTAAAAAACTAGAGCTGTTCCTGAAAGATTTAGTGGCTAAACTCGATACTGGTATCAAAAAAGCCAAAGATAAAAAAAGCGGAGTGCATTTTACTTATTTTACTTATGAGGTGAAGAAATACCAGCTTAAGAAAAAACATGTGTATCCTTTAGAGTTTATAAGGCATGCTTTGCCTTTATTTTTGGAGGGTCCAATGCACGCCTTAAGGGTTCAGAAAGAATACAAGGAGTATCACACCGTAAAGAAATCAGACCTTTTTGATAAGAAATTAGGGATGTATCGGCTCAATGCTTCCTTGAAAAATGAGCCTTTGGAAATCGGAAGAAGTAGGATTTTTGTTCCGGGTTGGCTTGAGAATGAATCTGTGTGGCTGCATATGGAGTATAAATATTTACTTGAAGTTTTAAAGGCCGGGCTTTATAAAGAATTTTTCCAGGATTTTTCTAATTGCTGTGTGTGTTTCTTTGATCCTGTTTGCTACGGCAGAAATATTCTGGAGAACTCATCCTTTATCGTAAGTAGCGCTTATCCTGATAATAGTTTATGGGGCAGAGGGTTTGTGGCGCGTTTAAGCGGGGTCACAGTAGAGCTTCTTAATATCTGGATTTATATGTGCTTGGGCCCGGCACCGTTTTTCCTTGATTCCAATAATAAGCTTTGTATGCGATTTAATCCTATTTTAAAAAGAGATTTATTTACTAAAGATAAAAAGACCGTAACCTTTAAAGGAAAAGATATTGTTCTTGCCAAAAATACTTTTGCCTTTGTATTGTTTTCTTCAGTACTTGTCATTTATCACAATCCAAAAAGAAAAGATACCTTTAACAAGGATTGTAAAGTGGAAAAAATAATTATTCAAGCTGGTAAAAAGAAATTTATTCTTAATTCTGATACAATATTTCCTCCTTTGGCGCAGGCAATAAGACAGAAAGAAATAGAAAAAATTGATGTATATTTACACTAAATACTGTATAATAGATAGTAGAGAAGCGAATTGATATACTAGATATAGTTAGTTGGCTTGACTTTTTTTATAAATTATCTTGACATGCATTGAATAATCTGTTTAAATTCTACTATAAGAGAAATTATGCTTATTTAATTAGCTCTCTGAAAAGTTGTGGGAGGTAAGGTTATACCATCCACAGACAGTCTTAAGCTGGGAAAAAAAGGAGGTGAGGATAAAATTATTATTCCCAAGATTGTCAAAGAAGTGGG
This sequence comes from Candidatus Omnitrophota bacterium, assembly GCA_020352775.1. Lineage (GTDB taxonomy): Bacteria > Omnitrophota > Gorgyraeia > Duberdicusellales > 4484-171. The sequence continues at coordinate 1,175,119 of CP070684.1, forward strand.
TGATATAACATAGATGTATAAATAACAAGGCATGATAACCTTGTAAAAATAAATCTCATTAAACCTATGAAAGGAGGGGAAAAATGAGTAAAAAGTTTCTATTAATGCTCATGGTGTTTTCCCTCGCCTTAGCCGGTTCGGCATTTGCCGCCGTAGAAAACATTAGGGTGAGTGGAGACATCAACATTGAAGGAGTAACCAGAGGTTTGGATGCAGGTTCAGAGTTGCCAGGCACACAGGACCAGGAAGATTTTATCTTCTCACAGGTCAGGTTACGATTCGATGCGGACTTAACCGAGAATGTGGCAGCTACTATCGGTATAATCAACGAGAGACTATGGGGTCAAGATGCTGCGACCACGGTGTATACCGTTACAGATAGTATTGGCAATATACACCTTGATAGCAGAACCGAGAATACTGCTGAGCTCGATTTGGATTTAGCTTACATTGAATTGCAGGAATTCTTATATGAGCCAGTTACGGTGATTGTTGGGCGTCAGAATCTTCGCTATGGTAATGGTCTGATAATTGGTGACCCTGATACCAATATGACCGCATCCACCGGCGTTCCTGCTGCAATCGGTGATTTATCTTTAAGAAAATCATTTGATGCTGCAAGAGTAATCTTTGACTATGCTCCTTTTACATTTGAGGGGTTTTATGCAAAGATTGATGAAGGTTTAGGTCAACCACTCGGTGCACCAGTCACATTAAACACCAACGTAGATGATGACATCACTATCTTAGGTGCCAATCTTACTTATGAATGGGATTCTTACAATGGCGTAACTGAAGTTTATGCTGTTTCAGTTGATAATGCACCTGGTATCAATTTTGAGCCAACAGCAGCTTCTGATGTCATAACTCTTGGTGGTAGGACACAACTTGATCTTAATGACAATTGGACCATCGGAGCAGAAGGTGCGATCCAGTTTGGTAGCTCGATCATTTCTACCGGTCCAACAATTACCGCTGATTTAGAAGCTATGGCTGGTCAGATAATGGCCGAATATAGGTTCTTAAATGATTACGACGCAAAGATAGGTGCATGCTACACCTATTTAAGCGGTGATGAGGATGGTACTGATGATGAGTTTAATAACTGGAATCCATTGTTTGAAGACCAGTCACCTGGAGAGATTTTAAATCTTGCTGGTATCAACAGCAACTTATGGTATCTTAGTTTTAACGGCTCCATGATTTGCCCGGGTCAGGAAGACATTACTTTAGGTCTTTCCTACACCTATGCAATGTTGGCTGAAAAGTTACCTAGCGCCTTGACTCAGTACTCACCAGGATTGGGTCCCATTGCTGGTAACGTTTATGCCGTTAACACTGAAGAAAGAGACATTGGTACGGAACTTGATTTCTGGGCAACTTATGATTACACTGAGGATGTCCAGCTTAAGTTCCTTGGTGCGATTTTCTTCCCACAGGAGTTCTTTGCATCAACCAACGAAGACAATGCTTACCTTATCAGAGGAGGCATGACCGTAGAGTTCTAATTTAGAACCCTACTTTTAGAAAATAAAACCCCATCTCGCATTTGCGGGATGGGGTTTTTTATTGCCTTAAACCATTGATTCCATTACCCAATTGAAGTATAATAAAGTTCTAATAAAGACAATTATAGAGGAGGAAGAATGAAAAAACCAAGAGTTCGTCGCAGAAAAAGTTATGTATTAAAGGCTAAATCGCTCAAGGCCAAGAATCCCAAGTTTACCTTTGATAATGGCTTTATGCAATCTGACACCTGGCGGGTTTTCCGTATAATGAGTGAGTTTGTAGAAGGGTTTGAAGCGCTTTCCAAGGTCAAAGGAGGTGTTTCCTTTTTTGGCTCCAAAAGTACCCTCCCTGACGACCCCTATTATAAATTTGCCTACAAAAGCGCACGTTTACTGGCCAAGAATGGCTATAGTATTATAACTGGTGCTGGACAGGGAATAATGGAGGCAGCCAATAAAGGGGCTTATGATGGGGGCGGTTTATCGACTGGATTAAACATTCTTATTCCTGAAGTGCAAATCCCCAATCCTTATATTAATTACCTTATAGAATTTAGATACTTTTTTGTACGCAAGGTTATGTTTACTAAATATTCCTGTGCGGTGGTAGTGTTTCCCGGAGGGTTTGGTACTCTTGATGAATTTTTTGAGTCTTTGGCTCTTATTCAAACCGATCGCATTGCTGCTATCCCTGTGATTTTAGCAGGCAGTGATTATTGGAAAGGGCTCTTGGGTTGGATGAAGGGTGAGATGATAAAAAGAGGAACCATTGAGAAAAAGGACTTAAATCTTTTTTATGTTGTTGACACACCGCAGCAACTCTTAAGTGCAGTGAAGAAGTTTTATAAAAAATCAAAATCCCGCGCAAAAAAATGAAAGAAACAAAAGGCATCTTACGCGTATGGAAAGAACTGGACTTAAAAGATGTTGAGCAGCATCTTATTGTGGCAGGAGAGCTCTCTGCAGAGTGTTTTAGCTGCCATCAGGTTGATTTAGATAAGAAAGCCGTGCAGTGCCCTCATTGCGCTGCGCAGTTTAAATATATGGGATTCAGACGCCGGGTTGATATAGGATATATGCGTAAGATAAAAGAAGAGTTACCCCATATGGTATTTATTGATTTTGATGATTTCAAGAAGAACATAGGAAAATCAGAAGCGCGCAAACTCCTCGATATCTAACCGTTATCCTCAAATACTCTTATTATTCAAAAGAAAACTTGCAAATAGCAAAAGTTGTTGATAATATTAACACTATAAATGCGCCTGTAGTTCAATTGGATAGAGCATCTGGCTTCGGACCAGAGGGTTGCAGGTTCGAGTCCTGCCAGGCGCATGTTCTTTAAAGTAATTAGGCACTTCATCCTGAAAGGCTCAGTGCCGATGAAAATCAAGGAATAACCCTGAATAATATGCATTTTTATCGGAGAGGTCGCGTAGCCCGGTTTAGCGCGCCTGTTTGGAGAACAGGTAGACCCGTAAGGGTCTCCAGGGTTCGAATCCCTGCCTCTCCGTTGTCTTTTATTTTGTTCATCGGCGTTTACGATATAAGCAGGGTAGGTGTCAAAGCAGAATATTTTCGGATGCGATGAGAGGCCTGCGGCCTAGCTCCGACATGCGTCGGAGATCGCATACGAATCCCTGCCTCTCCGCCATGTTTGATACGGAGCTTTCGATAAGATGAGACGGAAGGTACCTTCCGTCGAAAAAATCAATCGGCGCTCTTGTAATATAAACAATGTTTAAGGGATGAAGTACTGCTACGAGAAGCGAAATTGGGGCAATTTTTCGGGTATGGTAAAAATAAAATTGCTATCAATTTTATTTTTGCCAGGGCTAAAAATTTATCAGGTAGATAAGGCTGAGCTTTCATTGTTTTATATATTTTAATGGTTTATTAACTTATAAATTAATGAATATACCCGAAATAAAGAAGATTCTCAATAAAATAATTTCTTTGTCAATAGGTGCAATCCGCGGAAATATAGTTTATGCATATTGGGGTACTTATCCGAATTTTGGAGATCAGCTTACGCCTCTTTTGTTAAGACATTATGGATATACTCCAGTCTATTCGCATTACAAACCTATTTTCAAGCATGTTAGAAAAGCTGATTTTGTGTCGGTAGGAACATTGCTGGGAAATACCCCTGAAGATTTTTCGGGCGTAATACTTGGTACAGGAATGGATGATTATCAAAAAACATTTAAATATGCAACGATAGTTGGAGTTCGCGGTTATCTGACGAAAAAGAACATGCTGATATCCGATAATATTCTTGTTGGGGACCCCGGCTTATTGGTTTCTTATATGTATCCAAAAGAATTGCCTAAAAAGTGGGATTTGGGGGTAGTGCCACATTTTGTGGATAAAAAAGATGATATTATCGAGATATGGAAGAAAAGATTTGGTTCAAGGGTAAAGATAATAGATGTTCAAAGAAAGCCAGGCGCGGTGATTAAAGATATAAAGAGATGCAGAAATATTATATCTTCATCTCTGCATGGTTTGATTGTTGCTGATGCTTTTGGTATCCCGAATATAATGTTTGTGATAAGAAGAAATATTCCTAAATATGGCGATCATAAGTA
>CP070684.1:1179317-1186129 GCA_020352775.1 Candidatus Omnitrophota bacterium
AGATAAGGGCTGATGGCATCCAGGGCTTTCTTTGTCATATATCCATTAGTTACAAAAGTATTATAGAGGCCTCCTTCTTTGGCAAGGCGCGCGGTATCAAAAGCGTACTCAAAGAATATGGTGGGTTCGGTATAAGTGTAAGAGATGCTCTTACATTGCTGCCTTTTTGCCTCCTCGACGATTTCTTCGGGTGTTATCTCATAATTACCCCTCAAGGATCCCTCCTTATATGAAGCTTGCGATATCTGCCAGTTTTGACAAAAATCACACCTGAAATTACAACCTATAGTTGCAATAGAATATGCACTTGAGCCGGGAATAAAATGATAAAGCGGTTTTTTCTCGATAGGATCAACATGATGGGCAATTACTTCGCCATAGGCATGAGTGTATAGGGTTCCGTCGATGTTTTGACGCACCCCACAAAAACCATAATTAGAAGAACTAATTTTGCATTGATGTGAGCAAAGAAAACAATGCACTTTATTATCTGCCATTTTTTCATAAAGCATTGCTTCTTTTTTCATCTTTGCTCCTTACCTTGTATACAAGAATCAACACGTTAAATGAAACGCCCCAACCACTTTTTTACCTGCGCCGATATACTCGTTAAAAAGTTCAACAGCGCTAGCAGTATTATCCCCGATAACTTCTATACCTTCATCCTTAAGTATCTGCACAGTAGAGCTGGGTATATCCATGCAACTGGAGGCACCTTTACCTACGATTAAAATTTGCGGTTTATATACTAAAACCTCTGCTAAATCTTCCATGCACAGGGAATGCCCTTGCTTGCGCCACCAGCCCGAGCTGACTTTTTCAGGAAACACAATCAAGTCATCAGTATAAACTTTCCCATCTACGGTTATACTGCCGAACGAATAAGAATCAATTTGCATCTTGACCTTTCAAAATCAATGTTTCTTATACAAGCCTATTAATTGCGCTTTATCAAGTATATGAGGTTGCATTGCTTTCTCTAAAGCGCTCTTATTAATTCCTTCAGCTAGATTAAGCTTTGTATCCAAAGCATAAATCTTAAAGAAATAACGGTGCGTGCCAGAAGGTGGACACGGCCCCCCATAGTCTTTTCTTCTAAAATCATTTATTCCCTGTTTACCAGGAATGCTATCTTCTTCGATACGGGAAATAACAGGGATATCAAAAACAATCCAGTGATCCCAATTGCCCATGGGAGCATAAGGATCATCAACGATTAAGGCCAGCCTCTGTGCATTTTCAGGGATATCTTCAATAACAAGAGTGGGACTAATATCTTGACCCTGGCAGGTAAATTTTTTGGGGATAAGTCCATTGTGCTCAAATTCCGGACTACTTAATTTCATATTACCCCTCCTTTCACATGGTCCTAATTTAACTTTACTCTAACGTGATATCTTTAACACTCTGCCACAAGCCGTGAATATTGCAATAACTAGAGGCATAAATTGTTCCCGGCTTTTCGGTTTTAAAACTTAAGGTGAGTTCAGGATGAGTATAAACGGTACCTGTATCGGGGCCCTGTGCGGATTCACAATGGGCGCTAAATTCTGCTCTGCCAATCTGATAAGGAAATTTCTCATCTTTGGGATGAAAATAAACATCAATCCAGCGAATATGATGCTCGGTCTTATTGGGGTGTGCGATTTCTTTTCCGACGGTCACTATAATCTTAAAGGCTTCTCCTTTTTTAACCTTATCCCCAGCTTCAATTACCGGAACATGTTTTTCTGTCTTCCAATCTGCGCTTTGAAATAAATCTTTAAACTCTGCCATTTACCTACCTCCTTATATCCTTTTAAACTCCTCTCCCTCAAGATCCAGCTTAAGAGAAAAAAAGCGCAATAAATCTTTAAGAGTTATGATGCCAAGTATCTCGTCATCTTTAGCAACCATAAAGCGGCTGTTTCCAGTACGGCTCATAATCGAAAGTGCTTTCATGGCATCGGTATTCGGCTTAAAGGTATTTTCACTTGATCGAGGCTTTAAGATATCCGTGACCCTGCGCTGGCCCCAATCTTGGCGTGGTATCTCTTTTACCTCACGGGTACTGACATAACCGATAAGTTTTTTGCCTTCCACAACCGGAAACATTCTGTAGTGATATTTATAGATGTATTCTTCCACAAACTCAGCCACGGAAATCGAAGGAGACACTGTTACTATATCGGTCTTCATAAAATACTCCACTGGCTCCCCCTCAAACCCTCTTCGCATAAGAAGTCTCTGGTAAGTCATCTGGGCGGCATTACTTAAAAACATACCAAGAAGAAACCACCATATCCCGCCGATAAATCCTCCCCGGATTATAAACATAATCCCTAAAAACATCATACCAAGACCAAACCCTGAACCGATTTGAGACGCGACTCTGGTGGCCCAGCGAAGGTTTTTCCCCAAACCCCACAAGACCGAGCGCAACATCCGGCCTCCATCAAGAGGAAAGGCCGGCAATAAATTGAAAATAGCAAGAACAAAGTTAATTGTGCGAAGATACCCAAACACACCGATTGTCGCCATCGGCCACCCATTCTGCTGTCCCAGGATATACACTCCATAAAAAATAAAACCCAAAGCAATACTTGAAATCGGCCCGGCAATTGCCATGAAAAATTCAGACCTGGCGCTGGGGGGCTCTTCTTCCATCTCTGCTACCCCCCCAAACACAAATAAAGTTATTCCCCGCATAGGCAAACCGAATCTTCTCGCGACTAAAGAGTGACAGAGCTCATGGAATACAATCGAAGCAAAAAGGCCCAGTGCACCCACTAGCCCCATCCACCAATAAATTGTTGCGGAAAGCCCTATGTCATAATGAGGAAAGAATCCTTTGGCAAGCGACCAAGTACCTAAAAGCGCAATAATTAGCCAGCTTGTATCAAGGCGGACTTCAAAATTAAAGATTTTAAACAAAGTGACTCGTCTACCAAACACCTCTATTTATCCTCCAAAAAGATCAACGGCAGAAATGCACGCTTAATCTTGCAAGCGCCACTGCCGCCATCGCTAGAACAAAATTACATAAAATCGCGCTAAAAACTGATATCCCGATCATTGCCAGATTAATTACCACCAATAGAAGCCAAAGCATTAAAATACAAGCGCCGATGCGAGGCTTAATAGCAACGGTGATTCCCGTAATTATTTCTATAGCGCCGGCGATTATTAAAACGGAGTACTCGGTAAGCGGCGATGGGCTAAACAATGCCGGAGCTAAATACCCACGCCAACTCCCTGAAATATTGAAAATCTTATCCAAACCAACAAGAAGGGGTAAAATAATAAATCCTAAGTAAAGAATCCGAAATGCTTCATAAGCTGGCCCTGTTTTTTCTCCTGATACACAAACCATTATCTACCTCCGGTTCTTAAATAATCCTTTAGCTTCTTCTTCTCTAAAACCACTGCCTTTTGCAATTTTACCTCTGTTATGGTAGCTAAACAAGAGTAAAAATGGAATGATGAATGGAAAGACTTCTGACACCTTTTTGTCAGGCTTCGTAGTTTTTAAACTTTTTCATTAAGAACTGATATCATCTGGTCGTGGATTCTGCCGTTAGAGGCTACAATATAAGACTTCTTCCGTATGCCTACTTCTTCCCCTTGTTTTCCCGTGACCCTGCCCCCGGCTTCCTCAACGATTAATTTCCCCGCGGCAAAATCCCAGGGGTTTAGCTCAAATTCCCAGAATCCTGCGGCGCGACCAGAGGCAATATAGCAAAGATCGAGGGCTGCTGCACCGAGCCTGCGCAATCCCACAATGCGTTTAATGAAAAAACGTTTTACATTATCAAGTGTATCCGCCATCTCCTCTCCTCTATCATAATAAAATCCTGTAATGAGAAGAGATTTCTGCAGTGTGGCAGTTGAGGTAACATTAATTATTTTACCGTTTAAAAGCGCGCCTTTTCCTTTTTCGGCACTAAATAGCTCATCTCGCATTACGTCATAAATAACGCCCAGCATTACTTCATTCTTGTGGGCAAGGGCGATCGATACGCAAAATATCGGCAATCCATGAGCGAAATTATTTGTCCCATCAAGAGGATCGATAATCCAGGTAAATTCAGAGTCAGTTTTTTCATATTTCTCTTCTTCGGCAAGAATGTTATGTTCCGGGAAATGATATTTTATCGTGGCAACGACTGCTTTCTCGGATTCTAAATCCGCAACCGTCACCAAATCATAAGAAGAAGATTTTTCCTCGATAGCGATATCGGTCTGGAAATATTTCTTATGGATTGTTCCGGCTTGCTTTGCAGCAGCAATAGCCACATCAATATAATTCATAATACTGTAATATACCTTATTTTGAAAGGTTTAGGAAGGGTTTTTTAGATAATAAAAGGCAACTGAAGTGATGACAAAACTAACTGATAGACACTGTTCCTATTTTGCGTTGTGTATGAATGTACGCTTTAAGGAATCGCTGAGCCTACCTTTTTGTATTTCTCTGGCTATGACACTTTTTAACACCTGGGGCATGGCAGCTAAGAACGCCATTGCTTCGCTAAGAGTGAAAAACTTTATATCGATGAAACACTTCTTAAATATATGCAAAAATCTAGATGGCGTATAGAAAGCAAATTTTATCTTCCTGCCTATTTTCTTCAAATCTGCATAACTGTAGGCCTCTGAATAAAGAACACCGTTATCACCGATATGATAGCCAGGCGTCTTATCTACGATTTCTTTAAGCGGCGAAAATTTTTCTATCCTTAATTTTAGAAAAGTAATGGAGTCAACCCCTATCTCTCTTGCAAACTGCGCAATATACAACATCTCCTCCTCAGTCTCGGTTATATTACCGTAAATGAAATAACCATGGTAATAAATCGGGTATTTTTTAAGCACTGCAAAATACCTCCTTACCGTAGCTGAATCAAATCCTTTGTTAAGCTGAGCCAGTATACGGTCATGAGGAGATTCAATGCCCACCAAAAGCGTCTTAAACCCTGCTTTAACCATTTTCTCAAGCAGCCGAGGGTACTTGGCTATTTCAATACGGGTCTGGGCTATGAAGCGTTTCTTTATTTTACGCGCTATGATTAAATCACAAATTTCCTCTGCTCTTTTTGCATCAAGAGAGAAGTTCTCATCGCTAAACAGTATCATATTCGCGGGTACCCCTTCTATCTCGTTAACAACAGATTCTACGCTACGTGCTGAGTAATCTCTCTTTTGGCCCAGGGGGTTTAATTTAAATGTGCAGAATTTACAGTTGTAAGGGCAACCTCTGGCGCTTAAGACCGTGTCAAAAGCTAAATTCGCTACGTTGACACCATTGAAAAGAAAACGGTATTCATTGCGCCTAAGAGCGCGATCCGGCGAGGCTATGTTATCTATATCAGGTAATGGCCGATGTCCATTATGGACTATCTTGCCATTCTTCCTGTAAGAGATCCCTAAGATATTTTCAAATGGCTCACCTGACAAAATCTCTCTTACAGTCTCCTCTCCCTCCCCCCTGACGATGATATCTATCTTTGGGCAATGTTCAAATAACTCTTCAACTTTCTCGGTCGCTGTATAGCCTCCTACCACTAAAGGTATGTCTTTTGGCATTCGGTTTAGGAGGTCGCAGATTTCTTTAATCTGGCGATTCCACCCAATACTAACACATACAATATCGATCTCCTTACGTATAAAGTCCAGTAGTTTATCAACGTCAGATAAATCTTTCTCGTATCTTAAATCAAGAAGGGTTATTTTACCCACATGGTCTTGGGCACTTGTAGCTACATATTCAAGACCGGTAGGAGGAAAAAGCATCATGGCGCTCGTTGCGGAACGTTCAATATAAGGATTCATAAATAATGCGTGTTTATATTTCATCTTAGTATCTTTGGAAATTATAAAAGGGTCAGTCATTTTCTTCTATTAATTGGTATATTGCATAAGCTGAAGCTGCTGCACCTAAAGCAGCGCAGCCCTGCAGGAAAGGAATAATTAACAGCAATAAAAAGAATATACATTTTCTCATATCTTATATCATACCTTTCATCAAATAGCGGCTCTCATGCAAGGATACGCTTTTAGAGATAACTATATATCATACCCCTATTGAAGAAATACGTCAAATCATAAATGGGGAATGATGAAAATCGGGTGCTGAGTCCAATGAACGAAGCGTCTTCACTAAATTTAGCTTCTTTGCCCGCGTAAGACCTTTAATGTACGCCTCACGTTTTAGGGCTTCGGATTTGGTGGGATATTCTTCATAATAAATCAATTTAACAGGGCGACGGTATTTAGTGTACTTGCAACCATTACCGTTATTATGATCACTAATGCGGCGGGATAAGTCGTTAGTTATTCCGGTATAAAGGGTTTTGTCACGACATTGGATTATGTAGGTTTGCCAAGACATTGGAATAAAACAAGGGTCCCGACATCAAAAGGTCAGAACCTATTTCAAGGGGTACCCTTAAAATCGTCAGTGCGAGTCCCGCCAACGGCGGGACAAAGCAATCTCAAAAACTGTCTACCCGAGGCTCGGCATTGCGCCTGCCTGCACGCTTTAGCATGACAAATAGCGTGACGACTACAGCAGGCGCGATTTGTGTCCTCGCCCTACATGCTACAACACGAAAAACTCACGCCTCTGCAAGCTCGTCCGCACCCACCTGCCATAAGCTAAAATGATCTCGTGGACGGCGGGCTGCCGAACCCCCCACGACAAAATACTCGAGGGCGAAAGGCAAATTTTGGGACGCTGCAAAATTTGCTTTTTGTCAAAGACGCGAGAATAATTCAATCCTTTGCTTTTAATCAGGATCAATTATGAATCTGCCAAAGCATTAAAACGGCCC
>CP070684.1:1186229-1198694 GCA_020352775.1 Candidatus Omnitrophota bacterium
ATTCTGAGTTTGCGCTCGCCTTAATTCACCCTCAACTTTAATGTGGGACTGTAAATAAGAAACGATGCGTGAGATCTCTTCTTCATTTAGCTCCCCTGCCTTTTTCTCAGGATCAATATTAGTCTGGGATAAAATATCAAGGGCATTGACAGGGCCCACCCCGAAAAGAAACCTTAAGGATATCTTTATTTTTTTATTCTTGGGTATGTCGACACCTAAAATTCTTGGCATTATTTTCCCTCCAATTAACCTTGTCTTTGTTTATGCTTGGGATTTCTGCAGATAACCCGCACTCGCCCTTTGCGTTTAATTATTTTGCAACTATCACACATTCTTTTAACTGATGACTTTACTTTCATCTTAATTTCCTTTATTTATAACGATAAGTGATTCTGCCTCGCGTTAAATCATAAGGAGAAAGTTCTAATTTTACTTTATCTCCGGGCAAAATCCTTATAAAATGCATGCGCATTTTTCCAGCCACATGAGCCAAAACAACATGGCCATTTTCTAACTTAACCCGAAACATTGCATTGGGCAATGCTTCTACAATCTCTCCTTCAACCTCAATTAATTCTTCTTTAGCCATCTACTACTGTGTTAAAATCCAAGGTCCCTTCTTGGTAATTGCCACAGTATGCTCAAAATGAGCACTCAAAGAATTATCTTTTGTTCTGGCTGTCCAGCCATCATCATCAATTTCAACTTCATGCCCTCCCGCTGAAACCATAGGCTCAATCGCAAGCACATTACCTTCGGTCAGCTTCATGCCTTCTCCTTTTTTGCCGTAATTAGGTATTTCCGGCGGAAGGTGAAGTTTTTCTCCTATTCCGTGTCCGACAAACTTTCTTATCACGGAACAGTTTTTTTTCTCTATGTATCCTTGAATTGCAGCTCCGATATTACCCACTGTTGAACCCACCTGGGCCCTTTTAATCCCCTCATAAAGGGCACGATATGTGGTTCTTACTAATCTTTTAGCAAAACTGGGGGCACCTCCTATAATATAGGTATAAGCAGTATCCACAAACAACCCTTGATATTTTATCCCTAAATCAACACTTACCAGATCCCCCCTTCTAATTATTTTCTTTAAAGAGGGGATCCCATGGATAATCTCCTCGTTCAGTGAAACACACACCGAGGATGGATAGCCCATAAACCCCTTAAATGCTGCTTCCATTCCAGGATATTGTGAAAGAGCGTCATCAAAAAAGTTTTCCACATCTTTGGTGGAAATCCCAGCTCTTATGAACTTTTTTAATTTTTTCAAAATAGCTGCCGCTACTTTGCCTGCTTTTTGCATCACAAGAAGCTGGCCATGCGTAAGCGGTGAACTCATTTCAATTTTTCTTTTATTTGCGCAAAAACGTCGTCTTTTTCTTTTCTGGCATCAACCGTAATAAGCTTGCCGCAATCTCTATAAAAATCAACCACATTTCTGCTTTCCTGCATGAAAACTTCCAAGCGCTTCTTTATCACTGTAGGATTGTCATCTTTTCTCTGATAGAGAGAGCCTTGGCAAACATCGCAAACACCTTCATGCGCCGGAGGCATATTCACAAGATGATAAAGCGCGCCGCATTTTTTGCATACTATTCTTTTTGAAAGACGATTTATTACTGTATCTTCATCAACCTCAAAATAGATAAAAGCGTCTATGCCTTGGCCCTTTTTCTGCAATACCTCCTCTAAATTCTTAGCCTGAGCTAGATTACGTGGGTAACCATCAAGGATAAATCCTTCTTTATCAACATTTTCTTCGATTACCCTTGCAACCACCCCATCCGGCACAAGTGCTCCCTTCTCCATATAGCCCTTAACTTCACGCCCTAATTCACTATCACGCTTTACTTCTTCCCTTAAGATATCTCCCAAGGAAATCGTCGCAACATTTAAGTGTTTGGACAGAAGCGGAGCCTGGGTGCCTTTGCCTGAGCCAGGAGCACCAAAAAGAATCACCTTCATCTTCTTCCTCTCAAAGAACCTTCTTTTATAAACCCTTCATAATGGCGGATAAGGAGTTGACCCTCAATCTGCTTCATGGTATCAAGGATTACTCCCACCATAATCAAAATGGTTGTTCCACCGAATAAAGACGCCAGCGCATAAGAAGGCACATTGAATACTGCCATAATAATATTAGGTAAAATCGCAATCATCGCGATATAGAATGCTCCCACAAGCACAATCCTAGTAGCAACATAATCAAGATGCTCGGCAGTGGGTCTACCAGGCCTGATACCGGGAATAAAACCACCGTAACGCTTTAAATTGTTTGAAATCTCTAAAGGGTTAAACACAATAGCAGTATAAAAATACATAAAGAAGACAATCATACCCACAAAAAGAAGATTATAACCAATGCCTCTTTGTTGCATAAATGCCTGCAAAAAACCTAAGCGCGCCTTTGGAAAAAAGGTTGCGATTGTAGCTGGAAAAAGAATAACACTCTGAGCAAAGATGATTGCAATAATTCCTGCCATATCCACCCTTATTGGCAAATAGGTGCTTTGACCACCATAGACGCGCCGGCCCACAATCCTTCTTCCGTACTGCACTGGAATCCTGCGCTGCGCTTGGGAAAAAAGCACTACGGCCATGATCACAAAAAACCAAAGCGCAAAAAGAGCAATCACAGTAGGGGTGGGAATCTGTCTTTTTGAAGGATCAAAGGGAGAATAAAGAGCCCAAAGCTGTGAGAAAGAAGAAGGAATACGGGAGATGATACTGGTCGCAATAATCAATGATATCCCATTGCCAATACCGCGTTCCTGAATCTGCTCTCCTAACCACATAATAAATATTGTGCCCGCCGCCAGGGTACAGACCGTAACAAACTTAAACAACAGCCCTGGATTAGGAACAATAACAATTCCCTGAAAACTTGCCGGATTTTCAAGCCATAATGCTAAAAATAATCCTTGGATAATACAAAGCCCGCAAGTCAGATAACGAGTGTATTGATTGATTCTTTCATACCCGGCTCTACCCTCTTTAGCCAGCTTCTCTAATGCCGGTACTACTGCAGTAAGTAACTGCATAATAATTGAAGCTGAGATGTAAGGCATAATCCCTAAGGCAAAAATACTTAAACGGGTAAGAGCACCGCCGGTAAAAAGATTAATTATCCCAAGCAAAGTTGGCCCCTGAGTCTTGGTCAATCTGTCAAAAAACTGGGCAAGGGCAAAAGTGTCTACTCCGGGGGTAGGTATAAAGCAGCCGGCCCGATATACCACCAAGAGCGAAAGGGTAATCAAAATCTTTCTTTTTAGCTCCTCTACCTTAAATATATTAGCTATCGCTTTAAACATTCAATTTTTCCCCCGGCATTCTCAATAATCTCTTTAGCTTTTTGAGAAAATTTATCAGCTTTAAAGGTTGCTTTTAAAGAAAACTTCTCGGCTCCTTTTGCCAGAATCTTTACCATTGCGCTCTCATCCTCAATAAGTTGAGCTTTAGATAAAACTTGAGGGGTCACCTCGGTTGCGCTCTTTTTAATCTTTTTTGCAATATCGCTAAGATTAACTATTTGATAAACATTTTTGCGCGGCGGAGTAAATCCACGTTTGGGAATTTTTCGAAAATAAGGTATATTTCCGCCGCAAAACCCAGCATAGGGAAGTTTTTTTCCTGAACGCTGGCCTGCTCCATTAGCCCCGCGGCCGCGGGTTTTCCCTCGACCAGAGCCAGTACCCCTGCCAACTCTTTTAGATTTCTTATTTTTTTCTCTCACCGCTATACCTGATAAATCCATTATTCTGGTCCTTTTAAACTTTCTAATCCTTCGAAGGTAGCTTTAACTACATTTACAGGGTTTGTGGACTTACCCAGATTCTTGGTTAAAATATCTTTTATTCCCGCACACTCACAAATAGCGCGAATCGGAGCACAAGCAATAACACCTGTTCCACGCGAGGCAGGCTTAAGCATAATCCTTATCGAACCAAACTTCCCAATAACCTCATGCGGAATGGTGGTAGTACTTTTCTTTACTTTAATCATGGCTTTGCGCGCTTGCTTTATTCCCTTCTTAATGGCATCAGCTACTTCATTGGCTTTACCCAAAGCATAACCCAACTTTTTCTCACCATCTCCTACTACTACCAGGGCTGCGAACCCTAAGTTTTTACCACCCTTAGTTACTTTAGTAACTCTATTAATAAAAATTACCCTTTCAATAAAAGCCTGCTCCTGAGGTTCTCCTTGGAGTTGCGCTTGAGGCCTTTTTTGGGCTTGCTCCTGTTTAGGTTCCTTTGCGGCTTTTGCCATTAAAACTTCACTCCTCCCTCCCTTACTCCATCAGCTAGTGCTTTTACCCGGCCATGATAGCGATATCCAGCGCGATCAAAACAGACTTCTTTTACTCCTAGCTTTGAAGCTTTCTGGGCCAATAACTTCCCCAACTCTTTGGCAGCTTCGATACCGGCTGACTTTATCTTTTTCTCTTTAAATTCTTTGGTTAAAGTAGAGCAGCCCGTAACGACTTTTTGTGAGTCGTCGTTTACAAGTTGAGCATAGATATACTTGTTACTGCGAAACACAACTAAACGGGGCTTTTTCTTTTGCCCCTTCATCTTTTTAGTAATCCTTTTATGACGTCTTGTTCTTCCTTTTAACTTCATTTTGCTAATGCTTTTCCTAACTTCTTCCTTACTTCCTCTCCCACGTAACGGATCCCTTTACCTTTATAGGGCTCTGGAGGATAAAGTGCCCTGATATCAGCTACAAATTCACCCAAAAGCTGCTTATCAATTCCTTCGATCTCGATGCGGGTAGGCTTAGGCACTTTTACGTTTAGCCCCTGCGGGACCTTTATCTCAACTGGATGCGAAAACCCCATGCTTAACATTAAATCTTTACCCTTCATCTGGGCTTTATATCCTACTCCGATAATGTCTAATTCTTTCTTATATCCTTCACTTACCCCCTTTACCATATTATTAATGATTGCGCGCACCGTACCATGGAGGCTACGCACCGGTTTTTCTTCGCTCTCTCTCTTTACGATAACCTGGTTATCCACTACCTCTACTTTTATTGCCCCTGGAATCTTAAAAGTCAATTTTCCTTTAGAACCCTCAATAAGAATAGTATCTGCCTGCAACTGAGCTTTTACTCCACTGGGCAATGCTATGGGCTGTTTTCCTATTCGTGACATATTACCAAACCATCCCTAATACTTCTCCCCCCATTCCCTTCTGGCGTGCCTCTTTATCGGTAAGCACCCCTTGAGAGGTAGATACAATAGCTATTCCAAAACCATGCAATACCGTGGGTACATCATTTTTGGATACATAAACCCTTCTTCCCGGCGTTGAAACTTTCTTTAAGCCGGTCAAGATTTGCTTTTTACCCTCATAACGCAGGTATACTTTTATCTTTTTGAAATTCCCCATTTGGACTTCGGCAAAATTTTCAATATAGCCTTCTTTTTTAAGAATCTCGCAAATCTTTAAAAGAAGTACAGAATAAGGGATAAAGGTCTCGGTTTTTCTAGCCCGATTAGCATTCCTTATCACTGTAAAAGCATCTGCAATTAAATCTGTCCTACTCATAATTTTTCCTTCCTAAAATTACCAACTTGCTTTTTTAACCCCAGGGATTAATCCCTGCCAAGCCAGCTGCCTGAAACAAATACGGCACAACTCAAAGTCGCGGATATAACCGCGGGGTCTGCCGCAAAGTCGGCAACGGTTATGATAACGGGTGGAAAATTTAGGATTTTTCTTCTCTCTTTTCCACTTTTCAATTTTTGCCGTTGTTGCCATCTTACCTCCTAACAGGAAAACCAAACAGCTTTAACAGCTCTTTTGCTTCTTCGTCTGTCTTGGCTGTGGTATGGATTGAAATATTCATTCCCTGGGTTCTTGAAACCTTATCAATTTCTACTTCTGCGAATACACTTTGCTCTAATAATCCAAAGGTGTAATTTCCGTTCCCATCAAAAGCATTCCCCGAAAAACCCCGAAAGTCACGGATACGAGGAATGGCTACGGTAATAAGACGATCCAAAAACTCATACATCCGATACCTACGCATCGTAACGCAACAACCAATAGGCGCACCCTTTCTTAACTTAAAATTAGAAATAGGCTTACGCGCCCGGGTTATCTTTGCCTTCTGTCCGGTAATAAGCGCAAGTTCTTCTGAGGCCTTATCAACCAGCTTAGAATCAGAAGTACCCTCTCCTATTCCCATGTTTACCACGATTTTTACCAAACGTGGCACAGCTAGCTTGTTTGTATAGCCAAACTTCTCCTTCATACCAGCAACGATTTGTTCCTGGTATAAAGAAAGTAATCTGGGTAAATATTTTTCTTTTAAATCGCCTGCTGACATCGTTTACACACCTTAGCCTTGCTTTTATCCTCTGAAACTATTACCCCGAACCTAGTTCCTCTGCCGCATTGCGGACACACTAAGGCCAGGTTAGAGGCGTGGATAGAAGTAGGAATCTCTTTTATGCCTCCGGGCTCACTCTCAGAGCGACGGCGCATGTGTTTTTTTACCAGGTTTACCCCTTCTACCACTGCCCGGCTATTTTTGGAAAAAACTTTAAGGACCTTGCCGGTTTTGCCACGGTCCTTGCCACTAAGTACCTGTACTTTATCTCCTTTTTTAATCTTTAAACCCATTTTAAATCACCTCGGGAGCTAAAGATAAAATCTTGTTGAATCTATCTCTTAATTCTCTTGCGACCGGGCCAAACACTCGGGTAGCACGAGGATTACCCTGTTTATCAATGATAACGCAGGCATTGGCATCGAATTTTACGCTCATACCATCTTTTCTTTTAATGGGAAAATGCGTTCTTACTACCACTGCTCTTACTACCTCGCCCTTTTTTATAGCGGCATTGGGAAGAGCCTCTTTTACACTGGCACTAATCACATCACCTATGCCGGCATGAGTTTTATTCTTTTTCCCAATTACGCCGATAAAGGCAACTTTTTTTGCTCCGCTGTTATCAGCCACATCTAGCTTGGAACGCAAAAAAATCATTTCACGATCTCCAGAAGCCTAAACTGTTTTTCTTTCGAATAAGGGCGAGACTCTACTATCCTCACCCGATCACCCACCTTGGCTTTATTTTCCTCATCATGAACTTTGTATTTTTTCTTGATCGTAACAGACTTCTTATAAAGGTGGTGCGAGAGGTGTTTTGATACTGACACTACAATAGTTTTATCCATCTTATCTGATAAAACTTGACCCTCTAATACTTTTCCTCGTTTAGTCTTCATGTTCTTTCTCCTTTAAAACTGTAAGAATACGCGCGATACCTCTCTTGGTATGCTTAAATAGATGGGGCTTTTCTACCCCGCTGCGACGCTTAAACTGTAATTCCATAAGTTGCTTCTCTAACTCCTGCAGTTTCTCGTTTAATTCTTCCTTGGATAAACCTTTTAGCTCTTCTGCTTTCATTATTTCCTCGTAACAAATGTAGTTTTAAAGGGGAGCTTATAAGCAACCAACCGAAATGACTCCCGCGCATAATCCTCTGGGATTCCTCCCAGCTCAAATAACACTCTTCCTCTTCTAATCGGTGCAACCCAAGTCTCTGGCTCTCCTTTTCCTTTGCCCATCCTGGTTTCAGCAGGCTTTTTGGTCACGGGCTTATCAGGAAAAATCCTAATCCACAGTTTTCCTCCCCGGCGCAGCCGCCTGGAAAGAATAACCCGGCAAGTCTCAATTATAGTATTCTTAAGCTTGCCTCTTTCAATAGCCTTTATTCCGAACTCACCGAAACTCACGCTTGAACCAGCTACAGAAAGTCCCCTTATTTTCCCTTTCTGCGCCTTTCGGTATTTTACTCTTTTAGGTAAAAACATCTTTATTCTTGTTCTTCTTTACCTTCCTCGGGAACATGAAGGTAGCTTCCTAACTGCTTCTCACCTTTATACACCCAGGCTTTTACCCCGATCGTTCCGTAGGTAGTTTTAGAAACGCTAAACCCATAATCAATATCAGCGCGATAAGTCTGCAAAGGGATCTTACCATGCTTGTATGCTTCGCTACGGGCAATTTCAATCCCGCCTAATCTTCCGGAACAGCGAATCTTCATCCCTTCACACCCCAGATTAACAGCCTGATTAATAGCACGCTTCATCGCGCGTCTGAAATTTACCCGCCTTAGAATCTGAAACCCGATAAGTTCGGCAATAAGCTGGGCTTCGGTGGCAGGATCTAAGACCTCTTCCACATCAATAATTACTTCTTTTTTAGCAAAATCTGAGATGTCTTTTTTCACCCGCTCGATATCCTGCCCGCGTCTTCCAATAATCACACCGGGCCGGGAAGTCCTGATCCGGATACGAATAAAAGTAGGAGAAACCCGTTCAATAACAATACTGGCAATAGAGCCCATGGGATAATTTTTCTTAACCATATCCCTAACGCGAAGGTCTTCCTCTAAAAAATTAGCGTATTCGGATTTCTTCTCTGAAAACCAGCGTGATTTCCAATCTTTACCAAACCCAATCCTTAGAATGTAGGGATGAACTTTTTGTCCCATAACAGTTTACTTCCTTGTTCCTTTTTTGGTTTTTACTCTTTTAGTTTTAGGCCTTTTTGCCTTTTTAACCGCTTTGGCTTTTGCCGGCTTAGCCTTTAGTGCTTTAGCCTTTCTCGGTCTAACCTTTGACTCTTTAGCTTTTGGCTCTTCAATCAATTTCTGTGAGGAATCTAACTCTATTAAAATATGAGAAGTCCTTTTTCTTACCACCGTGGCTCTACCAAAACTAGCCGCACGATAACGCTTAAGCACTGGCCCGGAATTGGCACTAACATTAGAAATAAAAAGACTATCAGCTTCATAGCCTTTATTTTTGGCATTAGAAATCGCTGACTTTAGGACCTTGGCTAAATAAAAAGCTCCTCTTTTTTTGGTCATCTCCAAAACAATCAAAGCCTGATTTGCCTTATCTCCCTTAATAAGTCCAATAACCGGTCTTACCTTAAAAGGTGAAATCCTTATATATTTTGCTTCTGCTCTCGCTACCATATTAGGTCTTCTGGATCGCCTTCTTAGCCTTTATTCCACCATGCTGTTTAAAAGTCCTGGTGGGAGCAAATTCACCCAAACGATGCCCGACCATTGCCTCAGTAATAAAAACCGGAACATGTTTTTTACCGTCATGAACTGCAAAGGTAAGCCCCACTGCCTCCGGAACAATCATTGATGCCCTGGACCAGGTTTTGATAGGTTTTCTGTCCCCGGCTTCTTTTGCTTTCTGGATCTTCTTTAACAGTTTAGTGTCAACAAATGGTCCTTTTTTTAATGAACGACTCATTTCTTTACTCTCCTGCGCTTTATAATGTAAACATTACTCTTTTTCTTTGGTCTTCTGGTCTTTCCACCCTTAGCAGGTTTACCCCAAGGTGATACTGGATGTGGATTTCCTTGTCCGGCCTTTCCTTCTCCTCCGCCATGGGGATGATCTACAGGGTTCATTGCTGCGCCTCTGACTTTAGGACGCTTGCCCAACCAACGCCGGCGCCCTGCTTTTCCATGAATAAATGATGAATGCTCAATTAAACCCACCTGACCTACAGTGGCCCGACAGGCCTCTTTTACCAAACGAATCTCACCACTAGGCATACGTAGCTGTGCTAACCCACTTTCTTTTGCCATAAGCTGCGCCCAACTGCCTGCGCTTCTTACAAACTTTCCTCCTTTTCCCGGCTCAAGTTCTACATTATGTATAAAAGTGCCTAAAGGTATATAGACAAAGGTCATACTGTTGCCGGGTTTTATATCTACCTGAGAACTAGATGCACTTATCACATTATCTCCGACATTAAGCTTATCAGGCCAGAGGATGTAGCGCTTTTCATTATCAGGATATTCCACCAGTGCCAGACGAGCGCTGCGATTAGGGTCATACTCAATTGCAACTACCTTAGCTACGACATCAAACTTATCGCGCTTAAAATCAATGATACGGTATTTTCTTTTATGACCTCCGCCGCGTCTACGTATCGTGACTCTACCACGATTATTTCTGCCGCCGGTTTTCTTAATACTGGTAAGCAGAGACTTCTCCGGTTTTTCCTTGGTGATTTCACCAAAGTCAGAAATCGTTTTAAAACGTAGTGTCGGTGTAATTGGTCTAAACTTCTTTACTCCCATAATTAAGCTAATTTAATTTCAAAACCTTTTTTTAACGTTACTGCTGCTTTCTTCCAATCAGGAGTACGCCCGGGCTGGTTCCAGCGTAACCTCTTGGCCCTACCCTTTACGATGGTGGTAGTCACCTTCTCTACTTTCACATTGTAGATTTTCTCCACCGCTCTTTTTATCTCAATCTTATTAGCGCTCTTAGCGACCGAAAACACGTATTGGCGATAAGGCGAAACTAAGGTGGTCTTTTCAGTAACCAACGGCGAAGTTATAATAGAATATACACTTTTTACTGTAGCCATTTTTTTACTCTTGTTTCTATTTCTTTTAACGCCTCTTTTGTGAGTAGAAGCTTTTTACAATCCAAAGCCTGGTAAGTATTCAAATCTTTTGCTACATCAACAAAAGCATTCGTTATATTACGACAAGATAATTTGAGATTATCTTGCATATCTTTCACTACCAGCCTTACCTTCTGACTATCCACCTTTAACTTCTTTAAAATTCCAAAAAAATCCTTGGTCTTATTAGATTTAAGAGTAATACCATCAACAATAATTATCTGATCATCTTTAAGCTTGGCATTGAGCGCGCTTTTTAATGCCAAAGCCTTCATTCTTTTAGGAAATTGCTTGCGAAAAGAACGGGGTTTAGGGCCAAAAGTAACACCTCCCCCACGCCAAAGAGGTGAACGGATAGAACCGACTCGGGCGCGTCCAGTTCCTTTCTGTCTCCAGGGCTTTCTGCCTGAACCCTTGACTTCAGCTCTGGTCTTAGTAGAAGCTAAACCCATTCGCTGGTTTGCAAGATAAGTTACCACAGCCTGCTGCATTAGCGCCTTATTTACCTTGCCGTCAAATACCGCAGAATCAAGGTCTATTTTCTCTACTTCCTTGCCACTTGTGTTTAAAACCCCGATCTTACTCATAACCTACACTTATTTTTTCTTATGATTACTTCTTTACTTGCGCGGCTCCAGCTGTCACCTTCTTTACCTTAATAACAGTGCCTCGTGCACCGGGGATAGACCCTTTGATAAAAAGGAGGTTATTATCTGGATCGACCTTTATCACCTTTAAATTTTTAATAGTGCGAAAAGCATTGCCCATATGCCCTGGCATGCGATGCCCCTTTAGTATCTCACCGGGATAGGCGCATGCTCCTGCAGCACCAATACGTCGATGGGTAGTAGAACCGTGCGAAGAGGGTTGTCCATGCCAGCCGTGACGCTTCATTCCACCGGCAAATCCTCTCCCCTTTGTTTTTGCCCTTACATCTACCACATCGCCCTCATGAAAAATTTCAACTCCAATTTCGCGTGGATTGCGCTTGACTTCTTCTTTTTTCTCCTCGGCTACTTCTTGAGGTTTTCCCTCTGGAGCGGGAGCTTCTGGCTCCTCTTTTGCTTCTTCTTTAGCCTCAGCTTCAGGAGCAGCCTCAGCAGCTTCTGCTTTAGTTTCAGGAGCTTTTTTTTCCTCTTCCTTGGGGGCGGGAGGTTCTTGCCCCGTAAGAAAAGAAAAGTCTGCTCCATTTTCTGGCTCAACTTCCTCAATCAACTTATACATCTCAGTTCCCAGCTTGTTAAAATAACCTTGCAGAGGTTTTTTTACTTTCTGGGTGCGATTAGCTGGCACCTTAAAGCAGCCCAGGCGTACCATTTTCCTTTTAGGACGCTGGACCTCTTCTAAGATACAAGCTGGTTCAATCTCAACGAGAGTTACTCCGGTTAAATTTCCTAGCTCATCAAAAATTTGAGTCATACCAATTTTTTTACCGCAAGTCTCTTTTACCATTGCTATACCTCTTGAGTAATCTCTACATTTACTCCTGCGGGCAGATTGAGTTTGCGCAGGGCATCTATTGTCTTTGCAGTGGGATTATCCAAATCAATAATCCTTTTATGAACCGCTAGCATAAATTGCTCCCGTGACTTCTTGTCAATGTTGGTAGAACGGTTCACCGTATAAACCTTCTTTTTAGTGGGAAGTGGTATGGGACCATTTATTTTTGCTCCCGTGCGCATGGCCACATCGACTATTTCCTGTGCCGACTGGTCCAACACACGATGATCAAACGCTTTTAATTTAATTCTTAATTTAAGCATAGTCTGTTAACTCCAATAGCTTCTCGCTACAGGTTTGGTGGCAAAACTCGAGAAATCTCCTACCCTTACCCTGGGTAAAAGCCTCATTGCCAATTTTTCGCAAAAGCGCTAAACGCCTTATTCAATAATCTCAGTAACTACTCCGGCGCCTACGGTTCTACCGCCTTCACGAATTGCGAAACGCAACTCTTTTTCAATAGCAATAGGCTGAATCAGCTCTACCTCTAAATTCACG
>CP070684.1:1198794-1260801 GCA_020352775.1 Candidatus Omnitrophota bacterium
ATGGCAGAGATTAGTTAAAGGGCTAGATAATTCTTTTCCACTATCAGACCTTGCAGCAGGCATTAATGGTAATAATGCTGTTTTGCTTCTTTCGTCTGTAGGAGATGGCATTTATAAATCAGTAGATGGCGGGTCTTCTTGGTGCAAGGCCAATGAAGGCCTATCCTCTTTAAATATACTAAAAATATGTTTTTTCCCAGGTAGTGATAAGATTGCTTTTAGTATTTCAAAAGAAGGAGATTTATTTAAGACAATTAATGCCGGGGAATCTTGGAGTAAAGTTTCAGATGTGACGGGAATTACAGCTATTACCTTTAGTTTACAACATCTTGACAATATTCTGATAAGCGATAATGCAGGGTCAATTTTTTTATCAAATAATTGTGGAGTAAGCTGGGAAAAGATAGCATCTTTAGGTGAGGTTTCTATTCAGAGCTTGTCCTTTGATCTGAGAGATACGTCAGAACAATCATTTTTTGTCGGAACAAAAAACAATGGGCTGTTAAATGTGGTTTCGGGAACCATTAATTCTTGTCGTGATGCGGGTGTCTCGGATGTCTGGATTAGGAAGATATCGACCATATATAAAAATGGACAATACAAGATTTTTGTTTTGGGGGCAAATGAAGGCTTATTTGTGTCCGAAGACTCAGGTAAAACCTGGAAAAAAAGGGTTAGAGGGTTGACAAGAGATTTGCAAGCAGAAGAGCCGAAATACAATTCTTCTCATTTTATTGACATGGAGATATCCTCGAACTTTATTAGAGATAGCTTTTTATTAGTAGGTGGATTTGATGGGATGTTTTGTTCAACTAACGCAGGTAAGACATGGAACGAACCTCCGAGTCTTCCTGAGCGCTCAGTGGTTGGATTGTCGGTTTTGGCTCAGGAAGGTACTAAATATATAGCTGTAATAAATTATATGGCCTCTGCCTGTTTGAGTGAAGATGGAGGTAATAGTTGGAAGAATATTGCATGGGATTTTAAATATCCACAATACAAAGAAGATAAGATGGATCTAAAGAGGTTTAGTATAAGGCAACCACGATTTTATGATGTATGTTTTTCTCCTGATTTTAAGAACGATAAGATTATTTTTGTGAGTTTGATATACGGTGTATTCAGGTCAGAAAATAAAGGGGTGAAGTGGAAGTCAGTTTTACAACCAACAGGGAAAGAAAATCTTGTACGCTGTACGGTCGTAGCTGCCTCTCCAGAGTTCAAAAATGATAATACAGTTTTTGCTTTTACACAACAGGGCCACGTATATAAGTCAAAAAACAAGGGTATAAGTTTTGATCAAATATCTTTTATAGGGAATCAGAAAGGTAACGGTTCTCCTTCATTGGTTGTTTCTTCCGGATACGCTAAAGACAGGACGCTATTTGCTACGGGTCCGGAGGGAGTGTATAGGTCTGAGGATGCTGGTAATAGTTGGACACGTGTTAGTAGCGAAAAGTTTATGCGATTGAGCGATTACCGTTTGGCCATAGCACCTGCATACGGAAAAAACGGCACGTTATTAGTAGGGACCAATTGGGGGTTATTTGTTACTAAGGATAGAGGTCAAAGTTGGACACAATGTTCATTTGAAGGGAGTAAGGATATTTGGATCAAGGGTATAGCCTTCTCCCCTTGTTATGAGGATGATAGAACGTTTCTGGCAAGCATTAAGGGAAGAGGCCTTTTTAAGACAGATGATGGAGGAAAAAACTTTAGAAAGATAGGTGATGATAATCTTTTATTTGGACGCCTTTCGGGACTTGAGTCAGCTTCGATGCCTATAGCTTTTTCTCCCACATATCAAAAAGATAATACTATTTATGCTTTTGGTCTTCCCGAATCAGAATATTTTCGTTCAACCGATCGAGGCGAAACATGGGAGAATATGAAAGTCCCATATAATCGATTTAATATTCGTGGAGCAGCTGGATTATCTGCAAGATGTTTTAAGTTTTTTATTGACCTCTGCAAAAAATCTATAAAATAGAATTATTCCGACAATTTAAAAGATACAAAAATATTTTTCATGCTATCTAAAATAAAACAACTGC
Source organism: Candidatus Omnitrophota bacterium (assembly GCA_020352775.1). GTDB lineage: Bacteria > Omnitrophota > Gorgyraeia > Duberdicusellales > 4484-171. The sequence goes on from CP070684.1 coordinate 1,200,849, forward strand.
CAAAAGGAATCATGTTTTTTAGAAAACGAAAGAAGATTTTTGGGGTGGGCCTTAGCAAGACTGGCATTTCCTCATTGAATGAAGCCCTTAATATTCTTGGTATAAAGTCTATTCATAAGCCGAGAGAACAGTATTTAAGAGAGAAAGAGAAGGGGTTGCCTTACTTTTCTACAATGAAAGGCTATGAAGGATTTACTGATTTTCCGTGTTGGGCAATCTATAAAGAGTTGGACAAGTTATATCCAACAAGTAAATTTATTTTAACTGTCCGAGATCCCGAAAGTTGGTTTGAAAGCAGAAAAAAACATTATAAAAGACGCACAGAAGAAGGGGCTAAGCTTAACTGGGATATTAGCGAGAACTCTGTGAGCATGATGCTGCAACACAATAAAGAAGTTAAAGAATACTTTAAGGATAGACCGGCCGATCTTTTAATTATTAATATTATAGACGGTGAAGGGTGGGAGAAATTATGCCCTTTTTTGGGAAAAAAGATTCCTAAGATTCCTTTTCCCAAAAAAAATGTTGGATAGATAGATTATGCTTATCTTTATTCATTCTTTGCAATCATTTTGAATATGACCCCGAAAATTTTCCTATCTATTTTAAGTGGTGTAATTACAGGTTTAGGCTTTAATCATTCTGTGTTTTCGCTTCTAGTTTGGATTTCTTTGGTTCCGTTTCTTTTTGTCATATCACAGAGCACTTTTAAAAAGGGCATTTTTTACAGTTTTCTTTTTGGGCTTAGCTTTTTTGGTACAGTATTATTTTGGGTCGGTAACGTAACAAAGCTGGGGCTTGTATTTCTTATTATTTATCTTTCTTTATATCCGATGCTATTTTTTATTTTGGCAAGGTATTTTTTTAAAAAGCCTTTTAGAATGGTTACTTTAGCATCTCTTTGGGTGATTATAGAGTTTTTACAAGAACATATTTGGTGCGGTTTTGGATGGGCTAATTTAGGGTATTCTCAGTACCGCAACACCCCTCTTATTCAGATTGCTGATATCGCAGGCGTAAAATTTATTTCATTTCTTATTGTAATGGTTAATGCATTTATGTGGGAGTCATTATTTAAGAAGCGTACCGTGGCTAAAAAAGTAATTCCTATTATTCTAATTTTTTTAGCGGTGTTTTCATATTCTGTTTTTCGGTTGCAGAATCTCAAAGAACAAGATTCTTTAGAGGTATCTTTGGTGCAGACAAATATTAGTGAAAGTCAGAAGTGGAAGGAGCCAATGGGATTTTCTCTTATCGATAAATATCTAACATTGAGCGAGAAAACAGATAAAGATTCTCTTATAATTTTTCCTGAAGCAAGCTGGCCTTTTATCGTGGACGATGAGGAGTTTAAAGCTTTAAAGGAATTCTCGGCAAAGACAAAAAGAGAACTTCTTATCGGGGCAGTCACAAAAGAAGGTGCAACATTTTATAACGCAGCATTATTGTTTAATAAAGAAGGGGAGCTAATAGATCTTTATCGTAAAATAAAACTTGTGCCTTTTGGGGAATATGTACCTTTAAGAAAATATTTGGGATTTATTTCCGCACTCAATATGATTGGTGATATGAGCCCGGGAAAAGAAATAACCGTCTTTAATTATCAGGAAAAGAAGTTTAGCGTACTTATTTGTTTTGAAGATTTATTTCCTCTATATGTTAGGCGCTTCGCTAAGAAAAGCGACTTTTTAATAAACATCACTAATGATGAGTGGTTTGGAGGTGAGCCCGAGGCCAGTCAACATTTGGGAATTATGTGTCTGCGTGCAGTGGAAAACAGAACTTCAATTGTAAGATGTGCTAATACTGGGATAAGCGGGGTAGTTTCCTTTAAGGGAGAAATTAAAACTTTGCGCCAAGATAGTAAAGAGATATTTTTTACTAGCATCGGTAATTTCAGAGTGGGGCTGAACAAAGAGGGAAGTTTCTATAATAGAGTCGGAGATATTTTTCCTTTTTTATGTGCTATATTTTTGTTAAGCTGTTGTTGGGTAAAAAATGAAAGATAATTATTACCATTCATCACTAATGATAAGCTGGCTAAGCATTGCAGTAAATCTCTTTATTGTCGTTCTGAAATTAATCATTGGAATTATCTCTAATAGTATCGCAGTTATAAGCGATGCGGTACACAGCTTAAGCGATGTGTTTTCTACAGGAGTAGTCATTACAAGTCTATATGTAGGCAGAAGGCCTGCCGATAAAACCCACCCTTTTGGTCATGGCAGAGCTGAAGATGTGGGAGGATTAGTGCTTTCTTTAATTCTTTTGTTTGTTGGTGTTGGGTTTATGAAAGATGCCATACATAGATTGGTTCATCCCCAAGAGGTAAACATAAATTATTTATTCATTGCGATTGTTTTTTTAACGATCCCGCTTAAATTATTTTTAGGTATTTTCACGGGACGCGTTGCACGAAGAATCTCTTCCTCGCTCCTTAAAACAGATGCTTTTCATCATTACAGTGATTTGCTTACTACCGTGGTCGTGGGCGCGGGACTATTTTTTGTAAGGAAAGGATATTATCGTATAGACTCATTTTTAGGGATATTTGTATCTTTTTTTATTATTTGGTGGGCGTTCACAACTGCCAAAGGATTTATTGATAATCTTTTAGGAAAACGCGCTCCTCTTCCTCTTTATGGGAAAGCAAAAAAAATAGCTCTTTCTTTTGAATTTGTAAAAGGAGTACATGGAATAGAAATACATACTTATGGAAGAGAAAGAATCATTTCCTTGCATATAGAATTAAACCCCGATCTTTCCTTAAAGCAAGCGCATCGGGTGGCAGATAGCATCGAGAAAAAGATTTATAAGGAAGGGTTAGGAAAATGTATTGTTCATGTTGATCTCTATGGACAAAAGGAGGGGTGAGATGGAAGTTAAACTTGAAATCGTAAAGGTAGAAAAACCACAAGACCTTAATATCATTATCGGCCAGACGCACTTTATCAAGACTGTGGAGGATATGTATGAGACGCTAATAGCGTCTTCACCTACCATAAAATTCGGATTTGCCTTTTGTGAGTCTTCGGCAAAATGTTTGGTGAGATTCGAAGGTAATGATGAGGAACTTAAAAAAATTGCCGTAGACAACGCCCTTCGCATCGGATGTGGACACATGTTTTTCATCGTTCTTAAAAACGCTTATCCCATCAACGTGCTGAATCAAATAAAAAATATTCCGGAAGTATGTCGCATCTTTTGTGCCACTGCTAATTCCGTTGAACTCATTATTACTCAAACATCTCAAGGTCGTGGTATCTTGGGAGTAGTTGATGGCTCTTCCCCCAAGGGTGTAGAGAAAGAAGAGGATATTAGGGAGAGAAAAGAGTTGTTGCGGCAGTTCGGGTATAAACTTTAAAAATATCGCTAAATTTTTAGGAATAAGTTGAGAAAATTAAATCACATAGTATAATCCTTTCATTATGAAGAAAGAACAAAGGAAAATGTTTCGAAGAAGAATTGGGTATTATGCTTTACGCATTTTTACCTTTCTTAATTCGAAAGTTCCCCTAGGTTGGAGCTATTTTATGGGAGCGTCTCTAGGCACTATTGCCTATGGTACTTTATTTCGTCATCGCCACATTGCACTTGAGTGTTTATCAGTTGCGTTTCCTAAGCTTTCTGTGCGGGAAAGAAAAAGAATCGCAAGGCATTTTTTTATTTTTCTGGCGCAAGGGTCCTTTGAATGTCTATATTTTCTAAGAAAGCCTAAAATGCTTGATAATATACGCATCGAAGGAAAAGAGCATTTAGATAAAGCTCTTCAAAATAAAAGAGGGGTTATGATGATTACAGGGCACCTGGGTAATTTCCCTCTTCTGAGTATGAAGTTGGTTCAGGAAGGGTATCCAGTGCATTTTGTCACCCGGCCCATGAGAGACCCAAAGGCAGGAGATTATCTTCACACTTTACGCACCGCTGCAGGAGTAAAGACTATTTTTTCTTATCCTCGTAAAGAATGCGTAAATGGAATCATTCAGGCGATGCGTAACAATGAAATAGTTATTATCCAGATGGATCAGAATTTTGGTACCGGAGGAGTATGGGTAAACTTTTTTGGTAAACTGGCAGCCACTCCAGTAGGTCCGATTGTATTTGCGCTGAGAACCAATGCTTCTATCGTTCCGGCTTATATAGTTAGAGAATCTATGGGTAAACACTGTGTGAAGATTTTACCTCAGGAAGAACTTATTAAAAAAGAAGATAAAGACGAGACCGTTCTTCTAAATACCATAAAGATTAGCCGTATCATTGAGCGCTGGGTAAGAGAATTTCCTTCACAATGGGGTTGGATTCATCGCAGGTGGAAATCCCGTCCTTCCGAGAAAGTCAAGAATTTAAAGTTTAAAATCGAGAAAAAAGCGTAAAAAACATTGAAAAACCTCCCCCGATTTGATAAAATTTTTCTATGAAGGCTTCCTCTGTAATTTTTATTATATTATTTACTTTAGTCTTTATTCCCTTTTCTGTTTTTGCTGCTGCTAGCGATGATTTTTTAGTGGAATTAGGTGAAAGCTATCTAGAGCAAGGTTTTTTGGAAGATGCCCAGATAGAATTTAGAAAAGCTCTTATCGTAAATCCCGACAATGAAAAGGCAAAAGCATATCTTAAGGAAATCCGCCAGCGCACACTAAAGAAAGAATTAGGCTCTCTTCTTGAGGATATAGAAGAGAAAGCAAAACTAAAAGCAAGAGAATCCCGCCCTAAGAAAGAGCTTTATCCTGTAAAAAAAGTCGTTGAGCCAATGCCAGCCCCAATGCCTGAAGGAGCATTTCCAGTTGCCTCTTTTGATCCTTCTACCGGTGAAATCATCGAGATGATGCCTGAGGAAGAAAAAATCGTTACTAGAGGCCCCTTTCCTGTTGCGGCTTATGACCCCTCTACTGGAGAGATTTATGAAGTAGAAGCTGTTGAGCAAGAGCTAGCACCTGCTCCGTTTCCTATTGCTTCTTTTGATCCTTATAGTGGAGAAATCGTTGAGGTTAGTGCCAAGCCGAGAAAAGAGAAAGTATCAGTAATATTAGATGAGTTTGCTGAAAAAGCTGGTGTATTTGTACCTTATAAGGTTAAGAAAGGACCTTTACTTAGAGAAGTGCCACAGGCAACCATCACTGGTGAGTACCAGGCAAGTATAGGTATCGAAGGAGATGATATAATCTGGCATCGCGCAAACTGGGATTTAAATGAAAAAAATTGGCGTATTTTATCTCACGCAGCATTTGATCGTAAAATTAACACATTCGATCCTGGAATATACAATGCCATAAGGTTTGAAGTAGATACGCCTCAAGGTGAGAAAGCAAGTCTTCACGCAGACATCGACATCAGTCCCTGGAGCTTTATTGGTAAGTCTGACAAAGTAACGGTTATGAGCACTTTCGCTGATGCTGCCGAAGTCCAGCTTAAATACTGGGCAAATACTGGATACACCATAAATGAGATTTTTTATTCCGATCTCCTCGGCGATGCTTTTGCCCTGCCTGAAGTTAAAGTATCAGATTGGGAAACTGATCCTGTTACTGCACAAGGAGCTTTTGGGGTACTTGATGTATGGGCTATTCCTGGTTTAGAGATCGAACGTGAGTACTGGCCTTTAAGAGAGGTATGGTTTGATTATAATACAGAGGGTATTAGTTTACGATTATTTCCTGTGGCGTTACAGGATCAGGCTTATACCTCCGATGATATCTTAAGACTTTCCAATAATGCTATGTATTGGGAGGAAAGTCCCTGGTTATCAAGTTGGACTCCAGGAAATTTTAATTCCTTTGCTGGCCCACCTCCGGATTTTTCCAAAGGTCGTTTTGATGATTCCTTGGCATTTTTTACCAGAAATTCCCGAGGAGAATTCCTTACTAATTTAAGAGGAATGTCTCTTTCTCTCGGTTCTGATCATACTAGCTGGGATATGGTTGCTGCTTCTCCTAAGACGTTATGGCAGGATTATGATAGCTTTGATACTTTTGACGGTGCCAGCCGCCTTAAACATAAGTTTGCTGATAATTTTGAGGTGGGGGGAGTTTACACTGCAAAAGCCGGCTATGAAAAAGGCGAGCGCGATGCCACCATACAGACTGCTGGCGTTGACATGAATCTTGGATTTAATTATGTTACTAAAGTTTCTATGGAAGCAGCTTCTTCAAAATCTTCCATTGATAGAACTACTCCTTATGAAACTGAAAAACGCGGTAATGCCTGGAAATTCAGATTAGTGCATGCTTCTGAGGGCGATGTTTTTAATACTGATTATTTCGGGCTTAAGCCTAAAGGAGATTCAACTCTCCCTTTTTATAAATTGAGATTAGAGTATACCCACATGGATGAGGCATTTGAAACAGGTCTTTCAAGCTATATCCGTACCAGGGATGATTCTTACTGGTCACGCCATATTCATTTTGGAGAACCATTAGTGTATTTTGGGGCTGGGTTTTATGAGCCGACCATTGGCTGGAATGATATTGAGCCTTTTAGATTGGGTGATGGTGTAGATTTTGGAAGAGATGTAGTGGGTTTAAGGATTGAAGGTAATAATTTCTTAGATGGTAAATGTGACTGGCTTTTTGATGCACGTAATGTGTATCTTGTAGATGGTGAGTACCTTGAGACTGTTTCCAGATTAGAGTCAACCTATCGGGTTAATAACAGGCTCACCACTAAACTGTTAGGTATTTATCATGATAAACCGGATACTGTGGGAGGAATTGATCCTTATGCTATTGATGTAAAGACTGGAAAACCTTTGCTTAACAGTGTTATCCCCGATGGAGAAGACCCGTCTGTGCGAACATTTTCCGCAGCTGCAGAGTATAAATTAAATGATAATTTTTCTGTGTGGGGGATTTGGGAGCACACTAATGACTATTCACTCGCTTATGATAATTTTCCACGCGGGATTCTTAATGGTAGCGGTTTTGGTACTTACTATGAAGATGGTAATATTTACAGAGAAGAGATTGCTTGGCTTTATGGTCAAGACCTTTTCCCTTTACCTCCTTATGATAGTTACGATATAAGTAAAGCAGGAATGAACTTAAGATTGTCTGACCAGTTATGTGTAGGGATTGACTGGACTTGTAATGAATACAAGTTTGCCGGCCCAATAGATAATAATATGAATCACAGCGGATTTGAGCTTGAATTTTCTCCTTCTGAAAAACTATCTTACTTCTTTAAATATGTTTATTCCAGATGGATGGATATCAACCAGATTATCGAAGGGGTACCGGTAGAGTTTGCGGATCATCATAATTTTTTTGGAGAGGTCTCTTACAGACCCAATCCTTCTGATGAGTTTATATTGCAGTATGGAGTGTATCCCAGGGGAGTGGTAGGAGAGCTTCTTTATGATCCTTATGGAGGAACATTAGCTACATTGGATACTCAACACATGGTAAGGCTATATTATCGTAAAAAGTTTTAAAATGAAAAATAAATACACAATCGGAATTGGTCTTAATCTTTTTGATGCTCGCGCAGTTCTTTTGCGCCAAGATGGAAAAATCATGGCCGAGATAGAGCGCAAAAGAGGAAAAATTAGCGTCAATGAGGTTATAGAAGATTTGCTGAAGTTATTTGAGGCTATACTTTCTAAGACTAAAAAGTATAAAGAAAGTATCTCTGGGGTAGGGGTAGCATTGGGAGGAATCATAAACAGTAAAAAAGGAGAGGTTTATTGGCCTCAACAATCCGGTACTTCTTATGTATATACCTCCTTACCTTTAAAAGATTATTTGCAGAAAAAGTTTGGTTTCCCGGTTGTTCTTGAAAATGATGCTAATGCTTGTGTTTGGGCTGAACATTTGACTAATTATCCTAAGAACAAGAATATTGTATATATGTTTTCAGGCGTGGGAGCAGGGATTATTGCTAACGGCACTCTTTACAGGGGTAAAAACGGAAAAGCCGGAGAATTGTTTTTAAATCCGCGCAAAGCAATGAGCACGTCCTTAGGTGATTTTTCTTTTTTAGGGCAGTGGCCGGCGGATTTAAGAATGGTAGAAAGAGCAAAGTCGTTGATTTCCATGGGAGAAGAATCTTCTTTAATTAAAAGAATAACTTCTACCGGGGAGCTGGTTTTAGAAGCTATTTTTGAAGAAGCAAAAAAGAAAGATAGGGTTGCGCGTCAGATAATAAGAGAGGCAGCCTTTTCTTTAGGAGTAAAGATTGCTTTTATTGTAAATTTTATCAACCCAGAGCTAATAATCATTGGCGGAGGCATGGAAGACGCTGGTGAATTGATGTTAGAAGAGTGTTCTAACGCTGTAAAGAATTTTTGCATGAGTGAAATGAGAAAAAATTTAAAAATTTGTCTTTCTAAACTCGGTAAACAGGGTACATCAGTGGGTGCTGCGCTCTTATCTTTTAGAGAAAAGACTTTACACGACTAATCAGTATGTTATAATTTTGATAAAGAGGGAGGTGGTAATGGATAGAACGAAATTAATCGGAATCGCTCTATTAGTAATTGTATTAGGCGTAGGTTTTATTGCCTTTCAATTTTATTCTGAAAATCAAACCTTAAATAATGAAAATCAAACCTTAAAAAGAGAAAGAGCTCGTCTTCTCGAAGAAACCAGAGCTCTTCAGTCTCGTTATAACGAGGCGGATAGAGAAAGAGGCGAGCTGAGGGCTCGTTGGTCTCGAATACAAGAAGAGCTTACCCGTCTTCAAGCTGAGCGAGATGATTTTGCGAAAAAATACGAAAGCGTTTCAGCGGAAAGAGATATGCTGGTAGAGGAGTTGAAAAAAGTGCCCTCTCGGGCCGCAGCGCCTCGAGAAATGCCAATGGCCCGCCGCCCTATGGTCAGAGAGGCTCCTATGGCAGTAACATCAGAGGATTATTGGTCCGATGTTGTAAGCGCAAAAGCAGAGCTTGAGGCGAGGTTAATAGAACTAGATAAAGAATTCGCTGCATCCAATATGAGGATTGCAGAATTAGATAAACAGAATAAAGAGTTAAGTCTTAGGACGGATGAGCTTTCGAAAGAAAGAGGAATGCTTGAGGCAGAGATGAGGCTTAAAGAGCGGACCATGAATATTATGAGTAGAGACTTGGTCAGCGAGAGAGAATCCAGAAAAGAGATGACGCAAGACTTAAATATGATGCGTGATGATAACGTAAGGCTAAAAAGAGAACTGATTGTCGCTAATAAAGAAAAGTTAACATTGCAGAAAGGTATCAGCCTTGAAACCGCAAAGAAAGAAGACTTAGAACAAAGGATTTTTGAGATTGAAAGCATTTTGAAAGAAAAATCTATGGCTTTGAATGAATTGCAAGAAAGTCTTAGCCGTGCATTGACTGGAGAAAGAATGGTTGTGACTAGAGAAGCAGCAGCCGTAGAGCTTCCTCCGATTGTGGTTAAGCCAGAGCCCGGAATGGTTGCATTAGAGGGAGAGGTCATTGCAGTAATACCAGAAGAAAGAGTTGTAGTAATTGATAGGGGAGAAGCCGCCGGTGCTAGACCTGGCATACCACTTAGGGTAGTGCGCGCAGGTAGAGAAATCGGTACCGTAGAGATTATTGAAACCAGAAGAGAAGTAGCTGCAGCAGATATATTAGAAGTAGTTCAAGGCGCCACTATTCAAGAAGGCGATAAAGTAATAAGCAGATAATTTGTGGATTCTTCAAAAGTTACCATAAAAGAAGTTGCGAAGAAGGCAGGGGTTTCGATCGCAACTGTTTCTCGTTACTTCAGTAATCCCGCCTCCTTAAGAGAAAAAAATCTCAAGAAAGTAGAGAAAGCGGTAAAAGAACTAAATTTCCAACCCTCAGCCTATGCCCGGCGCCTTGCCGGAGGAAAACTCAACAGTTTTGGACTGATAATTCCCGGCTATGAAAATATTTTTTATTCTTATTATGCTTTGGAAATAATAAGAGGAATCGCAACCGCTCTAGAAAAAGAGGAGATTGATTTACACCTTCATGTTTTTTGGAATAAAGATACTTTCAAAACATCTTTGATAGATGGGATAATCTTTGCTGATATAATAGGAAATAAGGACCAGCTTAAGCGCATAAAAGATGAAGGGGTACCCATTGTAGTAATAAATAGGCGCATGGATGAGGAGGAGTTAAGCTATGTGGCTATAGATAATTTTAAAGGTTCATTTGAGGCAACTGAATTCCTTATTAATCACGGTCATAAAAGAATCGCACATCTGGCAGGAAACCTTGAAGTCCAATGCGCACTGGAAAGGCTAGATGGTTATAAGCGAGCCTTGGCAAAAAATGGCATTAGCGCAAAGCCCGAATACATTAAAATTACTAACTTTTCGCCTCGGGAGGCCCGGGAACGCTTAGAAAACCTGTTCTCTTTAAGCGAGCCCCCTACAGCTATATTTTGCTGTAGTGACGAAGTGGCAAATGAAGCATTAATTGTCTGTGACGAAAAGCAAATAAAGATTCCAGATAAGGTAAGCATCATCGGTTTTGATGATAATCCCTATTGTCCTCATGGGAACTTAATGCTTACCACAGTTCGCCAACCCTTAGAAAAAATGACTTCCAAGGGTGCTGAGATTTTACAGATGATCATTGAAAAAGAACTTCCCCCCCAAAGAGTTGTTTTAGACACCGAGCTTGTCATCAGAGACACGGTAGGTTTTGTTTAGGTAATATTAGGCGGAAAGAGCAAGACGTCTTCATTCGCACAAGACTAAAAGCGGCTGCCAAAAAGTCTACATTAAGCATTTCCGCCATATTTCTTTGGGATAAAAAATTTTAGAACCGTTCTCTTGAAAGATTGGAAAAAGGTTTTTATTGCCTTTTTCATCAATATATTGTATTTTTTCAAAAAAAAATACAATATATTGTGTTTTCTTCTTGACTGGAGGTTTTAGGTGTGATATAAATATGTTATACAATCTTAAATTAAAAAAACCCACAACATCAAACAAAAGGAGAGTGCGGCTATGGAAGAAAGATTGAGGTTTTCGCCTAATGCTATTGTCGTCTTAAAAAAACGTTATCTTAAAAAGAATGAACAAGGCCAAGTAACAGAAAATCCTTCTCAGTTGCTAGAAAGAGTTGCGGGTGCCATTGCTCAGATAGAAAATCTCTACGGAGCTGACCAAGCAAAAGTTGAAGGGATAAAAGATGGGTTCTTCAACATCATGGCTAACCTCGAATTTATGCCCAATTCACCCACCCTGATGAATGCCGGCAGAGAATTGGGTCAGCTCTCAGCGTGTTTTGTCGTGCCGGTGGAAGACTCCATGAATTCTATTTTTGATGCTATAAAAGCAACTGCTCTCATTCATAAGACAGGTGGTGGTACTGGGTTTAGTTTCTCGCGTCTGCGTTCCCAAAATAGTGTTGTTAAATCCACCGGTGGGGTAGCCAGTGGACCGGTTTCATTTATGAAGGTATTTGATTCTGCAACCCAGGCCGTAAAACAAGGTGGTACACGGCGGGGTGCCAATATGGGGATATTGAGAGTGGATCATCCTGATATTTTGGAATTTATAAAATGTAAGACAAAAGAGGGTGATATTTCTAATTTTAATATCTCAATTGCGATTACCAATGACTTTATGGATAAGGTATTTAGGGAAGAAGAGTACCCTCTTATCGATCCTTCTAATGGACAGGTAAGAGCAAGGCTAAACGCACGAGAAGTATTTGATCTTATTGCAGAGTGTGCACACAAAAACGGTGAACCGGGTATTGTCTTCATCGACAAAATTAATCAATATAATCCCACTCCACAGTTAGGAAATATTGAAAGTACTAACCCTTGCGGAGAACAACCACTTTTACCTTTTGAATCTTGTAATCTTGGTTCGATCAATTTAGCACGGATGGTAAAGGAGGTCGAGAATGGGTTTGAGCTCGATTGGGAGAAATTAGAGTATGTGACGCGGTTAACAACAAGATTTTTGGACAATGTGATTGATGCTAATAAATTTCCTCTTTTCCAAATCAAAGAGAATACTTTAAAGACAAGAAAAATAGGTTTGGGTATTATGGGCTGGGCGACGATGCTTGGATTTTTAGGCATTGCTTATGATAGTGATGATGCAGTGGCCCTGGCAAAAAAAGTGGGGGAGTTTATTTATAATGTCAGCAAAGAAGAGTCAATAAACTTGGCGAATGAGCGCGGTGTCTTTCCTGCCTGGGAAGGGAGCAGGTGGCAGAGCGAGGGAATAAGTATCAGGAACGCCACTCTTACCACCATTGCACCTACTGGAACAATAAGTATTATTGCCGGACCGACTTCTTCCGGGATAGAACCGTGTTTTTCTCTTTCTTATTTTCGCAATGTATTAGAAGGAGAAAAACTCTTAGAGGTTGAACCTGCTTTTGAGCAGCGCGCCAAAAAAGAAGGGTTTTATTCCCAAGAGTTGATGAAAAAAATCGCCTCCGGCGAAACTATTCAAAAAATGTCTGAAGTTCCCTCTGATGTAAAGAGGGTATTTAAGACTGCGATGGAGATAGATTCCTCCTGGCATATAAAAATGCAGGCTGCGTTTCAAGAATTCACTGATAATGCAGTGTCAAAAACAATAAATCTTCCCAATGCCGCGAGCGTAGAGGACGTTAAGCAAGCTTATTTACTTTCCTATAAGCTGGGATGTAAAGGGATCACTGTTTATAGAGACGGTTCAAGAGATGTTCAGGTATTAACGGTAGAGAAGAAAAAGGAAAAGGCACAGAAAGAGCAAAAGCTAGATTTGATTTCTTATCCTAAACCACGGCCGGAAGTGATAAGGGGTACTACCACCAAAGTTAGCACTGGCTGCGGTAATCTTTACATTACGGTGAATCAGGATGAAGATGATGATTTGTTTGAGGTGTTTACCCAAATGGGTAAAGCCGGAGGATGTGCAGCTTCGCAGTTAGAAGCAGTGGGAAGGCTTGTTTCATTGGCATTAAGGGGCGGGATTGACATGAAGGTGATTGTAGAACAGCTTAAAGGCATAAGATGCCCTTCTCCTTCCTGGGCTGGCGGAAAGAAGATTTTTTCCTGCGCCGATGCAATTGGAAGGGTTTTAGAAAAAAGAGCAATTGATCAAAAAGAGATCGTAAAAGTGGGACCGCCTGTTTCTAAGAAGCCAGTTAAAGTTGCGATGCCCAGTAAGTCATATTCTTTAAGCAACAGCACTATTGTGGGGGTATGTCCGGATTGCGGATTTGCCCTGCGACATCAAGAAGGTTGTCTTACTTGTGATGCTTGCGGCTATTCTAAGTGTTAACCCACCGATTTTAGTTTTATACGGAGAATATTGATGAAAAAGATACTCTATATTGTTCTTGATGGGTTAGGGGATTTAGCTGTAGAAGAATTAGGAAATAAAACTCCTCTTGAGGCAGCAGAGACTCCCCATATGGATGCGTTAGCAAAAGAAGGCTCTCAAGGACTTTTATTCCCGGTAGCTAAAGACATTGCTCCGGAGTCGGATATCGCAGTGATTTCTTTATTGGGATATGATGCCCATAAGCTTTATACTGGAAGAGGACCTTTAGAAAGTTTTGCTGAAGGAATAGAGGTAAAAGATGGTGACCTCGCACTTCGCGTTAATTTCGCAACCGCACAAACTGATTCAGATAAAATCCTTGATAGAAGAGTGGGCAGAAATCTTTCTACCGAAGAAGCAAATCAGCTTTCTAAAGAGCTAAATGAAAGAGTAAAGTTAGAGGATGCGCAATTTGTATTTAAAAACACTATTGGACACCGCGGTGTATTGGTGATAAGAAAAGACCAGGAATTAAAAGGCTGGGTTACTAATACTGACCCTGCTTATGGAAGAGAAGGAGTATTTGGTATTGCTCTTGAGAAATTCGAGCCCTTTATTCAAGAAGCCAGTCCGGTAGAAGGACATGAACAAGATAGTGGCGCACTTTTAGCAGCAACGCTTCTTAATGAGTTCACTGATAAATCACGTAAAGTACTTGAGCAGAGTAGCATAAATAAAAAAAGAAAAGAAGAAGGGAAATTGCCTGCAAATCTTATTCTTTCCCGTGATGCCGGAGACAGTCTCCCTAAATTTAAGCCTCTAAATGAGGTAACGGGACTGCGTTTTGGCTGTTTTGTGCAAATGCCGGTAGAAAAAGGGATTGCTTTGTTATGCGGTATGGATGTGGTCGATGTCCCTCTTCCTTCGGGTGATTTAGATAAGGATTACACCCTATGGGCTCAGACCGCGGCTAGTCAGATTAAAAATTATGATGGATTGTATATCCACATCAAAGGTCCTGATGAGCCTGCTCATGATGGTGATTTTAAAAAGAAAAAAGAAAGCATCGAGATTATCGATAAAATCTTCTTTAAGAAGCTACTGGATTTAATTAAAAAGGAAGATTATGTGATTTGTGTTACTGCGGACCACTCTACGGTGTGTAAGATAAAAGCCCATACTGCTGATCCAGTGCCACTTCTTATTTATACCTCTGACTTTAAAGATAGCACTACCCACTACGGGGAATCACAGGCAAAAAAAGGAGCAATAGGAGAGCTTTTAGGTCGAGAGTTGATTTATAAAATAGCAGAATTGGCAAAAGAATAATTGTTTTCCTTCCCAAATTTGTCAAATCCAGACTAAACACCCACAGAAGTTCCTTACTTATTTCTTCACCTTTTTCTAGGTTATGATAAAATCCCTACTATGAAAAAGTATGATGTTATTGTAGTTGGGGCCGGTCACGCTGGGATTGAGGCAAGTTTTGCCGCTGCAAAGCTTGGTTCTAGTGTGCTTCTTCTGACCTTAGATATTAACGGGATAGGAAAATTATCCTGTAATCCCGCAGTAGGAGGAGTCTCTAAGGGCCATCTTGTAAAAGAAACCGATGCTTTAGGAGGCTTAATCGCAAAAATCACAGATGAATGTGCCCTTGGTTTTCGGTTCCTAAACCGCAGCAAAGGAAAAGCAGTATGGGCAACGCGTGCTCAGGTTGACCGTTTTAGTTACCCTAGGATTGCAAGGCGCTATTTAGAAAATCAATCTAATATCGATATCTTACAGGCAAAGGCGCGCAAGATCCTAATAAAAGGCAAACGGCTCGAGGGTATCGAGACAAATTTTGGTCAATTCTTTGGCGCTAAAGCAGTAATCATTTGCGCCGGCACATTTCTAAAAAGCATAATTCATATCGGGCTTAATAGTTTTTCTGGAGGAAGACTCCATGAAGAATCAAGCGATGATTTATTTGAAAGTATAAAGAGTTCAGGTATTAGTACCAAGCATTTTAAAACCGGCACCTGTGCCAGACTTGATAAGCGCTCCCTTGATTTTTCAAAAATGACTGAGCAGCCTCCCGAATACGATGTTGATCCTTTTTCGTTCTCAAATAAAACCATTCCTTCTAATCAGTTAAGTTGTTTTATAACCTATACCAACTCCAACACGCACAAAGTGATTCTAAAGAATTTAAAATATTCCCCTCTTTATACAGGAAAAATAAAGGCGCAAGGAGTGCGCTATTGCCCTTCCCTAGAGGATAAAGTTGTAAGATTTTGCGATAAAGAGCGGCATCAAGTCTTTATCGAACCCGAAGCAAGAGAGTCGGTAGAAGTTTATCCAAATGGTATATCAACCTCACTCCCTTTTAAAGCCCAGATTGATTTTATCCGCACCATTGAGGGTTTAAAGAATGCGGTTATACTTCGTCCGGGATATGGAATAGAACATGGTCTTATCGATGCGCGCCAGCTTAAACCCACCCTTGAAGCCGAGGTTTTAGAAGGTCTTTATTTTGCGGGGCAAGTTAATGGAACTACTGGTTATGAGGAGGCTGCAGCTCAAGGGTTGATTGCGGGCGTAAACGCCGCTTTAAAAATACAAAGAAAGAAACCTTTCATTTTAAGAAGAGAGGAAGCGTTTATTGGAGTATTAATTGACGATTTAACATCTAAAGGAGTTGATGAACCGTATCGGATGTTTACTTCTCGTTGTGAGTTCCGTCTTTCTTTAAGGGAAAGCAATGCTGATGTGCGCTTAACTCCGTTTGCCTATAAACTGAGATTGGTTGGCAAAGAAGATTATGAGCGTATGATCGCAAAAAAATCCATGATAGAGAACCAGATTAAGAAATTAAGGAGTCAAAAGGTTGTATTTGATGGCCGAAAGATCACTCTTTTTGATATGTTGCGCAGACCCAAAGTGAGCTATGATGAGGCAGAAAAGATAATAGGTGAGAAATTAAACGGTGCTATCGCCAGAAGAGAAGTAGAGATTCAAGTAAAATATGGAGGGTTCCTGCATCGGGAGCAGATCTGGCTGAGGGAATTAAAGAATCTGGACTGCATAAAAATACCTAAGATAGATTTTGAGACAGTCCCATCTCTTTCTAAGGAAGTAGTGGAGAAACTTAAAAAATTTAAGCCTAACACATTGGGTGAGGCTCTTAAGATAAGCGGGATGACTCCGGCTGCAATTTTAAATATTTACACGTTTATGAAAAAGAAGCGTTTAAAGCCAGTTAAAACAGATAAGAGGAGGGTAAAGAGATGAATTTTAAGGTCTTTCTTGGTACGTTTGCTACCATAATGTTGGCAGAACTATTCGATAAGACAGAACTTGCTATTTTTTCTTTAGGACTTAAAGAACACAGTAAGGTTTCGGTGTTTATCGGAGCAATGTGTGCTTTTTTTGTTGCTACTCTTCTTGCTTTATTTTTGGGCCAGTTTATCGCGCGCTTTATTGATGCAAAGACTATCCGTTATGTCAGCGCGTTTGTGTTTTTTGCGGCGGGTACGCTTATTCTGTTAGGAAAGCTTTAGGTAATCACCGATAAACTGTGCAAATTTTTCTGTGGCACCGTAAGGCATAAGCCTGATACGCACTTCTTCTAAATCTTTTTTTATCTTTTGATAAGCTTGCGGGTCTTTAAGAATTTGCAGGGTTTTTCTGGCGATATTTTTCGCATTGGCCTCTCTTTGCAGCAATTCTTCCACTACTTTTTTTGAGGAAAGGATATTTATCATTGCAATAAAGCGCGTATCAACCAGCCTTTTTACAATATGCCAGGTTAAAGGATTAACCTTATACATAACAAGAAACGGTACCCCTAGAATTGCGATTTCAACCGTGGCAGTTCCGGAAGAGGTAATAATAAACTCTGATTCCTGGATCGCCTTAAGAGAGTGATCCACTATATCCATCTCTGGTGAAAGTCTTTCATAAAACTTTTTTTCAATATTCGCGGGCCGGATAATACGGAAATAATAACCCGCCAAATCTTCCCTAAGAAGATTTTTAGTTTTTTTCATTACCGGTAGGTGTTTTTTGATTTCGTTTTTTCTTGAGCCAGGCAGAAATGAGACTATTCTTTTTTTCTGGACTTCTTTGGGGCTAATGATTTCTAAGAGCGGATGGCCGAAATATAGAGCTTGGATTTCTTCTTTTTGATAAAACTCTTTTTCGAACTCAAAAATTACCACCATTTTATCAACATATTTCTTTATCAATTCCACTCTTTTTTTGCGCCAGGCCCATACTTGAGGGCTCACGTAGTAAAAAACAGGATATTTTTTATTCAGGCATTTTATTAAACGCAGATTAAAATCAGGAAAGTCAATAGGGATTATTAGATCCGGTTTGATTTCTTCGATTTCTTTGACAGCATTGTTAAAGATGCGAAGGATCCCAGACAGAGAGGAGAATACCTCCATGATTCCTGATACCGAATGTGTAAGTAAATCGATAAGCTGTTGTGAATGTTCGCCAAGATGTGGCCCCCCAAAAGAATAAATCTGAACCTTGGCGAATTTTTCTTTTAGCTTTTTACAAAGAAGGCCTCCGTAAGCATCTCCTGATTTGTCTCCGGCAATAATTACTATTCTTTTCATCGGTTAGATATTTAAACACCTAAGTGGATAAGGGGCATGGGTTATTTTAGGTTTTTCTCGATATGTAACGCCAGCATTAAAGCGTCTTTTGCTTTCTCGGCGTGCTCCATGGTAAAGTTTTTATTCCTTGCCAGGTTTACAAATTCCATAATCTCTTTTTTTAAGGGTTCTTCTTTGCTTATCGGAAGAACCTCCCGTGTTATATTCCCTTTTAATCTTTGATAAATCTCTACGTTTTGTTCGGCATAATCCATAGAAATATAACAGTGAGGCAGAAATATCCTTATTTTTCTTTCACGTTTTGCCGATATGCGGGAAGCAGTTATGTCTGCGACACAACCCTTTTTAAATGTTACGCGGGCATTGGCAATATCGTCAGTGGGAGAGAGAACCTTTACACCTTTAACTTCGCATCTTTTTATTTTATCTTTTACCAGATCAAGAATGATGTCTAGATCATGAATCATTAAATCAAGCACGACACTTGTTTCTAGAGACCGGTTCGGATAGACGCTTAGGCGGTGACACTCGATAAAAAGCGGATTTTTTATGATTTTTTTTGCCTCTAGATAGGCGTTGTTGTATCTTTCCACATGCCCCACAAAAAGAAGTGTTCTTTTCTTTCTTGCAAGACTGATTAGCTGCTGCGCTTCATTTAGGTTCTCAGTGAGAGGTTTTTCCACTAGCACCGGAATTTTTTGATTTAGAAAGAACTTGCTGATTTCAAAATGGGTAGGGGTGGAGCTGGCAATGCTTACAAGATCAACTTTGCCGGCTAAATCCTTGAAATTACTAAATGATTCAATTTCAGGGTAGGCAGTAAGGGTAGTGGGGTTAGTATCGACAATGTATATCTTTCTTATTCCTTTGATTTCTTTATATATACGAAGGTGAATGCTACCGAGTTTTCCAACCCCTATTACTGCGACTCTCATATTTTTTGCCTTTTTAATCCTCGATTTTGATTGTATCAAATCCCTTGAGGGAAGTCAATCAATGTGGTAAAATCCCCCCTTGCCTCTTTTTAAGGAAAACAGTTAGAGGATAGGATGAGATGAAGAGTTATTTAAAAGAATACTTTAAATTACTTAAGTTTACCAGGCCCTATCGGGGAG
Organism: Candidatus Omnitrophota bacterium; assembly: GCA_020352775.1. Lineage (GTDB taxonomy): Bacteria > Omnitrophota > Gorgyraeia > Duberdicusellales > 4484-171. Next base: position 1,219,756 of record CP070684.1, read on the forward strand.
TGCTTGCCTTGGCGTTTCTGTGTATGGGGGTATCCACCATATTTGACGGTATTTCCCTAGGAATGATTGTGCCTGTTTCAGATAGAATACTCACCAATAAAGAGATAATTTTGCCCTCACACGTGCCTTCTTTTGTAGTTAACCTTATAACAAAACTTAATGAGCTTGAGCCCCTTGTAGTACTTAAGGGCATAGTGATAGTTATTATCGCTTTATTTCTTTTCAAAGGTTTTTTTCTTTTTATGCAAAATTACCTCATGAATGTAGCAGGGCAGGGGGTAGTGAAAGAAGTAAGAAATTCTATCTATAAGAAGTTTCATGATCTTTCCCTGGATTTTTATTCTAAAAAAAGAACCGGAGAGCTTATTTCCCGTATTACCAATGATGTGTCGCTTATTACCCATGCCATTTCTTCCTCCTTGGCAGAATTGATTTACCAGTCGATGCAGTTAGCACTTTTTACTTTTCTGGCATTTTATCTCTATTGGAAACTCGCCCTTGTTTCATTTGTGCTTTTTCCTTTGATTCTATTTCCGGTAGTCAGGCTGGGCAAACGGATTAAGAAGTTTTCTTTTGAAGTCCAAAATAAGATGGCGGACTTAAATTCACTTTTGGCAGAGACGATTCAGGGAGCCTATATCGTAAAGGTATTTAATCGTGAGGATTATGAGCTCAATCGTTTTAAGAAGATAAATCACCACTATTATAAATTTATGCTAAAAAGCATAAAACGAAAAGAGATGCTTTCTCCTATTACCGAATTTATCGGCGCCCTGGGTGCAGTAGTTATCCTTTTGGTTGCCGGAAAAGAGGTTATCGCTGGTAAGCTCTCATTTGGTATTTTCGGTTTGTTTATGGGGTCTTTGATGTCGATGATAAAGCCTCTTAAAAGGCTTTCAAAGGTTCATGCTGAGAACCAGCATGCCTTGGCTGCTTCACACAGGATTTACGATATCTTAGGAGAAGAAATAAAGATAATAGAGAAGCACAATGCACTTTCAATAAATGAATTTAAGGGCGGGATAGAATTTTCTGGAGTCTGGTTTACTTATAATGAGGAGGAAGATTTTGTATTAAAAGATATAAAATTAGAAGTCAAAAAAGGCGAAACAGTAGCTTTGGTAGGACATTCCGGGGCAGGTAAATCGACCCTGGTAGGTTTAATCCCTCGCCTTTATGATTCCCAAAAGGGGAGGGTGCTAATTGATGGAGAGGATGTCAAGGAGTTAAAGATTAAGGATTTGCGTTCTCTTATTGCAGTGGTATCTCAGGATTTAGTTCTTTTTAATGCTACGGTCAGGGATAATATTGCTTATGGAAGAGAAGGGGCTACGGATCAAGAAATTGAAGAGGCGGCTAAAAAGGCATTTGCCTATGATTTTATTCAGAGATTGCCTCAAGGATTTTCTACTGTAATTGGAGATAGAGGGTTTAGGCTTTCAGGAGGAGAGCGTCAGCGTATTTCCATTGCCAGAGCGATACTTCGTGATGCGCCGATATTAATTCTGGATGAGGCAACTAGTCAGCTTGATTCCTCATCAGAGCAGCTCATAAAAGAAGCGCTTTATAACCTCATGAAAGGAAAGACTACCTTTGTCATTGCGCATCGGCTTTCTACGGTGCAAAAAGCAGATAAGATAGTGGTGATGGATAAAGGTAGAATTGCTGAAGAAGGTGATCATACTTCCCTTATTAGCCGCAAGAGCTTGTACAAAAAGTTGTATGACCTCCAATTTAATGTATAAATAGAGGCAATTCTTTAGGATCAGCCCATTTTGAAGCGGATTTTTGCCGGTCAAAGGCTAAAGTTAGACAGTTTGCCCTTAACTTGGAATCTATAACCCATTAATTGATAGTCAGTTAGGTCCGAAGCTAGGAGAATATAATAATATTGCAAATTAAGGGAAATATGATATACTTTCAAATAATGAAATTTCCCTATTTTAGGTAAGAGTGGATAACAAATCTTTAAGAAAGGAGGCTTAAAAATCGATGGCGGTACCTGAGATGATTAAGGATTTATTGGAGAACGGGGTGCATTTCGGGCATTTAAGTAAACACTGGAACCCCAAAATGAAGAAGTTTATCTTCGGCAAAAAGAAAAACGTATATGTTATTGACCTGGAAAAAACCGCCAGGAGTTTAGAGGAAGCGAAGGAATTCATTAAGCAGGTTGCTGCGCGAGGAGAAAAAATCCTTTTTGTTGCGACCAAAAAACAACTGCGCGATTTAATAAAAGAACAGGCCACCTCTTGTGGTATGGGCTATATTGTAGAAAGATGGGTTGGGGGGTTCTTAACAAATTTTTCTACAATCCAGGGCAGAATACAGAAGTATCTCGATTTACGTGAGAAAAAAGATAGAGGTGATTTTGACAAAATGCCCGGCAAAGAAGTGGTAAGGCTTAATCGGGAATTAGAGCGGATGGATAAAAATTACAGCGGAGTGGCTTCTTTCGATGATTTACCGGGTTGTATCTGTGTGATAGACCCTAAGAAAGAATTCGCCTGTGTAAGAGAAGCAAATAAGCTTTCTGTTCCTTTGGTGGGATTAATCGATACCGATGGGGATCCGGAAGTACTTGATTATCCTATTCCCGGTAATGACGATGCCATAAAATCAGTAAGATATATCATTTCTTGTTTGGTGGAGGCAGTCAATGAAGGCCTTAAGCTGGGAGAAAAATTAACCAAGAAAAAAGAGAAAGAGACTGCTAAGGAAAAGAAAGAGGAGGCTAGCCAAGAGGAAGTAGCCTCTGAGGGTTTAAAAGAAGAAGGAAGTGCGACCGAAGAGAAAAAGACAACGCGTAAAAGCCGTAAGCAGCAGAAGGAGGAATAAGAATGAGCCTTACCCAGATAAAGAAGTTGAGAGAATTAACCTCATTAGGAATTAAAGATTGTAAAAAGGCATTGGAGAAAGCAAAAGGCGACTTTGATAAGGCTCTTAAGCTTTTAAAAGAAAAAGGCGCACAGGTGATGGAGAAAAAGAAAGCACGTCAGACTTCCCAGGGTCTAGTAGATGCTTATATTCATTTTGGAGGGAATTTGGGCGCGATCGTAGAAATCAATTGTGAGACTGATTTTGTTGCCCGTACTGATGTGTTTAAGCAATTTGTTAAAGACGTAGCAATGCAAGTTGCTGCTGCAAGCCCTGACTATATCGCAAAAGATGATATATCAAAAGAGGACCTTAAGAAAATCGATAATATTGATGAATACGCCAAAGATAAGTGTCTCCTGGAGCAGGTGTTCATAAAAGATAATAAGATTACCATGGGGCAATATTTGCACGATGCAGTATCCAAAACCGGAGAAAATATCGTAATAAAGAGATTCGCGCGTTTTGTATTGGGGGAGGAAAATGAAAGCTAAATATAAAAGAATCCTTCTTAAGCTAAGCGGTGAGGCCCTATTGGGTAAACAACCGCATGGTATTGACTCGTCAGTGTGTGCTCATTTGGCACGTCAGATTAAAGATGTAAGAAAACTGGGTGTAGAAATTGCACTGGTAGTAGGAGGGGGCAATATCTTTCGAGGTGCGGCGCGCTCCAAAGAATTCGTAATGGAAAGAACAGTGGCAGATTACATGGGGATGCTTGCTACTATAATTAATGGGTTAGCATTACAGAATGCTTTAGAAAATCAGGGCGTACCTACCCGGGTGATGACTGCAATCCAAATGCATCAGGTTGCCGAACCATATATTCGCAGGAGAGCAATAAGGCATTTAGAGAAAAAAAGAGTTGTAATATTTGTCGCCGGCACAGGAAATCCTTTTTTTACCACTGATACTGCAGCTTCGCTACGCAGCGCAGAAATCGATGTGGATGTGTTATTGAAGGGGACTAAGGTTGATGGCGTCTATTCTGCAGATCCCATGAGAGATAAAAGTGCCAAGCTTTTTAAAAACCTAACCTATAAGGATGTTATCAATAAAGATTTAAAAATAATGGATTCTACCTCAATCACCTTGTGCATGGAAAACAAATTGCCCATAGTTGTGTTTAATTTTCTAAAAAAAGGAAATTTAAAAAACGCTGTATTGGGGAAAAAAGTCGGAACCCTTATTCAATAAGGGAGGATTTATGATAGCCAAGCAAGTATTGAAAGAAATCGAAGACGAAATGAAAAAGGCAATAGAAGCGACAAAAAGAGAGTTTGCCGAGCTTCGTTCGGGTAGAGCCAATCCCAAGATGGTGGAGGGTGTGCATATAAATTACTATGGTAGCCCCACTCTTCTTAAAGAGTTAGCCTTGATCAGTGTGCCTGAGGCGCGCATGATCGTAATAAGTCCTTATGATCCTTCGTCTCTTAAGGAAATTGAGAAGTCAATTTTACAATCAGACTTGGGAATTACTCCGATTAATGACGGAAAAATCATTAGACTTATTGTGCCTGCCCTTTCTCAGGAACGCAGAGAAGAGCTTATAAAAATAGTGAAAAAAGTAGCCGAAGAGGGAAAGATTTCAATTCGAACCATAAGGCGAGAAGGAAAAGAGCGTATCAAGAATCTAGAGAAAGGAAAAAAGATTTCCGAAGACGATAGATTCAAATCAGAAGAAGAGATGCAAAAACTGACCGATAAATACACCGCTGAGACTGACAGGATCTTAGAAGAAAAAGAAAAAGAGTTAAAAGAAAAATAGCTTTGGTTACGAGCCGCTAGCTCATCAGGTAGAGCACCGGCCTTTTAAGCCGGGTGTGCCGAGTTCGAGTCTCGGGCGGCTCATATTTTAAATATATATCAAGGGAATAAACGTTCTTTAAATTTATTAGTCTGAGTTTCCGCGGACGTGGCGGAATTGGCAGACGCGCAAGATTTAGGATCTTGTCCTGAAAGGGGTGGGAGTTCAACTCTCCCCGTCCGCATTAAAGCAGCGGGAGGAATTTTCGCGGGGGTAGCTCAATCGGCTAGAGCGTCACGTTGCCAACGTGAAGGTTGAGGGTTCGATTCCCTTCCTCCGCTCCAAATTATTTTTTATAGAGCATGTATTTAACCGGCAATAAAAATCAAGATTTTCCATGGATATAAATGTCCTCGATTATCTGGATAAGGATAGTATTCTTCTAGGGGTAAAACAAAAGAATAAGAAACAGATCCTCTCGCATTTACTAGACCATTTCATCAAGAAAAAGAAAATAAAAAAAACTGATAAAAACGAGATCTTAAAGGCTTTGCTGCAGAGAGAAGAAATGGGATCTACTGCGATTGGGGGACGCATTGCCCTTCCGCATGCGCGAATCGATTCCGCAAAAAAAGTTGTGTTGGGACTTCTGGTTTCTAAAGAAGGGGTTAATTTTGAATCATTAGACCAGGAGCCGGTAAATATTGTCGCGCTCTTACTTTCTAGCCAGAAGGAAGCAGGATTGCATTTAAAGATGCTGGCATTTTTGGCAAGGATGTTGCGTGATAAGTATTTTGTTCAGCAGTTAAAAAATAGTAAAGATGAGGAGCAAATTCTTGCTTTGGTAAAAAGACACCAGAAAGTGATGCGATAACAAATAATTATGAAGAAAGTTTTAAAAATCATACGTTGGTTTTATCCGGGGCTTAAGATAAAGAGATGGATTACGCTTTTGGTCGTAGGACTCTTTCTCATTTTGATTTCAGCTCCCCACATCTCTGGTAAGGACGCTTATTTTGTAATGGATGTAATGTATGTGGTTTTATTCACCATCGGCTCCATAGGTCTCGTGGTTGGAGTAGCTTATCTTATAAGAAGCTTTTTTGAAGCGATTTACCCTCAAAAAGAAAAAAAGCTTATAGATATAATCTATGAAAAGAGGTTTTTATCGCGCGGTCCAAAACTTGTTGCGATTGGCGGGGGTACAGGACTTTCCACGGTATTAGAGGGCTTAAAGGAATTTACTTCCAATATTACGGCAATAGTTGCTGTGGCTGATGAAGGAGGGTCTTCGGGAAGATTGCGTGAGGAGTTTGGAATACTTCCGCCCGGAGACATAAGGAATTGTCTTGTTTCTCTGGCTGAGGCTCCGCAGTTGATGAGAGATTTATTTCAGTACCGTTTTAGAGAAGGAGATGGGATAAAGGGGCATAGCTTTGGAAATATTTTTATCACCGCTATGACACAAGCTACCGGAAGCTTTGAGGCCGCAGTAAAAGAATCCAGTAAGGTTTTAGCGATTAGAGGAAGAGTAATTCCTTCCAGTTTAGACAGGATACGCCTTAAAGCTGAGTATCAAGATGGTACCATAAAGGAAGGAGAAGATAAAATACCCGAGGAAGGAAAATCCATAAGAAAAATATACCTTATGCCCGAAAACCCCCATCCTAATCCAGAGGCAATCGAGGCCATACAGGAGGCGGAAATAATAATTCTGGGGCCAGGCAGTCTTTTTACCAGTATCTTGCCCAATCTTTTGATTGGGCCCATAAGCAGAGAGCTTGCAAAAAAAGATGTGATGAAGATGTATCTTTGTAATGTGATGACGCAGAACGGTGAGACCGACGGGTTTACCGCGGCAGACCACTTGCAGATACTCATTGATCACGCCAACTCCAATGTTGCGAACTGCTGTCTGGTTAATTCCGGGCGCCTGGAATACAAATTACTTCTTAAATACGCTCAGGAGAAGTCTTTTCCAGTGGTATTCGACCGGGTGCGGATAAAGAAAATGGGTGTTAAGGTTTTTGAAGCAGATATCGTAAGTAGAACTAATTATTTGCGCCACGATAGTCTCGTAGCAGCAAGAGAAATAATAAAGATTTATAATTCTTATAAACGGGGATGGAAAAAGTCCAGAAAGAAATAACCGTAAATAACCCCCATGGGTTACATGCACGTCCAGCTTCGCTTTTTGTTCAAATCGCCAACAAGTTTGATTCAGTCGTACACCTAGAGCGAGAGGGAGAGGCGGTAGATGGTAAGTCTATAATTGCAGTACTTAGTCTGGGAATAAACAAAGGAATGAAGGTAAAATTAATCGTGGAGGGCAATGACTCTCCTTTGGCTTTTAAAGAATTGAAAGAATTTTTGGAGAAAGAACATGATTAAATTAAAAGGAATCGCGGCTTCGAGTGGCATTGCAATTTCAAAAGCCTACTGTATCGGCAAAGAGGAGTTTTCTGTTCCACAGAAGAAAATTTCCCATGCAGATATTTCCCGCGAGATATACCGCCTAGAAGAGGCACTGATTGAGACACGTCGGGAGCTTTTTGCCCTGCAAAAAAGAATTGCGGATGAGCTGGGGTTTGATCATGCCAGGATTTTTGAGGCACATTTACTTGTATTGGAAGACAGGGTTTTAATCGAAGATATTATCCAGCAGATTAAATATAAAAAGGTTAACGTTGAATACGCTTTTAGTCAGAGTATTCAAAAATTCGTCAAAACTCTCCTTAAGCTTGAAGATGAGTATCTCAGGGAGCGGGTAATTGATATTGAAGATGTATCCCGCCGTGTCTTAAGAAAACTTCTTAAAAAAGAAACACTTAGCCTGGAAGATTTAAAAGAGAAAGTCATTATTGTGGCCCATGACCTTTCACCTTCACAGACCGCAACTCTTCCCAAGGAGGAGTTGTTAGGGTTTGTTACTGATATCGGAGGCAGAACCTCTCATACTACAATCATTGCGCGAAGCTTAGGTATCCCGGCAGTAGTGGGTATCGAGGTTGCTACGCGAAACATTAAACCTGGAGACAAAATTATTATCGATGGTTATGAGGGAACTGTAATAGTAAACCCCACTTCTAAAGTTTTAAAAGATTATCATAAAAAATTAGCGAAGGTAACCAGAGAGATTAAGGCAATCCATATTCCCAGGGTTGTAAAGGTACATACTTCGGATAAACGCGAGGTGGTTGTTTCCGGTAATGTAGAATTTCCTGAGGAAATTCCTTTAATTCAAGAGTATGCTGCCGAAGGAATTGGTCTTTATCGTACGGAATATATTTTCCTTGGTAAAAGACTATTACCCACCGAAGATGAACAATTTAAGGCTTATGTTAGCGCAGCAAAAAAAGTTAAGCCCCATTCAGTAATCATAAGAACTATTGACATCGGAGGAGATAAATTTCTTTCTAAACCTATTGTTCCTGCAGAAATGAGACCGTTTTTAGGCTGGCGCGCAATCAGATTCTGTTTAGCCCGGCCTGATATTTTTAAAACACAATTAAGAGCGATTTTGCGCGCATCCGCAGAAGGAAACATCAAAGTGATGTTTCCAATGATTTCAGGGTTAGAAGAGTTGCGCGCTTCTAAAAAACTCCTGGAAGAGTGTAAGAAAGAGCTAAAGAAGGAAGGAAAGAAGTTTGATACAAGGATTTCAGTGGGCACGATGATAGAGGTTCCATCGGCGGCACTTACCGCGGATGCCTTAGCTAAAGAAAGTGATTTTTTTAGCATCGGGACAAACGATCTAATTCAGTATTCCTTAGCGGTAGACAGGGGCAATGAAAAAGTTGCTTATCTTTATGAGCCAGGGCATCCGGCGGTTTTACGCATGATAAAAGATGTGATTGAAGATGCTCACAGGAATAATATCTGGGTTGGGATGTGCGGGGAAATGTCAGGGGAACCGCTTTTTACTTTGCTTCTTTTGGGAATGGGGCTTGATGAATTTAGTATGCCCCCGCCTCGCGTCTCGCGCGTCAAAGAACTCATACGTAATGTTAACTATAGCGATGCACGCAAGATTGCCGAACGTGTATTGTCGTTTACTACCCCCAGGGAAGTCGAGAGATATTTACAGGCAGAGGCAAAAAAACTTTTGCGAGATAATTTCGAACGCCTCATAATTATCTAAACATTAAAGTTCAAGGAGAAGAATAAATAATGAGGATACTGATTCTGGCAGCCGGCTACGGTACACGGCTCTATCCTTTAACCCAAACAACCGCCAAGTCTCTTATTCCCGTCAATAAAAAACCGATAATCAATTTCTTAACCGATAAAATTATAAGGCTTGAAAATAATTTTGAGATTGAGCAGACAAAAGTGGTTGTTAACAACAAGTTTTACGAGGATTTCTTGGAGTGGGAAAAGGGAATCGAGATAAAGGCCGATATCCTTAATGACGGCTCCAATACTAACGAAGACAGATTAGGGGCTATAAAAGATATCAATTTTGGAATTGGGGGGAAAAAAGGAGATTGGTTGATTTTGGGGGGCGATAATATTTTTGATGATGATTTACAGGATTTTGTTAAGTTTGCGCTCGCGAAAAAACCTTTTCCGGTAATTGGACTTTATGACATTGGCGACATAAAGGATGCTTCTAAATTCGGGGTAGTAAAATTAAACCCCGATAAGCAGATTGTTGAGTTTCAGGAAAAACCCGCTAATCCTGCCTCAACCTTAATTGCTTCCTGTGTGTATTATTTTCCAGAAGAATCAATGTCTTTTTTGGATGAATATCTTAGGTCCCAAAGCCATGTTGACCAGGCAGGGCATTACATTTCCTGGCTGGCTCATCAGACAAAGGTTTTTGGCTACACCCTTAAAGGAAACTGGCTCGATATCGGGCATCATGAATCATTAAAAACTGCCGAAAAGATGTTTCGGTGAGAGAGTCTTTAAACAAGGAGTGAAATGAAGTTAAAAAAATTAAGAGAAAAAATTGATAAGATCGACTCTCAAATCCTCAAACTGCTTAATGAGCGCGCCAAGGAGGTAATGGGGGTTAGTCAGCTTAAAAAAGTAAATAATCTCCAGCTGTATTCTCCTGAAAGAGAGGCTCTCATCCTTAGCCGTCTTAAAAAGATTAACAAGGGCCCGCTTGTTAATGAAGATGTGGAGATGATTTTTAGGGAAGTGGTTTCGGTATGTCGCTCCTTAAGAGCCCAGTTAAAAATCGCCTATCTTGGGCCTGAAGGTACCTTTACCCATTTAGCTGCGATAAAAAAATTCGGCAAGAAACTGAAGTATATCCCTGCTGAAAGCATTCCAGGAGTGTTTGAAAAGGTAGAGAAGGGTGAGGTTGATTACGGAGTTGTCCCCATTGAAAACTCTATCGAGGGGGTAGTCAATTATACCCTTGATATGTTTTTTTCTTCCCCCTTAAAAGTATGCGCTGAGATTGTGCTAAATATTTCACACTCTTTGCTGGGCACATCGGGCAAGAAAATAAAAAGAATATACTCTAATCCTCAGGTATTTGCGCAATGCCGAAAATGGATTTCTCAAACCTATCCCAACATAGAGCTGGTTCCCACTGCTTCTACGGCTAAGGCTGCTCAGGCTGCAAAAAAGGATCCGCAAGGCGCCTGTATCGGAAATAGCGTTTTAGCTGGGCTTTATGGTTTAAAAGTTATTGCTTCTTCTATCGAAGATTCGTCATCTAATATCACGCGGTTTTTGGTGATTGCCAAGAACGATAGCCCATCTTCCGGCAAAGACAAAACCTCAATTTTATTCTCTATCAAAGACAGGGTGGGAGCATTACACGATGTGCTTTTCTCTTTCAAAAAACACCGCATAAACCTTACTAAGATTGAATCGCGCCCCTCTAAAAAGAAACCCTGGGATTATTACTTCTTTGTGGATTTTGAGGGACACCGGGAATCAGCACTTTTTAAGAAGGCGCTTAAAGAGTTGGAAAAAGGTTGTATTTTTGTGAAAATCTTAGGTTCCTACCCCAAAGAAAGTTAATGAGCATATTTCTAAAAGACCTTAAAAGCATTAAGCCCTATACTCCAGGCAAACCCATCGAAGAAGTACAAAGAGAGCTTGGCTTAAAGCAGGTTTATAAGCTTGCTTCCAATGAGATCCCTTTTATTCCCACCTATTTGAGTAAAGAAATCCTTAAAGAGCTAAAAAGTATTAACCGTTATCCTGAGGCAAGTTGTTTTTATCTGAAGAGAGCTTTAGCCAAGCAGCTTAAAGTAAACGAGGATCGGCTTGTGTTTGGCAATGGCTCGGATGAGCTTATTACTCTCACTTTACGCGTCTCCATTGAAAAAGGCGATGAAGTAATTGTTGCTTATCCTACATTTTTAATTTATGAAATTCAAGCAAAAGCCCAGGGCGCTAAAGTAGTAACTGCTCCTTTAAAAGATTTTCGTTACGATTTAGAAATAATGGCAAAGAAGGTTAGCAAAAAAACAAAGATTATATTTATTGCTAATCCCGATAATCCTACCGGAACATATTTGACGCATAAGGAGCTAGAACAATTCTTTAAACGCATACCTAAAAGAGTACTTGTTTTTCTTGATGAGGCATATTTTGATTTTGCACCCTCTGATTATCCCCGTAGTTTAGAATTCTTAAAGAACAGAGGAAATATCATTATTGCCCGCACTTTTTCAAAAGCTTATGGCCTTGCCGGGGTAAGAATTGGTTACGGGATAACAACACCTCAGATTGCTACCGCTTTAAACACAGTTAGAGAGCCGTTTAATGTAAACCGTTTTGCTCAGGTTTGCGCCTTAGCGGCATTAAAGAATAAGGAGTTTTTATCGAACGTGGTTAATTTTGTGAAGAAAGAAAAGAATTATTTATATAGCGAGCTTGAGAAATTAAATGTTTCGTTTATAAAAAGCGCCACTAATTTTATCCTCATCGACTTTAAGCAGAATACTACCGATATCTATAATTATTTCTTAAGAAAAGGTATTATTGTCAGGGAGTTAAAAGGGTGGGGATTGAATGGTTTTTTCAGGGTAACAGTTGGTCGGCATAATGAGAATAAAGAATTCATAGATTGCTTTAAAGTATATTTGAGGACAAAATTTAGGTCTCGAAAGACAAGAGGAGGCAGGAGATGATTATTGTATTTAAGAGAGGCGCATCGCAAGCAGAGGTCAATCACGTAATTAAGCGCATTGAGAAGCTGGGATTAAAAGCAATGATTTCTAAGGGGGTGGAGAGGACTATCGTAGGAGTAATCGGCCCTGAAGATGCGATACGCGTTCAGCCCATAGAGGTCTTTCCCGGGGTTGAAAAAGTAATGACTGTTTTGCCTCCTTATAAGCTTGTCTCCCGGGAGTTTAAAAAAGAAGACAGTATCGTAAAAATTAGAGAAGGGTTAGAGTTTGGTGCAAAAAAAATAATAGTGATCGCTGGCCCCTGCTCAATTGAATCGATTGAGCAGTTAAGAAAGATTGCAGCTAAAGTGAAAGGGTCAGGCGCGAACGTGCTGCGTGGCGGAGCTTTTAAACCGCGCACCTCTCCTTACGCGTTTCAGGGGTTAGGAGAAGAAGGATTGAAGATTCTTAGAAGCGTATCAAAGGAATTAGATATTCCTAGTGCTACTGAGGTTATGGATACCAGGGATGTAGAGCTGGTAGCAAAATATACCGATATTTTACAAATCGGGGCGCGCAACATGCAGAATTTTAATCTCCTTAAAGAGGTAGGACAGACTAAGAAACCGGTCATTCTAAAGAGGGGTTTAAGCGCGACCATTAAAGAGTGGTTGATGAGTGCCGAATATATATTATCCGAAGGAAACATGGATGTTATTCTTTGTGAAAGAGGGATAAGGACATTTGAAGACCATACTCGCAACACGCTGGATATAAGTGCGGTGCATGCCGTAAAATTCCTTTCTCATCTTCCTGTGATTGTTGATCCTTCTCATGCCGCAGGCAAGTGGAATTTTGTCGCCCCCTTAAGTAAGGCTGCGGTAGCAGCAGGAGCAGATGGGCTTCTGGTTGAGGTACATCCTAATCCCGAAGAGGCATTAAGTGATGGCCCTCAGCAGCTTTATCCGGAAAACTTCTCAACTTTGATGAGGGATTTAAAAAGAATCGCGCAGGCCGTAGAAAGAGAATTATGAAATCTATAAAGAAAATAGCAATTATCGGCGTGGGGTTTATGGGCGGTTCTCTGGCTCTGGCGTTAAAGAAATCATATCCGTATATATCTATTTGGGGTTTTGCAAGAAGCAAAAGATCTTTATATAGAATTAAAAAGCTCAATGTTTTTAATAGGATAGAACAAAACCTAAAGGATTTAGTAAAAGATGCTGATTTAATTGTGCTGGCGCTTCCTATTTACGCTATCATTGAGATGTTAAAGAAAATATCGCCGTTTTTAAAAAAAGATGCAATCGTATGCGATTTGGGTAGCACCAAAGAGTTAGTTGAGAAAAGCGCTCACAAGATTCTACCTAAAGGGGTCAAGTTTGTGGGCTGTCATCCTTTATGCGGGGGTGAAAAACACGGAGCTGAATTCAGTAAAGCTGATCTCTACAAAGGAGCGTTATGTTTAGTGACTTCTTCGCCTAAGAGGAGCGCCTCTAAAACCGTCGATAAGATTTGGAAAAAACTGGGAATGAAGACAATCTATATTTCTCCTTCTTTTCATGATAAGGTTTTGTCTCCTTTCTCTCACCTGCCGCATTTTATTTCTTTTTCTCTCACCCGTTCTACGCCTTTAAAGTATGCCGGGTATTCTGGGGCAAGCTTTAAGGACTTAACCAGGATATCAAATTCCCCACCTTCGGTTTGGACTGATATTTTTCTTTCTAATAAAAAGAACATCTTGAAAGATATCGCACAATTTATGAAGATGATGCAAGATTTTAAAGAGCTTATACGCAGGAACAACAGGCAAGGTATTCTTCGTTTCATCACCCAGGTAAATAAAGCTCAAGAGTCTTTAGAGAAAAGATTAGCGATTAAGCCCCGGACCAAATAAAATCGGAGTAACTTTCTATGATTATCGCCATAGACGGCCCAGCCGGCTCAGGAAAAACCACAGCCGCAAAAAGATTAGCCCAAAAACTTAACATCGGATATTTAGACACCGGTGCCACTTATCGCGCTCTGACTCTTAAGGCGTTAGAGAGTGGCTTAGATTTATCCGATAGCCAGTCTTTGCAGAATTTAGCAAAGAATTTGGATATAAGATTAGAAAAAGATAAGACTTTTCTTGATGGAAAAGACGTAAGCCACACGATACGCACCCCCCGCATTAATCAGAATATTTCCCAGGTAGTTGGGCATCCCCAGGTAAGGGAGATAATGGTGGTTTTGCAGCGAAAAATCGCAGAAAATAAAGATTTTGTGGTAGAAGGAAGAGATATCACTACCGTGGTATTCCCAAGCGCAGAGTTTAAATTTTATCTCGATGCGGATTTTGCAGTGCGGGTAGAGCGAAGACTTAAAGAATTTAAAGAAAAACAAATAGAAGCTGATTCAGACCTCGTCGAAGAAGACTTAAAGAAAAGAGACAATGCTGATATGAATCGTGAGGTCGGCTCTTTAAAAGTAGCGAAAGATGCAATCCACATCGATACTACAAACCTTTCTATTGAAGAAGTGGTGGGAGAGCTTGCCGGATATGTAAAAAGACAGGTATCAAAATGAGCACCCAAGAGTCAATACGTAATTTTTGTATCATTGCTCATATTGATCACGGTAAATCTACTCTTGCCGACAGATTCTTAGAGCTTACTCATGCAGTAGATAAAAGAAAGTTTTATGATCAGATGCTGGATAGTATGGAATTGGAGCGGGAACGCGGAATCACCATCAAGGCAAAAGCAGTGCGTCTAAAATATTTTTATGAAGGTAAAGATTATATCTTAAATCTTATTGATACTCCCGGTCACGTTGATTTTACCTATGAAGTGGCTAAATCCTTAAAGGGCTGTGAAGGTGCAATTTTACTAGTCGATGCTTCCCAGGGAATAGAGGCTCAAACCGTGGCTAATTTTTACCTTGCCCTGGAGAGTAATTTAAAGATTATCCCGGTTTTAAACAAAATAGATCTACCCAGTGCCGACACCGGACGTGTTACAGAACAGCTTTCTGATATTTTTGGATTTAAGCCCGAGGAGGTAACTTCGGTATCGGCAAAAGAAGGAGGGGGAGTAGAAGAAGTTCTTAAACGGGTGATTAAAGAAATTCCTCCTCCCCAGGGACAAATAGAGGCACCTTTAAAAGCAGTGCTTTTTGACTCTACCTATGACCCCTATCGGGGGGTTATCTTATTTTTGAGAGTATTTGATGGAAAGATTTCTGTGGGAGATACTATTTTTTTAGTGCATCAGGCCAAGACATATAAAGTGGAAGAGCTAGGTGTGTTTTTACCTCAGGCAGAAAAGCGTGACTCCCTTAGTTACGGAGAGGTAGGGTATCTGTGTTGCAATATTAAGAATCCGCAGGAAATCGACGTGGGAGATACAATCACAGATCCCAAGAATCCTACCGGCCAACCGTTTGAAGGGTATAAAAAAATGCCGCCGATGGTATTTAGTGGGATTTTTCCTTCTGCCCCCAAAGACTACCCGGTATTGCGGGATGCGATAGAAAAGCTAAGACTATCGGATCCTTCCCTCGTATATGAGCCTGATAATCTTGGCTCTTTAGGTTATGGTTTCAGGTGCGGGTTTTTAGGTCTTCTTCATATGGAAATAGTTCAGGAGCGCCTGGAGCGGGAATATGATCTCGATCTTATTCTTACCTCTCCCAATGTAATGTATGAGGTAAAGAAAAATAATGGAGAGGTAATTAAGATAGACAGTCCTCAACATCTTCCCGATCCTACTGAAATTGAGGAGGTTTATGAGCCATACGTAAAAGCAACCGTAGTGACTCCACTGGAAGGGATGGAGCCTTTATGCGATTTGGCTAAATCCAGAAGAGGCACCTTTGTTAAAATGGATTATTTGGGGAAGGACCGTTTAAGCATTGTTTTTGAGCTTCCTTTAGGGGAGATTGTTGTTGATTTTTATGATAAAATAAAGTCTCTAAGTAAAGGTTATGCCTCGCTCGACTATGAATTTATCGGATATAGAAAAACAGAAATTATAAAAGTTGATATTCTTTTTAACAAGAAACTGGTGGAAGCTTTTTCGCTCCTGGTACATAAAGATAAAGTCGATACTAAGGCGCGCGCAGTGGTTGAGAAGTTTAAAGAATTAATCCCGCGCCAGCAGTATGAGGTTAGTATTCAGGCTGCGATAGGCTCAAAGGTTATTGCCGCAGAGAAGGTCTCGGCATTAAAAAAGCATGTCACGGCAAAATGTTACGGCGGTGATATCACCCGTAAAAGGAAACTCTGGGAGCGGCAAAAAAAAGGCAAGAAACGGATGAAGCAGATGGGAAACATAACTGTGCCGCAGGAGGCATTTTTAGAAGTACTTAAGATGTAGAAGACTAAAATGAGAGTGAACTTAGAGGGTATAAGAAAGTGGCTAAGGGAACACAGCGCGACAAGAGACTGGATTGAATCTATACTTATTGCTGCTACAATCGCAATATTTCTTCGTACCTTTTTCTTTCAGATTTATAAAATACCCACTACTTCGATGGTTCCTTCTTTGATGCCCGGGGATAAGATTTTTGTAAGTAAACTGATATATGGCCCCAAGATTCCGTTTACTCCCTGGCGCATACCTGGATATCGTAAACCGCAGCGATGGGAAGTGGTAGTTTTTGTTCCACCGCACGATCGAAAGAAAGCCTACGTAAAAAGGCTTATTGGGATGGGGGGGGACCGCATTGAAATAAAAGATGGAAATATATACTTAAATGGAGAAATAGTTGTTGAGCCAAGGGTGGCCAGTAATTATTATTATAATCAGGGAGAATATGGGCAACAGAGTAAGGTTTTAGAAATACCTGAAGGAAAATACTTGTTTTTGGGGGACAATAGCATCTCTTCCCTTGATAGTCGGTTCTGGGGATTTGTGGATGCCAAAGACATTGTGGGGAAAGCTATTTTTATCTGGTGGCCGCCCAGAAGAATTGAAATGATAGACTGAAACGATGAGTTTTGCTGATAAATTATCTATTTCCAGAATTATTCTTATTCCTATTTTCGTTTCGCTGCTCATTTATTCTGGAACCCATCATTTTCTAAAAGATGTCGCAGTGGGGGTGTTTCTGCTTGCGATATTGAGTGACTTTTTCGATGGGTTGGTGGCCAGAATAAAAAAAGAGAAATCAGATATCGGTCAGGTTATTGATCCTTTAGCCGATAAGCTTTTATTGCTTACCGCTTTTATATCTCTTTATTTATTAAGAGGGTCTTTACCGCTTAAATTCAAGATGCCTTTAGGATTTGTGCTGGTAGTGGTAAGCAGGGATCTCATAATCCTTCTGGGAGTGGCACTATTGCATTTTCTTAAAAGAGAAGTTGTCATAACCCCTTCCTGGTGGGGTAAACTTACGACCTTTTTTCAGATGTTTACGATTTTAGGCCTTCTGCTGAATGTTTTCTTTTTTCCTTGGATTTGGAAAATAGCTTTGGTCTTTACCTTAATTTCCGGTATAGACTACTTTTTAAGAGGAGCAAGATCGATAAATGACAGAGTGTCTACTTCTACTTCTTAGTTTTCTTTTAGGAAGTATTCCTTTTGGGTATCTGGTTGCCCGTGCAGTAAAAGGAATCGATATCCGCGAGTTCGGTTCAGGTAATATCGGGGCAACAAATGTAGTACGGATAGTAGGAAAGAAATGGGGGCTATTGGTCTTTGCGCTTGATTTTTTTAAGGGTTTTATCCCTCCTTTAGCAGTTAAGATAATTCTTGCTCAACCACAAAATTATATTTTTATTCTTGCTGCTTTTCTTGCGGTGTGTGGACATAACTGGACACCATTTTTGAAATTCAAGGGAGGTAAGGGGGTTGCCACAACTGTGGGTGCGGTGGGAGGATTAAGCTTTGTTTTTGTCAATTTATGGTTGGTATTTTTTCTTTCAATTTTGGTATGGTTTATAGTGTTTCGTCTGACCCGTTACGTATCAGTAGCGTCTCTGTTTGCGGCCGGTATGTTTTTCATCCTTTGCTTTATGTTTTCTTTGCCATTTGAGGTAAAAATGCTTTCCGGCATTCTTTTTTTATTTATTTTGGTTCGTCATAAAGAGAATATAAAGGGACTTCTTCAGAATAAAGAACATCGTTTCTAGATTATTTTTCGCTCATTGTAATGTGTTTGACACTAAATATGGCTATGGGGTATAATGAGTTCCCCAATATCATTTCAATTAAAGATTATTAAAGGAGGATTATTATGACTAAAGAAAAAGGTGCTATGGAAAGCAAAAAGAAAGCATTAGAATTAGCTCTTTCTCAGATCGAGAAACATCATGGCAAAGGTGCCATAATGCGCCTGGGAGAAGGAGTGCATCTTGACGTGGCTGCAATTCCTACCGGGATTATTTCTTTAGATAAAGCTTTAGGGGTAGGAGGCCTTCCGCGTGGTAGAATCATTGAAATTTATGGTCCGGAGGCTTCAGGAAAGACAACTTTAACATTAAGTATTATTTCCCAGGCACAGGTGGATGGAGGGGTTGCCGCCTTCATTGATGCTGAGCACGCTTTTGATCCTAGCTATGCTAAAACTATCGGGATTAATTTAGATGAGCTCTTAGTTTCTCAACCTGATACTGGAGAACAAGCCCTTGATATTGTAGAGACCCTCATACGTTCTAACGCAGTGGATTTAGTGGTAATTGATTCAGTCGCCGCCCTTGTGCCACGCGCCGAGGTTGAAGGAGAAATGGGCGAAGCTCAAATTGCTTTACAGGCTCGTCTTATGAGCCAGGCCTTGCGAAAGCTGACCGCTGCAATTAGTAAATCCAAGACCTGTGTTGTGTTTATTAACCAGATACGGGAAAAAGTCGGCGTTATGTTCGGCTCCCCCGAAGTTACCCCCGGAGGAAGAGCCTTAAAATTTTATGCCTCGATAAGGATTGATTTAAGAAGAATCGCTACCTTATCAGGTCCTGAAGGAGTGGTTGGTAACCGCGTGAGGGCAAAAATCGTAAAAAATAAGGTTGCAGCTCCTTTTAAAGAAGCGATTTTTGAGATTATGTATAATGAAGGGGTTTCTAAGGTTGGAGCTTTGATTGATGCTGCGGTTGAGTGTGGTTTGATCAAGAAGGCCGGAAGCTGGTTTTCCTATAAAGATAAGAATCTTTCGCAGGGAAAAGAGCAATTGCGTGGCCTTTTGCGCGCGGATGCATCTCTGAAGGATGATATCGAAGAAGAACTAAAGAAAATAATATATTCAGCTGCAGAGGAGGTGGGGAAGAAATGAAACGACTCTTAGTTTTGGCATTTTTATTATTGATTGGCCTTCCTTCGTATGTTGCGCGCTCAAGTGATTTAGGGGACGCTACTGTTAAGGTAGCTTCTGAAGTAGGAAAATCAGTGGTATCAATCTCAAGCGAAGTCAAAGAAAAAATGGGAAGCTTTAGAGATTTTTATTTCGGTTCTCCGTTTGAAGAGTTTGAAGGTGATTTCTTCAGCCGCTTTTTTGAGGAATTCTTTGGTTCTTTTCCGGAAAGAGAATATAAAAGGCTGGGTTTGGGAAGCGGGGTAATTATTGATGAAGAAGGCTATATTCTTACCAATGAACATGTAGTTTCAGGGGCAAGTCAGATTAAAGTAAAGCTTTCGGACGGAAGAGAGTTTGATGCCCAAATAAAAGGTACAGATAAACGAAGCGATTTAGCGGTAATAAAGGTTGATGCCCGCAATCTGCCTGCGGCACGGTTAGGTGATTCTGATAAGCTACAAATAGGAGAATGGGTGGTTGCGGTAGGAAACCCTTTTGGCTTTGCTATTGAGAATCCTGAGCCTACAGTTACAGTGGGAGTGGTGAGTGCGCTACGTCGCTATGTCCCAGCTTTGGGACGCAGAGAGCGAAGCTATGACGACCTTATCCAGACTGACGCCGCGATCAATCCCGGAAACAGTGGCGGGCCGTTAGTGAATCTTGAGGGAGAGATTGTGGGGATAAACACCGCAATCATTACTACTACCGGTGGTTATCAAGGAGTAGGATTTGCAATACCTGTTAATAAAGCAAGCAGGGTCTTACGTAAACTCATAAAAGGAGAAAAGATTCTTTATGGTTGGCTGGGAGTAAGCATTCAAGATTTAAGCGAGGATTTACGTAATTATTTTGGGATAAAAGAGCAAGAAGGAGTTATCATCGTAAAGGTATATAAGGACTCTCCAGCCCAAAAAGGGGGCTTACAGGAAGGAGACCTTATTTTAAGATTTAATAACGAGCCCGTAAAGACTACCAGAGATTTGGTAAGAACAGTGTCTTTTGCTGAGGTAGGTACTACTGCGGTTGTTCGTGTTATTCGCGAAGGCAAAGAGCGAAATGTGAAGATAAAAATAGGTAAACGGCCTGAAGATGTTGAAGAAATGGAATTGGAGAAAGAAGAGGAACCTGGCGAGGCAATCTTTAGAGGGATAGAAGTTGAAGACGTAACTGAGGTGCAGAAAAAAATATTTAGAATCCCTGAGGGCGAAGGCGAAGGAGTGGTGATTACTTATATTGAGGAAGATTCTCCTGCCCAGCGTAGCGGTCTTATGGTGGGGGATATAATTACCAAAGTAGAGAATAAAAAGATAAAAGATAAAAAAGATTTTGTTTCCTTAACTTCGAAAATAAAAGGAGATTGCCTCCTAAAAACAAATCGGGGCTACTTCGTTCTTAAAGAAAAATAATTACTTTCTTTGTGGGTATAATTTATATGCCTTCATGGCTAAAGACTTTGACAAAGCACTGGGGTATGCATTTTTGCTTCTTAAGTACAGAGCAAGAAGTAAGAAGGAAATCATTGATCGGTTAAAGCGAAAAGGGTATCCCCCTTCCTCGACAGATAAAGTCATTGCATATTTACAGGAATATAACTATCTGAACGATGAGGAATTTGCCCGCATGTTTGTATCTTCTTCGCTGGAAAAGGGTTGGGGCCCCAGACGCATCAAATTCGAATTTAAGAAATTAGGCGTTGGGCCTAAAATCTTTGAGAGATTTTTAGCAACTAGGGATTTCAAAGATAAAAAGAAGGAAAAGATTCATCAATTGATAGAAAGAAAAATACAATTTTATAAAGGTAAAAAGAACTCTACGCAAAAAATTATAAGGTTTTTGGTGGGAAAAGGTTTTGAATACGATGAAATTTTTAAAGCTTTAGATGAGTTGGGAGTAAAGAGGTTTTGAAGACAGATCAATTAAGAAAAAGATATTTAGACTTTTTTGTTCGTAAAGATCACGTATTATTTCGTTCTGATACCCTGGTTCCGGATGATCCCACCGTGCTTTTTACTTCTGCGGGAATGAATCAGTTTAAGCCCTACTTTTTAGGCGAGAAAAAAGATATCAGACGGGCAACTTCCTGTCAGAAGTGCTTAAGAACCGATGATTTGGAAGAAGTAGGCAGAACCCCTTTTCATCACACCTTTTTTGAAATGCTGGGAAATTTTTCTTTCGGCGATTATTTTAAGAAAGAGACAATAGAATGGGCCTGGGAATTTTTACTCAAAGATTTAAATATGAAGGAAAAGGATCTTTGGGTTTCGGTGTATAAAGACGATGACGAGGCTTATAAGATTTGGAAAGATTATATCGGAGTATCTGCCGGTAAGATAGTAAAATTAGGCGAGAAAGAAAACTTCTGGCCGGCAAATGCACCTACCTTAGGACCCAATGGTCCTTGCGGACCGTGCTCGGAGATTTTCTTTGATCGCGGCAAGGATACCGGTTGCGGCAAAAGTAATTGTGATCCCGGCTGTGATTGTGATCGTTTCTCCGAAGTATGGAATTTGGTTTTTACCCAATTTAATCGTGTGGGTGAGAATAAATTAGATCCACTTCCCCAGAAAAACATTGATACGGGTATGGGCCTAGAGCGAATGGCAGCAGTACTTCAAGGTAAGTATTCTAATTTTGAGATAGATATTTTAGCTCCGGTAGTAAAAGAAGTACGCAAACTATTGAATGCGGATGCAAAAGATCCTAAGGCAACCAGTCTAATCCATGCCGTTGTTGATCATGCCCGCGCTGCTACTTTTTCAATTGCCGATGGAGTCTATCCTTCTAATGAGGAGAGAGGATATGTAATACGAAAGATTATAAGAAAAGCAATTTGGGGTGCACATCTTTTAGGGAGAAAAAAGCCCTTTTTATATGAATTGCCCTATAGCTATGCTGAGCTTATGAAGGAGCCCTATGCGGAGCTTAAAGAAAAAGAAGGTGTTATCTCTAAGGTAATTCACGCTGAAGAGGAGAAATTCCTTTCTACCTTAAAAGACGGAGAAAATCAGTTTTCTATAATTGTCGATGGATTAAAAGAAGAGAAGGAAGATACTGTGCCAGCTTCTGATTTATTTAGACTTTATGATACTTATGGGTTCCCTTTAGAGCTCAGTAAAGAAATTGCTAAAGACCATAGTTTAGGGGTGGATGAGCCAGGGTTTGAGAGGCTTTTGAAAGAACAGCAAGAGCGTTCCCGCAA
This sequence comes from Candidatus Omnitrophota bacterium, assembly GCA_020352775.1. Lineage (GTDB taxonomy): Bacteria > Omnitrophota > Gorgyraeia > Duberdicusellales > 4484-171. Next base: position 1,241,930 of record CP070684.1, read on the forward strand.
AAAAAGTATGTTTGGCCAAGATATATTTAAGGCTGAAGAATTAAAGCTTAAAGCAGCTACTGAATTCGTAGGCTATCAGGTATTAGAGTCTGAAAGCCAAATCACCCATCTCATTAAAGATGGTAAAGAATCTGAGTCTGTCCAGGAAGGCCAAGAAGCTTTGCTGGTTTTAGATACCACGCCCTTTTATGCTGAAAGCGGTGGCCAGCTCACCGACAGGGGCTTGATAAGCACTAACGAAGGTAAATTTATCGTGGATGAGGTTTTCAGGGTGGGTGAGACCATAGTGCATAAAGGAAGGGTTTCCAAAGGAGTGATTAAAAAAGGAACTGCTTATCCTGCTGTTGATGAGAAGCGAAGAAAGGCTCTGCGGCGGGCACATACCGCAACCCATCTTCTTCAGGCAGTATTACGTAGCGTGTTAGGCGAACATGTATCGCAGCAGGGTTCATTAGTTGATGAGGATAGGTTACGTTTTGATTTTACTCATTTTGAAGCGCTGACCAGAGAGCAATTGGATAAAGTAGAACAGCTTACCAATGAATATATATTAGAGGCAGCGCAGGTGAATAAGTGCAATGTTTCACTTGAAGAAGCCAAAAAAGAAGGGGCACTGGCGTTTTTTAAGGATAAATATAAGGATATAGTCAGGGTGGTTTCGGTTGGCGATTACAGTAAGGAATTATGCGGGGGGACCCACGTTGACAATACCTCAGAAATAGGGTTGTTTAAGATTGTATCTGAGTCTTCGATAAGTAGCGGAGTACGACGCATCGAGGCGGTAGTTGGAAAAAAATCATATGAGAATATCCAAGAACTAAGTAAAATTATAAATAGCACTGCGATAAACTTAAGATGTTCTGTAGAAACTATAGATACGGCAGTAAAAAAATTACAGAATGATTTAAAGGCTGGATGCGCAAGGGTTGAGCAGTCAGAAAAAGAACTCGTTAGTTTTAAATCGAAAGAAATTGCAGCCAAGGCAAAGAAGATAAAAAATATAAATTTTTTAGTCTATGAATTTAGCGATATGGAGATAAATGCACTCCTTTATTTGGCTGACCTCTTGCGTAAAAAAGTTAAAACTTTATTTTTGTTTCTCGCCTCTTTCTCTAAAGAAAAGAATATGTTTGTTTGTTCAGCCACGGATGATTTAGTTAAAAAAAATATCAGTGCTAAGAGATTCGTTGCCCAATTCAAAGATGATTTAGGCCTAAGAGGCGGGGGAAGAGATAGTCTGGTGCAGGGCGTTGTTGCAAAGAAAGTAGATAAGTTTTCACAGAAGCTTGAGAAGTGTTTTAAAAACTTTTTGAGCAAAAAGTAAAGAGGAGATTTTAGTAGATGAGAGTAGTAAGAAATTTTGACAGCTTGGAAAAAATATTGCTAAAACGGCGCGTGCGCAAAAATACTGTTGGTGAACGCGTGGCCAAAATAGTAAAGAATGTCAAAGAGCAGGGTGATGAGGCTCTTATTGAATATACCAAAAAGTTTGATAAGGTAAAAATTACAGCGAATGAGCTGCGGGTAAGCGAATCAGAGATAAGCGCAGCATTCAATGAATTAGACTCTACGCTCATTAAGTCTTTTAAGGTCGCAATAGACAATGTTACCAGGTTTTACAAAGAACAGCTTCCTAAAAATGTACGCCTAAAAGAAAGTAGCGGTAAAGTTCTTGCGAGCCGCTATGTTCCTTTGGAAAGAGTGGGGGTCTATGTTCCGGCAGGAACTGCACCGTTAGTATCTTCAGTGTATATGGCGGTTATTCCGGCGCGGGTTGCAGGAGTAAAAGAAATTGTCTTAGCTACTCCTCCCTATAAAGAAAAAGATGTTAATCCATTTATTCTTGCTACGGCATCTTTACTTAAAATCAAAGAAATTTATCGTGTGGGTGGAGCGCAGGCAATTTCAGCTTTAGCTTTAGGGACTAAGACCATCCCAAAGGTTGATAAAATTGTGGGGCCGGGCAATGAATTTGTTACTGAGGCAAAGCGTCAGCTTTTCGGTAAGGTCGATATTGATATGCTTGCAGGACCTTCTGAAGTTGTGATTATTGCTTCTAAAGACGCAAGCATAGATTGTATTGTCAGTGATTTAGAGGCCCAGATGGAACATCATAACGGGATTGGAATTGTGGTAACAAATTCCCGCAAGCTCCTCAGGGAGTTACGTAAGAGAAAAACAGGAGGATTTGCTCTGCGTGTGAGGAATTTAGATGAAGCTTGTGAGGTTGCAAACCGGATCGCACCGGAGCATCTTGAGATTTTGACCAAAAAACCCAATGATTTATTAAAGAATATAAGAAATGCCGCAGCTATTTTTCTAGGAGAGACTAGTCCGGTTGCTTTAGGCGATTATACTGCCGGACCCAGCCACGTTCTTCCTACTGGCGGAAGTGCTCGTTTTTTCTCCTCTCTTTCAGTAAGAGAGTTTCTTAAAGAGGTTCATGTCATAAGCTATTCTAAAAAAGCACTACAGGAGGAAGCAGCTGTTTTAGAGAGAATTGCTTCTTTAGAGGGTATGAACAAGCATATTGAGAGTGTGAAAAAAAGGTTGGCAAGTTAGCTCTATCTGGTTATTATAAAAAGAGGTGAAATATGAGAAAGACAGAATTAAAAAGAAGGACTAACGAAGTAGATATCACAGGCTCCTTTAACATCGACGGAGCAGGAAAAGCTAAAATAACAACAGAGCTTGAGCCCCTTAATCATTTGCTTACTTTATTCGCTTTTCATGGATTATTTGATTTAGAGCTTAATGCCCAGGGCGATTTGCAGCACCATATCGTTGAAGATGTCGGTATTGCAATGGGCAAAGCCTTTAAAGAGGCGCTGGGCGAAAAGCAGGGCATTAGTCGCTATGGCAATTTTACGGTGGCTATGGATAAGGTTGCGGTTGAAGTTGCGCTTGATATTAGCGGCAGGCCCTCTTTGCACAGAGAGATTTCCACCATCGAAGAGGCGAAAGTATCACAGGTTTTGCAAGAGGAAACGTTTGACGATACAAATTTTAATTTTAGACACGCCGAGGAGTTCTTGGAAGCATTCCTTCAGCATGCCGGTATAAGCCTGATTTACATAGTTAAGGCCGGTGACGGCGATTTACATCATCTTCTGGAAGCATTGTTTAAAGCGTTTGGGAAAGCATTAGACCAGGCCACTCAGATAGATCCCCGTAGAAAGGGGGTTCCTTCCACGAAGGGAATAATAGATTAATATTTAAAATCTAAGGGCAAAAAGTTTTGTCAGCGAAAGAGCTATGATTGTTATCGTTGATTACGGAATGGGGAATTTAAGGAGTGTGGAGAAAGCAGGCCTGTTTCTGGGTAAAGCGCTGCGTGTGACTTCATCTAGGCGGGTAATTGAAAAAGCAAAAAAAATAATCTTTCCCGGGGTCGGTCATTTTGGCGAAGCCGTAAAAGAACTTAAAGCTAGAAATATATTTGATGTTTTAATCAAGCAGATTAAAAGAGGGATTCCTTTTTTGGGGATTTGTCTGGGGATGCAATTATTGCTTGAGGAATCTGAAGAGGCTCCTTCAGTCAAAGGGTTAGCTGTTTTAAGAGGTAAGGTCAAAAGGTTTAAAAAACAAGGGTTAATTGTTCCTCAGATGGGATGGAATAATGTGAAAATTAAACCTGCCTGCCGGCAGGCAGGGACCAAAAAAGAAAATATATTTAAAGGGATTAAAGATGAGAGTATGTTTTATTTTGCCCAATCTTATTATTGTGAGCCAAAAGACAAAAAGGTGGTAGCTGCTACTACTTATTATGGGATAGAATATGCCTCTTCATTGCACAAAGACAATGTCTGGGCAGTACAGTTTCATCCTGAAAAAAGCCAGAGCTTAGGCCTAAAGATTTTTAATAATTTTCTTAAGCTATGAAAATAATACCAGCTATTGATTTATGGGAAGGCAAAGTGGTGCGCTTGGTGCGCGGCGATCCCAATCTGTCTACGGTTTATAGTCAGGATCCTTTAAGTATCGCAAAGAAATGGGCAGCTGAAGGTGCTCAAATTATGCATCTGGTTGATTTATCTGCAGCATTGGCAAAAAGCGATAACATGGAAATTATCGAGGAAATCATAAAAGAGGTTAAGGTTCCTATTGAGGTCGGCGGGGGTATCCGTACCATTGAAAGAGCAAAGAGGCTGATATCCTTGGGTGCCGAGCGCATAATAGTGGGGACAAAGAGCACTGACGAAGAGTTTCTGGATAAGCTATTAGCAAATGTAGATAAAACCAAAGTGGCAGTTAGTGTGGATTTAATCGAAGATCGCCTTGCGGTTGAGGGCTGGAAGTTGCGTACGAACATTAAGGGTAATGACTTTATTAATTACCTGAGAGAAAAAGGCCTGGAGTGGATAATATATACTGATATTTCCCGCGACGGCACCTTAGAAGGTCCTAATATTGACAGAATAAAGAGCCTAGGGCAAATTCCCGGTTTAAGTTTCATTATTTCGGGAGGAATTTCAAGCCTTGATGATATAAAAAGACTACAAAAAGAAGCTTCTTTTGTCTGGGGAGTGATCGTTGGAAAGGCCCTCTATGAGGGGGTTTTTAGCCTTCCAGAGGCAATTTTCAGTGCCTCATAATTCCTTTTACAGTTTTCCCCTCTTGTAGTAAAATATATACCTGCCTAGAAAGATGAGAAAAGCCCTCACATTAATTCAACTTATTGTCGAAATTACGGTATTAGCGATTTTGATAATACCGACCGCTTTATTTCTAGGAGAGCTTTCTAAAAATGCCGCTAAAACAGAGGTTAATTCTATAGCTACTTCTCTTTGTGTTCAGAAAACAGAAGAGATTCTTACCAACTATGATTTTGATACTGTCACGGCTAGTTCTGGCAATTTCAATAGTCCTTACCAAGACTATGCTTACCAGGTTAATGTGCAATATGTGGATGGTGAGAACGGTAATTTAGACAATGTAGTTGCTTTATCAGGGTATAAGAAGGTAACTATTACTATTTCGCACTCAGCTATTCCTGATGTGGTAACAGATTTATTGTTTACGGATACATAGAAGAATCTAAAATGAAGAAAAGTTTTACATTTATTGAGCTTGCGATCACTATCATTGTGCTGGGAATACTGGCATTGGTGGCGATACATCCTTTAGTGGGGTTTTACAATTTATGGTCATTCAGCAATTACAAAATGGAGATACTCTGGGGGGCGACGACACTTATTCAGGATATGGCTAAGAATATGAGAATGACCAAAGACAAAACTAGCATTTATACCGCAACCGCGACCCACTTTGAATTTGACATCGAAAATCCTTCTGGAGGCACAACAAGGATTCGCTATCAGTTAGCCGGAGATAAGCTCTACAAAAATGGTAATGTTTTTATGGATAGCATAGACTCTCTTTCCTTCGCTTATTATGACAGCAGTGACAATTTAATCGCTTCCCCCCTTGTCTCTCCCAATAAGACCGACATCCGCTCAGTTGAGATAGATTTGACTTTAACCAGTGGCACAGAGACAGTTTCATTAAAATCCAAGATACAATGTAGGAATTTAAGCTAAAGAGATCCCTTTAGCGAGGTTAAGGAAATTTCTTGGATGCCCAAGGATTTGGGCCAAATCCATAATCTTATTGACAATTTTAAAATATATGGTATAAAAGACAATCTCTGCACCTAAAATAAAGAGGAGTTTAGCAAGGTGAAAAAGACAAAATTTTTCAATGCAGAAAAGCGAAATTGGGTGCTTATTGACGCCAAAGATAAGGTTTTGGGTCGTCTTTCTACCCGCATCGCAAAGATTCTGCAAGGCAAAAACAAGCCCACTTATAGCCCCAATTTTCTATGTGGGGATAAAGTGGTAGTGGTGAATGTTAAGTACTTAAGATTTACAGGTAAAAAGCTAGATGAGAAAGTATACGATAAGTATACCCGATATCACAATGGAAGAAAGGAAATTACTTTAAAGCGTTTAGCAGAAAAAAACCCTTCAAAGATTTTGTATCTGGCGGTGAAAGGAATGTTACCCAGAAACAAACTAGGCGCACAGATGCTTAAGTCATTGAAGATTTATCCGCAAGGCGAATATTCACAAACCGCACAGAATCCACAAAAATTAGAGGTTTAAAAATGGTTGAGAAAAAAGAATCAATTTCAGCTACTGGAAGAAGAAAAGAAGCCGTTGCCCGCGTAAGAGTTGCTCTTGGGGGCGAGGGCAAAATTGTTGTAAATGGAAGAGAATTCACTGATTATTTTACCACCGTCGATCAGCGAATGCTGGTTAAAAGACCTCTTGTGATCACCGAGACCGATGAAAAGATTGATGTATTTGCCGACGTAAACGGAGGCGGTGTGAGTGGCCAGGCAGGAGCGCTCAGTTTGGGGATTGCTCGCTGTCTGGTGGAATGGAATCCTCAGTTAAGAGCAACCCTTAGAAGAGAGGACCTTCTTACACGTGACCCTCGCGCAAAAGAGAGAAAAAAATACGGTCGCAAAGGTGCTCGCCGCAGATTCCAGTGGACTAAGCGATAATAGCCGCTAGTTTCACGTCAAAAGTCTCAGTTTTTAGCTTACTCCTAACGGACAATTTAGGCCTTTTAGTTTCTGGCCTCTAGCTTGAAAATGCTTGACATTTATAGCCTTATGCGTTAATTTAAATTACCATGTTCAGTCCCATAGAAGAAATTATTAAAGATGCCAGGGCAGGAAAGCCCGTTATTGTAGTTGATGACGAGGCACGGGAAAACGAAGGGGATTTAGTAGTCGCTGCCCAGTTCGGGAGCCCTGAAATCGTTAATTTTATGATTAAAGAGGGGCGGGGGTTAGTGTGTGTTCCCTTGACAAGGGAGAGAATCGAGGAGTTGGGCCTAGAGGAAATGTATCCGGCGGCAAACAAAGACCCTTTTAAGACTGCCTGGAGAGTATCGGTAGATGCCGCTACAGGTATTACTACTGGAATTTCTGCTTTTGACCGCGCACGCACCATCGAGGCTTTAATTAATCCCCGAAGCAGGCCCCAAGATTTTATTAAGCCCGGACATCTGTTTCCCTTAGAAGCAAAAGAAGGCGGAGTATTGGTAAGGGCTGGACACACGGAAGCTGCCATAGATTTAGCAAGATTAGCGGGACTTTATCCTGCAGGAGTAATTTGTGAGATTATTAATGAAGATGGTTCCATGGCCCGCCTACCCAGTCTTTTGGAATTTTCCCGCAAGCATAATTTAAAAATATGTACCATTGCTTCTTTAATCCAATATCGCCGGACTAAAGAGAAATTGGTAAAAAAGATAGAAGAAGTAAATCTACCCACTGAATACGGTGATTTTACTATGTGTCTCTATGAGTCTCTTATAGATTCAAGCGCGCATATTGCTTTAGTTAAAGGAGAGGTTAAAGATGAGCCGGTTTTGGTAAGGGTACATTCGGAGTGCTTGACCGGAGATGCGCTCCTATCGCGTCGCTGTGACTGTGGTAATCAACTTAGCCGTGCTTTGGAAATTATTTCAAAAGAAGGCGGCATTCTTCTTTATATGCGCCAGGAAGGAAGAGGCATTGGGCTTAAAAATAAAATACGCGCCTATGGCCTGCAGGATAAAGGGGCCGATACTGTCCAAGCCAATGAACTATTAGGTTTTCCCGCAGACTTAAGAGATTATGGTATTGGAGCTCAAATGTTAGTAGATTTAGGGGTGAAAAAAATAAGACTTCTTACTAATAATCCTAAGAAGGTCATTGGATTAGAAGGATATGGTCTAGAAATCGTTGAACGCCTGCCGCTAACAGTAAAGTCTTGCAGCCACAACCATAAGTATCTGATGACGAAAAAGAAAAAGTTAGGCCATATATTATAAAAAACAGGAGGGATAAGATGAAAGAAATGAGAGGAAATTTTTCAGGTAAGGGTAAAAAAATTACAGTGGTAATTTCTCGCTTTAACGAATTCATCTCAAGCCAGCTAATTGAGGGGTGTGTGGATACCCTTAAGAAAAGCGGAGTCGCTGATGCAGATATCAGTGTGATTTGGACTCCGGGTTCATTTGAAATTCCGCAAGTCATAAGTAAGCTCGATACTGCAAAGAGTGATGCTATAATCGCACTGGGAGCAGTGATAAGGGGCGATACACCTCATTTTGATTATATTGCCAGTGAAGTGGCAAAAGGCATTGCACAGCTTTCTTTGAGTAAAAAGATTCCGATTGTGTTTGGCGTGATTACCGCTGATACATTGGAGCAAGCCATTGAGAGAGCAGGAACAAAGCAGGGTAATAAAGGTAGAGACGCTGCGTTAACAGCATTAGAGATGGCCACCCTCTATTCTCAGATTTAACTTTTAGTTAATTTAACCTTGATCTTGCCTTTTTGTAGGCAAAAGCTAACTTTGACAATTAATGAGACTACGGTCAAAAGCACGAGAAGTCGCATTACACCTTCTTTATCAGATAGAGCTTTCTAAAGCAGACTACGATAAAGCCTTCCAAGCCTATCTTGAAAATCATCCCCAACGACAAGAAGTAGTTGATTTTTCCCTTTCTCTTTTTGAGGGAGTGGTGAAAAATTTAAAATTTATTGACGAGCTGATTAAAAAAAGCGTAAAGAACTGGGAAATTGAGAGGATGGCGGTTATTGATCGTAATATCCTAAGAATTGCCTGTTTTGAGCTGTATTTTTTAGAAGAAATACCTCCCAAGGTTTCTATTAATGAAGCAATAGAGTTGGCTAAACGTTTCGGAGATTTGGATTCTCCTCGTTTTGTTAACGGGGTGCTGGACAAAATATATAAGACAGAAACAAAAAAAGGTAAACTTGAGCAACAAGGGTCTAAAGATGCAGACAGTTAAAAATTGTGACCTTCACATCCATTCTAATTTTTCCGATAGCGATATTAGCGTAAGAGAGATTTTTAAGCGCGCTCGTGATGCAAGATTAAGCTGCATCTCAATCACTGATCACGATACCATAGAGGGAATAGAGGAGGCTAGAAGATGCAGCGCTGAATTCGGTATAGAGTTAATCGAAGGAGTTGAGATAAGCTCTCAGTATGGCGATACCGAAGTGCACATTCTGGGATATTTTATTGATCCTGCCAATGAGAAATTAAGAAAAGAATTAAGCAAAATGAAAGGCTTAAGAACAGAGCGTCTTCTGGCAATGGCAGACAGATTAAATGCTTCAGGGATTAAAGTTGATAAAGAAGAGCTTCTTGCTAAAGTAGCGGGGGCGCTGCCTACCAGACTCCATTTAGGACTTTATCTTGTAGAAAAAGGAGTAGTTAAATCATTGCGGCAGGCATTCAAAAAATATCTTTCTCCTCGCTGTAGTGTGTATGTGGCCCATTTTAGATTTCCAGTAAAACAAGCCATAAGCCTTATTAAAGAAAGTGGAGGCCTTGCGTTTTTAGCGCACCCTAATATACTCCCGGATCAGAGTTGGATAGAGAAATTCGCCGAAGAAGGACTGGATGGTATTGAGGTTAGGTACCCCCGGCTAAGCGCAGCAAAGATTGCACTTTATAGTAATATTGCGGCTCACTGCGGTCTTTTAAGGAGCGGAGGCTCAGACGCACACGGAACTTTTAAGGATTTTACTGCTGTGGGCGCGATTACTGTGCCTTATGAGTGGATAGAAAAAATGCGCATTGCTTTAGATGAGAGAAGATCTAGGAATGAAGTCTGATGCATACTTTATAGAAAAAACCATTAATTTAGCCAAGAAGGCAGAAGGGTTTACCTCACCTAACCCCTTAGTTGGTGCAGTACTGGTTCGTAATAATAAGATTATTGCGCAAGGCTACCATAAAAAAGCAGGCCTGCCACATGCTGAAATTGAAGCGATAAAAAGGGGAGGCTCTGAAGCAAAAGGAGCTACCCTTTATGTAAATTTAGAGCCCTGTTATCATTACGGGCGCACCCCTCCCTGTGTGGGTGGAATCATTAAAGCTGGGATAAAAAAAGTTGTGATTGCAACTTCTGACCCTAATCCCTTAGTAAAAGGTAAATCAATGCGTAAATTAAAAAATGCAGGCATTGAGGTGAAACTGGGCCCATGCATTGATGAGGCAAAAAGACTCAATGAGGTATTTTTTAAAAATATAAAAGAAAAAAGACCTTTTGTGGTAGCAAAGTTAGCGCAGACTTTAGACGGAAAGATTGCAACTAGAAGTGGCTCCTCTAAATGGATTACATCTGAAAAGGCAAGGCATTATGCCCGCAGCTTAAGAGATAAATACGATTGTGTATTAGTAGGGGTTAATACCGTAATAAATGATAATCCTCATCTTAATGGTCTTAAAAAAATCCCCCTTAAGGCAGTGATCGATCCTAGGGGGAGAATTTCTCATAATTCATATTTAGTTCGCAAAAACCCCCAGAAGCTTTTTCTTTTTACCTCTAGTACAAAAGGAAATAAGCTTAAAAATATACCTGCAAAAGTAAAAATTTTTAATTTGGATAAGAAAAAAGGTTTATTCAACCTCAAAGAATTATTAAGAATTCTTTATGCCCGAGGAATAACTTCGGTATTTGTCGAAGGGGGCTCCCAGACCCTGGGCAGATTTTTTGACCAAAAATTAATAGATAAAATACACCTTTTTCTTGCCCCCAAAATTATGGGCGGTAAAGACTCTATCACTTCTATTGGAGCGAAAGGTTTTTCTTTAAAGAAATGCCCTGTTATTAAGGAAGTGAGCATTAAGCGAATTGGGCAGGATATTTTAATTTCAGGGTATCCGGTTTATAAATAACACGTTAGTTAAAGATGGCAAATGCTTTATATAATTTAATTATCAGGCGTCGCACCATAAGGCTATTTCGTCAAAGAGAAATATCTTTAGGAATAATTAAAAGAATAGTTAATGCTGCCCGTCTTGCGCCATCAGCCGCAAATTTTCAATTTCTGGAATATCTGGTAATAACCAAACCAGATTTAAGAGAAAAGACTTTCCCTCACACCCGCTGGGGCGGCTATGTCTATCCCAAAAGAGTCCCTTCCAAAGAGAGAAGGCCAAGTGCTTATATCATTATTCTCATAAATAAAAGGAAGTCTGAAAAGCCTGACATTCGGGATGTGGGAGCTGCAGCAGAAAATATTCTTCTTACAGCCACTTCATTTAGTTTGGGTGGATGCTGGATAAAGTCATTAGAGAGGAGCCCTTTAAGAAAGACTTTAAAGATTCCTTCTCATTATATAATTGATTCTCTTATTGCTTTAGGATATCCCGCAGAATCTCCTAAACTGGAAGAAGCTGATAACGTTAAGTATTGGCTTGATAAAAAGAATCGTTTGCATGTTCCCAAACGACCCCTCGAAAATATCACCCATTATAACAGCATAAAAAGATGAAGGAATTTGACAGGTTATTAAAAGTTATTAAAAAACTACATTCACCGTCTGGTTGTCCCTGGGATAAGGCCCAAACTGCCGATGATTATAAACGCTATCTTCTGGAGGAAGCCTATGAGCTGGTGGATGGGATGCAGCATAAGAATATAAGAGTTATTAAAGAAGAATTAGGGGATCTTTTCCTTATTCTGGCTACGATCACATTTCATTTTAATAAGAATAAAAAGTTTACTCTTACTGATGTTCTTAGAATAATTAATGAGAAGCTTATCTGGCGCCATCCTCACGTGTTTTCTTCTCGAAAGCTTGCGACCAAAGAGGAGGTGTTAGAGCACTGGATAAAAGCCAAGGCTAAGAGAAAGAAGCGAAAGACAATAAAGGAAAGGCTACCTCTATCTAGCCCTTCTTTGTTGATGGCAGAGCTATTTTTAAAAGAACGCGGTTATTTGGGCAAGAAAACTAGACGCAGCGAAGAACAAAGGATTTCTAAGCGCTTGGTGAGTTTAGCGAGAGAAATGGAAGCTGCTAAAGAAAGTAAAGCTAAGGAGAAATTGACTTCAGATATCATTTTTGAGCTTTGTAAGCTTAGCTACATCAATAACATAGAGCTGGAAACCCTCCTCAGGCACCGGGTCTTTGAGGAGGCAGAGAAAGTCCCATATTAGGGCGTTGGGATGAAATTTTGCCAAAAATATGTTATAATAGGGAGCAATGAATAACAGAAGGCGTCTCATACGAGTAGAGGTCAAGGATTTTCTGCAGATCCAGCCTCTTAATGAGGTAGGCAAGCGCATTCAGGGAAAAGCCAGGGATTTCTCCCTTATGGGGATATGCTTTGCTTCCGAGATGGAGTGGCAGAAAGGCCAGGTCCTTTTTATCGACTATTTTATCCCCGAAGAATTAGATTCAGTGAAGCTTAAAATCGTGGTGGTTTGGTCCGAATTCATCGACCCTGCCGTAGGTTACTTTTGCGGGGGGGAGATCATTGACGTGGAAGAAGAGAAACAGGCAACATTTGCTCATTACTATTTTCAAAAGTTAAGAGAAAGATTCTACTAAGAACATGTCACAAGTCTACTTTAAGCGCGGGACCTACCAGGAATTTCTCGCCCAGCCTCAAAAAATTCTCGACGGAATAAAAAAAAGCGGATTTCTTAAAGAGATCAAGAAAGACGAATTTATCGGGCTTAAAATCCATTTCGGCGAGAAGGGAAATAAATCTTATATTAACCCCGCTCTTTTGTCGCCTTTGGCGCGATTCTTGAATAAAAGAGGTGCCAGGCCCTTTCTTTTTGATACCAATACCCTCTATCGCGGTGAACGCACTAATAGTGTTGACCATATAAGGATTGCTAATAAGCATGGGTTTGGAAAATTAGATATCCCCATTATTATTGGCGATGGGTTGCGCGGCAATGACTATTTAAAAGTTAAATGCAGCCAGAAGCATTTGAAGGATTTTTATCTGGCCCAAATTCTTAAAGACATCGATTTTGTTCTGGTTTTTTCCCATTTTACTTGCCATATGCTTACCGGTTTTGGCGCTGCCATAAAAAATATGGGGATGGGTTGCGCTTCCCGCAGAGGAAAGCTAAGCCAGCATTGCGTGGTGAGTCCTAACATAAAAGAAGGGCAATGCGTAAAGTGCGGGATGTGCGCAAAGTTTTGCCCGGCTGATGCAATAAGCGAAGGAAAGGATGCATTTTTTATTGATGAGAAGAAGTGTATCGGATGCGCGCAGTGCATAAGCGTTTGTCCTCATGGTGCAGTAAAAATCTCCTGGTCAGAATCTTATGATGAACTTGCCCAAAAAATGGTTGAGTATGCATTTGCCGCGACTCAAAATAGAAAGTGTGCTTATGTTAATTTCTGCATTTATATTACCAAGGAGTGCGATTGCATGAATAAGGAAAAGAGCGGGTTTATTAAGGATTTAGGCGTTCTTTTTAGCTGGGATCCGGTAAGTATTGATAAGGCTAGCATTGATTTGTTATTACAAAGAGAAAAACATGATGTGTTCAAAGATGCCCATCCCAGCATAAACTACCTTCGGCATCTGGAGTATGCCCAGGAAATTGGTTTAGGTGAACTAGGGTATAAATTGATTGAGATTTAATATTTTAAATTTCTCTTTCCAGCAATCAATTCTTGTGTAAAATAGATTAGCTAGCCAGGCCTTTCTAAGTTAAAGCCTAAAAGCACATTAACATAATCCAATGAACATTTTCCTCATAATTATCTTAGCGATTATAGTCATTGATTATATTCTTGATTCGCTGGTTGGGATTTTGAATGTACGCCATGCGAAACTGGAGTTGCCCCAGGAGTTTGCGGGCTGGTATGATGCTGGCAAATATAAAAAATCCCAGGAATACCTTAAGACCGGAACCAGGTTCTCTATTGTCAAAGACACCTTTTTTACCGCTCTTATTATTGCCTTTATCCTTGGCGGCGGTTTTAACTACATTGATAAGTTTGCGCGTCAATTCGGATTTGGCTCTATTCTCACCGGTTTAGTCTTTGGTGCAGTTGTTGTGCTTATCTGGGAATTGTTAAGCATTCCTTTTGCTATTTATAGTACGTTTGTGATAGAGGAGCGATTCGGGTTTAATCGTACTACACCTAAAACATTCGTGTTTGATTTTATTAAATCACTAATTCTTTTAGCTATTATTGGAGGAAGCGCATTTGCGGCAGTGATATGGTTTTTCCGCACCGCCGGAAGTCTGGCCTGGCTGTATTGTTGGATAGCGCTTACGCTTTTTCAGTTGTTTCTTATATTCATCGCTCCGGTAGTAATCATGCCTTTGTTTAATAAATTTAAGCCGCTTGCTGAAGGCGAACTAAAGGAAGCAATCCAAGATTATGCGCGCAGCCAGAATTTTAAGATGAAAGGAATTTATACTATGGATGGTTCGCGCCGCTCCTCAAAAGCAAATGCCTTCTTTACGGGTTTTGGCAGGTTCAGGCGCATAGCATTATTTGATACTCTTATTCAAAAACACACCGCAGAGGAGTTGGTTTTGGTCCTGGCCCATGAGGTGGGCCATTATAAGAAAAAACATATTTTAAAGATGATGTTTATATCAATTATCACTTCAGGGTTGATGTTTTATCTTCTTTCATTTTTTATCAATAATCCCATGCTTTTTGCCGCCTTTAGAATGGAAAATCTCTCGGTATATGGGAGTTTATTTTTCTTTGGTTTTCTTTATGCCCCGATAAGCATGATATTTTCCATAATCCATAATATTCTTTCCCGAAAGAATGAATACCAGGCAGATTCATACGCGGTTAAAACATATCCGAAACCAGAAGTTTTTATCGCAGCATTAAAGAAGCTTACTATTGATAATCTTTCTAATTTAACTCCACATCCTTTAAAAGTGTTTCTAGATTATAGTCATCCCCCGATACTGGAGAGGATAAAAGCGCTGCGGACAATAAAAATAGGCTAGCTATGAAAGAAATTTATGTAAGTACAGATATTGAAGCTGACGGCCCGATTCCGGGTGAGAATTCCATGCTTAGCTTTGGTTCCGCGGCATTTAGTGCTCAAAAAGAACTTATCAGCACCTTTTGTGCAAACCTAGAGACCCTTCCCGGAGCAAAGCAAGATTCGGCAACCATGCGATGGTGGGGGCGCCATAAAAAAGCCTGGGAGGCTTCTCGCAAAGATTTAAAGAGCCCCGAGATTGCCATGAAAGAATATGTTAAGTGGCTTAATGGACTTTCTGGTAAAGTGGTATTTGTAGGGTATCCGGCCTCATTTGATTTCACTTTCATTTACTGGTATCTTATGAAATTTAGCGGTGTATGTCCTTTTTCTTTTGCCGCTCTTGATATCAAGACCTATGCTATGGCAATGCTTAAAAAGGGATTCCATAAGACCACAAAAAGCACCATGCCCAAGCGCTGGTTTGATACAAGTAAAAAAAAGCATATCGCTCTTAGCGATGCCATCGAACAGGGTTATCTGTTCTGTAACATGCTCACAGAGAATACAAAGTAATGTTTGCTAGATAAATTTCATCAATATCTGCCTCTTTAAAGCTTTCGAAGCACCAAAAATTTATGAATCCAAATCAGCTAAAATTTCCTGAAGTTGTGGTGGTTGAGGCTTCTGCCGGTTCCGGAAAGACTTATGCTTTAGCCAAGCGCTATCTTCAACTCCTTATTAACCCCAATATCCCCCTTGAATTTATACCTTTGCGCAGTATCCTTGCCATAACCTTTACCAATAAAGCAGCGGTGGAGATGAAAGAGCGTATTTTAGAGCTATTAAAAAGGATTGCTTTTGACGCTTTTGAGAGTAAGGACGAGGAGAGAGATATCCTGGGGATGCTTGGAGTGGATAAGAAATTTGCACAGACCAAGGCTAATCTAATTATGGATGAGCTTATCCGGCATTATAGTTTCTTCCAGGCCCAGACCATTGATTCATTTATTAATGCTCTTCTTTTGGGTTGTGCTTTACGGATTGACCGTTCCGCCAGTTTCTCAATTAAACGCGACTACCGCCATTATCTGGTTTATTCGCTTGATGCGGTAATCGAGGAAGCAGCTGCCGATAAAGAAGTGTTCGGGTTTTTGGAGGAATTCCTGGAGCATTATCTATTTGTTGAGAATAGGAGCGGCTGGTTTCCTAAAGATGATATTTTAGAGTTAATGGAGTCTTTGTTTAGGCTAAGCAATAAGTATGGTGGGACATTTAGAGATTATCCGGGCAAGGGCCAAGATGTGATAAAGAAAAAGATTGATTTGTTTGAGAAGATAAAAGAACTGGCAAAAAATTTCCCGCAGGGGATGAATAAATCCGCTCAGAATTCTATCGCAAAGTTTACAGAGATTAGCAATAACATTTTTGAAATCAGCGATTTGCCTTCGATGTTTCAGAAGCCTATTGTTTCCATGAATAAAGGAAATAGTTGTCCTTCTTCCTATGCCAAGAAATGGGAGAAGATGCACTTAAGTTTAAAAGGACTCGTTGAGCTTGAGGCTACAGTTTCATACAATCCTTATGTAAAATTGTTTCGGGGGCTCCTAACTTTTTTTCAATTTGTATCAAGAAAAGAAGATATGCTTTTTCTGGAAGAGCTTAACCATAAAGCCCGCGCTCTTTTTGATGAGGAGGGAATTACGGTTGCTGAGCTTTATTATCGTCTCGCTACAAGGTTTAGGCATTATCTAATTGATGAATTTCAGGATACAAGCATTTTGCAATGGCGTAATCTTAAAATGATGGTTGAAGAAGCACTTTCAAGCGGTGGTTCACTGTTTTATGTTGGTGATAAAAAGCAGGCAATTTATAGATTCAGGGGAGGAGAGGCGCAGTTGTTTGACGATGTAAGGAAAGCGTTTGGGCAATTTAATGTAAAAGAGGAACATTTGATCAAAAACTGGCGTAGTCAAAAAGCAATCGTTGAATTCAATAATCAGGTTTTTTCCAAAGATAATATTTTACGGATGATGAATCTTTCCGGGATTGCTAAAGAATTGGGTAATGAGAAGGGTGCAATTGGTGAAATTACTGATGTTTTTAAGGATGCAGTGCAGAATTACAAAGAAAATAATAAATACGGCTATGTGTGTGTTGAGCGCATAGATGAGAAGAACCAAGAAGAGCGCAATGCTATTATGCAGGAAAAAATATTAAACCTTATAGAGGAGCTTAAAGAGCGGTTTCGCTATCAAGATTTAGCAATTCTTACTCGTGATAACGATGAAGTAGAGCTCATAACAAGTTGGCTTCTTGCGGCTGGGATACCTGTAGAGTCAGAGAAAACTCTTAATATTTTGGAAAATCCCCTGATAAAAGAACTGGTTGCTTTTTTAAATTTCCTGCATTCACCCATAGATGATTTAAGTTTTGCCGCTTTTATTTTGGGAGAGATATTTTCTTGCGTAAGTGGAATAAGTAATGACCAGATACGTGATTTTATCTTCGAATTGCATCGAGAGGGTAAGCTCGATTCGGGAATTAGTCTTTACAATCTGTTTCGCCAAAATTATCCGCGCATCTGGAATGAGTATATTGATGAATTCTTTAAAAACGTAGGATTTATTTCGCCTTATGAATTAGTAACCAGTATTTATCACCGTTTCGCTGTTATGGAGAAGTTTAAGGATGCCCAGAGTTTTTTTATGAAGTTTTTAGAGCTTATAAAGACCAACGAAGATGAACATATAGGGTTAGGTGAATTTTTATCTTATTTAAAAGAGGCGTCGGCTGAAGATTTGTATGTAAATGTTATCCATAGCGATTCTGTAAAAATTCTTACTATTCATAAGGCTAAGGGATTGGAATTTGGCGTGGTCATCATACCATTTTTAAGAATGGATATTACTCCTGAAACTGGTGGTAAAGGTACAAACTCTCATGTAGTGGGGCAGGCAGGTGAAAACTTAGGTCTTGTGCGTATCACAAAATACTATCGCGCCTATTCTAAAGAGCTGCAGGAAATCTATTCCAAGGATTATAAAAAGGCTTGTATCGATGAACTGAATAATATTTATGTTGCCTTAACGCGCGCCCAGTTTGAACTTTACATATTTATCCCTCGAAAAAGCGGTATTGGTAATAATAAAGCGCAGTTTATTATTCCCCAAGAGTTAAGCGAGAAAGGAAAGCGTATTGTTTATTCCACAGAGGATAAAGGCTTAGCGCAGCCATTATTAGATTTAGCGCCTTCACATTATTGCAATTGGATAGAGTTACTGAAAGATGAGTTTGGCGATCCGCAGCGAATAAGAAATCGCGCTAATATTATTAGTGGTAACATCTTTCATTTTATTCTTTCTCGCATACCTAATACCTTTGGCCAAGATAGAGAAAGTTTAATGCAAGAGGCGCTTAGTGCCGCAACCCTTGAGCACCCCAATATTGAAAGCCCTAAAGACTTTGAGCAAAAAATAAAAGGTTTACTCATAAATCCAGACTTAAACCACATTTTTTATGTTCCGGATGGTATGGTTTATCGCGAAATAGAAGTGGTGGATAGCCGCGGTGACACTAAACGTATTGACCGTTTGATTGTAAAAGAAAAGGAAGTTTGGGTTATCGATTATAAACTTTCTGTAGATAAAGACGAGGATTACAGAAAACAGATCAAGGAATATATGAGGATTACGAAGGATATATATCCAGGAAAAATAGTAAAAGGGTTTTTATTGTATTTAGACCAGGAAAAGACTTATGCCGTAGAATAAAATGGAAAAGGTAATCACTTACAGTTTAGGCCAAGATTTAATAGAGAAGGTAGCAGCACTTTTATATGATAATTTTGCTGCGAAAAGTAGTGATTTAAGCAGGGTAGCCTGTGTTTTTGGTGGTAAGCGCCCAGCATTGTTCTTAAAGCGTGAGCTTTCCCGAAAGATAAGAGGGAGTTTTGTTCCCCCTCGTATCTTTTCCATCGATGAATTTATTGATTATGTTATTTCTGGCTATACTAAAGCTGCCAAGATTAGTGATCTCGATGCAGCTTATACTATTTATGTTTTAGCAAAAAAACACATTCCCGGTCTTTTGTCTGGAAGGAAAGAGTTTTCTCAATTTCTT
>CP070684.1:1260901-1275236 GCA_020352775.1 Candidatus Omnitrophota bacterium
ATGATTTATTATCCTTTGTCAGTCTTAATGTTAGCAGGAATAAAAGACATTTTAGTGATATCTACCCTTAAAGATATACCCCGCTTCAAAGATTTATTGGGCGACGGAAAAGACTTGGGAATGAATCTTTCCTATGCTATCCAGCAAGAGCCGCGCGGCATTGCTGAGTCTTTTATTGTCGGTGAGGAATTTATCGGCACAGAATCTGTGAGTTTGATTTTGGGAGACAATCTCTTTTATGGACAGAATTTAACCGGCCTCTTACAGGAAGCCTCAGGCCTCAAGCAAGGAAGCATAGTTTTTGGATATTATGTTACTGACCCCCAGCGTTACGGAGTTATAGAATTTGATGAGAATAAAAATGTAATTACGATTGAAGAGAAGCCCAGAATTCCTAAATCAAATTGGGCTGTTACCGGCCTTTATTTCTATGATAATAACGTAGTTAATATTGCAAAGAGCCTTAAGCCTTCGGCAAGAGGGGAGTTAGAGATAACCGATGTTAATTGTCAATATCTAAAAAGCGGAAAATTAAAGGTAAAGCTGCTTGGCCGGGGTTATGCCTGGCTTGATACAGGAACTTCTAATGCACTGATAGACGCTTCGATGTTTATAAAAACAATAGAAGACAGGCAAGGCTTAAAGATTGGATGCGTTGAGGAGGTTGCCTATAATATGGGCTATATTGATAAGAAGCAGTTATACCTCTTGGCAGAAAAAATGAATACCGACTACGGTGAATATTTAATAAGAATTGCTGATGAAAAAAGATAGAATTCTTCTTTTTGGCAAAGGATTTATTGGGGAAAAGGTAGCGAAGGCTTTTGACTGTGATGTTTCAACTCGAATCTTATCTTCCTTTAAAGATGCCGAAGCTGAAATTAAAAAATACAAGCCCAAAACCATTATAAATTGTATTGGATATACCGGAAAACGAAACGTAGATGATTGTGAATTAGATAAGGATAATACATTATACGCTAATACTTTTATTCCTATAATTCTGGCTGATCTTGCAATAAGGAATAATATAAAACTCATCCATATTAGCAGCGGTTGTATTTATAAATTTAGATATGGCAAAGATAAACCAATATCAGAAGATAAAATTCCTGATTCCTATGATTTATTCTACAGTAGAAGCAAGATTTATACTGAAAGATCTTTGGGGGTTTTTGCCGATAAGTTTAATCTTTTGCTTGCAAGAATTAGGATCCCCCTTGATAACCGGCCTCATCCTAAAAATATTCTGAATAAACTTATCAAATATAAAACAGTCATCAATGTCCCTAATTCTGTAACCTATATTCCGGACTTTCTTAAGGCCCTAAAGCATTTGATGAAAATAAATGCTAAAGGCATTTACAATGTGGTGAATAAAGGTCCTTTGAGGTATCCGCAACTTTTAGATGTTTATAAAAAATATAGACCTGATTTTAAATATACAATCATCAAGAACAAAGATCTTAAACTTATGCGAACTAATCTAGTTTTATCAACTAGAAAATTAGAAAAAACAGGTTTTAAGGTAAGAAAGATAAGTGAGGTTCTGGAGGAATGCGTAAAAGATTATCTAAAATATTAGTAACCGGCGGGGCAGGGTTTATCGGCAGTGAATTTGTGCGCTTAGCAGTTCAGAGGAGCTATAAGGTTATTGTTGTTGATAAATTGACTTATGCCGGCGACTTAAAGCGCTTAGGAAATATTAAAGGAAAATACAATTTTTATAAAACAGATATTCGCAACAAAAATGAGATTGCATCTATTTTTAATAAAGAAAAACCTGATGTTATAGTTCATTTTGCCGCCGAGACACATGTTGACCGAAGCATTCAGGATGCATCCCAATTTATCGAAACTAATATTATAGGGACTCATACGCTCCTTGAGGCCTCAAAAGATTTTGGTATTAAACGATTCATACACATATCAACAGATGAAGTTTACGGAGAAATAAAAAAGGGAAAGTTTTCAGAAAATAGCCTTTTAAATCCCGGCAATCCTTATTCTGCTTCAAAGGTATCTTCTGATTTATTTGTTAAGGCATACATAAGAACATATAAATTTCCCGCTATTATTGTGCGGCCTTCAAATAATTACGGCCCCTGGCAGTATCCCGAAAAACTTATTCCGGTGGTTATTTTTAAGGCCTCTCATAATGAAAAGGTTCCGGTGTACGGAAGAGGACTTAACAGGCGGGAATGGCTTTATGTTAAAGATTGTGCCGAAGGGATACTGACCGTGTTAAAAAAAGGTGCAATCGCAGAAACCTATAATTTAGGCAGCGGAGAAGAAAGTCCTAATATCGATACCGTAGGAAAAATATTGAAGGTATTGGGTAAAAGGGATGATTTGATACAATTTGTTAAAGACCGACCGGGTCATGACTATCGCTATGCTTTGGATTATTATAAAATCCGTAAATTAGGCTGGCGCCCCAAAGTTGATTTAGAAAAAGGAATTAAGGAAACTGTAGAATGGTATCAACAAAATACTGCCTGGCTGGAAAATAAAGTAAAAATGTTACGCAAATATTGGGAAAGCGTCTACGTATCATAAATATTATATTTCGCAGCTTCTTTTGGTATAAAGATGGATTACTTTTACGGCCCCGTCCCTTCACGACGCTTAGGATTTTCACTGGGGGTCGATTTGACTTCGCCAAAGGTGTGCTCCTTTGAGTGTATTTACTGCCAGCTAGGAGCCACTCCCCACAAAACAATCAGAAGATTTTCCGCGATAGATTTAGGAAAACTTAAGAAGGAATTAAGCACTATCTTAAAAAGGCATCCGCACATTGATTATATTACTATCTCCGGTTCAGGAGAGCCTACCCTGCACAAAAATCTGGATAAGATTATCAAAGCCATAAAAGGAGTCGGCAACAACAAGTATCCGGTATGCGTTATTACAAATTCTTCACTTCTACACCGTAAAGACATAAGACGCGAATTAAGGCAAGCAGATTTAATTATTCCCTCACTTGATGCAGCTAGCCCCCGCACCTTTATCAGAATCAACCGGCCCTATAAGAGTGTGACTTTAAAGAAAATAATAAAAGGCCTGATAGCTTTGCGTAAAGAATTTAAGGGTAAAATCTGGCTTGAAATCATGCTTGTTAAAGGCATAAATGATACTTTAGCAGAGGCAAAGAAATTTAAAGAGCTGATCCAAAAAATAAAACCGGATAAAATCCAACTTAATCTGCCCATAAGGCCGACGGCCCAGAAGGTTTCTTTGCCGGATAAAGAGAGAATAGAGAAAATAAAGAAGATACTGGGAAAAAGAGTTGAGGTCGCCTCATTACTTTCTAAAAAGACCAGAAAGAAGTTTTATCCCGATGCCAAACATGATATTGTAAAGTTTTTAAAAAGAAGGCCTGCGACCATAAAGGATTTAGCGCAATCATTGCGGCTGCATTATAACGAAGTCCTTAAATGTCTGGATATGTTAATTACGGATAAAAAAATACGAGAATACAAGCACGAGGGCAGAAAGTATTTTATTACCAATGATTAAAGATAATGTAGAAAAAATACTAAAAGAACTGCCCCAAGAGGTATTGCTTGTTGCTGCAACCAAAAAAAGAGCGGTGCAGGAAATTCAGGAGGCGATTTGTGCCGGAGTGGGTGCAGTAGGGGAAAATTATATTCAGGAGGCAGAAAAGAAACAATTAGTTATCGGCAGGAAAGTTAAGTGGCATTTAATCGGCCACTTGCAGAAAAACAAGGCAAAACATGCGGTAAAGATTTTTGATATAATAGAGACCCTTGATTCTGTGGAGCTGGCAGAAGTTCTGGATAAAGAATGTAAGAAAATAAATAAGGTTATGCCGGTTTTAATCGAGGTAAATTGCGCCAGAGAGCCCCAGAAAAGCGGAGTATTTCCCGAAAAGGTAGAGGAATTTCTAAAAGAAGTTATAAAATTTGATAGCTTAAAATTGACGGGGTTAATGACCATGGGGCCGTTTTTAGAAAATCCCCAAAACCTACGGCCTTTTTTTAGTGAGACTAAGGGGATTTTTGACAGGATAAAGAATAGTTACGGTGATAGACTGCAATGGAAGTATCTTTCCATGGGAATGAGCGATAGCTACAGAGTCGCAATTGAGGAAGGGGCAAATATCATAAGGATTGGCACCGCTATTTTTGGGCCCCGAGGAGAAGAAGATAAAGATTATCTTTGATATCAAAAAAGGAGTTAATTTATGATAGATTTGACTCAACTTAACGAAGGACAATCAGCAAAAGTAATAAGCATTGAAGGCGGAGCTGGGATCAACAAAAGAATACAGGATATGGGTATTCGCGAAGGCTCAATCGTTACAAAAGTAACACGCCTTTTTTCTCAAGGACCGGTAGTGGTAAAAGCGGGAAGAACCCAGGTTGCATTAGGAAGGGGCATGGCTTCCAAGATAATGGTAGAACCATTGGAAAAGTAGCATAGAATGAAAATACTTTTAATTGGTAATCCCAATGTAGGAAAAAGCGTGATTTTTCACCGCTTAACCGGTGTAAAAACGATTGTCTCTAATTATCCCGGCACAACGGTTGAATTCTCCAAAGGGTTCATGCGCTTTTTTGATTTGGAAGCAGAGGTTATTGATGTACCCGGTACCTACAGTCTTCATCCCACCAGTAAAGCAGAGGATGTGGCAGTAAAGCTTATTGATGAGGCAGATGTACTTATTAATATCGTGGATGCCACAAATTTAGAAAGAAACCTGCATTTGACTCTGGAGTTGATTAATAAGAAAGAGAAGCCTCTCATAGTTGTACTTACTATCTGGGATGAGACAAAACACAAAGGAATAGAAATAGATGTTAAAGGATTAGAGGAGCTTTTAGGGGTTCCGGTTGTTACTACCTGCGGATTGACCGGTGAGGGCATCAAGGATTTGGTATTTAAGATAAAGCAGGCCAAGCTTTCACCGTTAAGAACCAAAAAGATTCCTTTATGGAATGAAATCGGCAACATCGTAGAAAAGGTTCAAAAATTACACCATCGCCACCATACCTTTCTGGATATAATGCAGGAATTAAGCATCAAGCCTCCCTTTGCTTTTTTCTTTGCATTAGTGGTGGTGTGTCTTTCTTTTGTGGTAATCCGCTTTATCGGAGAAGGATTTATTAATCATATCTGCGATCCCTTCTTTGAGCATTTCTATAATCCTTTGGCTATGAAATTAAGCGGCATCTTAGGAGAGGGGGGTTTTTTACACACCATTCTTATTGGAAATTTAGTAGAAGGTCAGATTGAATACAGTCAATCTTTCGGGGTCTTAACCACCGGTATCTATGTTCCATTTGCGATGGTAATGCCTTATGTGTTAAGTTTTTACTTTATTTTGGGATTATTAGAAGACTCGGGGTATCTGCCGCGCTTGGCAGTGCTTTCGGATAGGGTATTTCACAGATTAGGACTCCATGGTTATGCAATTATCCCTACTATTTTAGGATTGGGGTGTAATGTGCCGGGTGCGCTTTCAACGCGTTTATTTGAAGCCAGGCGTGAAAAATTCATTGCCGCTACTCTTCTGGCAGTGGCAGTCCCCTGTATGGCACAGAGCGCAATGATTGTAGGTCTTTTGGGTCGCTTTGGCGGCCAATATGTAGCAATAGTTTTCTTTACTCTTTTTTCAGTGTGGTTTATATTAGGGTTTTTCATGAATCGCTTTTTAAGCGGCAGAAGCCCTGAGATTTTAATAGAGATTCCTTCTTACCGCATCCCGCACCTTAAGACTGCTTTAAGAAAACTTTGGATGAGAATAAGCTGGTTTATAAAAGAAGCAGTGCCTTTGGTCCTTTTAGGAATTGTAATTGTCAATGTACTTTATTATCTTAAGGTAATTGATTTATTGGGAATGGTTTTTGCTCCCATTGTCACCAAGATTTGGGGCTTGCCCAAAGAGGTAATTGGTGCTTTAATAATAGGGTTTTTAAGAAAAGATGTGGCAGTGGGGATGTTGCGTCCCCTTGATATGTCCTTAAGACAGCTTATTGTAGGAGCATCTATTCTGGGGATATACTTTCCCTGTGCCGCGACCTTTTTTGTTTTAGTGAGAGAGCTGGGTGCAAAAGATATGATAAAATCAATATTTATCATGCTTTCTTGTGCAGTTTCAGTAGGAGCAATATTAAACGTTATTTTAATTTGGGGAGGGATAAGATGAAAAAAATAGCTTTGGTAATCGGAGCGCTGGTTTTGTTTTTCGGATGTGCAAAGATGGAGGATTACATGTCTCATCGCAACGGTTCAATTTGCATTGAGATGGAAACAGGTTTCAGGGAAGGGTGTTACAGGAAAGCTTATCTTGTTCTTGAGGGAACTGATGTCATACTTCGCGTTGGTGATACAAGGGCTAGGGTGACAGACAAGATTGGTTCTCCTGATACCATAGAATACACCGTGGATGGCTATGAGCGCTGGGAATATAAAGAGAAGGAATTAATGCTTTATTTTGGCGACAACCAGCTTAAATTCTGGAAAGACTAATTCGTATTTTTCCCACCGCATAATTCATTATTTTTTAATCCAGATGGCCTTTAAGCTAACAGGGCTAAGAAAAAGAGCAAAAAAATTTTTCCTGCGTAACGCCAAGAGCGTAGCCAGAGATATTTTGGGAGATTATCTGGTCCTTAAAAATAAAAATCACACCTTAGTAGGAAAAATTGTTGAGACCGAAGCTTATTTAGGTAAGGATGATGATGCCTCCCACAGCTTCAGAGGCAAAGTAACCCCACGAAATAAAATCTTATACTCTGAAGGTGCCAAAATCTATACTTACCTTATTTATGGAAAATTTTATTGTTTTAATATCGTGGTATCAAAAAAAGACGATCCTCAGGCAGTTTTTATAAGGGCTTTGGAGCCTTTGGAGGGGATTGAGCTTATGCAAAGGCGGCGAAAGATGAGTGCATTACATAAACTCACTAACGGACCGTGTCGTTGGACTCAAAGCTTTGGGATCAATAAGAGTTTTTTAGGCAAGAGCATTGTGTCTAAGGATATATTTATTGCTGCAAAGTCCGTTAAAAATTCAAAGATTACAGCTGCAAAAAGAGTCGGAGTTGACTACGCCACCCAATCTAAAAATTTGCCTTTAAGATTTTATATCAAAGACAATTCTTTTGTTTCCCGCCGCTAATATTTTTTCTTGTTATGGGATTATTTTAGGATTACAATAATATTAGGGGTAATTATGAAGTTAGATCTTCCCTTTTTAAAGAATCTGGAAAATATACCTTATGCAGAGGATATAGTCCTTATTCTGGCAGTATTGTTTGTTATTTTCGGAATACTGCTGTTTGTCAGATTATTTTTCCATATCAGTATCGGGGGCCTGTTAGTGTTGGTGGTGGGGGGAACGTTGGTTTTCGCCTCCTGGAATTTCTTTAGTGATTATGAATTCGGGATTGTAGTGCCCTTTATTATCGGGGTCCTAACCTTTTATCTTTTTCTTCATACAACCCAGGTCTAATTATTGTTTCTTAAGTCTTTGTTTAATTGGCGCACGTAATTCTTTGTATCCCAGAACTCTCTCATTTTATTTTCCCGAAAGAATCCAAACACCGAATTATTGTGTAGGAGTGGTTCAGAAAAACTTTTTTTGTAGTGTTTAAATATTTCAGTGTGGGGAACCGGAGAGAATTCTGCCAATGATACTTTTGCGCCCAGAGAATTAATGAATAAAGCTTCTTCTTTTAAATTTTTAAGATCTTGGCCGGGATAGCCCAGAAGCAGATAAACACTGAATTCACCGTTTTTAAAGCCCCCTTTTTTTAAGAGGCTGATTCCATTTATCAAATCATCACGGTTGACCTTATCGCCCCATAATTTTTGCAAGCGGCTCTGGAGAGTCTCTAATCCAAAATGGGGGTTTATGAACCCGCTCTTTTTTAAGAGTTGCGCGATCTCAGCATCGAGGAATCGCAGGTGAAGGGCATTGGGGGTGTGAAAACGCACTTTTATTTTTGAGCGTACAATTTCTTTAAGTAGGTTTTTACAATATTGCTGATCATAAAGAAAAGCATCGTCATAAAGTATAAAATCGCAAATTCCTTTCCGGTAATAGCTCAAGATATATTCAACTATGTTTTTAAGAGGGACTTTAAAAAATTTTGGCTGAAGAGTGTTTATCGCGCAATAACTGCAATTAAAGGGACATCCCCAGGATGTTCTTAAGACCACATAGTCTAGGTGGGTGTAAAAATTATCATATTGAGGCAGGGTAGAGTAGAACTCTTCCTCGTTGAACTCAAGACCCAGGTATGAGAAAAATTCTTTAAGGGATGAATTTTTAGAAATCAGATCACAGGGCAGCTCTCTCTGGGCATGTTCATAACACAGGCTAGTGTAGGTCCCTCCTATAATCAGCGGTGTTTTGGGAAACTTTTCTTTTACGATGTGGGCGATGTCCTTAATTGCCGGATACCAATAAGTCATGGAAGAAGTGATAAGGATGTAATCCGGTTTTGCTCTGGCTAAGCGACAGAGAAATTCACTAAGTGCAATACCATAACGCTTGAAATGGCGCGGGATTGACTTAAAGATTTCTGGTTTTTTGATAATTTCAGCAGGGTATTTACCCCTGCCAAAAGAACCAAGGAATTCCTTTTTATCAAGGCAATCGATATAGTCAATATTTAATCCTTTTTTGGCAAGATAGCTAAGGAGTACTAAAAAACCATAGGGTTTAAGCCAAAAATCATAGGCGGCAAAGTCATATATCCAGGGGTTAATTGCAAGAATTTCCATAAGGCTTATTATAGCAGATGTTGACAGCTGTGGTATAATTAACGCAAAGCGCAATGATTGAGGAAACCTTAAAAGATACAATCAGATCTTACGATTTGCTTAAGCGTAATGATAAGCTCCTTTTGGGAGTTTCGGGCGGGCCAGACTCTATGTGTCTGCTCAAAGTTTTCAGCCGCCTAAAAGATGAATATAAACTTAAATTGGTTTGTGTTCATTTTAACCATGGTCTCAGGCCTTCGGCAGATAAGGAAGAGGCGTTTGTGCATAATTTCTGCAAAAAGGAAGGGATAAAATTTATCAGCGAAAAAAAAGACGTAAGAAAGTTTTTTAAAGGAGACTCCCTTGAGCAGACCGCGCGTAATTTACGCTTTGATTTCTTTTTAAAATGTTCGCGCGAGGTTAAGATTAAAAAAATAGCATTAGGCCACCATAAAGATGATTTGGTAGAAACTGTACTTATGCGCCTTATCAGAGGAACGGGTCTAAGGGGTCTAAGGGGATTTTTGCCTAAATCAAAATATAAAAGTCTGACAGTAATAAGACCCTTAATCGAGATAGAAAAGAGTAAGATTCTTGATTGGCTAAAGCGAGAAAAAGTCTCTTATTGTCTGGATGAGAGTAATCTTGAGGATAAATTCTTACGTAACAAAATCCGCCTAAATTTATTCCCTTTGCTTAAGGAGTTAAATCCCAATATTGCTCAAAATCTATATAACCTCTCCCGCAGTATTTCTTTAGATTATGATTTTATTTATGCTGCATCATTCGATGTTTTTAATTCTCTTAAGCGCCGGCATAGCGCTAAAGAATTATGCCTGGATTTAGAAGGGCTTAAGAAATTATCACCGGCAGTATTTAATCACCTAATGCGTATTGCGATAGAGGAGTTAAAGGGAGATGTGCGCCGCATCGAAGGCCGGCACCTAGAGGAAATAAGGGATCTAGTATTAAAAAGGCCTTCGGGAAGTATCGTGGATTTACCCTCGCTTTTAGTAAAAAAAGAGCAAAATTTACTTCGTATTCAAATCTTGATTTTATAAGGCATTTAAGTATAATGGTAGGTGCCCATGAATAATAAAAACAACAAAAATAAGGGTAAAAAGAAGCCGGAAGCTAAGTTTTTCAGAGGGGGCCTGTTTTGGATCCTAATATTTTTGGGGATTATCTGGCTGACCACTCTTTTTTCTCCTTCCATGGGAGGGTTGGTAAAAAAGCTCAGCTATACTGAATTCTACTCTCTTCTTGAGCGCAATCGCCAGGCGCCCATGATTGCTTCGGTAAAAATGATAGAGCATTTGATTGAGGGGGACTTTACTGAAAGTGCTGGAGGAGGCCGCTTCTATCTTTATGTACCCCAAGAGGATGAGCAGCTTCTATCGCTTTTAAGAAAAAACGTAGATAAGTTTGAAGTCGAACCTCCGCGTACTCTCTGGGCAAATTTGATTTTTTCTTTAGGCCCGGTAATTTTATTTATTTTCTTTCTTTGGTATTTTTCCTACAAAGGGAGCCAGATGGGTTCAAAAGTGTGGAGTTTTGGAAGAATCAAAACCCAGGCCATCGAGAAAGAGAAAAAACCCAAAGTGACATTTCGCGATGTCGCCGGTATAGATGAATCCAAAGAAGAGCTGCGCGAGGTAATAGAGTTTTTAAAAGACCCCAAACGTTTTCAGCGTCTGGGGGGAAGAATCCCTAAAGGTGTAATCCTGGTTGGTCCTCCGGGTTGTGGAAAGACACTACTTGCAAAAGCAGTAGCAGGAGAAGCCGGGGTTCCTTTTTTTAGTATCAGCGGTTCTGATTTTGTGGAGCTTTTTGTGGGTGTGGGTGCCTCGCGTGTGCGGGACCTTTTTGAACAGTCTAAAAAGGCCGCTAAATTAGCTGGTAAGGGTTGTATCATATTTATTGATGAAATAGATGCAGTGGGCCGACAGCGCTTTGCAGGAATCGGAGGAGGCCATGATGAACGTGAGCAGACTTTGAATCAGCTTTTGGTGGAAATGGATGGGTTCCAGACCGAAGAAGGTATAATTGTCATGGCTGCTACCAACCGCCCTGATGTATTAGACCCGGCGCTTCTTAGGCCGGGAAGGTTTGACCGTCATGTTATTATTGATGCTCCGGATATAAAGGGCAGAGACGCGATTTTAAAAGTGCATAGCCGCAAACTTAAATTAGCTCCTAGCGTGGATTTAAGTATTATTGCCAAACAAACTCCTGGATTTTCCGGAGCGGATTTAGAGAACTTATGTAATGAAGCTGCACTCCTAGCTGCACGGCGCAATAAAGATGCGGTCCAGATGGATGAATTGCAGGAGGCGATTGAGCGCGTTATTGCTGGTCCGCAGAGAAAGAGCAGGGTGATTTCTAAAAAAGAAAAAGAAATTATTGCTTACCATGAGAGCGGGCATTCCTTGCTTTCATTGTATCTGCCCAATGTTGATCCCTTGCATAAAGTCTCGATTATCCCGCGCGGGGTAGGTGCTCTGGGTTACACCATGCAACTGCCTATTCAGGACAGATATCTTCATTCTAAATCCGAGATGATGGATAGATTGTGTGTGCTGTTAGGAGGTAGAGCCTCTGAGGAATTAATTTTGGGTGAGGTTACTACCGGAGCACATAATGATTTAGAAATAGCGACCAAGATTGCACGTAGGATGGTTACGGAATTCGGGATGAGTGAAAAAATCGGCCATATTACTTTGGGCCGGCGCGAAGGGCCAGTATTTTTAGGTAAGGAGTTGGTAGAGCATAAAGATTATTCTGAAGATATGGCTAAAGTAATAGATAGCGAGGTAAAAAGATTTGTAGAAGAAGCATATAGCAGGGCCAAGAAGATTTTAGAGGAAAAGATAGATAAGCTTAAGGTCGTGGCCAATACGCTCCTTGAAAAAGAAGTAATGGATGCCGAAGAGGTTAAAAAGATAATCGGGTTTAAAAATGAGAATAAGCCCTCTGCAGATTAGCAGCCAGGAGCAAGCACATAAAATAATGACTTCTTTAGGGGTGGCAACCGAAGGCATAAAGATTATGTCACCCAAAATGCTTGGGGCGGCATTTAAGGTGGAAGGGGTTAATTCCTGGGAAGCCAACATCATAAAACAACATCTTCTCTCCTTAGGAACGGATGCGGCAATACACCGCCAAGCGCTTCTTAAGAAGACAAAGACCTCAGTGCTTGTTTTTGGAAGCGTAAGCCAGCTGCGAAAATTATGCCAGAAATTAAAAAACCAGCCCTTTGGTTTAAAGAAAGTCTCAGAAGATATTTCATCGTATTTAAATAATATCTTAAGAGAAGAATTTTCATTGCGAGCCCGCAACAAAATCTTTAAGATAAAAAGACCGCTTGTTTGTGGAATAGTAAATATAACGCCTGACTCTTTTTCTAAGGATGGCTTATTAGCGCAGGCTAAAGGCAAAAAGATCAGTGATTTAGCCTTAGAGAAAGTTGAAGGATTAGTCAAAGAGGGCGCAGATATGGTTGATGTGGGGGGAGAGTCAACTCGCCCCTTTGCCAAAAGAGTTCCAGAAAAAGAAGAGATAAAAAGAGTCACGCCCGCAATAAAAGCGATAAGGAAAAAGTTTAAGAAGCTTTTAATTTCCGTAGATACTTATAAATACAGCGTAGCCAAAGAAGCAGTTAATGAAGGAGCCGATATTATTAATGATATTAGCGCTTTAAGAGCCGCTCCTCAAATTAGTTCGTTAATAAAGAGATATAAATTAGGATGCGTGCTTATGCATATGAAGGGAACACCCCGCACAATGCAGCTAAATCCAAAATATAAAGATGTCCTAGGGGAGATCACTGATTTCTTTCAAGAAAGGCTTAATTTTTGCAAAAATGCCGGGATTGACAGCAAACAAATTCTTCTTGATCCCGGGATTGGTTTTGGTAAAAGAGTAGAGGATAATCTTACGATTATCAATGAACTATACAAATTTAAAGTTTTTGGGTTGCCAATTTTCCTGGGACTTTCACGAAAGTCTTTTATCGGCAAAGTGCTTGATATAGAGGTAGGAGAACGTCTGGTTGGGACAATTGCTGCCAGTGCAGTTTCAATTCTTAAGGGCGCAAATATATTGCGGGTTCATGACGTAGGCCAGACAAAACAGGCAGCTAGATTGGTTTCTCAAATTATAGGTAACTAATGGATTTAATTATTCGATTTCTAAACTGGAAGACAATCAGCGAGATAATTATCCTCTGGGCAGTTATCTATCAGATATTTCTGTTTTTACAGGGCACAAAGGCAGCCTATCTCTTAAGGGGGATCATTATCCTTCTTATTTCTTTTTTAGTCTTTCAGAAATTAGGCCTGTTTGTATTGAGCTGGTTATTTACTAAACTCTTTGCGTTTTTCGTAATTTTAATGCTTATAACATTGCAGCCAGAATTGCGGGAAGGATTAATAAGGCTGGGTAGAGGGCATATCTTTTACATGGAGCCTAAAAAAGAAGAAATTGAGAACGCGATAAGAGAAATTGTAGCCGCATCAGGTGCGATGGCACGAAAACGCATCGGGGCGCTTATTGCGATAAGAAGAGAGTTGAGCTTAAAGAATGTAATAGAGAGCGGGGTAACGCTTCAGGCTGATTTAAGCGGGGAATTGCTGCAGAATATATTTTATCCTTCCGCACCTCTTCACGACGGAGGGGTAGTGGTTGAAGGAACGCGTCTTATTGCTTCTGCATGTCTTTTTCCTTTAAGCGAGAATCCGCAGCTGGAGCGCACCCTGGGGATGCGCCACCGTGCGGGAGTAGGTCTTTCAGAGAACTCTGATGCGCTGGTAGTTATTGTCTCTGAGGAGACCGGCTCAATTTCTTTAGCGATTAATGGCCAGCTCACCAGGAATTTGTCGCCAAATGATTTATTAACCATCCTTAAAGGACAGTTAACCAAGACCGCATGAACATTTTAAAGAGAGTATTATTAAAGAAGATAAACCTTAAAGGTGTTGCAACGCACAATATTTGGTTGAAGATTATTTCTCTGCTTATCGCAATCGTGGTGTGGATTTATGTGAGTGGAGAAATTACCAAGGGAGTGCGCATATAATTTAACAGCAGCTCATGCGTTTGGGAGTCAACATTGACCACACCGCTACCTTAAGAGAAGCCCGGGGTACGATTTATCCCGATCCAGTAGTAGCGGGCATGCTCTGTGAATGGGCTGGTTGTGATTCAATTGTAGTGCATTTAAGGGAAGATAGGCGTCACATAAAGGAAAGAGATGTATTTTTATTGAGGCAAGCGCTTAAAATTCCCTTAAATCTTGAGATGTCTGCCAGCACCGATATCGTGACTTATGCGCTTTATGTAAAGCCCCAGCAGGCGACTTTAGTTCCGGAGCGAAGAAAAGAGCTTACTACCGAAGGAGGACTAGACCTTATAAACAATTACCGAAAAACAGAGCGCGTAGTAAAAAAGCTGCAGGCAGCGGGAATTAAAGTTAGTGTTTTTATTGATCCTTCAAGGCGCCAGATTGAAAAAGCAAAAAAAATGGGGGCGGATCACGTTGAAATACACACCGGAGAATTTGCTGATGCCAACTCTGATATACAAAAGAAGAAAGAGCTCC